>QHBK01000007.1 GCA_003244105.1 Candidatus Eremiobacter antarcticus | reverse complement strand
TCCCTAAACGGGGCCGATGCCAGTGCCCCTCAGGCAGGCACGAACGTCTTGAGCATGTGTGAATTGGACGACGACTATTCGCTCCTACTCTTGTTTCAAACCGTGCCAACCAAGAAGTCTTGTTTCGTAGGGGGCTTCTATTGGCAACGTTGGATGTCGAGTTTTCACGATGAAAGCCAGTGTGATCGCAAGAATGATCGGTTGAGATGGGCGCCCTGTACAACCTTATGGCCGGTCAAAGCCTCGAGCGGTTGGCAGCGCTCAGCGATGGTGTCTTCGCCATCGCGATGACGCTGCTGGTGCTCGATCTCCGCCTGCCCGAAACCGGCAAGATCCACTCCGAGCACGACCTTTGGCGCGCGCTGGTCTTGCTCGGGCCACGCTTCATCGCCTATTTGATGAGCTTCCTGACGCTCGGCATCTTCTGGGTGGGGCAACAGACGCAGCTCAACCGCTTCGCGCGCGCCGATCGCAACCTCGCATGGCTTCACATCGCCTTCTTGCTTTTCGTCTCGATCATGCCGTTCTCGACCGCGCTGCTCGCGGGCTTCATCACGTACCGCATCGCCCTGCTCACGTACTGGCTCAACATCTTGATCCTCGGCGTCATGTTATTCGTGGGTTGGCGCTACGCGAGGCGAGCCGAGCTAACCAAACCGGATACGACCGAACAGATCAGCGCCGCAATCGAACGGCGCATCGTCCGCGCGCAGGCGCTGTACGCATTCGGCGCCTTGCTGTGCGTTTTCAGCACCTATTGGAGCATCGCGCTGATCGTGGTGATCCAACTAAACTACGCCATCGCCCCGCGCATCCGCCCGCTGTATCGCCTCTAAGATGAAGAAGAGAAGGTCGCTGCGAGTTTGGTCTATGCTCGGCACTAAATCGTCACCGTTGTAGGTCGGGGGTGGCGCAGGCGACGTCAAATCTCACCATGGTGATGACTCGATCGATTCTTAAGGCGGGCGCGCTCGCTGTCGCCATCTTGCTCCAGACCGCTCAATCCCAAGCCGCGACCAACGCTCATCAATCGTTCAGCGCAACCAAGATCACGACTGCGGGCCAAGCCGGAGAACAACTCACCGATAGTCAGTGGGCGTCGGCGTTGCAGGCGCAAGGCTTCTTCGACATCACGACGCGCGCTCCGGGGACGCTGGCGACAACCGCCTCGCTGACCTACGACGATCGCAACCTCTATATCGCCTTTCATGCCGATCAAGCCAACCTGCCGATTCGCGCCACGCAGACGACGAACAACGTCGGGTTCGGCGCAGACGATTTCGTCGGCGTCTGCATCGACACGAGCGGCAACGGCACGCGTGTGTTCTTCTTCGAAACGACTCCCTTGGGCACGCGCTATCAGCAAGCCAGCGCATCGAGCCGCTTCAATCCGTTATGGAAAGCCACCGCCCACATCGAAAAAGGCCGCTGGACGGCCACGATGGTGATCCCCTTCGCGGCCATCGGCGGATCAGCCAACGGCCATGACTGGCGCTTCAACTTCGTGCGCAACGTCGCTGCGGTGAACGAGCACTATACCTGGGCATACGATCCGCTGATGTTCGACAACCAGCCTCCGAACTGGCCGGCCACGTATGAAGCCCGCTTCTGGCCGTCCTTGAAGGGACTGAATGTCGCGCAGAACACGGCCCGGCCCAAGCCCCAAGCGGCCGTCTACAGCCTTGAAAGCGTGGGCCGCGATCGCACGCAATTCCCGTTGGCCAACGGCGACTTCGGCACGCAAAGCGTCCGCGTAGCGGGCGTCGATGCCGTCTACCCGTTCACGTCCTCGCTGCGCTTCGTCGGCACGTTAGATCCGGACTTCTCCAACGTCGAAGTCGACCAGCAAACGATCGCACCGCAGCAGTTCCAGCGAAGCCTTGCTGAGTATCGGCCGTTTTTCGCACGTGGCGCGCAGTACTTCAATCCAAATGTGTTTCCAGGCGTCATCGTGCCCAACACGTTGATCTTCTACACGCCCGCCATCGGACCGTTCGATAGCGGCGTCAAAGTCGAGGGAACGAGCGGCCTCAACGCCTTCGGCGTGCTCAACGTCAAAGGCGCTGGCTTCAATGACACTGCCTACGGATACAAGTATCGACGTGCGGACGGATCCGTGCAGGTCTGGTCGGACGGCGCCATGACGCGCGACGCGCTGGGCCGCGACGCGGCCGCAGAGATAGGGTCCGAGATCCGCAACGTGCACTCAGGCCTCATCTTCGGAGTGGACCAAGGCGGCGAATGGAATCCGCTCATCCCCGACGCGTCGCTCGCGCGCAACACGATGGCGTTCGTCGACAGCCAAAAGCCGAACTTCGAAACCTATCTCGGGTACCGCAACGCCGGTCCATACTTCGCGCCGCGCACGAGCTTCACCGCGCTCACCGACTTTCGCGGGCCGGAAGCGTATCTCAACTTCCTTGGACCGGGCGCCGCTTCGGGCCCGATCAAAAGCGAAGGCATCTTTTTCAGCGCCGACCGCTTTCGCGACCGCTCCGGTGCCGTGCGGCAAGCGGATCTGATCGGCAACCTCGACGTCGTCTTCAAGACGCTGCTGCACGTCAGTCTGAGCCAACAGACCAGCGAATCGCGCTTCTATAATATCGGTTACCCAACGTATGCAGGCGCGTTCGACCAACGGTTCGATCAATCGTCCGTTTTCCTCGGGTTCCGCGAGCAGTCGGCTTCCCCGAGCACCGTGTCGTTTTCGGCTGGACCTTTCGGGAATGCGTACGTTCAGGAGTACGGCGCTAACACGACGCGCCAGCTTGGCACGTCCACGAGCGTCTTGCTCGGGTTTGGAGCGACGTACGAGCGCAATTTCAGCGGCGGCGCAGACGGACAATATCTGAGGCGGCTGTCGTGGAGCCGCTCGCTTGGCCCAGATTCCTCGCTCACCATTGCGCTTCGCTCGATTTCAGGCACGGGCGGGTTCGCGCAGCCCGGTGTGAATCTGGCGGCGATCTTCCACAGGCGAGTGGCGGACAAGAACGACCTGTACACGAGCTTTGGGACTCCCGCGGCGACAGCCACCTTGAACCGGTTCATCGTCAAGTACGTCTGGCAACTGGGAACCATAGACTAGCCCTTCGAACCTGCCCCCAATCTCATGGAAGAAGGGCGCTCTGTTCGAAGATCGGCTCGGTTCACTGCCGCCGCGCTTGCCTTTATGCTTGCTGTCGGCATGACATCATCTGCGCGCGCCGACGATGCCAACGGCTGGATAACGAGCGCAGCCGGCCGCACGATCCTACGGGCTTTTGCGCAAGCGCCGTTTCCTTACCAAAGCAGAGCGAACGGTCACAGCTACGAGGGCAAGACGTACGCTTTTGCGCAACACTACAATGACAGCACGGTCGCCATCTTCGTTCCCGCCGGTTTTTCTGCGCAACCGTCAGGCACCGACTTCATCGTCCATTTTCACGGCTGGAATAACCATGTTGCAAACGTGCTGCAGCGCTACCGCCTGCCCGAGCAGGTCGAAGCAAGCCGCGTCAATGCCATCCTCGTCGTCCCCCAGGGACCCTACGACTCGCCCGACTCCGATGGCGGCCGCTTGCAGCACGAACCCGGCGCCTTCGCCGCTTTGCTGCAGGGTGTCACAACGTTTCTCAAAGAGCAAAACGTCATATCGTCTACGCGGATAGGCAGCATCGTCTTATCCGCGCACAGCGGGGGCTATCGCGCACTCAGCAACGTGCTCAAGATCGGCGGGATGTCCCACGCGGTCGCAGACGTCCTGCTGTTCGATGCCGCCTATTCGGATCTCGACGGTTTCGCTGACTGGCTCGCCGGCGCTCCGAGCAGAAGGCTGGTCACCATCTTCACCGACGACACGATATCGGGCAACGTCGAGCTGATGACGATGCTTCAGAAGCGCAACGTCAAGACGAGCTCGATCATGCAAGCGGATTTCGCCGCGCCCCAACTGCGAGTGCGTGGCGCGACATTTGCCTACACCCCAACCCTTCCACACGATGAGACGATGCAGAAGTTCGACTACTTCTCGCTTTGTCTGACGACGAGCGCCCTGCCGACCCGCCCCTGAACGGCTAAGGCCGCCGGTCTCTTTCGGAACTCCGGCGAGTGGGGGATGGGGATTCCCAAGCCGCACCCCGAAGCGGTTTTGTTCGCTGCCGCTTCTTACTACTTACGGCAGGCGTCGAGTCATTTGACCAAAAGGTCGCGGACCCGTCGCGCTGCCGTTCGAAGCCCGCAGGCGTCCTACCAAAAAAACGCGGAGCCGGTATAAAGATATGAAAGAAGAGCTGAAAGAGAAGCGCCCGCTGAGAGAAGAGCTCACAGGGAAGTACCCGCCGTTCATCGATCAGCCGCCTATCCGCGGCGTTGGCGGCGACTATCAGCCCGTTTCAGTGCATGGCGAAGATCGCCTGGAGCACCAGGTTTCCGCTGCGGCGGCGCACATGCTCGTCGAGCACTTGTTCACGCCCGGCACCCAAGAAGTTCCCGGAGTGGAATACGCCGTCGAATACAAGCTCGCCCAAGGGCGCGCGGGCGGCGATATCGTCGACGTCTATCAATTCGACAACGAATCGGTCGCCTTCTCGGTGGCCGACATCTCCGGCAAAGGCGTCCAAGCCGCGATCCACGCCTCGATGATCAAATACGGTTTGCGAGCGTACGCTTCCATAGGATTGGTGGCGGAAACCGTCCTGCGCTCGCTGGACCGGCTGTATCTGGAGAACAGCGCGTACGAGGGAAGCGAATCGTTTGCCACCGTTTTCTTCGGGCACGTGGACAAGAAACGCCGCAACATGGTCTACGCCTCGGCCGCGCACAACAGCGCGCTGATCATGGATCTAGGCCAAGCGCCGCGTCAGCTGGAGGTCACCGCGCCGCTGCTCGGCGTGTTCGACGATCAGCAGCATCTCTTCAACCAGATGATCATCCCGCTCTTTGCAGATTCCATTTTGGTCGTCGTCACGGACGGCGTGACCGAGGCGCGCACCGAGGGCTACGAATTTTTCGGCCTCGCACGGCTGGCAAGCGTGATGGAACGGGAGCGCCGGCAGCCCATGGCAAATCTCGCCCACGCCATCATCACGGAGGCGCTTGCATTCGCCGGCGGCCGTGCCCACGACGACATGGCGGTGCTCGCGGTCAGATTCACGGGCCGGGAGCCCTCGGCGTAACCTCGCAAAAGGAGTTCGAACATGGCAAACCGCACCGGGCTCGGCTGCCTGGCCGCGATCGTCTTGCTCCTGGTGTTCTTCGGGATTTCAGGCATCGGCGCTTACAACAACCTCGTCGCGCTCGATCAGGCCGTCACTGCGCAGTGGGGCCAAGTGCAAAACGTCTATCAGCGCCGCGCTGATTTGATCCCCAACCTCGTGCAGACGGTGAAGGGCGTAGCAAATTTCGAGAAGAGCACCTATATCGCGGTGGCTCAGGCTCGAGCCAGGGTCGGACAAGCGCAACCGGCCGCGGGCGCCCAAATACTTCCGAACGACCCGAAGGCGTTTGCGAAATTTCAAGCAGCCCAAGACGGTTTGTCCGCGGCGCTGTCGCGTTTGCTGGTCGTGGTCGAACGCTACCCGGACCTGAAGGCAAATGAAAACTTCCTCGAGCTGCAATCGCAGCTTGAGGGAACGGAAAATCGCATCTCCGTCGAGCGCATGCGTTACAACACGACCGCGCAGGCGTTCAACACCGCGCGTCAGACGTTCCCGACCGCAGTCTACGCCGGATTCTTCGGCGACCGTTTCAAGACGAAGGCGTACTTCCAGGCGCAAGCGGGCGCGGAAACGGCGCCCAAAGTCCAATTCTGACGAAGCACCCTTTCGCGACGGCGCTCTTGGCTGCGCTGATCGTGGCGTTGCCGGCCGCCGCGCAGGCCGCCGAAACGCCCATCCCTGCGTCGCCTGCGACGTGGGTGACCGACACCGCCGGCGTGCTCGATCCCGCGACCCGCAGCGCGCTCAACGCTAAGCTTTCAGCGTACGAGCGCTCTAGCGGTCATCAAGTCATCGTCTGGATCGGCACGACGACCGGCGACGCGCCGCTCGAGGATTGGACCATCCGCGCCTTCACCGCTTGGAAGGTCGGCCGCAAGCATCTGGATGACGGCCTCGCGCTGTTCATCTTCATGCAAGACCGCAAAGTGCGCATCGAAGTGGGCTACGGGCTCGAGGGTAAGGTCACAGACGCCAAAGCATCACGGATCGCGCGCAACGAGGTGGCGGCTCGTCTAAAGCGCGGCGACCCAAACGGCGCAGTCACCGCAGGTGTCGACGGATTGCTGGCTGCCATCGGCGGCACCGACAACGCGGCAACAGACCAAAACGGACAGACCGGTGCCCTCCAGTGGACGGATGCCCTCCCCTTGCTTTTGTTCTTTCTCGTGTTCGCGATCTTTTTCGGCATGCTGCTCAGCGCCCGCCGTGCGATGCACGGGATGTACACGATAGGGCGTGGCGGCGGCATGCCGTTCGGCGGCTTCTGGTCGAGCGGCAGCTCGGGTGGTTTTTCAGGCGGTGGATTCGGCGGCGGCTTCTCCGGTGGCGGTGGCATGGGTGGCGGCGGCGGCGCCTCGGCCGGATGGTAAGAGGCGCGTTTTGTCTGTGAGCCGGCCGTCGCATCATCCGCTCGCGCACCACGTCGACGAGCAGCGGGTGAGCAAAGCGATCGATAGCGCCGAAACCGGCACGACCGGCATCATAGAAGTTGCCATCGTGCCGCACTTCTTTGGAGACGTGCACAGCGCGGCACAGCACGCTTTCAAGTGCATGAAAGTGGGCCACGCGGCGCATCGTAACGGCATCTTGTTCTTCATTGTGCCGTCGCGTCGCCGGTTCGCCGTGATCGGGGGCAAAGCCATACACGAAAGAGCTGGGCAACAGTTTTGGCACCGCATCGTGCGCGAAATGCGCGAGGCATTGCGGAGCGGCGATTTGACGAGCGGTTTGGAGCAGGGCATCCGCGAGGCGGGTCAAGAGTTGGCGCTCCATTTCCCGCGCACCGATGCAGGCTAGAACGCCGTCGCGCTAGGCGCTCTTATGGTCGTGGAGCTGCTCCGAGAAACCGAAGTCGGGAAACAGATCTTGCAACAGCAGCCGGTCCCCAGCAGCAACGGCCCGCTGCCAGGCCAGCGAGCGCAGGGAGCGCGCCTCAGCGTTGCGGTGTTGAGCCTGTGCGACCAGCGACAAGGTGGCTTGCGCGAAGATGATGCTGTTGCTCAGGCGATGTTGCCGAGCGAGCTCGAGCGCGCGTTCGGCCGCCGCTTGCGCAGCGTTCGAGTCGACGAAGAGCAAGTGGCGCGCCCGAACAGCTTCGATATCCGCGCGTTGGGGCGCGTTGGGGAAACGAGCGCACAGCCCATCCGCGCAGTTCCAACTGAGACCCAAAGCCAGCGCGGCTCGCCCCGCGAGCGCGGCGGCCGAAAAAGCGTACAGCGGCTGGCCGACCGCGAAGATCGACGTCGCTCCCACAGCGTAGCGCAATGCGGCTGCGTGTTGGCCCTGCATGAACGCAAGCGTCGCTTTCGCATGACCGATTCTCGCGGCGACGAGGGCTTCCGGGTCGGCCAGCGACAGCTTTTCAGCATCCGCGATGAGCGCCGCGGCCTTCGACATGTCACCCAAGCGGCAAGCGTGCTGAGCCTCTTCGGCGCGCGCGATCGCATGCAAACGCCGGTCGTCGTCTGCCAATGCCGCGAGCTGCCCGACGAGCATCTGCGCTCGCTTGAGATCGCCCTCTTGCCGGCACGCCGCCAGCTCGTAGCAGGCGAGCCGGAAAGCCGCTTGACGATGGGCGATCTGCCGCCGGCCGGACAGCTGCTTGGCGGCCTCTGCATAGAGCCGGCTCGCGATCTCCGTCGCGCCGGTCAAGCTCAAGAAGGCGGCCTGCTCGACTTTGGCAAGCGGATCCGTGCTGCCAGACGCTTCGGGGGCGACGGCCGACGGATCGTTGGCCGACCAAACAGCGGACAAGGTGGCGGCCACGCGCACCGCTTCGCGCTGTTCGCCGCTGCGCCGCCGCACGATGTCGGCGTACAGGTGGAAGGCCGCCTCCGTGTCGACTGCGGAGACGGCGCCCGCGAAGACCACATCGTGATCTGCGGTCGGGGGGCGTTCGAGCACGCGTGCGAGCGTTGAGTTGAGCCGGTTGAGCGCTTCCGCCCTGTGCCGAAAGAACTGACGCCGCGAAAGGTGCATCGCCGACGCCGCCAGCCGCGTCTTCTCCCCGCGAAAGTCGCAGCGTTCAATGGTTTCCCTCAGGTGCGCGCCGTGCTGTTCGTCTCCGAACGCCTCTGCGACCAGGAGATGGACCGCCTCACGCGCCGTCCCGGCGCGCAACGCCTCTCCCAGCAGCAGCGCGAGAGAGTCTTGCTCCAGGAGATACCATCTATATGCTCCGCAAGGTCCTAGGGCCCCCGGCCGGCCACCGGACCTTCATCGAGACTGTGCCCAGCCGCGGTTATCGCTTTGTCGTTCCGGTGAAGAGCTCCGAGCAGCCGTCACCGCCGAACCTCCGTAGCGAAGTGCGGCCTGCGATCGTTCGCAGAGCGGGCTGGGCGGGCGCCGCTTTGGCGCTGGTGGCGATGCTGATGCTCTTGCACTCCTCGTCCTCGCGCTCGTTCGGCACGAGTGAGAACGGCAGCGCGCAAAAAGATTATTTGCTGGGACGCTACTACTGGAACCAACGCACGCCTCCCGCATTGCAGACGAGCCTGCGTTATTTCCAAGCCGCTGTGCGCGAGAGCCCGTCGTCCGCGCTGGCCTACTCAGGGCTTGCCGACTCCCATACGGCGCTTGGCATTTATGTGGAAACGGGCAAGCGCAAACAGCGGGAGTTCTGGATCGCCCAGACCACTGCGCGCCATGCCATCGAACTCGACACCGGCTCGGCTGAAGCGCACGCATCGCTTGGTTACGCACTGTGGCTGAGTGGGCGCGGTCATGCGCGCGAAGCGGCCGCGCAGTTCCAAGAATCGATACGTCTCAACGGCGAGTACGCTCCGGCGCGACAATGGTATTCGTGGATGTTGTACAGTCAGGACAAGCTCAACGAGGCATATCGCCAGATGGCGACGGCCCACGACATCGATCCCGTGTCTCCGATCATCAACTATGCTCTAGGCTATCAGCTCTATTATCTGCGCCGATACAAAGAGGCGTCCGCTCAATGGCATCAGACGATGGCGATGAGCCCTGCGAACGTCCAAAGTTATCTGGGAGCGGGCCTTGCGGACGCGCAACTCGGTGATAAGCGCGATGCGTTGCGAGAGTTGCGGTCGGCGCTTCGGCTCAATCCGGCGGATCCGGATGCCATGGGTTCGTTGGCGCACTTGTATGCGAGCTCGAAGCAGCCAAAGGACGCTCAACGGCTGCTCGAGCGGATGGGCAAGATGCGACCGGTGCCTGCGATGTATATGGCCGTCGTGCGTGAGACGATGGGTCAGCACGAAGAAGCCGTCAAGTGGCTGGCGGTGGCCAAGAAGCAACCGGATTTCGAAGATTTGGCGATGGATCCGCAGATGGACGGGCTGCTTCGATCCCAGCGCGCTCGAGGCTGACCGTTTAGGCCGAGGGCGTCTTCAGGATATATCCGACGCCGCGAATGGTGTGAAGAAGCCGCGGCAATCCTTCGCCGTCTATCTTTCTTCGCAGCCGGTGCATGTGGACCCACAATGAATTGAAGGGCCGCCGCCGCTGCGCGTTCGAGAAAAACGATTCCACAAGCGACGCCTCGCTGTGCACGCGATCCCTTTCGACGAGCAGCCGCTCCAACAGCAGATACTCCATCGGGGCGAGGTGGATCTGACGGCCGCTGCGGGTCACCTCGTGCCTATTGCGATCGATCGTGAGATCGGCCACCGCCAGAATGTCCGGAGCGGGCGTAGGTGCACGCAGCTCCCGCTGAATCCGGCGTACGATTTCGCCGACGGGTTCCGAGCGGTTGTCGCGCTGACGTTTTTGCTGCAGGTACACAAACACGAGCACGTCGGGGCGCGTCTCAGCCTGCGCCTGCAGCGCGTCGCTGAGCTGCGCAGCATCTATCGGGGAGCCGCCCGCCACATGTAGCACCATATGGTGCTTAATCCGGCTGCGGAGCGGCTGTTCCTGTGCGGAAAGCTCGCGCAGGCGGCGATTGGCAACATCGTGGCAGTACTAGGCGAAGACGCTAACGGTTTATGACGTCGATGATCTCTTGGGCGACCCAAAAATGGGTATTGCCAATACGCTGATACTTAATCAAAATTCCGGCTTGTTCGAGTCGCATTATACACTCTTTTCCAGACGGCGCTGAGAGGTTGAGCCTTTTGCGCACCATCGGCACCGAAGCGAACGTGGTCTCAAACAACATGTCGATCAGCCGCATATTGGAAACTGTGCCCCTTGGGCGCTGGCTCAAGCGTCCGCGATACTCTTCGCGAAGCAACTGCAGCTTTAGGATGCGATCCGTAGCGTCCTGAGCTTGTGTCCTAACACCTTCCAGAAAAAACTCCAGCCATGACTGCCAGTCACCATGAGTGCTCACGCGTAAAAGAGCGTCATAGTATTCTCGGCGGTGGCGTTCGAAATAGCTGCTCAAATAGAGAATGGGGCTGAACAGCCTTCCTTCCGCGCAAAGTGTCAATGAGATAAGTAGGCGACCGACTCGCCCGTTCCCGTCCCAAAATGGATGGATGGCCTCAAACTGATAGTGCAAGAGAGCGCACGTCACGAGCAATGGGCGAACCGCTCGCGCGTTTGCGAATCGTTCGAAGTCCGATATCAAATCGTTCAAAAAGGTATGAGGTGGCGGCACAAAACGTGCTGACGTCGGGGTCGCGTTCCGCGATCCTATCAGAACTTGATCGCTCCGGATCTGGCCGGGGCGGGTTCTTGCTTCGTTGTAGCCGGCCATCAACTTCGTATGTACTTCGCAGATTAGGCGACGGCTGACAGGCAGATTCACCGCTCTGCCGATCCCATATCTAAGAGCGCTGAGGTAATTACCCACGACCCGAACATCGGGGTCTGCTGCTTGTCTTGCGCTCGGGGTTGCCGCTTCGAACAAAAACAAGCCCGAATACGTTGTCTGCGTTCCTTCGATCTTGCTCGAGTCAACCGCTTCGCGCACCAAGAATGGGCGAACAAGGATCTCCGGATTAGGCAGGGTTCGAGCGGACGCGTTTAGATTGGCTAACGCCACGTCTGCTTCCGAAAGCTTGCTAACTAGCGATTCGCTGTAAGGAATGTCCGGGGGCAGCTTATCTGGGACAAACGCCATCCCGTCGCGCTTTACGGTTTCGACGAGGCGCCCTGGGGCCTTATCCGTGAAATCTGAAGGGCGCACTCTCTCTCCGCAAACCTTCTGCTTGGTTAGCCACCATAAGGTTTAAGCCACTAAACCTTACTCTTAATCACCTGGCATAACCTTTGAGACTAGCAAACCTTTCGCACCGCTTCGTCGGAAGAGCCGTGCACGAAGTGGTGCGCAATGCTGGCTGAGATCGGCGCCGGAGATCCGGCCTCCTCCGCGGTCCGTCGCCATCGCCTATCGAGCCTCGCTTACTTCACGGAGCGGAAGAGAAAGGATCCGGAGACCTTGTGGACCATCGCGTGGATGTCCGACCGCATAGCCCCCAGCCCCTGCTCCATCGCCCGCAACGAGACGCCCGCGCTCTTGGACTCCGCGTTCATGGACGACAGCCTTTGGTTTGCCTGTTGCAGCGCTCGATTGGTCACGCTGAGCTTCCCGTTCATGTCTTTGAGCGTGCCGGACATGCCATTGAGGGTGTCCAGTTTGCGGTTCATCGCTTCGAGTGCGCCCAGCCGCGCAGTCACCGTGGTGAGGCTGGCGGACATGGCGTGCAGTTCACCCATGAGGCGTGCCGCGACGAAGATGCCGGCCACCAACACCACGACGCCTACGGCGCTCCACGCATAGGCCAGCCGGTTGTGGTGGGCCGCCTCCGTCGTGGCCCCGCGCGACATCGCAAAGTCTCTGGACATACATCACCTACCGTACTCGCAAGAATACGGGGCGTTGCTGAAAGAGCCGTGAAGACCGGCTTAGGAGCGCCGCTTGCTGTAGATGCCGTCGAACACGTCCGTCCAGGTCTTGCCGCCATCGCGCGACGAGATCCAGTGCTGACGGACCGTGTGATCGGGCAGCGGCGTCCAAATGATCTTGTGCAAGAGGGTTCGGCCCGTGCGCCCGACGGTCGAGCCCGACAGCGTCATAGCACCGTCGCGCAGCGAGCCGTTGAGGATGAGCAGGCTGCCCGAGTTATCGACCCATGTCTGATGCCATCGGCGTGTTGTGCCGTCATAGAGATTGAAGCTCGTTCCGCGATCTCCGCCCGCGCCGGCCCAATGCTCCTGCAAGACACAACCGCCAAGCTCGTGCGTGACGGAGTTTGTGCCTTCGAGCTTTCCGTCGCTTCGGTTGTGAACGACCCAATCTCCGGCCCAAAAATCGAACTGGTGGTACGGCGCTCCCGAGCAGCCACGAGGAGGCTGCGCGTTCGCAGGCGGCGCGGCAGCCAACACCACGAGGAAAGTAAGAGCCGCGAAAAGATAGGCATGGACGCGCACGAGCGGCCTCCTTCAAAGCGTCGATCCGCGAAACACGGATCGCTGCGTCGAATCTTCAGCGCTTAGGCGCTGGGTCCGCTGCGTTTTGTCGCCGCAGACTGCCACATGCGCGCCATCGTCACGCGGTCGGCCTGCGGTTGGAGGGGTTATACTCCATGTAGTAAGCGGTGACGCCGGCCGTTCGATCCCCGAAATAGCGCTGCACGACGCGCAACGCGAGCTCGATGCCTGAAGTCAGGCCGCCCGCCGTCGCCAGCTTGCCGTGTTCGACATACCGCGGGCCGCGCACGAGGTGGACGCGCGGAAATCGCTTCTCGAACGCGTCGTAGAAGTCGTGGTGCGTTGTCGCCGTCAAGCCATCTAGCAGCCCGGTCTTTGCGAGCAGGAAGGCGCCGGTGCAAACGGACATGACGAGGTCGGCTTTCTTCGCAGCCTCGCGGATCCACGTGATCTTCGCAGGTGTATGCTCGCCCTGCGCGCCCATGACGATCACGTTGGGGCTCGCAGGCGCTGTTCGTAGTTGAAACGCGGCTGGATGATCATGCCGCCTGTGGCCTCCAGAGGCGCCGCCTTGTCTGAGATCATCGCGATTTCAAACGCCGCCTGCTGATCGTTCGGTTTGCCCGGGTTCGCAACTATGGCGTCCTGGAAGACTTCCCACGGGCCGGCGAAGTCGATGACGGTGGCGCCGTTTCCGACGACGACAGCCACGGTGATGGGTCCCCTTTTCGGGGGCGTGAGGTCGGCCCGCGGCCCTTGTGCCCAGGCGGCCGCCGGCTTGGACATGACGGCAAGTCCGCTCAGGCCTCCCACGATGACGTCCTTTCGCTTCATTAGAGTGTCCTTTCAAAAGACGTAGCACGACCATCATCGCATGGAAGCCGTCGCGAGTATTGTACGGTATTGGCTTTTTGCGGACGGATCAGCCCGATCTAGCTGATGCCTGTGATGAGGCGGCCCCGGTATGCGACCGGCGATTCGCCCAGGTAGCGCGCGAACGCGCGCGTCATGTGACCTCTGGTCTGTGAAGCCCGCGTCCGCGGCAATATCGCGCAGCTCATCCGTGGTCTCCACGAGCCGGCGACACACCAGCTGCAGTCGAAGCCCCATGACGTAGTCGCCCATGCTGCGCCCGCGAAAACGGCGAAAAGTTTTACAGAGGTGAGCCGGACTAATTCCGGCGTCCGCGGCGAGGGCTGCGACGTCCAAGCCGCCGACGAATCCGGTCTGAAGAGATGCATCGACGCCCGATAGCCATTCGGGCTCGCGTGCATCCTGTGGGGGTCTCCCCGCGAGATGTCCGCACAACTCGAAAAGCAATGACTCCACCGTCAGCGGTGCAGCCGCATCACCGGACAGAAATTCGTCGTAGATGCGCAGGGCCAGCCAACCCGGTTCGCCGCCATGGAGTTCGAAGACGTGCGCAGGCAAAGGGCCGAACTCGCGGAGCGCGCTCGTCCATGACGGCAACAATTCGATCATGAACATGCGGCAGCCGCCGGGCCCGATGCTATCGGTGTGTTGCATCTGGGCTTGATGGAACACGAAGGTGAAGGGTTCGTACACGATCGTGCTGTCGTGCGCGGTTTCCTGGTACGAGCCTTCCAACAGCAGACTGAAATACGCAGCTTCGTGGCGGTGCGTCGGCACGATCTTAGCCGCGCGGTGCCTCACCTCCGACAAGACAGCGTCGGCGATGCGCAGGGAGACAGTCTCCCCGTAAAAAGCTCCAGGCTGCAGAAGAGTGCTCACGGATTGCGCTCGCTCAAATTCCCACGCTAACGAAACAAGCAGAAATAGCACGCATCCGCGCCGGGTGCGACCTCCCAGATGACTTCCACGCCCGCGGGCGCGACAATCGTGTCTCCGACGTTGATAGTCTTCCAGTCCTGATCGGGCAATTTGACTCGTCCGCGACCGGAGAGAAACGTCAAATGTTCTTCGGTATCGGTCGGAACCGTATAGGTGCCGGGTTCGCAGACCCCTACGGTTGCTTCGCCCCTGTCAGAATTGAATCCGAGACTCTGCACTTTGCCTTCGAAATACACGTTGTGTTCGATCACGTCGTTCTCCCCATATTACGTTGCGAAAAAGAGAAAGCCGGCCACAGCAGCGGGCCGGCTTTGTAGTTATTTCGAGAAGGAGCCGCGCCTACGTTCGCGCTGCTTCGATGCCGAACTCTTCGTAGAACGCGTCGGGACGCATCGGCCTTCCAAGGAAACGTTTCACCAGCGTGTCAGCGTCATAGGTCTGCGCCGGTTCGAGGATATCTTGACGGTAGCGCATGCCGACGACCGGGCTCTCCAGGCCGCCCTGCTTGAACGCGCTGAACATATCCTGGGCATAAACCTTCGACCACAGGTAGCCGTAATAGCCGGCATCGTAACCGAAGAGATGGCCGAAAGCCGCCTCGGGGTGAATTCCCTCGGCCAGCGGCAGCGGTGTCGTCTCGCGGGCGACCTTTGCCCACACCGCGGTCGTATCAACGTTCGGTCCTTCGGTGTGGTAGTCCATATCGATCGTCGCCAGCATGATCTGGCGCGTCGTGAAGTAGGCGTTGTCCACGTAGCGGGCGGCGATCATCTTCTGGATGAGCGCATCGGGCAGCGGCTGCCCGGTATCGACGTTTGCGCTGAGCTGCTTGAGGATCTGTGGATCCCAGACCCAGTTCTCGAGCATCTGCGACGGCGCCTCAACAAAATCACGCTTGAAGCCGCCCAGGGTTTCGTAGGGCGCCGTCGTCAGGAGCGCCGCCATATTATGGCCGAACTCATGGAAGAACACCTCGACTTCGCTGTGGCTCAAAAGCGACGGTTTGCCGGGCGCAGGTTTTGACCAGTTGCCGATGATCATGCTGACCGGCGGCCGATAGCTGCCGTTGGGCATGCGGCGCGCGCCGACGTATGGAAAGTTCGCGAAGTGTGAAAACTTGCCGGGCCGTGGATACAAGTCGAGGTAAAACGTGCCTAGAAGCTTTCCGCTGTGAGCGTCGTTCACGGCATACTCGAGCACGTCAGGATTTGGACCGGTCCCGGGCGTGACGCGGGCGAAATTTACACTGAGAACTCGAGAGTAGATCTTGAGCACCGCGTCGATCGTGTGCTCCGCCGGGAAGTACTTGCGGATCTCATTGGTGTCGACGGCGTACTTGGTCTTGTTGAGCATGTTGTCGTAGTAGACGACGTCCCAAGCGTCGATCGTCGCATTGGGAGCGCCGGTGTCTTTCGCCTTGAGGGAAGCCAGCGTCGCAAGCTCTTCGCGCGCTTTCGGCAGCAGTTTTTGGTCCAAATCGCTCAAGAAGCTGGTCACCCGTTCCGGCCGCAGCGCCATGCGATCGGCCAACACGTATGCCGCCCAGGTGGGGTAACCCAAAAGATGAGCCAGCTCGTCGCGTACGCCGATGGCCTCGTGGAGGATCGGCAAGTTCTTCTGCGCCTGGCGGTTGTTATACGTGATGTAGAAGGTTTTGCGCGCCGCCGAATCCCGCTCGTTTTCCATGAACTGCGAGCTTGTGCTCTCATTGACCGCGACGATGTAGCCCCCGTCGGCCGTCTGCTTGGAGTTTGCCAGCAGGTCCGAAGGCAGGCCGGCCGCTTGCGCTTTCGTGATGGTGATCGTGGACTCGTCGTTGCCGATGTTCTCACCGAACTTGTTGCCCAAGTCGTTGAGCTTTTTCGACAGCTCGATGAAACGGCTGCGTTGAGGCTCCGGCAAACCCGCGCCTGACCGTATCGAACCGTTCAACCATATGGTCAAAAGCTTTTTGGCCGCGTCGGTGCGAGCCGTGTTGCTGGCCTTGACGGCTTTGAGCGCCTTGTAGAGATCCGGCCGTGCGGAATACTCGGCTGCGAAGTCGCCGGTCTTGCTTTGGCAAGCGAAAGCGGCGCTGCGCACGTCCTTGTCCGTGGAAACAAAAGCCAGCATCTGCTCGCCCGCAAGCCGGTCGCTCAGGTCGGACGCCATATCCTCGAGCGGCATTAAGGTGTTTCGAAACGTCCTGCGCTTCACGGGCGATTTGAGCACGGACTCCAATCGTGTGGTGGCTGCCGCTATCTCACTTGCGCAGTTGCGATTGATGTCGACGACGCTCAGGTTCCAGTCGACCATGGTCGGCTTATCTGTTCCTGAGGAGACGGCAGCCCCGCTGGCTGCGCGGGAGATCGCTTGGCACGACAGGCAAATGGCGGTTGCTAAGAGCAGGACGACAAAAGATCGGTTCACGGGCGCTCCTTCATTGGTTCGAGTCCGCACCAGGTTGCTTTGGGTAGGTAACGCCGGCCTTCATCCTCCGGCGCACAGTCTTGGCACCCGGGCTACGACTGAAGTCCCAGGCCGCAACAACGGCCGGGTCCAGAACGCAGAGCAAAGCGAGCGACCGGACGCGCACAGCGGCGGCCAGACCACTTGCTGCGACGCTCGATCGTTGCCGCCCAAAAGATTCCCTCCTGTGACGCGACGAACTAAGCGCGCGACTTCACCCGGCCTTCAAACAAGGAGACGTTGTGGGATTTGAGCAGTATCATGAGCCCGCCTCGGAGCTGAGCTCGCAAACGCGTACCTTTGCGCGCATGTCAGCGTCACTCGCCGAAGAGGCGCAAGCCATCAGCTGGTACGAGCAGCGCATGTCCGTGGAGCCGGACAAGGGCGCCAAGGCCATCATGGCCGACGCGCAAGAAGAAGAGTTCAAGCATTTCGCGATGGCTTTGGAATTTTTAGCGCGTGCGAAACCCAAATGGAAAGCCGTGCTGCAAGCGGTGCTCTTCAAGACCGACGACATCGTGGCGCTCGGCAAGAAGGGTGAAGAGGCTGAAGAGAAGCTCTAACCTCCTCAGTCGCTGCCCAGCGGGTTGGGCAGCTGATCTCGCCAGCTTGGCGAGCGCAAGAGGTCGCGGAAGGCGCTCGCGGCAGGGCTCAACAACCGGTCGCGCATCCAGACGGTGTGCCACATGCGCCGCAGCGGGAAGCCCCGCACGCGCAACGGTCGCAGTAAACCGGCCCCCAGTTCCAGTCTGACTGCGCAGGTGGAGAACATCGCGACGCCCAGTCCGCCGGCGGCGGCCCGCTTCAGCGCGCCGTTGCTGGCCATCTCCATGTCCGGCACCGGTTCGATCCCGTGCTTTCGAAAAATCGTCTCGGCCGCTTCGCGCGTTCCCGAACCCGGCTCGCGCATGAGCAGCGGACCATTGACCAGATCCTTCAGACGTAGAGGCTCTCGCTTGACGAGCGGATGATCCGGCGCCGAGAACCACATCAAGTCGTTCTGTATCAACGGCTCGGCGCAAAACACGTCATCCTTCCAAAGCCGGCCCAAGATGCCAAGGTCCGCCTCGCCCGTCTGCAGCAGTTCGCGCACGCGGTTGCGGTTGACGACATCCAAGCGCAACTTGATGTGAGGATGCGCCCGGTGAAACGCCGACAGCGCATCAGGCACGACGTAGATCCCCACTGTCGTGTCGCCTGCCACCCGAACGGAACCGGTCTGCAATCCGACGATCTCGCCGATGACGTCGTCGGTTTCCTGAACCAGCGCGAGCATTCGGCTGGCGCGTTCGTACAGCGCCTGGCCCACCGGCGTTAACGCAAGTTTCGCTCGGCCCGGCTGAGTCTGGAAGAGCGCGTGGCCGAGAGACCGCGACAGTGCCTGCAGTTGGTGCGTCACCGCAGGCTGGCTCAGCGATAAAGCCGCGGCCGCGCGCGTGAAGCTCGACTGATCCACCGTGCTTTTGAAGATGCGCAATTGATGGAGCGTCATGCGGCGCTCCAGGCGAGAGCCGATCATCCAGACCTCCGCTGCCATAAGGAAAGTTTATGGCAATCATAATATACTTGCATTTGACGTCATGATTAGCGCGCTTTATGCTGGAGGTCGAGCAACCCTTTCCCCTGCCGGCACTCCTGCCCATCGTCCTCAGGAGACGTCTCCAATGCTGATGCCCGCAAACGCCCTGTCCTTGCTGCGCGAGCTCGGTCAAAGCCCCTGGTGCGACCAGCTGAGCCGTGACATGATTGATTCCGGCGAGCTCAAGCGGCTGATCGAAGTGGACGGCATCACCGGGCTCACGTCCAACCCGACCATCTTCCAAAAAGCGCTGGCGCAAGGCAGCCGGTACGACCTGCAGATCAGGCATTCGGCGCGCCGCGGCCACAACGTGAAAGAGATCTACGAAGAGGTCGCCACAAGCGACGTGCAGGCGGTGGCAGACGCGCTGCGTCCGGTGTTCGAGTCAAGCGAGGGCGTCGATGGCTACGTCAGCCTCGAGGTATCGCCGGATCTCGCCTACGATGCCGACGCATCTGTCGTAGAAGCGCGCCGCCTGCACGCAGCCGTGAGCCGCCAGAATCTCATGATCAAGATACCCGCGACCCAAGAGGGGTTGAGCGCTATAACCGCGCTGCTCGGCCAGGGGATCAGCGTCAACGCCACCCTCGTCTTCGGGCTGCAGCGATACCGGGAGTTACTGGAAGCGCATGCCCGTGGCCTGACCGCCGCGCACAAGAACGGGCTCGAGCTCAGGAAGATCGCATCGGTGGCAAGCTTTTTCGTCAGCCGCGTCGACACGCTCGTCGACCAGCAGCTGCAGGCCAAGCTGACCGGCCCGAACGAGGCCACGCAGCGCGAGTCACTGACGCGCTTGTTGGGCACAGCCGCAATCGCGAACGCGCGCGCAGCCTACATCGTCTGGCGGAAGTTCATCGAAGGCGAGACGATGCTGAGCTTGTCGGCGCTGGGAGCGCGACCGCAGCGCTTGCTGTGGGCGTCGACGAGCACGAAAAATCCGAACTACGGCGACGTTCGCTACGTGGAAGAACTCATCGGCCGCCACACGGTCAACACCATGCCGCTCGAAACGGTGAAGGCTTTCATCGACCACGGCCGGGTGCGCGGCGAGCCGCTCGTGCGCAATCCTGACGAGACCAAAGCGCAGCTGGCCGCGCTCGCCGGCGCCGGCATCGACATGGAAGGCGTCGCCGCGCAACTCGAGTCCGACGGCGTCAAGCTCTTCGCCGATTCGTTCGCTCAGCTGCTGTCGGAACTCGCGCGCAAGTTGAGCGCATCGAAGGTTGCCAAATCAACCGAGCCTACGCCGGCCGCGAGTCGACGGGCGGCCGCAGCGGTGTCGAACGGAGTCCTGACGGATGGATCAGCAGCGGTGCCCATCTTCGTCGGCATCGGCGGCGACAGCGGAACCGGCAAGAGCACGCTCACGAGCGCCTTCTTCGCCCTGTTCGGCGACGGCCGCATCGCGGGCGTCTGCCTCGATGACTATCATTCGCTGGACCGCCGCCAGCGCGGCTTGGTCGGCCTGACCGCGCTCAATCCGAGAGCCAACAACTTCGCGCTCATGGAGGAGCAGATCTGGTCGCTGAAACGCGGCAACCCGATCGATAAGCCGATCTACAACCATCACAACGGCACGCTTGAGGGACCGGAACGATTGCAGCCGCGCGAGGTCGTGATCATGCAGGGGCTGCACCCGTTTCTCGTGCCCGGCATCCGCCATGCCTTCGATCTCAAGGTGTGGCTGGATCCCGAAGCCGGGCTGCGCGAGAGGTGGAAAGTGCAGCGCGACGTCGCCAAGCGCGGCTACACGCGCGAGCAAGTGGTCGCCGAACTCGAGGCGCGCCGGCCCGATGCCGAGCTCTACATAAAACCGCAGCGACGCCACGCCGACTTGGTCGTGCAGTTCTACCGCGCGCAGCCCGATTCGCAAGACATGGGCCATCTCAACGTGCGCATCATCCAGCGGCACACGCTCACGAGACTCAATTTCGACAGACAGCTGCTGCGCGCGCGCGCCGTGCGCCTTTCGCTCGACGTCGACGACGCAGATGGGCAGCGCTCCGACGTGATCGAAATCGACGGCAACATCGAACCGGCCGAGGCGACCATGGTCGAGGACAACATCTGGGCGCACATCGACGGACGGCACGGCACGCTGCACTACGTGGGCCCGGCCATGCTTGGCAACTACGAAGCGGCCCGCAGCCGCCGCCACAGCGATCCGCTCGCGCTAACGCAGCTGATTCTCGCCCATCGCATCTTGAGCGCGCAAAAATCCATCATCCTGCGGGCGACGTCCACCAACGTCGCGGCCGCCACCTAAACCCCATTAGACTCCCGCACACTCGCACGCGTACTCCCGCAAAGGAACGCCATCATGGCCACAACGGAAACCAAAGCAACGGAAGAGCGCTCGCGCTGGGCTGCCGGCGTCATCCCGTACAAAGAGATGGGATACTGGCAACCCGACTACGAGCCGAAAGAAACGGACATCCTGTGCGCCTTTCGCATCACGCCGCAAGACGGCGTCGAGCCGGATGAAGCGGCAGCCGCGGTCGCAGGCGAGTCATCAACGGCGACCTGGACCGTCGTCTGGACGGATCGGCTCACGTCCTACGAAGACTACCAAGCCAAAGCTTATCGCGTCACGCCGGTCCCGGGGACGGACAATCAATACATCGCGTACATCGCCTACGACATCGATCTGTTCGAGGAAGGGTCCATCGCCAACCTCACCTCGTCGATCATCGGCAACGTCTTCGGATTCAAGGCGCTCAAAGCGTTGCGGTTGGAAGACATGCGCATCCCTGCGCAATATGCGAAGACTTTTCAAGGACCCGCTCACGGCATCGTCGTGGAGCGCGAGTATCTCAACAAGTACGGCCGGCCGCTGCTGGGAGCCACGACCAAACCCAAGCTGGGCTTGTCAGCGCGCAACTACGGCCGCGTCGTCTACGAGGCGCTGCGGGGCGGCTTGGACTTCGTGAAGGACGACGAGAACACGAACAGCCAGCCCTTCATGCGCTGGCGCGATCGCTATCTGTTCTGCATGGAAGCGGTCGCCAAAGCCATGGCAGCGACGGGCGAAATCAAAGGCCATTATCTCAACGTCACGGCCGCGAGCATGGAGGAGATCTACGAGCGCGCCGAGTTCGCGCGCGATCTCGGCAGCGTCATCGTCATGATCGATCTCACGATCGGCTTCAGCGCGATGCAGTCCATGGCGCGCTGGGCGCGCAAGAACGGAGTGATCCTTCACCTGCACCGCGCAGGTCATGGAACGTACACCCGGCAGAAGACGCACGGCATCAGCTTCCGCGTGCTGTCCAAATGGTGCCGGCTCATCGGCGTCGATCACATTCACGCGGGCACGGTGGTGGGAAAGCTCGAGGGCGATCCGCACATGGTGTCCGGGTACTACGATACGCTGCGCAAGAACAAAGTGACAGCCGACCCCGGGCGCGGTCTGTATTTCGACCAGGACTGGGCATCGATACCGGCGGTCATGCCGGTCGCCTCAGGCGGCATCCATGCCGCTCAAGCCCATCAATTGCTCCATCACCTTGGCGAGGACGTCGTGCTGCAGTTCGGCGGCGGAACGATCGGCCATCCGATGGGAATCGCCGCCGGCGCCACCGCTAACCGGGTCGCGGTCGAGGCCATGATTCAAGCCCGCAACGAAGGCCGCGATTTCTTGATGGAAGGCCCCGAGATATTGGAGCGCGCGGCCCGCTGGTGCGCCCCTTTGCGCCAGGCGATCGACCTGTGGGGCGAGATCACGTTCAACTACGAGTCGACGGACACGCCCGACGTCCTGGCCACGCCCTCATAAGGATAGATCTGATGCACCTCACGCAAGGCACGTTCTCCTATCTGCCCGCGCTCAGCGACGAAGAGATCGCGGCGCAAGTGCGCTACGCCCTCGACCACGAGTGGTCGATCTCGATCGAGCACACGGACGACCCGCATCCCCGCAACGTCTACTGGGAGATGTGGGCGCTTCCCATGTTTGACGTCACGGACGTGACGGCCGTGCTGGCGGAAGTCAACCGCTGCCGCAGGGCGCACCCGCAACAATACGTCAAACTGAACGCCTACGACCGCAGCAAAGGCCGTCAGACCACAGCGCTCAGCTTCATCGTGAACCGGCCCGCGCACGAACCCGGCTTCCGGGTGGAGCGTCAGGAGTCTTCAGACCGGCGCATCAGGTACACGCTGCACGCCTACGCCGCCGACAAACCGACCGGCCACCGCTACGAAGACTTCCCGGTGAACGGCAGCAAGGAACAGTGAGCCTTTCACCTGCGCCCGCATCGGAGCCGGTGGATGCCGGCGTTCAGGAGGTCTTAGAGCGCCTCGACACCGAGCTGATCGGTCTGGAGCCGGTCAAGACGCGCATCAGGGACATCGCCTCGCTGCTCATCATCGACAAACTGCGCAAAGCCGAAGATCTCACCGCCGAAAACCCCACGCTGCACATGTCCTTCGCCGGCAATCCCGGCACCGGCAAGACGACGGTCGCGCTGCGCATGGCCGAGATACTGCGCCGCCTGGGGTACAGCCGCAAGGGGCATCTTGTCACAGTGACGCGAGACGATCTCGTCGGTCAGTACATCGGCCACACCGCCCCCAAGACCAAGGAGATCCTCAAACGCGCTGTCGGGGGCGTCTTGTTCATCGACGAGGCGTACTATCTGTACCGGCCCGAGAACGAGCGCGACTACGGCCAAGAAGCCATTGAGATCTTGCTGCAGGCGATGGA
This sequence comes from Candidatus Eremiobacter antarcticus, assembly GCA_003244105.1. GTDB lineage: Bacteria > Vulcanimicrobiota > Vulcanimicrobiia > Eremiobacterales > Eremiobacteraceae > Eremiobacter > Eremiobacter antarcticus. The sequence continues at coordinate 113,136 of QHBK01000007.1, read as the reverse complement.
GAACCAGCGCGACGACCTCGTCGTCATCCTGGCGGGCTACAAAGACAAGATGGAACAGTTTTTCCGCAGCAATCCCGGCATGAAGTCGCGCATCGCACACCACATCGATTTCCCGGATTACAGCGCAGAGCAGCTGATCGCGATCGCCGACCTCATGCTCGGCCGGCTCATGTACGACTTCTCTCCAGCAGCGCGGCTCGCGTTCGCCGACTATCTCGAGCGCCGCATGCGCCAGCCGCAGTTCGCCAACGCGCGCAGCGTTCGCAATGCCATCGACCGCATGCGCTTGCGCCAAGCCAGCCGCTTATGCGCGACCGGCGAGCGCCCGAGCCGCGCCCAGCTGATGACGATCGAAGCGGAAGATATTCTCAAGAGCCGCATCTTCAACGGCCAGAGCGGCTCCTAGCGACAGGCTGCTGGAGAGCGCCTGTCAGTACTGAACTGCGTCGGTCTTCACTTCGCTGAAGAAGTCAAAGTCGAAAAGATCTCTCGGATACGTGAAGTCGGAAAATGCGTAGCTGATGCCGTCGTAGCGCGCCGCCGCTGTATCCGCGAGAAATCCACCGCCCGTGTGCACCGATGAAGCGGTCGACTCGCGCGCGATGAACCAGTGACCGTCGACCGCGGTATACTCGGTATCCCAAGGAATCGTCGAGGCGGGTCCGCTTGGAAAGATGCCGGCCGTTTTCAGCCGCCAGATGATGAAGGTATTCGTATCGACCCAGGCTTCCCGTATGCGATACTGGGCTGGATCACCCAGCGGCTGAAGCTTCAGATGATAGACCGTTCGGTTGCGATCGCGTTCCACGCCGATGAGCGTCGCATCGTAGTTCCGCGCCACCGTGCGTATGCGCGCGAGCGTCGGCACATCCGCGTCTTTGACCGGTGCGCGCGCCCCCGGCTGAGGCAGCGGCGCACGGGGGCGCAATCCAAACGTGTACACCGGCGAGATCTCAGGAACGCCGAAGGGCTCGTCATGGCGGTCCGGGTTGCGATGTTTGAAGAGCTGGCTCAAAATCGGGATATTGATGTTGAAGCCGAATGGCGACTCAGGCTTGTTCGTCGAGGAGACGGGGATCGGGTGGGTCACCACGAGATCATCCCCTATGCGCACGAGCGAACGGAACGATTCCACGAAGGGTTTTCCGTCCACCGAAGCGTGAGTGGTCACGAGGAACGACACATAGGGCGGGTATGACAGCGAGTGCAGTTCCTGAAGCGCGTTTTGGAAGATCTGCGGTCCGTTGAGCTTGCCGGGCGTCGAAACCGCCGCCTTGGCGCGCTGCAGCGCCAGCGCATCCAGCGACGTTGCTGATTCGGTGGTGAAACGAGCGATGCGCTCCGTCAAGGAGCGAGGACACGTGGTCGGCGCGCGCAGCGTTCGCACCACCAACACGACCTGATATGTCGTCGAGGGGTTCAGCTCGGGCAACGCCATCGTGGCCACGGTCGAGGAACCGCTTTGGGCGCTTCCATGGAGTCCCTGATCTTTGGGGAGCGGCTTCAGGCTTGGCGCAAGCACGATCGTCGATCCGACGTCGGGAACGAGCTGGATCTGCTTGATGCTGCTGAAGTCGCCGTCGTCGCTTGCAACGGCCAGCAGCGTCGACAGCGAAGCGTTGATGCTGCTCTCTTCCGGAGCCACCAGCCGGAAGATCGGCTGACGAAGGACGAAGGAGTAATCGCAGGCCGCCAACGTGCGGCCGGATGCCACCAGCATCCAGACGGTCGCGAAAAGCAGTGCTAAGGCTGTTTTGATAGACACGCGCCGATTATTGAACGAAGCCGCGGCAGGTTCCGTTGTGGAACGTCGGAAGCCCGCAGCATGGCGGATGCGAAAATCCCGCGAAAAGGTAAGCCGCTGGACGAAGTTCCGAGCGAGATCCCTCTTACCGATCGAGAACGCGACCAGGTCGAAGAGCGGGCGCGGCCGCGCACAGCCGTGGTCCACGAGACCATCCGCGCCGAAGGCGAGGGCGAACTCAAGCGGCCAGTTGCATCGCTGGCTTGGTCGGGTTTGGCCGCAGGCCTTTCCATGGGTTTCTCGCTCATGGCGGTCGGCGTGCTCCGCGCGCACCTGCCGGACGAGCCCTGGCGACCGCTCATCGCAAATCTCGGGTACACTGTCGGCTTTCTCATCGTCGTGATGGGACGCCAGCAGTTGTTCACGGAGAACACGCTGACGCCGATTTTACCGCTACTGTACAACAAAGATAGCGCTACGTTGTTTCGTGTCGCGCGTCTATGGGCGGTCGTGCTGGCGACTAACCTTGCTGGCGCTTCGTTGTTCGCCTTCGCTCTCAGCCATAGCGGCATATTCGACGAACGCCAAAAGGCCGTGTTCGCTCAGGTGAGCACCGAATCGATGGCGGGAACATTTTGGGTCATCTTCTGGAAGGGCGTGTTCGCGGGCTGGCTGATTGCGCTCATGGTGTGGCTGCTGCCCGCGGCCGAGTCGGCGCAAGCGGCGGTCATCGTCGTCCTCACCTACCTCGTCGGCATCGCGGGCCTCGCCCATGTCATCGTAGGGTCAGTGGAGGCCTTTTATCTCATCAGCGCCGGAGATCTGACGTGGCTGAAATATTTCAGCGATTTCTTCGCGCCCGTTCTCCTCGGCAACGTGGTAGGTGGCGTCGCGTTAGTAGCGGCGCTAGCCCGCGCTCAAGTCATTCCAGAGGAAGGGGCGAGCTGAAAGGAGCAAACTGACCTCATGTTTGCATTGATTCTAGCCGCTTTGCTTGCGACGGGCGCGCCGCCCAGCCCGACCGTGACCGTGACCGATGGCTCAGGCATCCCGGTCGCGGAAGCGCGTGTCGTTTTCGTCGATGCGGCCGGGGCGCTGGATGTAGAACGTACCGATCCGGCCGGCGTGGCCACCGCGCGCGCCGGCTTCGTGCCGTTGAGGGCTGAGATTTCAGCAACCGGCTTCCAGCCGCTGAAGGTGACCATGACCTCCCCGTCCGCGCACGTCGTGCTCGAGCAGAAGCAGAAGGTCGTCGGCGTGGTGCGCGTGGCCACGGGTTCACCCCACGATCTGCACGAGCTCCCGGTCGCGGCGTCGTACCTCGACCGCACTCGCGTGATGTCATCTCCCGCCACTACGACGGACGAGCTGCTGCGCCAGCTGCCAGGCTTCGACCGCACCCGCAGCAACGCTGAGTTCACCAATTACGGACAGCTGCGCGCCTCCTTCAGCGGCGCCGGCAACGATCGCGGGCTTGTGCTGGTGGACGGCGTGCCCGCGCAAGACGGCTTTGGCGGACAGATCGATTGGGCGGCGTACCCTTCGCAAGCCGTCGAACGCGCCGAGCTCCTCCTCGGAGCAGGTTCTGCGCTGTACGGCGCAGGCGCGGTCGGTGGCGTGCTGGACCTGTCGACCTATGGTCCGCGAACCGACGCGAGCATACCGGCAGACGGCTTGATCTCGTATGCGGCCGGCGGGCATGGCACGAACGTAGCAGACCTGCGCTTCCGCGCCCCGTTGGGCAACAACGCGACCATGTCGCTGTACACCAACCGTTGGCGCGCGACGTATAGCGATTTTCCTGAGGACTTTCGCAGCCCGATCGACTACGCGGCAGATTCCCGCAGCAACGCCACGCAAGTGCGGCTGCGCTTCGGCGGCAACGGATCGTCGGCCGAGGTCGGCGTTCTGAACGCGGACGACAGCCAGGCGGAAGGTCGGCCCAACTACAACCAGGCCCGCGCGCTCACCCAGTTTGACGGTCGGTTCACGCGCACCAAACAGCAATCGCTCTTCAGTCTGACGGGATACGCGCGCACAAGCTTCGTCGTCAACGTCGCGGACAAGTTTCCCACCGCTCCGGGCGTCATGCGCTACACGCAGCACGTGCCCACGGCCGAGGGCGGCGTCAGCGCTTCTTGGCTCGTGCAAAGCGGCACCGATGACTTCGAGGCTCGTCTCGACGGACGCAGCGTGTCCGGCACGAGCAACCAGTATTTCCCGTCCGGCAAACTGCAGACGATCGGCAGCGGTTCTCAGTGGGTCGGTGGATTCGCCATGCAAGAGACGCTGCGGCGATCGAAGTTCGAGGCGCTGTTCGGAGCGCGCGGCGATAGCGTCTCGTTTTTCGGCGGCTTGACCAACACTGCCGGCAGCGCGCCCGGCACGCGATTGATCAAACGGCCGCCGGCCCGTGATGACGCCGCGATTTCACCTCGCATCGCGTTGCGTTACGACCTCAGTCCGACCACCGCCATCCGCATCTCCGACGGCGCGGGATTCCGGCCGCCCTATCTCAACGAGCTCATACGCGGCTTTCAGATCGGGCAGACGGCTTTCGCGCCCAACTCGGATCTGATCCCGGAGCGCAGCTCGACCAAAAGCGCCGGCATCGACGTCATACCTGGTCAGGTGCGCGCGTCGCTCAACGTCTTCTCTACCAAGGTGAACGACGCGATCGCGTTCGTGACCAAGTCGCCGAACCTGCAGATGCGAGCCAACGTGGCCCGCACGCAAACCGATGGCGCCACGCTGGTCTTCAGCGCACCGTTGGGGAAGTGCATGGCCGCACATCTTTCCGGCACAACCCAGTACGCGCGCGTGATAGCCGGGCCCAGCGCGATCGTCGGAAAGCGCCTTCAGTTCGTGCCGGACCGCGCCGCCGTCATGGACGTTGACGGGGCCGTGGGGCATGTAGGCCTCGGCGCCAGCCTTGCGTTCGTGGGCGAAGCGTTCGCTGACGATCGGAACACACAGCCGCTGAACCCCGCGTTGCTCGCTGGGTTCCGGGTCGCCGCGCCGCTGAGCCGCAACACGCAACTGTCATTGTCCGGCCAAAACATCACCGATCGAAGCTACTTGACAAGCGTTGACAGGGTCGGGCCACCCGTCACATATACGCTGGCCTGGCAAACGCGCTTCGGCTCTGCCGGCGGCGCAGCGCCAACGTCAGGCTGCGGCTCCGTCCAATAGCGGCAACCAAGCCCATCCGTCCCCAAGGCGCCGGCCCGCAGACCGTATAACGGGCCAGCCTGGAGCGGGTCCAAGCCCGCCGGCCGATATCATCATTAGAGACAGCTAACGGCCCGGCGACCGAGCCCCGTGTTCCTGCGCATGCACAGGGGAGCTTTGGGGTACGTAGCTTACGCCACAAGCAGCTCTCTAATGAGAGCAAAGCATCCTCATGCCTGCGCGCGCCAAACGAAAGTAGCCTGCATCGATGAGCGTCGTGATGACCCAAAACCCCGAGACGACCGAGCAACGGACGCCGCCGCTCCAGGCGGTCGCCGCCGATACGAGCCGCGCTCGCACGAAGTGGCCAACGGGCATCGGGCTGGCTCTCATCCACGTTGGGGCGCTGGCGGCGCTTTTGCCGGCGTTCTTCTCGTGGTCCGGCGTCGGTGTCATGTTCTTGCTGTGGTATCTCACAGGCGCGATCGGGGTCTCGTTGTGCTTTCACCGCACGCTGACGCATCGCAGCTTGAAACTGGTCAAACCGTTTGAATATCTCACCGCCTTCATCGGCACGCTCGCGCTGGAAGGCGGGCCCATCGACTGGGTATCGACGCATCGCAAGCATCACGCTCATACCGACAAAGATGGCGATCCGCACAACGCTCATAAGGGTCTGATGTGGACGCATTTCGAGTGGCTGTATCGGCCCAACGAAGGACGGTGTTCGCCCGAAGAAGAGCGGCGCTATTCGCCAGACCTCGTCAAAGATCCGTACTACCGTTTCCTCGATCGCTTCCACGTGCCGTTGCAGATACTGCTGGGAGTCGCGCTTTTCCATTTCGGAGGTTGGTCGTGGGTCGTGTGGGGCATGTTCGTCCGGCTCGTCATGGTCTACCACATCACCTGGTTTGTGAACAGCGCCGCTCACCACTATGGATATCAGACCTATCGCAGCGGCGATAAGTCGACGAATTGCTGGTGGGTCGGATTGCTCTCGTGGGGCGAAGGCTGGCACAACAATCACCATGCGTTTCCGTTTTCCGCCCAACACGGCATGGAGTGGTACGAGTTCGATCTCTCCTGGCACACGATTAAGATCCTCAAAGCGCTTGGTTTGGCGAGCGCCATCCGGGTGCCCACCCCCGAGATGCGCAGCCGCCTGCGCGCCACGCCTGCTTCAGCCGCCCTTAAAGACCGTTAGAACCAGCCAGAAAAGCAAAAACGCTCCTGGCGTGTAACCTCGCCGCCGGGAGGATCTCCGATGTCGCATCGTTTCGCGCTCGCGGTCGCAGTGGCCGTCGCGTGCGCGCTCTCATTGCTTGTGCCTCAAGTTTCGGAAGCGCGCTTCATCCAGCTGACGGACGTGCAGCGGGTCGTCCGCCTCTCCGAGCCTCGTTTCTCACCCGACGGCGGGCGCGTGGCGTTCGTTCTGTCGCGCCCCGATGTCGAGAAGGCCACGTACGATGGGCAAATCGTGCTGCTGGATCTCGGCACGCGGGGCTTGCGCCAGCTGACCTACGGAAGAAAAGACGTGAGTGCGCCGCGTTGGTCACCGGACGGCCAGAGCTTAGCATTCATCGCAGCGACGGGCGAAGGCGAGAACGACCACGACCAGGTCTTCGCCATGCCGATGAACGGCGGCGATGCGCGCGCCGTCACCAAAGCCGAAACCGACGTGCAGCAGTTCGCGTGGAAACCGGATGGCGCGACCATCGCATACGTCTGCGCCGATGTAGCCAAGAACAAAGCGCAGGTCAAGAAGCACAACGACGCATTTGAAGTGGGCGACAACGATTACCTGACGACCGAAAAGCCCACCTCATCGCACGTGTGGCTGGTCCCGTCTTCAGGTGGAAAAACTCGGCGCCTCACGGGCGGCGTGTGGAGCATTTCAACCACAGCGGTTCCCGGCAATCAATCGCCCCTGTCGTGGTCGCCCGACGGCAAAACGATTGCGATCGGCCGTTTCCCCAATCCTTACTACGGGGATTCCGATGCAGCCAACGTGGCCATCGTTGACGTGCGCAGCGGAGCGTTGCGGCGCATCTCAGACCACGCCGGGCTGGAGAGCATGCCGCTGTTCTCACCCTTGGGAGCGCAGCTCGCGTATCAGTGGCCCAAAGACGGCATCCACGACAACGGCAACGATGTGCTCGTGACCGCCGTCGGGGCCGGCAACGGCAAAGACATGACCGCCGCGCTGGATCGCACCATCACGTGGTATCGCTGGACGCCGGATGGCAACGCGCTGTTGGTCGCCGCGGAGGACAAGACGAAGGACGCTTTATGGCTTCAGCCGCTGCAAGGGCCGGCACGTCGCGTCGACTTGGGCGACGTCATGTTCTACGACGCGGATGTTTCGCGCAAAGGGGCGGTTGCATTCATCGGACAGACGCCGCACCGCGCCTCCGAGCTCTACTTCTTGCCGTCGCTTGACGTCAAGCCCCAGATGCTGACGAATTACAACAAGGCGATCGCTTCATTGCAATTGGGCGACTCTCAACCTGTAGATTGGACGGGACCGGGCGGGTTCGCGGAGGATGGTGTTTTGATCTATCCCCCGCAGTTCATCAAAGGGAAGAAGTACCCGCTGGTTCTCGTCATCCACGGCGGTCCTGAATCCGCGACGACTCAAGGTTTCGCCGATCTCGAGCAACTGCTTGCCGCGCGCGGTTATTTGGTGTTCGCGCCGAACTATCGCGGCAGCACGAACCTCGGCGATGCGTACGAGCGGGCCATCACCGGCGACACGGGCGACGGACCCGGCAAGGATGTGATGGCCGGGGTGGCAGCCGTGCAGCGGCTGGGCATCGTGGACTCGAGCCGCATGGCGGTGTCCGGCTGGTCGTACGGCGGATTCATGACGTCGTGGCTCGAGGGACACTACGATGTCTGGAAAGCCGCCGTGCAGGGTGCGGCGCTCAACGACTGGATCATGGACTACGCGATTTCATGGTATGTGAACAACGATCTGTTCTATCTCGGCGGCCCGCCGTTCGCGGGAAGCCACCAGGCAGGTTGGCGGACCCAATCGCCCATCGCCTATCAGAGGCGCATCAAGGCTCCCACCCTCATCATGGCAGACACGGGCGATGCGAACGTTCCGATCATCAATTCCTACGAGATGTATCACGCGCTCAAAGACAACCACGTCACCGTGCAGTTCATCGCCTACCCCGTGAACACGCACTTCCCGGACGACCCGGTGCGGACCATTGACGTGTATCGCCGCTGGATCGCGTGGATGGATCGCTACCTGCGGCGGTAGGGGGGCTCGTCAGCCACACCAAACATACGGGGTCCCACGTTGTTTCTGCAAGGAGATGAAAAAATGCAGGTTGCTCAAGCGAACGCTATCACCGGCATCGATTGCACGACGTACTTGGTCAAAGATATGGACAGAGCGATCAAGTTTTGGCGCGACACCATCGGCCTCAAGCCGACCATGGAATATCCGGGAGGCGCCGGTGCCGAATTCACCTTCAATGACGGCACGACATTCGGCCTGTACAAGATGCACGACGGCACCTGGACCGCGGGCTCAGGTGTGTTGTTTCGAGTGGCCGACGTGAAGGCCGCCGTCGCCGGCCTCAAGCAAAAGGGCGTCGAGTTCGACGACAATGGGGAGATCTACGACGGCGAACATTGCATGATGGCCTTCGCCAAGGACAGCGAGGGCAATAGCTTCATCCTCCACCATATCAAGGAATGAGTACGCTTTTCTCAAGGGGATGAAAGATGGAGGTTGCTCAAGCGAACGCCATCACCGGCATTGATTGCGTTTCCTACTTGGTCAAAGATACGGACAGAGCGATCAAGTTCTGGTGCGACGCCATGGGGCTCAAGCCGACCAGAGTATATCCGGAGGGCACCGGCGCCGAGTTCACGTTCGAGGACGGCACGACATTCGAACTGTACAAGACGCACGACGGAACGTGGAACCCCGGTTCCGGCGTCATGTTCCGCGTGGCCGATGTGAGGGCCGCCGTCGCCGACCTCAAACAAAAAGGCGTCGAGTTCGAGGACGATGGAGAGCTCCATGACGACAAGCATTGCACGATGGCGTTCGCCAAGGACAGCGAGGGCAACAGCTTCATCCTCCACCATATCAAGGAATGAGTCGGAGCGGCTGTTTTTGAAGTTGCAGCCGTTGTTCGGACCGCAGCCGGTTTGCTGCCGCAACCGATTCCGCCAAGAAAGGAGATCAGAGCTTGCGTTTCATCGTTGCTTGCGCTTCCGTGATCGCGCTCGCGGTTGTGACGGTGGGGTTATTCCCTGTCCATGCGTCGGCCGACCGCGATGACATGGTCAGCCGCGGACGGTACTTGACAAACGACGGGGTCAAGTGCGTCGACTGCCACGGTGCGCGCCTACAGGGCATGCAGCTCGGTTTCATGAGGCCGGGCATGCCCATCGCGTACTACGCTCCCAAGATCGCGGGCCTGCCGATGCTCTCGCAACCGGCAGCGGTGAGGTTTTTCCAGACGGGCTTGTTGCCGGGCGGGGGGCGAGCGCGTCCACCGATGCCTCAGTTCCGCTTCAGCCGCAGCGACGCGCAAGCGATTACCGCTTACTTGAGAAGCCTCCGCTGACCGCGCGCTAGCGCGATCGTGCCGCGGACTGTCATCCACGCAAGAGCCGGGCGTTGCAGCGCCCGGCTTTTTGCACGCTGTGGGGAGTGACGAATCTAGATGACCACACGGAAGAGATTTCTGGAGCACGCGGCCATCGCAGCCGCCGTCGTATCTACGCTGGCAAAGGCGGACCTGGCTGCCGCAGCGCCGGCCGCAAAGCGCGGACCGTCAGCCGTAGCGCTCGCGCTTGCGCGTTGGCTTCAGCGCACTTTGCCGAGGGCGCGTCTCTCGAACTCGCTGACGGAAAAGATCGCCGGCGACATCGACGACGGGTTCGCGGTCAACGCCGCCTTCCGCAATAAAAGCAACGCGCACTTGCCCGAGCCGGATTTCCTGTTCGTCGCATCAGAGGACATCCCCATCAGCCCGCAACCCCGAAGCGAACTGCGATGAGGACGGACGAACCGGCATTCCAAACGATTCCCTCGCTGGGGAAGATGTTGCGCGCACGGCAGATCAGCAGCGTCGAACTCGCCAAGTATTGCTTAGACCGGCTCGCCCGTTTGGGACCCCGCTTGCACAGCGTCGCCGCGCTGATGCCAAGCAGAGCACTGCAAGAAGCCAAAGCGGCCGACGCTGAACTTGCCGCCGGCAAAGATCGCGGGCCGCTGCATGGCATCCCGTACGGCGCGAAGGATCTGTTCGCGGCGCGCGGCGCGCCTACGACCTGGGGCGCAGCGCCGTACCGCCGGCAGGTGTTTGACAGCGATGCGACCGTCGTGCGGCGCCTTCACGACGCCGGAGCGGTGCTTGTCGCGAAACTTGCGATGATAGAGCTCGCGGGGGGCATGGGATACAACGAAGCAGGCGCATCGCTCACGGGCGCTTGCAGGACCCCGTGGAGCCTGGATCATTGGAGCGGCGGATCTTCCAGCGGGTCGGCTGCGAGCGTGAGCGCCGGTTTGGTTCCGTTCGCCATCGGCTCGGAGACCGACGGCTCCATCATGAATCCGGCGAGCTATTGCGGTGTTACGGGTTTGCGGCCGACGTACGGACTCGTGAGCCGGCATGGCGCGATGGCGTTGAGCTGGACGCTCGACAAAGTCGGGCCCTTCTGCAGAAGCGCACAAGACGCCGACCTGGTGTTGAACGCCATGGCGGGAAGAGACCCGTTGGATCGCACGTCGGTGGACACACCGGCGCGCAATGCGGCGCCCTCTGAACGCAAGACGTGGCGCATCGGAGTCCCCGCCCATGTCACTGATAAGGTTCAGCCCGAAGTCCGGCACAACTTCGAGGCGGCGCTGCGCGTCTTAGGCACCATGGGAACGGTTGAACACATCGCTTTGCCGGATTTTCCATACAATGCGATGATCGGTGCGGTCATCTCGGGAGAGGCCGGTTCCGCGTTTCGCGACATCATCGAAGACGGCCGCGTGCAAAGCCTGGCCAGCCCCTTGGGCCGGCGCGGCGGCTACTCGTCGCTCACCATCAGCGCCGTCGATTACATCGACGCAATGCGCCGGCGGCCGCCGCTGCGCTCAGCCTTCGCGAAGATATTCGAAACGGTCGATGTGCTCGTGGGGCCCACTTACAGCACGGTGTCGTATCCCATCGACCTCCCGTTTGACAAAGCCTATCCGGGAACGGACGACGGCCCCTTCATCACTGCGTGCAATTTGGCGGGCATTCCCGCGATCAGCGTGCCCAGCGGTTTTGGACATCTCGGGCTTCCGACCGGCCTCATGATCGCCGGTCCCGCATTTGCTGAGCCGGATATCGTAGCGCTAGCGGCTCGGTTCCAAAGGCAAACGGCCTTCCACCACAAACGTCCGCCTGTTGCTGTTTCTTAAAGGAGCGATGAATGACGAGACCACCAAAGAGCCTGTTCGCAGCTGCCGTATTGACGACCGCGTTGTGTTTGGCGGCTGCCACATCCAAAGCTGATACCCCGATGCAAGGGGACCCGAACGCCGGCTTTGCCGCATTCTTTGGCACTTGGACCTGTGTAGCGAACGTATCGGCTATGGGCCCGAACATGCCCGCACATACGGAGACCGACACCATGACCTTCGATTCCGCGCTCGGCGGCGCGTGGGTCCATCAGCATTACACCGGTAAAGTCTACACCTCGGACTCGTATTTTCGCTACGATAAGGCGGCGTCATCATGGACGTCCATAGCGGTGGATAACATGGGCGGCCACGGAATGTCGACGTCGTCTGGCATGAACGGAAACACGATGGTGTTTGAGGGCCCGTACACGTATGGCGGCAAGACGTCCACCAGCCGGGATACGGTCACGGTCATGGACAAAAACAAACTGCGGCACGTGGGGTCGTACAAAGACGGGGATACGTGGAAACAGACTGACGACACGGTTTGCACTAAATCATAAAACCGCGGCGGTCGGAGGAGGGCCCCAGATCTTCACGCCGTTCGCAGCCATGACCGCGTCGATGGCGTCGCGGTCGGGATAGAGGTCATCATCCGGCAACCGCAACTCGGTTGCCGGAATGCTTGCGGCGCGAACGAGCTCTTCGATGCCTATGCCGATCGGCTCGATTCAGGCATCGTTTCCATAACGGCCTCATTTTGTTTGGAGAAGAGCTTCACCATCTCGCGGATGCGGGGATGGTCGCCTTTGACGGTTTTCACCCATCGCCCGAACGGCGGTACGGTCTCGCCCACTCGGAAGACAAAGTAGTACGCGCTGATCTCGCCGATGTGGGAAAATCGCTCTTGCAGGTCTGCAGAGAGGTCCTGGTAGCTTCGAAAGGAGCGCAGGTACTTGCGCACGCTCCCGTGCTCCCGCTCGAGCGCTTGCAGCGTGCGCGTGTTGTGGATGGTCGCCTGGACCTTGCGCTCGCTGTGCACAACACCGGGCGTGGCGAGAATCCGCCGCACGTCTTTGTGCTTGTACCTCGCGACGACGGCGGGTTCAAACTGGTCGAACGCTTCGCACATCCCCTCCCACTGCGCGTTGATCTGCGCCCAGCTCAAGCCGGCTTGGAAGACTGCCCGGCTCATGACCTTGAGGTAGTCCGCAAGCGATCGCGGCTCGATGCGCGGATGCAGTGCCGCCGGCGAAGCCGCAGGCTCCGGCTTGGAAGGCGCACGCTTGCGCTTTCTCGGCTTGCGCTTCAAATGACGGCAGCTCTTTTCCGGCGAACAGGGCCCGCATGGCTGACAATGGTCTGAGCTATGCCACGCTCGATCACGAGCGCATGACCCGCACGGGTTTTCCGGAAGTCATCTTTTGCCCTGGAAAGACCGACGGCCAGATAGCTTCCATCGCCGCGTCTATTGCAAACAGATCGCCGTTGATGCTGGCCACTCGCGCGAGCGAAGGCGCGTTTCGCGCGGTGCAGGCGCAGCTTCCGGATGCCACCTACGACGCGACGGCTCGCATCATCGCATGGCATAGGGAAGCGTTGCCCAAAGTCGGTTCGGTCGCCGTCGTATCGGCCGGCACGTCAGATGGGCCGGTCGCGGCCGAAGCTTCGGTTGCCCTTGCCTGCATGGGCAACCATGTAAGCGAGGTGCACGATGTTGGCATCGCCGGGCTGCACCGCGTCTTGGCGCATTGTGAATTGTTGCGCACGGCCAACGTCATCGTGGCGGTCGCCGGCATGGACGGCGCGCTGCCCGCGGTCATCGCCGGCCTGACGACCAAGCCCGTGATCGCGACGCCGACCAGCGTAGGATACGGCGCATCCTTCGACGGTCTGGCCGCGCTGCTGGCCATGCTCAATGCCTGCCCGGGCGGCGTGGCGGTCGTCAACATCGATAACGGCTTCGGTGCGGCCTGCATCGCATCGCGCATCAACCATGCGGTCGCCGCGGCTGCCGAAGCGCCGCTCAACGCCGGCTGACCGAACCAATGGCCGTTAACGACGCAAGGGAAGATTCGCTCCGAGCGGCGTTGCGCGCCATGCGCCGAGTCGTGATCGCCTATTCCGGCGGCGTCGACAGTGCTGTGGTCTTGGCAGTCGCGGTGCGGGAGCTGGGCAGGGACGCAATGGCGCTGACAGGCCGCTCTGCGTCGATGGCTCCAAGCGAGCTTGCAGCAGCCGTGCGTTTGGCCAAAGATCTCGGCGCGCGCCACAAGATCGTCGAGACGCGGGAGTTCGAGAACCCATCGTACCGGTCAAATCCACACAACCGCTGTTACTACTGCAAAGAAGAGTTGTTCACCAAGCTTTGGGAGTTCGCACGCGCTCACGGCTGTATGCATGTCGTGGACGGATTCAATGCGGATGACGGCACGGCTCCGTTGGACCGCCGCCCCGGCCATGAAGCCGCGCTTCGTTTGGGCGTGCGCAGCCCGTTGGCGGAGTGCGGTCTGCGCAAAGATGATGTTCGTGCGTTGGCGCGGCGTTTGGGTCTGCCGGTGTGGAGCAAGCCCGCCACTCCTTGTCTGTCCTCCCGAGTGCCATACGGGCAGCGCATAGAGATCGGGGATCTTCGACGCATCGATCTGGCCGAAAGCTATCTGCGTTCGCTCGGGTATGAGGTCGTGCGAGTCCGCCACTTTGGCGAGTCGGCGCGCATAGAAGTGCCGTTGCAACAGGTGCCGCAGCTCACCGCTTCTCGCGAGCGCATCGCATCCGCTCTGCGCTCCGTCGGTTACGAAACGATTGAGATAGATGCGCGCGGCTATCGCCAAGGCAGCCTCAACGGGTAGAAAATAAAGAGAGCGCCCGCTTGGGGCGCATGATTTGCGTCCACCTGTCCTATAGGGCGGCGTGGGTGCTAGTTGAGTAGCGCGACCAAGTTGTAATCGCCCGTTAGATGGGCATCTCCGCTAACCACTGCGTCCGCCCGCCCCTTGATAGCAGTTTCGATTGCAACGTCGTCATCCGGATCCTCGCACCCAAATACTCCGCCGGTGGTTTCAACAACCACCGCTCTTTGTCGGATCATCGCGGTGTAAGCCTCAATATCTTCTCTTGTGATCCTATATTTCTGTTCGAACCTACGCCGACTAAGAACCTCGCGGAGCTCTTCCAGTAGCGCTTCACTCGTAATAATCTCGATTTCACCGTTCGAATATCGCGACACAATACGAAACGGCGCTCCATTTTTATTTAGGAGCGCCGATATCCAAACATTTGTGTCGAGGACGAGTCGTGGTTTACGCAAGCGTGCGCCGTTTCTTTCTATCGACTACCTCCGTCTCTATGTCAGCCTCGATCTCCTCAGCAGATATATCGTCGGGGACCCTCTGCTGTACGCTTTCGATGAGATCTCGGAATCTTTTCGCCCACGCCTTGTTATGGAGAACTCGTGGAATCCAGAACCCAGTAATCGCTTGCCGCACAAGCTCGGCAACAGTTACGTTATTCTCCACAGCCAAGTGTTTCAACAGCCGCTGTTGATCCTGATCGAGGTAGATATTGGTTCGATTCCTTTTCATACATCTCAGTATACACCGTGATGTATATACTGTCAATGACTTACGGCCCCTTCCGACCGCCAATCCAGAGTTTAACACTTCTATATACGTTTCACGTATAAAGCTAACCGGGGCAAGAAGACGCCAAAGAGACACCACGAATTGATTGAAGAAAGACTGCAAGTCGCAACAGAAAGATTTGCGCAAAGTTTCAAAAAGCGGAACAGCGACTAAAATTTCGGTTGAATGCGGCAGCGGGAATGTGTTCGCCGATCTGCGCCTACGGGGCCCTGAGGCGCACTTAGCTAAGGCACAGCTGATCGTCGCACTAGCTGCAGAGATTAAATCCAGAGGCCTTCGTCAAGTACAAGTAGCGCGTCAGTTGGGGCTCACTCAACCCAAAATATCAAAGCTGCTCAGCGGTGATACTTCCGGCTTTTCTACCGACAAGATTACGGTTTGCTAATGCACGGTTAGCACTCGACCTCCCACCATCACTTAAGGCAGCCTAAACTGGTAGAAAATAAAGAGAGCGCCCGCTTTGGGGCGCTCTCCAGTTCTCCCCTGCTAGGCTCTTACTCGGTTTCCAGGCTGCGCTTGATATCCTCGCGCAGCTGAGGCGTATCTGTATGGCCGTGGTCGTTAATGGCATGCCACGACGCCACTTTGACGACTTCTTCTTCGGTGCCGGCGATGGTGAGCGAGCAGTTTTTTTCGCTCGGCATCTTGCGGCAGTCCATCACCTTGCGCGTGGTCGTTTTTGTGGATGTATCCATTGTATTTCATCCTTTTCAATTTGAAGTCGATGCCGGCGAGGCACCGGATGAAGTGGGTTTGTGGTGCGCTAAGGACCCCCCTTGTTGCCGCGGGAAGCGACCAGAGGCCGGCGGCAAACCTTGTGAGAATACGGCGCGGAAGTGCCCGGTGCGGCATACCAACTCATCGCC
This sequence comes from Candidatus Eremiobacter antarcticus, assembly GCA_003244105.1. GTDB lineage: Bacteria > Vulcanimicrobiota > Vulcanimicrobiia > Eremiobacterales > Eremiobacteraceae > Eremiobacter > Eremiobacter antarcticus. The sequence goes on along the minus strand of QHBK01000007.1, from coordinate 97,299 downwards.
TGATCTTAAGCGTCAGGTGATTCTGCCGCCGCCCTTTGACTTATGTCCTTTAATGGAGATATCGCTGGCGCAGCCCCTTTGCTTCCGGGATCCTGTCCGTGCCCAATGAGGGCCTCGTTCCGCTAGCGCCCACGGGCTTGCGGCGCGAAGTGCTCGGATTTTGGGAAGTGGTCGCTCAGTCGGTTGCGAACATCGCGCCGTCCGCGACGCCGGCGCTGATCGTGCCGCTGGCGGTCGCCGCGACCGGCAACGCCACCTGGCTGGCATACGTCTTCGCGACGACCGCGTTGCTGCTGGTGACGTTTCACATCAACCAGTTCGCGAAGCGTTCGTCATCGCCGGGCTCGCTGTATACGTATGTGGCCAAAGGCCTGGGACCGACGTGGGGCGTCATTACCGGTTGGTGCTTGGTGATCGCGTATCTCATCATCGGCGGTTCCGTGCTCGCAGGCGCCGCCAACTACATCAAGGTGCTGGCCCACCTGTTCGTCCGCGGTCACGACGTGCCGCTCACGGTCTTCGCGATGATCCTGGTGGCGGCAGCTGCCTGGTACGTCGCCTATCGCGACATCAAGCTGTCGACGCAGTTCATGCTCGCGCTCGAGTTTCTGTCGGTCAGCCTCATCCTGATCCTTGCGATGGCCTATTTCCTCAAAGCGCGCACTATCATCGACCCTGCGCAGTTCTCTTTCGCTCGCCTCCATATTAGCGACATCCGCCAGGGGCTCGTGCTCGCCATCTTCAGCTACGTCGGCTTCGAAAGCGCGACCGCGCTGGGTCACGAGGCCAAAAACCCGCTGCACTCGATTCCGCGAGCGATACCGCTGACCGTCATCGCCGTTGGGGCGCTCTTCGTGTTCATGACCTACACGCTCGTGCTCGCATTCCACGGCCAAAAGCCGCCCTTGAGCGAATCGAATGCGCCGCTCAACGTGCTGTCGCAGCTGGCAGGCATCCCCGTCTTCGGGATCGTCATCTCGGTCGGCGTGATCATCAGCTTTTTCGCCTGCGCGCTGGCATGCATGAACGCCGGCTCGCGCGTGCTGTTCGCGATGTCGCGCCACGGCTTGTTCCACTCGTCGGCCGGCGATGCGCATAAAGTGCACGCCACCCCTCATGTGGCGGTCAACGTGGCCGCCGTCGTGGTGCTCGGGGCACCGCTCGCCATGTTCCTCAGCCATGTCGCCGTGCTCAACATCTTCGGATATTTGGGCGCCATCGGAACGTTCGGCGTCCTCTTCGCCTACGTGTTCATCTCGCTTGCGTCTCCGCGGTATCTCAAATCGCTCGGCGAGCTCACAGGCGTCGTCACGTTCGCTTCGATCATCACGATCTTGCTGCTGGCCATCCCCATCGCCGGCAGCCTGTATCCCATCCCGGCCGCGCCGTACAATTACTTGCCCTACATCTTTTTAGCGATGCTGGCCGTCGGCGTGGCGCGTTTTGCGTATCTGCGCCTGACCAAGCCGGGCATCATCGCGGCGATCCAAAAAGATTTGATCAGCGAATTGCTTCCCGCCGCTGAAGTATAGGGAAACGCCATGATTCCACATCTGATCGGCGACACATGGACCCGCGCGGACGCAAGTTCGCTTCCCGTCTTCAATCCGGCGACCGGAGAGGTAATCGAGCACGTCCCATTGCTCGGCGCAACGGAAGTGGATGCCGCCGCCCGCGCTGCGCTCGCAGCCTCGGCGGCCTGGTCGCGCTCGCCTGTGATGGAGCGCGCGCGCCTGATGTTCCGCTATCGCGATCTGCTCGATCGCCATGCCGAGCAACTGGCCGCCATCATCACGCGCCATCACGGCAAGACATTGGACGAGGCGCGCGGCGAAGTGCGCCGCGGCGTCGAGGTGGTCGAGTTCGCATGCGGCGCTCCGACCCTGTTGCAAGGACGTTCGCTGCGCCAAGTGGCCGACGGCGTCGACCAGGACATGTATCGCTTCCCCATCGGCGTGGCCGCGGGAATCACGCCCTTCAACTTCCCCGTGATGATACCGCTGTGGATGTTTCCGCTCGCCGTCATGGCAGGCAACACGTTCGTGCTCAAGCCGTCCGAACGCACGCCGCTCGGCGCTGTCCGGCTCGCGGAGCTGTTCTTGGAAGCGGGCTTCCCTCAGGGCGTTCTCAACGTCGTGCACGGTGCCAAAGATGCGGTCGACGCATTGCTCGATCATCCCGCCATCGATGCGATCTCGTTCGTCGGATCCGAGCGCACCGCGCGCTATGTATACGAGCGTGCGGCCAAGCACGGCAAGCGCGTGCAAGCCGCCGGGGGAGCCAAGAATCACATGGTCGTCATGCCGGATGCAGACCTGACAGCCGCAGTACCGGCCGTCTTGAACTCCGCGTTCGGCAACGCTGGAGAGCGATGTTTGGCCGGCAGCGTGGCCGTCGCGGTGGGCGACACGCAGAACAGCTTCGTCGCAGCGGTAGACGACGCGGCGCGCAAGCTCGTGGTCGGACCGGGCGACGAGCCGGGCGTGGACATCGGACCCTTGATCCGCGCGGAGCATCGCGACAATGTCGTCGCGCACATCGAGCGCGGGGTGAGCGAAGGCGCGCGCCTCGTCACCGACGGCCGTGACCAGCGCGAGCGGCCTGGCTTCTTCCTCGGCCCCACGGTGCTCGACGATGTGTCGCCTGCCATGGCCGCGGGTCGAGATGAGATCTTCGGGCCGGTGCTCTCGATCTCGCACGCGCGCACGCTTGCCGACGCGATTGCGCAAGCCAACGCCATGAGCTATGGCAACATGGCGGTCATCTTCACGGGCAGCGGCGCAGCGGCACGAGAATTCAGGGAGCAGACTCAAGCCGGCATGATCGGCGTCAACGTAGGCGTCGCGCAGCCGTTCGCGTTCTACCCGTTCTCAGGCTGGAAAGGTTCTTTTTACGGCGACCTGCATCTGCACGGCACCGACGGCGTCGATTTCTACACGCGCAAGAAGATGGTCATCTCCCGCTGGTCGTGACAGCCGAGTGTTCGGCGCAGGACCAGGCCGAGTTCGCCCCTTCAGCTGTCAGCCAGGGCTCGCAGGCCCTCGTAGGCCAGCGCGAATGTGAACGCGTACGTCGCGTGTCCGATGAACGAGCGCAGAGTCGTCTGCCAGGGGTAGCGTGAGGTGGGCGGAGCGGCCTTGAGCGCTGGCAGACCGACGTTGTCGAACGCGAACATCGCGCCTGCCACCGCTAGACCGGATGCCAGAGAGGATCGTCCGGCCAACACCCCTGCGACGCCGCCGCTTTTGATGCCCAGCGACCAGTGCAATAGCGGAGCCAGCTTGTTCACATCGGCGTCGGTGGGATGCAGTTCGAGGCTGTCGAGAAGCCTGCGCGCGAGAACCGCGGTCGCGGATTCGGATTGGATCTCCGACTCCCGGCGCTTGATGTCTTCTGTGTAGAGCATCCCGGTTGCGATGTCCATGATGTAGGTCGCAACGGCACCGGCGGCACAGCCGAATGCAGCCCGGGCAAGAACAGCGCGCATCATAGAATAAGGTGCCTCCGCATGACCAGCCCCGCCGCGCTGTATACGACCACGAAGGCTCGCGTGACCTTCAGGAGGTCCATCGACAAGCTACGCAAGTGCTTTTGGACGGCGGTCGTCGCGGCAGTAGTGGCGGCGTCCGTGCAGCCGGCAGCGGCCGCGGAATATCAGCTGCACCGCTTCGTGACGCTTGCAGACTTCCAGTGCAGAGTCGATCGCATACGCGCCTACCGGATCCTCGATCCTCTTTTCGCCGACAGCGAAGACTCGACGAAGGGCTTCGCCGTCGTCGATGTGACCTTCCGCAACATGCATAACAGCGCGGCGAAGCTGCCCACGTACACCATGTCTTTCGCCGACTCCGACGGCGACATGTTCGGAGGGCAATATGAGACGAGCGTGCTCGGTCCATACGAGGGGGACTACCCGGTCAACGAGCTTAAAGACGCCCGCCCGCTGTTCGGCCCGCACGAGTCACGGCACGTGTGGTACGTGGTCTTGGGCTGGCCGTTCAAACCGCTGACGCAGCTCATCCTCAACGCATCCGTCGGCATCGATCTCGACGGCACCAACGTGGACCTGCGGCTGCCCGACTATACGCCGGGGTTGCTGCGGACAGGACGCTTTACGAGCATCGCCGATGTTGAAGTTCGGCTCGACAGCGTCACGAGCGTGGCCAAAGCCGGCGAAAGCGACATGCTGAAGCAATTGAAGAATCAAGACAAGCTCAACGGCTATTTCACGGTCGCAGCGACCATTCGCAATCCGAACAGCGCGCGCGCCGCCATGCCCAATCTCTTTCCGCTGTTCCAGGTCATGGAAGACGGCAACACCACGAGAAACGACGTGAACGGGCCCTTTGAGGGTACGAGTTTTGACAGAGCGCCCGATCAGCTCAATCCCGGCCAGACGATGGAAGTCACCTACTTCGTGAGCAACTGGTTGTACCAAGAGGACGTCATCGGCATGACGCTGGATGCGGTCGTTCGATTTCCGCTCGGCCAAGGCGACGTGCGGACATTCTCAAACCCGCCAAAAACACACTAAGGACTGACTGGTCCCGGTGCATCTGAGGCACCCCAAGCGGTTGCCCCTACATCCGATTGCGCGAGTCGTTCGTTAGCCTTCAGTCAGCCCCTAAACACATCACGTTTCAGTATCCCAGAGGGCTCGTCACGGTCGTGCATTCTGACGCAGCTAGGCGGTTGCCTAGCCCATCCGATTGCGCGAGTCGTTCGTTAGCGTTCAGTCAACCTTTTCAACGATGGAGTGATCTGTGACCAAAAGGCTTGTTTTCAACCTCTTCACGGCAGTCGTGGCGGTAGCGATCCTCGTGGTCGCAGGGCTGTACGGTTTGCATCCCGCCAAGAGCTCTGACCACCAAGATTCTCCCGCGATGGTCGCTCGGCCAGGCGCCGACATCACCGATGTGTTCCTGTTCCCAAGCCGCGCTGACCGCGGTAAAGTCGTGCTGGCGATGAACGTCCACCCGCTCATTCCTGCGGGGATGGGACCGGCCACATTTTTTGATCCGGGTGTGATGTATCAATTCAAGATAGACAACGTCGGCGATCGTAGAGAACATCTGGTGCTGCAATTCAAAGCCAATGGCGTGGGCGCGAATCAAACGCTCACCGTCTACGGCCCGAACAAGCCCAACCTCATGGGCACGTCGTCGACGTGGATAGCTGAAACGGGCACGGCGTCTTACAACAAAGTATCCGAGCTTCCCAACGGCATTAAGGTTTTTGCGGGCCCGGCGGAGGATCCGTTTTATTTCGACCTGGCGCAATTCTTCAAGATCATTCCAGATCGCGATTTCCACAATCAGCCCAACCCTCCGCCGCCGAGCGCCGATTGCTTCCGCAAGCCTGGCGTAGATTTTCTCTCGACCAACGGCTTCAATGTCCTCACGCTGGTCGTCGAAATGCCTCGATCTCTCCTCACGCCCGCCGACGGCAAGCCCGGTCGCATCGGCGTGTGGGCCACGACTTCCGTCGTGGAAGGTACGCCGGGTGTCTATACCCAGATCGAACGTCTGGCGCGGCCCGCCATCAAAGAAGCGTTCGAGATGTTCAAGTCGCACGATCGGACCAACCGCAGTTCACCATACGATGATCCGCTGTTGCCAAACGATATCTACAAATTCATGACAGACCCCCGTCCGGCGGGCGCTGGCCGTTCTCCGGAAGTCGGCAAAGCCGTAGAAGGCTTGCTCATCCCCGATGAGATGATTGCGGATCTTTCAGCACCGGGTCCAGCGCGCTACCTCGCGGTCGAAACGCGCGGCAAAAGCGGCTTGCCCATCAGCGTCATCCGCTTGGTTCCGAACTTTGGTATCTACGGCATCAAAAAGGCGCTCGGCGACCCGTACCGCCACTTCGGCGGCCGCGATTTCGCAAGTCCGGTCATCGACATCGACTTGGGCGCCATCTTCGGCAGCCTAGTGCCAAAGCTCGGACTGGCAACGGAAGACCATCATGAAACCGCTTGCCTGACTAGTGACAACGTCACGCCTGCCGGCAAGCACTTCCGTCCGGACTTTCCCTACATCGGAGAGCCGCGATGAACCGGCGCGCGACACAACGTCCGACCCCATTCCTATTTTCCATGAAGGGACATGTTTTGTTCAGCCAATCGACCATCGCTACTTGCTTTATCGTACTTAGCCTTTGCTTCAGCGCCGTTGGCGCAGCGGCGGACGAGACGCCGTCGAGCACCGCTTCCGCGTGGACGACGAGTGCTCCGGACTACCGCGGCTTCATCCAAGGCGGCTATTCCATTGGACGCGTATACTCCGAGTTCGGCGCCGGCAGGACGGATCGGCGCTCCTCTTTCGTCGGCTCGGCCGCATACCTCCAGTTTCCGTTTGCCATCAAAGTGGATGCGCGCCAAGACGAGTTCATCTCGAGCGACAACACCGGGGGCCAGGGCACGCTTTTTCGCACGCCCGATGGCGCATTGAACTTTTCGCCGCAGTTCGACGCGCGCCAATCCAATGTTGACGCCAGGCTCGAGCTGGAATTGCTCGACCCGCATATCTATCTCGGCGTCGGCTACTTGCAGACCGCCAACAACTATGGCTTCCCAAAGCTGCGCGGCGTCGGCCTGGGATTAGAAAAGCTGCCTGATTTCGATCCGTCTTATGGGATATATTTTTCTGCCTTCTACTACCCGACGGTGACCGGGAAATTCGATGCAGACCCCGCCGGCCCCAACCCTGGACAGTCGTTCACGCAACAGTACCGGCTGTTGAAATACGATGTCGCCGTCGACGTGCCAATCCAACAATCGCCCATCTACCTGGCGGCCGGCTTTTCCGGAGACCGCTTCTATCATCGCCACGGGGCAACGCTCGACCAGACGCACGCAGGGCCGTATGTCGCATTGGGTGTCCGCTTTTAGACCCGACCTAGAATACGATTCGGTGCGAGGCTGAAAAGCTTACGGCTCAGCCATCGTCGTAACGGTCGTAGCCCGAGGCATCCTTCACGATCTTCGACGGTTTGTCGCCCAGGACTTTGGCGAGCAGATCGAGGGCGTTGCGCTTCGACTGCTCAGCGCTTTCCTTCATCGCTTTGCCTGACTCTTGGAAGGTCGCGTTTGTGATGTTTTTACCATTGGGATCGGCGCCCGCGTTTCCCGCGCCCATTGAGTTATCGGGCATCTTGCAACCGCAGTTATAACACATGATTTCCCTCCCCACGATGACTTCAGATAATCCTGTCAGCGCCGCGCGGCGTCACCCTCCGCGGCTTCTGGGCAAAGAAGGCCTTACACTGCTGCGGCTGCCGGAAAAGTTAGCTCGGCCGGCGCGTCAAATGCGCTTCAACGTTTTGCCGGAAAGGACGTATCGTTCGGTCGATACGCGCTCGGCCACACCTTCGATCGTCACCATCAGTTCGCGAGCCGGAGCAGTCTCGGCCGAAGCGGTCGAGGACAGCCGGACGACCTTTAGCCGGTTGAGGGTGGCAGGGCCGTAGGCAGCCGCCCATGTTCGAAGCAAGACGATCGATCCATCGGTTTCGACGGCGGCCGCAACCGAGGCGGTCGTCACATGCCGCCCGGACGTTTCCACGTGCACGAGCGCCGCAAACACAATCCAGGTGCGCCCCGATCCTAACGTCAAGAAACTGACCTCCGGCTCGATCGGCACCTCAAGCGACATCGATCCCGCTTTTGCGATGGCGCCGGCTCGATCCGCCAACACCTGGGCGACGTCAAGCGCCGCTTCTGCTGCTCTCGTGAGCCGGTCGCTTTCATGGGCCGGGGTAGGCGACGGAACCACATGCGCAGCGGCCGCCGGCTTCGCCGTCACGAGGATCCGGCGATCGCCGGAGTAGTAGCGGGGCGACAGACGCAGTCTCAACGCGCCGAGAGACCAAGGTCCGCCGCTGGAGGCGTCCCCGTCGCGAATATTCTGGGCTGGCGAGCCGGCCGCGCTCCAGCCTAAGATCAACAGCAACGCGCATGCCGCGGGAATGACGGCAGGCCGTACCGTTGCCCTTGTCGCTTCGCGCAGACGGGTCAAGGCGCAGCGGGCAAACAAGTAACCGGTCAAATGCCTCCCGCGAAAAAGAAGCCTTCCGAACCGTTGAAAGCGCTTGAGAAAGCTCGCGCTAAGCATCGCCGTTTGGCGAAGAAATTGCAAGCCACCCAAGCCAAACTCGCAAAGCGTGCGCGGAAGCTGCGCAGGCTGGAATCGAACATCGCTCGTTTGGAAAGCGAGGCCCATCCTCTTCGCGCGAGCCAAGCTCGCGGCTCGGCGCCCAGCCAAGAAGAGGACCGGCATCTTCGCGCGGTCCGTCTGATCTACAATCCCAAGTCCGGCCATTCGGACAAGTCGCATTCGCTCGTGGCTATCGATGCAGCCTTGCGCGCGCATGGCATGCGCCCGGACGTCGGCGTCAAGACGTCGGCCAGAGCCGCCCGCGACTTGGCGCGAGCCGCCGTAGCCGACAACGCCGAATTGCTCGTCGTCGCCGGCGGCGACAGCACGATCGAGGAAGTCGCTTCCCAACTTGTCGGCACGACCACGGCGCTTGGTATCCTCGCGGTCGGCACGATGAACAACGTGGCGCGCTCGTTGGGAATCCCGCTCGACCTCGAGGAGGCGTGCGCTCTTCTCTCAGGCGGCAGCACCCGGCAAGTCGACGTGGGGCACATCGTGGCGGGCGGCGACCCCGACGTGGATTACTTCTTGGAGACCGCTGGCCTGGGCTTGAGCGGCATCGCGTTTTCCGCCGGAAAAGCTGCGCAGAAGGGTCCGCTCGCCGGGTTGCCTCCCGCACTGCGCAAGTTCTTCGAGCACCAGCCAGACGCGGTCCAAGTCGAACTCGACGACGGGGAAACGATCTTGGCGAGCTCTCAGCTCGTGACGGTCTCCAACGCCCCGTTGATGGGTTTGAACTTTTTGATCGCTCCTGACGCCAAGATGGATGACGCACTCCTCGACATCGCCGTCTACGACGGCATGAGCAAGAGCGAGCTCGTGCGCTACTTTCTGTCGATGAAGGACGGCAAGCGGGCTGACGATCCCAGGGTGAAGTTCTACCGGGCGCACACCGTTCGCATCCGGTCGCAATCGGCCGAGGAGGCGGACTCGGACAAGAACCCGCTGCCGGAAAGCAAGACGCTTGAGGTGGAAGTGCTGCCCCTGGCCCTGAAAGTGGTCGTCGGGCAAGCGAAGGGTCTCAACGTGCCGGTCGACGCGACACAATCACTGCCGCCGCCGGCTGCTCCCCACGCCGATGGCGCGGGCGAGACGCCTTAGAGCATCAGCGCGCGGCGCGCGCGGGCCTCACGTGAAGATCGGCTAGCACCTCTCGTGCTGCGGCCTCGCCTGTTTCCACCGCGCCGTTCATAAAGCCGCCGAAGTTGATGGACGTGTGCTCGCCGCAGAAGTGGACGTTGCCCTGACGCTGCGCTTCCATGCCCGAAAATCGCGTGTACTGCCCGACCTTGAGATAGGAGTACGATCCGCGGTGCCACGGATCGGCCGTCCAGTAATCCAGGAAGGCCTTGCCGTTCCAGCCTTTGGTCGCGCCCGCATAGATCGGCTCGAGCTGCGCTAAGAAGCGTTTTGCGATGTTCGGGTCGGCGGGGCCGAACGAGGGGGCGTGGTAGGAAGCTCCCACGCTGCCGCCCGTGTAGTTGGTGAGGATGCCTGCTCGGCCCGGCTGCGCGCGCGACGCTTCCCATGTCTGCTGGAAGCCGGTGTCGGAGTACGTGTAGCCGTTGTAGCGCTCGCGATACCATAGGCGATCGCCGAACTGGAGATGCAGCTTCGAGTTCGTCCCCATGCCCAACTCGTCGATCGCCGTGTGCTTGAGCGGCGCAAAGCCGGCGCGCGAGAGATCGACGCGACGCAGCGTGCTGAAAGGGATGGCGAGCACGACGTGGTCCGCGGCCATTTCGAAGGTCTGCAAGTGCGAAGAGAACGTCGCGACGTAGCTGCCGTCCGAGCGACGGCCGAGCGCCAACAGCGCCGTGCTCGGACGGACCGAGGCGCCGGGGACCCGCCGCGACATGCGAGCCACCATCTGATCGTTGCCGCCGATGACGTGATAGCGCTCGTCAGTGCCCACCAGATAGAACTGATCGTGGCCGGTCTTGGCCGGCATGTAGCCTAGCATGTAGACGAGCTCAAGCGCGCTCTGCACGTCTGCATCGCCGCCGTTCTCGGTCGTGACGTCGACGTCCAACAGCCAGCCCAAATCCGATGCGCGCCCGCCTGGCACGTGCTTTTCGATCCACTGCCGAGAGGACATGCGATCGAGCTGTAAGCCCGCCTGCGTGTGGTGGTTGTACAACGTCGGATATGGCGCCGCTTTGGCGGCCGCATCGAGGGCCGGATAGACCGCAGCATAGTCATGTAGCAGCTGCGAGAACATATACTTGTGGCCGCGCACGTAATAGATCTCTTCGGTGCCGTGCGGCTGCGCAGCGCGCAGGTCTTCCAAGTGCAAACCAAGCTCGGCCGCAAGCTTGCGCGTCGCGGTGTGCTCGCTCGAGACGAATTCGCCGCCGTGTTCGATGAGCTGGCCGTCAGCGAAGAACTTGCGTAGCGTCCAGGTCCGCCCGCCAAGTGCGGAGTTGGCATCGCATATCGTGGCCGGCACGCCGGCGTTCCACAAGCGGTAGGCGCAGGTCATGCCTGCCAGGCCGCCACCCACGATGAGCACGCGCGTTCGCCCCGCGGATTTCACGATGGTTTGTACGGGCTTGGGCGTGCAACTGGCCAACAGCGACGCGGCCGCGCCCGCGGCTCCCGCCACGAACGCGCTACGCGAGATGCGCCATTGCGCTTGGCGCTCGAAGACTTCGTCGACCGGCATGCCGGTGGCCGCAGCCTCGCGGTGCGCCGCGTGCACCTGCCGGAGTTTTTGGGTTAGGGCGGTGCGGGCCAAGCCGGTCGCAGCTCCGCGCGCTTTAGAGTTTGAATTCCAGCTCGAGCACCGCTTGGGGAGGGGATTTCTGGCCTATCTGCCCGATCTCGCTGTCGTTGTACCAACTGCCATACGGATATGCCAACTGCACCGGCGGGTTGCTGACGAAGTTGCCGGCCGGCGCCAGCAGGTTCGATGCGAGCTGTCCGTACACGCAGGTTGTCGGGGAATCCCAGGGCCGCCCGCGCTGGTAGCAGTGGTCGATCAGATTCGTCAGCGAAAGCGTGCCTTTGACGCGGCTCGATACCTCATAGCCGAGCGAGACGCTCGCCGTCAAGCGCGACGGCTCCTTGAAGGCGCCCAGGTTGTCGAAGACGCCCGTATACTTGTCCGGTATGAAGATGAAGTTCGAACAGCTTTGCGGTCCGCTCGTGGCGCCGTTATCCGCGACGTTGCCGCACGACGCCGGGTCGAAGCCCGGCCACACCAGCGGCGATCCGTACACGGAGCCCGTCGTGTATGTGAAGCTCGGCGAGAAGTTCAGCTTCTGATGCTTGTAGTTCAGGATAAGCGACGCGGAGACCGGCGTCTCGAAGCCAAGCGCAGCGTTGAACGGCGCGGGTATCAAATCGTAGGTCGTATACTCGCCGTTGCGGTCGAACGGCTTCTGCAGCGGCTGGTTGAAGTACGGGTTGACGGTCGTCACGCCGTTGTTCGTGAAGCTCGGCTGCGCGTTCGCTCCGGCGAAGTCCCCGCACAACGCGGCGTTCGCGGACGGCGAGGCGCACGCGGCGGTGTAGGAGTTGTACGTCTGCACGTAGGTGTTGAGCAAGTCGACGATGTTCACGCCATTGGGGAAGTTCCCGTACTTCACGCGGCTGCGAGTAAGGGTGACAGCGGCGCGCAACGCTAGGCCGTCTTTGGCGAAGTCGCCTTTGTTGAATGCGAACTCGATGCCGTACGAGCGCTGCTTCCCCGCGTTCACACCGGCCAGCACGCCTTGGGCGTTCAACGCCAAATACTGCAGCTGTCCTTGCGTATTGCGGTAGAAGGGCGTCAGCTTGTACGCGATGTCCGTGCCGCGGATGTGCTGCTCCAGTGAAAAATCGTAATTGTTCGACGTGTCGGCGTGGATGTCGTGGAACGGCGAGTTGTACCCGAGGTTAACGAACTGAGATAAGAAGCTCGGCAGGTCTTGCTGCACGACGTTGAATTCGAGATACGAAGTCGGAGCAGGACGAGCGTAGCGCCCGTACGATCCACGGATGACCGTATCCGGATTGAGCGTGTAGGCGAAACTCAAGCGCGGCTGCGGCACGGTTTCCGATTGCACGCCGCCGCGGTAATTGGTCACGTTCGTGGGAGTTGTGCCGGCCGGACACGGCAGCGGATTGCCTGCGTCATCGAAGCCCGGCTGCACCGGGTTGAGCGTCCCCGTGGCAAAGCAATTCTCGCGGTTGAACGCGTCGAACCAGAACTGGCGCGCGGGATAACCAGTCGCGAGGTCTTGCAGCCGGTACTTGAAGTTCTCCACGCGCAAGCCAAGGTTGAGCGTCAGCCTGTCGGTCGGGCGCCACTGATCGCTTAAGGAGACGGCGGTAAAATACGGCGTCACGTTGTCGATTTGCGCGTTTTGGCCGTCGGCGGTGACGATCCACTGGGCGTTGTTGACCAGCGCGGGCGAGCCCGCCGGAGCGCTGATCGCAGGCGTCAAGTCGTCGGCCGTGCCGCGGACGGCCGGGTCTTGGCTGAAGCAGCTCGTCCGCAGTCCGGTCATCGGATCGTAGCAGCGGCCGCGTCCGTCGATGAAGTTGGTGAAAAAGCCGTCGAAGAAGCCCATCGAGTAGGTCTGGAGTCTCGACGTCATATAGGAAGCGGTCAGGTTGATGAGGTGCTTGTCCGTCAATTGACGCGAGAAGGTGAGGTTCGCGCCGTATTTGTGCTCGATGACCTCGTAATCAGGCAGCTGCGCGCCGTAGACGAGCTGTGCACTGACCGGACCGCTGATGAACCACGTCGCGTAATCGGAATAGCCGAACAGCCGGACGTACGTCCGCGAGTCGATGTTGCGCTGGTACTGCAGCTTGAGCAGTGACACGCCATTGTCCGAGCCCTCGCGCTCGGTGATCGGGATTTGCGCGTCCGGCGGCCGGTTCTGCGGCGAGTTGGGGAAAAGAGCGGGCGCCAAGAGATCGGGATTCGGCGTGGAGAACAGCGGGCCGTTATACGTGACATTGTCGAGAAACGGTATCGGGCCGCCGAAGGCCGCGTTGACCGCGTCCGGGTTTTGGAAACCGAGGTCGATGAACGAGCTGTAGAAGCGCTGCAGTATGTCGCTGTTCAGATACAGGAGTTGGATATCGTCCTTGCTCGTGTCGAAGTGGTGCGGCAAACCGAAGTGCAGGTTGATGACGGATTCGCGGTCGCCCGTCGTGGCAATGGAGTAACTGGCGCCCGGAGCGGCCACAAATGGTCCCCCGTTGCCGTCGAAAACGGTTCCGTTCTGCGGCGTGCCGATGGCCATGGGGAAGAAGAACAGCGGGTTGCTGACGCCGTTGAACTGATCGCCGTAGCGGAAGCTCTGGCTGACGATGGACGTGCCGAGGTAGTAGCTGAAGTTGCGGGTCGGCGTCGCGCCGCCGACCTCGAGCGTCGACTTGTTGTACAGCGCCGGGGCTCCGAAACCGAGATCGAGGTTGCCGAAACCGGGGTACGTGCCGGTTTTCATGACCTGATTCACATAGCCGGCGATGCCGGTCGCATCCGCCGAAGCCGGCGTGCCGCCCGTGTAGACCTGCACCTCCTGATTGCCGAGGCTGGAAAGCGTGGCCGTCGGCGCGCTGTCGGAGACGCGCATCACCGGAACGCCGTCGACTTCATAGGCGACTTGGTCGATGTCGCCACCGCGGATGTACACGCTCTGGTACCAGCCCTGCTGCCCCTGCTGATAGACGACGCCCGGAGCGCTTGCGATGGCGCCGTACGCCTGATTCAAACCGCCCGATCCGGCTAAGGGTGCGGCAGCTTTTTGACCCGCGCTGTTGATCGAGTAGACATCGCTGGTCGTGCCCGGCCGGACGAGAGATTCCGTTCCCCGCACGAGCACGCGATCCAACGTGCGCACGCTCGCCTGCATGGCGACGTCGACCGTGCGCTGCTGGTCGGAGATCACGGTGACGCCGGCGACGTTCGCCGTCTCAAAGCCTGTCTTCGAAACCGTCACGGTGTACGTGTCCGGCGCTAAGGAGATGAACGAATAAAATCCCGAGGTGTTCGATGTGACTCTGGCGACCTGAGAGGGCGACGAAGCGGTGACGGCAGCATCCGCGATAGGTGTGCCCGTTTTGGCGTCAACAATTCTGCCGTGAACGCCGCCCGTCGTGCCCGCCAGCGACGGCGCGGCCCACGCGAACACCGCGAGCGCCGCCGTTGCGGCGCAGAGCGCCTTAGAAAAACGAGCAGTCATCGTTTGTAATGACACCGGCGGGTCCCCCAAAGAGTGGCGCGCAACGGCCAGTCAGCAGCAAGGCACGCCCAAAGGCGACCCTTTGAAGCGAAGTCTACTCCGATTGCCGCCGCAACACTATGTAGCGGCCCGACAAATTACCTCTCAATTATTATTCGAGAAATCCAAAATCCTAACAGCTAGCTGCAGACGAAATCTCGTCTCCGGGTCCTCAAAATCCGCGTGCAAGATATCGGCAGCGCGCGCGAGCCGATAGCGCAGCGTGTTGGGATGGATGCCCAGCGCTTCCGAGGTTTCTCTCAGATGAAAACCGTGCTCGGCGAAGGCGAGCAGAACCCGTTCGAGCATGCCCCCGCCCCGAGAGGTTCGCAACGGCCCGAAGAGATGATCGATGAAGGCCTCTTGCGCGCCTGCGTCTCCCATGAGAACGCGCGGAACGAGCGCGTCTTCAAAGCGCCGGACCTTTGCCGAATCGCGATAGGAGAGCAAAGATTGTGCCTCCCGATAGCTACGGCGGGCGCCCTGCGTGCCCCGATGCGCCCGGCCTAAAACGATGGTGATCGACTCATCCCCGAGCGCGCGCCACAATGCGTCTACATCCACCGACTCGGGCAGCATGAACGCGATGTAATTGAGGGTGGTCGTCAACAGCGGGCGAGCGGCAGCTAAGCGCAACCGGCTGCGCAGCACACCCGCGACACGTTCTCTGCGCAAAAATCCCTCGCGGGTGAGCGGCAACGGTTCGGGGATGGACGCGATGCCGATGCGATGGTCGCCCTCGGGCTCGAAGCCGAGCAAACGCGCTCGCTCGACGGCTTGGGCATCCTCATCGCCGCCTTCCAGGAGCGACAGGAACGACGCGTAGCCGAGCCGTGCCTCAAGATTGGCGAGTTCGCGATGGTGGGCGACGTGCAAGGCGGCCACGAGTGCAGCATGCTCGGCAGCCCGATGGTCGAGCTCTGATAGAGCAGAATCTCCCTCGATGATCCATACCAAGCCGACCAGCTCCGCACCCAGCCGGATCGGGCACACGACGCGAGCGGCAAGGCCGATCTCCGGCATGGCCGGCACCCGCAGTGGCCCGACCGCGGAACGGATGTCTTGCAGCAGCCCTTTGGCCTGCAGCGTTTCGGCCATGATCGGTGGGCTTTGCGCGTCTTGCAGCGTGCGCGCGCGGACGGCGTCGTCGCCCTCTCCGATCGCATGGAAGGCCAGCAACTTTCCGTCGGGATCCTCGAGCGTCACCGAGCGGCCTATCAGCTCGCCGAGCGAACGCGCTAAGTCTGTGAGATTCCGGCCCTCGGCGGCTGCGCGCGTCAGTTCGCGGTGGATGTGTTCCGACCGTTCGATGGCCGAATACTGCTGAGCTAAGACATTGCGATGCAGCTCCTCGGTGATCTGCGCAAACGGGATCTCGAACGGTATCTCTAAGAGGGGAAGGTCGTGCACGTCGGCTTCGGCCCGAGCTGCGTCCGGAAATCGCTGCAGGTAGCGCGGCACCGCCAAAGCCATCGCCGCCAAGCCGCGTCTGCTCAGGGCTGCGATGAGCGAGCGGACTTCACCGTCGCCGGCCGGCCAGGAGAAGCCCGTCGTCAGGAGCAGATGGCCCGGCCGCACCCACGGTTCTGGGTCCGGCATGTCGATGACGTGCGCCCACAGGACGATCCGATCCAGCCCGGCCGCTCCGGCCACCACCTTGGCGGCCCGCAGAGATTCGAGCTTCAACGCTTCCCGGACGGTCATTGTCGGGCCTCACAAAGAGCGGTCAAAACGGCGAGCGTTTGACGGGCCACCCGCCGTTGGCTGTGTCC
The DNA here is from genome assembly GCA_003244105.1 of Candidatus Eremiobacter antarcticus. GTDB lineage: Bacteria > Vulcanimicrobiota > Vulcanimicrobiia > Eremiobacterales > Eremiobacteraceae > Eremiobacter > Eremiobacter antarcticus. The sequence continues at coordinate 81,147 of QHBK01000007.1, read as the reverse complement.
TCTAAAGTATTGGCCAAATTTTGTGTCCGGCCTACATAGCGTTTGCCGGGGCAACCCCCTAAACTATAAACGTGCAAGCTCACGGCGCTTCAAGAGCAGCCGGCGCTTAGTCTCACGAGGAAAAAGTAATAGTGGCGATCACGGCCTCCCGGACATCCTCCCTCCTTGAAGCGCGCGCGAAGCACGTGCCGCGGGGAGTGGGCAACAGCCATCCCATTTTCGTCGACCGGTCGGCGGGCGAGAAAATTTGGGATATCGACGGCAAAGAGTACTACGACTTCGTCGGCGGCATCGGGGTGCTCAACGTCGGCCACTCGCACCCCAAGGTCCGCGCCGCGATCGCCGCGCAGCTGGAGCGCTTCACCCACACGTGTTTCCAAGTGGTGATGTACGAGACGTACGTGCAGCTTGCGGAACGCCTCAACGCGCTCGCTCCAGGCAAGAGCCAGAAGAAAACGCTGCTGCTGACGACCGGCGCAGAAGCCGTCGAGAATGCCGTCAAGATCGCGCGCATGCACACGAACCGGCCGGCCGTTATCGCCTTTCATCACGCGTTTCACGGGCGGACGCTCTTGGCTCTCTCCATGACGGGTGAGAACGAGCCGTACAAGCAGGGCTTCGGGCCGTTCTGCAGCGAGGTCTATCACGCGCCCTATCCTTATGAGTATCGTGGCTGGACCGCCAAGAGATCGCTCGATGCGCTCAACGATCTCTTCGAGTCGCAGGTCTCGCCGAGCCGCGTCGCTGCAGTCGTCGTCGAACCGGTTTTGGGCGAAGGCGGTTTTGTGCCGGCGCCCGCGGAGTTTCTCCGCGAGCTGCGGCGCATCACGCACGACAACGGCATCGTGCTGATCGCGGACGAGATCCAGTGCGGATACGGCCGCACCGGCAAGATGTTCGCGATCGAGCACTCGGGCGTCGAACCGGACATGATCACCGTGGCGAAGAGCATGGCCGCCGGCATGCCGCTGTCGGGCATCATCGGTCGCGCCGACATCATGGATGCGCCTACCGCCGGCGGCTTGGGCGGCACGTACGGGGGCAATCCGCTCGCTTGCGCGGCCGCGCTTGCGACCTTGGATATCATCGAGGAAGAGAATCTTCTGGAGCGCGCGGATCGGATCGGAGCTCGGGTCCTGGGCGCCCTGCGTGAGCTGAAAGCGCGCCACCCCAAGATCGGCGACGTGCGCGGCCGCGGCGCGATGATCGGCATGGAATTTTTAAGCGACGGCGACGTCAGCGGCCGGCAGCTCGCGCAGCGTCTCATCGATGAGGCGCGTTCGCGCGGTCTGCTGTTGCTCGCCGCGGGCTCGAAGCGCAGCGTCATCCGCATTCTGGTGCCGCTGGTGATCGGCGATGACGAGCTCGACACCGCCCTTGGGCGGCTGACCGCAAGTTGCGACGCCGTCTTTGCAGCCTCACCGCCGGCCTCCGCAAACGCGACATGACGCTGCGATGAAGTCCATCGAAGTGCCGCAGGCGGCAGACGCCCAAGCTCTCGGCGGCCTCGCGCAAGCAGCGCTGCAAGCGGAGAACGACGCACGTGCAAAGACGCTTGCGTACACGCGCCGCGTGTTGGATCTCATCGCCAAAGAAAACATCACGGCGCAAGACGCGGACTGGATAACGCGCGAGACCGTCGAGAACTTCCGCGATCACGTCAACCCAGGTTTTCTCGAATACCGCAAAGCGACGTCGGTCGAGCATGCGGCCGCCGCCGTCGAGTGGTCCGATGCGGGGCTCAATGCCTACCGCGACGTCAACGGCAAGGAATACATCGATTGCCTGGGCGGCTTCGGCATCTACAACGTCGGCCATCGTCACCCCAAGGTGGTCAAGGCGGTCACCGACCAGCTCAAGCGTCAGGCGCTGCATTCCCAAGACTTGTTGGATCCGCTGCGAGCCATGCTGGCAAAAGCGCTGGCCATGCTGACGCCCGGCGATTTGGAGTACTCATTTTTCTGTAACAGCGGAACGGAGGCGATCGAAGCCGCGCTCAAACTGGCGCGCGCCTACGATCACACCAAACAGACGGTCGTCGCGGCCACGAAGGGGTTCCACGGCAAGAGCATGGGCGCGCTGTCCGTCTCCGCTAAAGGAGAGTTCCGAACGCCGTTCGGCCCGATGCTGCCGAACATCGAACACGTGCCCTTCAACGATCTGCCGGCGCTGCGCTGGCGCATGCAGACGCTGCGGACCGTCGGCGAAGACGTCGGCGCGGTGATCCTCGAGCCGATCCAAGGCGAGGGCGGCGTGAACATCCCCTCCGACGACTATCTGCCCGGCGTGCGCGCGCTCTGCGACGAGTACGGCGCCTTGCTCGTGCTCGACGAAGTGCAGACGGGGATGGGCCGCACCGGCAAGATGTTCGCGTGCGAGCACTGGGGAGTGGCGCCCGACTTGCTGTGCTTAGCGAAGGCATTTGGCGGTGGCGTAATGCCGGCCGGGGCTGTGGTGGGAACGAAAGCGGTCTTCTCCCGCATCTTCGGCAACCCGTTCCTGCACACGACGACGTTCGGCGGCAATCCGTTGGCGTGTGCCGCCGCGCTTGCGACCATCACCGTCTTGATCGAAGAAGAGCTGCCGCAGCGGGCGGCATCCATGGGCGAGCGGATGCTGCGGGGTCTGCGCGAGGCAGCTGCGGGATACGAAGACATCATCGTCGACATGCGCGGCAAGGGCATGCTCATAGCCATGGAGTTTCCCAACGACGAGCTTGGCTTCGCGCTGAGCAAGGCGATGCTCGAGCGCGGCGTGCTCGTCTCGGGCACCCTGGTGAACGCGCGCGTCATACGCGTGGAACCGCCCCTCACGCTCGCCGAAGAGCAAGCGGATTATGTGTGCCAGGCATTGCGGGAGTCGCTCGCGCACCTGAAGACCGCAAGATAAACGGAGAGACGCATCATGCAGACAATGGAACCCAAGGGCGCAACCGGCCAAGCCGAGCTTCTGAAGAATCTCAGAACGGCGGGCGGGGCATACGCGATGTTCATCGACGGGCAGTGGGGTGCGGCGGCAGATGGCGGCACGCGCGAGCTTGTCAACCCGGCGAATGGAGACGTCATCGCCAAGGTGGCCGAAGGCTCGCAGGCGGACGCGGAGCGCGCCATCCAAGCGGCGCACGACGCCTTTTACAAAGGGCCGTGGGGAGAGTCAAACGCGCAGGACCGCGCCAAGCTGCTGTTCCGCCTCGCTGACAAGATCGACGAGCACGCAGCCGAGTTGTCGCGCATGGAGACGCTCAACAACGGCAAGCCATTGCGCGAAACCGAGTACGACATGGCGGACGCGGCCAACTGTTTCCGCTATTACGGCGGCCTTGCGACCAAGCCGAGCGGCCAGACCTTCGACGTGCCCGCGGCTTCGCAGACGATGGTGGTGCGCGAGCCCATCGGCGTGTGCGGTCAGATCATCCCGTGGAACTATCCGCTGCTCATGGCGGCTTGGAAACTTGCGCCGGCACTGGCGGCGGGCAACACGTGCGTGCTCAAGCCGGCAGAGCTCACGCCTCTGACCGCGCTGCGGCTGGCCACGTTCTTTGAAGAACTGGAGCTGCCCAAGGGCGTGGTCAACATCGTGCTGGGTGCGGGTCCCGTCGTCGGACATGCCATCGCAGCCAGCCCGCTGGTGGATAAAGTTGCCTTCACGGGCGGCACAAAAACCGGCAGATCGATCATGCAAGCTGCCACCGGCAACTTGAAAAAGATCTCGCTCGAGCTCGGCGGCAAGTCTCCGAACATCGTGTTCGCAGATGCGGATTTCGACACGGCCGTCGACTACGCGTTGTTCGGCATCTTCGCCAACGCAGGACAGGTGTGTTCCGCGGGCTCGCGCCTGCTCGTGCAAGACTCCCTGCACGACAAGCTTCTGCCCCGCCTGGTCGAGCGCGCAAAGAAGATACGAGTCGGCGACGGGTTCGATCCGCAGACCGAGATGGGCCCGATCATCAGCCGCGCGCACCAAGAAAAAGTCGAGGCGTACATCCGCGCAGGCATCGAGGAAGGCGCGACGCTGGAATGCGGCGGCCAGCGCCCACCCGGGGAACTGGGGGAAAAGGGCAACTTCATCGAGCCGACCATCTTCTCGCATACGAAGCCGGGCATGAAGATCGTTCAGGAAGAGATCTTCGGACCTGTTCTTGTCGTGCAGCGCTTCAAGGATGAGGCGGAAGCGATCGCGCTTGCCAACGACACGATCTACGGTCTGGCCGGCGGCGTCTTCACCAACGACATCGCCAAGGCGCATCGCGTCATCCGCAAACTGCGCGCGGGCATCACCTGGATCAACACCTATCATCCGACCTACAACGAGGCGCCGTGGGGCGGCTACAAACAGTCGGGCATCGGCCGCGAATTAGGCACGCACGGCTACGACGCGTATACCGAGGTGAAGCAGATCAACGTCAACCTGGCGGTTGAGCCGAGCGGCTGGTTTTCGTAAAAAGCTGGGCGAGCAGCCAGCGCGCGATGACCGCGGCAGCGATGCCGATGAGCCAGCCGAAGGCGATGTCCACCGGCCAATGCAGCAGGCAGAAGATTCGCGCGACGCCGATGAGCACCGCCACGGCGGCCGCGCACGCACCCACGGGAAGGTCGAACCACAACAGATAGGCGGCGATGTACGCCGCCACCACGGAATGATCTGACGGGAAGCCGTTGTCGTTCGAGTGAGCAACGAGCGGCGCGACGTGCATGACGACGAATGGCCGCGGGTGTTGGTACAGCTGCGCTGCGATGAGCGTCAGCAGAAACGCCACGCCGGCTCCCAACCCGAACAGCAGGGGCTCGAACCGCCGGCGGTTGCGCAGCCGCGCCGCCAAGGCCGCGATGAGCGACCCCGCGATTGCATACTGAGCGATCCACACGGCGGCGGTGGTTGTGGCGGTCATGAGGCCGCCTTTGGTGTTTGCTAGATCGTGTACTGCAAGCCGACGAAGGTGGTCGATCCCACGCGAGTCGGGTTGCCGCCGGTATAGTAGCGGGCGACAACTGCGCTCTTGGGTGCGATTTGCAGCGAGGCAAACGGGCTCACGATGAAGCCTGCGGGGCTGTCGTTGCGCAGCTTCCCGATGCCGGCGCCGATGCCCAGCTGGAAACCGCGTCCGACCGCCACGTCGGTGGTGGCAGCGTAGCGTGCGCCGCGAGCCATGGGGGCTGCCAGCGTCAGCTGGCTGCGGTAGCCTGCGATGTTCAGCGGAGTCTGCTGCGTTAGTGTGAGGCCCGCGACGTTTTGCACGGCGACAATTTCGTCTTGCCGCCGACGCAGCGCGGCCGTCTGTGGGGAACGTAGCACTCAATTTCATGGCTCTATTCGGGCAGCCCACGCCGACGAAACCGTGGGAGTTGCGCTTGGTTTCCAGAATGAAAGGAACATGATGAAAGCGCGGGCAGGCATAGGCGCCACGGCGATTGCGGCCGCGCTCTTTTTGACCAGCGGCTCCCGGGCGGATGTTGCCGGCATGGACGCCGCCGGTTCGCTGCAAGCGCAGTTGACGGTCGCGCGGAACACCCTGCTTCAGCACTTCCGCGAGATCAACGACCGCTCGGGGCTCGCGCCGGCGCTGCAGGAGCGGATCGACAGCGACGTCACCGGCGTCGCGATGAGCGCCAAGCCCGCTTGGATGGACCAGCGCAGCTTTGTGGATTACAACACCGTCATGGTCCGGCTCGACCAAAGCATCGTGGATCAGCTGGCCAGCGGGCGCTACCACGATATCAAAGCGGTGCGCGGCGCGGACGACCTCCTCATGAAATCGCCGGTGGACGGCAGTCTTCAACCCGTCGCCGTCTACGTGCCGCCTTCGTACGATGCCAGCCGGCCGGTCCCGCTCGTGGTGTTCTTGCACGGGCGGACGGCTTCGGAAAACGACGTCATCGCAAGTCCGACGGTGCGCGCGGCCGCCGACGCAACCCATGCCATCGTCGTTGCGCCGTACGCCCGCGGCGATAGCCAGTACGTCGATCCTGCATCCGTCGATGTCTATGCTGCTTTAGATCTCGCCGCCAAGTCGTTTAACATCGACCGCAAGAGCATCTATCTCGCGGGGCATTCGATGGGCGGGTACGGTGTGTTCATCGTGGGGCCCAAGCATCCGGAAGACTGGTCGGGCGTGATGGCCGTTTCAGGCGGCATGGTCACCGAGACCGCGAACGATGCGATCCGAGGCTTCGCCCACCTCCCGCTGTATCTGGTGGTCGGCTCGGAAGACCAGATCGTGCCAAAGGGTTACATGAAGAAAAACGCCGATCTCCTGAGCGGCAGCGGCCTCGAAGCGCACTATTACGAACAGCCGGGCGGCAGGCACGCGATCGACTCGCTCGCCGTCGCCTTCCAAAGGGCCTGGCACGACATGCTGTCTCGGCACCCCATGGCCTTGATCACGCCGACTCCGGCACCCGCCGCGACCGGTGCTCCCAACCTGGGCTTTCCATCCCCCAGCCCAGCGCCTGGGCCCACACTTCACACGTAGGCGGCCGTCTGTGACGGCGCTCACCAGGTCGCGCCTGCGCTCGGCCGCAAGCAGATAGACATTGCGTGGGCCGAACGGGCCGCACGGTACTTCAGTGTGCGACTAGAAGCGATGTCAACGTGTTAGATTCTCTTTTGAACGTCATCTTCAAGAACAAACGCCCGGGCTATACGCGGCGATGGCCTCGCTTGCACACGACTGAGCCGGCCCGCCTATCCTTAGAAGGCGGCATCGAGGTTCCGACGCTCGTTATCCAATTATCTGTCGGCGGCGCTCGAGTGCAAAGCTCGACGCGTCTCGAAGAAGGCGACGTGGTCGTACTGTCGGTGGACATGGGTCTGGGGGCGACCCACGATATCGAAGCCAAGGTCGTGCACGCGAACAAGGAAGACCGGGGCTCCTACGTCTGTGGACTCAGCTTCGTCAATTTGGACGCCGATCAGGTGAAGCACATCGCCAAGTACATCTCCGACGAACAACAGCGGCGGCGCAACGTTTCCGCCATGCTCAACAACTGACGGCTCTCTTCTCAAGCGTTTAACACAAGGCGGGCGGCGGCATACTAAATGCCAGCCGCTCTCTTTCCGTGGAGCCTGAGATGCGCGTCATACAGCTGCAGTCCATCTACTACCTCATCAGCGGGATCTGGCCGATCCTGAGCATCTCCACGTTTCAAGCGGTCACCGGTCCCAAGACAGACCTGTGGCTCGTGCGCATGGTCGGACTGCTCGTGATCGCAGTCGGGCTGACCCTGCTGTTGGCCACGCTCAACGGAAGGCTCACGCCTGAGATCGTTGTGCTCTCCATCGCAAGCGCGCTGGCGTTCACCGCCATCGACGTCTTCTACGCGCTGATCGGCCGCATCAGCAAAGTGTATCTCGGCGACGCCGCGCTCGAGGTCGCTATCATTGTCTCAATCTTGTTCCTGAAACCGTGGAGGCCGAAAACCGCCGGCTAACGCATAGGGCGCACATGGCGCCACGGTTCTCGATCCTCCGTACCGACGAACTGAACTTCGAGCGCTCGCATCCCTTGAGCGAGTTCTACATCCTCAGCCCCTGTGTGTGGAGGGAAGCCGGCCGCTGTCACATCTTGTTGCGGGCGGTGAACCGATCGGACAACCCGGTTCTCAAAGTGGCCCGCATCTACTATGGAAGCGGCACGTCCGGAATAGACTTTGTGATGGACAGCGAACCCGTCATCGCGCCGGGGCCGGAAGAAGACGATCGCGACGGATGCGAAGACCCGACGCTTGCAAGCGAAGGCGGCTCGTACTACGTGTACTACTCAGGTTGGAACCAAGAAAAAAAGGTCGGACAACTGCTGGCGGCGAGCGGCCCGGACATTCACCGCCTGAAAAAACGCGGCCGGGTGTTCGCAGACGACGCCGGGTTCAGCAACGCCAAGGAGGCGACCATCGTGCAAGCCGGCGACGGCACGTGGCGGCTGTTCTTGGAATACGCCCACGACGGCAAGTCGAAGATCGGGATAGCGGCGGCCGGCGCGTTGGAAGGACCATGGAGTTTTCAGGAACCGCTCTTCGAGGCGCGCCCGGACAGCTGGGACAGCTGGCACCTCAGCACGGGGCCCGTTTCCATAGTTGATCCCACTGCGCCGGTCATGTTCTACAACGGCGCCACGGCTGATGCGCACTGGCGCATTGGCTGGATTGAGTTCGACGAATATTTCACGCACGTCACTGACCGCTGCGACGAGCCTGTCATCGCGCCGCCGCCGAGCAAGCGCGAGGCTGAAGATACGGATATCGCCTTTGCCGCCTCGGCTGTTGAGCGCCCGGGCTCGCCCGAGATCGAGCTCTACTATTCCATCGCCGACCGCTGGGTGATGCGCGCAATCCTAGGGAGGTCGGCTGTTTGAAGGTGCGGTTCCGGCGCGCTGAAAAAACACTCACCCCGACCGGCGACTGCCGGCGGCGGCGCGCGCCAATTCCAAAGGAGCGTCCCATGCCGAGAGTCCGCCCTTCCGTGATGAAGCGTTATGTGCTGACCCTGATGACGGCTATCGCGCTGGCCGGCGTCGCGCCGCAAAGCGCGCGAGCTGCTCTCCCACCTCTCATCCCGCGCGCCGTTCTGTTCGGGAATCCGGTCAAGACGCTGCCCACCATCTCTCCGGACGGAAAACGGCTGGCGTATCTGGCGCCGGACGCGCACGGTGTGCTTGCCATCTGGGTTCGCACCGTCGGCAAGAGCGACGATCGGGTCGTCGCGTCCGATCCCGTACGGCCCATCAGAAACGTCGTGTGGCAACCGGACTCTCGGCACGTCCTGTACGAGCAGGACAAGAACGGGGATGAAAATTTCCACGTCTTTCGCGCCGACATCCTCACAAAGCGCAGCCCCGTTGATCTCACGCCTTACCCCGGGGTGCGCGCGGGCATCGACTCCATCGACCCGAAGTTTCCAACCGTTGCGTTGATCGACATGAACAAGCGAGACAAAACCGTTTTCGACGTGTACCGCGTGGGTTTGACCGACGGCGCGTCCACGTTGGACACGCAAAACCCGGGCAACGTCCAGGGCTGGGTGGCGGACAATACGTTGCAAATCCGCGCAGGGCTCGTGCAAAACGCCGACGGGAGTTATACGATCATCGTTCGCGATGCGCCGAAGGGCCCCTGGCGTACCCTGGCCTCCTACCCCGCAGACGATGGCTTTGTCTCCCCGCAAGCGTTCTCACCCGACGGATCCGCGCTGTACGTGACGGCCGCGGCGGGCGCAAATGCTGCCCAGTTGCTGCGCTACGATCTCAAGACCGGCAGCCCAACCGTTGTGACGGCCGACCCCACCTACGACGTCGGCGGCGTGTTGGTGGATGCGAAGAGCCGCAACGTGATCGCCGCCAACATCACTCGGGAGCGCAGCGATTGGCAGGCATTGGATCCATCGTACGGGTCCGACTTCACGGCGCTCAAGCTGCTGCATCCAGGCGACATGGCGTTCACCAGCACGAGCGCAGATGGGCGGAAGATCATCGTCTCATATCTCGTCGACGATGGTCCGGTCAGTTTCTACGCTTACGACCGCGACACGAAAAAGGGGACGTTTCTCTTCACGAGCCGGCCCGAGCTCAGCAAATACACCCTTGCGCACATGAAGCCGATCGCATACACGGCGCGCGACGGCACCACCATTCACGGTTACTTGACGCTGCCGGTCGGCGTGGAACCAAAAAACCTGCCGATGATCGAGTTCGTCCATGGCGGCCCTTGGGGCCGGGATTCTTGGGGTTACAGCGCGTATCCGCAGTGGCTCGCGAACCGTGGGTACGCAGTGCTTCAGCCCAACTTTCGCGGTTCGACCGGCTACGGCAAAGAGTTCCTCAACAAGGGAGACCGACAGTGGGCGGGGACCATGCACACCGACCTGCTCGATGCCAAGGCCTGGGCGGTCGCCCAAGGTTACGCTGATCCAACGCGCGTGGCGATCATGGGCGGGAGCTACGGCGGCTATGCGACGTTGGCGGCGCTGGCGTTCTCTCCGGATGCGTTCGCCTGCGGCGTGGATATCGTCGGGCCATCGAATCTCAACACCTTGCTCGCGTCGATCCCGCCGTACTGGGCGACTGCGCGCGCGCAATTCTCACGGCGCATGGGCGACTCAGTCGATTTCTTGAACTCGCAATCACCGCTGTTCAAAGCGGGTAAGATTCAAGCGCCCCTTTTGATCGGCCAAGGCGCCCACGACCCTCGCGTCAACATTCGGGAAAGCGATCAGATCGTCGCAGCGATGCGCAAGGGCAACAAACCGGTCGAGTACGTCGTGTTTCCTGATGAAGGCCACGGTTTCGCGCGGCCTGAGAACAACCGCCGCTTCAACGCCGCTGCCGAGGCGTTTCTCGCGAAGTATCTCGGGGGGCGCGCTGAACCTGCGGGCCCGGACGAGAGCATCACCGCGTTCTTGAAGTAGGGGCTGTGGGCGCGGCCGCCAAGCCGCGCCCAAACCGTCGAGCTACTGCGTCGAGTAGGGGTGCGACGCTCGCACGAGCACCGTGCGGTTGACGTATGCCTCGAACTTCTGAGAAGGACCGACGTTGATGTCTTTGCCCTTCACGAAGTTGTGGGCGAACAGACCGACGGGCCCTAACAGCACGGTCGCGGCGACGTTGGCGGCGTTGGAGCTGCCGGTCTTGTTCTTGCCGGCTCTCGTGCTGTTGGTTGCGCTGAGCGGAATCTTGGAGCCGTCGGCTGCGAAAACCCAGTCGAATGCGAGAGAGAGCTTGCCTTGACGGCCGCTCGATCCGGCGGGCGACACAGCCTCGACCGTGCCCTGCCCGATGGCCCCTTCAGGCGCCGCTACCCATCCCCCGACCACAAGCGGCCCTGCCGTCGTGATCCTGAACGTCTGTCCGACGTGGGCCGTGCTGGACGACAGCTGCCCGGCGACGTGCACGGCGACGGGCGTGCCGCCCTTGACCGAGACGGTGGTCGCTGCCGACGCGTTGAGCGCGGCGCCGGCGGACACGATGAGGCAGAGGAAGAGTGCGCCAAGCGTTTTCTTCATTCGATCTCCTTTTTGACGAGAGCCTTAAGCTTGTTCGGCGTTGACGATTTCGCCTGAACGTTTACATCACGGCTCGGTCGCGCCTCCCGTTTGCAACGACGGGTTTCTGCCGGGCTAGGCGTCCAGGCGGCGCGCTTGAGCGCCCGTGTGTGAACGGGTCAACGGCGCGGAATCGTTTGCGTTGGCTCTACCGCTTCGCGTGCTTGTTTTGAATGGCGGAAGCTCATTGATCCGTCCCGACGCTAAACACTGCCAACACATGCCGAACTCATCGATGGAATAAACTTCCATCGCGTCCTCTGCGCAGACGTCGCACTTTGCCATCGTGGCCCCCCTTCCAATGCAGGGCAAGGCGAGCAAGGGCTATTTGACCGAGATGCGAGCTCACCTCCGTCTGCCTGCAAGCGGGGAAACGAAGCACTGACTAATGCCCAAACGGTCCCTTATCGCTCCGGCGAGGGCCGTTGAGGTTAAACCACGGCCTTATCGGATATAAGAGAGCAACAGCTATCAATGTGGGAGGATTTCGTTTTGGAACTTGGATCGCTGCAGCAGCTCTTCGTAGACGAGCTTAAGGACCTGTATAGCGCGGAGAATCAGATATTGAAGGCGCTTCCCAAAATGGCCAAAGCAGCGGAGTCTCGCCAACTGCAGCAAGCGTTTCGCGAGCACTTGAAGCAGACGGAAGGTCACGTGAAGAGGCTTCGCCGCATCTTTGACGCCTTGGGCAAACCGCCGACCGGCAAGAAGTGCAAAGGCATGGAAGGCCTCTTGAGTGAGGGCGCCGAGCTGATGAAAGAGGACGCCGAGCCTCCCGTCATGGACGCGGGACTCATATCAGCAGCCCAGCGCGTGGAGCACTATGAGATCGCGGCGTATGGAACGGTGCGAACGTACGCGCAGCTCTTGGAAGAGCCAGAGGCGGCCGAACTGCTGCAGCAAACGCTCGACGAGGAAAAGCAGACGGACGTGAAGCTGAGCGAGTTGGCCGATAGCATCAACGTCGAGGCAGAAGCGCCGTCGCACAGCCAGAGAATGCGAGCGTCGAACGGTCGATTGCGCGGCTCGGCAGGGAAGCGCAAATCCACCAGACGATAAGGGCACGGCTTGGCTGGCTTTGCCCCTAGACGTCAGTGGCGGGGCGAAGGATTATGGGTTCTCGGCAGTTGTGCCGATAATGAGAGTGGGAACGCCATTAATAAGAGGTAGCGATAGTGACTGAGCAGGTTTGGATTCTGGATGCTCGCCACAGCAGCGTCGTTCATGACGCCCGTGCGTTTGTCAAACGCTACCTGAACCACTTCGACGCCGCCGGGTTGGATATAGCCGATCACAACGTCGTGGCGGCGGCCGGCGAGGAGCTCGAGCTGGCAGTCGGCGAGGCGGTCGCCAACGTAGTACGGCATGCGGCCAAGCCGCCGGGCACCTTCGAGTTGATCCTGCGCGCAGAGCAGCAAGCCGTCGAGGCCATCATCACCGACTACGGCGCAGGCTTCGACCTATACGAACGCGCCATGCCCGCCGCAACCGCAGAGCACGGGCGCGGCTTGGCGATCATCCAGCAGTTGTGCGATGATGTCGCCTATCATTGCTCGCAGCCCAACAAATTGGTGCTGCTCAAGCGCATCCCAGCCCGCGCCTAGCTCACACCCGCGCGCATTCGCCCGTCCAGACCCGATACTCTATAAGAGCATTTGCTTCGATTGCGAACTTCGCTCCGCCGCATGCGGTAGGGCGCTTGTTAGAGCGTTGAGAACGCTAGAAAAAGGCTGTGAGCGCGAATCATGGTTGACACCCTGGTGGAACGAGAAGCCCAACGCTTGGCCGCAGTTGAGCGCTACGAAATCTTGGACACGCCGCCAGACGGCACGTTCGACCGCATCACGACACTGGCCGCCCGCATTTTCAAGGTGCCCATCGCGATCGTCAGCATTGTGGACCACGATCGCATCTGGTTTAAATCGCATCACGGTCTAGACGTCAAGCAGCTGGATCGCGATCCAGGCCTGTGCGCCTCAGCAATCATGCAGACGGATCCCTGGATCATCAACGACGCAAAGATCGACCCTCGCGCGCTTGCCAACCCCTTGGTAGCAGGCGAATTTGGTCTGCGGTTTTATGCCGCCGCCCAACTCGCGACGTCAGAAGGTCACAATCTGGGGACGCTGTGCATTATCGATAAAGAGCCGCGGCAGTTCACGGCGGATGAAGCGAAGACGTTGCAAGACCTCGCGTCTATCGTCGTGGACGCGCTGGAGCTGCGCATCGCGGCGCGCAACACCGTGCGCATGGAAAGAACGGTCCGCGAAGTCATCACCGAAGAAAAAGACAACGCGGAGGCCTTGGCGCAGGCGTTGCAGACGAGCCTGTTGCCGCCGCACATGCCGCACATACCCGGTGTCGATCTGGCGGCGCTTTACAGCCCTGCAGATCGCGCGGTTGTGGGCGGGGATTTCTACGACATCATCCCGATCGCCGATGAGCTGTGGGGCATCGCCATCGGAGACATCTGCGGCAAAGGCGCGAAGGCTGCGGCGCGCACGGCGCTGGCGCGATACACCATCAGGGCGGCCGCGATCCAAGAAGCCTCACCCGCTAAGGTGCTTGCGCTGCTCAATGCGGCGCTGCTCAAAGACAGCGAGGAAAGCTCCCAGTTCTGCACCGTCTGCTTTGCGGTGCTTTCCACCGACCCTAAGGATCCAAGCCTGACCATCGCAAGCGCCGGCCATCCTTTGCCGCTGATCTTCGGCGCGCGAGGCGGGGTGAAGAGGCGGGGCACTCCGGGCGTGGTCGCTGGAGCATTCGAAGACAGCGCATACACCGACACGCACGTGTCGCTGCGCCGCGGCGATCGAGCGCTCTTCTACACCGACGGCCTCACGGAAGCGCGCGTGGGCGAGAAGCTGTTCGGTCTGGAGCCGGTTTTAAAGATTCTGCGCCGCAGCTCGAACATCGAATCGCAGCAGATCATCGAGCGCATTCGCGCCGCGCTCATCGCGGAAGGCGCCGCACAACGAGACGACATAGCGCTGCTCTCCCTGCGCGTGAACTGACTTTCTCGGCGCCGGCTACCGCTTGCCGATGTCCTCGTCGCTTGTGACGGCGTCGGAGAACCACATGAGGCGATGCTTACCGCCCAGCTGATCGGTTGCGATGACGCGCGGCGTTCCCGTTGTGTCGGAGACGACCCCGAAGCGGATGTTGCGTTCATCGTCCAAGAACACGATGCGCGGGCTTGAATCCGGCTTGGAGAGGGCGATGCCGATTTTGAGGTTGCCGATGTGGTCGTTGAAAAAAAGCGTCGGGCTGCCGTTGACGGTGCCGAGCTCGACGCGGACGTTCCCGTTCTCGTCCTTCATGTTGATGATCGGCCAGTTGTTGGTGACCGCCACGTTCAGACGGACGCGGCTCGAATCGTCCATGAACTCCAAAATTGGATTGCCGTCCTGGGTCTCGAGCAACGCACGCAGCTCTCCGTTGTCGCCTACCAACTGAAAGCGTTTTGCGGTCACCGTGCCCGCTGTTAGATCGGCGTTGAGCTCTTCAGCGGCCATAGGCACTCCTCTGTGCGGAGCAGCAAGCGCTGCAAGCCCGTCAGCTTTCATCAAGGTTCTTTGCCAGCCTAGACGTACCCCGCCTGACCGGCACGAACGAGCAGGTTCGCTTGCACCGCATCCGAAGCCCGCGCTTGGAGTCCTGAGTGCGCGGCTTCAAAGCGCGCTCGCAGCAGCGTGAGGAAAGGAAGGGCATATGTACGTTTTGGCAGCCACCGATTCACCCGCCAGCGACCAGGCCACGGCGGCTCCTGCGAACCCGGCACCCGTGCAGACATCGGTCTCATCGTCCACCAGCACGAGCACCACGACGACGAGCACCGGACCCGACACGAACACGTGGATCATCGTCGGCATCATCGCCGTCATCGTGATCGCGCTCATCGCGTACTTCGCTTCTCGCCGGCCACCGACGGATACGACCACGATCGTGCGCTAACCGCCGGGGCGCGTGGTCTCAAAACGGCTCGCGCCGAACGGCTACGAGTTGGGAAGCGGCACGTCGAAGTCTACCGACCCGGTCCCGCCGCACGTGGAGAAACACGCGACGATGATCTTGGCAGTGCCGGGCGGCGGCTTGTAGTGGCCAATGGTCTGCCCGGGCTGCAGCGCCATGGACGAGTTGTGGCTGTTGTCGGGAGCGGGCAGTGGCTTCCCGTTCTTGTCCAGCGCCTGGATGCCCAACGCGCACGGTCCGCTGTTGCGCAGGTTATCGAGCCCGTTTTCCACCGCCGCGCCTGAGATGATGGTGACGGCGTTTTCTTTGCTGCCCGGGCAAGGGACGCTGACGTGGTGGTGGCCGGGGTCGTTGTTGGAAGGCGCTGTCTGTGTCGGGATTTGGCCGCTGGGCGATTGCGACAGCGGCTGCACGTCGGCGTCCGGGTTGCCCACGAGGTCCGTTATGTGGACGCTGCGCGTCGCTTGGCCGGCTGATGGATTGCCCGCTACGCGGATCTGCAGGGTTCCCGGCCCCATGAAGGTGCCTTCGTTCAGGAGGCGCTCGTACACGCCGTTGCCGGTTTGGCTCCAGGGCGTGCCGGTGGAGTTCTGCCGCGCGGTGGGAGGCGCAAGCGCGCTGCTCAGCGCGTTGAAGTTGTTGCTGTCCGCGAGCAGCTCGTCGCGGGTGTGCTTCAGCGTCAAAATGGTATTGCCGACGTCTCCCATGCGCGACAGCGATGCGTCCAGTGACGGCAAGCCCGGAACCGTGCTCGACAGATGCGCCCATGTCGATTGAACGCGCTCGTAATAGCTTTGCGTCAGGCGAGGCTTGAACTCGGGTATCAGCCGGTCGAGGACGCCGCGGGTTCGCGCGGGGATCTCTTCATACTTCATGCCGGCCTGAAGATCCCAGGATAACGTCTGGATGTCGCTTTGCGGTATGCCCGAACCGACGGCCCGCGAGTTCAGCGCAGTGATGATGTCGGCAGACTTGCCTTGCAGCCGCGCCAGCCGAAAGGTATTGCCGTTGGGGCTGTGCGCGCGGGCCTTCATGCAAAAGGTCGCGACCGCTATCTGATAATCGCCGGGCGCGAGCGCGACCGTCCCATCGCGGGATGAAGCGATGTGGCGAAAGATGGCGCGCGCGTCGCCGCCGGGCCGGAAGGCGGCGCCGGGCAAAGCGTCCACGGTGGGAAACAGATCGGTGCTCGCAAGAATGGGCGCCTCGTCGTGCAGCGTCTTGCGCAGGGCCGACACCACGGCGCCTTTGAAGAGCTGGTCACCACCGCCGCCGGGAAGTCCCGGAATGCCCGGAAGGCCGATTCGGGCAACGCTCTGAGAAGCCGGCAGCAGCGACGTGAGGATCAGGCATGCGCATATCGCGAAGAGCACGCGTGAGTTTATGATGTGTCGTCGCATGGAAACTCCTTCCCCCTTAACGCTCCGACTCATCCAGCGTGAAGATCTCTTCAACCCTTCTGCCGAACAGCTTCGCCAAGCGCATCGCGAGCGGCAAGCTTGGATCGAACTTGCCGGTCTCGACGGCGTTGATGGCTTGTCGGGAGACCCCGATGCGATCGCCAAGTTCTGCCTGCGACCATCCGCGTTGTGCGCGCAAAACGCGCAGTTCGTTTTTCAAGGATGCATTCACACTTGGTAGCGGCTTGCGGCCATAGTGTAGCTTGCCAACCACAAACCGGCGACGAGCGGTGCGATATATGTCCACGACAGAGCCGGCGCAGCGACGGGGGTAAGCATACCGTAAGCATACGTGACGACGATAAGGGCGACCAGCGTCATCGCGGCCGCGTTTAGGTGGATGCGAAGCTCGAATTCGTCCAGCTGACGGATCCTGGCCACAACGATCGCCAGGAGGTAGATGATCGGTGCGGTCTGCATGAGAGCGAACAAAATCCTTAGCCCCAGCGGATGCGGGGTTCGTTCCTCCCATGCGCCCACTATCGTCACGAGCGCAGCGGCGATCGCGATGAGATACGTGGTGACCTGACTTGGGGGCCGCTCTGGCATGGATGCTCCTCACGTGGAAAGGTTTATGAAGGTCCTCCATATAGTAATGTAAACCTTACAAAATGTCAAGCAAACATTACCTATAAGACTACTTAGGCGGAGGGAGGGCTCGAACATGGACGCTGGCAACGAGGGTCCACCGAGTGAGCCAATCGTGAAGCGCTCGACCATGCTTGCGTGCGCTCTGGCAGACGGACAGCGAGCGGAACTGACCGTGACGCGCCGTTCAGCGCGGATGTTCTCGCACGGCACGATGGAAGTGAAGTACTATCGGCCGGAATTTGTCGATCGGCAGACGCCCCATTCCCAAGACGAGGTGTACGTCGTCATCGCGGGTTTGGGAATCTTCGAGTGCGACGGCGAACGAGTGCCGTTCGAGCCTGGTGCGGTGTTGTTCGCAGCCGCCGGCGCGGAACATCGCTTCACGGAATTCAGCGAAGACTTCAGCACGTGGGTCGTCTTCTACGGACCCGAGGGCGGAGAACATCCCTAGTCGCCGAGCGGGCGCGCCTTTTGGCGTACCGACCGGAGGAAGCCACCGCGCGCATTGAAAAGCTGCTGAAGACGTACGATAGTAAGAGCGGAGCCGAATTCGACATCCGATCCGAAAGACTGCGCATTCCGTGATCATCAACGACATCGAAGTCCTCTTCGGAGGTCAGGCCGGTGACGGCAGCCTCACGACCGGCGACCTCATCGCGACGGTTTTCAAGCGCATGGGATTGGAGCTATACACCTTCAAGGATTTCCCGTCGCGCATCCGCGGCGGCCACACCAATTATGTGATCCGCGCCGGCGAGCACCGACATTACGGGCTGGCAGATTTCGTCGACGCGATGGTCGCATTCGACGTCGAGTGCGTCCAAAAACACATAACCGAAATGCGGCCCGGCGGCTTCGTCATCTTCGACAACTCGTCGGATGTTTTGACCGAAGCGCTGCGGCGCCCGGATGTCTTTTTCTACGAGATCCCCCTTGCCAAGATCGCCAAAGAGGAGCTCGGCTTGGAGCTCGTGCGAAACACGATCTCCTTGGGCGTGTTGGCAGCGTTGATCGGCATGGATCCGGAGATCGTGCGCAAGCTGGTCACGGCCCAGTACGCGCGCAAGGGCGACAAGGTCGTCTCTCAAAACGTGGCCGCTATCGAAGCCGGCGAGCGCTGCGTGCGCGAGTGTTTCACCCGCGAGAGCGGGTACGGCTTGCGAGCACGGCCTGACGGCGACCGCCTGTTGATGATGGGCAACGACGCCATCGGCTACGGCTCCCTTGTCGCAGGCTGCCGTTTCATGGCCGGATATCCCATCACCCCCGCCACCGATATCCTCGAATGGATGGCCAAGCATGCTCCGGCGTACGGCGGCATCGTCGTCCAAGCAGAAGACGAGTTGGCCGCCATCAACATGGTGATCGGAGCGTCGTACGCAGGCGTCCGCGCCATGACGGCGACTTCAGGTCCTGGTCAGGCGCTGATGACCGAGGCCGTTGGCCTCGCCGGCGTGGTGGAGACGCCCATCGTCGTCATCGAGTGTGCCCGAGCGGGCCCATCGACCGGCATGCCGACGAAAACGGAGCAGAGCAACCTGAACCACATCATCTTCTCCGGCCACGGAGAGATACCGAAGGTCGTGCTCGCGCCGGAAACCGTCGAGGACTCGTTTTATCTGACCGTCGACGCGTTCAATCTCGCCGACAGATATCAGTTGCCCGTCTTTGTCTTGACGGAGCAGGCGTTGTGCCAGAGCAAAGAGAGCGTTGCGCGGCTCGACCTCAGCGCGGTCAAGGTCGATCGCGGCAAGCTCGTGCGCGATGGCGGTGTCGTCTTCGGCGAATACAAGCGCTTCTCGTTCAGCCAAGACGGAGTTTCAGCCCGCGTCATCCCGGGCGTGGAAGGCGGCATGCACCTGGCGGCCGGCTCCGAGCACAGCGAAGCAGGCGTCATTACCGAGGATGCACGCAACCGCGAGCGCATGATGGAAAAGCGGATGCACAAGCTGGAAGCGATGCGCGCAGAACTGCCCAAACCGCGCGTGATCGGCGACCCCAGCGCTTCCATTTCGTTTATCGCCTTCGGCAGCAACCGCGGCCCCATCAGCGAAGCGCAGGACCGGTTGGCTGCCAGGGGCATCGCCACGCGCCTGCTGCAGCTGCGCACACTGTGGCCGTTCCCGGAAGAAGAAGTGCGCGACTTCGTGAGCACCGCTTCACAGGTTTTTGTGGTCGAGAACAATTACAGCGGACAGCTCGAACGCCTCATCCGCTACGTCACGGGACCGCTCGAGCGCATGCATTCCGTTCGCAAATACAGCGGCCGCCCGTTCCGGCCCATCGAGATCATCGATGCGGTGGAACGGATCGTGCGTCCCTCTCAAACCGCAATGCAGGCGTGGGCGCCGCAGGTCGCCGTGCGTTGAATCGAGGCAAGCTTTGGCCACCGTACTAAGCCCGAAGGACTTCGCAACGGCGACACCCTCGTGGTGGTGCGCAGGCTGCGGCGACTTCGGCGTACTGGCATCGCTCAAGCAGGCGTGCGCGGATCTTGCTCTCAAGCCCAAAGACGTCGCGTTCATCTCCGGCATCGGCTGCTCGGGCAAGATCTCGGGCTACTTGCATTCATACGCCTTTCACGGCGTGCACGGACGCGCGTTGCCGACGGCGACCGCGGTGAAGCTGGCGAACACGGATCTCACGGTGATCGTCGCGGGCGGCGACGGGGACGGCTACGCCATCGGCGCCGGACACTTCTTGCATGCGGTGCGCAGGAACCCCAACATGACGTATATCGTCATGGACAACCAGACGTATGGTCTGACGAAGGGCCAGTCATCGCCGACGAGCGCGCTTGGGTTCAAGGCAGGCCCCCATCCCGACGGCAATCCGGATGCCCCCATCAACGGCCTTGCGATCGCCTTGGCTGCCGGCGGCACGTTCGTCGCTCGCGGCTTTTCCTCCGAGCCCAAAGCGATGACGGAAATGATCAAGGAGGCCGTCCGCCATCCGGGCTTTGCAGTGGTCGAGGTGATCTCGCCGTGCGTTACCTTCAACAAAGTCAACACCTACAAGTGGTTCAAAGAGAACGTCTATCATGTCGGCGAGGCGGGGGATTACGACGTCCACGACCGCAACAAAGCGTTCAGCACGTTGGCCGAGCCGGGCAAGATACCGCTCGGGATCTTCTACCGGGAACTTCGGCCGACATTGGAAGCGTTGACGTTGGGAACGGCGCACGAGCCGATAAACTCGTTGCCCATCGAAACGGTTGATCCGCGCTTGCCCGCGCTGCAGGATGCGTACGCCTGAGGCGCGGCTAGCAACCCAAGGAGGGACTATGGATTTTAAGTTCTTCAGATCTGCGCGCTCGACTGGGCGCATCCAGGCCGCTTTCGCAGCGGTCGCGCTGGGCAGCGTAGCCGTCCTGGCAGCCGGCACCCTATCGCAGCCGGCGCATGCCGCTCAGACGGGCCTGGCGTATGACGAAGTGACGCGCTTCGTGATGAGCGGTCAAGCCACTCCGCAGCCCGGCACGTTTGCGGCGGATTTCCAAGCAGCTGTCGACGCTTCGAAGTCCATGGCCGAAACGCCCAAGCACGGCGGCCTGCTCGGATCGATCATGAATGCCGGCAACATGGCGAAAAATGCCATGAACATGGTCAAGGTGGGAGTGGCCTCTAGAGATTCTTTCATGGGCGCCTGGGAGAGAACGGATGATCTGGGCGCACAGACCGCGACCATCCGCAGGCCCGACCAGCATCAAGTCATTCATCTGAACTTGGCGAAAAAAACGTATCGGATCGAGGACACGTCGGTTGCACCCGCAATGGAGACGCCGCCACCGTACCAGCCGAATCAAAACCCGCAGGGCGGGGCATCGCCCCAGCCCGGCACTGGCCACCTGGACATCACGGTGTCGAACTCCATGTTAGGACCGAAGGTCATCGAAAACGTGCCGACCACCGGCTACAATATGTCGTTCAAGATCGCTTCGACGAACTCGACGGGGTCGTGCAAGGACGGCACGTTCCAGATGGGGATGATCAATTACGTCTCGCGGTACGCAGACCCGCACGTCTCGACGATGTCCGGCATGGCGCACCGCTCGAGCCTGCCGCGCCCGGAAACGATGGCCATGCATCCTGGCTGCAATCCCTCGATCAAGACGCACCAGTCAGGCGGCGCTTCGCCTCCCGGCGATCGGCTTGCGATGTGGACGCTTGTGTCGCTAACCGGCAGCGCTCAGACCGATCAGGGTCCGATGGGTGGCCGGTTCGGAACGCTGATCGAGCGTGGCAACGTGCGAACGCTGGGATCCGGAGACTCGAATCTCTTCAACATCCCGCCGGGCTTCATCAAAGAATAGGAAGGCTTCGGAGACAGGCCATCAAGAGGCGCGAGGTTGCCCGCGCCTCTTACTTTTTGACCCCTAGCGCTTCAGCATCTCGCGCGCGGCATTGCGGCCGGCGGCGCCCATCACTCCGCCCCCCGGATGAGCGGCCGCGCCACACAGGTAGAGCCCTTTGATGGGCGTGCGATAGCCGGCAAAGCCGGGCACAGGCCGGAACATGAAGAGCTGGTGCAAAGCCATCGACCCCTGAAAGATATTGCCGCCAGTCAGATTGAACGTGTTCTCCAGATCCACCGGGCTCAGCACTTGGCGCGCGATCACCGACTGCTTGAAACCGGGCGCGTATTGTTCGACCACCTCGAAGCAGCGGTCGGCGAATTCGTCTTTAAGCGCATCCGTCCAGACGGCGTCCTTGAGCTTGTACGGCGCGTATTGCACGAACATCGACATGAGGTGCTGGCCGGGCGGCGCGACGCTCGGATCCACGGATGAGGGAATCGTGCATTCCACCACCGGCTGTTTCGACGGCTGGCCGTATTTGGCGTCGTCGTACGCTCGCTCGATAAAGTCCTGATCGGGGCACAGATGCACGGTGCCGCGGTGCTGCGGGCCTGGCGTGGTTCCGGGGCATGCGGTGAAGTTCGGCAGGGCGGACAATGCGACGTTGATTTTCATCGAAGCGCTGTCGTAGTTGATGCGCTCGACTGCCGCCAAGAAATCGGGCGGCAACTGTTGCGGCTCTAGAAGTTTCGTGAAGGTCAGTCGGCAGTCGAGATTGCTCGCGACTTTGGGCGCCTCGAACTCATCGCCGTTCGCCAGCGCAACGCCGCTCACGGTGTGGTCTTTGACAAGGATCTTAGCGACTTCCGCATTCGTTCGAATGTCGACTCCCATATCGGCCGCAGCCTTGGCCAGGGCTTGCGTGAGGCCACCCATGCCGCCCTTCACGTAGCTCCATACGCCGCGCTTGCCGTTGGTCTCGCCCATGACGTGATGGAAAAGCACGTAGGCGGTTCCCGGCATCGACGGCGAGGCGAAGGCGCCGATCACGGCGTCCGTTGCAAGCGTCGCTTTCAGCTGCTCGGATTCAAACCAGCGGTCGAGAATCGGCCGCGCAGGACCGGTGAGGACCTCGATCGCCTCCCCCATCGCAGATCCCATCTTCTGCATCGCCTTGCCGAGCGGTTGCATCTTGAGCAGATCCCCAAGGCCGGGCCGGGCGATGTTGGGAGGCGTTTGCACGAGCGTCGGTTCGATGACGGTGGAGACTCGCTCCAGCATCGCCTCGTACTTCGGGTAGTTATCGGCATCGCGCGCACTGAACTTCCCGATCTCGCGCAGGTTCATGTCTTCGTCGGGTCCCAACAGCAGGTAGCGGCCATCCAGAAACGGCGAGAAGGACGACGGATTGCGCTCCACAAGGTCAAAGCCGTAGCCGCGCAGCCTCAGATCGCGGACGATCTCCGGACGGAAAAGGCTGTTGACGTAGGCGGCCGTCGAGACTTTATAGCCGGGGAAAATGTTCTCTTCGGTGACGCAGGCGCCGCCGACGATGTAGCGCCGCTCCAGGACGAGCACTTTGCGCTTCTCGCGCGCGAGATAACAGGCGGTCACCAAACCATTGTGACCGCCGCCGATGATGATCGCGTCGTATTTCCCCAAGCTGTTTCCTCACAGGCTCCTAGCTGTTGTGTTTCAGCCGAGATGCTTGATTTATCGCAGCAGGCGCACCTGTCACGTCACGATACAAAAGCAAGGGCCGGAATTTCTTCCGACCCTCGCACGCTCAGCTGCTCGTTGAGAGCGGAACCGCTTAGAAACCGCCGATTCCGTTTGGCGAGCCCAAACCCGTCGGGCCATCCCAATGACTGCTCGACATGCAGATGCCGGAACCACCACAGGTGCCGTTGCTGCCGCCGTTCACGTCGTTGAGCGATTGGCTGTGATTGTACGGATACGCCGGACCGGCCGATGATGCGTTGCCGGCCAACGCGTAGACGCCGGCGATCAGCGGAGCGCCGATGCTGGTGCCGCCGAACACGAGCCAGCCGCTCATGCCGTAACTGTCATAGACGTCGACTCCGGTATTCGGGTCGGCAACAGCCGAAACGTCGACATAGGCGCGCCGCGAGCACAGCTGCCGAATGCGTGGGTCCGCGGTCTGCCACGCCGGTTGCGAGGTGAGCGGAGAGGAGACTGCCGTGCAGCCGCTGCCCGCGCTGCTCCATGCCGATTCCGTGCGGGGGCTGATGACGCTGAGCGTTGTGCCGCCGACGCTGACGACCGTGTTGAGATCGTCAGGGAACCTCAGGCTCGAACCGTAACCTTCATCGCCGGACGATACGGTGATGATGACACCGGGATGGTCGTACGCCGGACCAAACGTCGCGACGATATCGTCCGACTCTTGACCGCTGTAGCTGTTGCTCACGATCGTCGCGCCGGCCCTGACCGCCGTGTTCACTGAAGCGGCGAGGTCGGCGAAGCTGTTGGTGTTCCCTTCCACCAACATTAGATGGCAGCCGGGGCAGATGGCGGAGGCCACATCAAGGTCGACCGAGGTCTCTTGCGACCAGCCCTGATCGGGCGTCGTATAACTTCCTTGCACGCCGCTCTGGTTGAGCTTGCGGAAGCAGCCGTTGGCCGTCGTGCAGGACGGCAGGCCGTACTGCGAGCGGTAGACGCCGAGGTCGGACTCGGCGTTGGGGTCGTCGTAGGCGTCGACGAGCGCGACCGTCTGGCCGGATCCGGCGCTGGACGACGGGAGCTTGTACGCGCCCTGAAGGGTGCTCGGGCCGTAGCCGGAGGGAGTCGCGTTCGGTGCGGCGAGGACGCCCAGCCGGTGGGCTACGTCCGTGCGGGCGAGGGCCAGGCAGTGCATGATGCCGGGCTTCGTCGTCTGCGCGCAGAGGTGCTGGATGTTGCCCGCCGAGCCGGTTGCCGCGGGATGCGCAACGGTGGCCGTTCGAGCAGCGGAGGCGGGCAGGCCGGACGCCGACGTGGGCGCCGCGAACATGACCACCGTGGCCGCGGCGGCGATGATGCCGGCCGCCGTGCCGAGGACAGGAGCCTTGCGCATACTGCCTCCAGACAGAGAGCTCCTTCGCCGTCGAAGGGGCTCGCGAAGATGGGGACTTCGTCGCGCAATCTGCCACGAGTCATGCCTTGTTGAGTACCTGTAAGTTGCTATGGATCGGCAAAATATACATTGCCTACTGACCCGATCGACCGGTCAAGAACAGTGCGAACGGCGTGTCGCGCTCGTCGCGCAGGGCCCAAGGGCATTAGGGCCTAAGAACAGGGATGGAGCGGATGAGATTCGGCGAAGGACTGGTGGCGGCGCTGGCCGCCGAGGCCCGGCGGCGCGCGCCCCGCGCCGAGGTGCGGACCGGTCTGGACCCGGCCCCCGCGGTGCGGGTTGAACAGCCGGGCGAGCCATCCACGGCGACGTTCGTCGTCGAGGCGATCGGTGCGGACCGGGTGCTCGTCCGGATCGGCGAGCTGGCGTCGGTCGAGGTGTGCTACGGCGCCGATCCGCGGATCCTGGAGCGAGATCGCGACGACCTGCCGCCGGAGGACGCAGCCGTCGCTGACCTGGTCGAGTGGCTGGACGCCGTCCTGGACGGGCGGGTCAGCGAGCGGATCTGGGTTAGCGGCGACGCACCGGTGCGCGCCCGGGCGGTCGTCACCTGGCGGGACGGTTCCACGACCACCGTGTTCGCGCCCGCCGACGCCGGCGTGCTCGCGGCGGGCGATCGGTCGCTCGACGTCGACTACGCCGCCTACGACCAGCGCTGACCGGCGATCACCGATCGGTCGGCACGTGCCGCCGGTCGTTGGAACCGCCGAACTGTCCACAGGGCGGGGTTCGGGGGGTCGTGCGGGTGGGTGAGGGCGGTTACGCTGCCCGGATGCGCGGGGTGGTGGTGCTGGTTCTGGCCGCTGGGATGGTGGCGGCCGGGTGTGGCGGGGGGGGGGGCGAGTCGCCCCCGGCGGCGCGCCCGACCCCCCCCCCCCCCCCCCCCCCCCCCGCCTCCGCCGCTGCCGGCGGTGAAGACGCCGAACTCCCACAGGGAGNNAAGCAGCCGTTGGCCGTCGTGCACGCAGGGAGTCCGAACTGATTCCGGTAGATCGCGAGGTCGGACTCCGCATTGGGATCGTCGTACGCGTTGATCACTGCGATCGTCTGGCCGGAGCCCTGAGGGCAGTTCACGAGATTATACGCCGCACGCAAGTCGCAGGGAGTATAGCCGACGGTGGGATTGAGGCAAAAGCCGGGTGCGCCGGGCGACGGTGACGGTCCGGGTTGAACGATCTTGTTCGGAGACGCGACCTTGCCGACGTCCACGCGCCGCCATGCGTCGCAGGTGGCATATCCTAATGAGGCTTGGGAGCACACTTGCGCAGCCGGGCCCGAGCGTGGAATCGTGAAAGTTCGGAGCTGAGGTTTGGGAACCGAAATCTGACCCTGCCCGGGTATCGCGCCCCCTCCGCCACCGCATCCAGTCGACAATGCAACTATTGCGAGCGCCGCGACGGCGCGCGCTGCTACGGAAAAAGAGACCTTCATGGTGAGTGTCCTGTCGTTAGCTGCTATCGCCGGGTGGGCGCAGTTGAGCGATGATCGGCGATAAGGAGAAACAATATCGCCGTGAACGACATTACAGACTTCTTCGCGATGTAGTTGGCATATGTCTGCTAGCGCCTGCCTGCTTGTTTGAGTGACAAAGCGAGCATCCTCGGGCTTCTAAGCTCTTATAACGAACAGGTAGCATCTGCGTACAGGCATCGGCCCGAAAATATGGGGCGGAATCTGTCCGCCCCGGCAAGTCAACCGCTCAGATAGGACTCGTTGCCGCTCAGAAAGCGCCGGTTCCGTTCGGCGAGCCGAGCCCCGTTGGGCCATCCCAACGTTTCTTGGATACGCACAAGTCGGAGCCGCAGTTTCCGTTGCTGCCGCCGCTCACGTCGTTGAGCGCCTGGCTGTGAGCGTACGGATATGAGGGTCCGGCAGATGAGGCATTGCCAGCGAGCGCAAACACGCCGGCGATCAGCGGCGACCCGACGCTGGTTCCGCCGAAGACGAGCCACCCACCCATGTTGAAGCTGTCATAGGCGTCGACCCCAGTGTTGGGATCCGCATCCGCCGACACGTCAGCGTAAGCGCGATTCGAGCAGGCATGCCGTATGCGATTGTCCGCGCGTTGCCAAGAGGGCTGGGCGGTGAGTGAAGAGGCAACCGCGGAGCAACCGCTGCCCGCACCGCTCCATGCAGATTCCGACCGAGGCCGTATGCTGTGCAGCGTTGTGCCTCCCACGCTGACGACGGTGTTGAGGTCGTCGGGGAAACGTGGGCCGCCGAAACCGCCGTCGCCCGACGCGACCGTCATGAGGACGCCCGGATGGTCGTACGCCGGGCCGTATGCGGCCACGAGCCCGGCCGTCTCCGTGCCGCTGTAGCTGTTGCTGACGATCGCGGCGCCCGCGGCGACTGCGGCATTCACCGCTGCCGCCAAATCGCTGAATGCGTTGCTGTTGCCTTCGACCAACAACAGGCGGCAGTTCGGGCAGATCGCAGACGCCATATCGAGGTCGAGCGAGATCTCTTGCGACCAACCAGTGTCGGCACCGGCGTAGTTCCCTTGCACGCCGTTTTGGTTGAGCTTGCGAAAGCATCCGTTCGCGGTCGTGCACGCAGGCAGGCCGAACTGATTTCGATAGACAGCGAGGTCTGACTCGGCGTTCGGATCGTCAAACGCGTCGACGACCGCTATCGTCTGGCCAAAGCCTCCGCCTGCCGGATTCAAGTTGTATGCAGCCCATAAATCGCAGGGCGTGTAACCGCTGCTCGGGTTGACGCACCCGCCCGAAGCGGCAGACGCCAAAGGCGACGGCGTGGTATGCGGCTGATCGTGCCTCATGAGTCCGGCCTGCCCGACGTCCAGCCGGCGCCAAGCGTCGCACGTCGCATAACCGACGGAAGCTTCCGAGCACACTCGGGCGGCCGGGCCGGCGCGCGCAACTGTGAACGTCTGAGACTGGGTAGGACCCAGACCGGCGGACGTGGGATGGCCGGGAACGGCGTTGCCCCCGCCGCTGCAAGCGGCTAGCAAGAGCATGACGGCCAACGCAGAGAGCGCGCGTGCATGGGGAAAAGGACGAACCTTCATTTCAGTATCCTATCCGTTCGTGGTGTCACCAACGCGCGCGATGGGCGATGATCGGCGATTGAAAGGCGAAAATGTCGCAGTGATCGCTGTCACTTGGTTCAATATCGAAACGCCTTATCTCTGCCTGGCGACTGCCCGCTCGGCAGGGCGCCAGCCCTATTCAAATGAGACCTGGGTGGATTTGATGTTCCAGCCAAAAAGAAAAGGCCGTCTGCTATGGACGGCCATGGCCACAATTGGTCTGTTCGTCGCTAGAAGGCGCTCGTGCCATTCGGCGAGCCGAGACCCGTAGGCCCATCCCAACCGTCGGTCGCGTTGCACAGGCCTGAGTGGCAGTGTCCGTTGCTCCCGCTCGTGATGTCGTTGAGCGAGACTGAATGGGCGTATGGATACGCGGGGCCGGCCGATGCAGCGTTGCCCGCCAGCGCGAAGATCGACGCGATGATCGGCGATGAGACGCTTGTGCCCCCGAACAGCAGCCATCCGCTGGACTGATAGCTGTCGTAGGCGTCGACGCCCGTGTTGGGATCGCCAACTGCCGACACGTCCGTGTATGCCCGCCGCGGGCAGACTCCGGTGACGTTCGCGAGCGCGGTTTGCCAATTGGGCCGCGACGTGGATGCAGAAGCGAGCGAGCTGCAACCGCTGCCTGCGTTGTTCCAAGCAGACTCAACCCGCGGATCAATGCTGCTGAGCGTCGTGCCTCCGACGCTGACGACGGTGTTGAGATCGTCCGGGAACTGAGCGGTCGAGCTGTAACCGTTGTCGCCCGCGCTCGCCGTGATCGTCACGCCTGCATGGCTGTATGCCGGACCGAAGCTCGTGACAGTCGACTGCGATTCGCCGCCGCTGTAGCTGTTGCTGACGACGGTGGCGCCGGATGAGACCGCCGTGTTGACGGCGGCCGCGAGGTCCCCGAAGCTGCTGCTGTTCGCTTCGACTAAGAGTATCTTGCAGTTGGGGCAGATGGCGGACACCATGTCAAGGTCGAGCGAGATCTCTTGCGCCCAGCCGGCATTCGCGTTCGGATAGTTGCCCTTCACACTGCTTTGATTCAGCTTCCGGAAGCAGCCGCTGGACGTCGTGCAGGCCGGCAATGCGAACTGGCTGCGATAGACCGCGAGGTCAGACTCTGCGTTGGGATCGTCGTAGGCGTCGACGATGCCGACGGTTTGGCGCGACCCGCCGACTGAGTTTGCGACGTTGTAAGCGGCCTGCAGATCGCACGGCGTGTATCCGCTGCCCGGATTCGTGCAGCTGCTGGCGGGAGCGGAGGGAAGCGGCGCGGGCGTCGTCGGCGGCGGCTGCGAAGCTCCTGGCGAAGGTTTGCGCAGCGGCTGGCCATGCTCGGGCCGCACATCCGGTCCGACTTGTCCGACGTCTAAGCGCCGCCAAGCGTGGCAGTGCGCGAAGCCCGCGGGCACATCGGGGCAGACGCGTGCCGCCGGTCCTTCGCGGACGACGGTGAACTTGTGCGAGCGGATCTTTGCGGCGATCTGCGCCGGAGCTTGCGTCTGCGCTCCCGCTGCGTTTGGTTGAGATGGGAAGGCAGTGCCGTTGCCTCCGCTGCTGCACGCAGCCATGAGGACGAAGGCACTAAGCGCTGCCGGTGCGAGAAGCTGTTCTAAAAGTTGATGGCGCATCGGTTGGAGGTCCCTTCACAAGCGGACATGGTCCAGCCGATCGAAGAGCGCGTCGCGGCCAAACTCAAACGTAGTCTCTTAGATATATCGCAACAGCCGACGCAACCACGCACGCACCTACTCGTTCAGGCGAGCAAGACTGTCGGCCGTCACAATTTTCATCGAAGGTTGATTCGGCGAACTGCGCGTAACCAATCGCGCGTGATTCGCAAGTCGGAGGTATGGCTGCTGCTGGCCCTTTTCTCGATCGCCGCAGGCGGATGCGGCACGGGAACCGGCATTAGCAGCGGCCCCGTGCCGCAGCAGTCGCAACCCGCCGGCGTCAGTCCAACACCTGCCGCCTCCGTTGCTGGTTCTAACGAGGCAAAGGCAGCGTCGCAATTACCGCGCGGCGGACGAGCCATCTTCCCCGAGTTTCGGGTGGTAGCGTTT
This sequence comes from Candidatus Eremiobacter antarcticus, assembly GCA_003244105.1. Taxonomy (GTDB): domain Bacteria; phylum Vulcanimicrobiota; class Vulcanimicrobiia; order Eremiobacterales; family Eremiobacteraceae; genus Eremiobacter; species Eremiobacter antarcticus. The sequence goes on along the minus strand of QHBK01000007.1, from coordinate 51,554 downwards.
TACGGCGAGGCCGGAGTGCCGAACATGGGCATCCTTGGACAAGGCACGCCCGAGCGCCAGGGAGCGCTTCTCGCCAAGCGTGCAGCGCTCTTCACCCCGTTTGGCCGGCCGGTGATGCCGGCATTCGAGTTGATCGCGACGGTCGCGCAAGCGTCACCCGGGGCGTCGGGTTGCTATTGCGGCCGCATGGACGACGAAACGGTTCGCCGTTACCTGGACATGGCGCGCCGGCTGCACGGCCTGCTGATTCTCGATATCCAACCCGGGCGCTCGCGATTCTTGCCTGAGGCCAAACGCTACCAGCGCTTTTTGGAGCAACCTGATGTCGAGCTTGCGATGGACTCCGAGTGGCGCATGGGAGCCCAAGAAGTTCCGGGCGCGACCATCGGGCACGTGAACGCTGCAGAGATCAATGCCGTCTCAGAGTATCTGGCAGGCATCGTCAAGCGCAAACAGCTGCCTCAGAAGTTTTTGGTGGTTCATCAGTTCGCCGGGTACATGGTGGAGGATAAACGGACGGTCGCAAAGCGCGCTGGGCTGGCCATCACGTTTCACATCGATGGGTTCGGGGGCCGCGCGCTCAAGGTGAAGACCTACCGCCAGCTCAGCGATCGTGACGGCCATTTTTTCAACGGCATCAAGCTGTTCTTCGATCAGGATATCAACATGTTCAGCGCGCGCGAAGTGATGGGATTGCGTCCGCCGCCGGACCTGATCACGTATCAGTGATCGCACCCGCGAGGCGCCGTCGACCGCCAAGTCGTATTGCTGCCGGAATGAACGGCCTTTGGGCCGTCTTCGCAGCCTTTGCCTCGGTGCTGGGGCCGTCGGATTTTGCGTTTGCTGCGCCCGAGCCGCCAGCGACCTTCGTCGCGCACGTAACTGACGAACACGGCAATCCGATCGCGGGCGCGCAGATCGTGCTCACGCCCACAGTCATATCCCTTGCCGGCCGGGCGACTCAGGTCTTCACTGTCCGCTGCGACCATGACGGAGAATGTGTCAGCAACACGATACCGCCGGCTACTTACTTCATCACAGTCCGCACCGGGGCAGGCGTGAAGACGGTGAGAGCGCCCATCGCGCTGACATCTCGAAACGAATCTCGCATCACCGTACGCATCGAAGGCGGACGCGGCTCGCTCAGAACGCTCGGCACCATCCGCGTCGCTTCCCCGGGCTTGCTTTCCACGGGTTCAGCGCCGAGCGCGTTGATCGACGCGCAGCAAGTTGCTGCCGTTGGCGGCTTGAGCCTCACGGATTCGCTCGCTCAACAGGCCGGCGTGACGGTGGCTCGTCCGCACGGAGGCGCTGCGGGCTCTCCGGTCGCGCTCATGCTGCGCGGCAATGATCCGCGCGAGGCCATCGTCGACATCGACGGCCATCCGGTCAACAACTCGAACACCGGTGATTTTGATCTCTCGCTGCTCGACCCGTCTGCGTTCGCAACCGTGCAGATCGTCTATGGTCTCGCTCCGGCGTCGCTCCTGGGGGGCAACACGGAAGGCGGCACCGTCAATTTCCACACGCTTGAGCCGACGGCGGCGCCGCATGGCTTCTTGCGCCTTTCAACGGGCAACTTTCGAAGCGACGGACTGGCGTTCGCAAGCACCGGCAGCTCGGGTTCGATGGGTTACGCGTTGCAGTTCCATCGCTTCAACGAGACCGGCGAGATCGCCGATTATCGGGTGATCGATTCACAAACCGGCCAAAGCGCATCGCTCAACAGCTGGCTCAACGGCTCCAGCACGCTTGCCAAATTGCGCTATGCGATCGGCCGAGACGGATACGCGGAGCTTTCGACCCTGAGCTTGAGCACGACGCGAGACCTCTCCGCCGCGCTGAGCGCGCCAGTCGATCCGTCGCACGCTGGGCAGGGCTCCGTTTTCACGAGCTTCGCCGGATCCGTGCGCTTCAACACCAACGGTTTTTACGACGCCGACGTGCACCTGCCGCTCGGACCGCAGGCAGCGGACGGCACCAGGCCCGCATCGGTCACGGTGCGGCATCAATCCAGTTCGGCACGACAAGGCGTGTCCGGTCCGGCCGACGACCTCAGCGAGTACCTTCTTGACGGCGCCGATGCCGTCGAGGACGACAGCGTGACCTACGACAGGCTGCAGCCGAATTCTGACTTCACGTTGATGATGCACGTGCGCGCCGAGCGGCTTTCGCTCCCGGATGAGTTCGGGGACGATTCGCCCTTGCAAGCGCAAACCGAGCGATCGATCACAGTTCGTTACATTTGGAGAGGCCGCGCTCGTCTTGAGTACACCGCTTCCGGCGTGTTCAGCTCGTTCGACACGTTCGGGAAAAGTTTCGATCCGCGCTTTGCCGCTGTGTGGACGCCGAGCGACGGGACCGTGGTCCGGGCCTCCCTGGGAACCGGGTTTCAGGCGCCGCTGCTGACCGATAGGTTTGTGCCGTCGCCGTTGCCGCCCCCGGACGACGAGGGGCTCATCCACGTGGGAAATCCCAATCTCACGGCGGATCGCACGACCGAGTATGAGATTGATGCGGAACACCGCTTTGGAGAAGATGAGGCGCGCAGCGCTCAAGCCGCAGTTGACTTTTATCGGGTCAATGTGCGCGGAGATGAGATCGTCTTCGTTCCGCCTGGTGTGTCGCCGACCTCGCCGAAGTTGAGTTTCCCCGTCAACCTAAGCAGCTCGGTTTGGCAAGGTGCGGTTTTGCGCGTCGAGCAGCCACTCACTGCGAGCACGACTGCGCGCGTCTCGTACGACATCAACCAGGCGTATCCGCTGACGTCGCCATCCGCTCTGTTCTCTTCTGACGAGGGCGTGCTCGTCGGCGGCCAGCAATTCGAGGGAGTGCCCATGCACCGCGCGACGCTCAGCTTCGAACACCGCGCGAACGTGTCGTGGCTGATCGGCCTCGCGTATGAGGGCTTGAACAACGACCTCCATAGGCCGGCCTTTGCGACCGTTCAGGCCAATCTGACCTACAGAAGGGGTCACACCGACATGACGATAGCGGGATCGAACCTGACGAATGTTTATGACGATAAGTTCACGCTGCTACGTGCCGGCGTGCCCTATCCCGGTCCGTCTGAACTGGTCCCTCCCAATGCATATTCACTGCAAGGCCGCACCGTCAACCTCACGATCGCCCAGCGCTGGTGATAACTGAGCGCCTAAACCGGAAGTTGCGCGCGCCGTTACTCGGCGACTTGGCGCCCGATTCTAGCCGCCGCTCCAAGCAACGCCGGGTGGCGCAGATCCAATGGAACGACGTTACGAAGTACGAGTCTTGCACGATCCCATAACCCTAGACTCGACCAACGCCCTTCATAAAAGGACCACCATCGAAGGCCGACCCATCGTGCCCTTTGCTGGTATATCCTAAGCGCCCACTCTTGAGTGAGCCAGTAATCGCGCGTGATCACTTGCGATGGCCGAAGTTTTTGCTCGAGTAATCGCCGGGGATCATCTAAGTCGCAAACCTCAGACCAGTCAGCCAGCTCGTAGTGGGCCAAAGCGCGAACACTGCCGGGGATTAGGGGATGCCCGCGGAGCATCTTCGCTGTCCACGTTTGGGATGGCCTAGCTCCAAACGATTCGGCGACCGCAGCTTCGGGTTCGGTCGAAACATATAGCACCTGATAGTGCTGGGGGTTGTCGATCCGACCCAAGCCTTGCGGTGGGATGAAGAGAGCGCCACCGGGTTCATGGTTAGCGGCACCAAGTCGGTGGCTAAATACGCGGTAGAGATCGACCGCCACGAACTAGATAAAGGCCCCTTCGTCGATCTGATCCAGCGCGACTATAACTGGTGCTGCCCCGCGCATCACCAAGACGTCGATGGGACGCGCCCCATTCAGAAAAGGTTGCGGGAAGGTGAAGAACGCCGCCGCCTCATCGGGATGAAACACGCGCAGAGCCCTCGCCAAAACGTAATCAAAATCCGCAATACGTCTGGCGCTAATCGCTCCAATGGGTTCGCCGTGCAACCAACGCGATGTTTGAGACTTAGAAACACCTAAAAGGTCTGCCGTCTGATTGCTGCCCAACAGCCGGATGACGCGCTTCAACGAGTCCTGCACCGGCTCGTCTCCAAGCAGCAGCGGGCTGACGCGCTTAATTTTGAGGTGACGGACTCCGGTGCGCCAAGGCCGCGCCACCGACCGGCGTTGCGGCGTTTTGACTTTTTTTCGCTTCACGTTTCGAGTGTACCAGGCCCAATGGACCCGGTCAAGATTAACGCAACGAAAAGTGTTGCGGCAGCACAGGTTATGAGCCTTACGATGCGACCGGAAGCTCAGCCCTCGTCCCCGCTGCTCGGTGTGCGATCGCATTCGCCAGGCCACCGAAGATCATGTTGTGAAACGGCATCACCGCGTACCAATAGAGCTGGCCCAGCAGTCCGCGCGGTTCGAAGTAGGCCGTCATCTGCAAGGTCGATCCCGCCTCATCGGGCTCGACGATGAATTCCAGCCACGCGCGCCCCGGCAACTTCATCTCCGCGCGCAAGCGCAGCAAGCGGTTGGGCTCTAAGGCGTCGACTCGCCAGAAATCGACCGCGTCACCGACCCTCAGATCGAGCGGCGAGCGGCGCCCCCGCCGCAGCCCAACGCCGCCGATCACTACGTCCATGATGCCGCGCACGCTCCACAGCCAGTCCGCGTACAGCCACCCGCGGTTGCCGCCCAAACCCGACAGGATCTTGAAGACGTCCGCCGGCGACGCAAAGCATTTGCGCTCCCTCCGGTCGACGAGCATGCCTTGCGTGACGCCGTGAAAATCGCCCGGCAGCGCGCGCACGTCGTCGGCGTCGAACCAGGCGCTCTCCGGTCCCGGGCTCTGCGATCTATCGAAAGCGCGCAGGATCGCCTCATTAAACGGCATCGACTGCACGTCGAAATCGCGCTGCGCCCCATCATCGCGGACCACGACTTCGCTATGCAAGCCATCGATGAGTGGCCGCGCGATGCCAGCGGGAATAGGCGTCACCAAATGCACCCAATACGATGACAGCTGCGGCGTGAAGAATGGCACCATGATGATCCGGCGTTTCAGTCCGCGCAGCCGCGCGTAGCGCAACATCACCTCGCGATAGCTGAGCACATCCGCGCCGCCGATCTCGTAGATGCGGCCGCGGGTCTCGGGACGGTCGAGCGCCTGAATGAGATAATCGAGCACGTCGCCGATGGCGATGGGCTGACTGCGCGTCGAAACCCACTTGGGCGCGATCATGACGGGCAAACGCTCCGTCAGATACCGCGTCATCTCAAAGGAAGCGCTGCCCGAGCCGATGATCATGGCGGCGCGAAACTCGGTCACGGCCGGACCATGCTTGCGCAGTTGCTCGCCCACGTCTTGACGGCTGCGCAGATGTTTGGAGAGACGATCGTCCGAGTTCCCCAGTCCGCCGAGATAGATGATTCTCTGGACACCTGCTGCCCGAGCAGCGGTCGCAAAGTTCGCCGCCGCCTGCAGGTCGCGAGCAGCAAAGTCTTTGCCGCGGCCGCCCATCGAATGGATCAGGTAGTAGGCGACATCCATGCCTTGCAAGGCGGCCGGAAGGCTTTCGGGGACGAGCGCATCGGCAGCGACCGTGTGCGCGCCCGTGAAACGGCCCTCGAGCCTTCGCGCATCTCTCGCCATGCAGCGCACCGAGTGCCCCGCAGCCAACAATCTTGGCACAAGCCGGCCGCCGATGTATCCCGTACATCCGCTTACGAGTATGTTGATAAAATGGCTCCTAGAGCTTCAACGGGCCGAAGTATGCTGTCAGATGCCGTGAGGAGTTAAACGGAAACCCACCGTTCCGCCCAGGCCGCCAACGTTTGCATGACCGGCTCCAACTTGAGCCCCGACTCTGTGAGTTCATAGCTCACGGATACCGGCGGCCCGGGCTCGACGTCTCGTCGCACCAAGCCCTCGGCCTCGAGTTCGCGCAGGCGCTCGGTAAGCAATCGATCCGACAGGCCGGGAATCGTGCCGAGCAATTCATTGAAACGCCTAGGCCCCCCGATCAAGGCCCGCACGATGGCGCCCGTCCAGCGGCGGCCGATGAGCTCGACGGCGTGATGGAAGCGAGGGCAGAAGCCCGACAGCGGGACGCGAGCTGCTGGTTTCTTAGAGCTCCTGGGTTTCCTAGTGGCTTTCAAAGACGGCATGTGGCCGTAATCCTTCGAGACATACTATTAGTTGCCTGCTTGACAAAAGTAAGTATGGTAGCTATACTTCGGGATGTAGGCTACTATAAGTAAGTAGCGTACGAAATTTTGATCAACCACCTCGATTGGAGAAACCACTAATGGCACATGATGTAGGAATTTTACTGATACGGGTTATCGTGGGGGCCGCGCTCGCATCGCACGGTGCTCAAAAGCTTTTCGGCTGGTTCGGCGGCCACGGCATCAAAGGAACCGGCGGATTTTTCGAGGGCCTTGGGTTTCACCCCGGCACGTTGTTCGCAACCGCGGCGGGCGGCGCGGAGTTCTTCGGCGGACTGCTCATCGTGCTGGGTCTCGGCGGACCGCTCGGCGCAGTGCTGGTCGGCGCCACGATGTTGGTGGCGATCATCACCGTGCACCTGAAGAACGGCTTTTTCGCCGGCAGCAACGGCGTCGAGCTTCCGTTGATCTACGCGGCTGCGGCCTTCGGGTTGGCTTTCGCCGGACCCGGTTCGCTGTCGCTCGACCATGCCGCGGGTTGGACCGCCTTGGACTCGCCGGGCATCGCCTGGCTCGGATTGGCTCTCGCCGTCGTCGGCGCGCTCGGCAACATCGCCCTCAGACGGCCGGCCGAGAAGTCACAACTTGCGACGTAGCTAACCAATGACTATCGGTCCGAATTCACGCCAGAAAAGTGGGTCCCGCAGGTAATAGCTGTGGACCCACGCCCATATCCGCTCAGGGTGCGGCATCTCGTGATTGTCGCAAATCGGGCGCGGACCTGAAGCACTGCGCTCCGGAATAGGCTCCGCGCTGACGGCGACATCCGAATCGTACGCCACGATCTTGTTAGCGACGAAATCCAGAAAGTACCAGTGGTTCGACCAGTATAAGACACCGAGCTTGTTCTCAGGTTCAGCGAGAACGTTCTTGTCGGCGCTGAAGAACTTGCCGTAGAAGTTGTTGGCCCATTGGTCTTGCGCGGCGCTCACGGTTGGCTGTCGCACGTCGAAGAAATACTTGGTCTTCTCGAGCGCCGTACCAAACGTTGTGAGCGAGCGGATCCGCCTCCACGCGCTGAGCGCTAATGAGCCCTGCTCCACCAGTTGCCGAAGCCTGATGAGGACGTCCAGAGCGATGGTCGATCCAAGGCTGTGCCCCACGACGTGTATCTTCTCGTACAGCGGCGCCGGATGTTGATCGTCTATCATCCTCTCCGTGTCGACCGCATTGAGCGGTCCCACGAGCGCGTCGCTGACTGCGTCGATGATCGCGGCCCGTATCGCGCTGAACTCGGCGTTGCAGTCGTGCGTCGTGAACACCTGAATGTCCCCCAGCACGCTTTTCACGATAAAGTTGCCGATGTATTTGGCGAACTGAACGAAACCAACGGCTACCGCGACCAGGCCTCCATACCGCCAGACGGCCGGCCAGTTCTCGATGCCAAATCGCAAGAGCACCCATTTGTCGAGCGCTGTCAGCGATGCGACCACCAGCACGGAGAGCACAGCCGCGATGATGTGAAACTTGCGGGCAGACACGGTGACCTGGTCGAAATGCCCGCGGGCCCTGACGGCATCTTGCGACAGTATCTTCGCACGCGTCGACGTCTTCCACAAATTGAAGCCGATGACAACAAGCTGCACGACGAAGTATCCTATGACGATCGTGATCGCCAGGTGCACGTAGGCCGGCAGGGGAGCGATGCCAGCGCAGACAGCGGCTGTGTCATGAGCTGTCGGAGATTGACCGTCGGCGTCGTCGGTAAGAAAACCGCCGTGAATTGACCCCAAGCTAAGGCTCCGACCACCAAAGCGCCGGTCAACAGCAGCAGTGCGGCGGTCAGCGCGACGACGAGATAGCCGACATCCCAGCCGATCTTTTTCCAGCCGGCGGCACTTGCGCAGTGGAGCTGCTCGAAAGAAAAATGCAGCGTAAGAGCCATGACAGCAGGGAGGCGACGTTCGTTTTCCTCTTGCTGTACGGGCTCCAATAGCCTTCATAAACATCGAAAATCGTGCCGGAGGCTCTAACCGGGCCTTCAGCGTCGAGTAGATCCGCAAGGCGCTCGGATTGGGCCGGGGTGAATCAGAGTTCTTTGCGACTTGCGGCCGGTATGACGTCATCTGCCACCGGTCGGCGCTTCCGGCAGCGATCTTCACCGCGTTGAGATAGCACAGGAGACGCTCTGCGAGCTCGTCTTGGAAGGCATAGCGCTGGATCGGGCTGATGCCGTGCACACCGACGACAGCGATGCGCCTGACGACGGGAGCAGGGGAGGCAGCTGCCCGAGGCACCTCAACCCCTGATTCGCCTGCGGCCGCCTCGTGCTTCGGTAGCCCCTGGGCGACCAGATCGGTGAGCTCACGGTTCGAGCAAAAATTACTCATGATTGTCGTAGCGCATGAGCCCGTTCACCACTCTTTCGTTAGAGCCTTTGTACCAAGCACTTGACACAAAACCCTGCCCTTAGTATACTTACGCCAATGGATTTTCTCAACTTCATGCTCATCGGTTCTGCCGCTCTTATCATTCTAACCTTGGTTGCCGTCGGATCCGTCGGACGGGTCATGCGCGCCAAGGACGCAGCGCTTGTTAGAGAATCGCCGGAACTCGCGAAACGGATTTCGGCAGCGCTGGACCGCCGCGTTCGGCTCAGTGAGAAAGGGCCGTTACGGTCCGTGACCGCGAGACTGGCTCTGATGGCTGTCATGCTTGCCGGCATAGGTTTGACGGTCGCTTTTTTTAGAGAACACTATGCAACGGTGGTCGAATGTCTTTATGTATTGCTGGGGGTGGCAGTCGTATATCTCGCTTACCGAAGGCCTCGGACCCCGGTCAGCCGCGCAGCCGCACTTTCAAGGCGCAAAGTATCCGACGTGGTCAGCATATGGTGGTTCGGCGCCGTGTTCGCTACCGCGTGCGCAGGTGCTTTGGCCATGTTTCCGGAGCACATCGCGCTGTCGATAGTCCCGTTCTTTTTGATCGCAGTTGCCTGGGGGATGGCTTCGCGACCTGCGATGGTGACGGTTGTTGATCCGGAGGTGGAGAGTCTTGTAGACGCAACGGCGAGAAGGCAGGAGACAATGCAGGTGCTTGTCTTTGCTGCACTGCTCGTCAATTTCAGCGTTAGCAGCGTTCCGATTTCGCGGAACGGCGATTCAATCAGGTTCATAGCCCACATGGTCGCTATCGCGGCTCCGGTCGTAGTCATCTTCGCATCGCTTTCTTTTGCGCTGAAGTCGCGGTTCACCGGCCATTTACGCGCGTAATTTGTTGATCGTTTTTGCATGATTGACTATGGGCCGTCGATCGTGGTGAAAAGCGATTCTCGGATTCCGCCGTTTGAACAAATCGTTTCCCAGATCTGTGACGCCATCCGGACGTCTCGCTTGCATCCGGGAGATGCATTGCCCACCGTCCGGCAGTTAGCTGGCGACTTAGGTATCGCTCCTAATACGGTAGCGCGGGCGTATCAACAGCTCCAAGAAGAGGGATGGCTGGTCGCCAGCGGCAGACGTGGGACCCAAGTAGCAAATAATCCGCCGTTACTTAATGTGAAGTCACGAACCAATGACCTTCGAGAAGCTGCAAGGGCCTTCACGGAGCGCATGCGTAAGGCCGGAAACACAAACGAAGACATTTCGAAAGCTGTCACGCAAGCTCTAACTCGTTAATCAGGTAAACGGCGGAAACCGGCTGCTACATGGGGGTCTTTGCTTTCGGCTCGTAGATTCCGTCGAAGGATGCCGCCCATGTCTTTCCGCCGTCAGACGACTGATCCATGTACTGACGAACGCGGCCGCCGTCAAGCGGCGTGAAGCGCATGCGCCGCAGCACCGGCTCGCCTTTGGGACCGACCGTTTTGGCGATCATCAAAATCGAGTTGCCATCCCTGCCGCCTAGGTAGTCGTTGGCGCTTCCCATCCCATCAACCCAGTGCTGCACCCATTGCTTGGCGGTCGCATCGTAGAACGTGAAGCTCTTGCCCGTTCCGCCGTATGCATCGGTCCAGTTCTCGAACACAACGCACTTGTCCAAAATAAGGTCGACATGGCTTTGCCCGACCTGCGTGTTGGCCTGAGCTTTGACGTTCCAATCGCCGACCCAAAAGTCCAGCGCTCGGTAGGCTGGGTCGTACATGCAGGGATGAAACGCGCGCTGCTGCTTGTCGACGAGCGCCGCATATTTTGCGTTGCCATGCAGTGAAGCGAAGTTCGAATCGCCTTCTATCTGAGCCGGAGGCAGCGAACTCAAGTCATTCGCCTTGCTCAGATAGTCCAGCGCCTTATCGGCGCGATTGTTCTGCGCTTCCAGCTGCGCCAAACGGTAAAACACGGAATACGGTTGAAAGCCGGCGCTCAAGGACTCGTTGTAATCCTTTTCGGCTTCATCGAAACGATGCAGGTTTTGCAAAGATACAGCCAGGTGATACCAGGCTAAACCGTTCTTTGGGTCTTGAGCCACGATCGCTTGATACGCGGGAACGGCGCGCGCGTAATCCTTCACGGCGTAGAGCGCTTCCGCAGCACTCATCGCGGCAGGCGCGTCCGCCATCCCGATGCCAGTACAAAGCACGAGCAAGCAGATGATCGCCGCACTGAAAGCCTTCAACTTGAGCATAGACCACCTCCCAGCCATGCAGTTTGCGGCGAAGCGGTGAACCGGCCTTCGGCAGCTCTGCCACGATGATGACAAGGCCGGCCACCCATGAGGCGGCCGGCTTGTTTTCCTACCCTGCGTTCGTCAGTGATAGAAGTGCTGTGGGAACCAGTCTTCGCGCCCTTCGGGCAACAAGTCGAACAGATTCCAAACCGGCGAATACGGATCGATTCCCCGGTTCTGATCGGGCGCCGGCTCCGCGGTGATCGTGTAGCTGTGGTAGATCTCGTCCTCACCCTTGCGCACGAAGACGCTGACGCCCGGCTTCTGCGAGGAAGCATCCTCCTCGACGTCCATGTCGCGGTTGAACGTGTTGTTGTGGCTTGACAGCAGCCGAAGTTTGGTCCAGCCGCGTGCGCGGGCCCAGTCGCGCAGCTTGCCGATCTCCGCGCGCGCGACCAGCACGAAGTTGGTCTTGTCGTTGACGTGCTGCGCCACCGCATTGTAGCCGTCGGCCCACATGCTGCACATCGGGCACGCGCGGTCGGCATCCGGTGCGAACATGAGATAGTCTACGATCAGAGTGTCGTTGCCGGGCCGGAACAGCTCGGATAGACGGGTTTCGAAAAAGCTGCTTGGCGAGTTAACGGTGAGGTCGGGCGCTCCTTCCCGAAAGACGTAGTCCTTTACGCGCCGTCCAAGCGGCAGCGACCGGCGCATGGCCGCGACTCGTTCCACTTGTTCCTTGAGCGCGATCTCCGCCTTGAGCAGTTCGGTGCGCGCCTGCTCGTATTGAGCGCTTGGCTTGGAGGACGTCATCCCATCAGTTTTGGTTGCGGTCGTCATGCTCGGCCTCTTACGATTTCGAGACGAGCTGGGCAACGCGATCGATGCACTTGTTCCAGCCGATCGTGTGCTCGTCGCGAGGTGCCTCCGATGAGAATCCCTCATGCTTGATGACGATTTCCGTTTTGCCGCCGGCGTCGTGGAAATCGATGGTCACGAGGGAGTTGTTCCAGTCGTGATCGCTGTCAGTCCATCCCCACGTGAATGCTAAACGCTCGGGGGGCCGGACCTCCTTGTAGGTGCCGAAGGCATAGAACATGTCGTCGTCGGCCGGCTTGACGCCAACGCGGTACGAACCGCCGGGGCGCAAATCCATGTCAGCGACCTTGCACTCGAAGCCTTCCGGCGGGAACCACTGCTCGAATTGCTTGGGGTCGGTCCAGGCGGCGTAGACTTTCGAGCGCGGTGCATCAATCGTGCGGCGTACTTCCAAAGAAATTGCTTGTTGAGTCTGCGGGTTAGCCATTGCGTTTTCTCCTTGAGCGAGAGCGGCGTGTGGATGGTTCGAGAAAGCGAGCCAGCGAGTCGAGCCGCTGGTTCCAGAACGTGCGGTAATGATCCAGGTATGCGGCAGCCGTTTGCAGCGCCTTGGGGGTAAGCCGGCAGTAGTGCTCCCGGCCCTCGACCGCGCGCGAGACAAGCCCGGCGTTTTCGAGGATCTTGACGTGTTTCGACACCGCCGGCAGCGACATGTTGAAAGGGGTCGCTAGGGAGCCCACCGTCAGTTCGCCTTTACGAAGCCGTTCTAGCATCGCCCGCCTCGTGGGGTCGGAGAGGGCGGAAAACACGAGATCCAACGGTCGAGTATCATTAACCATTTGGTTAAGTATAATTGGCGCTTGCGAGCCTGTCAACCGGATGTTCGAGACGCCGGATTGCGAAAGCAAAAAGATAGCGAGCAAGCGAAAGCCGTGCCTATGAGAGCTGAGGCCCCCCACACCGTGCTGACGTTGGCGTTGGCGCGCCGCCTAGAAGGTGAGATCGCATACGACAGCGCGGAAGTCGTCGAGAACGTGCGGCGGCTCATGCCGCACATCCCCGCTGTGAGTGAAGAAATCGCGGGCGGCGTGGCTTGCTTCACGGGCATCGAGTCCCCGTTCTCGCAAGCAATCGGGCTGGGGTTGCACGGCGCCGTAAGCGAAGCAGACATCGAGCGGCTCGAACGCTTTTACCTCGAGCGCGGCTCCGCAGTGCTGGTTGAACTTTGTCCCCTGGCGGACCCATCGTTCACAAAACTGCTCGCCCGACGCGGCTTTTATCCCATCGACTATACAAACGTCATGACGCGCGTTTTCCAGCCGGCGGATTCATGGCGCTCCGCGTCTCAAGCGTTTGTTATTGAGCAGGCTGGCGCAGACGAGCTTGACCTCTTGAACCGGACGGTGGCAGAGGGCTTCGCGGAAACCGACCCGGTGTCGCCTGAGCTGTTGGAGGTCATGTTGGTCGCAAAGCACACGCGGGGAGTGGAGAGCTATCTGGCGCGTGTCGGCGGCAAGCCTGTGGCTGGCGCATCCATGAGCGTCGACAACCGTTTGGCCGCTCTCTTCGGGGCTAGCACGCTTGCGGCATACCGAGGTCTTGGAATTCAAACAGCGCTTATTCAGGCACGCTTAGCGCGCGGCTTAGAAGCAGGCTGCGACCTGGCTCTGTGCGTCGCCGCGCCGGGCAGCGCGTCGCATCGGAACCTCGAACGCCAAGGCTTCACACCTGCATACACGCGCATCAAATTCGAGAAGCGATTGCGGGCGTGAAAAGAGGCCGTCGTCAGATCGCCATGGCTTCGCTGACGGCTCGCTCCTCGTTCCAATGCCGTCCTTCGTCGATCAACGTATCGAGCTGATCCGGCTGGAGCGTATCTCGCAACGCGGCTTGCACGCGGTCGTACTCGACTTGCTCCGTGTACTCGCGCGCGGAGTCGAGCGACGCGAGTCGCGCATCGACGAAGCCTATCAAACGCGCCGCCCGCATTCGGCCGTCTGCACCATTGTCGGGCTTCAGCGCATCGATCGCGGCCAAATGCTGCAACGTGAAGGCCACGTCTGCCTCAGCCTGCTCTTCGCGCGCCAGCTTGAGAGCCTGATGGGCGTGGCTGCGCGCCTCTTCAAAGCGCGCAAGCGCGGTCAGATAGGCAGCCATGTTGTACAAGACGTTGAGAACGTTTGGGCCGCTTTTAATAGCGCGATGCGCTTCCAATGCTTCCCCGGCCACGCGCAGCGCAGCCTCGACATCACCGGCGCGGAATTCTGCCTCCGCCAGCAAGCTCAAAACAGCGGGAAGGCGCCCATCGGCTCCTGTCGACTTGTAAATCGCGCCCGCCGCCATCAAAAGCGAACGTGCTTCCGGGATGTCGTCCTGCATGATGCGAGCCGCACCGAGCGCGGACAACGCGGACCCCATGGTCTTCTGGCTGTGCGTCTTGCGAAAGACATCCAGCGCAGCCTGCAGCAATGCTTCGCCCTCTTCGATGCGAGAGAGGAAGAGCAGCGCGCGGCCGGCGCACAATTGAGCGTTGGCGACACACAATTCCGGGTCGGGCAATTGTTGGAAGATCGCGAGCGCCCGTTCGGCCGAAGCAAGCGCGCTCTTGAACTGTCCGAAAATCGAGTCGATTTTGGACGCTGACAGCTCGAGTTCGGCGACCAACAAGGGCGGCGTATCGGCGGCGACCGCGTCGAGCGCCATCCGCACGTACCGCCGGCCCTCGGCATGCGCCAGTTCTTGCCATACCTTCGCGAGCGCGAGCTCCTGCACGACGCGCGTGTCGCCGTTGGCGGAGACGGCCCACGCGATGGCTGCCCGCCAGTTGTCCATCTCCGGTTCTGCTTTGCAGATCCATTCACGGTCAGGCGTGGAGTCCCACGAGTCGTCGAGCTTGTCGGCAAACGCGACATAAACATCTGCGTGGCGCCGCACGATGCTCTCGTATTCGCCCCGTTCGAGCAGTTTCTCGCGCGCATACTGGCGCGTTGACTCCAACAGCCGGTAGCGCGTCTCATCGGCTGCATATTCCGGATGGAGCAGCGACTTGTCCACGAGCGACGAGAGCAGGTCGAGCATCTCGAAGTCGGCGATAGAGTCGTCGGCGCAAACTGCGGTTGCAAGCTCCAGCGTAAAGGCGCCGGCGAAAATCGAAAAGTACCGGAAAAGGCGTTGTTCCGATTCCGAAAGCAAGTCGTAGCTCCAGTCGATCAGCGCCCGCATCGTCTGCTGGCGCGGCAGTGCGGCGCGGTTGCCGCCGGTCAGAAGCCGAAAACGCTCGTCGAGCTTTTCAGACAGCTGCCTGGGCGACAGCACCTTGATGCGTGCTGCGGCAAGCTCGATGGCGAGCGCTATGCCGTCCAGACGGCGGCAGATCTCGGCGATCACGGGCGCGTTGTCGTCACTAAGCTGGAAGCGCGCGTTCGCCGCGCGCGCGCGCACGTCGAACAACGCGATTGCGCCGTATGCAAGCGCCGCTGCCGCCGTGAGACCATGGGAGTCGGCAGGCACGGCGAGCGACGGCATGCGGTAGACGCTCTCGCCGCCGATCGCCAAGCTCTCGCGGCTGGTCGCGAGTATCCGCAGCTTTGGACACGCTTTGAGGAGAGCGTCTGCGGTCTTCGAGACGTCGGCGATCACGTGCTCGCAGTTGTCGAGGATCACAAGCAGTTCTTTGTTCTTGAAAAATGCGATCAGCGCGTCGAGCATTTGCTGGTTCGACGGTTCTTGCACGTCGAAGACCGCAGCGACGACGTTGGGCACAAGCGACGCATTGCCGAGCGACGCGAGATCGACGAACCAGACGCCGTCGCTGTAACCGTCGAGCAGATCGGCGCCGACTTGCATGGCGCAGCGAGTCTTGCCGATGCCGCCTGCTCCGCAGAGCGTGACCAGCCGAGAATGCTCGACCAGCGCTTTGATCTCCGCGACGTCTTGCTCGCGGCCGACCAGGCTTGACAACTGAATGGGCAGATTGTTGTCGAGGATGCTCAGCGACCGCAGCTTTGGGAACTCCGCGGTGAGGTCGGGAGCGACGAGTTGGAAGACGTGCTCCGGTGAGCTGAGGTCTTTGAGGCGGTGCTCGCCCAGATCGCGCAGCGTCGTGCCGGGCAAGGCATCTGACGCCTTGGCGGCTGCGGCCGCGGAAAGGAGCACCTGACCGCCGTGCCCGATCGCCAGCAGCCGCGCCACACGGTTCAGCGTCGGACCGAAATAATCTCCGTCTCGTTCATCAGACGCGCCCACGTGCAGCGCCATCCGGACGCGCACGCCTTCGACGGAAGAGAAGTCCTCGATCGCCAGTGCGCGCTGCGCTTCCAGCGCTGCGTGCAACCCATCCGCAGCATGCCAAAAGACGGCGCAAAACGCATCGCCTATCGTCTTGAAGACGTGGCCGTGATGAGCGGCGATGACGGAACGCATGATGTGGTCGTGCCGTCGCACCGCCTGCTGCATGGCAGCTGCGTCACGGTCCCAGCGCACGGTGCTGCCTTCGATGTCGGTGAAGAGGAACGAAACATCGCCGGACGGTTGGCCGCTTGCGCGCACAGTTGAGCCCGAAGATGCCTGGACCGCTCCCATGCGCCGTTCTTCGATTTCCTGGAAGCGCAGTCCGGCCCCGGAAATGAAGTCTCAAGGCCTTTTCCGAGCCTGAGGCAAAGCTAGGCGCCGTCCAGCAACGTTTGCAGCACCGCACAGGAGCTACTTGATGAAGGTCTTCCAGGCACGGGCCGTCATGGCCGCCGCGCTTTTCGCCGTTTCGCTCGCCGCCTGCAGCGGAGGCGGGGTCTCTCCCGACGCCGTCACACGCGCGCACGCGCAGCCGAACGCCCCAAGTGGCGGGTTAAGCGCAGTCTATTCCCTTTCGCCTTCGGGGGGTCGCTATTCGCTGCCGCTCCCGCAAGGCTACAGCGGTTCGATGTCCCTTGGCGCGAGCCGCGCCCCTCAAGGCGCTCAGATGCGGCTGGATCTTTCGGGCAACGGCTTGGCCGGCGGCGCTGCCGCGCTGTCGACGACAAGCGCCGACCCGTTCCCGATCTTCATCGGCATCGCGTTGCCGTTCACGATTACGTTGCCGGTGCCCGGATTCTCGATCACGTTTCCGCATAACGTGAACATGGCGGGAACGTTCGACCTCTTGTTCTACGATCCGACGAAGCCGGCGAACGCGCAGACCAACCCATCTCTGTTAGGTCAGGCAGTGGTCAGCGGCCACACCTTGACGTTTACGGCGCAACCGAACGCGAGCGTCACGCTCCTGGCCGGAGTGCGCTACACGTTCATCATCGCGCGCAACATCGACAACGCGGGCACGAATAGCGTCATCTTGCCGGTCCAATCGGGCGTCACGCAAACGCTCGCAAGCGTCGGGCCGCTCGGCGCGCTCGCGAACTACCAAGCGTCGGTCAACACGGGTTTCTTGGAGTGGCAGACGATCAGCGGTTCGCCCCCGCTGGTGCCACAGATCATCTTCGGCGATCAGCCGATCGAGTCGATCGTCGTCTCCGCTAGCCAAGCGCTTACGCTTACCAACACGACCATCACGGGCGTCTTCGCCAACGGTTCCGGGAGCCAAGCGACCTCGGGAACGTTGCTTTCTCCCAAGCCTGGAACGTTTGTGCCGGATGCCAACCCCACCATATTCGGTCCATTCCCGGCGACCGTCTACGGCAATAAGACGAGCTTCACGGTTCCGCCGGGCCTTGCGCTGGGCGGCAACCAGGCGTGGGATTTCAGCCTTGTCACCGTTACCGCGTGCGCGCCTTTGCACAACCTAAGCGTTTGCAACGACGGCACGACGACCAATCTCAAGACTTCAGTTTTGACGCACCAGCATTTCAACGTGCTCGTGTCAGACTCGTCCGGGCTGCTCACGCAACCATACAGCTTGGTCGTCACGGCTCCGTGCACGATCGCCGGCATCAACGAGAACGACAACAACGGTGACGTTCCGTCCGGCTACAACGACAACACAAGCGGACCTAACGCCGAGTTCGACGTCTCAAGCGGCGCGTCGCCTGGCACGTGCACGATCACGGCGACATATAACGGCGTTCAGGTGGCGCAGACGAGCATGGTGGTCAACGCGCCGGGCGCAAGCACCTCGGCGGTGCCGTTCACGCTTCGGCCTCCGGTGAACGCCCCGGCCGGCTTTGCGGTCAGCGGCAAGATCCAGTAGGGCTAGATTTCCAGCGCCTCGCTGACGGCGCGCTCCTCGGTCCACGATTGCCCTTCTTGGGCGAGTTCGGCGAGCCGCGCGTCGCCGAGCGCATGGTGCAATGCGGTCCGTACTCTCTCGTATTCTTGCTGTTCCGTGTATTCGCGGGTGTAATCGAGCGCATCGAAACTCGCATCGGCGAATCCCAGCAAACGCGCCGCGCGCTCTTGAGCTTCTTGATCGCCCGGCGCGCCCAACGCTGCGACTGCAGCGAGATGCTGCAAGGCTATCGTGACCTCCGCATCGGCCTGTTCGTCGCGCGCCAGTTCGAGCGCCTCGCGCGCGTGCGCCCGCGCTTCATCATAGCGGCCCAAGACCGTGAAGTAGGCGGCCATGTTGTACAGGATGTTCACGACGTTGGGTCCGCTCTTGACGCCCCGATGAGCGGTGAGAGCCTGGCTCGCCACCTCTAGGGCCGTCCCCGCGTCGCCGGCGCGAAACTCCGCTTCGGCCAGCATGCTCAACACTGCGGGCACACGCCCATCGGCTCCTGATCGCTTGTATAGGGTGCCGGCCGCCGTCAGAAACGAACGCGCTTCGGGCACGTCTCCTTGAATGATCCGTGCCGCGCCGAGGGCGGATAAGGCAGATCCCATGGTCTTCTTGCTGCCGCTGCGACGGAACACATCCAGCGCCGCTTGCAGCATCACCTCGCCTTCCTGCACGTGCTTGAGAAAGAGGAGAGCCCGGCCGGCGCACAAGCGCGCGTTGGCCAAGCAGAGCTCATCGCCGAGAGTTTCGAAGATCGCGCGGGCGCGTTCCGCCGATGCGAGTGCTGCTTTGAACTGTCCGAAGACCGTGTCGATCTTTGACGCGGCCAGCTCGAGTTGCGCTATCAGTTCGGGCGGAGTCCGCTCGTCGGCTGACGTCAAAGCGGTGAGCAGGTATCTTCGTCCCTCACCGGGAGCAAGCTCCAGCCAGATCTTTGCGCTCGCCAGCCGCTGCGCGATCAAAGGGTCGCCGTGCGCTGAGAAGGCCCACGTCAGCGCCGCGCGCCAGTTATCCATATCCGGCTCGGCTTGGCAAACCCACTGGCTGTCGGGTTTCGAATCCCACGAGTTGTCGAGCTGCTCTGCGAGCCTCACATACGCATCCGCGTGACGCCGTGCGATGCGCTCCATCTCAGCGCACTCCACGAGCCGCTCGCGCGCGTATTGCCGCGTTGACTCCTGCAAGCGGTAGCGGCTCTCGTCGCTGGAATGCTCCGGCTGCACGAGCGACTTGTCGACGAGCGACGTGAGCAGATCGAGCACTTCGAACCCGGCGATGTGGTCGTCGGCGCAGACGGCGGTGGCCATGTCGAGCGTGAAGCTGCCGGAAAAAATCGAGAAATACCGGAACAGGCGTTGCTCCTGCGCCGAGAGGTGATCGTAGCTCCAGTCGATGAGCGCGCGCATCGTATGCTGGCGCGGCAGCGCGGCGCGGTTGCCGCCGGTGAGCAAGCGGAACCGCTCGTCCAACTTCTGCGCCAGCTGGCTCGGGCTTAGGACGTTGAGGCGCGCAGTCGCAAGCTCGATGGCGAGCGGAATGCCGTCGAGCCGGCGGCAGACATCTGCAACGGTCGCCGCATTGGAATTATCAAGCTTGAACTTCGGGTTGGCAGATCGGCCGCGAGCCTCGAAAAGCGCGACGGCGCCGTACGAGAGCGCGTCGGCGGCGCTCAGACCCTTGACTCGTTCGGGCACTGCGAGCGAGGGCATGCGATAAACCGCTTCGCCGTCGATGCTCAAGCTCTCGCGGCTGGTCGCGAGGATACGCACGGTCGGGCAGGCGCGCAAGATCGAATCCGCCGTCTTGGAGACCTCTGCCACGAGATGTTCGCAGTTGTCGAGGATCAGCAGCAACTGCTTCTTCTTGAGGTACGAGAGCACTTCGTCCAACAGCCGCTGGTTCGGCGGCTCCCGCACGTCGAAGACTGAGGCGATGGCGTTGACCACCAAGGTCCCGTCGCTCAACGGCGCGAGATCGACGAACCAGACACCCTCTTTGAAAGCGTCGAGAACCTCAGCGCCGGCTTGCAGCGCGCAGCGAGTCTTACCGACGCCGCCGGCTCCGCATAACGTGACCAGGCGAGATCTGTCCAGCAAGGCTCTGATATCGGCGAGCTCCTGCTCGCGGCCGATCAAGCTCGTCAGTTGGACCGGCAGATTGTTGTCGAGCACGCTCAGCGATTTGAGCGTCGGGAATTCGGTTTCAAGATCGGGTGCCAGCAGTTGGAAGATGTGCTCGGGCACCGTGAGATCCTTGAGGCGGTGCTCTCCGAGATCTCGCAGTTCTGTCTGCGGCGCGGCGTCCGCCGCTACTTCGGCGGCCACGCCTGAGAGCAGCACCTGTCCGCCGTGGCCCACGGACAGCAGCCGCGCGACGCGGTTCGGCGTGCGGCCGAAGTAGTCACCGTCGCGTTCGTCCGCGGCGCCGACGTGGATCGCCATGCGCGCCCGCACTCCGTCGACCTGTGAGAAATCCTCATTGGCCAACGCGCGCTGCGCTTGCACGGCAGCGTCGAGCGCATCATTGATTCGTGGAAAGACCGAGCAAAAGGCGTCGCCGACCGTCTTGAAGACGCGGCCGTGATGCGAGGCGATCGCCGACCGCATGATGTCGTCGTGGCGGCGCACCACCGCTTGCATGGCGCGCGGGTCGCGGTCCCAGCGCACCGTGCTGCCTTCGATGTCGGTGAATAAAAAGGTGAGAATGCCTGAGGGAAGCGTTTGCTCGCTCTCGGGCATTGCGATCGATCCGACGGACCCAGCGGAGACTCCGGGAGACTCCATGCTTTTCTGTTCCATTGTCGCGGTGGACAGTCCGGCATGCGCTGGGAACGCGGACGCTTGCTGGAGGGGGTTTAGGGCTTTGCTGCTCGTAAGCCTCAAGGTTATTTCAGCGGTTGGCGCAGGAGTTGCGGTGATGGGTGTTTCCAATCCACGAGCCTTCTTGGCCGTCGCGCTGTCAGTGCTCGCCCTCAGCGGATGCGGCGGCGGTTCCGCCGGTGTTGCACCCAAGGATCAGCCGGCCGGCCAAAACACCGGTCTCGGGCCCGGTCCGTCGGGGCTGACGGCGGTGTACGGCCTCTCGCCGTCGGCTGCGAGCTACGAGTTGCCGTTTCCGCGAGGGTATGACGGCACGACGACACTGGGAGCGAACGGTGCGCCGGCGGGCGCGAAGCTGACGCTTAACATCGCCGAAGCCGGCTTGACGGCTGGTGCGCCTGCGACCACCGGTGATCCGTTTCCGCTGCTCATCACCTTCGAAGTTCCGGTCACCATCACGATCTCCGAGCCGACGTGTGTGATCGATCTCGCGCAAGCTGCGTGCGGTCCGGGAACGTTCGATGTCACGTTCTTCGATCCGACGAAGGCGCCGGACGCGTTGACCAATCCGCGTCCGCTCGGTCTGGCGATGCTGAACGGCAGCGTCCTGACTTTCAGGCCGCCGGCGGGCGCGACGCTCAAATTTGTCGGCGGAGTGCAATACACGTTCATCTTTTCGCGCGACATCAGCGACGCGTATCCAGAAGCTGCGGCGAGCGTTCTGTTCCCGGTGCAATCCAACACTCAGCAGTCGCTTGCGGATGTCGGCCCGCTTGGCGCTGACGTGAAATACCAAGCCAGAGGCTCCGGGTTCTTGCAATGGCAGACGATCAGCGGATCGCCGGCGGGCGTGCAGCAGTTGACTCACGGCAACAAGCCATCGGAGTCGGTTGTCGTGTCGGGGACAGGACCGGTCACGCTGACCAGCGTCACCGTCACGAGCGATTTCTCCAATAAGGGCACGCGCAAGAAGTCAAAGGCGCGTGGCGGCCCGGGAACCTTCGTTCCTGATGCGACCCCGATTGTGTTGGGCCCATTCCCCGCGACGCTGTCGCACAAGCGAGCTGCGTTTACGGTGGTTTCCTCGTCGGGCCTTGCGGTCGAGGCGCATAAGGCGTGGGATTTCGGCACCATTGCCGTCACGGCGTGCGTGCCAAAGGATGTGCACCAGCCCTGCGGCCTTCCCGGCAGCACCAACGTGTTGACCTCCGTTCCCACCAACACGCAGTTCCACGTTCTGGTTGGGGACTTTTCCGGGTTGCTGACCGCGGCCTATAGCATCGCGGTGACAGCACCGTGTTCGGCCGCCGACATCAATCAAAACGACAACGATGGGGACGCTCCGTCAGGTTATAACGACAATCCGACGGGCCCCAATGCCGAGTTCACGCTGTTGAGCGGCGCCTCCGCCGGCACGTGCACCATCACGGCGAGCTACAACGGCAGTCCGGTCGCGCAGACGCAAATCACCGTGGGAAGCGCGGCGAGCGCGAGCAGCGCGGCTGTGCCGTTCGCATTGCGACCGCCGGTCAATGCGCCGGCCGGCTTTGCGGTGAGCGGCAAGATCCAGTAAGACGGGTGGCTGACGCTCGTACGCAGCTCTTAGACGTTGATTCGCGCGTTGCGATCACGCCGCAACAACAGGCATTTTTTCGCGAGAACGGCTTCGTAAAGCTCAGTCACGTCTTTTCCGCTGAGACGCTGCGATATTTCGGCGAGCACATCACACGGCAAGTGATCGAGCGTAATTGCTTGCAGAAACCGATGACGGAGCGCACGACCTACGAGCGCGCGTTCTTGCAGGTCACGAATCTGTGGCGCACGGACCCGGTCGTCGAACGCTTCGTGCGCGGCGAACGGCTTGCGCGAGCGGCGGCGGAACTCATCGGCGTGCGCGGCGTGAGACTGTATCACGATCAGGCCCTGTACAAGGAGCCGGGCGGCGGCATCACTCCATGGCATGCGGACCAGTATTACTGGCCGCTGTCGACGTCGAACACGTGCACCGCCTGGATTCCGCTGCAGGCGACGACGCGCGAGATGGGACCGCTCGCGTTTGCGGCCGGTAGCCACCGCTTCGAATTCGGGCGCGACTTGAAGATCAGCGACGAAAGCGAGCGGGCGCTGCAGGAAGCGTTGCGCCGGCAGAACTTCGCAGAAGAAGATGGCGCGTTCGAATTGGGGGATGTCAGCTTTCACTCGGGCTGGACGTTTCACCATACCGGCGGGAACGTCACCGACCAGCCTCGCGCCGTGATGACCATCATCTATATGGAAGATGGCATCCGGCTGACCGAGCCCAAGAGGCCTGAGCACATCGCCGACCGCGACGCATTCATGCCCGGTGCAAAGGTGGGCCAAGTTGTGGCCACGGCCCTCAACCCATTGTTGTGGAGAGATCGCGAATAGGACTGTTGAGCGCGTGAGCCGGCCGCGCGCAAGGCTTTGCGATACCGCCAGATAGTACCATACGGGCTGTCCTACGGGAGCACGGCAGCGCTCGTGTATCTACGGCGTTATCCGTCGAGCGTCGCCCGCATCATGCTCGAAGGCGTTGCTCCCATCGACGACAAGGTTCCGCTCGGATTCGCGCGCGGCGCGCAAAAGGCACTGCGCAGCCTTGAGGCCGATTGTGCGGCCGACCCAACCTGCCATCAGTCGTTCCCGAACTTCGCTCGCGAGTTTGAGGTGGTCAACGCTCGCATCAACAAACGCCCCCTGCGGGTGTTCGTCACCGGAACAGGCGGAAAAACTCTTGCGGTGACGCTGACCCACCAAGTATTCGTGGACCGGTTGAGGCAGATGATGTATTCGAGCGAGGGCGCTGGTTACGTACCGCTGTTGATCCGCGAAGCGTATCGCGGCAACACGCGTCTGCTTGCAAATACTTTGCTGTTTATGGGACGCGGCTTGGAAAGCGGGATTGCGCAGGGCATGTTCTTGTCGGTCACGTGCGCTGAGGACATACCCTTCATCGACGAACGAGAGATCCGCGAGCAAACCCGGGGGACGTTTTATGGAGATGCCCGCATTCGCGCGCAGCAAGCCGCCTGCCGCACATGGAACGTGAAGCCCGCCCCGCGGTCGTTTCTACAGCGCTTCAAATCCGACGTGCCGGCGCTATTCTTGTCGGGAGCGGACGATCCGGCTACTCCACCTTGGTTCGCGAAGGCGCTGCTGCGGGATTTCGCGCGTGGCCGGCAAGTCGTGTTTCCCCATTCCGGTCACGAGCTCGCGGGCGTCTGTTTCAACGCTATCGCCGTCAAGTTCGCTGATACGGGCAAGGTTGATGCCGGCGAAACGTGCGCCGGCGGTTTGAAGCGTCCTGCATTCGCAACGTCGCTGCCGGCGTTCTTGAGGTGAGCCAGTCGAAGAACGGAATGATCCATAGCTCATTGAAAATACGTAGTCCCGTTGTAACAGATTTTTGCGCCCACCGAGGAGTCACAATATGACAGCAAAGCATGCTGATGTAGCTCAGGCTCTTGCGGCTTTGCTGCATCAAACATCCGAAGATCACCACGTCGCGTATAAGGAGACCGACGGCGTCGATCCCGATTGGTCGATATGGTACGCCGGTCATTTGATCGAGTGCGGCATCGAGAAGATGCTCAACGCTACGCTGCTCAAAAGCGATTTGATTTATCTGCTGGTGGGTGCAGACAAAGATATCAATCGCGAAGCGCCGGGCGCGAAGTGGGAAACTTGGTACGCCGACCGTTTTGTGAAGCGCTATCTACCCTAAACTGGCCACCACGCGGGCACGATTCCGTTTGAGGATCTCGCTCGACGCGAAGTGGTCGCGGCGCCGCTCAATCCATTGCTGTGGGGAATCGGGCAAAGGGCTGTTGAGGTCGAAAGGCGCAGTCCTATTGGGGGGTTCTCCCCATTCTAGCTCATCCGCGATGTGATAGCGTAGGGGCTATGTCCGGGCCCTTTTTACTATGGGAGTCTTTATGAGTGCCATTATACCTTCCAAATTCAAAGCCATCGCGCTTTCCGCCGTTGCTGTGCTCGCTTTTGCGATGGCTAGCTGCGGATCCAATACGAGCGTCCCTGTAGTCCCGCTTAGCTCGATTCCGAACTTAGCATCTTCGCCTGGGCCGACGTCAACGCCGAGGCCCACCTCGACTCCAGCTCCCACTCCGACGCCTACAGTAACCTCGGCACCCACTCCGACGCCGACGTCCACCCCTGTGCCGACACCGACTCCCACTCGCACGCCGGTACCGACACCGACACCGACGCCCACGGCTACGCCGGTGCCGACCCCGACCCCGAGCCCAACCATGACCCCGGCGGGCATCGTGTTGACTCCAACGTCGGTTGATGTCGCTGCGCAAGGATCGGGCTGTGCCCAGCTGAGCGCGACATTTACGGCCTCGGAAGCCGGCTACGGCGGCAATTTTACCGCAGTAAGCAACAACACCGCGATTGTGACGGTGGCGCCGGCGAACTCACCGAGTCTGTTCACGGTGACGAGCACGACGACGACGAACGGCGGTCCAGGAACCACGATCACGGTGACCGATACGCTTGGTCACTCCGCGACCGAAACAGTGCAGATCTCAATCTGCCTTCCCTAACCGCGGATCCCTGAGCCGCTCTCACAGTGGCCGCATGGCTGCGCTTGACCGGCTCGGGGATAACCCTTTTTCGCGCGCTGAGGATACACAATTTGACAACAGAGCGTAGCGGCTAAGCCGACCGTCTTTGTGAAGCGCTATTTACCCTAAACTGGCCGCCATGCGGCGCACGATTTCTCTGAGAATCTCGCTCGACGTGGCGAAGTTGAGCCGCGCGAAGTTCGCGCCTTGAGCGCCGAAATCCAAGCCGCGGAACAGCGCGACGTTGCCCTTCTTGAGGAAGTGGCGCGCCGGATCCGCGCCTAAATGCAATGCAGTGAAGTCGATCCACGCGAGGTACGTCGCGTCGGGCGGTGCGTAGCGTGCCGCTGGTATTTGGTCTGCTAAGAGTTGCTTGAGCAGCGCGGCATTGCGCGCCAAATGCGAACGCAGTTCGTCAAGCCACTGTCCGCCTTCGCGGAATGCCGCGACTGATGCGAAGACCCCTAGATGCCCGACTCGGGTGATGATCTCTGTGGGCATCGCCTTGAACCGCGCGTGCAGCCGCTCGGCCAATTCATCCGTGCCCGCGATGAGAACGCCGCATTTGAGACCGGCGATGTTCCAAGCCTTGGACGCAGAAGTAACAGCGACGTTGGCGCCCAGGCCTTTGCTCACTGTCAGGAACGGAACGAAGTCAACGCCCGGCATGCTGAGGGGCCCGTGGATCTCGTCTGAGATGACGGTCACGTCGTATCGCATTACCAGGTCGGCGATGCGTTCCAGATCGGCACGCGACCAAACCCGGCCGACCGGATTGTGCGGGCTGCACAGAAAATAGGCCCGCGCGCCGGCTGCAAAGGCCTTCTCCAAGCCGGCGAAGTCAAGCGCCAACGTGCCGTTGTCAGCGTCATGCAGGAGCGGCACCCCGACGACCCTGCGCTCGACCGTGTTGATCACCTCGAAGAAGGGCGGATAGACCGGTGGGTTGATCACCACGCCGTCGCCGCGCTCGGTCGTCATGCGCAGCGCCTCGGCCATGCCAGCCATGACGTCGGGCACGGCAAACACGCGAGCGCTGTCGACTGTCCAATCGAAGCGCTGCTTTGCAAAATCCGTAAAGGCTGACGTTAGTTCCGCATCGTCGGCGTAGCCGCAATCGTCATTGTCGATCGCGCTTTGCAGCGCAGCGCGCACCACCGGCGCCAGCGGGAAGTCCATTTCCGCCACAAACGCCGGCAGCACGTCTGCGGGATACTTCGCCCACTTCTCGCTCTTGCGCTTACGCAGATCTACGAGCGAGACGCTCTCAAACGCGCTCGCCGCCGGAAGTTCATGAGAAGAAGAGGCACCGTCGTCCGTGAGGGCGCCGGTGCCGATCGCAGCCGAAGTCTTCCGTGCGGTTATGGTATCGTGCCGCAGGAGACGTAGCGTTTGAGATTGTCCTTGGACTCGTGCACGTTGATCGACCAGTGCCCGCCGAGCAGCTTGCTCATGGGAGCGTCGATGACGGTGTTCGAGCGGCCTAGAACGACGTTGTGCAGCACATAGCGCGGGATGGGATTCAGATGCTTACACGTACCCGGGTGGACGTGAGCGGGCTGATCACCGGTGGTGTTCTCGCTATCCACGTGGATCACGACGCGAGTCTGATTGCCGCCGAGGTCGGTGAGCGTGGCCGTGCCCGACTCCCCCGAGCGGTGCTGCGAATGCATGCGCAGGGTTATATCCCGATGCGGCGAGCCGTACGCCGAGGTGGTCAATGCAAGGACAGCGCTGCAGGCGACCACCGCAAGACAAGCAGATTTCATAACAACTCCTCCTCCAGATAGCGGCCGCACCGCCGCTGTATCTGACCTTTCCCAGAATCTTCATAGTCTATGCGTTCGAACCCGTTTCTGCTTGCCACGCGGCAAGGTTGTCGCTTGCAGAGCCCAAGATGGCATCATGCCGCACAGGCACAGCCATAGCGGTCGCCAAACTTCGAGGCTGGCTTCAGCTTGCCGATCTCGTGTCCCCACTATCTAATGAAGGACCTTTGATGAACCGCTTGCGCCCATTTCTGCCGCTCTGCGCGGCCTTCGTCGCCGCATGGCTTGCGGGATTCCCATCGGTTGCCGCACGCGCCGATGACTCTGACTCCGGGCCCGCGCCGTACGCCAAGTTCATCGACGACGCTCAAGTGCAGTTCGGCTTGCTCAACATCATCCGCAAGAACGGCAAGGTCTACATCGAGATCGCGGCCTCTCAGTTGGGCAAAGACTTCGTGCAGACGGCCGAGCAGACCAACGGTCTGGGCGGTTACAACAGCATACCGGGCGGCATCAACTCCTACGCGCGCATCATCCGCTTCACGAGAAGCGACGACAAGATCGTCGTCACCTGGCCGAACACGTACTTCATCGCCCCTGGGAATGAAGCAGCCCAGCGGGCCATCGAACGCACGGTTGCAAACTCCACGGTCGCGGTTGCGCCGATCGCCGCGGAGAACAAGACAACCGCAAGCGTCGTCTTCGATGCCTCGTTTCTGCTCACCGATATCTACGACCTCAAAGACCAGCTGAAGCAGATCACGGGGCCGGACAACCCGGACCAAGCATATCATCTGGACTCCGATCGCACGCTGTTCGGGCCCAGCAAGGCGTTTCCGTACAACGTTATCATCAACGCGGATCAGACGTGGGCGAACGAAAACCCCAAGGTCGTGGACAACGTTCCCGATCCGCGCAGCATCCAATTCCGCGTCGCTTACAACATCGCTCGGCCGCCGAACGACGGCGACTACATGCCTCGCCTGGCAGACGACCGCGTGGGCTTTTTCGACGCTGCGTACATCAACTTCGCGAGGGATCCCGCCGATTCGCGCATCGTGCGCTACGTTGTGCGCTGGAACATGCAGCCGTCGGATCCGACCAAACCGATGTCTCAGGCGAAGCACCCGCTCGTCTACTACTTGTCGAATAATATTCCGACGCAATATCGCGACGCGGTGCGCAGAGGGATACTGGACTGGAATCGCGCCTTTGAGAGAATCGGCATCAGCGACGCGATTCAGGTCAAGGATCAGCCTAACGACCCGAACTGGGATGCGGATGATATCCGTTACAACACCGTCGTCTGGCTGACGGAGTCGAACAGCGGTGGATACGCGGCCGAGAACCCCGTCTTCGATCCGCGCACCGGGCAGATTTTCCGGACGAACGTCGTCATCGATGCCGACATCATGGCATACTCGAATCAGGCATTTATCTATCAAGTTGATCCGACCGTCTTCGGACGGGGAACCAGTCTGGTCGCCCGCGAGCGGCACTACGCGGAGATGCGCCAGCAACAGGCGGGCTTCGGCAAGGTCGCGCTGGACATCATGGGGCGGCCGCTGTCGGGCCAAGGTTTGGCGCAATTCAACGACCAGCTGATGGAGTCGTTTATCGTGCATGAAGCCGGCCACGGCTTGGGGCTGCAGCACAACTTCATCGGCTCGATCGCGTACACCGCACGAGAGCTTCAGAGCAAAGACTTCACGGCTGCGCATGGCGTGGCCACCTCCGTCATGGAGTACGCTGGGCTAAACCTGTGGCCGAGGGGCTACGGGCAAGGAACGTACTGGCAGACGGTGCTCGGACCGTATGATTATCACGCCATCCACTGGGGTTATGCGCCGGTCCACAATGCGCGCACCCCGCAGGATGAGGTCCCGACCCTCACCCGCTGGGCGAGCAACTGGGCCGACCCGCTCTACCGGTTTGCAAGCGATGAAGATGTCGACTACCCGAGCGCGCACGCCATCGACCCGCGCGTGGCGCAATTCGATTTCACCAACGATCCGCTGGCATGGGATGAAACGCAGCTGAAGCTGGTGCACGATCTCATGTCGACCATCGACAAGCGCTGGCCCAAACCGGGTCACAGCTATGATGACGAACGCACGGCCTTCGGTTTTGTGTTCGGCCAATGGCAGCTGGCGGCAACCCAACCGGAGCACTACATCGGTGGTGAGTACTTGTCGCGCTCCCATGCGGGCGATCCGAAAGCGAGCCCGCCGCTTGTGTCGGTGCCGCGGGCGCGCGAGCAGCGCGCGTTCGGCATCCTCGACAAGTACGTGTTCTCGGATCGGGCCTGGCAGTTCTCGCCCAAGACGCTGAACCGTCTCGTCTACAGCGAGTGGGAGTCGCTGCAAGGTGGGAGTTGGGCGTACCAGCAGCAGCCGCGCCACGATCTTCCGGTTGCGGAGATGGCCGAGACCGCGCAAAGGCGCCAACTCGCGCGCATGTTTCAGCCGTTGATGCTGGAGCGCCTGAACGATCTATCCTTGAAATCCAAGCCCGGCGTCACCATGAGTCTCACCGACTTGTTCGACTGGACGCAGGCATCGGTCTACGGCGACTTGCGCGATCCAAAGCTCACGGGCATAGGCGAAGTGCACCGTTCGCTGCAGCAGTGGTACGCGCGCATGCTCGCGCGCCTCTGGCTCACGCCTACCCCGGATACGCCCTTCGACGCGCAGTCGCTCGCACGCGCGGAGCTCAAGTCTTTGCGTCAGGATACCAAGGTTGCATTGAGCCGTCCGCATCTCGACCGGCTCACGCGCGCACATCTGGAAAGCTTGCAGGACGTTGTGTCTCGACCGCTGGACGCGCGGCAGCTCTTCCCTGTGAAGCAATAACAACTGAAACCGTGGGCGAGAATTGCGGCGGCCAGCCCTAACCTGCCGCTTTTTTCTTAGGACGGCCGCCCGTTTGACCGTTCAACCGAGAAGAAATGGCCTTCTTTTTGCTCGTCTGGCCGCGAGCGCGGTGACCCAATGCCCTGGCAAATAGTGCTCCCAGTTCGTCGGCAAGCAGACCCGAAAGTTGGTTGATACAAAAACGTAGCATGGGCACCGTCCGGATTGTGGATCGCAACCGCAGATTTCCCGAATACGAGCAGCCCGCTGACCTGTTGGGTGGCGATGAGTGAGCGACCGCTGTTTCAACAGCGCGGAAAGACCGGCGGCGTCCCCACGCCATGGGCAAGCAGGATGAGTTTCAAGCGCAACTCGTAAGATGTTCGAGACGATCCAACGCGCTATGGGCCGGTCCGAACCTGTCATAATGGAGTAGACAACGATGCATCATTCCCAAGTCCTTAATGCTAATCAGGTGCACGACGCAAGCCTCAGTCCGGTGGAACGCTTTTGCAAGCGAATAGCGGACTCCACCGGCGCGCCGGTGGCGCTTGCCATTGTCATCGTCGCTCAGTTGGTTTGGATCACTGCGGGGCAGCTGACCAGGCGCGACCCATTCCCTTTTATCTTCCTGCTGACGATTTCGAACGTCATTCAACTGACGCTGCTCTTCGTGATTTCGGTTGCCCAACGTCAGTCAGGGGAGCATGCGGAGACCCGGGCAGAACTAGACCACGAATGGATACGCGCGCTGCTTCACCACCAAGAGCTGCAAGAGCAACTGCTGCTGAGAATCGCCGCCAGCACGAACGCTCCTACGAAAGACCTGGAGGCTCAGCTCAGTGCTCTAGCGTGAACGGGCTGATTGTAGAATCAATTTGTTATCGTTACGGCCGGGTCGGCTAACAAACTAAAAACGCTTCCTCTAGCCCCTGTTCTTCCGACCAGGCTGCGCCTTCCGCCATTAAAGATTGAAGTCGTTCCTCAGCGAGCTTTTCACGCAGCGGCTGAAGCAGCCAGGCAGCATCGAGGCCAAGGAATGCATTTTCCGGCAATCGGTCAGAGCTGGCTTGCTGAGCGTATCCGAAAATCCGGGCCGCCGTTTCAAACTTTTGATCGCGGGTGGCAAAGGCAACGCACGACTGTAAAGCTGGGTAAAACTCGGAGCCGATTCGGCTATTGCGGATAAACTCGATCGCGGCGCGAGCACTCGTCCTTGCTTCCTCGTAACGCCCTGCTAAGAGAAGGCACACGGCTATCGACGACAACGCGATCGTCTCGAGCGTACCGTCGCGCAGGGTCCGAGCCATTTCGACTGCTTCACGACCGAGCACGATGGCGCGTGGAGCCTCGCCGGCCGCCCGTTCTAACCCGGCTAAATTCATCAATGCTATCGCGCGGTTGCGATCGGCTCCACGCTTCTCATAGAAGCGCATGGAGGCGGCCATGTGTTCGCGGGCAGCGACGAACCGCTTTTGTTGCGCATACAGTCTGCCCAGCATTTGCATTGCCGCGGCTTCGCGATAGTGGTCTCCCAGCTGCCGCGCCAGATCTCGGGCCTCGACGAGCGGTGCCTCTGCCTCCTCGAGCCGGTTTGCAAAAACGTGTGCCTCGCCGGTATAGTAAAGGGCTCGAGCGAGTAGGCGCGGCTCGTCGAGTGCGCGTGCGCCGGCCAGCGCCCGTTCACATGCGGCTTGCGTTGCCGACCATGAGATGTTTATCAGCACACGCGATAGCGCTAGATCAATAGCCACGCTCAACGCAGGATCGCCCTCCGGTGTGACGCTTGCGCGAGCCAGCTGAAGCCAGCGGCGGCCTTCTTGCACAGAGCGCCCAAACCAATAGGCCCACAGATGTTCAGCGATTTGGGCGCCAAGATGCGGATCATTCCCCTGATCTAAGCACCATTGCAAAGCGACGCGCAGGTTCTCGAGTTCGTCTTCGATGAAGTCGATCCACGCAACGTCGGGGATCACTTGCCATTTGTCGGCCGCTTGCTGCGAGTACTCTGCGTAGTATCGCGCATGGCGACGCGCTACCGCGCCAAATTCACCTTGCTTGCGCAAGCGCTCGAGGCCGTACTGTCGCAAAGATTCCAGCAATCGGTAGCGTTGCTTCTCCGCGTCGAACTCAACGGTGACGAGCGATTTGTTGACAAGCGACGAGAGGATGTCAAATATCGCGAATTCATCCAACACATCGTCGGAGCAGATGTCGCCCAACGCCTCGAGCGTCCAACCACCTTGGAAGATGGAAAGCCGGCGGAAGATTGTCCGTTCGTCGTCCGACAGCAGCTCGTAGCTCCAGTCGATGGCGGCTCGCATCGTCTGCTGCCGCGGCAGCGCCGTGCGATCGCCCCCGGTCAGCAGGCGGAATCGTTCGTCCAGGCGTTGCGACAGCTGTTTGAGATTGAGAATCGTCACGCGGGCGGCGGCCAGTTCGATCGCGAGCGCGATGCCATCCAATCGCCTGCAGATATCTGCGACGATCGGCGCTTTGTCATCGGTGAAGCTGAATTGCGCGTCGAGCGCCGAGGCGCGAGCGACGAACAGCGCAATCGCTCCATGCGTGATCGCCTCCGTAGCGGACAACGCACTTGTTGGAGCAGGCACGGACAAGGATGGCATCCGGTACACCTGCTCGCCGTGGACGTTGAGACCTTCGCGGCTGGTAGCCAGCACCGCAACCCGCGGGCAGTCTTTGACGATCGCCGTAACAACGCGCGCGGCCGCTGCCACCACGTGCTCGCAGTTATCCAGGATAAGCAACAAGCGTTTATTCTTCAAATGGGCGCACAGATCGTCAAGCAATTCTCGATTTGGTTGCGCCTGAATTTTGAAGATCGAAGCGACCGCTGCAACTACGTAATCCGCCGTGGTGACCTGCGCTAGATCGACAAACCAGACTCCGTCGCCGGAGCCGTCGAGCAGATCGGCTCCCACTTGCAGCGCCGTTCTAGTCTTTCCGACGCCTCCAGTACCTAGAAGCGTCACAATTTGAGACTTGTCCAGCAGTGTCTTGATGTCGGCCAATTCCTCTTCCCGGCCGATGAAGGCCGTCGCCTGACGCGGAAGATTGTTGGGCAGCGCGTCCAGCGAGCGCAGCGGCGGAAAAATCTCGGCAAACTCCGGATTGACCAGTTGATAGACTTGTTCTGGGAAGGCGAGATCGCGCAACTGATGCTGCCCAAGGTCGCGCAGGCTCGTGTGTTCAGGCAAAGATCCTTGCAACAAATCGGTAGCGGTGCCTGAAACGAGTACTTGGCCGCCGTGACCGATCGCAAGCAGGCGCGCGACGCGATTGACCGTCGGCCCGAAGTAGTCCGCATCTCGCTCGTGTGCCGTGCCGGTATGGATCGCCATGCGCGCGCGCAAACCATCGACAGAACTAAAATCTTTCGATTGTAGGGCGCGTTGCACGCCAATTGCAGCCGCCACTGCGTCCTGCGGATGGTTGAAGGCGACGCAAAATGCGTCGCCGACGGTTTTGAACACAAAGCCGTTGTGCTTGGTCATCGCCGTGCGCAGGAGCTTATCGTGGTGCGCGACCGCCTGCTCCATTTCGGCTCTGTGCGCTTCCCAACGCTGGGTGCTGCCCTCGATGTCGGTGAAAAGAAATGTCACGGTGCCCGTTGGCATCGACGTGGGCTTGGCCAGCCCGTCTTTGACTTTCATCGCGCGCGGCATTGAACTTGAACTTTCGGCCGTTCGTCTGTTAGGCCCTAGGCAGCGTCCGCACTCACCGCCGGCGTACGGCCGCGACTCAACGCCAAGCCGACCGCTGGAAATACCAATACGGAAATGAGACCGGCGGCGACAAACGCCGCGGCGGTCGAATGCTGAATAACCCCCAGCGCCAGGCCGATTTGCGTGCCCACGACGATGAACGGCAATGATGTCGCTTTCAAAATGCCGGCGACCAATGCAAGGCGCGCTCCCAGATACCGGACGTAAAGGATAGCAGGCAAACCACGCACGACGAGCATTGCGACGAGGAATACCGGCACTTTCAGCAAGCTGGCCGGCGCCGCAAGCAGCGAGCCCAAGTCGAATTGCACGCCGCTTGCTATGAAAAATATCGGGATCAGGAAACCGTAGCCGATCGCTTGCAGCTTCGTGCGAAACTGCGGATGCGACATCATCTCATCACGGTCGACCAGCGAAAGAACCGTTCCGGCCATGAAAGCCGCCAGAAGCAGTTCGACGCCGAAATGAGCCGCCAGCGCCACGAGGCCGATCAGCAGCACGACCGCTCCGCGCACGCGGATCTGCGCCGTCGTGTCTTGTAGCCGGTTGAGCGCGTTCGATAGCCAAGAGAATCGTTCGGCTCGTGCGATAGTGACTGCGATCAGCGCTACCGAGAGCGCGAAACCAAACAGAAGAAGAACCTTGGCGAACAGCGATCCGCTTTCGCGCGAGAACAATAAAGAGAGCAGCAGGACGGCTGCGAAGTCCGCCAGCGATGCGGCAGCGATAACGAACTGGCCGAACTTGGTCTGCGTCTGCCCGGCATCTTTGAGAACGGGTACCAGCAGCCCAAGCGACGTGGCAAGCAAGACGATCGCGAGAAAGAGCGGCGCCTTTACGAGCCCGGCAGCAAAAGCTAGGTAGCCGACGGCCAACCCGAGGGCGAAGGACAGCGCCAAACTGGTCGACGCCAGCCGCAGTGCAGCGCCTTGCAAGCACTCGACGTCGATCTCAAGGCCCGCGAGGAAGAGCAAAAAAGCGAGGCCGAGCATTGAAAGAACCGCGATGGGAAGATCGATGTGAACCCAGCCCAATACCGATGGGCCGATGACGATTCCAACGACGATTTCCAAGACTACGGCCGGCACCCGTAGCCGCGGCGCCAAGCCGAGCAGCAGCGGCGCAAGAAACGCGACCGCTGCAATGACGAAAAGCCCCGAAAACGATACCGTCGTCATGCGCCAGCCGAAGTTTCTTCGCCTAACGTCCCAATGCCGTTAGAGAGCTAGTTCCGAGGCACCTAAGCCCCGAGCTTAACTGACGGGATGCAGTGCGGCCCGGGCTTCGGCGACCGCCTGCTCGTCATCAAGCGCACGGCCCTCAGCGATTGCCGAAGCCAGTTGATCAGGATCAAGTTCGCGCTGCAGCAATTCCATCAAACGGTCGTGTTCGGATTGCTCCGTGAATTCCATCAACGAACCGGTCGATTCATAACCGGCTTTCGCATAGCCTAAGAGCAGCGCCGCGAGGCGAAACCGTTGTTGCAGTCCCATCATCATGCCAAGGTGCTCGATCATTGCCGCAAGCATGACTTCGTCGCGCGCCCTCAGGTACTCGATTAGCGCGTCGCTTGCAATAGCAGCAACCTCCCGTGTGCAACTGAATGCCGTTGGCCTTAGCGGTTTTCACCGCCTCGCGTGCAACTGCAATCGCCCGATCGGAATTGCCGGCAGCATATTCCATCTCTGCTTCGTTCCCGGCAAGCGTCAGGAGCGTCGGTCTTTGCGCGGCACTCATGGCATCCATATGGCGAGCGCTTCTTTTGGATACTCTTAATCTTCCGCTTCGACGCCACTTCGATGCGGAAGTCAATCCGCCGACCGACGAACGGGTCATTTGTGACAAAGGGAATCTGATTAGTCTACATACTTGACTAACAAGAACTAAGTTGCTAAACTAAGTAGATGAAGACGGTCAGCATGCATGAAGCAAAGACCCATCTTTCGCGTTTTGTTAAAGAAATACGAGAAGGCAAAGAGCCCGAAATCATTATAGCGGTGGGGGGCGCGCCCGCTGCGCGCCTTGTGCCGTACTCTAGCTCCGCGCGCCGCGTGTTAGGAATGGACCGCGGTCTCATCGAGATTGCTGATGACTTTGATGCAGTTGACGAAGAGATTGCGGATCTTTTCGAAGGCAACGTCGCTCGAAAACGTGCAAAAAGATGAGGGGCGCCAGACGCTTGAAGAGCGCTGATCGAGATTTAACCGTAGAATCCGAAGAGCGTAGCCGCGTTTTGCTCGACACTCATATTTTCTTGTGGGCGGCGGGCGCTCCTGAACGGCTTTCGCCTGCGGCACGTGATGCTATTCAAGACCCCAAAAATGAAGTATTTGTTTCTGCCGCCGTTGTTTGGGAAGTCGTCATCAAACATGCTGCCGGCAAACTGCGCTTGCCGTCAAGCCCGATCACTTACGTACCTTCTGCAATCGCGCAGCTCGGATTTTACCACCTTCCCATCACCCACGAGCACGTTCTGGCCATAGCGAGCCTGCCAAATCACCATCCTGACCCTTTTGATCGCGTGATGATAGCGCAAGCGAGATTCGAGGGAATGACCCTCATATCAGCCGATCGCAGAGTGGCGCGGTATGCGGTGCAGTATCTGCCGGCTGTGAGTTAGTAAGAAAAAATCTGTTCAGCGCTTCATCGCGTTGACCGTGTTTTGCAGGGTTGCCAGAGAATCATAGACGGACGCGCGGCGGTCGAGCGCTTTGAGCTGCGGTATCACGAGGACCCGCTCGAGCAGCGCTTCCAGCCGTCCGATGGGGCCGGTGAGGATGTTGTCGATGCCGGTCGCCCAATCGAGGTCCGCAAACGGCTGGCCTGCGTACGTTCCCTGAGGAATGGGTGCAGCGTTGAAGTCGCAGCACTCTTTGATGACGTCGTTTGAGGCTTTCCAACGAGTGCCGAATTCGGACGGGAAGCTCACGTTCCACAGCGAGCTGATCGCCGCGAGAACCGCTGTGTGCTCGAAGAATCGGTGACAGACAGTCTGGCGCTTTACCCACGGGCTGATCAACATGGCGGGAATGCGAAAACCAATTGGATCGACGTCGCTGAATCCCACCGTAGCAGGATCCGGAGGCCGAGCGTGGTCGTAGAATCCGCCGGCTTCATCGTAGAGAAGAAGTAGCGCGCTCGTATTCCAGCTCGCGCTTTGGGTCAACGCATCGGTTATGAGGCTGATGAACTTCTGGCCGAGTCGCGGGTCGAGCGGCGCGTGATCCGAAGCCGTCAAGAACGGCGGATCGATGATGGAGACGTCCGGCAATGTGTTGTCGCGACAGTCGCGCGCGAAAGCCGATATGGATTCGAAATTGTTGAGATGCGAAGCGGCGAACTCATACCATAACGCAAGAAATGGGATGTCCGCGAAGTAGCAGCGCCACGAGATCTGCCGGTTAGTGCCGGCGCGGGGATTGGGCTGTGTCTCCAAGTAGCCGACGAATGGGGATGTCTTGAAGCCGGGGAAGGGCGGAAGGTTATCCCCCGTGTCGATGGCATCGCCGCGCACGCCGGCCAGCATGTAATTGCGGTTCGGCCACGTCGAGCTGAGCATCGATGCGTGCCAGGCATCGCAGACGCAGAACGTCTCGGCGAGCGCGTACAACGCGCTCAGCGTGTCGGCGGTGTAGTAGCCGATCGGAAACTGCGCCGCGCGGCCCGTGAGTTCCGGATGTTGGCTTTGGAAGCTCTTGAGAAATCCGTCCATGCGGCCGCCATCGTAGGCCGCTTCCATGTCGGACAGACGGTGCGGCACATCGACGTTCGGAGAGGGCACGCCGTCCATGGGCCAGACGGGAACTGGATTGTCGTGAACGTCCGGTTGGGTCGGCAAAGGCTGGCGGAAGCCATTGACATCCGTGCGACCGCGCAGAGACAGCGCGCCCAGATAATGATCGAACGACCTGTTCTCCATGGTGAGCACGATGAGATGCTCGATTGGACCGGTCATTCGTGGTCATTACCACGCAAACTCGTTCAGGCCATTCCTTTTAGCGACGTCAGCGGTCAAAGGCGGTCGGGTGCTTGGGTTGATAGAGCCCGATTTCTTCTCCGTCCGGAAGCTTCACGCGCGTGAGCAAACCCCAGCCCTGGTCTGTGATAGGCTGGGAGCACTCGATGCCTTTGCTCTTCAGTTTGTCGACCATCGCCTGTATGTCATCGCACGTCAGGAAGAGCTCGTGGCGGCCCTTTTCATCGGTCGGATGCACCGCCAATTCGGCCGGCGGTGCCGCGAAGATCGGCCGTCCGCCGCCGCCGTCGACGGATTTAAGCTCGAGCACGTCATCGAAGAACGCACGCACGCGCTCCGCGGCTTTGCTAAACAGTATGGCGTGAATGCCGGTGATCACGTCGTATCCGCCTCCTCAGGGCTCACGGTGTTCGCTCCAGAGTTTGGTTCGGTTAGTACGGCAAGGCCGCCCGGCCATTTCCTATTCACTGGTGCCACAGATTTGGCATCGACGGGTAGAAGAAAGTCAAGCCACATTTCGAAGGGGCTGACGAATCATTCACAGCAGGCCGGAGGTTGGCTTTGAAGTTGATATTTTCCCTGTCCTTGGCGTTAATTGCGGCCGTCGCGTCGCCGGCCGTAGCACACGCAGTCGCGCCATTGCCTCAAAGCACTTTTGCGTACGATTCGCGGGCCCCGCTAAATATGAAAACAGTCTCGCAGCATCGCGATGGTCTAGCACTCGTGCGTGAGGTCTGGTTTGATTCTGCAAACGGCAGAAAGATTCACGCGGAGATCATCGCGCCCGCGCACACAGGACGGCCTCGGGGGGCTGCGCTTTTTGTGCACTGGCTTGGAGATGCCAAGACAACGAACCTCACCGAATTCCATAGCGATGCGCTCACGCTGGCGCAGCATGGCTGCGTATCGCTGCTCATCGATGCGATGTGGGCGCGACCGCACTGGTACGACCGTATCCGTCTGCCTGCCACCGACTACGCGAGATCAATAGAGCAGGTGATCGACTTGCGACGATCGCTCGACCTGCTCGTTCGTCAGCCGGCCGTCGACCCGCGTAGGATCGCCTTCGTCGGGCACGATTTCGGCGCGATGTATGGCGCGGTGCTGAGCGGGATCGATCCTAGGCCCCGCTGGTATGTTCTCATGGCGGGGAACCCAAGCTTCAGCGAATGGTATCTGCTTTTCCCAAAGCTGCACCCGCCGAAAAACCGAGCGGCGTATCTCGCCCAAATGGCGCCACTCGATCCTGCTCTCTATCTATCCGAATCGCATGCGGAAGAATTTCTGTTCCAATTCTCCCGCCGCGACGATTACATTCCGCTCAGCCGTGCGTTGCAATTTACGAATGCGGCACCGTTGCCGCGTGGATTATTCCTCTATGAAAGCGACCACAGCTTGCATGTGCCGGCTGCGTTCGACGATCGCATCGGTTGGCTCGAAAAGCGCCTCGTTCCCTAGGCCGCCTTGCCGGGCCGTCGCTATTTCTTTCCTTTGGAGTTCAGCTTGACTGCAGCGCGGATCATCGCTTTGAAGGCGGATTCATTGAGCTTGTCGTTCTCATGCAGATCGATTGCGCGCCTTACGTTTCCGTCTAGGCTGGAATTGAAGAGCCCCTTTGGGTCTTCGATGGAAGCGCCCTTCGCGAAAGTGAGCTTTACCAGAGCCTTGTAAGACTCGCCCGTGCAGACGATTCCGCCGTCAGACCAGACTGGAACTCCCCTCCACTTCCATTCTTCCGTTATCTTTGGGTCCGCCTCTTTGATGAGCTTGCGGACGCGCGCAAGCGTCTCGCCACGCCAGTCGCCTAGCTCTGCGATTCTCTTCGTGATAAGCTGCGAAGGCAATTTGCTTTGATTTATGTCAGGTTTCTTCATTATGACCTGATCGTTCGGCGCGAAACCGGCCCTTCCCAGCCCTCGCCCGCAGCATACGCCCGACTCGACTCACAGGCTCAGACCCCTTGAAACCGAAAGGCGTTTAGGTTATAATGGTGAGGTGAGCAGTGTCCGGATCGATGGGGTCGTGTTCCAGATTTTCCCAATCGATCACGAGCCGCGGCACGTTCACGCGCTCCATGCCGGCATCGAGGTCGTCGTGGATTTGCTGGACAGTCGGACGGTGGCGCTCTCCGGTCGCGCCGACGCGATCTCCCCGGCAAATGCCAAGCGGAACGATGTGAAGAAGATTTTGAGGGTTGCACAAGAGCACTTCGATGAGCTCGTTGCGGCTTGGGAGAGAATGCATCCATGAGGGGAACCAAGGCACGTATCCTTACCACGGACGCCGAGATCGACGCGGCGATCTCGTTGGCGAACCTGCGCGAGCCGTATCGTCCTAAAGCGGTTGCCGTCGCATACCGCCCTGAGGACGACGTGATCGTGATTAAACTAGCAACCGGTGTCGAGCTCGCGATTCCTCGTCGGCTCTTGCAAGGCTTGGAGAACGCAACGACGGACCAGGCGGCACAAGTAGAGATTTGGGGGCCGGGTTCTAGTCTGCATTGGGAGTCACTCGATGTTGACCACTACATTCCGAGCCTCATCGAAGGCGTCTTTGGAAACCGACGCTGGATGAGCGCGCTCGGTAAGCGCGGCGGGGCTGTGCGCAGCGCTGCGAAGACACGGGCGGCGCGGAAGAACGGGCGGAAAGGCGGCAGGCCGCGCAAGCGCGCTGCGGCGTAGACATGCGGGTTGAGCGTCAACGGTTCCGACGTTGGTTATTTGATTTGTAATTTGCTACGGGGGGAGCTGAAGCTCTTACTGTAGATTCCGGACCGATCGAAGCAGCAAACACGCCGCTTTCCGGCAGCGAGCATCGCGCAAGTGTTTTTGATCCGACGCGTGCGAGTCTCGGGACTCTTGGCTGAGGTGATCCAGTGGATCCAATCTCTGCGCGCGATGGGTGTGATCTCCGGCCACAACGCCCGGGCTTTCGGGGCGGCCTCGAGAGCCTTGCGCAGATCTGGCGGCACTCTGGGCTCCGGTTCCTCTCGCGCCGGCTCGATCTCCAGCGTGACGATGTCACCCGCGTCTGCGCCTGCAGCTTCGCGCATCTTCTGGCTCACTTTAAGCCAGTGGCTTCCCTGGCCGTCTGGTTCGAGCGTGGCTCGAAAGGGGGACCCATTGACGGTGCCTTCGACCGACGTCATGCCGCGCGAGGGGAACTTCGCACTGGCGCTCTTTGGGAGCGTCAGAAAGGTCCAGGAGCCAACCTTTGCGGGCGCCGCGGGCGAGAAGAGTTTCGCTCTAAAACGGATCCTAGAAGAAGTTTTGGCCATTTTTGCTCTGTTTCAGACCGTTAGACGAGACAGAACGGTGGATGCGTCGACGGAAAATACCGCTAGACGTGTCGTCCCTCGTCAACCAATTTTCGTATTGGAATCCCCGTGCAAGCGGTTCTTCATCGAAAGCAGCGTTTTCATTGCTTCCGCAGGGCTGATTTCAGCATTCTTGGTTTCGATCGGCCCAAGCTGAGCAACGGGTCTTCCCTTCTTTGTGACCACAATCGTTTCGCCGCGTTCGGCTTCGCCGAGCAGTGACGAAAAGTTTGTCTTCGCCTCAAATGCGTCTACAGTTTTCATATCACATTGATAATACCACACTAGGTTTACTAGATGCACGACACTTGCTTTCTTCCCGGAATTGGCTTCTAAACATCACTCTCATGTTTTTAGCGACGCTGATTGTTGTGACGGTTCAAGACTTGGGAGTGTCCGAAGGCAGCCGATTACTCGCTGAGCTTCGAACCTCTGAGATGCCACATCCCAAGGTTTTGGTATTGGAGATCAAATTCGCTTGGATCGAAACGCGTGCCTACCCATTGCCGAGCGGGCATGTGCCCTTCTAATGTCGGATTCGCGAGCACGACCTGCAGCTTGCGGTACCCATGCGGCCCGCCAACGTCTTCAGGGGGACAAGCATTCTCGCCGGACACGCATTTCGGGTGTATGAGCGAACGGCTTCGTTCAAGCGTCCCTTCGAGCTCGACCGTGTGTCGCCACCAATCGCCAAAGTCATAGGTATATGTAAAACTTTCGCCCGGCAATTTGACAAGCGAGACCAGCCTGTAACGTCGCTCATCCTTGGCGCCGTCTTGCAACTCTGCACTTGATGGCGCATATTTCACTCCATGCGCTTGGAAGTAATGCAAGTGGCGATTTTCCCACCCCATCACACGCTGAAGTATGAGGTGGAGCAATGGAAGGCTGCATTTGGGGTCCGCACAAAATCGCCGCCACACGATCGGACTCACATCGTCGAGGCTGATCTTCAGCTCGTAAATCGGTAAGCTATTTTTGGTCACTTTTACCTAGCTGCCTCCTGGAATAGCCGCCGCCGAAACTCCAGCAGTCGACGCGATCGGATAGCAACTAGTTATCAACTAAAACCCATAGCAAGAATTTAGGCGGCTCGGGTTTCCACCTCTTCAAGGAAGCTTGAAACGATCGAATTGAATTCCGGCGCCTTCTCGATGTTGCTCATATGTCCGGCGCCTTCAATCACAACCTTCCGCGCTCCCGGTATGGCTTGGGTCAACGT
Organism: Candidatus Eremiobacter antarcticus; assembly: GCA_003244105.1. Lineage (GTDB taxonomy): Bacteria > Vulcanimicrobiota > Vulcanimicrobiia > Eremiobacterales > Eremiobacteraceae > Eremiobacter > Eremiobacter antarcticus. The sequence goes on along the minus strand of QHBK01000007.1, from coordinate 9,473 downwards.
CGTGGCGATGGTCCGAAAATCAGCCAGGTCCCGTTCACCGACGATGACGATAGTGGGAGCAGAAATATCGTGCAGCCGATCGATGGATCGCGGGTCGATCCCCTGCACCGGGCTCTCGTTCACCCAGTTCCAGCCCGACGACTCGCCGACGATTTGCGCGAGCTTCGCTTTCACGTGCGGCTGCTCTCGTGCAGGACCGAAAAGGTCGTGTTCCAACCACTTATCATTGCCGGCTTTTGCACCCGCCTTCGCGGCGTGCTCCCAGACCGCGTCAACAGACTCATCCCATTCTGCGCTCCAGGGATGCCCGTCGAGGGCGGAGTCCGCCAGGACCAAGCTCAGCGTCGCATCCGGATGCAGTAAAGCATGATGGAGCGCCACGATGCCTCCCATGGAGAAGCCGATGATGTGCGACTTCGGCGCGGCCAAGTAATCCAGCAGGGCACGCAGGTCGTCGACGTGGCGAAAGGGCGAGTCGCTTGGAACGTCGGATTTGCCAAAGCCGCGCACATCATAGCGAATAACGCGATAGCGACCCGCAAACTCCTGAAATTGCTCGTCCCACATGCGTCGGTCGAGGCCCAGGCCATGGATGAAGACGACAGACGTCCCCTCCCCCGCCTCTTCATAGTACAATTGCGTGCCGTTCACGGAAGCAAAGCCTGTTTTCGCAGCCATAAACAACCCTCGTTACGGCGCGATAGCGGGAGGAACGGGAACTGACTTCGCGCCGGCCGCCGACAGCGCCGCGTTGAGCGCCTTGACCGACGTCGAGAATTCGTTATACGATTGCATCACTTCGCGATATCGCCGGTCAATCGTCGCCGCATAAGCAATGCTGGCTGGCAGCGGCGGTGCGTTGACTCGTTGAAGGTCCTCGAGATCTTCGCGCAGTGCTCCCGGCCGGCCGATCGAGTCTTCGTCGTTGTGGAAATTCGCGGTGAATCGGTAAAAAAGTCGCGCCCGGGCGCGTAAGACGGCCTCGGCTTGTTGGACGGCTGTAGACCTGCCGTTGCTCTTGCGCAGTGAGGGCAGCATTTTGTCCAGCTGCTTCTTCAAGGCATCGAGCGCGTTCAATGCGACGTCGACGTCGGAGTACTCGACATAGTGCCGATGCAGAAACTGATAGCGCGCCTCATAGTCGGCTTGGCTGGACGACAAACGCGGATCGGGTCGTACGTCGACCGTGCGACTATACACACGCCCGTTCAGCGCGACGCGCACACTGTAGGTGCCGGGCGGCATGACCGCACCTGCTCTCGGACCGCGCGCATCCTCGTTCGGCGCGCCGGTCCATAGCACGGGGCCATTCTCACGGAAATCCCACACGACCCGATTCAAGCTTCGATCGTTGCTGACCAACGGCATGGATTTCTTCTTCACCTTGCGGGTTCCCGAAATCGTACGGGTCAAGCGGCCGTTTGCGTCGAGCACTTGAACGGAAGGCGCGCGCTTTTGCGGCGCAGCCTGGTAGAAGTTGATGATGACGCCGTTGGGCGGATTCGAGGCCCGGTAGTTCTCGTACGCATCTTCGATGTCGCGATGCTCATGGTACTCGTAGGCGGTTCGCAGCGGGAACAATTCCGCGCCCGCGGCCCGAGCTTGCGTCAAGTCTTGGACGCCGTGCGCGTCGTCCAAAATCCAGACCGCGCGCCCGTGCGTCGCGATGATGACGTCGTCGAACGTCGGCTGAATGCGGATGTCGCGCACGGATACGGCCGGCAGGTTGAGTTTGAGGCTGTGCCAGTAAGCGCCGCCGTCGTACGACACCCAAACGCCTTGCTCCGTGCCGGCGTACAGCATGTTGGCGTTGCGGATGTCCGGCCGCACGGTCCGCACGTACTGATCGCCCGGCAGGCCACTAGTGATCTTGCGCCAGCTCTTGCCGAAGTCGGTGGTGGCGTAGAGATAGGGTTTGTAATTGCCCGAGCGGTGGTCGTCGAAAATGGCGAATGCGGTGCCCGCGTGGAAGGGCGACGGTGCGACGGTCTCCACTCGCGCGAATTGCGGCACTCCGCGCGGCGTGACATTTGTCCAGTGATCACCGCCGTCGCGCGTCAGCTGCACCAAACCGTCGTCGGTGCCGACCCAGATCTCTCCGTTGCTCACGGTCGAGCCCTCGATGTCCAAGATGTTGTCTGAGAACTCCGCGGCCGAGACGTCGAGCGAGATGGGGCCTCCGCTGGCTTGTTGGTGCGATTTGATGTTCCGGGTCAGGTCGGGGCTGATGGGCTTCCAATGCACGCCGTCATCGGTCGTCTGGAAGACCACGTTGGCGCCCAGCCACGCCGTGTGTGGATCCCAAGGAGCAAACGCGATGGGAGAGTCCCAGTTGAAACGGAAGGGCTGCGCGTAGAGTGCAAAGTCCGCGGCCGAGTTTGCGTAGAACGGTCTGATATTCGTATTCACTCCGGTACGAAAGTCGAAGATGGAGATGCTTCCGTCTTGCAGGTCGCCCCAGACGCGGTTGTTGTCGGACGGATCGGGCACGATCCACATGCCGTCGCCCGGCACGACGTTATGCCAGGCCGAATTGAGAATGCCGTCGGGGCTGAGACTGTTCGAAGGGCCGCAAAAGCCATTGTTGTCTTGCAGCGGGGCGCAAACCCAGTACGGATTGCGGTCGTCGGCCGCGACGTGGTAGACTTGGCCGATCGCGATATTCTGGGCGAACGACCACGTGTCGCCGCCGTTGAGACTGAGCGCGTAGCCGCCGTCTTCGCCGACGATGATGCGCTTGGCATTGTTCGGGGCGATCCAAATCGCGTGGTAGTCCACGTGAACCTCATCCGCGATGACCTTGAACTTCTTACCGCCGTTTTTGCTTTCGGCCAGCATCTCCGAGACGGCGAAGACGTGGTTGGCGTCTGATGGATCCACCGCGATGTGGCTGAAGTAGAAGGGGCGCTGGTCCGCGAGCGTATCGGAGCTCGTCAACTTCCACGTGTCGCCGCTATCGTCCGAGCGCCACAACACGCCTGCTTTGGATTGGATGAGGGCAAACACGCGTCGCGGCTTGCTCGGCGCAATGGCGAGGCCGATCCGGCCCATGAGGCCGCCGGGCAGGCCGCGTCCGGTCAGTTTTGTCCAGGATTTGCCGCCGTCTTGGGAACGGTAGAGACCGTCGTTCGGCCCACCGCTCGTGAGCGTCCACGGCACGCGCCGGCACTGCCACATGCCGGCGAAGACGATGTTGGGATTCTGCGGATCCATCGCAAGATCGGAACCGCCGCTTTGCGGACCGACATACAGCGTGTGCTGCCACGTGCGCCCGCCGTCCGAAGTTCGCCAGATGCCGCCGTTGGGGCTGTCGGCAAAGAAGTCGCCGAACGCGGCCACCACGACGATGTTCGGATTCTTAGGATCGATGGCTATGCGGGCGATGTGGCGCACGTTTTTCAAGCCGACGTTGCGCCACGTCTTGCCGCCGTTGGTGGACTTGTAGATGCCGTCGCCGTACGAGACGTCGTTGCGGGGGTTCGCTTCGCCCGTGCCGACCCACACGACGTTCTTGTTCTTAGGATCGATCTCAACCGCACCGATGGCGCCCACGCGCTCTTTGGTGAAGACCGGATCCCAACTCGTGCCGCCGTCTTCGCTCTTCCAAACTCCACCGCCGGCAGCTCCCAGATAATAAAGCGCTGGATCAGCGGCCGTGCCGGCCACCGCCGCCACTCGACCGCCCGCTCCTGCCGGTCCGACCTCGCGCCAGCGCAAGCGACCGTATACTGGATCGGGAGTTGGCGTAGGCGATGCTTTCCTTTTGCTCGGCGCAGCGGACGCCTTAGCCGTCGCCGTGGCGAATGGCTTCGGATGGGTGCTTTCCTGAGGAGCTGCTCCAAAAAAGGCGACGATGAAGACGATGGCAAGCGAAAATCCTGCGGCAGAAGACGGTTTGCTCATAGACGGGTTTATTGCGCGTCAAAATAGTTGAAGGCCTCCAAGACCATTGCTGGACGGTGAGTGAAAGGTCGGCCCGCGGCGCAGCGGCGAACTTACCAACTACATCATGATCAGCCAAGAACTGAAAAACGTATTGAGCGCGATTGAAAGCCTATCGCCGCAAGAACGGCAAGCCGTTGCCAGATTGCTGCAAGGCGACCACACGGGTTTAGCACAGATGGGCATCAGCCCGGAATCGATCAATGCAACCGGACTGGGATCGCTAGTCGCATCATTTGCTCCCGGCTTTCTCGGCCAACCGGGCTCGAATGACGGCAACACAGACTCGGAGCCAACTTCGGACGCTCAAGAGCGCCGCTAGACCTCGAACCTAGGTCGACGCGCTCAGTGGCCACAGCATGGCATTTACTCGATGGCACGTGTACTCGGAATAGAAAGGTTCGAAAAAGGCGCACGTGCTGAGATAACTATCAGTCTGGCGAGCCATCTTTACCAGCCAAAGTTCTTACCCCATTTCTTTTGGGCTTTGCTGATAAGCTTTCGCAAATCGCGCGACGGAATAAGAAGGGCGTACTGTCCGAAAACTAGTCTCCCACGAACGCCCGGCTTCTTACCTTCTATCCAATAGGCAAGACGGAACTCGCGATCCTTGCCATTGATGAGGCACTTTTGAATAACTATCAGCTTGTGCGGGGCGTTGTGCTGGCGTATTTCAACTTCGTCAACTACAAGAAAAGATTTGTGCCGCTTGCCGAGAGGATCTTTGAATCTTCCCTGATGACCCACTTGCGTCTTGCGTTGAAGGAAGGGAGTCCTCATCAATATGCGGCCCTCCTTTGATGCGAACAAAGTGCTCCTAGACGACGCTTTGTGACAGATAAACCGCCTGCCTCCCAGCGTGAGTAAACAGAGAGTCAGTCAAAAGGCCACAAACTGTGGTGAAAGCCTGAAGAGTTCCGAAATCGATGAAGATTTTTTGGGCCGAGCCAGTGCGTCCAGCCCTTTTTTGTTTTCTTGGAGGATATCATGGAACGCGAATCTAGCCAAAAATCTGGGGAACAACATCCGCTTTTGGGCGCATGCGCGCTACGGTTAGCGCTCTCCGCGTATACCTTTGGACTAGAGACGAACAAATCGTCATTTATAACTTAGCCTTGACGCTCTTCGGAACCACGGTTCCAGTGAGCAAGCTCCTTCGTGGAGGCCGCGCTCTGTTTGTCTGTATAGCGAAGCGTGTCAAGCGATGCGCTCATCCGTTTCGCGCCTTGTTATGCTATAATATTCGCCCAACTCGAACAGCTAAGGAATTGGTTGTTATTTATCATGACGTTACAAGGCTGGGAAATATGGCTACGAGCTAATCGGCCCAAGCGTATTTTTGGCGAGTTAGAACTCAGCGAAGATCGCTTCCGTCAAATACTAGTTGAACTCAAGAAAAGCCGTGATCTTCGGCTACCTCCTGAGGGTCTTCGCTTCATAACGCTGATGGCCATGACTTTTACGGCGCGCTTCGATTACTATGGAAGCTTTTGGAACGCATTCAAAAACAATCTGGGCGTGGCAGACCTAAGTACTCCTGCGTGGGGCAGCTATTTCAATGAAAGCTTAGCCCTATTTGATTTCACTAAGCCACCTCAGACGTCGCGGGTCTACGTAGGGCCAGTTCTTTTCCACGCAATTTTGCCGGCTGGTTGCGAGGATGAGCTAGGGGACATCTGACGGTATCCCCATTATGTCCCCACTAATGAGTGGAGAGTTTGAGGTACTTGGAGGTCTCCCCGTCTTTACTCCACGGCAACTCCGGAAATAGCGGCTTGCAAGGACATATTCGTTGCGCGCTTCGCAAACTCTGCGGGAGTCAGATTCGCTAGCGAGCTGTGCGGATGATTCGTGTTGTAATCGCGCTGCCATTCTGCGGCACGAGAGCGAACGTCAAGCAGCGATGTAAACCAGTGTGGGTTGAGTAGCTCTTGTCGCACTCGATTGTTGAACGATTCGCAGAACGCATTGTCGGACGGTCTTCCTGGCCTAGAAAAATCGAGCTTCACACGGTTCCAATACGCCCACTGATCGAGCTGCACGGATTGGAATTCAGGGCCGTTATCGCACTGAATACGTTGGGGCAGGCCGCGCCCAGTGATGAGCCGGCGTAAGACCTCTACCACCTGCGTTGATTTAAACCCATAATCGGCTTCCAGCGCAAGGCTCTCGCGGCTAAAGTTATCGACTATGATTAACAGCCGGATCTTGGTGCCGTCTGCCAGCACATCGTGCATGAAGTCCATCGACCAACTCTGGTTAGGTGCAGTCGGGATGACGCGGGCTTCGCGCACGATCACTGCGCGTCGGCGTTTGGGTACCCGGGCCCGTAAAGCCAGGCCTTCCTCGCGATACATGCGGCGCACACGCTTCACGTTGACCAGCCAGCCTTCGCGGCGCAGGAGCACCGTAATGCGTTTGTACCCGTAGCGAATACGCGTGGTCGCTATCTCCTTGATGCGACGACGTAAGACCGGGTCATCACGCCGGACAGGCTGATAATGCAGTGCCTTGCGATTCACCCCTAGGATCGCGCAGCTGCGCCGTTCGCTCAACTGCCAGGTGGTGCGGACCTGCGGTTGCACCGCAATGCGGCGCACCCGCCTTACCACTTTTTTTTAAGCACGTCTTGCAATACCTGACGATCCAACGTCAGGTCAGCCACGATGTGCTTGAGGCGTGTGTTCTCTTCGCGCAGCTGACGCAGCTCGCGAATTTCCGGCGTTCCCAGGCGGCCAAAGCGCTTCTTCCACAGATAAAATGTGGCTTCTGCGATGCCGAGCTTGCGTGTTATTTCGGCGACGGGTGTGCCCTGTTCGGCCTGCCGCAAGGCGGCTGCGATCTGTTCGGCCGAGTAGCGAGATTTGCGCACCAAGCGTACCTCCGTTGAGCGTGAGGTTCGCCGCTTTTTCTAGTAATCCGTGGAGCAAAAACTTGGGAGAAGACCCCCGCGCCGGATAAGATCCGGTTAGGAACGTATCCGCTAGTACAAGATCATTTTCCAGCGACGACCTCACCTTACGCTGACGAGTTGCTACAGCGTAATCCTGTAAGTCTGTGATCTCAAGGTTGCTCGAGAGCGCTACGAATCCCGCAGCTACTGTTTTAGCCACTAGATCCTCCGCAAAAAGAAGACTTAAAAAAAGCGACGCACGGGTAAGGATCGAGGAGCCAGTAACCGTCTTGCCGTCTTTCCGTTCCGCGGTGCCGTGATAAACTGGACCTCCATCCTACCAGCTACCGCGGGCGCAGTCAACCTGAAAAACTTCGCCCCAAGGGTGAATAGTTGACAAAAAGCGTTTTTTGACTATACTACACCCGTAGGGTGAAAGAGAAAGGTTCCAAGCAAGCACGGTGAATCTTGACGGTCCGATTTGCATCACGGACTCTTGAACGCTGTTATGTTAGCTCAGCACTGGCGTTACGTCGGTACGGCCAGGTAGTTGGCCGCAGATATATTCAACGCATTAATATCATCAAGCATGTAAAAAGCCCCGCCGAACTCATCGCGTTGCCGGGGCTACATTGCCACGCACTCAAAGGGAACCTGTCTGGACGTCACACTATCTTGCTGACGGGGCAAGTGCGGCTAATCGTGAGTATTCGGGATGATTTCGCAACTATTGAAGAGGTGAGTAAGCACTATGATTGACGGTCGACAGCCTCATTCCGATTTTCCGATTCCACCCGGAGAGTATTTAGCTGAGGTCCTTGGCGAGATCTCGATGACTCAAATTGAGTTAGCGCGGCGGATGGGGCGGCCTCCGCAGGCGATTAATGAAATCATTAGAGCTGAAAAGATGATCACGCCTGAAACCGCTCTGCAGCTGGAACATGTACTCTCTGTTCCAGCGCATGTGTGGACGGGTCTGCAAGCGGAATATCAGTTGGTGCTCGTTAGAAAACAGGAGATAGAAGCTCTCCAAAAGGAGGTGAGTCTGCTGAAAGACATTCCATATAGCGATCTTGCCAAACTCGATCTCGTTGAACGCTCGGGTGACCCTATTCAACGAGTCCGTGAAATCCGTCGCTTTTTTGGTGTGGCCTCGCTGAAGAATTTGGAATTATACAGTGCTGCTTTCCGCGTTGGTCGCAAAAGAGCGGCTTCGTGGTTGGCGACGGCAGCATGGTTGCGAGCGGCAGAACTGCGTGCCAAGGCTTTCAAAACGGAACGGTTCGACAAAGCAAAGCTGAACGCTATGGTGCCGAAGATCAGGCGGCTCACTACTGAAAATATTGAGACGGCATGCTCAAAGTTGCAGGAGACCCTGGGTGGAAGCGGGGTTATTTTTTTGACTCTGCCGCATTTCCCGAAAACTTACCTTCACGGCGCAACGTTTTGGTTGAGTGAAGAAAACGCCGTAATGGCTCTCACAATCCGAGGCGCCTGGGTCGATATTTTCTGGTTTAGCATCTTCCACGAGATCGGCCATATTCTGTTACACAGTAAGAACGCCACATTCGTTGAGGATCCAAATAAACCTCAAACAAAAGAAGAAGTTGAAGCGGACGAGTACGCAAAGAATGTCTTGATTCCACGGCAGACGTATCAAAAGTTCCGCGCCGCCATCAATTTGAGTTCTCAAGCTATTAGACAATTTGCAAAACAGCAAGCAATTGATCCAGCGATCGTCGTGGGTCGATTGCAACACGACGGAGCGATAGCACATCATGTTTACAATTCGTTGAGGACCCGCTTGACGTGGGGTGGTCCAACAGATCGAACCACGGCTGCTAAACCTCAAAGATCGTAAGGCGGTCAGCTATCTTGTTGCAGGTTAGCTCATAATGAAGAACTATTCGGAAGGCGGGTACCCCATAGGTCCTCATAAAGGCAGGCGTAAGCTATTTTTTGAAAGGCATTCGCTGGCCTTCTCTCAGGTATCAACAATCAGATAAGCAACGGACAGGTTGCTGGCAGACCAGTAATTGCTATGATACGCTTTGGCGTCGTGTCCGCACTTAGCGAGCGCTGGTTCCGAGCCTCGCGTTCTTCACGTAGAGGGGTACCAATGGAATATGAGTGACTCGTCAACCCTAAAAGCTAACATTGATGCAGAATGTAAGGTGGATGGGAATCCAACGCAGACCGGCACGAATTTTTGTCGGTACATTATCAAGGAACTATTTGATCTCCCGGACGATGAGGCAGACGTCGCCAGCGTCGGTGGGGGGGATGATGGGGGAATCGACGCAGGCTTCGCACGCTTTGGAACTTTTACCATCGTTCAGGCGAAGTATTCTCATAAGGAGCACTGGTCACAGATAGTCCGATTAACGCAGGATGCGCGGCGATTTCAAGAACGTGAACTTAATGCAGACGAGAAGAGGCGACTAGCCCCTCTTCTGGAATCGCAGGAGGCCGCGACAGAAGAAGGTCCGCTTTCCTACAGGCTTTTCTACATCACCGCCGATAATATTTCGGACAAAGTTTACACCAAGGTTAGAGAACTAAGTTGTGAAAACCTGACCGTCCTCGACCTTGAGCGTATCTCATCATATTTGCAATGGCATGGGACCCATTATGAAGC
>QHBK01000006.1 GCA_003244105.1 Candidatus Eremiobacter antarcticus | reverse complement strand
CCGACTGAGGCCGCGACTCCGGTCCCGACACCCTCAGCCACTCCCACACCCGCACCCGCGGCACCACACTACCTTGGGTTCATCCAGGGCGGCTTCACGCGCGGGCGCATCTACAATGAGTTCGCAGCCGGCGTCAACAGCCGGAACGCTTCCTATGTAGCGGCGGGCGCGTACCTGTTCGATCCGTTGGCCGTCAAGGTCGACTTCCGCCAGGACGAGTACAACACGACGGTCAACGCGGCCGACACGCTCGGCAACCCGTTCACCGTCTTCAACACGATCGATGGCGGCGTCGCAGCGGCTCCGCAGTTCAAGGCCCGTCAGTCCACGATCGACGGCCGTCTTGAGCTCAAGATCGCCGATCCGCACATCTACATCGGCGCGGCCTATCTGCAGGCCTCTACCAACTACGGCTATCCCCAGCTGCGCGGCGTGGGCGGCGGTCTTGAAAAACTGCCCGACTTCACCGGCGGCCTGAGCTGGTTCGGATCCGCCTTCTACTATCCGAACTTGCGCGGCGACTACACGGTGCCGACCGGTCCGGCGGCGGGCGTGTCATTCCGTCAGGAATACCGAGTCGTGAAGTACGACATCGGACTCGCGTATGACTTCGGCTCCTCGCCTCTCTACATCTACGGTGGCTACAGCGGCGACCGCTTCACCACCAAGCAGAATGCGCCGGTCAATCAGACGCATTCCGGTCCGTACCTGGGCCTCGGCATCAAGTTCTAGGCCGAGCTCCGACGAACAGAAACGGGCACCCGCCATGGGTGCCCGTTTTTTTGCCTGCTGCGCGCCTCAGCCGCCATTTATCTGCGGGTGGCGAGCACGTAGTCGATGACGTTTGCGAATTCTTGCACGTCCGGCGAGTTCAGCATGTCTACGTTGGCCTGTTCATCGTACTTGCTCAGCTGACCGGTCGCGTACTTGCCGAACCACGTCTTGGGGTAGCGGTTCGCGACGAGATAGAGCATGGATATCGCAGACTGATCGTATGCCGGCTGATGTTTCGACTGCAGCAGCGTCGCGAACTTGATCATGGCGCTGGGCAGCCAGCGATCGCGCGGGTATTTGTCCGCCCAGTCGGCCATCGCCCAGCCCACCGCTTGTATGCGCCCGACTTGGCGCGGCACCGCGAGCGGCGAGTTCCCCTCGATCGTGATGTCGTGGATGATGTTCTTCACACCAAGATTGCTCAGCTTGGCGCGTCCGAAATACTCGTCTGCCGGGGCCGATTCTGGTGTTAGGGGCGCCGCCTTGACGTCATACGTCAGGGCCTTGCGGTCATCGAACGGCATGGGAGCGGCTAGCGCAGCGGCCGCGTACGCCGCGACGATGCAGCCTGAGGCCAGCGGGGCAAGCGCAAGCAAAAGTTGTCTCATAGGCATTTTATTCTGCGAAAAAACCAGCGCTGCCCTGCTCTAACTTTAGGGCTGGGTACCGATGTGCGCCTGCGGCGCTGCGGTTTGGGCGATGCGCCGAGCAGGTTTGGCAAGGCCATCGACTCGCTGCACCGGTGCGGGCGCGTTTGCGTTCGCGGATCGCTCCGCCTTCGCGAACAGCGGCTTCCACTCTTTCTTGGCCACCGCGCTCAGCCGCGTGCTCGCAAAACGGCTGAACAACATCCAGCGGCAGTTGATGGCCTCGCGGTCTGCCTCCGGCGTGCGCATCTGCCGGAAAAGGTGAGACATGTCGTAGAGCTGTCGAGGGATCCAATCGTCTTGGGGATATTTGCTCGCCCAATCCTGCAACGATTGCTCGGCCCACATCACCTTGCTGTAGTACTTGCGAGCGTGCGGCTTATCGTTCGCGATGAGCACCTTCGCATCTCTGATGGTGTTGTTGATGCCAAGGATACTCAGCTTCATGCGGCCGAAGTACTCATCCGCGGGCGCTGCTTTTTGTATCGTGTCGCGGGAGGACGCCGGGCTTGCGGGCTGGCTCGGCTGCGCCCGCTGCATGGCCCAGGCCGCCTCCGGCCAGAAGATGAGTTGCGACAGCAGCGCCCACCACAGGGCTGAACGTTTCACGAGGAGTCCTCCAGCCATTGATATCGGCGCCCCTCCAGAGGTCTGAAGAGCGACGCTCGATGCTTTTCGTGCACGACTCGTAAAGCTCATGCGCCGGAACACCGCTCGCGTCGCCTGTGCGCAACTCGTTGCCCGCCCGCTCGAGGAGGCGCGCAAAGCGTTGGACGAGATCGTCGCGGCCATCGCGGCGGCGGCACGCCGGCATGCCGACATCGTCGTGTTGCCGGAATGCTCCTATCCCGGATATGTGTTATTGGGCACGCACCCATACAGCCGCAGGCTTGGGGGCAGCGACAGAATTCCCACCGCCGCACAGGCGCTCGCCCGCGTGAGCGCTGCCGCCGCCCGTCATGGCATCGCCGTCGCGGTCGGCATCGCGGATCACGCGCCGGATGCCTCACTGCGCAACGAAGCGGTCTTCATCGACAAAACCGGACGCGTGGCCGGCAGATACGCCAAGAATTATCTTTGGAGTTTCGACAGCCGCTGGTTCGCGCGCGGCGATTCGATTCCGGTCTTTGACTCCGACTTCGGCCCGATCGGAATGATGATCTGCGCTGACGGCCGCGTGCCCGAGATCGCGCGCGAGCTGGTCAGGCTCGGCGCCTGGCTGATCCTGGATCCGACCGCGTGGGTGGGTTACGGCGCTTCCGCAGAGTCGATGCAGAACCCGCAAGTGGACTACATGCTCGCGGTGCGAGCCTTCGAAAACGGCGTTTGGATCGCGGCCGCAGATAAATGCGGGTCTGAATACGGCGCTGTGCACTATGTCGGGAGAAGCCGCATCGTCGCACCGGACGGCACCACCGTAGCGGAGGCCGGCGCGCTCGAGCCAGAGATCATCATCGCTGAAGTCAGACGATCCAGGCATGCGGCTTCCTGGCGTCGGGCCGTCGTAAGCCGATCTTCCGACGGCGCCACCGTCTCGCTCACGCCGAGCGCCGCGCCACCCACAGGCCGGCGCCCTGGCCGCTCTCGGCGGCACACTGCAGCGGGGGCGGTCTGGCTCGGTGTCTATCAAGCTCCGCGCGGCCGCGGATCTTCAGGCATCCGCGCGAGCGAAAAGGTTGACCGTTTGCCTGACACCTTCGAGCGCCGGCTTTTGCAGACGCTTGAGGCGCAAGGCGTCGATACGATTGTGCGCACAGACTCCGCGCCCGCGCAGCTGCGTCGCGCGCTGGCAGCGGCGCCGACGCTTCGCGCGTACGGCATAACAGGCGACGGCATGCTGGGCGGAGCGGCGGCACGCTCTGCGGCGCAGGACGGCGCGGACTTGTTGTTGTGGCTGCAGCCACCCCAACGGATGCCCGTCTTGGGCATTGCTCGCGCCCGAGCGCTCGAGAACCGCATCTACGTGCTGGTGTGCGCTCGCGCCCGACCCGACGTCTGCGCATGCCTGATCGACCCGGACGGAAGCCTCGTCGCCTGCGCGCTGCTCGACCGCCCCAGCGCGTTCATCGCACGGGTCGACCCCACGACCGCCCGGCGCAAGCAGGTCGTTCCCGGCACCGACGTCTACGCTCCCGTGCATGCCTGAGCGCTATTCTGCCAGCGAGGCGCTCGAGCACGTCGAGCACGCGCACGAGCTGCTCGAGCGCAGCGAGAACGCCATGCTCCGCTGGGTACCGCTGCTGGCTGCGGTGCTCGCCATCTTCGCGGGTCTGTCCAGCCTCTACGCCGGACGATTGACCGAGGAAACGCTGACTTTGAAAAACGAGGCGGTGCTGAACGAAGTCAAGGCATCCGACCTCTGGAACGAATATCAAGCCGAGAGCCTCAAAGCGCACCTGTACGATGCGGCGGCGGCCGGCATCACGAACAAAACGGCCCTGGCGCGGTTGCGAAGTTCTGTCTCCAAGTATCGCGACGAGCAGAAGCCGTTGCTGGCTGAGGCCAAAGCTCACGAAGCCGAGCGAGACCAGGCGCTCAGCGAGTCAGACAAAGCGCAACGGCGCAAAGCGGTGTTCGACATCGCGCTGGCCCTCTTCGAGGTGTCGATCGTGCTCACGTCCATCGCGGCCATGCTCAAGCGCCGGCACATGTTCGTGCTGGCGGCGGCAGGAGGGGTGGCAGGCATGGCATTTGCCCTCTACGGTCTGTGGGGTCACGTGCCCTGAAGGGGCTGAGGCACAAAGCCGCAGCTCGTCGCAGCCCTGCGCGCCGGTGGGCAACGGCTGCGGTCGCCGCTGCGGCGCTCGCCTGCATCGCCGCAATCGCGCCCTTTCAGGCACGGGTGCTTTTATCTCCCCAACGCGCGGCTGTGTTCGCAGGGAACAGCTTGCGCTTCAGCGCGATGACGAGCGGCCTTGGGAGCGCCGCCGGTCTGCGTTGGACGTTGGTCGGGCCGGGCTCGCTCGATCAAAAGGGGCTCTACCGGGCCCCCGAGGTCGCGCCGTCCCTCGCCAACGTCGTGGTCAGCGCCGGCAGCGGCATCGCCGACGCAGCAAGTGTACAAACGGTGTCCGCGCCGCCCGCCGGCTCGCGGCTCATCCTGACTTCATGCTTCGATACCGGCACGATCGACGTGCGGCGTGCCGGTGATCTCGGACAGCTGGGCGCTCTTACGCTCGGCGCGCAGACCGGCGGCATCAGCATCGACGATGTAGGGCACACAGCGTTGCTGGCGGCCGAATCCCGCGTCGTGGCGCTGGATATGCGCAGGATGCGGGCGCGCGCATCAGCGCCGCTGCGAAACGTTCGCTTCTCCCAGGTCGCCGCGCTGACATCCGGCTTTTACGCGGCGACCGACAATAACGCGGAGGCCGGCGCTCCAGGCGTGCGCATTTTTCGCGTCAACAGGTACGGAGTGCCGGTGTTGGTCTCGTCCGCAGGGGCGGGCGAAACGCCGGAAGGGCTTGCAGCCATGGATGGCGGCCGCACGTTTTTCGTGACTAACATCAACAGCAATTCGGTGATGATGTTCGGCCTCGACGCGTTCGGCCGCGCACGCTTGGAGAGCACCGGCAGGACGGGCGCACGACCGTTCGGCGTGGCGGCAGATCCCATCCATCATCTGCTGTTCGTCGCTGACAATGACACCGCGACGATCAGCGGCGCACGTTCCGCGCCCGGCCTTGAGGTCTTCGCGTTGCCGAGCCTCAAGCGTGCCAAGCCCATGATCACAACTGGCTCGGCGACGTCCCTGCCGTTGGGAGTGGCTTTGGACGCAAAGGCCGCGCATCTGTTCGTCACAAACGAAGGCGACGGAAACGTGGCCGTCTTCTCCGTCCCCTCAATGCGCAGAATCGCGACGCTCGCGGCCGGACTGACTCCCTGGCTGCCCGCCTTGGACGAGCGGCACCATTTTCTTTACGTCCCCAACGCTCGCTCGAATACCATCAGTATGTATGATTCGAAGAGCCTGAAAGCTCTTTCGACCGACGTTCCCGTATGCGCCTATCCGACCTCGATCGCCATCAGCAACGTAGGATCTAGCTAGGCTCACCGCTCCAGCGGAGGATCACATGGACGCCCTGTACGCCAAGTCGATGGGCGGCAACGCTCCCATCGAAAATCTCGAGTTCGGCGATCGCCCCGCGCCTGAGCCGGGCGCAGCCGAAGTGCGCGTGCGCATGCAGGCCGCAACGCTCAACCATCACGATCTTTGGACGCTCAAAGGCGTGGTCGGTTACCCCATAACGCTGCCGCGCATCCTGGGCTGCGATGGTGTGGGAATCGTCGATGCTTACGGCTCCGAGCGGCCTCCGGAATCGCCCGATCCGCGAAGCGAGGTCATCCTGTACCCCCTGCGCTTTTGCGGTCACTGCGCCGGGTGCCAAGGCGGCGACCCTATGCTGTGCCGCAGGTTTCAGATGCTCAGCGACGGCACGTCCGAAGGATCCTTCGCTCAATATGTCGTCCTGCCGGCGGTGCACGTTATTCCAAAACCCCCGGAGCTTTCGGCGGCTGAAGCCGCGGCGCTGTGCGTGACTTTCTTGACGGCCTATCGCATGCTGTTCGTCAAAGCGCGCTTGCAGCCGGGGCAGAGCGTGCTGGTGAACGCCGCAGCGGGCGGCGTCGGAAGCGCGGCAGTCGCGATGGGCGCTGCAGCGGGCTTGCGTGTCTTCGCCTCCTCTCGTTCGCAGGCAAAACTTGAGTTCGCTCGCTCGCTGGGGGCAAGCGATGTCGTGCTGGCGGGCCGGGATGCAGTCAAAGCGGTTCTCCGCGCGACCGGGGGCGAAGGCGTTGACGCGGTCATCGAAACCGTCGGCGAAGCGACCTGGGGCACAAGCCTGAGAGCCGTTCGCCAAGGGGGCACGATTGTCGTGGCCGGCGCGACCAGTGGACCGAATCCACCCGCGGATCTGCCGCGTATTTTCTGGCGGCAGTTGACGATCAGCGGATCGACGATGGGTTCGCTTCCCGAGTTTCGCGACATGCTGCGGTTCGTCGTCACCCGGCGCATCATGCCCGTCATCGACTCCACGTTTGCGCTTCGAGACGGACGCCGGGCTTTCGAGCGCCTCGCCGCCGACGAGCACATGGGCAAGATCACCCTCACGGTCTAAAGCTCGAGGCGGTGGATTTTCATCCAGCCGCGCCGCTGCTGATAAGGAAGATTATCATCGCCTGCGAAGCCTCGGGGCTTGAGGACCGGATACTTCGCTGTTCCTAATCGGGCGTTCTTCGCGGCGCTGTTGTGCGCCACTTTGACATGGTCCGGCGCCCACGCGACCGCCGTGCCCGCCGCGACGCTCGGAAGCATCGCGGGCAGCGTCGTGGACGTTGACGGCCGGCCGCTGGCCGGCGCCGCCATCGTCGCCACGTCCCCCTCCGCGCGATACTCCGCTCGCTCCGACCCTCGCGGCCGCTTCACGCTCTTGGGCATCGCGCCGGACCAATACACAGTGACCGTTTCAGCGACGAACTTCCGCGCTCTCGTCGCGCACGTTCCCGTCTATCCGGATGAGCGCGCCACGCTGACGGCGCGGCTGGAGCCTGAGATCCGCACGCTCTCGACGACGATTGTGCGAGCGTCCAAGCTCGGCGTCGAGCAAAGCGGCAATCAATACGCGATTGTGGGAACGGAAGCCGCCGCGCAACGGGGTGTCTCGGTCTCGGGTCTATCATCGTACGTGAGAGGCAGCGTCGAAGGGGCGCTTTCGAACGCGCCGGGCACGGTGATCGATACGTTCGGAGACGCGCTCATCCGCGGCGGCAAGGCTGATCAGACGATCTACCGGTACGACGACGTGCCGTTGGCGCAGGCCGAGGTTGCGGAGCCGGGTGGAAACCCGATCGGCGCTTCCTTGTCGACGACCGGCGTCGCCTACACGAAGGTGGACGTCGGAGCGTTCTCCGTCGAGGAGCCAAGCGCTTTGTCGGGTGTCGTCGATGAGATCGCGGCCGCCGGCACGTATCCCGCGAAGTACGCCGTCTCCATCGGCACCGGGCTTGTCGGCCAAGCGCTCGACGTCGACGCGCATACAGGCTTTGCCGACTCGAACCTGTCGACGCGGTCATTCGTCGCGGCGCGCGTCTTCAACGACGCGATCGACTACGGCGACCGCAACACGTTTTATCCCGCGGAAGCTGCGACCTACGGCTTGGCATTGCACCGCCAAGGCGGCTGGAGCGGGCTCGTGAATTTCCACGTGCGCCTGCAAAATCGCTACGACGTCCAGTTCCTGACGTTCGGCGGGCAGGCCGCCTACGATCTCTACGGCACGCCCTTCGCGGGTCAGACGTACCAGAGCTTCGGACCATATCCAGGCGCTGCATCGCTGAGCGCGCCCGTGAGGGTTCCGACGCGCGTGCGCGGCACCTACGGCGTGCAAAAGTTACAGCTGACAAAGACGGGAGACCATTCGTTGTCTCGCCTGCGGCTCTACCGGTCGGATTTCGGCTCGACCGCATTTGGGCCGTTTTGGGATGATCTGTCTTTTCCCGACGGCCCCATCTCGCTTGCCAGCACCACGGGATTGACGCTGCGGGGAACCGCGGTCGACGTCGAGACTGCCGCCTCAAACCGCCACGAGCTGCGTTATGGCCTGGACGTGCAGCACCAGCGCTTCGCTCAGAGCGAGACCATTCCGGTGGTGCCCGAAGTGCTCACCAGCAACCCCGTCGTGCTGCAGTCCGCCTGGTATGCGACCGACCGTCTTGTGTTCTCGCCGGCGCTGAAGGTTGATTTGGGCATGCGCGCGTTGATAGGGACAGCGCGGCGCAGCGACGGATCCGGCGAGCGCTATGCCGTGCTCGATCCGCGCTTCACCGGGGCTCTGCAGCTCGGCAGCGCGCGGACCTCGGTCGTCAAGCTGTCTGCGGGCGGCTACAGCCAGCCGCCGCAAGCCCTTGAGATCGAGCGAGTCGTTCGCATCGGCACCCAACCGCCGCAGCGTCTGACGCCGCTCGTGCCGGAACGAGCATCGGACTACGAGATTTCGTTCGGGCGAAGTGGGACGCTGTCGTACAAGCTGACCGGCTTCTACCGTTACGAGACGAATCTCATCGACGTCATTCCGTCGAGCTTCAAAGCTCCGCTGGTGGTCAGCGGCACGGCAGGCGCGTCGCTGGGAGTGGCGCTGCCGGAAAACGTCGGGCTCGCGCGCATCCGGGGCCTCGAGCTTGCGGTAGAACACGGCGGCTTCAACATGACCGCCACCTATCTCAACGGGCGGTCGTCAAGCGCCAGTCAGTACGGGCTCAACGATCTCAACGCGCCGGCCGCAGCCGCCGGCCACCTGTTTCCGCTCAGCTACGCGCCCAAACTGCAGGCCGTTGCCTCGTACAATGTGCGCTTGGGTAAAATTGAGCTGGGCCCCTCAGTGAGCTACGAGTCGGGCTATCCGTACGGCAACGGCACCAAGGTGTTCGCCTACTGCACCGCCGTCAGTTTCCAGTGCCCTCGCGCGGACGCGCGCCCAACGCAAGTGCTCAACGACAATAACGTGGATCCCGGCTTCAATTACTACTTCTTGCGCGACCCCGCCCATCCGTACTGTCCGCTGCCATCGGGCTGCGCGGGCGGAACGCCGTTCAACCCGTTCATCGGCAACCTCGGCACACCGGAAGGCGACGATCCGTACTCGCTGACGTCGGCGCCCGCGTTGCTGCTCTCGCTACACGCCGCCGTGCATCTGAGCGATCGCGCGCAGTTGCAGCTTGAGGCGACCAACCTGCTCGACTACGTCAAGCCCAACGAACTGTTCGGCAACCCGTGGCTCATAGGTCCGCCGGGGTACGCTGGAAGCCCGGACTGCGGCACCGCATACGCCAAGTACTATGGGGGCGACAACGGCGTCGGAAGCGGATGCTACACGCTGGGAAACGGAGTTCCCACATCGGACGGCCGCACGCGATCGCTGCCCTGGACGTACGGCCGTGACGCGTACGTACCCGCCTCCTATCCCGCGCCGCGAACGATCTACTTGCGCCTCACCTGGAGCAATCTCTAGGCGCAAAAGAGAGCGCCGGACGCTCCTTTAGATCTCCCATTCGTACGAGTTCCAGAAATCGCTGACGGCGGGCGCCGGTTTGAAGTTCTTCAGATCCGTACTGACGATGTCGATGCTCGCTCTCCAAACGATCGTGTGCATTGGCACGGCATCGTGGATGCGCCGCTGGATGTTGACGTAATACGGCCGCCGCTCGCTGCGGCCATAGTGCGCTTGGGCGGCGCGCTGCCACGAGCCGAGTTCTTGATCCACCCAGAACGTGTAGTTTGTGCCCGCGGGCGGCAGCTCGTTCGGCCCGATCGTTTGGGTGTTGTCCGGATCCGGCACAGTGTACTGCCAGGCGTATAAAGAGAGATAGAACTTCCCGCGCGCCAGGATGCCGTTGCTTCCATACGTCGCGAACAAGAGGCTGGCCGGATAGTTGTGCACGTCCAGGCCGATGCCGATCGCGCGTAAGTCCTGCTGGATCAGCTGCTCCGCTTTGGCACGCGACGTCACACCGGTGACCGTGGCAATGTCGAGGCGCATAGGCTCGCCGTTTTTGCGCACGACGCCGTCAGCGCCGGTCAGCCAACCGGCCGATCTCAGCAGATTGCGCGCGCGCGTGACGTCGTGCGGGTACGGCAGCACGCTTGGGTCGTACGCCCAGGACATCGGCGGTATGTCGGCCATACCGGGCGGGTCAAGACCGAGATAGACGTGGTCGGCGAGCTTCTTCCAATCGATCGCGTACGCGATCGCCTGGCGAACTCGCACATCGTCCAATGGATAGCGCGCGCAATTGAAATCGATGTGCTCGAAGGTCATGTTGGGGACGCGCGTCACGCGGTACCCGCGGATCGCGCTCAAGGTTGCGTACTGCGCTTCCGGGGCGTCATAGTACACGTCGACGTCGTGACCGAGAACGCTGGTCAAAAGCGTGTTCTGGTTGGCGATGATCTGAAAGCGGATCTCGTTGAGCTTCGGCCTCCCGCGCCAGTAAGAGGGATTGGCCGCGAGCGTGAGCAGGGCGCCCGGCTGCCAGCTGACCACCTTGAACGGCCCGCTTCCAATGGGATGCGTGTTGAACGCGATGCGGTTGATCTCGGAGTAGCCCTTGAGCAGATGTTCGGGCAGTATCGAGCCGACGTTGCCGTTGCGCATGAAGTAGGCGACGAAGGCCGCAAACGGCTGCTTGAGGTGGACGACCACAGTGTAGGCGTCAGGCGTGTCGATCGAGGCGACGATCCCGTAGGGATAGCGATAGGGCACGTTGTTCTTCGGGTTCATGATCTGCTGCCAGGTGTATTTCACGTCGGCGGACGTCAGCGCGACCCCGTCGGAAAAACGGACGCCGTGCCGCAAGTGGTACGTGATGGTCTTGCCGTCGGCGGCGATCCCGCCGTTCTCGAGCGTCGGAATCTCAAGGGCCACGTCAGGGATCGCATCTCCATGGTCGTCGTAGTCGATGAGCCCGGAAAAGACCATCTGCTCGACGTCGGTCACAAACGACTGATTGGAGAGCAAAGGATTGAGGTTGTCGAGGTCTTCGTACGATCCCACTCGCAGCACGCCGGGAATGGTGGAGCGATTCCCGCCTGCGCCCCCCGTGCTGGTCTCGATCTTGGAGCAGCCCAAAACGCCGGCGGCAAGCCAGCAAACAGTTGCGAGCGCAAACGCCCATATACCGCAGGCGTTGCTCAAATTAAATTTTTTACTTTCCGGCCGCTTTCGGGTCTCGCGCCGCCGATGAGAGTAGTAGAGTCGACCGACCTCACCCAAGCTCGCGAGTCGCGGTCGGCTTCACGGGGCCCGAAGCTGCTACTTTGGGCCTTCTTCTTTTCCACGCCTTTAGTCCGCCGGCACGAGCCTTGTCAATCCAAAGCTTTGCGCTTCGATGCGCAGGGCGATATCGGCGAATTCCTGGCCAATGGCGGTCTCACTTTCGATCCAGCGACCTAAGTCGGCGTTGAACAGATGCGCCCGATAGCGGCGGCGTTCATCGATAAGCCGCTTCAGCGACAGCGGAAACGTGTATGCCACGTTCAGCGTGCTTCCGATGCAGATCAGCCACTCCTGATCTCGCCGGAACGCGATGACTTCCATGTCGGGGTCGAGCCGTTCGATGCGATTGCTGACGTCCTCATCGAAGACCTCTAGGTCCCCTTCCACGCTGAGGTGTCCGTTCGCGAACACGCGGAACTTCGAGTGCTCGCGGATGATGAAATAGCTCAGCTCGCTGCCGGCAAGCGGCAGCCGCCGCACGCCCAGCCAGCGCCAGCCTGACGGCATGAGCGGGGCCACGTTGAAGCGCTTTGGCGCTTCATGCAGATTAAGGCCGCAGGCGCCCTCGATGGCAGCCCAGAGATAGCGCGGCGGCTCCCAAGGCGACAGCCGCATCCCGCGGTTGACGAGCGACTCGCCGTCGAACCATTCGGAGAATTGCCCGGGCACCGTGTTGTAGATCTTGGGATCGCGCAAGTATTGGGCATACCCTTGCTTGAGATTATGGGCCATCGCGTCCGGGTAGATCTTGGCCGCCGCGAACGCATACCAAAACGAGAGCCCCGGCCACACCCCGCCGATGAGCCCGACATCGCGGTATGGCGTGTAATCGGGAGAGAGCCGCGAGACTGTGCGCAGCCCCGCTTCTGTCTGGAAGTCGGGAGTGTTGAGCCGGCTGATGATGCGGTAGCCGACGGCCGCGGGAGCGACGTCGAACATGACGGGAAAGACTTCGTCGCCCGTGACGTCGGCGTGCACTTGGCCGTTGACGTCGATATTGAGCACGTACATGCCGTTCTTGGGGTTCAGCAAGTGCTTGTTGATCGCGTCTCGCAGCGCCCGCCCGGCAGCGGCATAGTGACCGCCGATCGCCTCGTATTCATCGCGCTGCTCCGCCCACTGCACGGCGCGCTGGCGGGCCAGCTGTGCCATCGTCGAAAGCGCCGCATAACACTCCGAATTGATCTCGGTGACCGCGCCGTTGATGCTGAAGTGAGGGATGATGTTGCGCCAACCCGCGATGCCGCGCACCTCTTCGCCGGTCGCGGTGCAATAGACAAGGCCGCGCTCGTCTCGCTGACTCAAAAGATAGTCGGCAGCTTTGTGCATGACCGGCCAGACCGCATCCAAAAACGTCCGGTCACCCGTGATGCGGTAATGATGCGCGCAGGCCAAAATGAACAGCGGCGTGTCGTCGTTCACGTTCAGCCCGTAATCCTCGACCGCTCCCGTGACCGCGTGGTAATATTCGGGCAGCTTCCCAGTGTCGTACTGCGTCTCGCCGAAACGAAGCAGCATCGCGCGCGAGACGTCCGGCATCAGATAATCGCAGCCCGTGGTGAACCATGCGAGGTCCCGCCCGACGACCGCCGCAGAGGCGCCGGGGCTGTTCGTGAACGCGCAGCCCTGCGGATATTTGGCCATGACGCGCAGCATGTTCGCCTTCGCCCAAAAGGCGCCGTCGTTGATGGTCTTCTCCGGCGTCAGCACCTGCGAGACGCCCAGCGCGCCGGCATAGAAGTCATTCGTGCGCGCAAGCCAGTCTTCCACGTCCTGGGCTGACTCGTAGATTTTGCGCGCGGCTGCCTCGCCGTCGGGGGAGAAGACCTCGATGAATGCCAGCCGTTGGGTCTTGCCTGCCTTGACGCTGACGATCGCGCCCAGCGCGCCGATGATGTTGCCCTTCTCAGTTGTGTCCTTGGAAAGTGGTGGCACGTTTTGTGGGTCGTACGATTCAGCGGCGTGCTGCATGGTTTCGTAGCCGTGCACTTTCATCGTGCAGCCCACGATGCGAACCCACGAAGGATGAGACTCGTTCCAGGCGATGAGCCCGCGCAGCGCCGGATCGAAGCGCGCGATCAGATCGCGCGGCGTCGTTCCACACAGCTTGGCGTACGCGTGGACGACGAGCTCCCGCGTCTCGGCGCCCGCGTTATGGATATCGACGGCGAAAAAGGCTACCGCCGGATCGGCCAGCCCCGTGTGCGGCACGAAAAGCGTTTCCGTGACCTGCAGACCGCTTGGCAACTCGAAACGATGACGCTGATAACCCGGGTGATAGGCGAAATGCCCCGGAGCGACAGGCGTGAGTATCACGTGGCCGCCCTCGCGGCCAAAGCGTTCCTCGGGCGTACGGTCGCCGGCCTCCAATCCCACCAGCACGTGATGGTGCGGGCTGCCGTACGTGACCACCGTCGACCAAAAGACGTCTTCATCGAGATGCAGCGAGTAGATCTTTTGGATTGCGCCGGTCGCTTTGCCGACCAGCCACGCGCTGCTGTTGCCCAGCGACGCACCCACAAGCACGCGGTCGTCCCTCACGTCGTACGAGCCGTCCGGGTTGCGCCGTACGACGTGATCCGTGTAGTCGGTCACGCCGGCTGGCCCGCGCCCGCGCGAAGCGCGCCCAACAAGAACCCCACGATGCCCGCGGCGCTCAGCGCCAAACCCGTGCCGTACAGCAACGGGTCGGGCGCGCCCGCTATGGTGACGACCGGATACGTGCCGAGCGAGAATGTCAGCAGCATGTTCCCCTTTGAGACCGGCCGGCCGCTGACCGCCACGCCCGAGGCGATGGTGGGGCCGTTTTCCTGCGCGATCGCGAACTGAACGAAAGGCACATCGATCCCGCGGGAGATCAGATTTGGATAATATTTCACGCTGACTTCGCGGTGCAAGGCGGGGACGGAGAACTGATCCACGAGCATCCCGTCCTTGTCGGCGCTCGGAAACTGCAAGACCGGCGACACGAACGCTGGATTTTGCGGCTGCGTGACCGTCTCCGGTTCATGGTGTGGGGAACGCGCGCTGACGTAGGCCGCAGGCCAAGGATCCGAGCGCAAGACATACGAGCGGATCCGCACAGTCTGCTGAGGCGTCAGCTGCCACCTGGTCCGCGCGCTTGAAAGAACGATCGTCTGCGCGACGCCGTTTGCCGACAGCGCCTCCGGTGAAATGGCCGGAAACGTCAACAGAAGCGATGAGTGCGGCGGCCGGTAGTTTTCGCCCGGCGCCACCGGCACACGCTGCGGAGGCCCCGCGAGCAATTCCGCCGCGACAAATGCTATCGCCGTCACAATTCCGCCTGCAGCACTTGCCGCAGCGGCTCGCGCGGTCCACGTCCGTCTGCGCAGCAGCGGGGCCAACAACGCCCCCAGCGCCAGACCGGCAAGCGCGACCGCGAGTGTGTACTGCCAGCGATGAAGCCCCGCAGAATAAGGCCGCAGCTCCGAAATCGTGGCCACGGCCGAGACGACGATCGACAGGCACAACGCTGTGCAAGCGGCCCTCATGAGCGCCGTTTCGGACAAACCGGTGTGCGCCCTGCGCAGCGCGCGCAACCTGCAAGCGCTTCGCACAGCAAGCGCGCGCGTGTAACAAATCCCAAGCACGGCATGTCACCGTTGTACATGCCCGAAAACCAACGAGGTTCAACGCTGTCTATGTCGACTTGTGCGTTTTGCGGTACTCAATCCCGATTGGGCCATCACTTCTTGGCTCACCGCCTGTCAGCGCTGCGTATGAGAACCGTCAAGGTCTGCCCGAACTGCCTGGAACGGGCGAACGATGACGGCTATCAGGTCGCAGAGCTCGAGGGCGCCGCTGCTGTGAGCAGGCTGCCGGCTCCGGTCAAGCCCGGATTGGCCGCCTAGCACCTCACCAGTAGCGCTCCTCACGCCAGGGATCGGCGTCGTTGTTGTAGCCGCGCAGTTCCCAGAAGCCGGGATCATCCTCTCGTCGGAACTCGACTCCATTGCACCACTTGGTGCTCTTCCAGAAGTAGCGCTGCGGAACGAACATACGCATCGGACCGCCGTGGATCGGCTCGAGCGGCTTTCCTTCGTAGGTGTGCGCCAGCAAAACGCGGTCGTCATCGACGATGGACAGCGGCAGGTTGGCGGTGTAGCCGTTTTCGCTATGCGTCAGGACGAAACGCGCCTCTGCTGTGGGCCTCGCAAGCTCCATGATGGCTTTGAACGGAACGCCTTGCCAGGTCGTGTCGAACTTCGACCACCGCGTCACGCAGTGGATGTCCGCTTTGACCGTGCGCGTCGGCAACTTCATGAACTCATCCCATGTCAGTTCCTGCGGCCGTTCCACCTCGCCGAAGATGCGAAAGCGCCACGTGGCGGCATCGAAGCGGGGAACGCCGCCGACGTGCAGCACCGGAAAGTCGCGGGCCACATATTGTCCTGGCGGAAGCCGCGCCGCGAGCGCGTCGTTCGCCTTCATCCCGTTTGGAGCGGCGCGGCGGAGGTCTGGTTATTGTTGGACGCGCCGTCAAGCATGTCGCTGACGGCGCGCGCGGCCGAGCGGGGGTCGTCCGAGTTCGCGATCCAGCGCAGCACTGACACGCGCGTGGCGCCGGCATTTAGGACCGCCGTTATATTCTCGGGCTGCAGGCCGCCGATCGCAAAAAAGGGCTGCGCGGCGCATTCGGCCGCGAAGCGGATCAGATCGAGGCCCACCGCCGTTCGTCCGGGCTTCGTCGGTGTCTCATGGATGGGCCCGACACCGATGTAATCGACCGGGGCTGCGCCGGCGTCACGGACCTGCTGCGGGCTGTGCGTGGAAAGGCCGATGATGAAATCCGCTCCGCTGATTTCTCGCGCCGCCCTGAGCGGCATGTCATCCTGTCCGAGATGCACTCCGTCTGCGCCGCAAGCGAGCGCGATGTCCAGCCGATCGTTCACAACAAAAAGGGCGCCATGCTTGCGGCACGCGGCGGACCATTCCAAAGCCGCTGCAAACAGCGCGCTGTCGGTCAAGCTCTTCTCGCGCAACTGCACCATGCCGACGCCGCCCGCCGCGGCCTCTGCCAGGAAACGGTCGACCGGAACGACTCGCGGCGACGCATCGCTGACCAGGTAGAGTCTAACAGCAGCCAAGCGGGAGCGTCGCAACTGCGGCGAGTTTCCGTTCAACCGCCGCCCACCATCTGCGCTATCTCGAGCGCGTCGCCCGCTTGCAGCACCGTAGCAGAAAACCGGTCGCGCTTGAGCGGCTCTCCGTTGTGCTCGACGACGACGCGGGCTGCGTCAAGTCCAAGTTGGACCAGCAGGTCGCTCACGCTCGTGCCGGAGCCCACCGCTCTCGTTTTGCCGTTAGCGGTCACCGTCATGGAGCTGCCACCGGATACGGCGCGCTGCGCATTTCCGCCCAGTCCTTGAAGACGGGTTCGTACCCAAGCTCGCGCACCCGCTGCGACATCGCGTCCACGTCGCGCTTGTCCTCGAGCTGGAACTGCTCGCCCGCGTTGCCCGGCGCCGCGTATCCTCCCGGCTCGGTGCTCGAGCCCGCGCTCATGTGCGTGACGCCAACGGGCAGCAAGGCATCTCTCAGCGCTGCGGGCTCCCTGGTGGATAAAACGATGCCCGCCGTTGGGAAGGCGATACGGAACAGGCACATCAGCTGCACCAGCTGCGCGTCGCCCACCGGTTGGGCCGGCGCGAAGTCGCCTGCTGACGGGTTGATGCGCGGAAACGAGATGTTGATCTGGGAGCGCCAGCACTGCTTCTCCAGATAGCGCGCGTGAGCGAACAGCGCGAGCGCCTCAAAGCGCCAGTCCGCTAAGCCCAGCAGCGCACCGATGCCGAGGTGCCGCACACCGGCCCGGGCCGCGCGCTCCAGCGCGTCCAAGCGAGGACGATAGCTCTTCTTCGGGCCGCCCAGATGATGTTGCGCGTAAATGGCGGGATCGTAGGTCTCCTGATAGAGCACCACGCCGTCGCAGCCCGCGGCGACGTACTTGCGGTAGTCTTCGGTCTCAGCGGCCGCGACTTCTAACCCGACATACTGCGCGATCCGCTTGGTTTCCGCGACGCATTGAGCGAGATACTCCGCGTTCACATGCTTGGGGTGCTCTGCCGACACGAGCAGGATGTTGCGAAACCCTCGTTGCCCAAGCGTCCGCGCTTCGCGGATCACCTCGTCGATCCGCAACGTCTTGCGCTTGATGTCCAGGCCCATGGAGAACCCGCAGTACGTGCACGTACAGACGCAGTGGTTGCTCAGATAGAGCGGCGCATAGAGGGCGACGGTGTTGCCGAACCGCTCCACCGTCGAAGCATGGGCGCGCTGAGCCATCTCTTCTAACATGGCGCCGGCCGCGGGGGAGCACAGCGCTGCCGCCGCCTCAAGCGTCTGGACGCCGACAGCAAGGGCGTCACGAACGTCCCCCGTGCGCGCGTAAACACTGCGTTCGACGGCGTCATGAATCAGCGACGTGTCAAAGACGTCCGAGAATGCCATCAGCGCTCCCGCAAGAATCCGGTGAGCGGGCTTGAGGCGGAAGCAACCGCAAGCTCCGGCGACCTTCCCGCTTGCCTTGCGGCTCTGCCCGCCTCGACGCCGAGCATGAAGGCCCGTGCCATGCGGACGGGGTTCGCGGCGGTCGCGATCGCCGTGTTGACCAATACCGCGTCGGCGCCCATCTCCATGGCGGCTGCAGCATGCGACGGCACGCCCAAGCCTGCGTCCACGATGACCGGCAACGTCGCTTGCTCGATGATGATCGCGATGGCCGCTTCCATCTTCAGACCTCTCCCGGAACCGATCGGCGCGGCCAGCGGCATCACGGCTGCCACTCCGGTCTCTTCAAGCCTCTTGGCCAGCACCGGATCTGCGTGGATGTATGGCAGGACCGTGAATCCCTCGCCCACGAGGATCTCACAGGCTTTGAGGGTTTCCACGGGATCGGGCATGAGGTAGCGCGGGTCGGGGATGACCTCGACCTTGATCCAAGGCGGCAAGCCCGCGGCTCGCGCGAGCCGGGCCAATCGCACGGCTTCCACCGCATCGGCGGCTCCCGAGGTGTTTGGCAAGATCAGGTATCGTCGCTGATCGATGAAATCCGTGATCGCCTTGCTGGGCATGTCGAGATCGACGCGGCGCAGCGCGACCGTGACCATTTCCGCGCCCGAGGCGGCCAATGCATCGGCCATCAGCTCGGGACTCGAGAACTTGCCGGTGCCGACGATGAGGCGCGACGCAAACGTCCGGCCGCCGAGCGAGAGCAGATCGGTCAAAGAATCTTCCTCATGGCTTGTGGAGATGTGCTCCTTCGGCATCCCGCCGGCGGTTCCCGGCGAGCACTGCGACAGACGCAGGAGAACGCGATTTTTGCGAAGCATTCGCGCTCACACCATGCGTTGTTGCATGAGCGTGTGCTTTAGCCACGAGACGGTCGGAAGGAGGGCATCCGATGGCCACCAGTCAGGTCGATGCGGTGACGGAACTGCAAAACGCTTTTCAGGCTTTGACCAAGAACTGGATCCTGGCCCTGCCGACCGCGGTGGTCTCCCTGCTCGAAGGCATATTCGGCGTGCTCCTGTTGGCGACCGCGCTGGGAGGCGCGCTCGGCGCCGGAGCGCTTGGCGCGATGCATCCGGGCGCCGCACTGGGAATGCTCGCGGCCAGCGGCATATGGTTCGCTCTCGGCATCGTCGTCCTCGTGCTGCTGTCGTTGCTGGCCAACGCCATCGTGGTCGGCGCGGCAGAACACGTGTGGCATGGCCAGCCGCCCGACCTCAGCGGCGGCGTATCCAAAGCACTGGCGCGGATCCCTACGTTGCTTGCGCTGTTCGGCATCGCATTCGTCTTAGGCTGCGTGTGCCTCGTATTGATGGTGGCGCTCGGACTGGGCGCGCTGTTGGCCCTGCTCTTGGCATTCTTCTTCATGTATGCGATGCCGGCGATCATCGTCGGCAATCAGGGCGCGGTTGACGCGCTGCGTACTTCGTATCACCTCGTCCGGGCGAACATCGGTCCCAGCATCACCGCGTTCATCGGCATCATCGTGGTGCTCGCGCTCGGCCGCATCGTGACGGTGCTGTTCAGCCACATACCGGTCGTCAATATCATCGTGCACTTCCTGGTCGGCGGTCTCACGACCGCATACGCAGCGTTGGTCGCCGTGCGCTTCTACGACATTCTTCGTTCGCCGCTGTCGCAGACGACGGCCGTACCTGTCACGCCGTCGATCTAACCGCCGGCCGCGTGCGTCAACCGCCGTCGGTGAAGATGGAATCGGGAATCACAGCGTTGAGGCGGTAGTCGGAGTACGTCGAAACGACGTGCGCCTTGTAGGAAGGCAAAGAAAAGTCAGCGGTCTGCGTCTGGGGCAGCACGAAGTCGCCCACGCGCCGGCTCTGCTGTGACATCGTGATGACGCCGCCGCTTCGATAGCGCCACTGCGTCGCGACGACGGTCAGGGTTTGCCGGTCCACGGTCACGGCGATCCGATCCACGTTGCCCTGTTTCTTGGGAACAAGCTGCAGGAAGAACGACTTGCCGTCTTCAGCCGGAGTTGCGTAGGCGATGTCATACGTTTGGGGCCAAGTCTCAGGGGTGCCCTGCGAGGCGTATAGATGCTGGAACTGCCGACCCAGCGCAGGCAGCGAGTCGAAGACCAGCTCAACCTTGTCGGGCCGCTTGAAGTAATACGAGGCGTCCAAGGCAGGGTGCAGATCGACGAAGGCGTGCACATCCGTGTCGAAGTGAACCCGCGCTGTGTACGAATTAAGCCCATGAGTCCGCTGTGCCATCTCCGCCACGAGAGCGGCGGCGGTGGGAGCCGACGGCGCGGGACTTCCGTTTGCGTTTGCCGGTAGCCACGCCGTCATCGCAGCCGCGCAGGCCAAGAACGCCACCGCCACCTGGCCGAATGCACGCTTCATCTTCATTTCATTCATCCACACAAGCAACGTTGGGCCGGCTGCGGCCGTTCCGAGGGGGATGTGACGTAAGGGCGCCGGAATGAAGCGCCCGATGAAGCACGCCGTGAGGCTCTTCCCCTTGCGCGCGAGCCGCTCGGCGTGCGCGCTTATGCTGATCGCGGCGCTGGCCGGCTGCTCCAAGGTCTCCACAACGAACCAAGCAGCGCGCCAGAACGCATCGACGGTCCCCGGTATCGTCCGGCTTTCCATCAACGCGGAGCCCAACACCCTCAACCCGGTCTTGAGCGGCCTCGTCACCGAGGCGTACGTCGAGGCCGCCATGTTCGACGGGCTGGTCCAGTACGACGATCGCGCGCACCTGGTCCCAGATCTCGCAACCGCAGTTCCCAGTCTGGAGAATGGCGGCATCAGCCGGGACGGACGCACCATCACGTTCCATCTACGCCGCGGCGTCAAATGGCAGGACGGGCAGCCGCTTACATCAGCCGACGTCGCATTCACATACAGCAAATACACTGATCCGAAGACCAACAGCTTTTACTTGAACGTCTACAAGCGCATCGCCAAGCTGGAAACTCCGGATGGATACACCGTGATCGTACGGCTGGCGAAGCCGTTCGCCCCCTCGGTGTTCCAATTCTTCGGCCGCGGATCGGGAGGCTACGTCGTCCCCAAGCACATCCTCGAGCACGCGCGCGACTTCAACCGGGATCCTTTCGGCCGCATGCCCTTGGGCAGTGGGCCGTTCAAGCTGTCGCGCTGGGATCACGGCTCCCTGATCGTCTTGCAGGCAAACCCCTCGTACTTCGACGGCGCTCCGCACGTCCGCGAAATCGATATCCATATCGTGCCAAATCCTAACACGCAGGTCGCGATGCTCGGGAGCCACGATCTGGATCTCGCGACCCAACTGACGCCCAGCCAGTATCACCGCGTGCAGCGCATGCAAGGGATACGCACGCTCTTGACGCCGACCTACTTCGAGCGTTTCTTAACCTTCAATTGCAGGCGAGAACCGTTCACTGATGTGAGGGTGCGCCGCGCGCTCGCCATGGCCTTGGACCGTCACCGCATAGCTGAGACGGCGTACGCCAATACTGCGATTCCAGCTGACACATTGCTCGCGCCGTATGACTGGGCGTACGCCAGGGACAACGGCGCTCCAGTGTACGATCCGGCAGGCGCCAAGCGTTTGTTGACGCAGGCCGGCTGGTCGTTCGGTGCGGACCACCTGTGGCACAAGAACGGTCGCACGCTGAGCTTCGGCCTGCTCAACCAAGCAGAGTCAAACCCGTTGAGCACGATGGCTCAGGAGATGCAGAGGGACTTCCACGACATCGGCGTGCAGGTGGACATCCGCCAGGTGCCGCGGAACGTGATCTATGGAAGCTCCGGTCTTGCCAATGTCGGCAAGTTCGACGCGTTGGTGGACGATTGGGGGGCGGACACCGAGCCCGATCGCAGCAACATCATCCAAACGAAAGACATCTCGCCGCGCGGCTACAACGATGCGTTCTACTCGGATGCTGACGTCGACCGCTGGTCCGAGGCGGCGCTCGCGACGTACGACGAGCGCGCGCGCAAGCAGCTGTATGCGCTGATACAGCGCAGACTGAACCGCGACGTGCCGTACGTTCCTCTGGTCTGGGAAAAACGGATCTACGCGCTCAACACAGATCTGCGAGGCTTCTCACCGGAGCCGCTGTACAGCGACTTGTGGAACGCTCAGCGCTGGCAGATCTGATCCC
This sequence comes from Candidatus Eremiobacter antarcticus, assembly GCA_003244105.1. Lineage (GTDB taxonomy): Bacteria > Vulcanimicrobiota > Vulcanimicrobiia > Eremiobacterales > Eremiobacteraceae > Eremiobacter > Eremiobacter antarcticus. The sequence continues at coordinate 317,865 of QHBK01000006.1, read as the reverse complement.
GCTCTGACGCTAACCTCCGCCGGTTCACGGTGAGGCGCCGAACTTTGCCGAGATGGGCAACGTCAGGTTGGTGGAGTGCACCGGCTGCACTTTGTTCTTGGGATTGATATGCACCATCGCTTGATTCACGGCCATCGCCGCTTCTGACGTTCCGCAGGTGATCAGCTTCAGCTTGCCCGCGTGGCTGATGATGTCACCGGCGGCGTACACACCTTTGATGCTCGTCTCCATCGTGATGGGATCGATCGTGATCCCGTGGCCCTCGGTCTTGATGCCCCAGCGGGCAAGCTCTCCCAAGTCTGAAATGAAGCCGAGAGCGCACAGCACGGCGTCGCACGGCATCGTGACCTCTTCCTTCGTCTTTCCGTTGGCGTAGGTCACGGCCTCGACCTGACCGTCGCCGTGCACGGTCGTGACTTCGTAGTCCGGTTGCCTGACGACGACGGTGGATTTCTTCAGCTGCTCCACGCTGTGCGGATGGGCGCGGAATGCGGAGCGATGGACGAGCGTCACCTCACGGGCGCGCGGCTCGATCGCGAGCGCGTAATCGACCGCGGAATCACCGCCGCCCACCACCACGACGCGCTTGTCCTTGAACTGGTCGAAGTTGCGCGCGTAGTAGTGCAAGCCTCGGTTCTCAAAGCGCTCAGCTGTCGCAGCGGGAAGCTTGCGCGGTTTGAACGCGCCGATGCCCGAGCAGATGACGATCGTCTTGGTCCAGTGCTCGCCCTTATCGGCGAGAAGCTTGAAGGTGCCGTCCTCCAGCTGCTGCAGATCCTTGACGCGCTCTTCCAGGCACACCGCATGCGGCCACTGCATCGCCTGCTCGACGCAGGCGTTCACCAAGTCCTGAGCGATGACCGCGGGGAAGCCGGGCATGTCGTAGATGTATTTTTCAGGATACAGCGCGAACAGCTGGCCGCCAAGCTCCGGCAAGACGTCGATCACCTTCGCTTTGGCGCCGCGGATGCCGCAATAGAACAGCGCGAACAGCCCAGTTGGGCCGCCTCCGATGACCGTCACGTCGTAAAGATCCACGGCTTCACGGTTCGTCCGTTTCAGCAAGCGCGCCTTCGACAGGGGAGACTCCCGGCCCAGCGTAAAGTCCCGCTGCTCGCTTGCGCGTACGAGGTGAACATGACGAGACTGCTTCCTTATCCGCAGACCTACGCGAATTGGCTGGCGATCCTGCGCATCTACACCGGCATTTTTTGGCTGATTCACGGCATCCCGAAGATCCTCAATCCCGGTTTCGCCGCTCCCGATGGGATGATGGCTGGCATGATCGGGATGACCGTGCAGAAGACCAGCGGTGCGTATCACGATTTTCTCGTTCACACCGTCTTGCCCAACGCGTCGTTGTTCGCGCACCTTGTGGCTTGGGGCGAGACCCTCACCGGCGTCTCGTTGCTGCTGGGACTTCTGACGAGGCTCGGGGGCATTGGCGGAACGTTTCTGGCGCTGAACTACTGGCTGATGAAGAGCTCGTTTGCGACCATCGACGGCTACGGAGGGCTCGATATGGCGGCCATCGCCTTGAGCCTGACGCATGCGGTCTTGCCGACCGGCTTGGTGGCTGGGCTTGATGGAGTGCTGGACAACCGGCGGAGCATCCCGCCCGAGGTGATCGCGCGGGGGTGAAGGCCGGGCGAAAATCGTAGTGGCAGGAAGGCGATTCGCCATCTGATCTTCGCCGGAGGAGTCCGTTCATGCTGACCAAGGTGCCGCGCCCTACTCTCGACGACTTGGCTCTCTCGCTGGGAAAACGCGCTCGGCTGCACAGGCTGCTGTATGAATACGGACCCGGCAACGGCACGCTGCTTCTGCTTCCCATCGATCAGGGGTTGGAGCACGGGCCAGTCGACTTCTTCGACAACCCCGACAGCATCGATCCCGACTTCGAATTCAAGCTGGCCCTTGAGGGCAATTACTCCGGCATCGCCTTGCACTTCGGCCTGGCGCGCAAGTATTTCCGCCAGTACGCGGGCAAAGTGCCGCTTGTGCTCAAGATCAACGGCAAGACCAATATCCCGGACGACAATGAAGCATTCTCGCCGATGACCGCTTGCGTGGAGGATGCCGTCCGCATGGGAGCCGATGCGGTCGGCTACACGCTGTACGTCGGCAGTCCTGCGCAAAGCGCGGACATCGATCAGCTGAACCGGGTCCGTCAGGACTGCGACCGCTACGGCATGCCGCTCATCGTCTGGGCGTACCCGCGTGGCAAGGCGGTGAAGGAAAAAGGCGGTCAGGATTCGCTGTATGCGGTCGATTACGCGGCGCGAGTCGCTTGCGAAATGGGCGCGGATGTCGTGAAATTGAACGTGCCCAAACTCACGGACGGCGATAAGCAGCCCAAACCGTACCCCACCGAAAAGTTCACTGAGGAAGAGGCGCTCCGCAAAGTGGTCAAGTCCGCCGGCCGCACCCTCGTGCTGATCTCCGGCGGCAGCAAAATCTCGGACGAAGATCTTTTGCACAAAGCGCGGCTCGGCATGGACGCAGGCGTCACCGGTCTTATCTTCGGCCGCAACGTGTGGCAGCGCCGCTTCGACGATGCCATGGCGATCACGCAGCGCATCCACGAGATGCTCAAGGCATACAGCGCCTAACAGCGCCTCGTGAAAAAAACGAAGGGGCCCTACGGGGCCTTTCTCATTTGGCTTTGGTCGCCAGCCACGCGCGGATGGTCAGCTTCAGCTTCGCTTCCCAGTAGGGGTCGTGCGCGACGAAGTCGCGCGCGGAGTGCTCGTCGGGCAGATCAAGGATGTACATGCCGCCTTTCCCATCCGCAAAGGCGCCTGATTCAAGCACCACCCCGCGCTCGCGGCCCTGCGCCAGATAGCGGCGATGACGCTCGAGCGCTTCCTCGCGCGCAGCGGGATCGGTGTATTCGATCAGCACTACGTAGCGGATGGGCGCAGTTCGACTTTGTTGCGGCTGAAGACGTCGGCGACGATCGCAGCGCCTCGCGCCAGCTCACCGGATAAGATCAAACTGGCAAGCGGGCTGCGCAAGCGGCGTTCGACGATGCGGCGGACCATACGTGCGCCCTGGCGCGGGTCATTCGCTTCGGATGCGATGCAGTGCAGTGCCGCTGCGGTGATCTGCAAGTCGTAGCCGCGTTCACGGGCCGATTCGATGAGCGGGCGCACCGCAAGCTCCGCTATGCTGCGGATGTCGGCGGGCCCGAGCGCCCGGAAGACGACTGCGTCATCGAGCCGGTTCAGCAGCTCGCTTTGCAAGACTTCGGTCAGCTTGGAGACCTGCGCTCCGCCGGGCAGATGGGCCGTCAGGATGATGAGGGTGTTGCGGAAGTTGACGGCGCGCGATTGGGCATCGGTCAAGCGCCCTTCGTCGAGCACCTGCAACAGCAGATCCAGAACTTCCGGGTGCGCCTTGTCGACGTCGTCAAATAAGACGACGCAATACGGCCGGCGCCGCACCGCTTCGGTCAGAGCGCCGGCTTTCTCATAACCGGCGTAGCCTGCAGGCGCGCCGATCAGCCGCGCCGCCGAATGCGGCTGGGCGAATTCTGACATATCAAAGCGCAACAGCGCGTCGTCGCTGCCGAACAAGGCTGCCGCTGTCGCGCGCGCGAGCTCCGTCTTGCCGACGCCTGATGGCCCCACGAAGAGCAAGGCGCCGAGAGGCCCGCGGTGCTCGCGCAGCCCCGCGCCCGTGCGCCGGACGGATTCGGCGACCGCATGCACGGCTTCGTCCTGACCCACGACGCGCTCGCGCAACAGATCCTCGAAGTGCACGAGCCGCTGGGCTTCTTTCTCCTGCAGCGTGTGCAGCGGCACGCCGGTCGCGGCCGACACCATCAGCGCGACGTCCTCAGCGTTGACGGTTGCACCGCGGCGCAGCGCCACGCTCGCGGCCGCCTCATCCATGAGATCGAACGCTTTGTCGGGCAAGTGCCGGTCCGCAATGTAGCGCGCGCTCAACGTCACGGCAGCGCGCAACGCCTCGTCCGTGATCGCGACTCCGTGGTGACGCTCGTAGCGGTCCTTGACGCCCGACAGCATCGCCAGTGCCTGGTCTTGACTCGGTTCATCGACGATGACCGGCGCGAAGCGGCGCTCCAGCGCTGCGTCGCTCTCGATATGGACCCGATACTCTTCGAAGGTGGTCGCGCCGATGCAGCGGATCTCCCCGCGCGCGAGTTCCGGCTTGAGCATATTGGCGGCGTCCACCGTGGAGCCCTCAGCGCTGCCCGCACCGACGATGGTATGCAGCTCGTCGATGAAGACGATGACCTCGTTGGCGCTGCGGCGCATCTCTTCGAAGACCCGCGTGAGCCGCGCTTCGAACTCTCCGCGGTATTTCGTGCCGGCGACCACGGTCGACAGCGTCAACGCGAGAATCCTGCGACCGGCAAGCGATTTCGGCACATCGCCGCGCGCGATGCGCACCGCCAGCCCTTCCACGATCGCCGTCTTCCCAACGCCGGCTTCGCCGATCAGCACCGGATTGTTCTTCGTGCGGCGCGCAAGTATGCGCACCACGCGGTCGATCTCGTTGTCGCGGCCGATGACGGGATCGAGCTTGCCTTCCCGCGCCAGCTGGGTCAAGTCGCGGCTGAGGGCGTTCAACGTAGGCGTTCGGTAACGCGCAAGCGGGCTTGGTGCGTGACCTGCTTGAGGCTCAGGGGATGCGGATTCGCTCTTGATCCGGTTCGCCGCGAAGATCGAGGCGCCCAGTCCGACGGCCAAAGCGGCCAGCGCGGCACCGCCGGCCACGGCCATGCGCTGCTTGTTCTGCGCGGCCAAGCATTGCGCGCACAAAGACTGCAGCGCGAAGCGGCCTTGCACCAGAGCGACGTCGCTGCCGGTGGCGGGGCGTTGTCCGCAGCGCTCGCACAGCGTCGCGTTCACGGCGCCGCTCGTCCTTGCCAAACGGCCAAGAGCCCATGCAGCATCCTGGCAGTGGCTCCCCAGATGCGCTGCTGATCGAATTCATAGGCGTAGCGCAGGTTGCCCGCTCCGCCGTCGACGCTCCACTGCGATGAGAAAACCCCCGGCTCGCGCAACCTTGAGATCGGCACGTAGATGATCGTGTCCACTTCCAGCTGGTCGGCGATGAGATCCGGTGAGCCGCTCACAAAACCGACAACCGGGGTGACGACATAGTTGCTGACCGCGGTTTCGACGTCGTCAAGCATCCCCAATATTTCGACCGCCGAACCGGACAAGCCCAATTCTTCGAACGACTCGCGCAGCGCGGTCTGGACAGGTCCAGCGTCCTGCGGCTCTGCCGACCCTCCCGGAAAGCACACCTCGCCTCTGTGTTCTAAGACTTTCCAGGACCTGCGAAAGCACAGCAGCTGAGGATCGTCTTCCCTGCCCAAAAGCGGCAAGAGCACCGCCGCGCGCTGTCTGGAAGGAGCCTCAAGCGGTCGAGGGACGTAGGCACGCAACTGCTCTCGCAGGCTGGAGATCTTCAACGGGCCATTAGACGGCGTTCGGGAGGATGTGGCGGCGCCGCCGGGCTGAGGTTGTGCACCCCTCGAGGCGGTTATTGCGGCGCGAACTCCTCTTGCCAAGCCCGCGCGATGCTCTGCAACGTGTCCTCGTCGACTTTTTCGGGGTCGTCTTCGAAGTCGTCGAGTTCCGTGACCAAGCGAAGCAGCTCCGGCATAGCGATCTGCTTGGGATCTTCTTCGGGGTAGGCTTGCGCCAACTCGAAGCCGATGTCATCGACGTCTTGCCAGGTCAGTCCCATCGAAGCCCACCCCCAATCGAGAAGCCCATTCGCTTAAGCAACCGCCGCCTCGTGACCTGTCGTCCGGCGCCCGCTTCAGTGGCGGTGCAGCGAAAGCGTCAGACGATGCCCATGATGTTGTAGCCGGCGTCCACGTACAATATTTGGCCCGTGATCGCGCTCGAGAGGCCGCTTGCCAGAAAGACGGCCGCGTTTCCGACATCTTCCGCGACCGCATTTCGGCGCAGCGGCGCCTTTTCAGCCACTTGGGCAAGGATGCGGGTGAAGTCGCCGACGGCGCGAGCCGAAGCAGTTTTGATCGGCCCCGCGGAAATCGCATTGACGCGCACGCCGTTGAGTTCGCCCATGTCGTTTGCAAGATATCGGATGGAAGACTCGAGCGCGGCTTTGGCGACGCCCATGACGTTGTAGTTGGTCACGGCGCGCACCGAACCCAAATACGTCATCGCCATCACGGAAGCCTGAGGCGCGAAAACCGGCTGCAGTTCGCGGCACAGCGCAGCTAGGGAATAAGCGCTGATGTCGAGCGCGAGCGAGAACCCAGACCTGCTGGTCGCGAAGTACTTGCCCGACAGCTCTTCCTTGCGCGCGAATGCCAAGCTATGCACCAGCGCATCGACCGCAAGGCCTCGTCCTGCGATGAATTCTCGCAAGCTCCCGATGCTCTCGTCCTTGCTCACCTCGCAGGCGGTTGTGGGTGCGTCGCCCAACTCGCGGGCCAGCTTCTCAACTTCGCCCTGCGTGCGCTCGCCCTCGTAGGTCAGGATGAGAGAGGCCCCGTGCTGGTGCAGCGCTCTGGCGATGGCTGTCGCGATGCTCCAGCGGTTGGCGACGCCTAAGACGCATGCCATCTTTCCGTCGAGCAGTGCCACCGCAGCCGTCAGCGAGAAGCGGAGTCAAAGCGCCGGTGGAGGGCATCCCAATCCACGACGTTCCACCACGCCGTCAAATAGTCGGCGCGCCGGTTCTGGTACTTCAGATAGTAGGCGTGCTCCCATACGTCGTTGCCCATGATGGGATAGAGGCCTTGAGAGAGCGGATTGTCTTGGTTGGGGGTGCTGGTCACCTGCAGCTTCCCGTCTTTGCCACGCACGAGCCACACCCAGCCGCTGCCGAACTGCTTGGTGCCGGCTTCGTTGAACAGCTTCTTGAACGACTCCAGATCGCCGAACGCCTCACGCAGAGCATCCGCAAGCGCACCTTTGGGATTTCCGCCGGCGTTGGGCTTCATGATGGTCCAGAACATCGAGTGGTTCACATGACCGCCGCCGTTGTTGCGCACCGCCGCGCGGATGTCTTCGGGCACTGCGTTCAGGTCGCGGATCAGATCTTCGGCGCTCTTGCCGCCCAGCTCCGGATGTTTCTCGATCGCCGCGTTGAGATTTGACACGTAGGTCGCATGGTGCTTATCGTGATGCAGCGTCATGGTCGTCGTATCGATGAACGGCTCGAGGGAGTCGTATGCGTATTGAAGCGGCGGCAACTCGTGGGCCATGATGCGTCCTCCGGCGTGTGCAGTCGTGAAGCGAAGGTATCGAATTGCACGCCGGACCGGCAAGTCCTAGCCGGACGGCCGAGCGGTTTCGCGCTCACGTATGAGTTCACCGTTCGGTTTGCGAATGGAACGATTCATGCAACGCAATGCTTGCAAGCGACGGCCTCTGTGCTCGTACATGTGAGATTCTTCGCCTCGCACCGGGAGGCGATCGGCCGGGACCGGGTCGACCTTCAGCTGAACGACAACGCGACGGCAGCCGACGCGTATGCGAGCATCTGCCGTCAATTTCCGTCGATGCGCCCGGAGCACGCGGGCATCGCCTTCGCGGTGAACCAGCAGCATGTCAAGCCCGCGGCCGTGCTGAAAAACGGCGACGAATTGGCCATCTTGCCGCCGGTAGCAGGTGGATGAGCGCGCGAAGAGCCGCTGCGTTTGTGCTCTCGCCGGATGCGCTCGACGAAGAGTCGTTCGTCGCGGCGGTCGATTCGCCCGAGGCCGGCGGCATCGTCACCTTTGTCGGCAAGGTGCGCGCGCACGCGCGCGGGCAGCGCATCGTGCGTTTGGAGTACGAGGCATACCCGGCAATGGTCGAACGCGTTTTTGCCGACATCGGGCGGGAAGCCAAAGCTAAATTCGAGATCCATGAGATCGCCATAGGCCACCGGACGGGCAGCCTTTCCATCGGCGAGACGAGCGTCGTGGTGGCGGTATCGGCGGTCCACCGCGGCGCCGCCTTCGACGCGTGCGAGTACGCCATCGACGAGCTCAAACAGCGTGCCCCCATTTGGAAGAAAGAGCACGGCGAGAACGGAGCGGTCTGGATCGAAGAGCACGCCTGACGAACGGCGCAAGCCCAGGATACCCTGGAGCTGTTCACCGGGGCGTTCAGCCGCCGATGAAGTTGACCCCGAAAGCCTTGGGGATGAGCGTCCCCAAGATGTAGCCGAGTAAGCCGGCGGCAGCCCCGATGCCGAACGACTCGACCCCCGAGCGAAGCTGGCTCGTGTCTGCAGCGCGCGCTTTGATGACGCCGATTGCGAACAACACGACCGCCGCCAGCAGAATGGAAGTGACGAATGCCGGCAAGCCGTTGATGAGCACGTATGGGACGATGGGGAAAACCGCCCCCGACAAAAACGACAGCGCCATGACGCCGGCATCTTTGATCGCGTTCTGCTGCGGCTCCAGCTCGAGGCCCAGCTCCTGGCGCGCCATGACCTCGAGCATGCGCTTGGGATCCTTTGCGACTTGCAGCGCGGCGTTGCGCGCTTGCTCGCGGCCCATCCCCTGCCGGCGGTAGATCTCCACAAGTTCGGCGAGCTCCTCGGCAGGATGGTCTGTGAGCTCTTGACGCTCGCGGATGATCTCCGAGCGCTCGACGTCGGCTTCTGCTTTCGATGACAGATAGCTGCCTGCGGTCATCGCCACCATGCCTGCAAAGCCCGACGCAAGGCCCGCCAACAGGATGACGCTGTTGTGGGCCGTCGCGCCGAAAAAAGCGGAGACCACTCCGACGGTCGTGAGGACGCCGTCTTGCGCCCCGAAGACCAGCTCCCGGATGCGCGAACGGCTCGCGATGCGCGCTCGCTCTTCGCTGATCTCCGCAGGGCCGGTCATTTTCTCGGCGCCTGCGCGCGCCGTGCGCGAAAGCTCGCCCTCGGCGCTGGAAGCCAAAGGCCCCTCCGTGATTTGTGCGCGCGCATCGCCGGACGAGCGCCCCGGTTTTTTGTCCCCATCCGAAATGCGCGGCGCGGCGGCGACAGCGCCGTCTGCAACCTCGCGCGAGGCCAGCTGCGCGAGCGTCCTTTGAAACAGCTCAATGTGGTGACGCTCGCGGTTGAGAGCAAGCGTGAAGGTGCGCACCGCGTCTTGGCGGCCGTCTTGACGAGCTTCTTCTATATAACGCGGGTAGGTGTGCTCGCTCTCGCGCGATTCCTCTTCCACGACGTGCCTCAGATTTTCGGCGGTGCTCTTCACGGCGCCTAACGCCTGCAGATGCGACATGGCGTGGATGACTTCTGCCCCGGCCGCCTCCATAAAGGCCTCGGCTGCTTCCGGGTAGCCCTCGTTCATGGCGGCAAGCGCGTAGGCGGCGTAAAGCCGCTGCGTCTTGGCTTCGTCGCTGAACGCCATCCATAGGTTGAGTTCGGTCTTGGACACCGACGCGTTCATGCAAGGGTGTTCCGCGGCCGCACCCTAAACCCCGGCGAATGCCGTCGCTGCTCGAGCGCATTTTCTGCAAGGACCATCGTCTTCGGCCGCTTCTGCGGGCTCTTCTGTATCCGCTCGCGGTAGCGGCCTTCGCAGGGTTTTTGTCCTCGGTTTATTTCCTGTCGGGCGGCGCGATCGCAGGCGGGCGGCGCTCGTTGCCGGCAGGATATGCAGGCGCGGTGCTGGGCGAGTTCTTGTTGGCAGCCGCCGCGCTGACGGTGGCATTGGTGATGCGCCGTTGGCTCGACCGCCGGTCGCTTGAGTCGCTGGGCTTACCCGCGCGCGGCCCTTGGTCGAGACTGTTCCTCATCGGCGTCGCCTTCGGCGCCGCCATGCAGATCTTGGTCTACCTGATGCACCGGATGCTCGGCTATTCGCAGGTGGTAGCATACGCAGCTCCCGGCCGCGACGTCGAGGTCGTGGGCGCAGCGCTCGTGGTTTTCCTGGTGGCCGCGCTCTTCGAGGAGATCTCGTTGCGCGGTTACCTGCTGCAAAATCTGTGGGAAGAGTGGGGGTTCGCGCCGGCTGCCGTCGTCACGTCGTCGCTGTTCGCGGTGTTGCACTTCAGCAATCCCCACGCGCATGAAAAAGCCGCACTCACAGCCGGCGGCCTGGTGCTTTTCTCCCTCTGGGCCGCTTTCAGTCTGCTTTGGACGAAATCGTTGTGGTTGGTGCTCGGCTGCCATGCGGCTTGGAATACGTTTGAAGGCCCCATCTTCGGATTTCCCTTGAGCGGGCTTGCCATGCCCGTGCCGAGCGCAGTCACGCAGCGCATCTCAGGCCCGGAGTGGTTCACGGGCGGCGCGTTCGGACCGGAGTCGGGCGTCAGTTCGATGCTCGCGTTGACGCTGGGCTTCGCCGTGTTGGCCGCTTTCTACCGCGCCGGCATTTTCTCCGACGCCGCCGATACTCGCGAGTCCTACGCGAAAGCTAGTGAATTGTTCTTCCCTTCCAGATCTGCCCTCGTCCGGTCATAGACCTCCAGGCCGCGGCGGACATCACGGCACATGTGAACGCGCCGGCGAAGGGCGTCGCCAGGACGGAGCGCGCGTCAGCGCCTATCAGCTCGTCTCGCAAAAGACGGACCAAAACGGCGCTTAAAGCACCGACCCAGCACAGCACCGACAACCGCCCCTCCAGCTTGCTCAGCCTTCGGCGCAGGCGCGCAATTCCAAGCGCTGCCAACAGCGGCATCGGCGCGATCAACAGCCCGCAATTCCCGGCAACGAAGAGCGCCGCCAGCAGTGGGCTGCGCCGAACTCCCTCGAAGATGTTCTTGCGCCAACCTTCCCACATGGATGCAAGGCCCGCATACATGCGCACTCGCACGAGCCTGCTTCCGTCCAGCAGGCGCACGCGATAACCGAATGCCTTCAGCCGCTCCGCCATCGCCCGATCCTCGGCGATCTCCGCGCGAATCGCGCGGTGCCCGCCTATCTTGTCGTACGCATCTCGCCTGACGAGCATGAACCCACCCCACATCAGCGCTGTCGCGAAGCGCTCGTCCTGTATGAGGCAGATCGGATACGCCGCGAATATCAGAGCGGCGACGACCGGCATGACGATCGCTTCGGCAGTGCTTCCGCACTCTAACGTCGTGGTCAGCGAGAGAGCCGCCGTGTCGAGGCGCAACGCCGCTTCAACAGCTGCCGTCAGGGTATCGGGGGCCATACGCATATCGGCGTCGCTGAAGAGCAGCCACTGGGCGTCACTGCCTTGCGCGCCCCTGTGCGCAGCCCATGACTTGCCGATCCAGCCGTGCGGCTTCGGCGGGCAACGCAGCACTGCGAAGCGCGAGTCGCCGGCTATGTGACGGCGCGCGACGTCGCTCGTGCCATCCTCCGATTCGTCGTCTGCGATCACGATGTGAAGATCGGGGTAGTTCAGCCGGCGCACGCTGCTTATCCATCCGGCGATGTTGGACGCTTCGTCGCGAGCCGGCAGGATCACGGCAACGCTCGGCAGCCGCTGCTTCTCAGGCTGCGAGCGTCTGCCGGGCGTAATGGGCGCGAGCCTTTGAGCGATCTGCCGGTCGCGCAGGGCTGTCGCCACCGCCCACGCCCAGACGGCCGCACAGCCGGCTTCGACCATAAATGCGAAGGCGAGGCCCCAAGCCTCGCCTCGCCTCGTCATCGCGAACCGCCGAGCGGCGGCTCACAACCAGCCCTCAATATTCCTCTTCTGAGTTCTCGGGCGTGTAGTCTTCTTCTTCCTCAGTGTACGTCTCTTCGAGCTCCTCGCTGTCTTCAAGATCGTCGACGTTCACCGCTCCTTCTCTGGGTTCGCGTTCCGTTCCCGAGCGCTCGCTTCCATAGCGCTCGCTGCCCGAGCGTTCAGTTCTGCTCTCGCGCTCGCCGCGCGAAGCGCGCGGTGACGCTGAGCCGTTGCTCGTCGCGCTGCCCGAAGAGCGGCCGCTGCGCTTGGCGCCCGACGATCGTGCAGATGTCCGAGTGGTGCGGCCGCCTTTGCCGGTGGAACTCTTCGTTCCGCCGGTCGCTTGCGTCGTACCGGAACGCGTACCGCCGGAGGATTGCGAACTGCCGCTTGAGGTTTTACGCCGCGAGCTGCTCCGCGCCGACCCGCGTGACGATGATGCTTTGCGTCCCGATGATGATGTCTTGCGGCCTGTTGCCTGGCTGGATGATCTCTTGCTTGTTCTCTTCGTTGACGATTTCTTGCCGGTTGACTTCGAGCGGGAAGCCTTGCTCGATTTGCGACCGGACTTCTTCGTGGTCGATGTCTTCGAACCGGTTCGCTTGGTGGTTTTGCGCCTCATGTCAGCCTCCGAATTTTGCGCTCATCCGCGGCGCGTTTTAGTGATTCCAAAAACGTAGAGCTGCGAGTTTCGCGCCGTTTGTCGGCGCGCCCAGCGGTATCCTGCAACAGAAAGGATTTCTCTACGGCAATTTCATGGCGGCCATATCGCACACGAAGGCGAGCACCTCGTCGGCGTGCCCCGGGACCTTTACGTTCTCGAAAATCCGGCGGACGACGCCTTGCTTGTCGATGACGAACGTCGTGCGCTTGGCATTGCCGGCGGGGTCCGGAAGCACTCCCAACTCGCTGCAGATGCTCCCGCTTGGGTCCGCCAGCAAGTACGCCGTGATTGCGTGATCGGCGGCGAAGGTTCGGTGCGACTCTACGGTGTCTCGGGAAACCCCGACTAAGATGGTATCGAGCCGTTCAAAGTCAGCGGACCGCTGACTGAAGTCACGCGCTTCATTGGTTCAGCCGGATGTGCCATCTTTGGAGTAGGCCCACAAGACGATGGATTTCAGCCCGCGAAAATCGGCAAGCTTGACGGGTCCTTGCGGCGACTCGCCTCTGATATCGGGCAACGGTTCTCCAACTCGCACTGGCATGTCTGTCCTCTTTTCGGCTTTAGGGCCGCAACGGGCGGACTTCGAAGATCTGCTCGCCTGCCCGCACCGTTTGCGGTGCGCCCTTGACGGGCGCCAGCCGGACCAGCAACGCGCACCGTCCGACTTGGCCATCTCGCAGGTACAATTGGCCTTCATAGAGCTTGTCGCTGCTGCGAGCGCACGTCGAACGGCGGAAGTCTTCCCCGGCGGGGCGGTCCTGCGGCACGAACCCGATCTCACACTGGCCCACGAACGGCTCGGCGAAGCGGATGGCGACATTGACCACCTCACCCGGGTGATAGACCTCTTTGCGCGGTGAGTAATCGACCCGCTCGATCCGCATACGCGCCCGTCCGTTCGAGCCCGGGGGCCCGGGAACATTCTCTCCCGAATGCCACAGGCTTGATGCAGGAAGCTCTGATTCAGCGTCTGCGATCCGCCGTTGGTCACGAGCACGTCACCGCGCGGCCTGACGATCTGCGCAACTACGCATACGACGGCTCGATCGACCGAGCCGCTCCTGAGGCCGTGGTCTTTCCCGCGGACGCGGCCCAAGTCGCCGCAGTCGTGCGAGCGTGTGAAGAATTGCGCTGCCCCTATGTCGCACGCGGTGCAGGCACGGGCCTGTCGGGCGGTGCCATCGCCGAGTTCGGCGGCGTCCTGATCTCGACGGCCCGCATGCGGCGGATACTCGATATCGACGCCGCTAACCGCACGGCGCTCGTCGAGCCGGGCGTGGTGAACGCCCACATCAGCGCGGCGGTCGCGACGCTGGGGTTGCGTTTCGTGCCCGACCCGTCCAGTCAAAGCGCTTGCACGATCGGCGGCAACGTCGCCGAGAACGCCGGCGGGCTGCACTGCCTGGCCTACGGCGTCACGTCCAACCACGTGCTCGGCTGCGAGATCGTGACGCCGCAGGGAGAGATCGTCTGGCTGGGGGGCCGGGAGAATGAGACGGCCGGATACGATCTGCTGGGCGTCTTCATCGGGTCCGAAGGCACGCTCGGCATCGCGACCAAGATCGCCGTCAAGCTGACGCCTCAGCCTGAGACGACTCGCACCCTTCTGGCCGTGTTCGATTCGGTCGACGACGCATCCAAAGCGGTGTCCGACATCATCGCGGCCGGGATCATCCCGGCCGCGCTCGAGATGATGGACCGGCTTTCCACCCAAGCCATAGAGGCGTACGTGCATGCGGGCTTCCCGACGGACGCCGGCGCCATCCTCATAGCAGACGTCGACGGGCTGCAGGAATCGGTCGGGGAGACCGCAGCCGCCATCGGCGACGTCTGCCGCCGCGACGGCGCGCGCGAAGTCCGTTTGGCCAAGGATGAAGCGGAACGCGAACGCATCTGGAGGGGTCGCAAGAGCGCTTTCGGCGCCATGGGCCGCTTCAGCCCGAGCTACTACGTCCAAGACGGCGTCATACCGCGCACCAAACTGCCCGAAGTGCTCGCCGAAGTCGAGGCGATCGGCCGCCGCTACGGATTGCTTATCGCAAACGTCTTCCACGCGGGGGACGGCAACATACATCCGCTCATCGCCTTTGACGAGAAAGTGCCGGCGCAGGTGGATGCGGCCATCGCCGCGGGCGCCGACATCTTGCGCGCTTGCGTCGCTCGCGGCGGCAGCATCTCGGGCGAGCACGGCATCGGCATCGAGAAGCGCGATTGCATGAACGTCCAGTACGCGCCAAGCGACCTCGCGCTGATGGCAAAGCTGAAAGCGGTCTTCAACCCGGGCGGCCTCTGCAACCCGGCCAAGATGTTCCCCACTTCCAGGCGCTGCGGCGAGAGCGCGCGCACGCTGCAAAGAGCCGATCTGCCGGAGGGCATCGCGCCTGCGGCCGGCCCCGCATTCTAACGATGCTGAACCTGCCCTTCGCAGCAGACCTGCGCAAGCATACCGGCAGCCGGCCGCGGGTCCGGCCCGACGAGTGCGCGCGCTACTCGGTGGGAGGCTGCACGCCCAAGCTGGTCTTCTCCCCGCACAACGCGCGCGAAGCTGCGAGGATCGTGAGCGCTCTGAGACAGGAAGGGGCCGCCGTCATCATCCGGGGAGCCGGCACGGCGCAGTGGCGGCCGCCGCCCCCCGTCTCGATCGACGCGGTGCTCGACATGACGCGCTGCGACGGCATCGTGGAGTATGCGCCCGCGGATCTGACCGTCACCGTCGGCGCCGGCACCAAGTTCTCAGACTTGCAGAGCGCGCTGCGCGCGCAGGGTCAGTTCTTCCCGTGCGATCCCTCCCATGCGGCCGAGGGAACGATCGGCGGGATCCTCTCAGGACGAAGGGATGGAGCGCTGCGCCAGCGCTTTGGGGCTTTGCGCGACAACGTTCTCGGCATGCATGTGAGCCTCTCCGATGGTTCGACCGCCTTCAGCGGAGCGCGGGTCGTCAAAAGCGTGGCTGGCTACGACATTCCTAAGCTGTTCGTGGGCGCGCGCGGCACGCTCGGGGCGATCGCCGATGTCACCCTCAAGGTCGCGCCGCTCCCTCAAGCGGAGGCCGGGCTGGTCGCGACCTTTGAGCGCCTCGAGCCCGCGTGCCAGGCCGCTTTGGACGTGGCCAGCTCGCCGCTCTTCCCTTCCGCGACGACTCTGCACGACGCTCGGTCCGCTCATCGCGTGCGTTCCTTGGGCGGCGGCTTGCATGACGGGCATGCGTGGATGCTCGTCTTGCGCTTGGGCGGCACGCGCGGAGCGATCGCGCGTCAGGCCGATGGCATAACCCGTATATGCAAAGCCGCGTCAGCCGCCGCCGCAAGCGGCGTACGCATAGAGATGGTCGCGCAAGCTCAGGTGCAGCACGCCTGGGCCGATATCGCGGAGCTAGCCTGCGGCGCAGCCTATTCGCCCGCTACGGTCGCCGGCATGAAGGTCATAAGCCAGCCTTCGCACGTGGCCGCGGTTATGGCGCGGGCGCTTTCGCTGGGCCCTGACACCGAGTGCACGGCGCATCCGGCAGTCGGTCTCACGTTCGTGCACGTGCGTGCCGACGCTCATGTGTCGACCGCTGCCCCAAGCGGGCTGCGAGCGTTCGCAAACGCCTGTGAGGCGCACGGCTGGAGCGTTGAGTTTCTGTTCGCTCCCCCGCAGATCGGGGAGCACCTGTTGCCCGCATTGCCGCTGCGCGCTCCCATCGCCCTTATGCGCAAGCTCAAGGCGGCATTCGATCCCAGCGGTACGTTCGATCCAGGCCGTTTTCTGGGAGGCATTTGAAGCGCGTGCCTGGCGTGTCTCCGGGCTACTCGGGACCGGAAAGGCCTGCGCTTGCAGACCTCGATCTCTGTACTCGCTGCGGATTGTGCGAGCAGGCGTGTCCAACATACCGCTTGTTGGGGTTCGAGCCGGATTCTCCGCGCGGGCGCATCTTCTTGATGAAGCAAGTGGCGTTGGGAGAGGCGGAGATCAATCAGCACTTGGCCGATCACCTGTATCGCTGTTTGGGCTGCCGGGCATGTGAAACGGTATGCCCCGCGGGTGTCCCCTTCGGGCGCCTGCTGGAGTATGGCCGCTTCCAAGTGGAGCAGCATCGCGATCTCGCGCCGCATTCCAAAGGATGGATGATCTTCCGCCAACTCGCGTTTCGGCTCGTCCTGCCGCGGCGGTGGCTTTTCCGGGCGCTCATGTGGCCCTCGCGCGCGATCGCGTCTGTACCGGGTTTCGCCGCCGCATTCGACACTTTGCCGCGGGGAAACAGACTGCGCCGCCTCGTCGATATGCTGCCGCGCCGAGACAAGCACGTTGAACCGTCGGCATCGGCCATGCCTCCGGTCACGCCTGCCATCGGTCGCCGCCGCGCGGTCGTCGGCTTACTGCTCGGGTGCGTCATGGACTCGCTCTTCCGCCATACGCACGAGGCCACCGTGCGCGTGTTGGCTCGCAACGGGTGCGACGTGCGCGTGCCCACGGGCCAGTGGTGCTGCGGGGCGCTGAACGTGCACGCGGGCGAGCGCGCCATCGCCAAAGACCTGGCGCGCGCGAACATCGACGCCTTTGGGCGCGCGCCGCTGGACGCCATCATCGTGAACTCCGCCGGATGCGGCGCCGTCATGAAAGAATACGGGGAACTGCTCAAGGACGATTCCGAATATGCGCAGCCCGCGCTGGCGTTCGCTGCGCGCGTGAAAGACGTCACGGAATTTCTCGCCGAGACATCGCTTGTGTCCGGCTTTGCAAAGCTGCCGATCGCTGTGACCTACCAGGATGCTTGTCACCTGGTCCACGGCCAGGGCATCTCACACCAGCCTCGGGCCCTGCTGCAAGCGATTCCGGGCTTGCGCTATATCGAGTTGCGAAACGCCTCCCAGTGCTGCGGGGCTGCCGGCGTCTACAGCCTCACCCATCCGCATCTTGCGCAAGCGATTTTGGACGAGAAGATTGAGGCCGTGCTCGAGACGAGCGCCGATGTCGTCGCCACGGCGAATCCCGGTTGCTCCATGCAACTCCAGGCAGGCCTCGCGCAGCGCGGGTCGCGCATGCGGGTGCGGCACGTCGTCGAGATATTGGATGAGGCGTACGCAGCGCGCTCGCGCTGATCAAACGTAGCGGCGCCAAGTCCCCTGGGGGCCGGAATAGTGACGCTCGTCCTCTGTGACGCAGCGCAATCTTCCCACAGACGCCGCGGCCTTATAATGAGACGGTCGAATTCGGTCTCGGGCTGATCGAGCCGAAACCGCTTTGAGTTCAAGGCTATGAGGCGCGAAAGCGCGATGTGCGCCTCAAACCGCAGCCTCATCCAGCTGCCTTGCTCGGCACGGGGCGCTGCCGCTGCAGGCGACGGCCTGCGGCCGCTGTCACAGGCCGCCTTCACGGCTGGTCACGTCACCAGGATGTGCACACAATAATGGCCCAAGTCAGGCCCTTCATACAGGGCTCATCTGCGCTTCCGCTCGAGAAGAGCAGCGCAGTCGGTCAAGCCGCCGTTGACAAAGATCACAGCGCCGTCGCCGTACCTTCTGCGGGCAACTTCTACGCGCGCCTGCTCGATTTGAGCTCGTCGCAAGCCGAGGACCACTTCTTCGCGAACCTGCACGCCCTGGTCCGAGAGGTCATGGAGGCGCCTATTTTGGTGGCCGCCACCGCCGACGTCATGGCGCCGGACGGCTACCGCCTACAGTATCAACGCAACATCGACGAACGCGACTCCTTGCCCATCATCGACAAGAAATTCGTCACGCAGACTCTGCGCGTCGGAAGGCCGATGCTTTTCGGACAGATCCGCAAGCTCCCGACCGGCGGCTTCTTGCAGTCGACGGGCGATGGATCGGGCTCGGTAATCATGGCGCCCATGCGGTACGAGGGCAAGACGCTCGGCTACATCGGTGTGCGCACTCGGCGCGAGAGCGTGTACGGTCCGGCCGAACTCGAGTATGTCACCGCGGCAGCGGACCTCGCGGCGGTGGTGGTGCGCTGCAAGCTCGTCGGCGAGGAAGCGCGCGCGCGCAGCACCGAGCTGCGCCTGATGTTGGAAGCAGCGCGCGCGCTCAGTGCCGAGCGCGATCTGCGCAGGCTGTTTTCTCGCCTCCATCGCCTCGTCGGCAACGTGATGGATGCCGGCACCTTCTTCGTCGCTCTGGGCACCTGGGAGCAGGGCCAGATGACGCTTCCGTATTGCGTCGATCGCTACCGCATGGTGGAGGACGGCGATCCTATCCCGCTCGAGGGTTCGCTCACCGGTTATGTCTTCCGCGAGGGCCAGCCGGTCATCGTCCGCACCGGTGAGGACTTCCGCCGCTATCCTTCCATCCAACGTGGCGACGGCGACGACGTGCTGTCGGCACTGGCGGTTCCGATGAGGACCGGCAGCCGGACCATCGGAGTGATCTGTGCGCAGAGCACGCGCACGCACGCCTACAGCGAGCGCGACCGCGATGTGCTGGTGGCGATCGCCGAACAGACCGCGATCGCGGTCGAAAATTCACAGCATTTGGGCCGGGCGGAGCAGCGAGCGCGCGAACTGCAGCTGCTGGCGGAAGTCTCGAAAGCGCTGTCGGCGCAGCTGTCGATCGGCGCGCTGTGCCAGACCGTGTGCGATGAAGTGCGCCGCGTGATGGATGCGAAGGTCTTCTACGTCGCGCTGCCCGTCGAAGGGGCCGCCATGCGGTCCGAGTTCTCGATCGAGGGCAACGACATCACCCCGCCGCACGTCACGCCCTTGGAGAATTCGTTCGCGCAGAAGGTCATGGAGACCAGGCAGCCGATGGTGCTGCACACCGAAGCCGAGATCAATGACCAGCCTCATCAGCACATCCACAGCAACAGCAAATCCGTGAAATCCGTGGCCATGGCGCCCCTACGCTTGGGCGACCGCTGCATCGGTGTGATGTCGGCGCAGTCCTATAACGAGAACGCCTTCGATGAGTCGAGCGTGCGCATCCTGACCGCCATCGGCGAACAGCTTGCTCTTGCCGTGCAGAACGCCCAGCTGTTCGGCGAAGCCCGCAACCGAGCGGATCGCGATCCCCTGACCAATCTTTTCCATCACCGCTACTTGAAGACGCGACTCGAAGAAGAGATCGCCCGGTCGCGTTTCACGAGCGAGCCGCTCGTCGTGCTGATGATGGACATCGACAACTTCAAGCTGGTCAACGACACCTACGGCCATCCTGTGGGCGATGACGCGCTGCGCATGCTGACGACCGTGCTGCAGACGACGTGCCGGGCCTCGGACATCATCGGCCGTTACGGCGGCGACGAATTCATGATCATCCTGCCGGATACGGATGCAGAGCATGGCTTGCTGACAGCCGAACGCATCGAGCTGGACGTCGCGAGCCGGGCGCTCATGCTTCACGACGGAGCCGCCATCCCATTGCGCTGCTCGATCGGCATGGCATCGGTTCCCACCGACGGGTGGACCCCCGCCGAGATCATCATCAAGGCCGACGCTGCGTTATATCAGAGCAAACGCCAAGGGCGGCCGATGGCGCGGCTGCAGCGCGTCGGAACGACGCAGCTGCGACTGGAAGGCAACTTCGAGCCCGTGTCGGAGCTTTTGGCCGCGCTTTTGGCACGCGATCCGGCGACGCGCAATCATCTCGAACACGTCAACCGCCTTGGTAAGGACTTCGCCCAACTGCTCAGCCTCTCGGAATCGGATACCCGGTCGCTTCTGCTGTCGAGCGTGCTGCACGACATCGGCAAGATCGCCATTCCCGATCAGGTCTTGCGCAAGCCCGGCCGTCTGACGCGCGACGAGTACGATCTCATCCGGCGTCATCCAGCCATCGGAGCGATGCTGATCGAGCACATACCGGGCTTCAAAGACGCCGCCAATGCGGTGCTTTACCACCACGAGCGGTTTGACGGCCGCGGCTATCCGGCCAAGCTTTCAGCCGGCGATATCCCCTTGTTGTCGCGCATCTTGATGCTGATCGACGCGTTCTCCGCGATGGTCATGGACCGGCCGTATCACAAGGGCATGAGCGAACCCGAGGCGCTGGCAGAGCTGCAGAAAGGCGCCGGCAGCCAGTTCGATCCCGCGCTTGTGGAGCAGTTCTCCCACATGATCGCTGCTCAGGCCCTGCCCGCGCCAACGTAGGGAGGCGCTCGGAACGCCCATAACGTCGCCTTCGTGGACCTGCATTTCACCATCACCGCCATAGCGACGGCGTTCACCATCCTCGATCCCGTCGGCATGGTCCCGACGACGCTCGCCCTGACCGCTCACGCCTCACCGGAAAGCCGCAACAAGATCGTCAATCGTGCGGTGTTGGTGGCGGCCGCCGTGATCGTCTTCATGGCGGCGGTCGGGCGCTATCTGTTGCAGTACTTGGGGATCACGCTGCCTGCGTTTTCCATCGCAGGCGGCATCTTGCTGCTGCTCATCTCCATCGACATGCTTTTCGCGCGGCCGTCGCGCGCCAAGACGGCGCCGGAGACCGAGGCTGAGGCCGCCGCCGATCTGGACGCAGTCGCGGTCTTCCCGCTGGCCATTCCCATGATCTCGGGGCCGGGCACGATCGCCACCGTTCTGCTGCTCGTGAATCTGAGCGCCGGTCATCATCTGCGTCTGGTCATCATCTACGTGGCGTACGGGCTCGCGCTGTTCGTCACGTGGCTGTGCATGAGAGGCGCCGACTTGGTGCTCCACGCATTGCGCAAGACGGGCGTCGGAGTGCTCACGCGCTTGCTCGGGATCATCCTCTCCGCGCTAGCGGTGCAGTTCATGCTCAACGGGCTGAAGAGCGCCGGGTTCGGCCACGCGTGAGCGTCCGGCGGAAAAGAGGCTGTGATGGGACTAGCTGAACAGACCTGCGTGCCGTGCCGCGGAGGGGTGCCGCCGCTCGAGTCTGACAAAATCGCGGAGCTTTTGCCACAGCTGACCGGCTGGCAGGCGGTGGACAACCATCACTTGCGCAAAGAGTACCGTTTCAAGAATTTCGTCAAGGCGCTGGACTTTGTGAACCGAGTGGGAGCGCTGGCGGAAGAGCAGAAGCATCACCCGGACGTGCGCTTGAGCTATGGCGAGGTCGTGCTCGAGATCCTCACGCACAAGATCGACGGACTGACGGAGAGCGACTTCATCTTCGCCGCCAAATGCGACGCGCTGCCGCGAGATGAGGGTGCTCGGCTCTAGCCGGTTGGTCGAGCGTCACATAGGTATGACGGGCACGTAGCGCGGCGCCAAGCTCGGGTAGACATACGGCGTCGGCACGCCGCTGTTCGGCGCAGGGGGCGGTTGGTTTGCGGGCGCAGCCGGCTGGCTCTGGGGCGCGGGGGCCGCTTGAGGCGCGGATTGATTGGGCGCCCCTCCGCCCGCGACGCCGCAGACGCTCACGAGCGACGCGCGTGCGGCGGCGCTTGGCGGGTGATTCGAAGGCCGCACGTATGACGATATGTAGCCGTTGGTCCCCCAAAGACCGAGCATTTGCTCGTGGATCCAGGATCGCCCGCGAAACATCGATGTCCAGATCAGATATCGCCCGGTGTGGTTGCCGCAGATCGTGAACGGCTGGTTCGCGTAGACGTGCAGCGACGGCGTTTTCCATCGTTGGATGGCGAGGATGTCGTTCGCGAACGCGGACACGCTGCCGTTGAAAGAAGCTGTTGACAGATTGAGCGCCTCGAGCGCATCAGGTCTTGTCCAAAGCCCTACGAAGCCGGCCGGCGCTTTTTGGGCGCGCCATCCGCTCGGCGGCGAAAACCCGAACCCGTCTCCACGGCTTTGTCCGATCAAGGCCAGCGTGCATACGACGGTGATGAGCAGCAGCCAACTGCGGTTGTACCGCCGGTCGAGCCCGGTTCGAGCGTTTACATGTTTCACTGTCTGACCGCCTTTGTCGAAGTAGACCTGTTCTATCCTCATCGGCCGGTTGTCGCGCGCAGTTCAGACTCTCGGATGCTGTCCAGCAGCTCGGCCCCTAGCCGGTCAGCGAGCATCGCGGCGCAGCGGCGCTATGGCGAACGCGTAGAGCGCCACGATCAGGAATCCCCACGTCGACAACGCGATGGGGAAGCGCACTCCCAGCCTGTCGGCCAGAAAACCGCCCAGGATCGTTCCCGGAACGACGCCCCCCAACGCGATCATGCGCACGGCGCCGAACACGCGCCCGATCTTCTCCTGCGGGATCACCCGCATGCGCCAGCTGATAATCTGCGTGACTTCGAAGGCGCCGCCGGCGCTCGCCAAGGCCCAAAACGTCGCTG
Source organism: Candidatus Eremiobacter antarcticus (assembly GCA_003244105.1). Lineage (GTDB taxonomy): Bacteria > Vulcanimicrobiota > Vulcanimicrobiia > Eremiobacterales > Eremiobacteraceae > Eremiobacter > Eremiobacter antarcticus. The sequence goes on along the minus strand of QHBK01000006.1, from coordinate 295,414 downwards.
CGACCCAAAGATTCTGCGCGAAGATGACCGGCACGAAGATGACTCCGTCGACCGCATACGCGATGCACAGCGACATCCCGAAGGGCCACGAAGTCGCAAGCGTGCCCGCAAGCGCCGAACCGGCGATGGCTCCCAGCGCAACGATGCCGAGCGTCACACCGACTTGGGCGTCTGATGCGTGCAGGGCGACTTTGTAAAAAGGGATGTAGACGGCCATCGCCATCATCCCGAAAAAGTTCAGCGCGAGCGACAGCAACGTCGTTGCCCGCATAGCGGCGTCGCCCGACAAGAAACGGAAGCCCTCTGCGATGTCTGAGATGAATTCCGCGCGCGTCGGCAACGTCGCGGGTTTGTCCGGACCCAACGTCTTCACGTTTGCGATCGCCACTTGCGATATCAGATACGTCAGCGCATTCACGACGAGCGCGGGCAAGGCGCCGCCCATCGAAAACAAAGCGCCGCCGATCGGCGGAGCGATCAAATTCGTCGCCTGTTCGGTCGCTATCAGGCTCGAGACCGCTTGGCTCGCGCGGTGCTTGCCCACGAGGAACGGCACGCTCGTGGACTGGCCGCCCAAAAAGATGGCAGCGCAAATCGCGATGATGGTGATGCCCGCATAGATCAACGGCAACGAGAGAAAGCCTCGCAGCGAGGCGACGACGAACAGCAAAAGGATGGCGCAGCGGACGAAATCGCAGCCGATCATGAGGCGCTTGCGGTCCAAGCGGTCGGCCAACGAACCGCCCACTAAACCTGCCAAAGCAAAAGGCAAGAACTCAAGTGCGTACGTCACGCCGAGCGAGAGCGCCGAGCCTGTCAGATGGAAGACCAGCAGAGGAATGGCCAAGCTGCGCAGGCCGTCCCCCACGTAGCTGAATGCCTGGCCGGTGTAGAACAGCCGGAAGCTCCGGTTGGCGAATATGCCCGCCGAATAATCGCTCTGCGTTTCTTCCAAAACAGGCGCCGCTTCTGGGCGCGCAAGCGGTAAACTTGCGCACAAACGCCTTTTGTTTTTTTTCGATCCCGGGTGTGCGGCCTAGGGCGCGCACCAGCCCAATCGACGAAGCCGCAAGACCGGATGCAGCTCGATGCCGTTGCGCGCGACGCCCCACTGCCCGTGCAGCGTGTCAAAGAATCCCACGCCGCTGACATCGACCAGGGGCCGCGGATATAGGTTGCGAAATCGGCGGCCCGCCTGGCCGAAGCGCGTCTCGACGAATTGCCGGGCGGCCACATACTTGCGCGCGTTCCACGGGTACGCACAGGCGCCGGAGCACTCTTGCGCGCTTGGTATCTCCGCGATCATCGTCTCATGGGTTGCGGGATCCGCAATCACAAGATGGTAGTCGCGGTCCGCTTCGCGCTTGTAGGCCGACAAGCACGCGCGCACTTCATAAAGCTTCCGCTCCGCGCCTGAGCCCCGCCCGGCGCCGGCATACGCCGGCGCGAGCCGGACGAGGTCGCTGACGCGCGCAGCATGCGGCGCATACGACACCGAGTACGCCGCACGATCGCTCAGCGTCTTCACGGCCCAGCGTTCCGAGCCGCAATAGCCGCCGCATACGGCCGCTGCGATCAGCGCGAACAGCGGCTGCCACTCCGGGAGCGGGAAGCCACGCGAGCGCGCTCGTACGACGCCGTCATGGCCATCATCATCAAGCCCCCGTGCGATGCTGCCGCGCTTGCGCGTGCCGCCGTCGGGAGTCGCTCCCGCCGGTCGGGGCCGTGGATACTAGCGGCGACGATTTTGGCTTCGAGCATGGTGTTCATCGACGGCAGCGTCGTCAACGTCGCGCTTCCCATCCTGCAACAGGACCTCCACGCCGGGATCTCTCAGGTGCAGTGGTTCGTTGAATCCTACGCGCTCTTTCTTTCCGCTCTGCTGCTGTTTGGGGGATCGCTTGGAGACCATCTGGGCCGGCGGCGCATCTTCTTGATCGGCGTGATCGGTTTTGCCGCCGCCTCCGCGCTCTGCGGCGCATCCCAAACCGCCGGCCAGCTCATCGCTGCCCGCTGCTTGCAAGGAATCGCGAGCGCCTTGCTGACGCCGGGCAGTCTTGCCATCATCGGAGCGTCGTTCAGCGAAGCTGAGCGGGGTCGCGCCATCGGATTGTGGTCGAGCTTCACCGCGCTCACGGGCGCCGGCGGCCCTGCGCTCGGCGGATTGATCATCCAGCACGCATCCTGGCGTTGGATCTTCTTCCTGAACCTGCCGCTCGCCATCGCCGTCGTGCTCTTGGGATCGCTCTTCATCTCAGAAAGCAGAGACGATGAAGTGGTTCATCATCTTGACTGGATGGGCGCGCTGACGGCGACGTTGGGACTGGGCGCGCTCATCTACGGGCTCATCGCGGCGAGCGGCGCAGCCGGCTTCACCCCGGCGGTGATATCCTTCTTGGCCGCGGGCGCCGCGGGCTTGACCTGCTTCATCTTCATAGAAGCTCGTTCCCAGCATCCTATGATGCCAGTGAGCCTCTTTGCCTCTCGGGATTTCAGCGCGGTCAACGCATTGACGCTGTGTGTGTACGCGGCCTTGGGCGGCGCTCTGTTCTTCTTGCCCTTCGATCTGATCCTCGTCCAACAGTATAGCCCGACCGCGGCGGGCTCGGCGTTGCTGCCTCTGATAGCTCTGATCTTCTTGCTGTCGCCCATTTCCGGAAGCCTGGTGGCGAGGATCGGAGCAAAGACTCCGCTGGTCGCCGGTCCAGTCGTCGCCGGCTGCGGATTCGCAGCGCTGGCAATGCCGGGTATCGGCGGATCGTACTGGACGACGTTTTTTCCAGGCATCGTCATCATCGGCGCGGGCATGGCGATCACGGTCGCGCCCTTGACGACGACCGTGATGAGCTCGGTCGACGAAAACCGCATCGGGATCGCTTCCGGCGTGAACAACGCCGTTGCCAGGACCGCGGGCCTGCTCGCGGTCGCGCTCCTGAGCATCGCCGTGGTCGCGGTTTTCAACAACGATCTCGACCGCCGCATGGCCCTCATCAACGCGCCGGCTGCGATCGTCGACTCCCTGAACGGGCAGCGCTCAAAACTGGCGGCGGCTTCAATCCCGTCCGACGCGTCGCCGGCGCTGCAAACGCGGCTCAAGGAGGCGGTCTTGTACTCCTACCTCGCCGCCTTTCGCGTCGCGATGATCGTTGCGGCTGCTTTGACGGCCGGGGGCGGCATAATCGGCGCCTTGTTCATCGAGGGAAAACGGCCCGTGCACAATCGGTCGCCATCACCCGCTGCCGCGCCGGGCCGTTGATGCGCCTCGCCTATTCAGCGGTGAACTTGGCCATGCGCTTGTTGACGTAAGCGTCCAGGCCTTCTTTGGCATCTTTGCTTTGGAACAGCAGCTGCTGCAGCTCCCGCTCGATCGCGAGCGACTCGGAGAAAGGCACTTCCCCGCCGGACACGACCGACCGCTTGATGTTGCCCACCGCTTTGGCGGCCTTGTTCGGCGTCGTGAACTGCCTGGCGTAGCTGAAGACTTCTTGCAGAAAGGCGGGCGCATCCCCGTCGAGGATATCGTTGACGAGGCCGATCTCTTGCGCTTCTTCGAATGAGAAGGTGCGCCCGGTGACCATCAGCTCGATCGCTTTCGACCTGCCCAACATCCTCGTCATGCGCTGGGTGCCGCCGGTCCCCGGCAGTACCCCCAACGCGACTTCCGGCAGCCCGATCTTGCCGGCGTTGCGCCGCGCCAAGCGGATGTCGCATGCCATGGCGATCTCGAGCCCACCGCCGACCGTGTGGCCGTTCAACGCGGCGATAACGAGCTTGGGCGTCTGCTCGAAGCGTGTCAGCGTCTCGTTGGCGTGCAAGCAGAAATAATATTTGAAGGTCGGATCGACTTTCTGCAGCATGCCGATGTTCGCGCCTGCGCAGAAGAACTTGTCGCCCGCGCCGGTGAGCACGATGACCTGCACCGAGGTATCGAACCGAGCCGTCAGGATGGCTTCGTCGAGCTGGCGCATCATCTCATGGGTGTAGGTGTTGGCCGGCGGATCGTCCATCGTGATGAGCGCGATGTGCTCGCCTTCGTTCCCATAGCTGACGAGCTTCTTGCCGTCGATGCTTTTCGTCTGTGCCTCTTCCGCTTTGATCGCCATGCCGGACGTCTCCTTATGCTGTTGGTTGCTGTTCAGGCCGCTTTGGGAGCGAGCCAGTCCTCGCGCTTGAAGATCTCGGCGAGCGCTGCTTCATCGTCTTCGTTCGGCAGCACTGCGCGCAGATGCTCTTCGTACAGGTCGCGGTCCATGAGGCATCCGTCAACGCCATACGGTTTGCCGGCGAACTCGCCGATGTGCCGGTTGAAGCGGATGTCGGGGACGTACAGCTTCTCATCCCCCGGAATCGAGGCGTTCAGTTGCTGCACCAGCTTGGAGACTTCACTGTAATACTGCTGGCGGGCGTGGTCGTTGAGCAGCTCCTTGTCGGCATCGGTCTGCTCCTTGTCTTCTTCCGGCCGTCCCTTGATGCCCCAGATGTAGGCCCAGGTGGCGCTCGACGAATGGTCGTTGCCGAACAAGTCCAACGATCCCGACAGCCACTTGTTGTGATACTTCTGCTGGATCTTCACCGGCACGATGTTGGCTTTGGCCACGCGCTTCAGACCGGTCACACCCGTGCCCAAGTGAAACGATTCCTCCCGCAACATGGGGCCCATGCTGCGAGAGAGCGGCGCGAATCCGCTGTGCGAGAGCATCTGCAGCTGGAACTTGCCGTCGCGGTCCATGTAATTCTGATACGCGAAGAGATCCATCCAGTGCGTGACCGGCGTGTTGAAGGCGTTGAGCAGCCGTGTGCCCGCGTCCGCGCGCCGCGTCAGCATCTTCTCGGCTTCGATCCGGCCGTCGTTGCCGAAGTGATTCACGAGCAGGTGGCACATCTGGTAGCCGTGCCGCGTCTCTTCGATGAACACTCGAGCGATGGAGTAGAGGTCATATTCGCTGGGGGCGTTGTGCAAGAGCATGCGCTGCTGCTCGTTTGAGGCGAATTCTGTGTCGCCTTGATAAATGATCATGTTGAGCACGGCGTCGCGCATGCGCTGATCCGGGATGTCCATGATTTTATCCCATTTGCGCTGCCCCGCGAACTCGCCGAATTCGATCTCGTCGCTGTGCAGATCGCCGTACTTGGCCTCGAGCGTGTAGTCTCCGAGCAGCCGCTTGAAGATCTCCGGATCGACGTCGATGTCTTTCTGCCACATCCGCAGGATTTCGACCCAGTCGTCAAAGGTCTTGATGCGCGCCATCTATAGCAGCCCCCGTCAGTTTGTGGTATAATCCGCACGGTCGCGATGAATATGCCACAACATCTTAGCAAATCTCGCCGCGTCGCGCAACGGCCAAAGGCCGGCCGCCCGTTTGCCAGCATGGCCCCACTGCGGCCTCGCTCCATGCTCTTCACGCTCTACGGCGACTACGCATTTCCCCACCGCCAGGACGTTTGGCTCGGGAGTCTGGTCCGCATAGCTGATGTGCTCGGGATCACCGCCGTGGCCGTCCGATCCGCGGTGGCTCGCTTGGCGCGCGAGCGTTGGCTGGTCGTGCGCAAAAGCGCCAACCGTTCGCATTACGCCCTCTCCGCGCGGGGACAGACGCTCATCGAGGAAGGCACCCGCCGCATCTACCGAGCGGACGGCGAAGTCTGGGACGGGCAGTGGTTCATGCTCACCTATTCCATACCCGAAGGTGAGCGCACCAAGCGCGATCGCATCCGCAAGCGGCTCGCGTTCCTCGGCTTCGGCTCGATGGGCGGCGGCGTTCACATCGCTGCGCGCGCGGTCGCAGACGACGTCGAGCGACTACTGCAAACTCAAGGCGCGGCGCAGTTCGCTCGCACGTTTCACGCGCGCACCGCGAGCGGTTCGGACCATGACGTGGTCGAGCAATGCTGGGATCTGCCCCGCATCGCACAAGAGTACCGCCGCTTCATCGAGCACTACCGGCCGCTGTGCCGCCGGGCCGCACGCCTTCACCAACGTGGGCGTCTAAAAGACGCCCACGCGTTTGCTTTGCGTTTTGCGCTGACGCACGACTTTCGAAGATTCCCCTTCATCGATCCGGACTTGCCCCACGCGCTGTTGCCCAGCGGTTGGCCGGGGACCGTCGCTCGGCGGCTCTTCAACGATTACCATGGCATGCTCGCGCCCGCAGCCGAACGCTTCTTCGCCTCAGCGACGCGCTGATTCCGGATACTCGTAGACGCCGCGGCCGACTTTGCGGCCCAGCCGGCCCGCCTTGACGTACTTGAGGAGCAGCGGACAAGGCCTGAACTTCTCACCGAGCGTGGCGTGCAGATGCTCGAGCACTGCCAGACGCGTGTCCAAGCCGACCATGTCGATCATCTCTCGAAGGGACCCATCGGGTGGTTGAGTCCAAGCTTCAAGGCCTTGTCGATGTCGCGGGCGGAAGCCACGCCCTCCATCAACATGTAGAAGGCCTCGTTGCCGATCATGGCATTGATGCGGCTGGTAGCAAATCCAGGCGCCTCGTTGATCACAACGGTTTCTTTGCCGCAGCGCTGCGCCACGGCCAGCGCCATGGCCACCGCAGTCTCGCCTGTCTGCAAGCCGCGCACGACCTCGATCAGCTTCATGATGTGCGCCGGGTTGAAGTAGTGCATGCCCAGCACGCGCGCGGGATTCCCAACGGCTGCGGCGATCTCCGTGATCGAGAGCGCCGATGTGTTGGTGGCGAACACGGCGTCAGCCGAGCACACGCCTTCCAGTTTGCGGAACACGGCGTGTTTCAGCTGCATCTCTTCCGGCACCGCTTCGATGACCAGCTGCGCCTCACGCGCGGCGGCCATATCCACGGACGTCGAGATGCGCGCACCGATGGCGAGCGCTTCACTGGCCTGGAGCTTGCCGCGCCGGACGCCCTCGGCGAGATTCGCCTCGATGGTAGCGCGCGCGCGTTCCAACGCTTGCGGAACGGCGTCGATCAGAACCGTTGTGAATCCGCCGGCCGCTAAACTGTGGGCGATCCCGTTGCCCATGACGCCGGAACCGACGACCGCGACCACATCGTGCGGCATATGCTTCCTAGCGGCTCTTCTCACCGCGTCGCCGGCGCAGCGTTTCGATGCTGCGAGTGATCTGCATCAGCGAATCCACCGTACGCTGGAACGACAGCCATGCCGCATCACGGGCGATTTGAACGCGGCCCGTTTGGGCATTGCGGCGATAGCGGTGAATGGCCAAGACGCGCTTGCCTGCATCCGTCCATGCAAGCGGTCTCGAGGCGGCGTTCAAACCGCGCGTTCCCAGGCGCGGCAGAAGCGGGGCCAAGGGCGCTTGCGGGTTGCGCATGGCGAGTTCAAGGCGAGCCAAGGAATATAGGCCCGCAGCTTCGTTGAACCGGCGCACGAGCAGGAGCAGATGTGTCGGCATGTCCGTCATTTTCGGACAACCGCCACCCGCTTCATGCCGCTTTCGCGGTCAGGCTTTCGGCTTGAACTCCAAGGCGACGCCGTTCATGCAGTAGCGCAATCCGGTCGGCTTCGGGCCGTCGTCAAAGACGTGACCCAAATGTCCGCCGCAGCGCCGGCAGTGCACTTCCGTGCGCGGAGCGATCAGTTTGAAATCGGTGGATGTCTCCACCGCGTTGGGCAGCGGGGCCCAAAAACTGGGCCAACCGGTGCCGCTCTCGAACTTTGTGTCAGAAGAGTACAGCGCAAGTTCACAGCCCGCGCACAGGTACGTTCCCTTGCGATGCTCGTTCTCCAAAGCACTGCTGCTGGGAGCCTCGGTGCCCTCTCGCCGCAGCACGTTGAACTGCTCGGGCGCCAGGCGCGCGCGCCATTCCGCGTCAGTGTGTTCGACTTCGAAGTGTTTGGAGGCCTTAGCTTCGGCCTTGGTTTTGAAAAACATATCTTTTCCCGCTATCAGCACCGCAGCAGCGGCTGCAGTTCCGGTGAGCATGGTTCGGCGGTTCATGCGATCTCCTGAGCGTCTTTTTCAACGCCTTCATCATATCATACGGGCTCTTAAGCTGCCTGGATTACGGCGGGTGTGCCATTCGACACGTTAGCCGGGCCCGAGTGGGACGATCGCTCGCTTATGTGTCGTGGTCCACGTAGTACTCGCCTCGGATCTTTTGGATGAGGGCGATGGCCGCCTTGGCGCCGTCGCCGGCTGAGATGACGGCTTGGCTGGGCAAGCCCGTGATGCGTCCGGCCGCATAGCAATTCTCGACTGCTGTTTTCCCCTCAGCGTCCACGCTCACGAACTTGGATCCGAAACCTCCCAACGGCAACCCCAGGCCGGTTGCCAAGTCTGTCCGCTTGTTGGAAGCGATCACCAAGTAATCACTGCTGCAGATGCCCTCGGCCGTCGTCACGACAAAGCGGCCGTCACGTCTTTGCGCCGTTTCGATGTTCGACGCGTACACATGCGCGCCAAAGCGCTCGGCCTGCCGGCGGGATAGGTCCAGCAAGTCGTTGCCGGATATGCCCTCGGGAAAACCCAGATAGTTGTTGAGACGCGACACGCGCCGCAGGCTCGACCGCTCGGTGTCGAAGACCGCGACCGTCACGTCCGCACGCGCCAAGAACAGCGCGCACGAAAGTCCGGCCGTGCCGCCGCCGGCGATGATGACCGCGTATCGTTGTTCGCTCACAGCAGGCGCGGCTGCGCCGTCTCAGCGGGCAGCGGCTGTCCGAGACGCGCCAGCATCGCGCGTGCGGTCCCGGGAGCGTAGCCCTGGTAATCGTTGCTCGCGTAAGCGAAGATGTCGTCGAGTCTATCTTGCAACGGCCGCAGCATGCGCTCCCATGCGTCCAGCGACGCGCTGCGGTCGGCCTGCACTCGGTCGTAGCGCTCGAAGGTCTGGGTTCCAAGCCAGCGGACGTATGCGAAATCGGCAGGCGCGTCGCTCGCGAGCCGGCCGGCGATGCGCGCGGCATGCGCGACGTCCGCATGGCCGCCTTCCGTGAGCGCCAATGTGCAACCAACTCGCTTCGACTGTGAGAACAGCTCGTCGTCATACCAGCGCGTGTCGCGCAACTCGAGCGCCACGCGTACGCCTGCCGGCAGCTCCGTCTCCAAGAACTCGAAGAGCGCAAGGCGGTTTTCGGCCGTGGGCGCGAAATCCGGGGGGCATTGGATCAGCACTGGCCCGAGTTTATCTCCGAACAGCTTGACGCGCTCCAAGAAGATCGAGAACAGCTTGCCCGCGCCGACGAAGCGGCGCTCGTGCGTGACGGCCGACGGCGTCTTTACTGAGAAGCGAAAGCTGCTTCCCACGCGCTGACGCCACTTCTCGATCGTCGTCTGGCGAGGAATGCCGTAGAAGGACGAATCGACCTCAACGGTCGGAAAAACGCGGGCATAGTCGGCCAGCATGTCTGGCGGTTTGGTGCCGGGCGCATAGAAAGGGCCGATCCAGTCCTTGAAGTTCCAGCTTGAAACGCCAAACCACAGACGCGCGGTCACGCAAGGACGAGAATGCGGTCGATCGCTGCTCGCAGATCATCGCCTACCTCATCGGCCGGGCGGCTAGCATCGATCGTCTGAAATCCGTACTCGGTCACCATGCTGTCGAACTGACGCAAGATGCGCGCTTGATACTCCTTGAACGAGTCGAACATGTCGTTTCCCAAGCGCAGGTCCATGCCTGACTCCCAGTAGTTGAAGCCCTTGCCCGCGTTGATGGTGCGTTCGATCAGCCCGCTGACGCTGATCTTCAGATACAGCACCGCATCGGGCACCGGAGCGAAGCCGTACACCTCGCGGATCCATTGCGGGTCGGCTCCTCGCACGACCGCGCGAGCGATCGCGGAATAGATGTAGCGGTCCGCGAGGATGATGTAGCCGGCTCGCAAGCCCGGGATGATCTGCCCTTCGACGATGTCGGCGAAGTCGGTCGCGTAGTACAAGAACAGCGTGTTGGAGCCGAGCGTGTGGCCTTGCTTGGCCTGTTTGATCCCTTTGCCGGCCAGTTCCGAGCGGGTGAATCCGGTCTCAATGACGGCGCTGCCGCGGCTCTCGAGCCAGCGGCGCAGCTCTGCGACCTGCGTTGAGCGCCCGACTTTGTCGGGTCCTTCGACGACGATCAGCTTGCCCCGGACGTCGCCGACGTTCTCCAGATAGGTCGGGCGGTCGCCGTAGAACGTCAGCGTCTTCACGAGCTGAGCGCGGCTTTCTCCTCGACCCCGACGAGCCGCCGTCTGCGCGGCAAGTGCTTCTTGACGATGGCGCGCATCTGGCGCTGCTGGTCTTCGATGGTGCGCGTCGCGTCCATCACGGTGAAATTGAATTCACTCGTCATGTTCTCGTACTCTTCGACGATGCGCCCTTGGAAGAGTTTGAACGACTCCAAAGGGTCCCGTGAAAGGCCGATGTCCAAGCCGGCCTCGTAGTACTTGAGGTCGGGCCTTCCCTGGACGATGCGATTGAGCGCCACTTCGAGCGGCAAGCGGAAGTAGAACGTCACGGTCGGCGGCGCGGCGAAACGGTACAAGGAGCGCACCCAGCGTCTCGTGACCCCGCGCGCGACGTCGCGGGCGAACGCCGTGTACGCATAGCGGTCGCACAACACGATCGCCCCAGCTTTGAGAAAGGGGACGATCTCGTGCTCGCTGCGGTCCGCGAAGTCGGTGGCGTGGATGAGGCTGAACGTCGTGGGGGTCAGCAGGTGGCGCTTCTTGCCGCGCGAGGTGGTCGTCTTGACGAGCGGCGAGGAGTTCCACTCGGAGAACTTCACCGCATAGCCTTCCGATTTGAGCCATTCGTGCAGCAGCGCGATCTGCGTGCTCTTCCCAGAGCCGTCCACTCCTTCGACGACGAAGAGGCGGCCGGGGTAACGCTGCTCGGACGATCCGTTGGGAGAGGGCATGGCACGACGGCCTTCGCCCCCGTGCACGCCCTCTCCTTAGAAGGCATACCGGGAAGCAGACTGTCAAAGGTCCGCGTGGTGCCGCCGCCAGGGACGGCTGAAGTGCGCGAGAAACCGCGCGTGCGTGACGCCACTGGATGAACAAGACGAGCACGTTCGACTGTTTCGCTCAGCGGTCTTGAGATTTTACAGCCGTCATCGTCGCGATCTGCCATGGCGCCGCTCGCAAGACGCGTATCACATCCTCGTCTCCGAAGTGATGCTGCAGCAGACGCAAGTGAACCGCGTCATCCCCAAATACGAACGGTTTCTCGCGCGCTTCCCCACCGTGCACGTGCTCGCATCCGCGCGCCTGCGCGACGTCGTGCGCGCTTGGATCGGGCTTGGCTACAACAGCCGGGGCCTGCGCCTGTGGCGCTGTGCCAAGATCATCGCCCAGCGGCACGGCGGCGTCGTTCCAGACGACGTGGAGCAGCTTCGCGCGCTGCCCGGGATCGGGACGTACACGGCCTGCGCCATCGCGAGCTTCGCATATGGGAAGCCGCATCCGGCCATCGACACCAACGTCCGCAGGGTCTTGAGCCGCGTGCTGTTCGGCCGCGACTCGGTCAGCGCTGCCGTGTTGCGACGCGCGGCAGCGCGGGTTTTTCCCGCGCGAGCAGCTCGGCGCTGGTGCCAGGCGTTGATGGATGTCGCCGCGCTCCATTGCCGTTCGTCTCCGCGCTGCGAAGGTTGTCCGGCGTTGATGACCTGCAGGTTCGCGCCAAAGGTCGCTCGTGCGCTGCCGCGGAGGCCATCGGGATCCGCCGCTCCGCGCAAGGCCGCGTTCGCGGGATCGCCGCGCTTTTTCCGCGGACGCATCATCCGCATCCTCAGCGGCGTAGGCAGCATGCCCGTCGCGCGATTGCTGTCCGAGGCGAAGGACGGATCGCCCAAAGCGGAGGGCGCTCGCATCGCCTCTCTCGTCGATGACTTGCGAAGGGAAGGGTTGCTGCGCATCGATCGGCGCCGGCGGCGCGTTTGGCTTCCGTAGCGCGCGACCAGCGGCGTCGCGCAGTCCTTTCGCGGCTCGCGTCGGTCTATGCGGGCGCGACCACTGCTCTCCGTTATCGCAACGACTTCGAGCTGCTCATCGCGGTCATCTTATCGGCGCAGTGCACCGACGCACGCGTCAATCTCGTGACGCCGGCTCTCTTCCGCGCATACCCCAACGCTGCCGCGTTGGCGAGGCCTGAGCCAAAAGATGTAGAGCCGTATATCAAGACGTGCGGCTTGTACCGCTCCAAGGCGAAGAACATCGTGGCCGCCTCGCGCAAGATCGCAGAGCTGGGGGGCCGCATTCCGGACACGATGGAGGACCTGCTCGAGCTCCCGGGCGTCGGGCGAAAGACTGCCAATGTCGTGCTGGCGGTCGCGTATGAGCGCGATGCCATCGCGGTGGACACGCATGTCTTCCGCGTTGCCAATCGCTTGCGGCTGGTCCGTGCCAAGACGCCCGAGAAGGCCGAGCACCAACTCATGAAAGTCGTGCCCCGCGCTCAGTGGTCGCAGGCGCATCACTGGCTCATCCACCACGGGCGCGAGATCTGCCACGCGCGCATCCCTGAATGCCCGCGTTGTCCGTTGCTCGATCTGTGCCCGAGCGCGAAATACTTCCTGCGCGCTCGCGCACAGCGTGCGTCTCGAGCGCCCAAAGCGAAGGTCCGGCGGCCTCCCCCATGACGTCATCAAGCCGGCTCGCTCAAACGCTCGCACAAACGAAGCAGACCGGAGGCGAGCACAGCCCGCCCGAGATCCGCGAACTGATCCGCGGCTACCAGGCGGGCGAGATCGACGATCGCCTGATGACTGCTTGGCTGCAAGCGGTATGCGATCGAGGCATGTCGTTCGAGGAGACGACTGCGTTGACGGAGGCGATGGCGAAGTCCGGCCGCATCATCGAATGGCCTCCGGAGTTCAGACCGATCGTCGACAAGCATTCCACGGGCGGCGTCGGCGATGCGGTCAGCTTGATCGCGGTGCCGCTGGCCGCGGCGTGCGGAGCTCGAGTCGCGAAGCTCGCCGGCCGCGCGCTCGGGCATACCGGAGGGACCATCGACAAGCTCGAGTGCATTCCCGCCTTGCGCAGCGACCTCACGGTCGAAGAGTTCATCGGCCAAGTGGCCCGGGTGGGATGCGCGATCGCGCATGCTACGGATGAGCTGGCGCCGGCAGACAAACTTCTTTATGCGTTGCGCAATCGCACCGGCACGGTCCGCAGCGCGCCGCTCATCGCCGCCTCGGTGGTGAGCAAGAAGATGGCGGGCGGAGCGGATGCCATGGTGCTTGACGTCACGTGCGGTTGCGGAGCGTTCATGCGATCGCTCCCTGAAGCGCGGACGTTGGGAGAGATGATGTCGCACGTCGGACGCAGACTTGGCCGCCGAGTGGATGTGCTCATCACCGACATGGATCAGCCTTTGGCCCGCTCCGTCGGCGATGCGCTCGAGCTGGACGAGGCTCTGGCAGTGTTGGAAAATGATGGCTGGCCGTCGGAATCGCTGCGGGAGCTTGCGATCGAAGTTGCGGCGGCGCTCCTTGCAGCGGACGGCGCCACCGCACCAGAGACATCGCGCGTGCGCGTTCGGGAAGCGTTGCAGCAAGGAGCGGGCTTGCGCAGGTTTTCCGAGATGGTCGCAGCTCAGGGCGGCCGCCTCGATCTCTTCAACCGCACGTTGCAACCATCCGGTACCATTCAAGCCGCCTCAACCGGCGTCATCGGGTGGATCGATGCGCACGCCTGCGGTCAGTTTGTGCGGGCAAACTCTGCCGCGCCAAAGGGCGACGTCCACCGCGGCGGATTGCGCTTTCGCAAAGCAGCGGGCGATCACGTCGAGCGAGGCGAGATCGTCGCCGACATTTTCGGGGCCCCGGAAGCTTCACAGGTACGTGACCTGACGCAAGCCGTGCAGATCGGCCGGGAGAAGCGACGGCAGCGGCCGCTCATCCTCGACCGTTTCTAGCATTCCCGCGTCACTTCAATCTATCGTGCGTTGACGTCGGGCTGCAGCATGCCGAACGCGTTCTCTTCGGTGTCCGTGCAATAGGCCAAGTATCCCACGCCCGGTACGGTCTGCCTGCGTAAAAGCTTGCCGCCGTTCTTGGTCACCGTCTCGATGTACTGATCCAATGAGGAGACATTTATCGTATTGATGACGCTCAAGCTGGGCGCCATCCGCTTCAGCAGGCCGCCGTTGATGCCGGGCTCCTCCTCGCTGCCGGTTTGTGCGAGCCAGTAGTCCTGCGGGCCGTCGAACCTCTCGATCTTCTAGTCGAATACGGTTGAGTAGAACTTCGACGCGCGTTCCGGATCGTCGGCGTGGATCTCGAAGTGGACGACTCTTGGCATGCTCGCTCCTTTGTCGGCGGTCAGTTCCTGAAAAACGACGGGTTGAAAAGCGCTCGCATGACGATCGAGCGCAAAGCGCGCCTACGGTCCAACGTCCCCAAGCCGTAGCCGATCGCGCGGCTGGCGTAGTAGCCATTCTCGCGCCCGCGGCGCACGATAAGGTTCATCAACACTGGGCTCTTCGCCAAGTTCTTGAGCAATCGCCCGGACGACAGATAGCCGCCGGCTATCGCGCGCCACTCGCGATCGTGCGCGCGCAGCGCGAACGACGACGTGTCGCCGCTCTTCAAAGCTTCGATGGCGGCGTGGGCGGCAGAACGCCCCGAAACGAGAGCGGTATAGATGCCCTCGCCCGTGAGTGGGTCCACCAGCGACGCTGCATCCCCGCACAGCATGGCGCCGTCGAACGTCGTGCGGCGATGAGCGCTCGAGACCGGCAGCGGCCAGCCCACCGCCTTTCCGGTAGGTCTCGCGCTTTGCAGCTGCCGCGTCACGCGCGGCACAGAAGTGACAAACGCCGACAGGATATCGCGCAGTTTGCGTTTTGAGCGCTTGAGCTCTCCCGAATAGATGCCGACGCCGACGTTGGCCGTGTCGGGGCCGGTCGGAAAGATCCAGCCATAACCCGGCAAAAGCCCCGCGTCGAAGTAATAGATCTCAAGCTCGCCGCTCAGCTCCCGCACATCGGCGAAATAGCCGCGCAGCGCATAGCCCAGGTGGCGGGGCGGCGAGTTCTTGACGCGCAGCGCTTTGGCGACGGCTGAATGCGCGCCGTCAGCGCCGATGACGATCCGGGCCGCAGTCCGGTTGACGCCGCCCCCGTCGCTCCACTCCACGCCCTCCACCGCGCCGCGCCTGCGCACGAGGCCAGTGACGAGCGCTCCTTGCCGCAGCTGCGCGCCGGCGCGCACAGCGGCCTGAGCAATGCGTTCGTCGAGGACCATTCGGGGCACGACCCAGCACTCAGGCGGCTTCCCATTGTGGGGCGGCGCTTGAGCGAGGAACGCATCGCCGTTGGGCGCTCCGATAAGGCCGCCATACGTCTTGACCGCTTGTCGCCCGAACGCGTCGAATGACACCCCCATCCCGGTCAGGATGTCGACCGCGTGAGCAGTGACCCCATCGCCGCAGCTCTTGTCGCGCGGAAAGCGCGCCCGTTCCAGCACGAGCACTTGCAGACCGGCGGACGCGAGAACATGCGCAGCCGCCGAGCCCGCAGGTCCCGCGCCTGCCACCACGACGTCAGCGGCCGTCAAGGATCGACCGGATTTCCGCGAAGACCGCCTCGACTTCTGCGTGCGTGTTATAGAAGTGAGGCGCCACCCGGATGCCCGCGCGCGGCCGGCAATCGACCATGAAATTGCGGCGGATCAGCTCGCGGCTGACGGCTTGCGCGAGAGGAAAATCCACGGTCACGTGCCCTCCGCGCGCGGCGGGCGCGAGCGGAGTGTTCACCGTGAGTCCGTTCGCGAGCGCCTGCTCGATCGCATAGGACGTCAGCTCCGTGCTCCGCTTTCGAATGGCTTCGACTCCCATCTCCGCAACGATCTCGGGTCCGCTGCTTGCGGCATACAACGCTGCCGGATTCGGTGTACCGCCGGCGTATCGCCACGCGCTGTCGGACAAGTCCATGCCGGACATATCGAAATCGAAGGGCCGCTTGTGCGAGAACCAGCCCACCATGCTGGGCTGCAGCCGCTCGTACAGATCCGGACGCACGTAGAGGAACGCGGCGCCCGGCCCTCCGCACAGCCATTTCAGCGCTCCACCCACGGCGGCATCGACCCCGAGTTTGCCGACGTCGACGGGCACGGTGCCGATGGATTGATACACGTCGAGGAACACCATCGCGCCGACCGCGTGCGCTTTGGCGACGATCGGGCCGACGTCTTGCAGGTAGCTCGACCGGAAGATGACGTGCGAGATGGGAACGGCGATGGTGTGCTCGTCGATGGCGTCGCATACCCGCTGGGTGTCGACGCTTACGCCGTCATCCGATTTGACGACCTCGATCCTTGCGCCGTTCGCTCGCTGCGCCTGCCACACATAATGAACCGTCGAAAATTCCAACTCCGAGTAGACGATCTTATTGCGCGGGCCGGAAAAATCCAAACACGAGATGAGCATGGACTCTGCAACGCTGACGTTCGGCTGCATCATGATGCTGCCGGCAGGCGCATGGATGATGCCGGCTATGACGTTGGCAACGCGATCGACGAGAGCCAACCAGTCGTCCCACGCTTCCACGCCCCTTGTCGCCCAGTCGTCGGCATACTGAGTCAGCATGTCTCGGGCACGCTGCGGCATGGCTCCCAGCGAGTTGCTGATGAGATAGGTGCAGGTCGACAGAATGGGGAACTGGCCGCGACTGGCGAGCAGCCGATCCGATGCGATCATCGGCCGTTGCGTTCGTGCGCGGGCAGCAGCGCTCCCTCGGCGGGCGCTCGACCATCCATCGATCGGCTGTGGCGTCGAGGGGTCGGCCCGGGGTTGCAAGAACGATGCGGGCCATGACTTCGGCCCAAGCCAGCGCAGCGTTTTCCAAACTCATCGCCCAACGTGACGACAGCGATCAGTTCCCGCTCGACCGCGCGTGCTTGCTGATCTGCGCTGTCTACGACTCGAGCATCGAAATCGACCGCTACGTGGCGCAACTCGACGCCTTTGCAGGCCGCGCAAAAGCAAGCGCGGCTGCTTCCGATCCCTATTCGCTGATGGGCTCCGTCTTGCGCACGCTGTTCGTGACCGGACAATTCCGGGGCAACGAGAAAAGTTATGACGAAGCCGGCAACAGTCTGCTTGCATCTGTCATTGACCGGCGCCTCGGCATTCCCATCACGCTGTCGATCGTCTTGATGGAAGTGAGCCGCCGCGTCGGCTTGCCGTTGGAGGGCGTCGGACTGCCCGGACACTTCGTCGTCCGTTTTCCCGATCCGACGAGCCGGCTGTACATAGATCCGTTCCACGGCGGCACGATTCTCGATGTTTCGCAATGCGTCGCGCTGGTCGAGCGCCTGTATCGCGGCAGGCTCACGTGGCGTGACGACTATCTTGCGCCTGTCTCCCACCGCGCGATCGTCAAACGCGTGCTGCTCAATCTGAAAAACGCTTTGAGTCAAGCGAAGGATTACCCGGCAGCGCTCTCGGCGATCCAGCTGCGCATGACATTGGATCCAAACGACGCCACGGAACTGCGGGATCGGGGCATCTTATTCGCTCGCCTGCGCCGTTACGACCGCGCCATCGAAGACCTGGAAGCCTACCTGCGCGAGTCGCCTGACGCGGGCGACAGCCAGCACATCCGCAACACCGTTCAGTACTTGCGCCAAGAGCGCAACTTCTGACTGCCGCCATGAGTTCCGGCACGAGCGATCATCAGCGGCGCCGCGACATGGTGATGACCGGCATCGGCGATGGAGTCGCGCTCTTCGCGAGCGCTCCGGAGACGATCCGAACGCATGATTCGGAGCATCCTTACCGGCAGAACACCGACTTTTACTATTTGACGGGCTTTGACGAGCCTCAGAGCGTCCTGATCCTAGCGCCGAGTCATCCGGAGATACGCTCCTGCCTGTTCGTGCGTCGTAAGGACAAGCAACAAGAGATTTGGAACGGGCAGCGCTTGGGTCTGAAGGAGGCCAAGCGGCTGTCAGGCGTGGACGCGGCCTATCCCATCGAAGAGCTGGATCAACGTATCGACTCGTTCCTGGAAACGGGTGACCTGCTCTACTACGCGTTCGACGCGGACAAGAGCTTGAACGACCAGGTCGTCGCGCGCTTGATGCGTTACCGTCGTTCGCGCGCGCGCTCCGGGCGCGGCCCGAGAGGCGTCCTCGACCCAGGCCCGCTCGTCCACGAACTGCGCCTGAGGAAGTCGCCGGCGGATGTCGTGGGGATGAAGCGCGCCGTGGACGTATCGGCCGAAGGCCATCTTGCCGCCATGCGTTACGCGCGGCCGGGCATGCGCGAGTACGAGATCGAGGCGATCGTCGAGTACGTCTTCACCAGCCGCGGCGCGCAGTCGCCGGCATACCCTTCGATCGTCGCGAGCGGCGCCAACCTGACGACCATCCACTACAGCACGAATCGCGAGCGCGTGCCCAACGGCTCTTTGGTCCTCGTGGACGCGGGCGCAGAAGTGGATTACTACTGCGGCGACTTGACGCGCACGTTCCCCATCTCAGGAACGTTCAGCCCGGAGCAGCGCGCCATCTACGAGATCGTGCTGGCCTCGAATCTCAAGGCGATCGAGACCTGCAAGCCAGGCAAGACGTTCAATGCAGATGTCAACGACGCAGCCGCACGCGTGCTCGTCGACGGACTGCTTCATCTTGGTCTGCTGGCGGGCAGCGCCCAGGAACACCTTGAAAAAGAAACGCACAAGCGCTTCACGATCCATCGCATAGGCCATTGGCTGGGGATGGATACGCACGACGTCGGTTCGTACCGCGTGAACGGAGATTGGCGGCCGCTCGAGCCAGGCATGGTCGTCACGATAGAGCCCGGGCTGTACATCCCCGCCGAGCCCGACATTGACGAACGCTTTCGCGGCATCGCTGTTCGCATCGAGGACGACGTTTTGATCACCCCGTCCGGTCACGACGTGCTCTCCGCGCGGCTCGCCAAGAGCATCCCGGATGTCGAAGAAGTGATAGCGCAAGGCCGCGCCTCAGGCAGCGCCCTGTTCGCGTGAAGACGCCCGCCGCCGCGGATGTCGGCGCGCACGTCATCGCCTGGCGGCGGGAGATCCATCAGCACCCTGAGCTCGGTTTTGAGGAACAGCGGACCAGCGCGCTGGTTGAGGCGGCGTTGCGAGCGGCAGGCATCGCGACGCGCCGCTGTGCCGGCACCGGCGTCGTCGGCCTGATCGAAGGCGGCCGGCCCGGCAAGACGATCGCGCTGCGCGCGGACATGGACGCGCTGCCGCTCCAAGAGCGCAGCGGGGAACCCTTCTCGTCGCTTACGCCCGGCGCGATGCACGCCTGCGGCCACGATGCGCACACCGCCATGCTGCTGGGTGCAGCCGTGACGCTTGCGGGTGAGCGCGAGCGCATCGTAGGCAACGTGAAGTTCATCTTCCAGCCTGCCGAGGAGGGTCCGGGCGGCGCGAAGCCGATGATCGAGGACGGCGTTTTGGACTCGCCGTCCGTGGATGCCGCCGTCATGATCCACGTCAGCCCGCTGATGGAGGCAGGCGTCATCGGCTGGCGCCGCGGGCCGATGAGCGCATCCTGCGACGACGTGAACATCGCAGTGCTTGGGCGCGGCGGCCACGCCGCCCATCCGCACAAGGGCGTCGACACCATCCCCATCGCCGCTGAGATCGTGACCGCGCTTCAACGGATCAGCAGCCGCGAGGTCGACCCCATGGAGAACGTTGTGCTGTCCATCGGAGTGATCAGGGGTGGTTATCGCCACAACATCATCGCCGATCGCACGGATTTGCACGGCACCATTCGCTGTCTGAACGAGTCGGTGCGGGCCGCCGTGCCGGCGCGCATCCAGCGCATCGTCGAAGGCATCTGCAGCGCGCATCGTGCGCGCGGCGAGGTCGTCTTCGAGATGGGCTATCCTGTGGTCGTCAACGATCCCGGCCTCACCGACCGCGTCCGCGCCATCGCAGAGTCGGCGGACGGCGTCGTAGGTGTGACGGAGATTAAGTCGCCGACCATGGGCGCTGAGGATTTTGCGTACTTCGCGCAGCGGGTGCCGGGCTGTTATGTGCGGCTGGGCGTTGCGCCCAACGGCGTTGATGAACCGGCGATGACGCATTCGCCGGAGTTCCGCCTCAATGAGGATGCCCTCGCGAGCGGCGTCGCGCTGTTGCGCGCGCTTGGACTGCGTCTCGCTCAGGCGCTGTGATGGTTCGCACAGGGCTTCCTCGCGTGTAACCGTTTCCGGCGCGCGACGATACTATGTATAGCACCGTTCGCGCGGCTGCGGAAAGCGTAGGGACAACCCCGTGCCAGACGAAGACATCCGGTTTCGCAGAAAAGTCATGCAGGCGGACCCCGCACCCCGTAAACACGGGCTGCTCATCATCCTGAGCATCGCAGCGGCTGCCGTCGTCGCGCCGGTGCTGGTCTTTACGGCCATGCATCCCACCAGCGTCGCCAACACGGTGAAGAAGATCGCAAAGCACGTGCCCGCGCACGTGAAGCACATCAAGATAGCGGTCATCGCTCCGCGAGTGCTGGCCGTCGCCTCGGTTTCGCCGAGCCCGGGCCCGAGCGCACCGCTTCCCAGCCCCACACCCCAACCTTCGGTGACCAAAGCGCCCACTGACGCTCAAGCCGCGCACCTCGCCCGAGCTCACGCAAAGGCCGTAAGCGCTGCTGCCGCACGCAAACAGCGCTTAGCATCAGCGGCCGTGCCCGGCACGAACGCGAGCGCGTCATCGCTTACGCCGTCATCGGCTGTGTCCCAAAATCAAAGCGCGACTGCCTCTCACGCGCCGGCAGCCACACCGGCTCCCACACCCGCGCCGACCGCCACGCCCGCTCAAGTAGCTCTCGCAGGCCTGCAAAAGCCTATTGCTGACTCAGCGCCGGTGTACGCGCCTGAGATGGTGGTAGACGCGAAGTTCACTCGTCAGATCCAGCCGGATTATCCGGAAATCGCAAAGGTACAAAACGCCCAAGGAACCGCCGTCGTCTTGGCGACGATCGGACCAAAAGGCAACGTGCTCTCCGCGCATGTGGATCAATCCACCGGAAACCGCTTGCTGGACGGGGCCGCCCTCGCGGCTGCGCGCGCCAGCGGTTTCGAACCGCCTAAGATCAACGGAAAGCCGGCCACAGAGACATACCGGCTCGTCTACACCTTCTCGCTGTAGCCGTCAAGGGCTGCCGATCTCTAAAGCCTTCGAAGGTCCAAGAGGCGAGGGCGCTAGACGACGCTTGCCGCCTGCAGCTCCGCGCGGCGCTGCAGCAAGGCCGCATCCGGCGCGCGCTCCAGCACATCGGTAAGCGTTCGCACCGCCGCCTCCAGATCGCCGGCGTTTGCAAGTTCGCTTGACAATTCCAAGCCGAGCTTCGATGCATCGGGGAAGAGCTCCAGCTTCAGGTAACAGCGCAAAAGTGCAGCCGCATCGCCCGAATCAAAAGCTCCTCTGAGCAGGCGTTCGTAGCATGTCCTCGCGCCCTCGATGTCGCCGGCGCTGAACATGCCGGCGGCTTTTCGCCGCGTGTACGCCGCGAGCCCCGGTGGTAAAGCGGGAGCGCTCTCAACCTCAGGCGCCTTCAAAACAGGTGCGTTGGCCGCCGGCGCACTGGCCGAGCTTTCCGGCGCAGCGGTGCTGCCCGGTTGTGGCGACGCCGGAGTCGCGACGACCGCGACGTTTTTCACCGAGGCCACGTGCGGAACGACCGTCGACGTGCGCCTTCCTTGCATGATCGGCAAGTCCGATTTCCCGGGCATGGCTTTCTTGGGCGGGATTTGCGGCTTGGCGGCGAGGACGCGCTGCGGCGCTGCTTGCTGTTCGGGAGTGGACGTCTGCTCTGCTTGCGCCCGCGCTTTTGATTCTTCGCTTTTCAATTGTGCCGCGGCAGCCGGCTGAGCGGAGCGGTTTGGCGCTGCGGATGCATCGGCCGGCGCGAGGTCCGGGCCCAGCATCATGCGCATCTCGTCTTCGCTGGCGGGCGCCATACCGCTTGAGTCTTCCCAGACTGAGGGTGTCTTGGAAATCGGAGCGCTGAGCGCTCGTGGGGGGAGCGACGCTAGCCGCTGTCTCACAGCGGCCAAGCCGGCAGGTTGCGGCTCGCTTTGGCTCGCGGCTTCGCAGATCCGAACGATCGCGTCGCGCTGTTCGGAGAAGCTTGCCTGCGGTACGGCTTCCAACCATCCGATCGCCTCGGCGGCCGCCTGGGGCTTGACTTCCACGAGTTTAAGGATGAAAGGCGCGACAAGATCATGCTGATTGGCTTGCCGAAGCATGCCGAGGCCGCGTCTCAGATTTTGCTCGGCCTCATCGTTGCGGCTCATCAATGCGTACAGCTCGCCAAGACGAGCGACCAAGCCGCCGTCGCCCGGTCGGAGGCGCTCGCAGTAGCGGTATTCGTCGATCGCATCCGCCACATATGCGGCGCGGTACAATGCCTCGGCGTTGGCAAAGCGGATGCCGGCGTCATCGGGGAACTCGCTCGACAGCGCGCCCAGCAGTTCCAAGATCGAGTCGTTGACGGGAGCCTGATGCGTCCACTTCGCGAAGTGCTTGCCGACGGCGTTGCGATCGGGTCCCAGTGGGTTGACCTCTTTCGTGCCGAACAGTCCGCGTTTCTTCTCGCGCACGTTCAAGACGTCAACCAGCGTCTGCACCGCAGCGCCATACTGCTGGTCGCGTGCGAGCGCCTCCGCGGCCTCGACGAAAAGGGGAGCGGCTACGCGCAGACCTCGAGCGGCGGCGGTTTCTTGCGCTTTGGCAAGCGCTTTAGAAGCGGCCGTCACGGGAAGCTTGCGACTCGCGGGCCGCTTTCGAATCGGGGGCGGCGACCTTGGTCAGTCGTTCTTTCAATGAAGAGATGCGAGCCGAGACATCCCTATAGTCAGGAGCGCCGGCCTGGATCTCTTCGAAAGACCACTGCGCCAGGTTCAGCGACTCGTCATCGCCTCGGTTCTCGTAGAGATCCGCCAGGTTGTAAAGGACTTCGCGGTACTCGCTGTCCGGATGGCCGGGGATCTCGAGCGCCTTGGAAAAGTGCTGTGCTGCTTCATCGATGCGGTTGAGGCCGCGCAGGCTTTGTCCGATGCCGTTCTCTCGAACGACCGCAAACGCGTCGTCACTAAGTCCTTCGAACAGTGCCAAGGATTCCTTGAAGCGGCGCAGTTCCACATAACAGAGCGCTAACCCACTGCGCACTCCACCGGTCTGGTTGCCGCCGCCGGTCAATTTCTCATACGCTTTTGCGGCCGCGGCCCCATTGCCGCCCTCCCGGAGGCGTCGCGCGGCTTCCATCATGCGCCGATGCGGATCAGCAGAATCCGCGTCTCTGGACGCGCGCAGCGCATCGTCAAGCCGTCCGGCGGCGACGAGCGCCTCGACGTTGCCGGCACCGGCATCAACCTTTGAAGGCCGCTGGGCCGGGGCTGAGCCTGCGGATGGAGCCGCTGCAACCGTTGTTTCCACCGGAATGCTTTGGCTCGCCGCGCGCCCGCTCGCGCCGTTTCCGGCCGGTGCTGTTCCCCCGTTGATGGCCGCCACCGCTTGCGACCCGTCGGAGACGATCCCGTCGATATCAGCCAACGCGGCCTGGAAGCTGCTATCCCGCGCGGAGCGTTTGGACTCCAGCTGTGAGATCGCCGCGGTGGCCTGCGCCGTCTTGGCCTCAAGCGTCGGTGAGAGTGACTTGAGATCCGCGCGCGCGGCATTGACCTGATCTTTCAACTGCTGCAATCCGGCAACCGCCGAGCGCAACTCCGAGAGCGACGAGTCCGCTTTGGCGGCTTCGGCCTGAGCCGCTTGGGCGTCTGCCAGCATGCCCTTCAACTGGTCTTGCGCTTCTTCGGCTTGGCGGCGCGCGATGTCCATCGCGCTCGTCAGCTCTGAGGCGCTCTTCTCAACGGATGCCGAGACGGTCTGAGCCTCGTGCACGCGCAGCTGGGCGGCCTCCAAGGTGGTGGACGCATTGCTGACCAGATCCGCCGCGGCCGAAGATTTAGCCTCGACGCTCTTCAGAAACTCCGGAAGATCGGAGAGTTTTTCGAGATCCGCCCGCGATGCTTCCAACTTGAGGCGCAGCTCTTCGAGCGCGCGATCTTCTCCGGCCTTGTCCTGGGAAACTGATTCGAGCTCTTGCTTGAGAGAGCCGATGCTGCTTTCGATGCTCGAGCGTTGCGTGTTGAGAGCGTCGAGCGCAGCTTTGGCCACTTTCATGTCGCGCTCGATGGCAACGCGCTTCTTGTAGGCTTCCGCCACCTCGACGCTGATCTCGGCGAGCTTGGCGGTGACCTCGTATTCCTTTTCGAGGAGCGTAACCTCACCGGGAAGGTCTATGCTCGGCGCGTCAGCACCGCTTTGTTCGGGAGCCATCGCTTTTGCCGTGCTTTCTCTTGTGGAGCGTTCGGGGGGGACCACGTTGGGCGGGGCCGTGGGGGGAATGGCGGCTGAAACCGGCGGCCGGCCCGAAACGCTCGGGGGCGCGGGGGACTGAGGAGCCGTTGATTGAGCGGGGGGCGCTGCAGCGGGTGGTGCTGTTCTTGCGGGCGCGGCCATTTGCGGCGGTGACGTGGGCGCGGCCATTTGCGGCGGTGACGTCGGCGCGGAGGTTGCTTGAGCCGCTGAGGTCGGCGCGGACACTGCCTGGGCCGGCGCCGCAGGCGTTGCCGGCGCGACGGTACGTGGCATCGAGGCTGCGGTCTGCGCTGGACCCAGGTGGCTGGTCATATTCGGATTGGCGGCAGGTGTCGGCGGTGGGCTCGGGCGCGACGCGACAGGCTGTGCGGCCGCCGCGGGGGGCGCGGCAACGGCGGGGCGAGCAGCGGCGGGTGCAGCCGGACGAGCGGCAGGCGGTGCAACGCTAGGCTTCGGCTCGTTTGCAGTGGGCGCCGGACGTGCTTGGCTCGGCGCAGCCGCCGGCTGATTCGGCCGGGCGCTTTGAGGGATTTGAGTCGTTGGCGCGGCTTGCGGTTCCGCGGACTGCACCTCCGCGAGCAAGCGCTTCGCCTCCCAGTTATCGTCTTCGATCTTCAACGCTGACGCTATCAACGCGCGCGCTTCGCTGAATTGAGAAGCTTGGATCGCTCCGCGAGCTCCTTGCAAGTAATAGCCGAGCGCTTCGCCCAGCTGGCCCTTCTTGGTGTAGAGCGCCGCGAGTCTCGTGAGCGTGGGCACGTGGTGGCGATCGCGTTCTGCGATCTTCTTATAGGCGAGAATAGCTTGGTCGGCTTGTCCGTCCGCTTCATAGAGCACGGCCGCTTCGTAGAGCGCCGGCAGATGCCGCAGGTTCGACTTGCGCAGCACCTCAACGAATTTCGCCAACGCTTCTTCTTTTTTTCCGTCGGCGAGATCGGCTCGGCCCAGTTCGAAGAGCGCGTCGTAATTTTTTTGGTCCAGGGCGTGGCCCGCCGACAGGCTCGCGCGTGCGGCGGTGACGTCGCCCGCATCCAGCGACTTGCGGCCAATCTCCAGATACAGATTGATGGCTTCCGTCTGCGCGCCGCTCAAGTTCAAAAGCTTGGCGATCTCCATGCGCGCGCTCAATGGCAGATCGGTTTGCCGGCTGACTTGTCGCAACGTCAGGGCAGCGCCATCGGCATCGCCTTTGGACAACTGTTCGCGCGCACGAGCAATCGAGCTATGGACAGGCTCCGGTGTGGGCGCAGGCATGTCGTTGCGCCTGTTCTTGCCGACAGTTGACATCTGGTTACCTTCGAACGGACCGCTGTAGTTGGGGAGCAAACGGGTACCGTAGCGTCCAACGCCTGCGATCAAAAGCGCGGTGCCCTGACTATAGATTCGGTCGCTTCGACCGCGGCGTTAAGGAAGAGTCTCGATCAGAGGCTCGAGGTCAGTCCCGGATCGGACGAGAGGAGGGTGAGGCGGCTCACTATGAAGCCAACGCTGCTTCCGATTCAATGGCTTCCAGGTAGCGTTCGGCTTCCATCGCTGCGCGGCAGCCCATGCCGGCCGCCGTCACTGCCTGCCGGTAATGGAAATCGTTCACGTCGCCAGCGACGAAGACGCCCCTCTTATTGGTATGTACTCCGTCTTCCGAACGTATGTACCCCTTTTCGTCAAGCTCCAGCTCGTTTGCGAAGACATCCGTGTTCGGCCTGTGACCGATGGCTACGAACACGGCGTCGGTCTTGCGGTCGGAGAATGCGCCCGTCTTGACGTTGCGCAGACGAATGCCGGTGACGTGTTTGTCGCCAACGATGTCTTCGACCGCCGAATCCCACACGAACGACACTTTGGGATGCGCGAACGCGCGCTGCTGCATGATCTTCGACGCCCGCAAAGCATCCCGGCGGTGGATGACCGTGACATTGGTGGCAAAGCGCGTCAGGAACAGCGCCTCCTCGATAGCCGTGTCACCGCCGCCCACGACCGTGATGTCCTTCTCCTTGAAGAACGCCCCGTCGCAGGTCGCGCAGCTGGACACCCCTCTACCACGCAGACGCGTCTCTCCGTCAAGTCCCAGCCAGATCGCCGACGCACCGCTCGCGACCACGACCGCACGAGCGGCATATTCCGCCTCGTCGGTCCACACCCGCAGCGGCACGGCTGAAAAATCCACTCGCGTCACGTCGACGTTATAGATCTCCGTCCCAAAGCGCTCCGCTTGGGCGCGGAACTTCTCCATGAGCTCAGGCCCTTGGATGCCCTCGGGGAAACCGGGGTAGTTCTCGACCTCTGTTGTGAGCATGAGCTGACCGCCATAGACGCCGCCCGCGAACAACAACGGCGCGAGGTTCGCGCGCGCCGCGTATATGGCCGCGGTCAGTCCCGCCGGCCCGGAGCCGATGATGATGATCTTTCGGATGTCGCTATTCACTTCTGCTTCCATTAGAAGCTCCAGGTATTCTCGCGCGCGAGCGGGTAGCCCCCGCTTGTGAAAGCGCAGCAGGACGCTCCTGCGAGCAGGCAGCTTAAAGCCGACCTCTTCGACGCCGTGGGAAACACGCCGCTGCTGCGCATCTCAAAGCTGTCGGCGGCCTTGGGCCGCACGATTGCCGGCAAGTGCGAACACTTGAATCCTGGCGGCTCCGTCAAAGATCGCGCGGCGAAGTTCATCATCGAAGATGCGGAGCAGACCGGCAGGTTGAGCCCCGGCGGCGTGATCGTGGAGGGCACGGCAGGCAATACGGGCATCGCGCTGGCGCTCCTGGGCAACGTGCGCGGCTACCGCAGCATCTTCGTGACGCCGGATGACCAATCGCAGGAGAAGATCGACCTCTTGCGACTGTACGGCGCTGAGGTGCGCATCGTGCCGGCGGTGCCTTTCAGCAATCCGAACAACTACTATCACGTGGCGAAACGCATCTCCGCCGACGTGCCGGGCGCCGTCTTCGCCGACCAGTTCGATAATCCAGCGAATTACAGCGGCCACTACGGTTCCACCGGGCCCGAGATACTCGAGGGCTGCGACGGACAGCTGGACGCGTTCGTGGCGGCGTGCGGCACAGGAGGAACCTTCGCCGGCGTTTCGGCGTACCTCAAGTCGCGTCTGCCCGCTGTACGAACGGTCGTGGCCGACCCTACGGGGTCGTCGCTTTTCGCGTACGTGAAGCACGGCAGCATGGAAGCGGAAGGCGAATCCACGACCGAAGGAATCGGAATCAAGCGCATCACGGAGAACTTCCGTCACGCCGTCGCCGATGACGCGCTTCGCATCGACGACCGTACCATGGTGGAGATGGCGCACTATTTGCTGCGCGAGGAGGGCCTGCTGCTGGGAGGATCGGCCGCGCTCAATGTCGCCGCGGCGGCGCGCGTCGCGCTTGCGTTGCCCGAAGGCAGCACCGTGGTGACGATTCTCTGCGACGGCGGCTCGCGATATTTGTCGCGATTGTTCAACGAGCGTTGGCTTGCGGAGAACGATCTGACTCCGCGCTGCCGCGATTTGACCTTCCTCGGAACGGCTGGCTGAATGATGTAGGTTTTGCGCGTTTGCCCGCGAAAGCGAAGTTTGGGATAAATTTCACAAACTTTCCGCCGGCGCCTCGCCGCCTTTGAACCTCTGAGGAGGACGTTTGCCCGCATCGCCCTGGACCATCATCGCCGTGTACTTCATCATCGCGTTGGTCGTCGCGTGCGTCATCGCGATCGTGCCGGGCATCTTCACGCGCAAACGTCCCACCGTGGAAAAGCTCGAGGCGTACGAATGCGGCGTACCGCCCACCTCCGCGCTGCTCGGCCGTTTTCCGGTCCGATTCTTCTTGGTGGCGATGCTGTTCGTCGTCTTCGACGTGGAAGCGGCCTCGTTTTTCCCATGGGCTGTGCAACTCAAGGCTCTGGGATGGTTCGGCTTCATGGAGATGCTGACGTTCATCGTGGTGCTGGGCATCGGCTACGCCTATGTCTGGAAAAAAGGCGGCTTTTCGTGGCGTTGATGGGCGCGCGCGCATGTCGTTAGGCGAAAACCAGCCGTTTTTGGTCACCAAGCTCGATGAGTTTCTCACGTGGGCGCAGTCATCGGCGATTTGGCCCATGACGATGGGGCTGGCGTGCTGCGCGATCGAGATGATGAGCATCGTTTCGCCGCGCTATGACACCGCGCGCTTCGGGGCCGAGGTCTTCCGTTCGTCGCCGCGTCAAGCTGACCTGATGATCGTATCGGGACGCGTTTCCAACAAGATGGCGCCCGTGCTGCAGCAGCTGTACGAGCAAATGCCCGACCCGAAATGGGTCATCTCGATGGGGGCTTGCGCCTCAACCGGTGGCGTCTTCGACAACTACGCGATCTTGCCGGTCGATTCCATCTTGCCAGTGGACATCTACGTGCCCGGCTGTCCGCCGAGTCCGGATGCGCTCATCTACTCCTTGATGCAGCTGCGGCGCGAGATCCGCGCCGGCGGAAAGGCGAACGTCCTCGCCGCGAATGCCTGAGACGCACGACGGCCACACCGCACGAGCCGGGATGGCGCAATTCGTCGAGACGCTGGTCGCCGCGGCGGGCGATCATCTGCTTGAGGCCGTGGCCGCCGCCGACATGGACGAGATCGCGCTGTATCCCGGCGGCCTGCTGCCGGTGGTGGATCGATTGCGCGCCCAAGGCTTCAACCATCTGCTGGACATCGGCGGCGTGGACCACCATCCGCTCAGGCCGCGCTTTGAGATCGCGTACCATTTCACCGCGATCCCGCTGGACGACGTGCGCGCCGATTGGCGACGCAGCGCTGCGGCCTCGGGCATGAAGGACCTGGCGCGCCTGCGTCTCCGAGTTTTCACAGACGACGATGATCCGGTCGTGCCGACGCTCAGCCATTTGTGGCCCAGCGCCAACTGGCCGGAGCGAGAGATCTTCGACTTGTTCGGAGTGCGGTTTGAAGGTCATCCCGATCTGCGGCGCTTGCTGAACCCAGACGACTGGAAGGGGCACCCGCTGCGCAAGGATTACCCGCTGCGGGGCTTGGAGCGGCGCTTCACTCCTGGCGGACGTCTGGGTGCGGTGCCGCCGCTGAACGAATCGTGAGCGCGGTCGACCTCTCGGTCTTCCAGAACAATCCAGACCTGACGCTCGCTCCCGGCGACGAGCAGGACACGCTCGTCCTGTCGATGGGCCCTCAACACCCGAGCACGCACGGCGTCCTTCGCGTCATGCTGCGCTTGGACGGCGAGACGGTGCTGAGCGCGCAGCCCGAGATCGGCTTTTTGCACACCGGCATCGAAAAGCAAGCCGAAAATCTTTTTTGGCAGCAGGCCGTCACGGTGGTCGATCGCGCCGACTACCTCGCGCCGCTTTCCAACAGCCTTTGCTACGTGCTGGCGGCGGAGCAATTGCTCGGGATCGACAACGTGCCCCCGCGCGCACGCGTGCTGCGCGTCATGTTCACCGAGCTCACGCGCATCGCGAGCCATCTCGTATGGCTGGGCACCCACTGCCTTGACCTGGGAGCGCAGTCCATCTTCTTCTACGCCTTCGACATGCGCGAGCGCATATTGGAGATCATGGAATTCGTCACCGGCGCGCGCATGCATCAGTCGTGGTTCCGAATCGGCGGCGTGGCCCTCGACGTCCCGGTAGGATTTTTGGAGAAGATCGACGACCTACTCGCGAGGTTCCCGCAGCGCCTCACCGACATGCGTGCCATCGTCGAGAAAAACGTCATCATCGTCGACCGCTTGGTGGGCGTCGGCAAGATCGGACAGCAAGAAGCGATCGACTGGGGCCTCACTGGACCGCCGCTGCGCGCAACCGGCATTGCATACGACGTGCGCCGCGCGCACCCGTATGCGGACTACGAGACGTACGACTTCGACGTCCCGACTCATGATGGCGGCGACTGCTATTCGCGCTTCGTCGTGCGCCTGAACGAGATGCACGAGAGCTGGCGCATCATCAAACAAGCGCGCGACCGCTTTCCCGACGGCCCGATCGCGGTCGACGACCGCAAGATCGTGCCGCCTCCGAAACGTGAGATCCAGCACTCCATGGAGGCGCTCATCCATCACTTCAAGCTCGTCTCGTCGGGGTTCAACGTGCCGGAAGGCCACGTCTATCAGGCCGTGGAGAGCCCGCGCGGTGAAATGGGCATGTACGTCACGAGCGCGGGGGGCAACAAGCCGTGGCGCGTGCGCTGGCGTCCGCCTTCCTTCTACCACACCCAAGCGCTCATGCGGCTCGCGCCGGGCAACTTGATCGCAGACGTCGTCGCGATCATCGGCAGCATGGACCCGGTGTTCGGGGATGTCGACCGATGACGCCTGAACGCGAGAGCAGATGACGCCGGAACGCGAACGCCGCGGCGCGCAGCTTGTGGCCAAATATCCGAACGCTCAATCCGCGTTGATCCCATTTTTGCAGGCGTGCCAGGAAGAGGACGGCTACGTCTCAGGCGACGCCATCCGCGATGCCGCCGAGCTGACGGGCATCACGCCTGCGGAGGTCGAGTCGATCGCTTCCTTTTACTCTTTGCTCTTCAAGGAGCCGGTCGGCAAGCACGTAATCCAGGTCTGCCGCACCCTGTCGTGCATGTTGCGTGGCGCCGACGAGCTGCGCGACCACGCCCGCATGCGGCTGGGGCTCGCGAACGGCGAAACGAGCGCCGATGGCCGCTTCACTTACGAAGAGGTCGAGTGCCTGGCGGCTTGCGATCGCGCACCGTGCTTGCAGCACAACCTCGAGTTCCACTACGATGTCACGCCCGAGGACTTCGACCGCCAGCTCGAACGCTGGCGCGCCGAGGAACCGGCCGTGACCATGCCGGCGGAATGATCTGATGGCAGCCTTCGAACCGGTCCTCACGAAGGGAATCGGCGAACTCGACCTCGCGGACATCGACGTCTACAAGCAGCACGGCGGCTTCTCCGCCTTGGAGAAAGCGCTCAAGGAGATGACACCCGAAGCGATCGTGGGCGAGGTCAGCGCATCCAACCTGCGCGGCCGCGGCGGCGCCGGATTCCCGACCGGCAAGAAGTGGAGCTTTTTGCCCAAAGACGGCAGGCCGCGCTATCTCGTGTGCAATTGCGATGAGGCAGAGCCGGGCACGTTCAAGGATCACATGCTGCTTCGGCTCACCCCGTTTGCGATCATCGAAGGCTTGATCATCTCCGCGTACGCCATCAACGCGTCGCACGTCGTCATGTACATCCGCGGCGAATTTCTGGAAGGCTACCGCATCTTCAAACGGGCCCTGGCTGCGGCGTCGGCTGCAGGCTATCTCGGCAAAGACATCATGGGCAGCGGTTTTACCATGGAACTGATCCTGCATCGTGGCGCCGGCGCCTACATCTGCGGCGAAGAGACGGCCATGCTCGAATCGATCGAGGGCAAGCGCGGGGAGCCGAGGCTCAAGCCGCCGTTTCCGGCGAACGCCGGTCTCTATGGGATGCCGACCGTCGTGAACAACGTGGAGACGCTGTGCTGCGTGCCGCACATCATCAATCGAGGCGCCGGCTGGTTTTCCGCTATCGGTCCGCCAAAATGCCCGGGGCCCAAGATCATCAGCGTGAGCGGCAACGTCGCGAACCCGGGCAACTATGAGATCCCCATGGGCATCTCAGCGCGCGAGCTGCTGGAAGAGTACGCGGGCGGCCTCTTGCCCGGGCGGCGCCTGAAAGCGATCCAGCCTGGCGGCGGCTCATCGGCGGCCATCTTCGAAGAAGATCTCAACGTCGGCATCGACTTCGATTCGCTGGCCGCAAAGAAGACGATGCTGGGCTCCGGCGGATTCGTCGTCATGGATGACCGGACGTGTCTCGTGCGCGCGTCGCAGACGCTCGTGCGCTTTTTCGAACATGAATCGTGCGGCCAGTGCACGCCGTGTCGCGAAGGCGGCCAGTGGGTCGCGCGCATGGTCGGGCGATTGGAAGCGGGCGAAGGCTCCGTTAATGACCTGCGCGTGTTGGGCGTCATCAACAACACGATCACCGGTACCAACCTATGCCCGCTGGGCGATTCCATCATGCCGTTTTTGTCGTCCGTGCTGCGCCGCTTTCCTGAGGAGTTCGCAGCTCACGTCCAGCAGGCGGGTTGCCCATTCCAAAAGGCCCCGGAGTTCAGCGCAGCGTGAGTCCCTTGCAGCCATCGAGCCATCGCCTCGTGAACGTGATCATCGACGGCAACGCCGTCTCGGTGCCCGAGGGCACGCTCGTGGTGGAAGCCGCCAAAGCGCTCGGCACGTCGGTGCCGGTGTATTGCTACCATCCCAAGATGGACCCCGTCGGACTGTGCCGCATCTGTTTGGTAGAGATCGAGAAGATGCCCAAGCTGCAGATCGCATGCAGCACGCGCGTCTCGGAAGGCATGGTCGTGCACACCATGTCGGAACGCGTCGCCGAAGCACGTCGCGGCGTCTTAGAGTTCTTGCTGCTCAACCACCCGTTGGACTGCCCGATCTGTGACAAGGGCGGCGAGTGCGACCTTCAGGACTTCACCATGTCCTACGGGCCGGGTGCGAGCCGGCTCAACGAGCCCAAGCTCCACAAGCCCAAAGCTGTCGACCTTGGGCCGACGATCGTGCTGGACGAGGAGCGCTGCATCCTATGCCGACGCTGCACGCGCTTCGATGCGGAGATAGCGCAAGAACGGAATTTGGTCGTCGTGGAGCGCGGACACCGCTCGCTCATCGGCACGGAGAACGGCGGGGCATACACGTCCTATTTCTCGGGCAACACGACGGAGATCTGTCCGGTCGGCGCGCTCACCAGCAAGCCGTATCGGTTTCGCTCTCGACCGTGGGATTTGGGCCACACCGACTCCATCTGCAACCAATGCCCGGTGGGCTGTAACTTTCGGATCGACACGCGCTTCGGCCGGATCATGCGCACATTTACGCGAGAGAACACGAGCGTCGACGACGGCTGGATCTGCGACCGCGGCCGCTACACGTTCAACTATTTGTACCAGCCTTCGCGGTTGCGCCAGCCTTTGGTGCGGCGCGGCGGCGAATTCGTCGCTGCGAGCTTCGACGAGGCCATCGCCGCGAGCGCCGGCCCGCTCGCAGCAGCGGCGCAAACCGGCCGCGTGGGCGTCATCGGCGGCGGCCGTCTGTCTGACGAAGAGGCCTTCAGCCTGCAGCGCTTCGCCCGCCAAGTGCTGCACACGAACAACATCGATCACCGCGCCGGCGCGCAGCGCTTGGCCTCGCCCGCGCGCTATCAGGCCCGGCTGGAAGACCTCGACGATGCATCGCTGATCCTCATTTTCGGCGCGCTGACGCCCGAGCAGGCGCCCATCCTCGACCTGCGGCTGCGCCGGGCCGTGGCCAGGCGGCATGCGAAACTGCTCTTCGTCGGACCCTACCGCCCGTGGTTCGCGGTGCCTTGCAACTACATCGAATACACCCCGGGCGCGATCGGCGACCTGATGAACCAGCTCAGCGACGTCGTTCATCACGGACGGGAAGAGAAAGGCGACGGCTTTGTCTCTGAGATCGCAAACGAGCTGGTCGGCGCCGAGAAGATCATCGCCATACACAACGGCCGCGATGCGGATGCAGCGGGCGCGCTCGACCGCTTGATGGATACGCTGCATCAATACGACCACCCGGTCGGGATTCTCGTCGTCGGCAGCCAGGCGAACTCGCGCGGCGCGGAAGCTGCGGGCTGCATCCCCAATCTCTCGCCTGCCTACATCCCGGTCGACGACCCCGGTATGACGACGCACCAGATGCTGACCGCGGCGGCGGAAGGGAAGCTGGATGCGCTCTTCATCGCGGGCGCCAACCCTGCGTTGACATATCCCGACGGCTTGCTCGTGCGTCGAGCGCTCGATAGCGTGCCGTTCTTGGCAGTGGCCGAGCAGCTGATGACGGAGACCGCTGCAGTGGCGGACGTCGTGTTCGCCGCTTCATCCTTCGCCGAGAAGAGCGGGCATCTAACCAACCTCGAGGGACGCCGGCAAGCATTCAAAGCGGCCGTGGAACCGCCGGTCGGCGTGTTCAGCGACTTGCAGATCTTCAGTGCGCTCGCGAGCGCGCTCGGCCGGGAAGGCGTCATCGCCGCTGACGCGGATGCTGCGTTCGCGCAGTTGCGCGCCGCAGAGGATCTGATCCGCAGGGCGCGCGGGGGCCAGACGTCCTTGCCGCGGCCGCAGACGGACGATGTCTCTGACCTGCATTCCGGCGACGCAGTGGATGCGACGCATCACACGCTCGCTATCATCCCCGTGCCTCGGCTCTACGGAGGCGGCGGCGCGGCCGCATACGACCCGGGCGTCGCGCCGATGCGCCCGGAGCCGTTCGCCGTGATTCATCCGGATGACGCCGTGCGCCTCGGCCTCGATTCGGGCGACCGCGTGCAGCTCAGCGGCCGTGGGGGCTCGATCGAAGTCGAAGCCAAAATCGCGGACCAAGCACCGCCGGGCGTCGCGCTTGTGCTGGCAGACATGCCGCAAGCGCCGGTGAACCGGCTGCTCGACGCGTCCGGCTTCGGAAGCGCGACTGCGCAAAAGCTTCGCGCTGAGGAACGCCTTCGCGGTGAACTCGGCTCAAGCAGCGTCGCCGTCGGCGACGGCTATGCAGCTGCCGGAGCAGGCGTATGAATCATCTTCCCGATTGGGTTCTGATCGTCGCCATCAAGTCGGGCGTGCTGATTTTCGTCGTCGTGACTTGCTTCGCGTATCTCATGCTGCTGGAACGCAAGATGCTCGGCTGGTTCCAGATGCGCGTCGGACCCACGTGGTGCGGGCCCTGGGGCTTGATGCAGCCGGCCGCCGACGCCGTGAAGCTTGTGCTCAAAGAGGACCTCACGCCGGGCCAAGCCGACTGGTTCGTCTACAAAGTTGCGCCGGCGCTGGCCGTCCTGACGGCGCTGCTCGCGTATGCGGTGATCCCCTTCGGCTGGCTGCCCGACGGGCGGCCCATCGCCATCGCATCGCCCAACGTCGGCATTCTGTACTTGCTCGCGGTGGCGTCCGTCGGCGTCTACGGGATCGCGCTAGGCGGCTGGTCATCGCAGTCCAAGTGGCCCTTGCTCGGCGCCGTCCGCAGCACCGCGCAGATGATCTCGTACGAGCTTGCGATGGGGCTTTCCATCGTGCCGGTGGTCATGCTGGCCGGCACCACCGATCTCGGCGGCATCGTGGCGGCGCAATCCGCTCATCACCTGTGGTATGCGATCCCGCTCTTCATCCCGTACTTCATCTACGGCATCACGGCGCTCGCCGAGACCAACCGCGCGCCGTTCGACCTGCCCGAGGCGGAAACCGAACTCGTCGCCGGCTTCCACACCGAATATTCCAGCCTGCGCTTCGGCACGTTCTTCGTAGCCGAGTACGTGAACATGATCACCGTATGCGCGATCCGCACGCTGTTGTTCTTGGGCGGCGGCGACGGCCCGTTCGTGCGCCAGTTCCCGCTGCTGAGCGTCGTCTGGTTCCTCGCCAAGGTCGGCATCTTGCTCTTCATGATGATCTGGTGGCGCGCCACCTTGCCGCGGCTGCGCTACGACCGGCTCATGGCGTTCGGATGGAAAGTGCTGCTGCCGACCGCGGTCGGCAATCTGCTCATCGTGGCGGGCGTCGTGTCGGCGCTGGGGACGAGATGAACCCATTCAAAGTGATGCTTGGCCTCATGCTGGGCATGCGCACGACGCTCAAGTATCTGTTCACCAAGAAGTCCACCATCGATTATCCGAACAAGCCCTTTCCGCACGCCGAGCGCTTTCGCGGCGTGCACGAGCTGAGAAAGTACGAGGACGGCCTCGAGCGCTGCATCGGCTGCGAATTGTGCGCGGTCGCATGCCCCGCGAATGCCATCACCGTGATCGGGGCGGAGAACGATCCGGCGCATCCCACGTCGCCCGGCGAACGCTACGGCTATCGCTACGAGATCGACATGTTGCGCTGCATCTTCTGCGGCTGGTGCGAAGAAGCGTGCCCGACCGACGCCATCGTGCTGACGCCGCGCTTCGACTTGGCCGATTTCACCCGCGAACGGCTCGTCTACGGCAAGGACAAGCTGCTGGTGAAGGATCCGTTTACGCAGCACCTGGCCAACACCGAGTCGGCCGCCGAAACGGAGCCCGGGCGCCCGCTGCCGCCGCAGGCCCAGGCGGCTCCCTGATGGTGCTCTTTTGGATCTGCACGGTCGTGCTGTTGCTCACGGGCATCGGCGTGATCGCCAGCCGGCAGCCCGTGCATTCGGTCATCGGGCTGATCGTGAACTTCACCGCCCTTGCCGTCGTGTTCTTGACGCTCTCGGCCGACTTTTTGGCGATGATGCAGATCATCATCTACGCCGGCGCCATCTTGGTGCTCTTCCTTTTCGTCATCACGCTGCTGACCGTGGGCAACGAGCCGGTCGAGCGCGGCCCAAGCCGGCTGAGTTTCCAAACCGCGCCTTCGGTCGCTGCGGGCCTGGCGGCGCTTGCCTTGTTGGCGCTGGGAGTCCGCAACGCGCAGCCATCAGCCGGGATCGCTTTGCCCGCGGACTTCGGCAGCGTCGCCTCGTTCGGGCTACAGCTTTTGACGACGCATCTGTTCGCCTTTGAAGTCACAGCATTCATCTTGCTGGTGGCGGTCATCGGCGTCGTGCTGATGGCGGGCCGCAAAGAGGTGCGGTTCTAGGCGATGCAGATACCGGTGGGGGATTACCTGGCGGTTTCGGCGGCGCTCTTCATCACAGGCGCGGTCGGCTTTCTGCTGCGCCGCAATCCCATCACGATGCTGATGGCGATCGAGCTGATGTGGAACGCCGGCAACATAGCGTTCGCGGCATTCGCGCGCAGCTTCGTCGACATGTCGGGTCAGATCTTCGTCTTCATCGTCATCACCGTCGCGGCGGCGGAAGCGGCCATCGCGCTCGCCATCGTCGTTATGGTCTTCCGGCGCCGACCGCACGTCGACGTCGACGACATCTCGATCATGAGGGGCTGATGAGCGGCACCCTGACGACCGTCCCCTTCACCATTCTGTTTTTGCCTCTGTTCGGCACCATCGTGATCGCGTTCGTGTGCCCGCGCTTCCACCGCGTGGCCGCCGCGATCATCGCCAACCTCGCGATCTTCGGCTCCTTCTTGCTGACCGTGATTTTGGCGCTGACGGTCTGGCGTTTGCCGCCGGCAGCGCAAGCCTTCACCGTGAAATATCCGCCGGCGTGGGCCGCTCATCCGCAATTTTGGGCGCACATCCCGCCGCTCACGATATCATTCGAGCTGCGCATCGACCCGCTCGCGCTCGTGTGGATGCTCATCGTGACCGGCGTCGGCTTCCTCATCCACCTGTACTCGATCGGCTACATGGCGGAGTCCAAGAACTACCGCACGTTCTTCGCCTACATGAACTTATTCGTGTTCACGATGCTCGTCCTCGTTATGGCCGGCAACTTCTTGTGGCTGCTGGTCGGGTGGGGCGGCGTTGGCTTGGCGTCCTACTTGCTCATCGGCTTCGACACCGATCGCCCGGCTGCGGTGGCGGCGGCGCGCAAGGCGCTGATCCTCAACGTCATCGGGGACGTCGGCATCATGCTGGCGTTGTTTTTGATGTACGCGCATTTTGGCAGCCTGTCGTATAAGGAAGTGTTCGCGAACGTCACGAGCGCCGGACCGGCCGCCTTGAACTGGATCGGTATTTGGCTTTTGCTTGGCGCGGTCGCGAAATCGGCTCAGCTGCCGCTCCAGACCTGGCTGCCGGACGCCATGGAGGGCCCGACGCCCGTCAGCGCGTTGATCCACGCGGCCACTATGGTGACCGCGGGCGTCTATCTGATCGCACGTGCCCATCCCATCTACGACCACGCGCCGCTGGCCGCCCAGACGGTGGCCATTGTGGGATGCGCCACCGCGTTGTTCGCCGCCACCATCGGCTGCGTGCAATACGACATCAAGCGCGTGCTCGCGTATTCCACCATGAGTCAGATCGGCTACATGGTTCTGGCCGTCGGGGTCGGTGCATATGCCGCCGGCACGTTCCACTTCGTCACGCATGCGTTTTTCAAGGCGCTGCTCTTCATGGCGGCCGGGATCGTGATCCATAATCTCTCGGGCGAGCAAGACACTCGCAAGATGGGCGGCCTCGCCAAACGCATGCCGCTGGCTTTCTCGACGTTCCTTGCCGGCACGCTTGCCATCACCGGCATTTTTCCGTTCGCCGGCTTTTTCTCCAAGGACGCGATTTTGGACCAGTTGCTGCGGCTGCATCACCCGGCGCTATGGTTCTTCGCGACGCTGACGGCGCTCTTGACCGCGTTCTACATGTTTCGCTTGGTCTTCCTGACGTTCTTCAGCGGTGCGTACCGCGGCGAGCACGAACCGCACGCCGCTCGCTCGGGAACGATGGCGCTGCCGGCGGTGTTGCTCGCGGTTCT
Source organism: Candidatus Eremiobacter antarcticus (assembly GCA_003244105.1). GTDB lineage: Bacteria > Vulcanimicrobiota > Vulcanimicrobiia > Eremiobacterales > Eremiobacteraceae > Eremiobacter > Eremiobacter antarcticus. The sequence continues at coordinate 256,786 of QHBK01000006.1, read as the reverse complement.
GTCGCTCGTGGGCGGTTGGCTCGTGCTGCCCGGCCACGATGCCGTGACGAGCGCGCTCGCCTCTACCTTCGCGGACCGCTCTACTCTGGAGAGCATGGCCGATTTCAACTGGCCGCTGTCGCTTGGCACACTCGCGCTCGCCGTGGTCGGTTTCTTGGCGGCGTATGCGCTGTACGAGCGGGCGCCGCAAATGCGCGAGCGACTGCGCACTACGCTGCGGCCGGTGCGTGCGCTCCTCATGAACGCGTATTACTTCGACACGATCTATCATTGGCTGTTCGAAGTCCCCGCCTATACGGTCGCGAGCGATTTCGCGCGTTACGTCGATCCGGAAGGCATCGCAGGCGTCACGACGGGCTTGGCGCGGACCACCGTCCACCTCGGGGACACGATGCGAGGCTGGGAGACGGGCTATCTGCGCCGCTATGGATTGAGCATGCTGGTCGGCGTCGTCCTGATACTCGCGTACTACTTGTACGTCGCGCACCAAGGCGCGGCGTTGGGTGCGCGATGAGCGTGCGACGGGGAGCGCAGCGCACATGCTGATCAATGCAGTCATCTTCGCGCCGCTGCTGACGGCGGTTCTCCTGCTGTTCGTCCCGCGAACTGCGAGCGCCGCGCTCAAGGGCATCGCGCTTGCCGGCGCGCTGATCACCTTCGTCTTGAGCCTGACGTTTTTGGGCTCGAGCCAGAACGGCGCCGCCGACCAATCGGTCGCATGGATCTCGGGCACGTGGCTTGCCTCGTACCACGTGCGCATCGACAGCCTGCGTCTCTTCTTCGTCTTGCTCACGACGCTCGTCAGCGTCGCCTGCATTTGGGCGGCCTTTTCGTATGCCGACGAGGCGCGTCTACGCGGTTACCTCTTCTTGCTGCTCGCGTTTGAGACAACGCTGCTCGGACTGTTCACCGCGGCCGACCTGTTGCTGTTCTATGTGTACTGGGATCTGATGCTGATACCGGTGTTCTTGCTGCTGGTGGGCTATGCGCACTCTGCGGCAGCCAGGCGGGCGGCTTGGTACTATCTCATCTACAACGGCGCGGGGGGGCTGGTGCTCCTGCTCGGCGTCATCGCGCTCGTGGCGCACACGCACAGCTTCGAAGTCCTCGCAAGCGGGGCGCCGCAGCTGAGCGGCGCCATGGAGTGGTGGATCTTCCTTTCCTTTGCGCTCGCCTTCTTGATCAAGACGCCGGCCTTTCCGTTCCACAGCTGGATGCCGCCGACGTACACGCATGCGCCCACGCCGGTGGTCGCGATGGTGGCAGGCGTGCAGAGCAAAGCGGGGCTGTTCGCGCTCCTGGCCTTCGGCTTGCCGTTGTTTCCCCACGCCACTCGCGCGCTCGCACCGATCCTGCTTGTGCTAGCCGTGTGCAGCATCATCTACGGCGCTTTGGCCGCGCTCGGGCAGCGAGACATGAAGACGCTGGTCGCCTTCTCTTCGCTGTCGCATCTGGGTCTGGTATGGCTTGCGCTCTTCGCCTTCGACATCACGTCGGTTTCGGCGAGCATTCTGATGCTGGTGAGTCACGGTTTGATCGCTGCAGCGTTGTTCTTGCTCATGGGGTTCGTCGAGGAGCGGGTGGGCACGCGCGATCTCGCCGTCTTCGGCGGTTTGGCGCTGCGCGCGCCGCGACTGCAGGCGCTCATGCTCATCGCAGCGATGGGGGCGCTTGGGTTGCCCGGCCTCTCCGGCTTCGCCGGTGAGTTCTTGATCTTGATCGGCAGCTGGCAGACCCAGCCGCTTTATACCGCCATCGCTTTGCTCGCGGTCGTGCTGGCCACCGTCTATGTCTTGCAGCTGTTCCAAGGAATACTGCACCGACCGTTGCGAGCTGATGCTCAGGCCCAGTTGGAGCTGCGGCCGCGCGAGATCTGGCTCGTCGCTCCGCTGTTGGCAGCGATCTTCTTCTTAGGACTATGGCCCGGCTGGCTCAATGACCGCACGCCTATGGCGATCTCCAACGCCGGCACCACCGCTTTACAGGCGACGCCCAGATGACGATAGCGCCGGTCGCGATCTCTTGGACGGCCTTGGCGCCGATGGTCGTGCTCGCATGTGGCGGCCTCGTCGTCATGCTTGTCGATCTTCTCAGCCGCAGCGCAAGCCGCGCCGTGCTGTATGGAATCGGCGTGGTCAGCTGCATCGCCGCGTTCGCCGCAATGCTTCCTCTCTATGGCCGGTCGATCGTCACGCTCAACGGAGCGTTTGCCGCCGACCGTTTCTCGTGGACCTTTGACGCGCTGCTGCTGTTCACGCTGGCGCTGACCTTCTTGCTGTCGTCGCTGCGCAAGGCCGACGACGGCGGCAGCCCAGGCTCGTACGCGGCGCTGTTGATCTTCTGCACGATCGGCGGCATGGTCATGGCCGGCGCCAACAACTTGATTGCCGTCTTCTTGGGCATCGAGCAGTTGTCGCTCGCGCTCTACGTGTTGGCGGGGACGGGCTTTCCGCGCGAATCGTCACAAGAAGCCGCGCTCAAGTACGTGCTGCTCGGGTCGCTTGCCTCAGGCTTCCTCATCTTCGGATCAGCCTTGCTCTACGGCGCCGACGGCAGCATGGCGCTCGCGGCGCTTGCAAAAGCAGCCGCTTCGCTCAGCCCGCTGTTCGTCGCAGGGTTTGCGCTGTTCTTGGTGGGACTCGGGTTCAAGCTCGCACTGGCCCCTTTTCACACCTGGGCGCCGGACATCTACGAAGGCTCGCCTCTGGCCGTCACGGCGTTCATGGCCGTCGGCGTGAAGGTGGCGACTTTTGCGGTCTTGGCGCGCGTCGTCTATGCAGCTTTCGGTCATGACTCGCCTGCGCTCGTCGCTCTGTGGGCGATCGCCATCTTGTCGATGCTCGTCGGCAACTTCGGCGCCATCAGGCAGCGCAACCTGAAGCGGCTGATGGCGTTCTCGAGCATCGCGCAGGCCGGTTACATCGTCGTGGCTCTCAATGGCGTCAACCGCGAAGGCTTGAGTGCTATGCTCTTCTATCTGGCCGCCTATGCGTTCACCACGATGGGGGCGTTCGGCGTGATGGCGCTGCTTGGTGACGGCAGCGAGTCATACGCAGATCTCGACGCGTACCGAGGTCTGTTCTTCAAGCGCCCATGGCCGGCCGCTCTGATGGCGCTGTTCTTCTTCTCGCTTGCCGGCATTCCGGCGACAGCCGGCTTCTACGGCAAGATTCTCTTGCTGCAGCTGGCCTTCAACGGCACGGCTTGGGGCGTTGCCATGGCGGTGACGCTGGTCTTGGGCACGCTCATCTCGTTCTACGTCTACGGCAAAGTTGTGTGGAACATGTTCGCGGCGGTCGAAGGCGAAGCGCCCGCGGCCTCCGGCAACGCCATCGCGCCTTGGATCGCGGTGGCTGCCGGAGCGCTGGGGACGATCGTGTTCGGCGTCTTGCCGCAGACGTTCTACGCGAGCCAGCCATTTTTGGCCGCAGCGGCAAAGTAACGCATCGACCAAGACCGAAAGCCTGAGCCCATGGCCATGGGCAACAGTGCTGCATCCGCATGTCTCGTGGTCATCGCGCTCGGGGCATTCACACTGTTGCCCGGCTGCGCGCGCAACGCCTCGCCTGCCGTCTTGACCACTCCTTCGCCCAAGCCGCTGCCGTTAGCCACCGGCACCTTTCCGACGTATGGCCACGCGGCCGACTTCTCATGGCTGGCGGGCCGCTTGCAGCGCAACTTCTCCTGCACGTACCTCGTGTTCGGCCCTTCCGCGCGCACGCCGTGGGCGGGCCGCATACCGGTCGTCGCTTCGCCGCTGCAAGACGATTCGCTGAGCGATGGCGATACCGTGGTCTTGCGCGGCCGGCTGGAACCGCTCTCCTACGGGACCTGCGGGGCTCCTTCGTACGTCGTGACCCGCATCGAAGAGCACTAAGCGCGCGGCCTCAGAGATGTGCTGCGTATCCGGTCAGCTCTGTGTATCCGAAGCCCCGCACCGGTTTTCCGTCGTACGTGCCGCGCACCGCGCACGCGCCCTCCCAATAGGCGATGCGCGTCGAGCGCTTTGTGATCAGTTCCTGATCCGCCAGCAGCGGCTCGACCTCAAGCGCAATGCGATGACCGGCGATGTTCACGCGCCAGCCGGCCGGATATCGTGCGCCGTCATGCGGACTCGTCCACCAGGCCTGGGGTTCGACGGAGAGCTGGTCCAACATTAGATGTTCCGTGCGGCCCGCAGCGTCATCGATGGTGCCGCTGCTTTGCGGAACGATTCGGCCGTCGGTGCGCCGCAGCAGATACAGCATGATATCAGCGCCATTGTCCAATTGCATGGAGAACCAGCTCCACCCGGCGGCTCCGCTCTCGACCTCATCCGATCCCCACTCGTGATCATTCCAAGCTAAGCCGCGAACGTCCAGCGTGGAACCACCGACGGTGATCGTGCCGGTGGTGCGCAGCCTCGTGAACGAATAATAGTGCGATGCGCAACTGGCGCACCGGCCTTTGCGGCTGACGCCGTCGCGGCCGTGGATCGCAGCCGGTTTTGCGAATGTGCACGCGAGGTGTATCGACACGCCGTTGCCCGCAGCGTCGAGCAGGTGCCGCCCATCCGGCAACCGGCGAGCGCGCCACGAGCCGATCCACGCGTGCTCGTCGCCGGTTGTCGCACCGGCCTGGGATAAAGCCGCACGCCCCGTGCGCTCATCGAAATAGAACTTTCGCCCACGGACATCGCTGACCGCGAGGTGCGCAAGGTAGAGGTCGTTCACATCCCAGGCGGATCCGCGCTGCAGCGGTCGTTGGATGCCCACTCGGAAGAAGGTGAGCTCGAAGCCGTAGCGGTCGCCGTTGGCGGCGGCCAGATTCCCGGTGTAGTACCACCACTCGTTTTGGAACCGCTCGTGGGCGCCGTAGTCGACCGGGAAAGTGAAGCGGTATCCCGGCAAGGCGGCCTGCCAGGCCGGCGCCGCTGCCGCATGCGCAGCGCCCGCCGATTGCGGCGCAACGCTCGTAAGCACACAACACGTGAAGATCGCAAAAGAAGAGGCGACCCGCTTCAAGGCGAGCCGCCCTCGTGAGCGAACCGGCGAGCGGACAGACTAGGGCTGGTTATTATCGTTCGCGTTGTCCGTCGAGTTCTGGTTATAGCGACCCCTGGTTCCTTGCATGTGGCGGCGATGAGAGCCGGCCATGTGATAGCCGGCCGCGTTCGCGGCGGCTTGACACATGTATTCGCCATGCCGCGTGCGGCCGTAGTACGGATCATCCGATTCGTGATACGTCTTGCGGTTGAGATTCACCCATACAATCGGGCTTTTGCAGTTCAAGCCGCGCGGGACCGGCGCCGGCTTTTCCATGGGCAGCGCGTTGCGTTCGGCTTGGGCGATGGTCGTGGGACCTTTGGCCGGCCCGTTTTCCGTGTTGGTCGACTGTTTGCTGCCGCACGCCGCAAGCGTCAGAGAAAAGGCGACGAGCACAGCCATCCCGAGCGACCGAACGCAGAGCTTTTGCGACATTGTGCATCCTTTCATCGTACCGGATTGAATAGTGCGAATGTTTCGCGCGAATCGAGGCCCCGCACGGCTTTGCGCCATCCGTGTGAAAACCCTTACCCAAAACGAGCGGCTCTCACTCAGCGCGCACCGTCTCCGCGAGCGGCAGGCGCGCGGCCGCACGCGCGGGCAATGCGCCCGCGAGCGCAGCCGTCGCTACGGCCACGAGGTAGAGCTTGAGATCGTACAGCGGCGTCGCCACGAACGCGATGGTCCACCCGAACGCCTGCCGGTTGATGACGAATACCAAGATCACCGCCAATGCGTAGCCGGCGACAAGCCCCAGGGCCGCGCCGACAGCGCCGAGCAATGCGGCCTCCGCGACAATCATCGTCGCCACTTGTCTTCGCGTCATGCCGAGGCACCGCAACACGCCGATCTCGTGTCGCCGTTCGATGACCACGGCTCCCAATGCCGACGCGATGCCGAGCAAGGAGATGACGAGTGCAATGCCGTTCAACGCGTACGTGACGGCGAAGGTGCGATCGAACTGCGCCAACGCTTCTTCGTGCAACTCTCCATTTGCGGTCAGCCGCACTACGTTATGACCGAAAACGCGCAGCGTCGCCGCCCGCAAGGCTGAGATGCTCGCGCCGGGCTTGGCGTACAACGCGACCGCGTTGATGCGGCGGTCGCCGAACAAGCGGATGTAGCGCGTGCGATCCATCAGGATATAGCCCAGATCGCTCGCATAGTCGCGGTAGACGCCAGCGACGCGCAGCCGCACGTCGCCGTTCGGCGTCTGCAAATCGAAGCGCGCGCCCGTGGCCATCGCGAACTTGCGCGCGAACGGTTCCGAGACGAGCACTGCCGGCTGATCGATCAGCTCCCGGCTTACGTTGCTCCACCGCGCGCCGCCTAGGAGCGGCAGGTTGCCGAAGGCGGAGGTGACTTCGATGTCAGACGCCGCGAGGTTTGTCGGGCGGCCCCGAAGGACGATGGCCCGCGAACGCAAGGCATCCGCCGCGGCCACCTGGGGCAGCGCCCGCAAGCGAGACAGCACATCATCGGGCATGGTCACGTCGGCTGCGTTGACAGCGCCGGCCGGCGCTATGTAGAGATCCCCTCGCAACGTCTCGTCGATCCACGTGTTGACGGTTTCGCGAAACGATGCGATCAGGGTGGCGACGCTCACCGTCATGGCGATGCCGACCATGAGCGATGCGATGGCCACTGCGTTGCGCCGGACGCGCCCTTGCACGTTGGCGGGCACCAGGCGCAGCGCGGCGCCGGCGGTGGCAGGGAGGCAGGTGCGCGCGACTTTGGCGATCAGCGCCAGCAGCGGGGCAGCCAAAAGCGAGCAGCCGGCGATGACGGCAATGGCGGATGCGTAACCGAACACGGGCCGTCCGTCGAGCGGTTTGAGCTGGGCGAGCAGCACCGCGGCGCCAAAGGCGGCGATCGCCGCCATCACAAGCAGCAAACCTGGCAGTGGCTGGCTGCTTTCCCACGAGCCGATGCGCATGGCGAGCGTCGGCGGAACGGACGCCGCCTCGAGCGCGGGCAAAAGCGAAGCGATCAAACAAAACGCGACGCCCAACACCGCTGCCGCGATATACGGCTCCGGAGTCGGCGCGATCTGCGAAGCGCTGTCAGTCGTGTAGAGCGCATCAATGGTCGACGAGACCACCGCAAGCGCTTTGCGTGCGAGCAGTCGTCCGAGGACCAGCCCGAATGCGCTGCCGACGACTCCGACAAGCACGCCTTCCAACAGGAACACGCCGAAAACCGTGCTGCGGGCGGCACCCAATGCACGCGCCACACCGATCTCGCTGCGGCGCTGCACGACCGACATCGAGACGGCGTTGAACACCAAGTAGGCGCCGACCAGGAGCGCGATCGCCGCGAGCGCCGCCAGGTTGAACTGGAACGCTTGCGTCATCTTCGTCAGCTGGCGGGCTCGCTCATCCGGAGCGGCGATGCGAACGTTGGGAAGCACGCGCGCGAGTTCACGGCGCAGCGTCTGGTCGTCGGCCTGCGGTGCGCCCACGACGTCCATGCGGTCCAAGAGCCCGATGCGGTCGAGCACTTCCTGAGCGGTGCTGATGTCGCAGATGATGATGGAGCGCCAGCCGAACGGCAACGCAGCGTCATCGATGACGGCGCCCACCGTCAACGTGACGGCGCGCGCGCCCGCCACGAACTTCAACGGCGTGCCGAGCCGTGCGTGCAAGCGCGCGGCCACACGCCGGGAGATGACGATCTCGCCGCGGCGCAAGATGCGAGTGTCCGCATCGATCTCGCCTGACGACGGCACACCGGGCCCCGCCGTGCTGCTGGCAAGTCCCAGCGCGCCGATGAGATCCACGCCGACCAAATCGTAAGCGGACTGGCCCGCAGCGTCACTGACGGTCCCTGCAACGACAGGTGAGGCGCTGCGCACGCCTGGCAGCTCTTGCACTTGGCGAAGGGCTTTTTCGGGAATGCCTACGCCCAGCGGCAAGACCTCGACGGTGGTACCAGGCGAAAGCGCGGCGGCGGAGCCCGAAAACGACGCGATGGCGCTCGCATTTGCCAGCCCGATCGCGACGCTCACAGCCACGCCGATGGCCACGCTCGCCACCGTGACGAGCGTACGCGCGCGATGGGCCACGACGTGGCGCAGGACGAGAGCGCGGAACAGCGCTGGAAAGGCGGCGGCGCTCACCTCGTCAGTGAGCTTCGATCTTGCCGTCGCGCATGCGGATGATGCGGTCGGCGGCGTGAGCCGCATCGGCGTTATGCGTCGCCATCAAAACGGTCAGATCGCGGTCGCGTTGCATGCGGCGCAGAAGGGTGAGCACATCGGTGCCGGTCCGGGTGTCCAGGTTGCCGGTCGGCTCGTCGGCCAACACGAGTTTCGGCGAATGGATGATAGCACGTGCTATGGCGGCGCGCTGCTGCTGTCCACCGGACAGAGTCGCGGGGCGCTGTTCGGCCTGATCGCGCAAACCGACCGCTTGGAGCGCCGCTGCGACGGCTGGCCGGATCCGCCTGCGCGCCCAGCCGCTGAGCAGCAACGGCAGGGCGACGTTCTCGCGCACCGTCAGCATCGGCATGAGGTTGAAGAACTGGAAGACGTAGCCGATGGCGGTCCGGCGCAGCGAGGTCAACTCGTCGTCGCCCAGCGAACCGGTCGCTCTGCCCGCGATGCGCAGCACGCCAGCCGTCGGCACCTCGACGCACGCCAGCATGTTGAGAAGCGTGCTTTTGCCGCAACCGCTGGGGCCCGTCAGCGCGACGAATTCACCCGCTTTGAGACAGAGCGAGGCCGCTTCCACGGCCACGATTTCCGTGCTGCCGTTGCGATACGTCTTGCGGATCGACTCCGCGTCGACGATCAAAGCGGTTGATTCTACGCTCATCTGTCCCGGTTTGAAGCGCGCACGAGGGACGCCGACGTTGCTTCGCCAAGCGCACAATTCCACGTCATAAGCGTCGACCGCATCCGGTGATGTTTCACCGCCTTTTGAGCCTTCCTGTGGAGCCTGCGCCGCCATCATGATCGTTGCTGCCATCGCCGCCGCGCTCGTCTCGCTGACCACAATTTTGGCCGCCACCGCAGAAACGCCGGGCGTAGACGCGCAGCCTCAAGCGCAGGTCCGCCGCGTTGGAGAAAAGCTCTTGTACAGCCTGCACGGCGAGATGTCGCAGTCCATCCGCGGCACGGACGCTTCCGGCCGCAGCGTCGTCCAGAGTCCGCCGGCCACCAGCATCAAAGGGCATGAGAACATCTCCGTGACTGCGCTGAGCGCAAGCGCCGTCAAACTCCATCGCTCGGGCTCGATCACGGCGATGGTGCAGGGCGCCAAGCCGATCACGAATGCGAGCCAAGGCTGGACCTCCATCGACTCGCGCGGCATCGTCACCAAAGACAAAGGCAAGTTGGGCGGACTCTTTCTCTTGCCGCTGGCGTTTTTGGGAGACCGCGCGATGAACGGCGGCAACGAGCTGCAAGTCGGAGACCGCTGGTCCGCGACGTTGGGGACAAAACTGTACGGCATGTCCGCGCGCCCGCGGCTTCAGTACGCGGTGCTCGGACAGCGCCGGGTCTTGGGCGTGAACGTTTTCACGATTCGGGCCACCGGCACCGTGCGCATGAAGGAACCGGTCGTCACAACATCGGGTGTCTTGCTGGGCTACGCCACCGGACCGGCCCAGATGACGGTGCAATGCGATTACGATCGCGAGAACCGCCGCTTGATCTCACTCGACGTCGACGTGCGCGACACATTGCGCTACGCCGGCCGCACGAAGCGCGTCAGCGGCCGGGTGCAAGATCACCAGCGCTACTTGGTAGCCCTGGATGCGTCCTCGATGGTCGGGGGATTACGCGGAACGGTTGGTTCCGATCCACTGCCGGATGCGACGACGCCGCCACCCCCGACGAATCAGAACAGCCAGCCCGCCCCGCACTCGCAATACTAGGGTAGCGTTAGGTCAGCAGGTCACTTGGCCTTCATCTTGTTGCACGTTTGAGTGGCCGTTTCGACCCACACCCCGCTTCGTAAATCGGCGCTCACCTCGCGGGTTTGCGTATCGCTCAGCTTCGTCAACGTGTCGTGGCCTACGATGACCGGCTTCCCCTCGTTCAACACATAGTTCGTCGAGAGCATCGTGTCGCTGCGCCAGCCAGGCGACGTGCTCCAGCGGTAATCGCCAAAATTGCCGAAGCGAAACGCCATCCATAGCTGCGCTTTGGCGTCGTAACCGAGGTAGGTGTCGTCGTCGGCGTTCTTGGAGCGCGCCTTGTCGAATGGCGGAGAACTCGAATTCGTCAACATCCAGTGTCCGTCGAGCGACATGCGCGAGACCGAGGTGACAAGCCGGTCTCCCGGTCTGCCGGTCACCTGACCGACGCATCTCCATGTCCCCAGGCGAAAGTTTATGCTGGTCCAGTCGGCCTTTATCTCGGGAACGGGAGTCGCCGCTGGCGCGTGCTTACTCGACGACCATGTCATGAGCGTCACAAGCGTCAACACAAGCACGAGCCGCAGCGCGCCGCGCCGGCCCAATCGGAGCATCAAGGACGAGCCGTACCGGCGTTCGCGGCCCTGCGTTCCTCGCTGTGGCGGTATCCGTAGCCGAAATAGATCGCAAGCCCGACCAAAAGCCACACGCCGAAGATCATGCGCGTGAGCGGCTGCGATCCGAAGAACACCAGGAACAGCGACGTGATGATGCCTGCGAGCGGCACGAACGGCACGAGCGGCGTACGAAAGCCGCGCGGCCGGTTGGGTTGCGTGCGCCGCAGCACGAGCACCGCGATGCAGACGAAGATGAAGGCGCTCAAGGTGCCCAAGTTCACGAGGTCGAGCAGTTTGTCGAGTTTGACCAAGCCGGCGACCAGCCCGACGATGACGCCCGTGATGATCGTCATGCGCGCGGGCGTGCGAAACCGCGGATGGATGGTGGCGACCGCTTTGGGAAGCAGGCCGTCCCTCGCCATCACGAAGAAAATACGGCTCTGCCCGAGCAGCCCCGTGAGGATCACGGACGACGTGCCAATCACCGCGCCGGCGATGGTCAACCACGCCCAGCCGCCGCGATGGACCGATTGCAGGGCGCTCGCAAGCGGCGTGTTCGCATCGACGTTTGCGGCCGGCTGCATGCCGGTCAGCACGATCGCGATCGCGACGTAAAACAACGCGCCCAGGCCGAGCGCGCCGAGCACGCCTTTGGGCACGTCTCGTTGCGGATCTTTGGCTTCTTCAGCGGCGGTCGTCACCGCGTCAAATCCGACGAAGGCAAAGAACACGGTGAAGGCGCCGGGGATGATGCCAATCGTATTGATGCCTTGGTGCGTGATCCATCCGAACGGCGAGAACGGATGCCAATTCACAGAATTGATGAACGGCAAGCCGATCACGACGAATGCCGCCAGCACGCCCATCTTCAAGACGACGAGCAGTGAATTCGTCCCGGCCGACTCTTTGATGCCGATCGCCAGCAAGCCGGAAAAACCGAGCACCGCGAGAAACGCGATCACGTCGAAGCTCGTGTGCGCCGCGGGATCGTACGCGGAGGTCGCCCATCGAGGCAGATGCAGCCCCGCACTCGCCAAAAAGTTTTGTATGTTCGACGAAAGCGTGCTCGCTACGGGAGCGGACGCCATCCCGTATTCCCAGATCAGATTCCAGCCGATGATCCAGGCGATGATCTCGCCGACGGTCGCGTACGTGTACGTGTATGCGCTGCCGGCGATGCGCACCATGGAGGCGATCTCCGCATAGCACAATGCGGCGAACGCGCTGATGAGCGCCGCGATGAGGAATGACACGATGACGGCGGGACCGGCTTTGTTGTGGATGCCGTCGCCGATAGTCGCGAAAATGCCGGCGCCCACCATGTTGCCCAAGCCGATGGCGATGAGCGCCCACGGGCCAAGTGCGCGGCGCAACGTGGGGCCGTGGGCCTGATGCTCCTCTTGCGCGAGTGCGGCCATCGAGCGCCTGATGAACAGGCCGGCGGGCCGGGGCGCTGCGGGCCGCGGCTCGGTTCTCACAAAGCTTTTTTCTCCGAGCGGTGACGTCCGCTCATGCGGCGGCGTCTTTCGGCGAGAGCACGGGCTCGCCCGCGAGGGGCCAGCGGATGGCGACCTGCGGATCCCGCCAGCTCAAGATCCGCTCGGCGGCCGGATCATGGGCCGCGCTCATCTTATAAAACACGATGTTGTCCTCGTCCAAGGCCAAAAAGCCGTGGGCGAAGCCACGCGGCACGTACAGCTGGCGGTGATTGTCGGCGCTGAGCTCAAAGCCTTGCCAGCGCTTGTAGGTGGGCGAGCCCTCGCGAACGTCGACGATGACGTCGTAGATGCGTCCATGCAGCACCTGGACGAACTTGGCCATACGCATATCGTAATGCATGCCGCGAACGACGTTGCGCTTGGAGCGCGAAACGCTGTCTTGCACCCACGCATCGTGCATTCCGAGCGCCGCATATTTTGGCTGCGAGTACGATTCCTTGAAGAAGCCGCGTTGGTCATGGAAGACGTCGGGCACGTAGACCTTGGCATCGACAAAGTCGGTGTCCATCACCTCGATCATGCGCGCGGCTTCTCACCCGCCCCGCCGGTTTCCCGCGGCGGCATGGGCTGACGGCACGCTCGGCCAAACCGTGGGGCGTGCTGCTTCTGAGTGAACGAGACGTGCGGGAGCTGCTGTCGATGCGCGAGTGCATCGACGTCTTGCGCTCGGCCTTTCTTGCCCAGGCGCACGGTCGCGTGAAAATGCCATTGCGCACCATGGCAGCATCGACCAGCGGGATCTTGGGCGCCATGCCCGCTTCCATCCAAACAGACGGTGCGGCGCTGGGTGCCAAGCTGGTCACGGTCTTCCCCGGCAACACCGCCTCAGAGATGCCGACGCATCAGGCTCTCATCCTGTCGTTCGATCCCACAACCGGAGAGCCGCTCTGCCTCATGGACGGCCGCTACATCACCGAGATACGCACCGCGGCGACGTCGGCGCTTGCGACCGAAGCGTTAGCGGTGAAGGGAGCATCGGTGGTCGCCATCATCGGCACGGGCGTGCAAGCGCATGCCCACGTGGATGCTCTCCCGCACGTTATGAACGTGCGAGAGGTGCGCGTGTGGGGCCGAACTGCCGCCAAGGCGGAAGCGCTTGGGGAGCATGCGCGGCGGCAGGGCATCAACGCGCGTACCGCCGCGACGGTGGCCGATGCGTGCGCCGGAGCGCACGTCGTCTGCACCGTCACATCCTCGACGGAACCTGTACTAAACGCGCGCGAGCTCGATCGGGGAACGCACGTCAATGCCGTCGGCATGGCGCCTCCCAACGGCCGCGAGCTCTCGTCCGACTTGATGAAAGATGCCCGCATCATCGTGGATTCGCTGGATGGCGCACGCAAGGAAGCCGCCGAGATCAGGCTCGCAATCGCCGAGGGCGCGCTGCCCCCGAAGCCTGAGCTCATTCTCTTATGCGATGTCATAGCCGGCAAAGCGCAGGGACGCCACGACGATAATGAGGTCACGGTGTTCGAGTCGCTCGGATTAGCGCTGGAGGATATCAGCACGGCGGCTTTCGTAGTTGAGCGTGCTCGTGCGCAGCGCAGAGGACAGGAGTTCGCGCTGTAGCCGACGGCCCGCCGCCGGCATAGCGCCAGACAAAAACAAATGCGGGGCCGCCGAAGCGTGCCCCGCATCACCTGGTGCTGCTGCTTACGGGAGCCGGCCGGTCGTGTCGCTCGTGTCCGTTTGGAAGCTGGCGTCGCGCCTGCTCGTCACATCGGTTTGAGTGTCATCGACGGCGCTCGTGCCGGTTCCGCGGGCTGACGATCCCGAAAAGACGTCTCTCAAGCGATCCTGCGTGTCAGGCCGAGGCTTAACGCCCAACAGAATGCCGCCTCGCTTCAGACCCTGCTCGTATTCCTCAGCCTTCTCTTTGGGGATACCAGAGCCAACGAGGGCGCCGACGATTCCGCCCGCGAGTCCGCCGGCTCCCAAGCCTGCCAGCGCTGCCGCAAGCGGACCTGCCACCAACGGCGCGGCTAATCCGCCGGTCCCGGCGATCGCGGCGATGCTGCCGGTCGCGGTCAAGCCCGCGACAATCGCACCAAGGCCGCCGCCGACGCTCGCGCCGGTCACGGCTCCCTTGGTCGCTTGGGTTCCCGTCGAATCGGCGAAATGTTGGGCCTTGGCTTTGTCGTCCATCATGACGCTGATGTCGTCTTTGGAATATCCCATCTCGTTGAGACGGGTGACGGCCGCTTCGGCGGATGGCGTGTCGTAGAACATCCCGGTCTCGTAATTGTAACCTTCCATTAACTGCCCCCTTCGTTCTAGTGACCGGCCCCTGGACCACGCTCAAACTGCCGGCTACAAGTTATCCCACCCTGGCGGGAGCTCTAAACCCCGCGCTATCCTTCGTCCGAGTACGCGGGCCGCACGGCCCTGGCACGCCCCGCCCGGCGCTCGCGGTAACGCTCCTCAGCGCCGGCGATGATGACGTACAGCAGCGGAATCACGAACAGGTTGAGCAGCGTGGAGACCAGCATGCCTCCTACGACGGCGGTGCCGAGCGAATGGCGGCTAGCCTCGCCCGCTCCGGTTGCGAACACGAGCGGCATGATGCCGAAGATGAACGCGAACGAGGTCATCAAGATGGGACGCAGCCGCGTCTGTGCCGCCTGCAAGGCGGCTTGAGCCACAGGCATGCCTTGTTGCCTGAGCAGATTTCCGAACTGCACGATCAAGATCGCGTTCTTACTGGCCAGCCCGACGAGCATCACCAAGCCTATCTGAGTGAAGATATCGTTCTGCAGTCCGCGCAGCCAGATGGCCGTGAGCGCTCCCAGGATCGCAAGCGGCACCGCCATGATGATGATGAGCGGATCGACGAGGCTCTCGTACTGCGCAGCCAACACCAAGAACACGAAGATGACCGCGAGGCCGAAGATCAAAATGGTGGCGTTGGCCGCTTCGATCTGATCGCGCGACACGCCGGTCCACGCGTAGCTCATGCCCTTTGGCAGCACTTGGGAGGCGATGGTCTGCATGCGCGAGAGCGCCTGTCCGGACGAATATCCGGGAGCGGGATTCCCGTTGAACTCGATCGAGCGGAACAGATCGTAATGGTAGATGACCGGCGGTCCGAGGGTGCGCTGCACCGCCATTAAAGCATTCAGCGGTATCATGGCGCCGCTCTCCGAGCGCACGTACATCCGGCTCAGATCGTCGACGCGCGAGCGGTAGGGCGCATCCGCCTGCACGTACACGCGGTATGACTTGTTGTTGTAGTTGAAGTCATTGACGTAGTCCGACCCGAGCATGATCTGCAGCGTGTCGAACACGTCGCCCAGCTTCACGTGCAGCGCTTGCACCGCATCTCGATCGATGTTCAGCTGCACCTGCGGATTGTCAACCCGGAAGGTGGTGAAGACCGAGCGCAGCGCTGGGTCGGTATTGCCGCGGTACATCATCGCCCCGGCGGTTGACGCAAGCGCAGGCAGCCCGAGATTGGCTTGATCCTCGACTTCGAAGTCGAAACCTCCGACGTTGCCCGCGCCTTGGATGGCCGGCGGGTTGAACGCGAACACGGATGCGCCCGTGATGCCGATGAGCTTCCCGCCCAAACGGCCTAAAATCGCGGCTGCCGTCTGATCGGCGTGCTTGCGATCGGCCCACGGTTTGAGCAGGCAGAACATGATGCCGTTGTTCGCGCCCACGCCCGTGAAGCTGAAGCCGGACACGCTGAAGATGTTGACGACGTCCGACTCCGAGCGCATAATGCGCTGCGCTTGCGCCATGATGCGATCCGTGTAATCCAAAGAAGACCCGGGCGGTCCCTGAGCGATCACCACGAAATAGCCCTGATCCTCATCCGGAACGAAACCGGTGGGGACGATCTTGAGCATGAACACGGTCGCGGCGAGCAGCAAGGCGAAGACCGTCAACACGATCGCCCGATGGCCAACGACTTGGGGCAGGGCGCGACGATACGTGTTGCGGATCGCGTTGATGCCGCGCGCCACGCCCCGCATGAACGGCCCGTGAGCGGGCTCTTCGGACTTGAGCAGCAGCGAGGCCAGGGCCGGCGCGAGCGTCAGTGCCGTGAACGCGGAGATCGTGATGGTGGAAGCGATCGTCAGAGCGAACTGCTTGTACAGTTCGCCCGTCGTGCCCGGGAAGAACGCCACCGGCACGAACACGGCCAGCAGCACGAGCGACGTGGCCACCACTGCGCTTGTGATCTCCGCCATGGCGAGCGGAGCCGCGGTCTTGGGGTCTTTCTTATGCTCTTGGATGTATCGCACGATGTTCTCGATCACGACGATGGCGTCGTCCACGACGAGCGCCGTCGCGAGCGTCAAACCGAACAGCGTGAGCACGTTGATGGAGAACCCAAACGCTTTGAGCAGCCCAAACGTGCCGAACAACGACACCGGGATCGTGATCGCCGGAATCATCGTCGTGGGCCAGTCTTGCAGGAAGAGAAAAATCACGAGCACCACGAGGGCGATCGCGATCAGCAGGGTCTTCATCACCTCTCGGATCGATTCGTGCACGAAAACCGTCGAGTCGAAGGCGACCGCGTAATGCACTCCCGGCGGAAAGTCCTTGGACAGCCGCTCCATCGCTTCGTTGACGCCCTTGGAGACGCTGAGCGAGTTGGCGTCCTGCAGCTGCAGCACGCCGATGCCGGTGGCGGTCTTGCCGTTGAAGTTGAGATTGGTGGAATAGTCCTGCGCGCCAAGATCCACGCGGCCGACGTCTGCGACGCGGACCAAGTTGTTGGACGCCGACTTGACGACGATATTTGCGAACTCAGCGGGCGACGTCAAACGGCCCGCCACGCGCACGTTCAGTTGATACGGCTGTTTGGGAGGCGCAGGCTGCTGCCCGATCGCACCCGCGGCCACTTGCACGTTCTGCTGCTGCAGCGCGGTCACGACGTCGGAAGGCGTCAAAGCATAGGCTTGCAGCTTTGACGGGTCCAGCCACAAGCGCATCGCGTACTTGCGCTCGCCGAAGATGATGACGTTGCCAACGCCTTTGACGCGCTTGAGCGATTGCGTGATGTAGCGGTCCGCGTAGTTGCTCAAGAAAATGCTGTCGTACTTCTTGTTGTCCGACGTGATGCCGATCGCCATGACGAACGAGGAAGAATTCTTGTTGACCGTAATGCCGGTTTGCTTCACTTGCGCAGGCAGTACGCCCTGAGCGACGTTGACGCGGGTCTGCACGTCTTGGGCGGCCTTGTCCGGATCGCGCCCCAAGTTGAACGTCGCGGTGATCTGGCTCGAACCGTCGTCCGCGCTGGTGGACGACAAATAGCGCAACCCTTCCACGCCGTTGATCTGCTCTTCGAGCGGGTTTGTGACTGACGATTCGACAGCTTCGGCGTTCGCGCCGATGTACTCGGCCTGCACCGTCACCGTGGGCGGCGCGATGGATGGATAGTGTGAAACCGGCAGCGATGGGATCGCGATAGCACCGATGAGCAAGATGATCGCGGCGCAAACGGACGCGAAGATGGGCCGCGTGATGAAGAAGCTCGAGAACATGTCAGCCCGCTTGCTTCGGCTGAGCCGGCAGCGGCTGCACGGGCATGCCGGGCTGCAAGGTGGCAGCGTGATTGAGGATCGCCTGCACGCCGGGTTTGAGTCCCGCGCCGCTCACTTCCGTCACTTGGTCGTTTGATAGACCGGTCTCGACGGGCACGGACTTCGCCTTGCCGCCGTCGATGATGAACATCGAGTAGCCCGCTTCCGTTTGGAACACAGACCCATGCGGAGCGAGCAAGACGCCGGATTTGCGAGATTGTTCGAAACTGACGTTCACCACCATGCCGCCGCGCAAGCGCGCATCCGGATTGGCGATCGGAATCCGCGCCTGGTAGCTGAGGGTGCCGGCCGCAGCCGCCGTGCTCAGGTAGGCGACGGATCCGCGCCACGAACGGCCCGTAGTACCGCTTATCGACACCGTGGCCGGCGTGCCCACTCGCACGTGCGAGACATTCTCTCCCGAGATGCCGACGTCAACGAAGACGCGGCTCAGTTGTGACACTTGCATGAGGGTCTGGCCCGGGGCGGCCAGCGCGCCAGGATCGACGTTGCGAGCGGTCACGACGCCGTCGAAGGGCGCGCGCACGTCGGTCTGTGCGATCTGCGACTGGATGATGCTGACCGCAGCAGCGCTTTGGCTGACGGCAGCTCTAACATTGCGCACGTCTGCCACTGCCGCGCTTGAGCTCGAGGGGTTGAGTCCAGCGTTTTGAGCGGTCACTTGGGCCTCTCGCAACGCGGCATCCGCCGCCGCCGTAGCCTGCAGCTGCTGGTCCAGGGCTGATTGCGACACGTAGCCTTGCGCGAACAGTTGCCGCGTGCGGCGCAGATTCGCTTGCGCCGTCTGCTCGGCCACGAGCGCCGACTTGAGACCAGCGTTGCTGGAAGAGGCGGTGCCGCTCGTGTTCGCGAGCGTTTGAGCGAGGCGGGCTCGCGCGGATTCGAGCGCGGCTTCATTCTGCTGCAGCTGAGCGCGCAGCGTGCTGTCGTCGATCTTCACGAGCAGTTCGCCCTTCGACACGTGCTGGCCGATCTGGGGTCCTACGGACAAGACTGTGCCTGATGCGACGGAAGACAAAGCGGCTTGCTGCAACGGCGACACGGTGCCGGTCACGTTGAACGTCTGCGCGATGCTGCCGCGAGTGATAGGTGCGGCAGAGACGGGCATCGCGAACCCGCCGCCGCCTGGCGGACCGCCGCCGGCGTTGCCGCCGCCGCGATGTCCGCACGCCGATAAAGCGCAAAAAACCAGCATAATACCGGCTCGACTCAAAGGACTATAAAGATGCATTCCGCCTCCGGGCGATAGCTTTACAGCCGTGGGTTGAAAGTCCGGCACTCCAGACATCCCGCTATCCAGACGGATAGTAGAGTCTGTGCAAGGCCGCTACGTTCTGCGCGCTGTTGTTACCGCTGTTGGAACGTGAAGCAGGCTAATTATTTACTGAAGCCTCGTGACCTTCGAGGCGCGTCAAATTAGAAGAGCCGGCCTTATTGAAACCGGCTGACTGGACGGAGAGCCATGGTAACGTTATCAGTATTGCGTAAACGAGTCAATCGCATACGGCCCAAAAACCAGCCCTTGGGTTGCCAAAGAGGACTCCCACGCGAACAACCCGTTGCCACTCACGATCACATCGTTGGCCGCAATCGCTGCTCCGTAAAAACTATAAGCCCGTACAGAACCATTGCCCGCGATCGAGATTGAGCCGCGAACCGCATATGCAGTTCCGCCATCCCACAGCGGCTCTTTCGTATTGCCGCCCCCCGAGAAACTCATCGCGCTGCCACTGCACTGAGCATCGGTTCCCAACACGGTGACGCCGGCTGTTGCGCTCGTGCCTTTGAAGCCGGGTTGATTCACGCTGAAACAATTGGAGACGATGTACTGACCGCCGTAAGAATTGACCGCTTTCGTTGAGTAATCTATGCTTCCGTTCACAAACGCTATCTGACCCGCTTGGGGCGCGTTCGTACCGGTGTACTGGCTTGCCGAACACGTGGATCCGCCGCAATCGATGAATCGTATGGAAGAACCGTTCGCTGCCGCTTGCCAAGCGGCGGCGTTGGAAAGTTGGTCGATGGTCCCTTGAGAGGCCAAAAAGCCGCTGGTTGAGCCGGGCGGCGCGTTTTGAGTGATTGGGTTGGGAGTATTACCTTCGCCATATGTGCACGGGCTTTTGTTGCATGTGTAGGAACCGCCGGCGACGATAGGAACTGCGGTAGGACCGGGCGGCGGTGATGCGAGGGGATCAGCGCATATCTTGTACTTGGGATTGCTGCCGCAACCCGTAGCCGGCTGAGTGACGTTGGTAGAACCGGTGGCCCCGGCACTGCCGCCGGCGCAGATGGCGCAGCTGGTCGTCGAAGTGCTAAAGCGAGACACGATCACCTCTACCGCGACGTCGCGCACGCCGACCGTGGTATGCGACCAGATCACGGCGCCGTGTGCGGGGACATTGACCGGATGTGGCGTTGAAACGCCGAATGTGCCGCCGAGCGGATCGGGTGTGCTCGTCGGTGTTGAGCTAGCGTTGTACCAATAGGAATAATAATATGGTACGTTGGGAACGTTGGGAAGCGGCGTCTGGTCAGCCGATGGCGTAGCGGGCGGTGCCGGCGTCGCAGTGAGATATCCGGTTGCTCCAGGCGACGGCAAAACGCTATTGATGTCGCGCAGCCCGCGGTCGATGCCGGCTTCAGCAACGTCGTAGTAACGCTGCTTCTGATACGCGTTTCCGAAGTTCTGCGAATTTTGCGTGGTCATCGTCAATAGCAAGATTCCCACAGCCAGGAATAGCGCCATGATCCCCAACGCCATGATGAGAGCAATGCCACGCTGTTGGCCTTGAGTGTTCATGTCAATTCCTCGTCAAAATATCTTCAGTATAGGTCGTGGCGTTGCTACGTCCGTTCACCGTCGAAATCGCCTTGATCAAAAAGTCCGTGACGTAGGCAGTCGGATCGGCTTTGATTTTGATGTCGAGCACGGCGGCGCCGAACACCGGGGGATTGGCCAGCGCTAAAGCGGAGTTGATCGCGGTCGTCGCTTGGCCAGACGTCGGAAAGGCTTGCTGTGCGGGGCTGAACGGCTCGTACGCGCACTTCAACGTCGCGTTTTCAAGCATGAACACTTCGAATCCATGCCACATGGGCTGGCCATAACCCGGTACGGTGTCGAAGTCGCCGCCGGGAAAACATGAGCTGCCCGCTGTCCCAATCTTCGCCGTCGCCACTGCAAACCGTGTGACGTCCGTGAGAGTGGTAGGCAACGATGTGGCAGCACTTGCAGGCATGATATAGATCGCGCGGTAGTCGCTTTGCCTGGTTTCGCGCTGCAGCTTGTACAGGAGCGGAACAGCGTTGGCCTGCGTCGCGATCTTCGCTTGACCTGAATTCAAATACGACATGATCGGGAACAACGTCAGGTAGCCCACCGCGAAGAACAGCAAGAGGATAAAAATTGCGATCATGAACTCGATAAGCGTGTAACCGCCTTGGACCGCGGCATTCCTAGTTTTTGTCATGGCGCTTGCCGCGTGACTATTGATTGCAGCAACACTGAGTGTGATGTAGCGGCAGGCAGCGTCCACGTGACCGTCACCGTGACGTCGTAAGAACTATTCGTCGCGTTGAGCGCAGGGCTGAACGTGGCGGTGGCCGTGAAATTACCGGGTGAGGGGAGCTGGGGCGGAGGCGAAGCAGTAGCTCCCGGGCTGGGGTAATTCTTAACGCCGAACGACAGGCTGTAACCGGCATCGATCGGGGTGGTCGCGGCTGTGACGGTCGTCGCGCCCGCTCGTACCTGCTGGCGCACTTGTTCCAAATATTGCTGGCCGAAAGAGACTGCTTGCAGTTCATCGTCGCGCTCGGCGATCCGTCCGAACGCGTACGGGTAGGCGGTGGTCAACGCCAGCACCGCAATCGTCAGGACGACCATCGCCACCATCGCCTCGATCAGCGAAAACCCGCGCAAAGCTGACCATCTTTGAGTGGAATTAGGGCTAAACGATCTCCGATGCCTTTCCAAAAAACGCCGATGAGCGGAGAACGCATCCGGCTTAATACTCAGCATACGCCGCCGTCTTGATCTTGCTGGGGATGTTGACTTGGAAGTTGAGGAAACTCCGGTCGTACTCAAAGCCACCCCCGCTGCCGCCACCGCCGAAACTCACAGAGCCACCCGCCACCACGGCGCCGGTGATGTTGGCGTTGCCGTCAAGAGTAATATCGCCTTTTGACCACAGCAGCGCTGAGGTCGCTGCATTGCCCGCGTATGACGCATTGCCATTGACGAGCATGATGCTATGCTGTGATGCTTGGAAGGCCATCGACGCTTGCCCGGTTTGGTCGTAGTCCCCGTTTATCACGAGAATGCAATCCCCGGTAAAAGTCGTCTTCGCTTGGCCGCTCGGATGTAATGAGCCGTTGTAGAAGATAACTCTGCCTAAGACCCCCGCGACATAGGCCGGACACGTGTAAGAAGAAGCCAATGAGCCTCCATTAACAGTCACGCTCGCGTGGTTCTGCATGTACTGGATCAGTGCCGGGAATTGGCCCAGGGGAACGAACTGCTGCGAAGTGTTGACGCCCCCGGGGCTTCCGTTTAGAGAGTCGGTTGTGCCCGACGCCGTGGCAGTCCCGTGAAGGAAACCAACGTCAGCCGTGACGTTCCTGTTGGCGTGGATGTTGGCGTCGTTGGCACCCGGCGAAGATTCTTCAATGCCGATCTTATGATTCCAATGGCCGCTGATGTCGACGTTCGCCAAAATCGCATCGCTGCCAAGGTTGAAATTTACAGGAGCCTGGATGATCTCTTCGACCGTGACCGGCCGTTCCAAGACTGGTCCGGTTCCCACCGAAACGATGGCTGCCATAGCCGACGGCACGACAATCGATCCAAGCTGCGGATCCGTGTATGTTCTCTGAGGGCCGTTTGAAAGATTGGGATAGATCGTATAGCTGTACTTATAGCCGTTCGCCAACGTGCCCGATCCGGGACCTGTCGCGGCTAACGAGCCGTCGAGCGCATCCATAGCTTTGTTCGCGCCGGCTTCGGCCGCGTTGAGCGCGCCGTTCTTCAATTCATTGGCGCGGGTATTGGCCGCAGTTCCCTGAGCGTTCTGCAACAACAACAACGTTGTGATCAGGAGCAGCACCATGATGAACAGGCTGAATATCAAAGCGAAGCCTCGCTGGCTGCGAGCCGGTCTTTGCGTCCACATGTCTTCATCTCCCATCAGTTCAGGTTTCGCACGGCAGTGTTGGCTTGCACGGTCACGGTGCCCGTATGGCCGCCCTTTATTGACTGCGCTGTGATCCTCAAACCCATGCTGTTCGCCGAAGCGTTGGTGAGCAAGTCGAGCTGCAGAATGCCGATGCCCGCTCTCCCTGGTGTCGCCGAAGTCAGGGCAGTATGCACCGCAGCACTCACGCCCGCTTCGGCCGTAGCCGTGACCGAAGTTGGTGTGATGCTGGCAAACTTGTAATAGAGAAGGTTAATGCCGCCGGATTGCACGCTCCAGTAGACTTGATAGCCTTGCCAAACCGGAAACCCCGAAACTGAATCCCATTGCATGTTCCCGGTGCCGCCCGGGCGCGGGCTGAGTATCGCAACAACGGGCGCCGCGGTGAAATTGACGCCTGGTGATGTGCACACGGGCGAAGCCGCATTCGTGCACGAAAAGACCGCGGACATATGAGACTGTCTCAAGTCGCGTTGCAGCTTGTAGGTGACCTGGGTGATGCCTTCCAGCGCGTCGACCTTGGTCTGCTGCGTGCGCGGCGCTTGCAAAAGCGGCCGTAGGAACACTGCCACGAATCCCGTGACGAGGCCGAAGATCACCATCATGATGAGCAGTTCGCTGAGGCTCGTGCCGCGCTGGCGGCGCTTACTGGCTTTGATTCGCAACATAGCTCTCCACGGACGCCGTGCGGGTGGCCCCGTCTTGTGTCCACGTCGCGGTCACGGTGCAGTCGTAACTCGCGGATCCAAGGTCGGTGCAAACGCCGGCCAAAGCATAGTTGCCGGTGCCCGTGATCGCCCGGCTGGCCTGGTACTTCGAGCCTGCGTCGATGGCCGGTGTCGGAGCAGCCGGCAACGTCGCCTTATTGCCCCCGCTCGACAAATAATTGCGGACTATGTCCAAGTATAATTGCGCTTGTGCGGTTGCTTCGGTTCGCTCGAGGTTGCGCTGCACGCCGTTCATCGATTGTGGGATGACGTTGACCATCGCAAGCACCACGATGAGCAAAATCACCATGGCGATCAAGGCTTCGATGAGCGTGAACCCACGAGCCTGACCAACTGCAAACGTCACACCGTCACCCGCATGACTTCCGACAGGGTCGTCTCGCCTGCGATGAGGCGGCTGATCGCGTCGGCGCGCAAATCTACAAAACCTCGTTTTGTCATGCAATCGGCGAGCGCTTTGCTGTCGGCGCCGGCGCTGATGAGCCGAGCAAGTTCCTCATCGACGACGACGACCTCATGGACCGAGGAGCGGCCATAATATCCGGTGTCATGGCAGTGCGCGCAGCCGCGCCCACGAAAAAGCTTCAGCGGAGCATGTTCCACATGCAAGATCTCGCGGAGCACCACGGCGTCACTGGGAGGAGTCGTGTAGCTCTCCTTGCACCACTCGCAGACCTTACGGATCAGGCGCTGACCCACGACACCTACGAGCGACGCACCGATGAGCGAAGCGTCGACGCCGATGTCGACCAAGCGCGTGATGGCTTGAATGGCCGTGTTCGTGTGCAAGGTCGAGAAGAGCAAGTGACCCGTCAAGGCGGCGCGCACTGCCAGATCTGCCGTCTCGCGGTCGCGAATCTCACCCACGTAGATAACGTCGGGATCCGTGCGCAAGAGGGCGCGCAGGACGGTGGGGAATGTCAACCCGCGCTTGGGGTTGAGCTCCACGTGGTTGATGCCGCGCACGCGGTATTCGACGGGATCCTCGACCGTCGTGATGTTGGCCGTGCCGTCGTGGATCTCTTGAATGCAGGCGAACAGCGTCGTGGATTTCCCGCTGCCCGTCGGTCCGCAGTACAAGATCATGCCGTGCGGCCGTCGGATCAGTGGCGCAAACAGCTCATAGTTGCGCTCGGAAAAACCGATAGCCTTGAGCGTCTTGAACGTCGGGTTTTTCTCGAGCAACCGCACGACGATTTTCTCCCCGAAGACGGTGGGGAGCGATGCCACGCGCAGCTCGAAGTCCTTGCCGTTGTAGCGCATCGAGAGACGGCCGTCTTGCGGCACGTGCCGGACGGTGATGTCCATGCGCGCGAGGATCTTGATTCGCGAGACCACGCCCGCAAGAATGTTGCGGGGCAAGGTGCGCATCTGATGGAGAACGCCATCGAGGCGAAAGCGGACGAAGATGGTGTCGTCCATCGGTTCGAGATGGACGTCGCTTGCGCGCTCCTCGATCGCGGAGCGGAACAACGAGTCGACGAGCGAGATGATGGGTGTCGCGTCTGACAGCCGACGCAGCGTCTCGAGATCCGTGACATCGGTTGACTCGGGAAGCAGCTGCACGGGGCCTTCGACCGCGGTCGCCTTGTCGATGAGGCGGTCGGCGGAGTGCAGCGAGGCTGCCTGATAGACATCTTTGGCGGCCTTCTCGATGTCGTCGATGAAACAGAAGCGCAGCTCGAACCGGTCCTTGGTCCGCAGGCTCACCAAGTCTCGGCCGGGCAGGTCGAGCGGATCGGACATCGCCACGATGTATTTGCCGTTGACCTGTTTGATGGGCACGATGTTCTGAGAGAACGCGATGCTCTCGGGAATCAAATCCGCGACGGCCGCATCCGGCTTCGTGATGCTCAAGTTGAGGTACGGCACGCCATACAGAGCAGCCAGGTAACTATCCAGCTTGTCGTAACTCGTGAGCTCCATCGTGAGCAGCGTGTCGGCCAACTTCTCCCCTTGCTGCAGGATGGCGAACAACAGGCGGTCGGTCTGCGCCTCTGACAACGAGTGGATGTGTTCAATGCGCCGGATCAGCTTGAGGTAGTACGCATGGTGCACAGGCGACAGGGCGCGCGCGAGTGACGAGCTGCCGTCTTTGGCAACGGTATCCCACGCGCCGTCGAAAACCGAAGCCAGCGGCTTGTTCGCCGCGCGCGCGTACACAGCGTCGAGCAGCGCAAAACGGTCGTCGTTGCTGAGCTTTTCGAATCGGATGCCGTGCTCGTGCAGGCCCTCGGAAGAATGTTGCCAGACGACCTTCACCGGCGTGCGGATGGTAGCGCCGCCCGAGAATTGGATCTTCGCAATAGCCTCGACGCCGGCGGCCAGTGCGTTCTTGGAGCAGAAGCGAAAACCGCCCATGCCCAGGTCGATCGAATCGCCCAATATCCCGTCGCCTTTGGCATTGGCAATATCCACCTTCACCGTGACTTTGCGCCGGCGGAAGGAGCGGAGGTTGCCCGGAGCTTCAGGCGGTTTCAGCAATGTGACATTACTCGAAGCCATCGGAGGGAACTATCCATTTCGCACAAGTTAGTAGTCGCTTGCATCTTCTAGCTACTCTTGTTGACTAGAACCCGCCTGCGCTTGTCACGCATTGGCATCAAAGGTCCCAAAGCTTGAGGATACCAAGCATCATCAATAACTTACTTACGCCTTACGACAACCGAAGAAGCCTGAGGCCATTAGGTCCTGGTGCCCAACACGTACGAAATCGGCGTTTTCTTGGATGACCGGTACTGACGCGCCGGTCTGCCGGTTTCCCGGTGCTCAATGCGGGGTATTCGGGCCTGGTGTGAGCCCCTCGGGGGCCATCAGCGCTGCATCTGAAACTCGATCTGAGGAGATGAATTCTTGTTTATCTTTTTCAACAACCGGATGGGATGTTTTCGCTCACTTTTGGTGAGTGTCGTGATCACCTTGCTGTTGCTGTTGGTGCTCGGCGTCATCCACTTTCATTGAGGGCTTCGCAGATCGTGACCGCCTCAGAGCAGGAGCAATCCTGCCTCTGCGCGCTTACCCGTCAATGATGAAGACCAGCGGTCAATTCCCCCACGAGACGTCTGATGAGGGACGCTTTGTCCGCCAAGACGACGCGTTCCGAGAGTGGGTCACGGCCGACGGCAGTTCGGGCTGCCCCGCCGAGGCGGGCAGATATCACCTTTACGTCTCCTTGGCATGTCCGTGGGCGCACCGCACCATCATCATGCGCAGGCTGCGGGGGTTGGAAAACGTCATCGGCATGACCGTCGTGGACCCCGTGCGCGACGACCGAGGCTGGGAATTTCGCGACGGGCCGGGCTCGTCCAGGGATACGATCAACGGTTTCGGATTCCTGAGCGAGGCGTATCTCGCGACCGACCCCGCCTACGATCGGCGCATCACTGTCCCCGTTTTATGGGATAAGAAGACCGGCCGAATCGTCAGCAACTCCGACGACGACATCCTGCGCATGCTCGAGTGCGAGTTCAACGCCTTCGCAGGCAACGAACTTGATTTTTATCCCAGGCAGCACCGCGTCGAAATCGACCGGCTCAACGATTGGATGTACGAGACACTGAACGACGGCGTCTATCGCGCCGGATTCGCGACGAAGCAAAGCGCCTATGAAGAAGCGGCCTACCGGGTGTTCGAGACGCTGGACGTGCTGGATGAACGGCTCTCGCGCAGCAGGTATCTCATCGGATCGTCTCCATTGGAGACCGACTGGCGCGCATTCGTGACGCTGGTCCGCTTCGATCCCGTGTATTTCGGGCACTTCAAGTGCAATCTGCGCCGCATCGTGGACTACCCGAATCTGTCGGGCTATCTGCGCGATCTTTACCAGTTCGACCACGTCCGACAAACCGTCAACTTCGACCACATCAAGCGGCACTATTACATCACCCACGACGACATCAACCCGACGCGCATCGTTCCGATCGGCCCGCTGCAGGACTTGGACGCTCCTCACGGCCGCGAAAAGTTGGACAAGGCATGATCCAGACGAGTTTGCGCGCCGTATAGCAAATAGGGTTGGCCCTGCGTATTTGTCATGCGGAGATGTATGTTATGATTCGAACGTTCGCGACTGCGGTCGCCGCTTATAGTGCCTTGACAATCGGACTGGCCTCGCTCGGCGTGCCGGCCAGCGCCGCGTCGTCGCCGTCGCTTGCAACCTTGGCGCAAGCGACGACCTGGTTCAATGGAAAGCCGGCCGAAAGCGAGCTGCGGGGCAGAGTCGTGCTGGTGGATTTCTACACGTTCAACTGCATCAACTGCAAGCACACCGAACCGAACCTGCGCGCGCTCTTTCATCAGCACGCACCCACCGCGCTGCGCATCATCGGCGTTCATAGCCCGGAGACCGCTTACGAGAAAGACAGCCGCAACGTGGCAGCTTCGCTGAAAGAGCAAGGGATAGCGTGGCCGGTGGCAGTGGATAATGATTTCGCGCTTTGGAATGCGTACGGTGTCGAGGCGTGGCCGACCCAGATGATCTTCGACCGGCACGGCAGGCTGCGTGCCACGATCGTCGGCGAAGGCCAAGACGATAAGATCAACAGCACGATCGATGCGCTTATTGCCGAACGGTGATCCGTGCGGCCCTTTAGCAAGCCTGAGCCGCTAGCCAGTCGAACCCCCCTCCATGATCGACTTCACGTTGTCCGCGCTCTTCGCGATCATCTCCCGAAGATATTTCGCAAATCCTTTTTCTATGATTTTCATCATGCCCGAAGCGTGCGTGTCAAGCCGGTACGTGAGTTCTGTTCCTTGGCCCGCGGGTCTCAACAGAATCACACCGTAGGGCTTCATGGGGCCGGCCATCACCCGGAACTCGATGCGCTCGTTGGGGACGACCTCGGTCACCTCGTAGGTCGCGGTCTGCTGGCCCATCGGCGTGTGTGCGACCTCGCGGAAGGTGGCGCCCTTGAGCGCGGAGCCCGGCGACACTCGCTCGTTGCTGATGACGCCTTCACGCCAGGCGGTGGCGTTTCGCTGGTCCTCCAAGTACGCGAAAACTTCAGAAACGGGTTTGGCGATGCGCACCGTTTGCTCTACGATCATATCGCCCGTTCTTTTCTTTCCGATGGTATCGGCGCCTTTTCGCCGATAACACCAGTTGATGCCTGAAGGTGGAAAAGCTTGGGAGCAGCGAGCCAAAGTCGTTGCACGTTACGTCATAAGCTTGGGATTTATTCTGGCCGGACTGGCACATTTTTTCAAGCCGGCTATGTATGCGCGCGCAGTTCCGCCGCAGTTCGGGCATCCGCTCGTCTTAGTCGAGATCAGCGGCGTGTGTGAGATCGTGGGAGCGATCGGAATTCTCATGCCCGTGCTCCGCAGGCCGGCAGCGTTCGGTTTGTTGGTTCTGCTCGTCGCGGTGTATCCCGCCAACATCTATATGGCGATGCGGCCTGAGCTGTTCGCAGACCTCGCGTCGCCGGCGGCCTTGATACTGCGTTTGCCCTTGCAATTCGTCTTCATGGGCGCGGTGTGGTGGTCGTGCTTGCGCTGACAGCCGTCGCATTGCTGCTGTCGGTCTGGATCGTCGTGCCGACTTGGACGCCTCTCGCTTTGGTGGCCGCAGTCGTCGCTATCGAGTGGAGCCCGTATCTCTTCGTCCTCAACGTGGTTCTTCTGCTGGCCGCCCTGCGCACGCCCGACAACGCATATCGGCCGCTCGCGATCACGCTCGCCGTTGTCGCCGCCTGTTTGACCGCTTGGCCCTCAGTCGCCCTTTGCGTGCTCCAGGCTCGTTCAGCGCGCTCGGCAGTAGCCGCGTTGATCCATCCTTCTCGCACAGCCTCGGTCCGCGAGTTTGAAATGCGCATGACAGCTGACGGGCCGCTCGCGCCCATTCGCGCGTATCTGCCGGCCGGTGCCTCGCCGCCGCCGATCGTCTTCTCCCTGTATGGAGGTGCCTGGCGCCATGGCACTCCGGGCAAGGATGCAGGGCTCGATCGCGCGCTCGCCCGGCACGGATACGCGGTCTTCGCGCTCGATTACCGGCATGCGCCGGCGTTTCGTTTTCCTCAGGCGCTCCATGATATTGAAGCGCAGATGTCGTTCGTCGTCAAAAAAGCATCGTCATTAGGGATTGACGCGGCTCGCGTGGCGATCATCGGCCACTCGTCCGGCGGCCAATTGGGCCTGTTGGCCGCCTACGCGTCGGGCAGCCAAGTTCGCGCCGTAGTCAGCTATTCCGGACCGATCGACCTCGCACGCAGTTATCGGGATCCGCCGAGACCTGATCCGTTGGATGTGCGCTCGATACTGCGCGACTATCTCGGCGGCTCGCCAGACGAGGGTGCGGGCTTGTACGCGGCGGCCTCCCCTATCAGCGATGTGCGCGGAGGTCTGCCGGCCACACTGCTCATCTACGGGGCGCGCGATCACATTGTCGATGTCCGCGGAGCCAGGGCGCTCCGCTCAGCGCTGCTGGCGCAGCATGACTCGGTGGAATACTGCGAGCTGCCGTGGGCGGATCACGCCTTCGAAGAGGTGCCCTTTGGGCTGCATTCGCTGGTCGCGTTCGACGCGCTCGAAGATTTCTTGGCGAAGACGCTTCGCAAGCAATAGGAAGACCCGGCTAGGCTCCCATCTCCTTGGCGATGATCTTGAGGTCGTGGATGAAGCTCGCCATTACTTCGTGACGCGTCTCTTCGTCTGGAGCTCGCAAGATCGAGGACGGGTGCACTGTCGCAACAATGCGCGGCGCAATCCCCGAACTCATGAGCTGCCCTCGCTGTTTCGTCAGCCGGAAGCTCGGACCCATGAGAGCCTGCGCGGCTGTCGCTCCAAGCGCGGCCACTAGGTTAGGCCGCACTTGGCGTATTTCCGCCTCGAGCCACGGCGTGCAAGCGCGCACTTCGATCCGCTTCGGTTTTGCGTGGATTCTGCGTTTGCCGCGCCACACGAATTTGAAGTGCTTCACCGCGTTCGTGAGATAGACGTCGCGTTCGGCGATGCCTGCCTCTTGCAACGCCTTGCGCAGCAGTTTGCCGGCCGGACCGACGAACGGACGGCCGTCCTTGTCTTCCACATCGCCGGGCTGCTCGCCGACGAGCATCACCTTGGCACGCGCCCTGCCTTCCCCGAAGACGGTCTGCGTGGCGTCCTTATACAGATCGCACCCCCGGCAATCGGCTGCGGCTTCCCGCAGATTCCTCAACGACAACTGTTCCGGCAGAAAATCCGCGGCCGACCGCTCGTGCGGCGACGGGTTCATCTCATCGTCAATCCGCCCGGAGCGTTTGCATGTACGAAAGCCCGGCTACAGACCGATCACTGCGACATTGTCTACCACGGGGCCATTCCAGCTGCTCGTGCCGTCCATGCTTTGGAACTGCAACGTCGTTTGAGCAGACGTCGCGGTGAATTGGAACTGCTGGGGTTGCCAGCCCATGGAAGCCGTGCTGTGACCGCTGATGTCGAAGGTGAACAGTGAGCTTTGTGCGCCGGCGCTGACGCGCAGCTGCTTCACGGCGGGGGGTCCCTCCGGGTTGCCTGCCAGATCGAAACGCACGAGATATCGGCGCCCAGCTTGCGTTGGGACTTTTTGAGTGATCACACCGGGCCCGGGCGTGCCGTCAAGATCGACGCTGCGCCGGCCGTCGCTGCCGGCCCAGTACGAGCCGATGTAGTCGATTCGGCCCGAAGCGACACGCCACGCCGCAATGTCGGGGGATCCGGTATCGAGCGCTCGCCAAGCAGCGGGATCCCGGCCATCTTCAAAACTGCCGTTGGCGATGAGGTTCGGTCCCTGCGGCGATGCCATTGGAGACGCCGCTGTTGACGCCTGTAGAGATGGTGTTGACGCTTGTGGAGACGGTATGCGCTCCGCGGCTGGTTGAGGGGACGGCTGTGGCGCGGCGCGCGCGGTCACCGCTGCCTGGGGTGAGGGCTGGGCAGGCGCAGCGCCGACCTGCCGGGGCGATGAAATATTGCGAGCGTTGAACTTCTGAACCGCGCTATTGCGGGCATCCAGCGCAGGCCGGAAGTTGGGCGCGATCTCGAGCTCCGCATTGAAGTCGGCCAAGGCCGCTGCGTAAAGTTTTTCCTTCATCTCGATGAGGCCGAGGCTGTAGTGAAGGCTCGGCGCTAACGGACTCAATGCCAGCGCCGCTCGGAACTGAGCATCGGCAAGATCGAGCTTTCCCTGGTTCGCATACAGATCCGCCAGTCCGGCGAAGTTCGAGACGTCGTGGGGATCAGCCGTCTCGCCGGCTTGAAACTCGGCCTCAGCTGCCCGGTTGTTGTGTTGTTGGGCGAGACTCATGCCTCGCCGGAAGTGCTCTTGGGCTGTATCCGCTCCGGCCATCGAGGTCGTTCCAAGGTGGCGGGGCCTCTGGCTCAGCACCTGGTCTCGCAGGGCGGGCAAGATGAGCCATGCGGCGAGGACCAGGAGGGCAGCGCAAGCAATGGCGAGAGCGGTCTTGTTCATCGTTCCCTTTTCATTGCTGCGCATTGAGCGCTTTGAAATCCGGCTTGCGTGCGAATAGCCGCTACTTGCATTATCTCCGAATCACGAAAATTTAAGCCACGCTCCGAATGAAAGGCCAAAGCCGGCAAGAAGGACCAATACGGAAGTCATGCGTTGGCCTCAAACCAGGCTCTAACGGTTTCACTTGATACCCCCTTCGGGAACCACGTTCCGCCCGGTTGAGCGGCTGAACGATGCTTAGGGCTGGATAGATTCGAAGCTCGGCCGGAACACTACTGCGAACGGATGACGACCGATGCGCCGACCGATGACGCGGCGGGAGTTCGCCGCCTTGACTGCTGCAAGCGTGGCCGGTTGGCCGTGGGCCGCGTGTGCCACCGGCGCCTTATTCCAACGCGTTGCGGACGAGATGGCATGGGCCGGCATTCCGGGGGCCTCGTTAGCCACGGTCAGCGCTCGCGCCATACAAAGCGCGCATTTCGGGATGAGCGACGTGGCCCAGCGCCTGCCCGTCACTTCCGCCACCGTCTTCGAAGCGGCCTCGCTCTCAAAGCCGGTATTCGCGTACGCTGCTCTCCAGCTCGTGACAACCGGCAAGCTCCATCTGGATCGCTCGCTGGATTCGTACCTGACGGCTCGCTATCCGATCGACGATTCGCTGGCCGAACGCATCACCGCCCGGCACGTGCTGACGCATACCAGCGGCCTGCCCAACTGGCGACCGGATAATGGCAAAGCGCTCACGCTGCTGTTCACGCCCGGCTTGAAGTACAATTACTCCGGCGAAGGCTTCTACTTTTTGCAGACAGCGGTCGAGTCGATCACGGGAACGTCGATGGCGCAGTTCATGCGCAAGGCCCTGGATGCGCTCGGGATGCGCCGGAGCAGTTACGTTTGGCGGGAATCCTACGCCGCCGATTCCGCATTGCCGTATGACCGAGACGGTAAGCCGATGATGCACGATACGGCGCTGCTTGGTCGCCGACTGACGGCCGCCGCCGAACGCCTCAACAAACGCTTTGAAACGTTAACCACTGCCGAGGTTCTGGCGGCCCTGCCGCGCCTGCATCCGCCGCAAACGCCGGTACCCCACAACGCCATGCCCAACGCAGCTTGGTCGCTGCTCACAACCGCCGGCGACTACGCGAAGTTCGTTCAGAGGCTGTTGAAGCATCCCGAACATCCCATGCTGCGCCCTGCGCTGCAACTGAGTCCCTATGTGTGGCGCGGGCTCGGGGTCGCGTTGCAAAAACGCGGCCCCAAGCTTGCCTTCTT
Organism: Candidatus Eremiobacter antarcticus; assembly: GCA_003244105.1. Lineage (GTDB taxonomy): Bacteria > Vulcanimicrobiota > Vulcanimicrobiia > Eremiobacterales > Eremiobacteraceae > Eremiobacter > Eremiobacter antarcticus. Next base: position 223,614 of record QHBK01000006.1, on the reverse strand, counting down.
TCACACAGGCGCCAACCCGGGCTTCAAGTCCGTGATGTTCGGCGACCTGACGGCCGGGCGCGGCGTCGTCTCTTTCACGAACAGCCAGGGCGGATTCCCATTCAACATGCACGCCCTCGAGAACGAGATGGGTGATCAGCCGGCGGTGTTCTACCTAGAGCAGCCGTAGCATCGCCTCGTTATCGAGCGCCTTTGCGCCCTGCCTTTGTTGGCCGAGTCTTGAGACTCGTCGCGCTGGTCGAGGCTTGGCTTCCGTTTTCAGCCAGCTGCCGAAACGTCTTGAACGCAGGCGCCTCGACGATCTTCCAGTCGCCGCCCTCGTTCCACGGCCCGCGTGCATTGATCTCGCCGCGATCGCCCTCGCCGGTGGAATCGTCCATGTACTTGTTCACCCATGTGGGGTCCGGCGGTATCTTGCCGATCTCCAGCGGGCCCTTACCCATGCTATCCAACGCCGCCATGAACGCTTTCATGTGCGTGATCTCGCGCGTCATGAGAAATTTCAACGCGTCGATGGAACCGGAATCGTCCGTGAAGTTTATCAGTCTCTCGTACACGATCTTGGCGCGAGCCTCGGCTGCGATATTGCTGCGCAGGTCCACATCAAGCTCGCCCGTGACCTTCAAATAGTCGGCGGTCCAAGCGTTGCCCATCGAGTTGAACAGGCCAACCCCGCCGCCGCCGGCGATAGCGATCAGCGGATCCGCTTCCGCAGCGCTGCGGTTCTTCTTCATCGGCTTGAGGTGCATCTTCGCGAGCGTGCCGACAATCTCCAGATGGCTGAGCTCTTCGGTGCCGATGTCCATGAGCAGATCTTTGCGCTCGGGATCATCGCAGTTGAGTCCCTGCACTGAATACTGCATGGCGGCTGCGAGCTCACCGTTGGCACCGCCGAACTGCTCGAGCAGCATATTCCCGAATGCCGGATCGGGATTGCCGACATTGACCGTGTACATCAATTTCTTGACATGGTGATACATAGAATCTCCCTGTGACTTACTTAAACGCGGTCTCACCGGATGATGAGACCGATGCAGTCAGATGATGGTGGCGCGACTAGCCCGTGATACCCAAGTCGGGCTGTGTCAAAACGGCGGGGGTCCGAAGCGCGTGCTGGCCGCAGCTTACAGCAAGCCCGTTTATGCAACCGCCGAAGGAGGTTGGCTGACTTCCGCCAACTCACATGATTAGTGCCCTAACCATTAGGAGGCTAACTAGGGATGCGCTCAGCCCTACCCACGTCGGAGACCACCGTTGATATGTCGACGCTGCGCGCGGCCATCAAGCAACGCTGCCAGGATCATGGGTTGTGCGACTTCGACACCGTGAACGCACTGGTAACCTTAAAGCGCACCGCAGCGGAAGTCGAAAATATGACGATGGGTTACTGCAAGCCGGTCGACCTCACGCCCGGGCGGCTCAACGTCTTAATGGTGCTCAACGGCGCCGAAGGCAACTCGATGCTCTTGTCCGACATCGGAGACTATCTGGTCGTCAGCCGGCCCAACGTAACGGGCCTCATCGATGGCCTGGTGGCGGAGGGACTCGTTCAGCGCGTCGGACATCCCCAGGACCGGCGAATGATCTTCGCTCAACTGACGGAGCGGGGAAAGAGCTTTATGCGACGGTTCGTCCCCTTCCACTTCGAGATCGTGAACGCGGCGATGTCCGCCCTCAACAAGCAAGAAAAGCGCCAGCTCGTCGGATTGCTCGACAAGCTGCGCCTGCACATCCATCGGCTGGAGCTTCCGCAGCACGAGAGTGCCAGCGCCTGACCTCACATCGCGAGACGCAAGGAGATCACATCTGAATGGCAGCCCGTGAAGGCCCGATGAGCGCGACCACCATCCAAGAACGTCCGGACAACACGGCCGGCACGATGCCGCCCATGGAGGCGGGCGAACCGCTCGAAACTCCGGCCAAGGGCCGCCGCAGACGCATCATCATCCCCGTGGTCATCGTTCTTGTGCTGCTCGGTGTCATCGTTGGCCTGCGCTATCTCGCGTATGCGTCGCACCACGTCACGACCGACGACTCCCAGATCAGCGGCAACATCACCACCATCAGCCCGCGCGTGAAAGGCCAAGTGACCAAGGTCTACGTTTCCGACGATCAGTCCGTGCACCGCGGCGACAAGCTCGTGACGCTCGACGATCGCGACTATCGCGTGGCCGTCATGCAAGCCCAAGCCGCCTACGAGCAAGCCATGGGCGGCCAGCAAGCTGCCAAGACGGCGGTTCCCCAGCAGTCGGCTATGACGGCCGCGCAGACCGCGCAAGCCCAAGCGGGCATCGACCAGACCGCCAGTGCCGTGACGAACGCGCAGCAACGCGTTGCCAGCGCCCAGAGCGAGCTTGCCGCCGCGCGCAACAGAGTTTCGCAAGCTCAGGCGCAGTGGACGGCAGCCAAGGCCGCGGCAGTGAAGGCAGCCCAAGACCTCAACCGTGCGCGGACGCTGACGGCCGCGGGGGCCATTCCGCAATCGCAATTGGACCAAGCGCGGGCCGCTTACGAAAGCGCCGTGGCCAACCAAAATGCGGCCGCCCAAGGCATCTCCGTCGCACAATCCGCCGTCAGTCAGGCGCAAAACGGCATCACCTCCGCGCAGGCCGGCGTCACCCAGGCGCAGGCGCAAGTGCAAGGGAGCCGCGCGCAACTCGCACAAGCCCAGACCGGCGAGCAGTCAACCCAGATCAAATCGGCGCAAGCGTCGGTCAGCAGCGCTCAGGTCAAAGCGGCAGCCGCCGCGCTTGCCAATGCGAGATTGCAAGAGTCCTACACCGTCATCCGGGCACCAATCGACGGCGTGGTGAGCAAGAAATCGGTCAACGTTGGCGACACGATCTCCGCCGGTCAGCCCTTGATGGCCATCGCGGATCAACAGAATTTGTGGATCACGGCCAACCTCAAGGAGACGCAGATCAGCAACGTGCGCGTCGGCCAGCCGGTCGACATCAAGGTCGATGCTTTCCGCAAACGCGTCTTCGCGGGCAAAGTGCAAAGCCTGTCGGCCGCCACCGGCGCGACGTTCGCCCTCATACCGCCCGACAACGCCAGCGGCAATTTCACCAAAGTCGTGCAACGCGTGCCCGTGCGGATCAGCGTCGACCGGAGGTCGGACCCCTCGCGCTTGCTGCGCCAGGGGCTCTCCGTCGAAGTCTCCATCGACACGACCAACCATTAGGCGACCGCCTCGAGACGAGAGCAGTTGAGCTTCAGGAAACTCGCGTGACTGACCGGCGCACCGAAAAACTCATCACCGGCAACAAATGGCTCATCACGATCCCGGTGATGCTGGCAGCGTTGACCGCCGTGCTGGATGCCAGCATCGTCAACGTGGCTATTCCGAACATGCAGTCGAGCTTCGGCGCGGGCGTCGACGAGATCGACTGGGTCATCACCGGCTATCTCATCAGCAACGTGATCATCATCCCAACGACCGGTTGGATGTCGAGCGTCTTCGGTCTCAAGCGCTACTTCGCGATGAGCCAGATCGTTTTCATCGTCGCCTCGTTTTTGTGCGGCGTCTCGTGGAATCTTCCGTCGTTGATCTTCTTCCGCGTGCTGCAGGGCATCGGCGGCGGCGCGATCCTGCCGGTTGCCCTCACGATCCTCTTGGAGGCCTTTCCGCCGAAGGAGTTCTCGATCGCGTCAGCGCTGTTCGGCATCGGCGCGACGCTGGGTCCCGCCATCGGCCCAACGCTCGGCGGTTGGCTCACCGACACGCTGTCATGGCAGTGGATCTTCTTCGTCAACGTGCCCATCGTCACGGTATCCATCGTCTTGAGCCAGACGCTGATCGGTGAGAACAAAGAGGTGCACGCACGTAGGCGGGGCGCCCCCATGGATGTGTGGGGCTTGCTGACGGTCGCTGTGTGGTTGGGTACGATGCAGATCGTCTTGCAGCAGGGTCAGAAGGACGGCTGGTTCGATTCGCCCTTCATCATCTCGTTGACGGCGGTGTCTTTGCTCTCGTTCGTCGCCTTCATCGTGCTGGAACTGCGCCTCGAGCACCCGCTGATCAACCTGCGGATATTCGCGAACCGCAACTTCGCCGTGGGCTCGTTCGCAGGCGCCATGCTGGGGGCGGCGCTCTTCGGAGCCATCTTCATCTTGCCGTTGTTCGCTGGTTTGCTCTTGCATTACACGGCGCTCCAAATCGGCTTGGTGTTGGCGCCGGCTGCGTTGGTTGCCCTTGTCCTCTTCCCCATCGTGGGCCGCATCGGAACCCGCATCGACCCACGCTGGCTCATGAGCGCGGGTATCTTGCTGTTCGTCGCCTCGCTGTTCGGCAATGGGTTCATCAACACGCAGACGTCGTTTGGCGAGCTCGTGTGGCTGCAGTGTCTGCGCGGAGCTGCGTTGCCGCTGCTGTTCACCTCGGTGGGCGCGTTGTCGCTCACCGGCCTGGCGCCGCGTGAAAAGGCGGACGGCTCCTCGCTCTTCAATCTGACGCGAACGCTCGGCGGATCCATCGGCATCGCGTTGATCGCCACGACGCTCGTGAACCGCCAGAAAGTCCACTTCGCTCGCTACGGCGAATCGGTGACGCAGTTCGCGCTCGCCACGCGCCAGCGGCTCGATGCGCTCACAGCGGGGATCGCAGCGCACGGTACCGACCCATACAGCGCGACGCATCAGGCGAAGGCCGCCCTCTCCGGTCAGCTGACTCAACAATCGTACGTTTCTGCATTCGACGACACCGCGCTGGCGCTGGCGGCCGCGTTCGCGTTCACGCTGCTGCTCGTTCCGCTCTTCAAAAAACAGGAGTTCCATGAAGGCCACTCGGCGCCGATGCCCGAGTGAGGCGTTAGTCGCCCGGTGAGCTAGCCGTCTCTCCGACGCTTTGGTGGAGCGCGCTCAAGAAGTAACCGGTTCTGGGCGGCGCGCCGCCCAAAGCCACTGCGGCCGAAAGGTTTCGCTCCGCGCCGCGGACGTTGGTGAGCATCAAATCGATCATGCCGGCCACAAATCTTCCGGGCACGTAAGCCGGATCGATCGATGTCGCCTTGCGCGCGTTCGCGGCGGCAACTGCGTTATCGCCGTTTTGCAGAGCGAGAATCGCAAGGCTGACGTAGGCCTCCGGCCTCGCTTCGCGGTCGTTCGTTTCGACAAACCACAGCCGTGCGCGGCGGTTGTCCCCCGCCGCTTGTGAGGTCAACCCGGCAAGGTAGGGACCTCTCCAATCACGGGGCGCTCCGTCCGCAACTGCGCTGAATGCGGTTTCTGCGATTCCCAGGCGACCGCTGAGCAGCGCGGCCGTGCCGACTTGCAGAGCGCTTTCTGCGTCAAAGGACCGCCGCGATGCCGCCGATTTCAAGTTGCCCAGCAGCACCGGCGTAGAGACGTTGGGGTCAGCGGGCGGCAGCGCGCGTGTGAAGTTCAGATCTTGTGCCACGCCCAAGACGTAGCCCTTGGCATCTGCGATGACCGCGCCGAGAGATCGCGTCGATTCCGTCGTGGGTGAGGCAGCTGCGGCCGGCGCAGCAGAAGCCGGCAACGCTCCAGCGGTACCGGGCCGGTCCCACGGGGGCCGCGCTTGCGGCCGAGACTGCGCGCTCAGCACTGCTTGGGCTTGGACTTCGCCCGAGCGAACGGAGGTCTGCCCCGCGCGAGTGTTGCTGCGCGCCGCCGGGCGCTTCTGAACCGCCAGTCGAGTGGCCCTGACCGACGGCGTCGGGGATGGCGCTGGCGAAGCCGACGGTGAGGGCGAGGGCGTGGGCGAATTCGCCGGTGAGGGAGAGGGTGACGGTGACGGTGACGGGGAGGGCTGAGTCAGCGGATGCACCGCGAGCTTGGGCTTTGCGCTGGCTCCGGTGCGTTGATACAACGCCACCGCCTCTCCGCGGCGACCCAGGCTGTCCAATGCCTCGGCGCGCCCGTTGAGCGCGGGCTTGTAGCCCGGAGACACCTTCAGCTCAGCGCCGAAATCTGCAAGGGCAGCGGCATACAAATGCTCTTGCAGCTCGACGACGCCGAGGTTGTAATGGACAAATGGCATCGCCGGGGCCGCCACAGCCCCCGCTCGCAACTGGGCGTCTGCCTGCTCACGCTTGCCTTCGCGTTGATAGAGCTGACCGAGAGCGATGAAATTCCAGGCGTAGCGAGGATCAGCAGACTCCCCGGCCTGATAATAGCGCTCAGCCGACCGGTTGGCGCCCGCACGCAATGCGACGTTGCCGGCCCGATTGTCTACGACCGCGTTGGAAGAATCCGCCGCAACTGCTTCCTCGGCTAGCCGCTGAGCCTCCGCGGAGTCACCCGACCGGAGCGCTTCCTCGGCGAGGTCGATTGCCGGCCGCGGGTGCCCTCGGGCATCTTGCAGATTCCGCAACCAATGAACGGGACCCGACGCAGCGGGCACCAAATTGACCACCAACACCAGCGCGACGGCTACGGTCACAAGCCCAGCGAGCCAAAAGAGCATCCGTTCTACGAGTCGAGCCACGCCGCTTTCATCTTTCTTCGGTAGTGAAGGGGTCTTTTAGAAATGGCGCGTCACCGTTCCGCTACTGTTGTGGACAGATCAATTCGCTGCCTCGCGTGGGTTTGTCTGCTGCTCGTGCTGTGGCCGAACCTCGCGATGAGCGCCGTGTCATCGGTCGGGGCGGGCGGAACCCGAGTAGCGACCGCCCTGCCGGCGGTGCCGGTCGTCACCAATGTCGCGGGCACGGTCGGCGTACGCACTGCTAACGGCGCTTCGCGCGACATCGTTTCCTCACAGGTCCTTCACTCCGGTGACCTGCTCATGACCGGCATCAATTCGCTTGCCGTCGTGAACTATGCGGACGCCGGAAGAGTCCGCCTGGGACCCGCGACCACCACCACCGCCTCCTTATCAGGCGGCACGCTCCTTTTTCACGTGGCGTCAGGCTCGCTGTGCGTGGAAGGCCAAAGGCCGGCCATCAAGGTGGAGTCCGGATCGGTCAGCATGGTCCTCGCGCCTGATACGGTCTTCAACGTGCTCAAAGCGGGCAAGACCACCAAGCTGGCCGTTTTTCGCGGCCAAGTGACGGCGTCCGTCCATGGCAAAAATCCGCGTGTGCTCAAATTTGGCGACGCTGCCGTCAGCCCCAACGATGACGCTTTGGGCTCGGTGCCCATAGACACGCTGATGCCCGGATTCGCGCCCCTCAAGTGTCCGGACGTCACAACGATTGCACGCGCTGTGCCTTCCCCTGTGCCGACACCTGTTGTCGCTGAGCCAGCCGGTGGCGGCGGAGGCGGCGGCGGTGCTGGTATTCTGGGGATTTTGTTGGGTCTCGCCGCGTTAGGAGCGCTCGCCGGTGGTCACGGCGGCGGTGGAGGCGGCGGCGGGGGGCCGTCAGTGCAGCCAACCTTTGTTCCGCCACCGTCACCAACACCCACGCCGACGCCCGCCCCGGGCTCAGTCGTGGTGACGCCCTCAACGCTTTCCTTCAGCGACGTGGGAAGCGGAAGCGCCAAGACCTTCACGGTTTCGGAAGCCAACTATACAGGAAGCTTCACCGTCGACGCAAGCAGCTGCACCGGCGGCGGAACGGCGACGGTGAGCCCGACAAGCGGCTCGTCGAGCACCACCTTCACGGTCACGCCGCAAGGCGCGGGAAGTTGCACGATCACCGTCAGCGGAAGCCCGGGGCAAAGTGCGCCCGTTACCGTGAATGTCGGTCCATTCGGCGCGGTGGCTCCGAGCAGCACGGTGTTGAACTTCGGCGACGTCGGAGCGGGCGCGGCCCAAACGTTCACCGTGTCAGAGTCGGGATACACCGGCGGCTTCAGCATCGACGCAAGTCAGTGCGCAGGCGCAGCCACCGTCAGTCCACAGTCGGGCAACGCGGGCACCACCTTCACCGTGACGCCGGCGGACGATGAACCTTCACCATGCAACGTCGTCGTCACGGACGATCACGGACAAAGCGCGACCATTGTTGTCAACGTCGGCCCGTTTGGAGCGCCCACCGCAGTGCCCGACAACTTCTTCTTCATTGAAGGCGATCCGGGTCAGCCTTTCATCGTGACTGAGACCGGATACACGGGCGACTTGACCGTTGACCAGAGCGACTGCGCGGGCACGGCCAGCGTATCCCCGTTGTCGGGCCCACCGGGCACGAGCTTCATTGTGACGCCGGTGGCGGCGGGACCAAAGTGCAACATCGTGGTCAGCGACCACTTGGGTCAAACGGTCACGATCGCCGTAAGAGTTTTCGCGTCGCCGGTCAAGATGAGCGTGAGCACGGCGGCTCTGTCGTTCAACGGCGCAGCCGATTCGCCGAAAACGTTTACCGCAACTTCGCAAGCAGATGAAAGCGATCACGACAAGCTGACCGCCACAAGCTCGGACTCGTCGATCATCAGCGTATCACCGCGCACACGGAATGCCTCCGGACCAGTGAATTTCTCCGTCAGGCCGCTGAAAAACGGCAGCGCATATGTGACGGTGACGGATGATGCCGGCGGGAAAGCGTTCGTCGGCGTCACCGTCGGCCCAAGCTCGCTCGGTGTGAGCCGCCATGTCATGAACCGACGCAAGGCGACGAACGCACCCAAGGCCAGACCCTCATCATCTCCGTTGCCGAAAACGAAAGCAAAAGCGCCGCAACCGGTCGAGCGTCAGCCGCTTCAAACCGTACGCGAGGGCAACGTTCGTCCGTTGGGACCGCCTAACGGCCGTGCGACCGCTCCTGTGCTTCGCCCGCAACCGGGCATACTCGCGGTCAGCATGAGGAACATCGTCTTGAAGGCTGCATCGACACCACAGACGGTCAGCGTCTCCGAAACGAACTACAACGGCAGATTGCAGGCGGTCTCGTCCAACGCGGGCGTTGTCGCCGTCGCCCAATCGACCGAGCTCGGTCCGTTCATCACGCTGACGATCCAGCCGCGCGCTGCAGGCATCGCCCAGATCATTGTGACGGACGATCACGGCGGCAGCCAGACGATCTCAGTCAACGTTCTCGCACCGCCGCCGCTTCGGCTGCAACCCCGGCCTCGACCGGGTGGCGGTCCAGCACGCCCGCTTTGAGCAGGCCATGAAGATCGTCATCGAACTGGAGGACACGTTCGGCGACATCATGCGCAAAGCGTCGCGCGGAACGGCAATGACTGGCGACCAGCTCGCCAAAGCCAGCGGCATCGGCGCGGATCGTCTGGCGGCTCTGCAGGCGGATAAGGCGCAAGCCAGCGAGGACGAGGCGCGCGCGGTGGCTCGAGCCCTGAAGCTCGATCCGGGAAAGCTTGCTGACATCGCGTTACGCCGCTGGACGCCGCCCGTGATGGAACAGCCGCAGCACATTGGCCATCAGGTCAACACGCCGCAACCGAGCAATGGCTACTTCCTGATCTTGCAGGAACAGAAGGCGGCCGCATTCGTCGATCCCGGCGGTGCGCCGGCTAACATCATCTCCACGCTCCGCCGGTCGCCCGTGAACCTGCAATACATATTGCTCACGCATCGCCATGCCGACCACTGCGACGCGCTCGCACCCGTTCGCGAGGCATTCCCGTCGGCACGGCCGGTGATCCATCGGCTGGATGCGCCCGCTTTAGGAACGAGGGCGCGCGATTCAATCGGCATCAACGACGGTGACGCGTTGCCCTTCGGCGACGGAGAGATTCGCCTACGGCATACTCCCGGACACACGGACGGCTCCTCGTGTTTCATCTACAAAGGCTCGATCTTCACCGGTGACACGCTGTTCGCAGGATCGGTCGGCGGCCTGTTCGGCGACGATTTTGGTTACCTGGATCTGCTGCATGGGATCGAGACGAAGCTGTTCTGCCTGCCTGAAGACACCGTGGTGCTGCCCGGCCATGGTCCGCCTTCCACGATCGGCGAAGAGCGCGCTCACAACCCCTTCTTCTGACGGCGGTACCGATGACGGGCGTCACATGGCTGCCGGAGGCTGCACGCGCCTCAGAAGCGAAAACTGTTCGCGATGACCCTCAATCGCATTGCATCTGCCGCTTGTACCGTCGCGGCAGCCTTCGCGCTGTGCATGACCGCCTGCAGCACGAACGCCGGCTTTGGCACGCCGAGTTCGGGAGCGCCGCCGCTCAACAACGGGTACCCGCAAAACGGCGCGATGCCGCTTCCGTCAGGCGCTTCTCCCCTTCCGTCGGGCGCCGTGAGCGGGCCGTACAACCTCGGTCCCAACGGCGGGCCCGGCCAGCCTCAAGCCGGTTCTTCACCAGCCGCGATGCCGAGCGCGCTGCCGGACACCGTTTCGATTGCGGGAGCGACCTTGCACCTCGCCTATGACGGAGCCGCCACCGACCCGATGAAAGCGGCCCGTATTTTAGAGGTGTCGTTCGCGCTGCAAAACACGACCTCCAGCGCCAAAAAGGTATCCAGCATCAGCGTCGCTTCCGACACGGGCGTCTTGGGGACTCGCAAGATCTCAGTTTCCGCGTCACCGAATCAGATGTCAGCCGTGGCGCTCGTGACGGTGAGGACGTCCGATGATCCTAGAAAGTTCAAGCAGCTCAAAGTCGACTTCCTGAACGACGCAGGCAAGAGCATCGCTTCCAGCACGCTGGACGTGCCGGTCATCGATCAGTCCGTCACGCCGCTCGACGAGCATCATCCCAAGGGCGACGTCTCCATCGACAGCGTCGACGTATCGCGCGTCGACGCGAACATGGGCCAGAAGTACGAGGTGACGTTTGCCGTCACCAACCCGACCAACGCCCAAGTGTCGATCACGCACCTGGCCATTGCGCCGCCCAAAGGCGCTGTCGCGCGAGTCGTGCTTCCCCTCAACATCGCTGCCCGCTCGGTTTCAAGCTTCGTCAGCGTCGTGCTGCCGTACAACGGCAAGTCGCTGCCGGCGGGCTCCTATACCGTCAGCGCGATGAAGAACAGCACGACGGTGGCCAAGGCATCGTCAAGCCTTCTGTAGACGTCTCAACGGCGCGTTTCACTCTCCGTCGATGAACCGATAAGGGACTCATGGCACGAGAACGCGATGTGCTCGAGGTGGACGTGCTCTTCGTGGGAGCGGGTCCCGCGAGCTTGGGAGGAGCCATTCGGCTCGCCCAGCTCTACGGTGCGCACAACGACGCGGTCAGGACCGGCCAAAAGACCGGGCCGGAACTGTCGACCGAAAACATCTTAGTGATCGACAAGGCGCGCAACGTCGGCGACCACGGCATCTCCGGCGCCGTGCTGGATCCCACCAGCATGAGGGAGCTGTTCGGCGATTTCATCGCGGCGGGTTGCCCGGTCGAATCGCCGGTGACTTCAGACTCGCTGTGGTTTCTCTCCAAGACCTCCCATCTGAAGGCTCCGATCGCGCCGCCGCCCATGAACAACCGCGGCAAATATGTCGCGAGCCTCAACAAGCTCGTGAAGTGGCTCGCGGCTCAAGCAGAGAGCTTGGGCGTCCAGGTCTTCCCGGAATCTCCCGGCCAGCAGGTGCTCTACGACGGCGAGCGCGTCATCGGCGTGCGCATGGGCGACAAGGGCCTCGACAAGAACGGCGTTCCCAAAGCCAACTACGAGCCCGGACCCGATATCCTCGCCAAGGTGACCGTGCTCGGCGAAGGACCGCGCGGCACGCTTGCCAAGCAGCTCGAGAAACGATTCGAGCTGTCCGCCGGCAAGAATGCGCAAGTGTATTCCATCGGCATCAAGGAGCTATGGCAGATGCCCAAGGGCACCGTGCCGGCAGGCCAAGTCATTCACACGCTCGGCTTTCCGCTCGACCGTGACACGTTCGGCGGCGGCTTCATCTATTCGATGGCGGACGACATCTGGGACGTCGGCTTCGTCGTGGGCTTGGATTATAAGAACCCTATGCTCGAGCCACACGCCGAATTTCAGAGATTCAAGATGCATCCGAGCGTCGCTGCGCTGCTTGCAGGCGGTCAGATGATTCGCTATGGCGCAAAGGCGATTCCTGAGGGCGGCTGGTTCTCGATGCCGCGTCCCTTCGGCGAAGGCTTCCTGCTCATCGGCGACAGCGCGGGCATGCTCAACCCGCTCAAGCTGAAGGGCATCCACTTGGGGATGAAGTCAGGCATGCTGGCGGCCGAGACGTGCTATGACGCCGTCGCCGCCTCGGACTCCAGCGCTCTGCGGCTGTCGGCCTACCAGGAGCGCATCGACCGTTCGTGGATTCGGCGCGACCTCTATTCGGCGCGCAACTTCCACCAGGCGTTCGATCGGGGCCGCATCGCAGGCATTGTCAACACCGCGTTGGGATTCATCACCGGCGGGCGCGCGTTCGGCGTGGTCGACAAACTCTCCGGAAAGCCCGGCCAAGAGCGCATGGAGCGGTTAGTGGATTACTTCGGACGCGACGTGCCGGGCTTCGAGCGGCCGCGGTACGACAACAAGCTGACCTTCAGCAAGCTCGACGACGTCTTCCGCAGCGGCACCAAGCACGATGAGAACGCGCCCAATCATTTGCACGTGCTCGACACGGACATCTGTGCTTCGCGCTGCGCGCACGAATTCGGAAACCCGTGCCAGTACTTCTGCCCCGCTAACGTCTACGAGATGGTGCCGGCCGCGATCGGCAGCCACAGCATCGAAAAAGAGGGCTTCTCCGATTCCGGTAAGCGCTTGCAGATCAACTTCGCCAACTGCGTCCACTGCAAGACGTGTGACATCATGGATCCATACCAGATCATCGATTGGGTCCCGCCCGAAGGCGGCGGCGGTCCCGTTTACACGGGCCTCTGATGGCTGCGATCATTAGATTAGACCACGTCAGCGTCGTCGTCGACGACCTGGCAGCCGCTATCGCTTTTTTCAGCGCGCTCGGCATGACGCTCGAAGGCGAGACGACGGTCGAGGGCTCGTGGGTGGACCGCATCAACGGGCTCGAAAGTGTCAATGTCGACATCGTTATGATGCGACCCCAGATGGGCACGGGCGGCTTGAGCTGACGAAGTTTCGCAATCCAAAACTGGTCGAGATTGAACCGGCGAATGCACCGCCGAACGCGCTGGGTCTTCGGAGCGTCATGTTTACTGTCGAAAGCGTGGACGACACTGTCGCTCGCCTGCGTGCCAACGGCGCCGAACTCGTCGGCGAGGTGGCCCAGTGCAAGGACCTGTACAGACTCTGCTACATGCGAGGCCCTGCGGGCATCATCGTCGCGCTGGCCGAGGAACTCTTGTGAAGCGTTCACCGAGCTGCGTTTTTGCGTACTTACTCCGGCGTCAAAAACGTCTGTTCGAAGAGCGCGTTGACCCAGCCGAACTTGGGCCGCGTATAGCGGCGCGGATCGTTGACGTCGAACGACTCGTGGAGCGCGCCGTCGGCTGAGCCTGAGGCCAGCAATTCCTGGACGATGCGTCCTCGCTCCGCTTTACCGTCGGCCGTGCGGTATTGAACGATGAGACTCATGGGCCAGACGAAACCCTCGGGCGTATGAGGGCTGCCGATGCCCGCTGCGAAATGCCCTTTGAAATAGTAGCGGTTCGCCGGGCTGAGAATGAACCGGCGCGTGTTCGCGTACACGCTCTTATCGTACCCATAGCCGAGCAACGGCACGGAGAGCAGGCTGGGGACGTTTGCGTCGTCCATGAACTTGGCGTGGCCCAAGCCGTCGATCTCGTAGGCGTAGATGCGGCCGTGCTTGGTCGAAAAAATCGCCTTCGTCTGGATGGCCTGATTGATGCGTTCGGCCGCGAGCTGCGCCTTGTGCGCGCTGCGAGCGTCATGGTAATAGCGGTGCAGGAAGTCGGACATGACGCGCAGCGTCGTCTCGGCGAACATGTTCTCAGGGATGTTGTAGTTGTAGACTTGGTTGTCGTCGCTCGGGCGATAGGCGCTCCATATGAGGCCGATGCCTTCCTGCACCGGATGCTCGTTGCGATGGTAATGCGAACGGTCGGTGTGGTTCTGTTCCACGATGATCGTATGAAGGACCGCCTGCAATTCGTCGAACATGCGCGCGTCGAAGATCGACGTGTCGCCGGTGGCGTTGACGTAGCGGTTGGCGAGCAGGACCGGATAGCACAGCGAATCCAACTCGAATTTCTGTTCGGCCACGCTGTAGTCGCGATGGAATGCGTTCGCATACGGATCAAGGGCGATCAGACGCGCTTGGCGCGCCATCACGCCGTGGATGAGCGCTCGATTGCGCATCACCGACATCGATTGGACGCTCGAGTCGCGCAGCCACATGGCGTCGATGTCGCCCGTGCTCACGTACACCGTGCTGTCGGATGTCTTGAAGAAGAGGCCCGCGTTCACGTCGGCTGCGTGCGCATAGATGCCGCCGACATCGGCCGCTGGGGCATCGCCTGAAGACACGCCGAGCGCCAACACTATCGCGGAAACCATCACAAGCAAGCGGACCATCATGATACGTATATCGTCAGAATGCTCAGTCGCAGTCAGCGAACCTCATCCGGCCACGCCTCGACGACGGGAGACGTTTCGGCGACCGCAAAGTGCGCAAGCGACGCGCCCGGGTACGCGAGGATGCCGTCTTCAATGCCCAACACCCACGAGTCGGCAGTCACCTTGACGGTCCCATCCTGGATAGGGCGGCCCCAAAGGTCGCGCAGCTGGGCGATGACGGTTCCGTTCTTCACCGAATCACCCGGCTTTATGCGATAGTCGGCGATGCCGGTGACCGACGGATAGCCGCCGTCCTCGCGCCGGAACCGCTGGCTCGAGGGGAACTGAGGGATCGGCGGCATCGCCTCGGCTGCGCCCGGAAGCATCTTGGCCCAGCGCAACAGGTTTCGCAATCCGATGACACCGGCGCTCACCGCATGCTCGTCGGCGACGGTGTGAGCGCCGAGCTCGACAGTGAAGGCCGGCAAACGAAGCTCCTGCAGAGCAGCGCCTGTGGTCGAGCGATGCAGTTCCTTGGCGATGTAGCTCTTGAGCCGGTATTCGATGACGGCCGGAAAACCGAAGGCCGCGACCATCTCGTCCAGACGGTCGGACAGCGCCTGGGCGTCCGCCTTTTCCGACTCCTCGCGATAGAGCACGCGGTCGCGGATGGAATAGGGGATGGATAGGATTGACGCGCAGTGCAAATCGACGTAATAGTCCGCTGATGCATGGATGTCTTCCAGCAAGCGCGACGACAGGCGTTCGTACACGGTCGGTTCGCGCGCCTCGCCGGTGTCGCGGCGCACGCCCGGAAATGTACGGTTCGGATCCCGGTCGTCGTAGTACGGGTGGCGCTTGTTCGTGCGAAGGCCGGCGGGGTTGAGGCTCGGGATGCAGACGATGGTGCCTTGCAGGTCGCGCGTCAAATCGCCGGACAGGAGCCGGTGCAACACGACGATGCCTGCAACTTCGTTGCCGTGGATGTTCGCCGTCAACCACAACACCGGTCCGTCGCGCCGTCCTTGCGCGATCACGACCGCCAGATCGTCGGCGCTGCCGGTCGGCAACTTGGGCCCTTCATAGGAGCCGTAGCTCAACTCGCCGGCCACGGCTTGACAGGTCCCGACCTTGAGCGTCTTACGGGGCAATGAAACCTCCTCGCACAGCATCGTCTGCGATCGTTCCTCAGGAACGCGCTGAAGGCGATTTTTCAATCGCCCTCATCTTTCCCGTGACGCCTTCTCGCGGTTAGAATCTCTACGAGCCGATCCAGCGCACGATTGCGACCTGCTCTTCGTCCAGCATGACGCTCACCACTCCCGAAGGAAATCGAATTTTCGTCGCGCCGTCCAGATTAAGCTTCACGAACAGCGTGGAGCGTTCGATGCGATCGCCTTGGCGCGATGTCTCGCGCAGCACGAGGGTACGGTCGTCTTGCACGCCCATGTAGTCGTAGACGACGCTCTCGATGAAGGGCGCGGCCAGCCGCGTGTTCGTGCCGTCGAGCGCTTCATTGCGGGAATCATCGCGCTGCTGCTGCACTTTGACGTCGATGTGGACCTCGGCGAAGAGGCGATCGCCTAACGTGGCGTGGTGAGAACCCGTCTTGGGAAACGCCAGGGTCGGCTCCCACTTGGAACCGCGTACGTTCGCAGTGCCGGTCGTCTCTTGCTGATTCGTCTCGGTCGTCCAGCGCCTTGATCTCGGCAACTCACATCCCCCATCTCGTGTGCGGCCGCTGTGGGGCCGCGTTCTTCTCTATCATCATCGGCACGCAACGCTAGAAATCCGCAACCCGCGTGCTCCCCGCAATTCCGGTTGCCGGCTTTCAGTCTTCGCGGGACAAGCGCTGCACGATCCGTGCGCCGCAGCATCGCTCGTAGAATCCAACCGGTCCGACCGCGGGAATGATCGCCTGCGCGAAGCCTTTCTCTTTCAACGACAGCAGCGCTTTTTGAGCGACGACGCTGCCGATGTTTCTGCCTTGCAATGCCGGGTCGATGCCCATCGGACCGAAGATTCCGATGTCGGGCCGGTCGAGCCAATCCGCAAGCCACCAGAAGCGCGTGACACGCTGCTCGTACGTGGCGAACCCGACCGCTGCGCCCGTGCCGTCGCGCACGAACCAGTTCCACCCGTCGCTTGCCTCTTGCGACCACGAACCTGCGAAGGTGTCTTTGATCCAGCGCGCGTCGGCGGGCGCCGCGCTTTGGCCTTGGGTCGCGCTCAAATGCGCTTTTGCGAGCGCTTCGTCATGCGTCGCCGGATCGAACGACCAAGTATCCAGATCCACCAGCATGTTGACGATGAACTTCAGTGCGTTGGTCCTCCTGCCGGCCAAGGTCGGCGCGAACGCGTTTGAGAATCGGAAACGCATCGCACGGATTCCGGAGCATCATTGCTTTGACGCCGCCAGAGCTTGCCCCGTCTCGTCATCTTGCTGCCCGCACGTTCAGCGCTCTGCGCCATCGCAATTACCGCCTCTACTTCGCCGGACAGCTCTTCTCGCTCATCGGCACCTGGATGCAGATCGTCGCCGCCGGCTGGCTCGTCCTGCGCATCACGAACTCGCCCTTTTTGCTGGGGCTCATCACGGCCATGGAGAGCTTGCCCGCGCTCTTCTTGTCGTTGCTCGCCGGAGCGCTGGCCGATCTCGCTGACAAGCGGCGCATCGCCATCTTGACGCAGAGTCTCGCGGCCTTGCAGGCGGCGGCCCTCGGTGTCCTCGTTCTGACCAACCACGCCACCTTTTGGAGCGTTTTCTGGCTCGCCCTCTTCGCCGGAGTGATCAACGCGTTCGATCTGCCCGTTCGCCAGTCACTCGTGTTCGACATCGTCGGGGCCGAAGACGTCATGAACGCGACCGCGCTCAACTCCGTCGTCTTCAACTGCGCCCGCATCGTCGGTCCGGCCATTGCCGCCCTCATCATCGAGCATGCCGGCGAAGCCGTCAACTTCTTCTCCAATGCAGCGTCGTACGCGTTCGTGGTCGCAGCTCTGCTGGCCATGCGCACGGGGACGGCCAAAGCGCACGGCTCGGCCCATCTCGTGGTGGCGAGGCGAGCGCTCAACGGCGCGGCGTATGTGATCCGCCATCCACTGCTGTCGCGGCTGTTCGCGGCGATGTTCGTGTACAGCATCTTCGGGTTCAACTATATCTTCCTGATGCCCGTGGTCGCGCGTTTTGAATTGCACCGCAGCGCCGGCGCGCTGGGCCTGCTGCTGAGCAGCGTGGGCGTCGGAGCACTGGTCGGGTCGTTGACGCTGGCAGGCAGAGGGCGCCCCCGTCTGTCCACGTTGACGGTCATGTCGTTCGTCTTCCCGGTGAGTCTGATCGCGTTCGCGCTGGCGAAGGAATTGCATCTGGCAGTGGGTCTCGCGGGGGTTCTCGGCCTGTGCATGGTGCAGTTCATTGTCAGATTATCGACGTTTTTGCAAACCGAATCAAGCGACTCCATGCGCGGGCGAGTTCTCGGCCTCTATAACATGTTCATCATGGGACTGGCGCCCATCGGCGCCCTGCAGGCGGGCGCGCTCGCCCAACGCTTCGGCGCGGGCTTTGCGTTGGCATTCGGCGGAGCCCTGTGTCTTGTCTCAGCCTGCGTGCTTGCGCTCTTGCCGCCGCTACAGGTTCCGGCCGCGCAGGCTGAAGAACGTGCGGCGACATGATGTCGCCAAAATTCACGCAGGCTGCATGCATGCTCGCGTTCGTCGCGGCGACGTGTGTTGTGAGCCGGCCGTGCGACGCTGCAGATGCGCCGGTCACCGTTAAGGACACGGCATTCATCGCTAAAACGGTGTCGGCCATCGTCAAACGTCATCCCATGAGGACGGCGCAGTTGGGCGTCGCCGTCATCGAGGTGCGAACCGGACGCCGCATCTTCATGCGCCAAGCAGAGCACGAGTTTGCGCCTGCATCCAACTTCAAATTGCTGGACGCGGCGACGGCGCTGGCGTATCTCGGCGCAGGCTTTCGTTACCACACGGAGCTTTTGGCGCGGGGGCCGGTCTCAGGCGGCGTGCTCAACGGCGACTTGATCCTCGTCGGCGGCGGCGACCCGGTGCTGACGCGCGGCGACGTGCGAGCCGCTGCGGCCGCAGTGAAGGCGGCCGGGATACAGACGGTAGGCGGCAGTGTTCTGGCGGACGGGGCCATCTTCGACGGACAGCGTTACGGCTCGGGCTGGGCATGGGATGACATGCCCTACTATTACCAACCGCCGATCCAAGCGCTGGCGGTCGATGAGGGAACCGTCGGCGTCACTGCCGCGCCCGGAACGAGCGTCGGCGCCGCCGTCTCAACCGCGCTCGAGCGCGACCCGGGCTCCATGTCGATCTTCTCGACCGCGACGACGTCTGCCGCGCATGGCCCCTCGGATGTCGACTGCTTCAGATCGCCGGGCAGTACGACCATCACCATCGTCGGTCACGTGCGGCTCGGCAGCCGGCCCGAGGTATTTCGCTGCGCGGTGGAAGACGCAAACGAGGATGCCGTCGCGATCTTGCGTCAAGCTCTGCAGGACGCTGGAGTCACGGCCGGTGTTTCGCCGCGCGGGCCTGCACCGGCCAACATCGCGCGAGATGTCGCAGATGACGGACCGGCGCCGCCGCCTGTCGCCGTCCGGTATCCGGGGGCGACCACAGTCTGGGAGCACGCTTCTCCGACGGTCGCCGAGCTGATCAAGCGCATGATGCCGCCGAGCGACAACTTCATCGCCGAACATCTCTTCAAGATGCTGCCGCTGGCCGCGTGGGGCAGACGGGGATCGTTCGAAGGCGGGGCCGCCGTGGAACGGCGCTTCATCGCGTCGCTGGGATTTTCGCCTGACACGATCGACAACGGCGACGGCTCGGGACTCTCGCAGGGAGACCGCATCACACCGCTCGACATCGCTGCGCTGCTACGCTGGGAAGCGACAAGCAAGGGCGGCGGCGCGTTCGTCCACTCACTGGCCAAAGCGGGCATCAACGGCACGGTGCGCAAGCATCTGCGCGGCACGGATGCCGTCGGCCGCGTGCTTGCCAAAGACGGCTATATCTGGCACGTCTCGACCTTCTCAGGCTACGCCCAGAGCAAACGTCATGGCACCATCGTCTTCTCCGTCATGTTCAACGACGCCAACGGCAGCCTCAAACCGTTCCTGCGTTCCGAAGACGAGATCGTCAAAGCGATCGTCGATATGCCGTGACGAAGGCGTCGGCGCGCTCCCGGCCTATTGTCGTCGTCGCGGAACCGCTCGCCGCAAGCGGCTTGGCGGTATTGGAAACCGGAGGCGCCGAGATTAGACAAGCGGCCGGCGTGCCGGCGGGCGACCTGCCCGCGGCGCTGCGCGACGCCAGCGCGCTCATCGTGCGGAGCAAGACGAAGGTCAACGCCTCTTTGCTTGATGCGGCGCCGCTGCTGAAGGTGATCGGGAGAGCCGGCGTCGGCGTGGATGCCATCGACGTCGACGCAGCCACGAGACACGGCATCGTCGTCATCAATACTCCTGACTCCAGCACGCTGGCTGCCTCCGAGCACACCTTCGCGATGTTGCTGGCCTTGTGCCGTCACCTGTGTGAAGCCGACCGCCGGGTCAAAGAGGGCAGCTGGCGAGCGCATGGGTTGGCCGGCGTCGAATTGAGCGGCAAGACTTTGGGCGTCGTCGGCTTAGGCCGCATCGGGGCCGCTGTGGCGGCGCGCGCGCGCGCCTTCGGCATGGACGTCATCGCGCATGATGCCGTCGTGGGAGAAGCGCGCGCGCAGAGCCTCGGCGTGACGCTCGTCTCGATGGAAGACCTGCTCAAAGCCAGCGATTTCGTCACGCTGCACGCGCCGTTGACGCCCCAGACCCGCGGCATGATCGCGAGGCCCCAGTTCGCTGCGATGAAGCGCACCGCTCGCATCGTCAACTGCGCCCGAGGCGGCTTGATCGCAGAGGACGATCTGCTGCACGCGCTCGAGGCCGGTGAGATCGCCGGTGCAGCGCTTGACGTGGTCAGCGAGGAGCCGCCGGCGCCCGAGTCGGCTCTTTGGAAGTTGCTGCGGCATCCGCGCGTCGTCGCCACGCCTCATCTCGGCGGCTCGACCGAGGAAGCGCAGGAACGCATCGCGATCGAGCTGTGCCGCGACGTCATCGCCGTTCTGCGGGGCCGTCCGCCGTCGGGCGCGGTCAATGCTCCCTTGAATGCGCCGCCCGAAGTGCGCAACTTCGTCGAGCTGGCGCACATCTTGGGGCGCGCGCTGCCTCAGCTGAGCGGTCGGGAACGGCTCGCGCAGTTGAGCTTGGTGCTGGAAGGAAGCCTGGGCAACTACGACGGCCGCGTCTTCGTCGTGGCCTTTCTCGTCGGGTTGCTGCCCCATCTCACCGACCGGCGCGTCTCCGCCGTGAACGCCGAGGAGGTCGCCAGGGAACTCGGGATTGCGGTGAGCGCGTTGGCGGCCGACTGCGAACGCGGCTTCGCGGCGGCCATCGCCGTGCGAGCGGAGAAAACCGTTCTGGCAGGCACCGTCATCTACGGCGAGCAGCTTCGGCTGGTCGAGCTGAACGGATTCGACATCGACGTGCAACCTCAGGGCAATCTGCTGTTCACCAAACACCGCGACGTGCCGGGGGTCGTCGGAAAGGTGGGAACTGCGCTTGGCCTCGCGCGCATCAATATCTCCAACATGCAGGTGGCCCGTGACCGAAGGCGGCAGGCGATCATGCTGCTCGGAATCGATCGGCCGCCAGCCAATTCGCTCCTGCGCCGTCTGCAAACCATTCCGGGTGTGTCTGAGGTGAAGGCCCTTCAGCTATGAAGCTGCTGATGGTGAGGCACGGCGAGACCGGCTGGAATCTCGAAGGGCGGTACCAAGGCCGCTTGGAGTCCGAACTCTCACCCAGAGGCGCGGCGCAAGCGCGGGCGCTCGCAAAGCGGCTGCAGCGGGAAAGCATCAAGGCTATCGTGAGCAGCCCTCTGGTGCGCGCCAAGGATACGGCGCAAGCCTGCGCGGACGAACTGAAGCTCCCGGTCGCAATCGACGGTCGTCTGACCGAGATCGGCCACGGCGCCTGGGAGGGCAAGCGGATCCGCGAAGTTGAGCGCCGTTGGCCTGAAATGCTGCGAGCGTGGCGCGAGGCCCCCCAAAGCGTGCGGTTTCCGGGCGGCGAGTCGCTGGCGGATGTGGCCGAGCGGGTCGGATCTTTCTTCGACGAAGCAAAGCGCAGCCAAGCAGCTGCAAGCCGATCCACGAGATTCGGGAACGTCACGCTGTGCGTCACTCACGACGCGGTTATCCGCATCGCAGTGCTCGCGATCCGCGCAGAGCCGTTATCGGCTTTCCAGCGTTTCCGAATCGAAAACGCGGCGCTCACGGAATTCGACGTCAGCGAGGACCGCGTATCCCTCGTCGCGCTCAACGAGAACGAATATCTGGGCTCGTTGCGCGGGGACGCCGCCACTCAGGCGCTGTAGCAAGCGCCCGGCCTCTCTTAAGAAGCGCCGCCTGGCGCGGCCGCCTCAGGATGAGGTCGCGAATTGGCGATCGCCCGCCAGCAGGTGCTCGATGCGGTCCAGCCCCTCGCGCAAGTGCTCCATAGAGGTCGCGTATGAGATCCGGAGGTGACGCGGCGATCCGAAGCTGCTGCCGGGCACGATCGCGACGCGCGCGGATTCGAGGATAGCCGAGCACAAATCGTCGCTGCTCTCGATCGATCGGCCGCCGATGACGCGTCCGAAAGTCTCGCTGACGTTGGGGAAGACGTAAAAAGCGCCGCGCGGCACGACCTCGAGATCGAGTCCCGGAATATCTTTCAAGCGCTCGATGGCGTACAGTCTGCGACGATCAAATTCCCGGCGCATCGCGGCCATCATCGACTGGTCTCCGCTCAGCGCGGCCAAGCCCGCCTTTTGCGTGATGGATGACGCGCCCGAGGTGCAGTGGCTCTGCAGCTCGCCCATCGCCTTGGCGATCGGCTTTTCCGCTGCGGCATAGCCGAGGCGCCAGCCGGTCATCGCGTACGCCTTGGAAAAGCCGTTGACGGTGATGGTGCGCCGCTTGATGTCGGGGCTGATCGCCGCCATGCTCACGCAGGTCGCTCCGTCGTACGTGAGCCGTTCGTAGATCTCATCGCTGATGATGAGCAGCCCGTGCTCGGCAGCTTTCTCGGCGATGGCGCGCAGCGCAGTTTCGTCGTAGACGACGCCGGTCGGATTCGACGGATTGTTGATCGCGATCGCCTTCGTCTTGGCGCTGATGTGGCGCTCGATCATCTGAGGGGTGAGCTGAAAGGACGTCTGGGCGTCGGTCTTGATGATGACCGGCGTGCCGCCCGACAGCTTGACCATCTCCGGATAGCTGACCCAGTAGGGCGCTTGGATGAGCACTTCGTCGCCCGGATCCAGAAGAACCATGAAGATGTTGAAGAGGGAGTGTTTGGCGCCGTTGGAGACGACGATCTCGTCGGGACTGTAGTCAAGCCCGTTCTCGCGGCGCAGCTTGTCGCCGATGGCCTGGCGCAGCTCGATGGTTCCGGCCGCCGCCGTGTACTTCGTGAAGCCGTCGGCGATGGCCGCCATTCCGCCGGCTTTGCCCGTTTCCGGCGTGTCGAAATCCGGCTCACCGACGCTCAGATTGATCACGTCCACGCCTTGAGCGACCAGCTGCTTCGCGCGCGTGTCGATCGCCATGGTGGGCGACGGGGAAAGATTTTTCGAGCGTTGATTCAGCATGACGCCTGCTTGCTTTGCGTCGCGGCGTTGCTCCTGCACGAAGCCAAGCGGGCGCTCAAGTCCGCAAGCGTTCGCCGAGGCGCCACACGGTCGTCGTCATGGCCTGCGCATCAAGCCCGATCAGCCGAACACCGGGTTGACGATCGTCGCGCTCGAAGTCCTGCGAGTTGGGTTTGAATTGGAAAAACGTCGAAGGCGCGCTCAAGTAGTGAGTGCCGTCACGCTGCTCTTCAAACACCTGATGCACGTGCCCGAACAGCACCGCGCGCACGTGAGGCGACGCATCCAGGATCTCGAGCAGACCATCGGCGTCGGCGATCATCATCGGGTCCAGCCATGCGGAGCCGACCGGCAGCGGGTTGTGATGGACGCACACAATGGTGGGAACACCTTTCGCCGCCGCGAGCGACTCGCGCAGCCATGCGCGTTGCGAAGCTCCGAGCCCGCCGGATTCTTGGCCGCGGATAGAACTGTCCAGCAATATGAAGCGCCATCCGCACGCTTCGAAGGTCTGGCTCAGCTTTTCGCCCGCTTTGAGGTCCCGGGCCAGCAAGACCCTGGACATGGTCGCAGCGTCGTCGTGGTTGCCGGGCATATAGTGAACGGGCACATTGAGGGCGGAGAGCTTTTGCGCCAGCCTGCGATAGGATGCGGGCGAACCGTCCGCCGAACAATCACCGGTCACCAGCACGAAGGCGGCTCGCTGCACGATTTCGCCAAGCGCATGGAGCGCTCGGTCCAGCATGGGATCGGGCGCAACATCCCACAACCTGGCTTGCGGGTCTTCGAACAGGTGCGTGTCCGAGATCTGGATGAAAAACTTTTCGGGGAGCACCGGCTGCGCTGCTTAGCCCTCTCCGGCTGTAGAGGCGCCGTCCAAAGCGCGCTGCATCTTCAGCCGGCTCGCTCCTGAGGCGAAGCGCCCGCCTCGATGGCTTCCTCGTCCGAATATTCCTGGCGCAAGCGCACGATCTCGTTTAATTCAGACATGAACGCCTCGACGAGCCGCGGGTCGAAATCCGTGCCTGCGCCTCGGCTGATCTCTCTCAAGGCGCGGTCGAGGGGCCAGGCCGGCTTGTAGGGACGGACGGAAGTGAGCGCGTCGAACACATCGCTCAATGCGCAGATCCTCCCGAAGACGGGTATCCCTTCGGCTTTGAAGCCGTTGGGATAACCGCTGCCGTTGAATTTCTCGTGATGGGTGAGAGCAATCTCTGCGGCGGTCTGCAAGAGCTCCGAACTGCTGCCGTGCAAGATCTTGTGCCCGATCACGGTGTGTTGCTCCATGATGGCGTGCTCGTGAGGTTCGAGCGGGCCCGGCTTTAGCAAGATGGAATCGGGCACCGCCACTTTTCCTATATCGTGCATGGGCGCCGCCAGCAAGATCATCTCCTGATCGGCCGTCGGCATCCCGGCCCCGCGTGCGATTGCCCGGCTGTACTGCGCCATACGAGCAACGTGCATGCCGGTTTCCGTGTCCCGATACTCCGCTAACTTTGCCAAGCGCAAAATCGTCTCCCGTTCGCGCGCGACGATCTCTTGCGTCCGCTCTCTCACCTGGCCCGCCAGAAATCCGGCCTGATCTTCGAGCTGCTTGCGATAGCGCGCCAATTGGAGCACGTTGCGCATGCGCGCGGTGCATTCGATGACATCGACGGGTTTGCTCAAGAAATCGCTTGCGCCGAGCTCGAGCGCCTTGTGGCGCAGCTCGGAGTCTTTTTCGGCGCTGATCATCAAGATCGGCGTGTTTGCGTGTTTCTCCATCCGTCGAAAGCGGCGGACGAACTCGAGGCCGTCGGGCGGCGGCATCTCATTGTCGACGATGGCCATCGCAGGTTCGTTCAGCTCGCACCACTTGAGCGCTTCGCTGGAGGAGCGAAAGCACACCGCCACGCAGCCGGGCAAGTTCCTGACCATCGCCTTATAGATGAGGAGCGCGGGCTGACCGTCGTCGACGACAAGTATTTGCATGCTCCTATAGCCATCGGAAAGTGAGGCTCTGCGCCGAGCCGCCTGCGGCGACAGAGACAGAAGAATTCACTGCGAAGGCGCCAAGTGACTGGGGGCACGGACAGCAGCGGCAGAGACCGCCCGATTGTCCTGAAAAAGGGGACGTGCCCCAACGGGAGCCTGCAAAAGCCGGTCCGAAAGTTGCCGTGATGACGGGCTGGCGGCACGAGCCGCAGGCGGCGCCGTCTTCATGAGGAGGCGTTCGTGAGCAAGCCGATTGAGCCTGAACATGTATTGCTCGAATTTTACACGATCTGTTCCTTCGAACCCGACAACCAAACCGCAGCGCAGGCAGTCCCCCTTTTCGTGCTTGGTTTTCGCGAAGGCGGAGAGCCCGTTTTCGTATGGCTCGTCAACAAAGACCGCTTCGACGGCTCGCGCTTGACCAAAGACAGCTACTGGCTGCACGCGCTCGAGCACTTGGAGCAATACTTCTATAAAAAGCTTTCCAAGTGCGTGGCCGAGGAGAGCTCAGTGCGGGGCGGAGTTGAGCTGCTGGTCTCGACGTACCAAAAGCAACTGAAATTTTCGCCGCTCACCCCGATCGCCGACCACCCGTTCGGATTGCGCGCGCCCGACCCGTCTGCCGTCGCAAATACATCGCCGGCCCCAACCACGTTCGCATCGGTGTAAGACGGCAGGTCTGAGCCGACTCGCAGAGCGCTGAGGGCGGTTGGCGCATCGCACTTTTCGTCCGCCGGAAGCGGCTGCCCGCGGCAAAGAGCGGACGGTCCTGGCCGGCGTTGATACCCGCAAAGATTCCTCGCTCTTCGACATCGAGATGCACGAGCTGCGAGCGCTAGCGGAGGCTGCCGGCGCCGAAGTGGTCGCAGAGCTTGTTCAACGCAGAGCCAAAGCGGATCCGGCGTCGCTGTTGGGCCTTGGAAAGGTCGAAGAGCTCAAAGCGCTCTTGAACGAGTCGAAAGCCACAACCGTCGTGACGCTCAATGCGCTGCGGCCCCGGCAGCGCGCGGCGCTGGAGAGCGCTCTCGGAGACGTCAAGGTGCTCGACCGTTCTGTTTTGATCTTGGACATCTTCGCCGCTCACGCGCGCACGAGCGAAGGCAAACTGCAGGTCGAGATGGCGCAACTGCGGCATCGCGTCGCCAATCTGATCGGCGGCAGCGATCGGCTCTCCCGTCTGGGAGGCGGCATCGGCACCCGCGGGCCGGGAGAGACGAAGCTGGAAGTTGACCGGCGGCGCATGCGCTTGCGCATCTCGCGTTTAACGCGTGAGCTGGATCAGGTTCGGGTGCGGCGCCGGGAGCAACGCCGCGGACGGGCGGAGACGCCCGTGGTCGCGCTGGTCGGATACACGAACGCCGGCAAATCGTCTTTGCTCAACGCGCTGTCGGGGGCGCACGTGTATGTCGCCGATCAGCCGTTCGCCACGTTAGACCCGACGCTGCGCAAAACGCGGCTGGTCTCGGGCGTCGATGTGATTCTCGCGGATACCGTCGGCTTCATCACCGATCTGCCCAAAGAGCTGATGGCCGCGTTCAGGGCGACGCTCGACGAAGTGACCAGCGCCGCCTTGCTGTTGCATGTGATCGACGCGAGCAATCCGGATCGCTCTCGGCAGCAGGCTTCAGTCGAGACGGTGCTTGCTCAACTGGGTGCCGACACCTTGCCTTCCATCGAAGTGTGGAACAAGATCGATGCGGTTTCTCAACCGGACTCTCAAGTGCTCGTAGATTCGCCCGGCGTGACGGTATCGGCAAAGACCGGCGCAGGAGTCGGCGCGCTGAAATCCGTCATCGCAGAGCGGTTGCGTTCGCTCAGCGTTCCATTATCTTCCGGCGCATGATCCGTCTCCGCTTCGGCAGGCGCGGGTGCGAGCGGGAAGAGGCCGTCGCGCACCGATGTCAGCTCGGGCGCTTGCAGCGTGCGGGCGCTGATCTCGATCGGCGAGCCTGGCTCGATATCGGTCCCAACGTTCAACGACTGCATGTCCTTGAATTTGCGCGCGGTTACAAGAACCCGCGACTCGAGCGAACCGATCGCCCTATTGTAGAACTCGACCGCGCTTCCTAGGCTCTTGCCCACCTTGAAGAAATGGTCGCTCATGTCGGCCAGCCGCTTGTACAGCTCGCGGCCGAGTTCGCTGACGGCCTTTGCCTCAAGCGCCACTGCCTGCTGCTGCCAACCGTAGTACACCGCGCGCAGCAAGGCGATGAGCGTCGTGGGCGTCGCGGGGATCACATTCTGCGTGGCTCCGGCTTCGATCAGGGTTGGATCGCTTTCAAGCGCCGCGCTGAAGAACATCTCCCCCGGCAAGAACAGCACCACGAACTCGGGCGATTCACCGAAATCTTGCCAATACGATTTTCTTGCCAAGGCGTTCATGTGCGTGCGGATGTTCTGCGCATGCTGCTTGAGGAAATTCCGCCGCGCGGTTTCGTCGGTCGCCTCGACGGAGCTCAGGTAGGACTCCAACGGCGTCTTGGAGTCGATGATGACGTTCTTGCCGCCCGGCAAGCGGATGCGCATGTCGGGGCGGACCCTTCCGTCTTCGGTGGTCGCGGTGGGCTGCTCGAAGAAGTCGCAGTGGCCTTCCATGCCGGCCATCTCGACCACCCGCTTAAGCTGGATCTCTCCCCAGCGCCCGCGAACGACCGGCGATCGTAAGGCGCGCACGAGGCTGGATGTCTCAACACGGAGTGCGCTCTCGGTCTCTTGCAGCGATCTCACCTGCTGCACGAGCGTCGCATACGCGTCCACACGCAAACGCTCCATATCCTGCATCTTGCTGTCGAATTTGTTGAGCGACTCGCGCACCGGGTCTAAGGTCTGTGCGATCGCTTGCTGGCGCCTTTCCAGATCGCCGCGAGCCGACTCTTGAAACGTGCCCAACGCCGATGTCGCCAGGTCCAGAAATGATTGGTTGTTGTGCTGCAGCGCCTTAGCGGACAGCGCCTCAAAGGCGTCAGAGAGCTTCGCCTGGGCGGCGTCGAGCAGCGCGAGTTTGTCGGCGCTCGAGCGGCGTTCCGCCTCAAGTTGGGATGAAAGGGCCGCAGCTGCGGCCGTTTGGCTGCGCAGTTCCGTTTGTGATTCGCTCGCCGCACGGGCGGTGTCGCCGAGCGATCGGCGCAGCGCGGATGTTTCGCCATTGCGCGCAAGCCAAGCGGCCAGCACTCCCACCACGAACGCCGTCAAGCAGAGCGCGAGAGAGCTTGTCTCCGTCATGCGCCTCGCATGCTCATGACATGGGCTTTCGCGACGAGCCGCGTCAACGCTTCTTGCCGGCGCGCTGCTTGGTCGCATGCGCCCGAACCTCGACACCTTCGCGTTTCAAGAGCGTGCGCTTGCGCTGCGCGCCCGACGATCCGTACGGACCGAGCGTGCCGTCGGCGTAGATCACTCGATGGCAGGGCACGAGCAGCCACAGCGGATTGCGGGCCATGACGCTTGCCGCGGCGCGAACCGCCAACGGACGGCGGGCTTCGCGAGCCAGCCAGTTGTACGGCCGTGTCTCGCCGCAGGGGATCTGGCGCGCCGCATCCAGGACTTCGCGCTCGAACTCGTTCGCCCACGAAAGGTCCAGCGGCACCGCGCCGTTGTTGCTGCCTGCAGCCGTTTCGAGCAGCGTGTCGAGCAAGGCCGCGGGCAGAGCGGCGTCTGTGAGGTCCATGCGCATGCGCCGGGCTATTGCGCCTTTGGCTCGCAGCGTCTCCTTTTCGATGAAGGCGATGCCTGCGTTAGTCCACGCGATACGCAGCCGCTCGCCGCCGACCGTCACAACCGCTGTCGAGCAAGCCGGGCGAAACATTGACGGCTTTGCCTTCGGGGTGGTGCGCCTTCGGCGCGCGGGCCTCTTTAGGCGGATCCTCATCGGCCATAACGGTGCAAGATGCTCAAGACGCGGTCGTGAGGCAAACCATAAACGGTGTTGCCGTTTATGCCAGTCATGGTCTCACCCGCCAATAGCGCGTTCACGATTGATTCTTCGGTGGCTTCGATCGTCGCCTGGAACAGCGGGTTCATTTGATACGTGTCGTAGGACGTCACGCGGAACGTGCGAGCGTCCGGATAGTGCGGAATCACGTTGGCGGTCGAGAACGCGATGATCAGGTCGCCGCTGCCGGTCCGCGAGGTACCCCCGTCGCGTGCATAGCCGAACACCGCGCGCCGCGCCAACCGCATCAGCTGGTCAGGCAGAAGCGGCGCGTCGGTCGCGATCACGATGATGACGGACCCTTCTCCAGGGCGGCCGCGCACAGGCATGAGGTCTTTGATCTCGCGGCCCACCGGGGCGCCGGCGATCGTCAACGTTTGGCGTCGTTCGGCGTTGTCGTTGACGAGAACACCCACTGTATAGCCGCCGTCTTTGGCCGCAAGCTTGCGCGATGCAGTGCCGATGCCGCCTTTGAACTCGAAGGCGGTCATCCCGGTGCCGGCGCCGACGCTGCCTTGCGCCACGGGACCGGTGCGCGCTGAGTTCAACGCCGTCACCGCATCCTGGGCGGTCGCATGGCGCCCCTGGATGTCGTTGAGGAATCCATTGTCGCATTCAGCCACCACCGGCAGCGGCACGTCATCGCTGATGCCGACGGCGGGGTACTTCTGGATCATCCACGAGACCACGCCGTCGTCCACGCGGCCGACCGAGAGCGTGTCGGTCATGACAATCGGAACTTCCAAAAAACCGGCTTCGTTGACCCACGCGGTTCCCGTCATCTCGCCGTTGCCATTGAGCGGCAAGGCAGCTGCGAACACCTTGTGGTGCCACACGTCGTCGCGAGGGATGACGGCGCTGACGCCGGTGCGCACGGGGCCGTGCCCCGGGATCAGCTTTCCCTCGCCCTCGATGTGCGTGACGTGCCCGACTTTGACGCCGGCGACGTCGGTGATCGCATCGTACTTGCCGTGGGCGAGCGTGCCGAGATGGATGCCCAGTTGCGGCGCTTTGACGTACGGATCCGAGCGACCCGCGCCGGAGGTCGAAGCGATGAGCACGCCCAGCAAAAGAAAAAGTCCCATGATCTTTTGGTGCATGGGCCCTCGTTTTCGGCGCCATGTAATTTGCAGCCTACGTGAGAATCACGCCGGGATGCGGCGTCATGCGTTCCTCGTGCTTGCGGGTTCGGCCGTCGAGGCGCTGTCAACCGGCGGCCTCGCAGCTGCCGCACGCGGAGAAGAGCGTTTCGACTATCCATCGCAGATCCGCGTGCGGCTCTTCGCAGGCTTCGACGTCGTGCGGGTCGACGTGGCGGGCGATGCAGATCTTGACGTCAGCGCTGCAGGCTTGCGCTTCTCAAGCCGGCGGATGAGTGTGGATGGGCCCAACCGATCGCTTTCATCCGACGCCGGCGCGGTCGGACTGCCCGCCGACCCGCTCGTGGTGATGAGCCCCCAAGCATTCGCCGTCACCGCCACCTTTCGGAGCGGCAACAGTGTAGCGCGCCGGTATCCGGCCGCTTTACGCATTTCGCTCGCTTCCGACCACTTCACGATTGTGAACTTGGTGGATGTGGAGACATATGTGGCGGCCACGCTTTCCGCGGAGGTCAGCTCAGGCTGGCCCGCTGAGGCATTGCGCGCGCATGCCATAGCGGCGCGCACATATCCGATGCGCCGGCGCGCGGTCGTGCGTTCGCGCGACTACGATGTCAACGACGACACGTCGAGCCAAGTCTACCGCGGCGTCGATGCCATCGCCGCACCTTTTTTGTCTGCGGCTCAGAGCACGAGCGGCCAGATATTGTTCTCGGCGGCGACCCCTGCGTCGGTGCTGTACAGCTCGGCGTGCGGCGGCCACACAGCCGCCGTTGCCGAGATCGGCGGCCAGCCGGTGGACTACCTGAACGGCATCCCCGACGTTGACGCGCGCGGTGCCGCGTATTGCAGCCACTCGCCGTACTTCCATTGGAGGAACTCGTTGGCAGCAAGCTCGCTGGCGCGGGCGCTGGATGCCAGCGCCGGCGATATCGCCGATGTGAGCGTCTCGGAGCGTTGGCCGGATGGACGGGTCAAGACGTTGACGGTGATGCGCACAGACGGCTCGCGAAAGCTCGTGAACGGACGGACCTTCTATTCGCGCGCGTTGGCGACGCTCGGCTACAAAGTCATTCCGAGCACGCTGTTCGATGTCGCTCGCGCCGGAGAAGCCTTCGTCATTAGCGGGCACGGCGTAGGGCATGGGGTCGGCATGTGCCAGTGGGGCGCTCGCGGCCGGGCGGAGGCAGGCATGGACGCGGCGCAGATCCTGGCAGCGTATTTCCCCGGAACGACGCTGCGCACGGCCTGACCGCAGCGCTCCAAAGCTAAAAGCGCGCGATGCGGCTCAAGATCTGATCTTCGCCGGCCCACACCCCGTCGAGCCCATGCTGCCAGTCGTCGACGAGGAAGGCGAAGCTCACGAGCCCATGGTGAGCGGTGAAGACGTAGCCCGCCAGGCTGCTTGCGCCCGCGATGTAGCCGTCTTTTGCATAGACGCGCCCCAACGCTTCCGGGCTCAGGTGTCTGACGGATACGGTGCCTTCCATGCCGACTCGCGGAAGCAATGTCGCCGCTTGACGGCCCTTGTGCCTGGCCATGAACCGCAACACGCCGAGCAGGCACTGCGCCGTCACGCGGTTGTGGTCGGAAAGGCCTGATCCGTCGGCAAGCACGACCCCAGCGCGCGGGATGCCCTTGCGCCGAAGAAAGGTGTTCAACGCCGCGAGCGAGCGATGCATCGATCCGACGCCCGTCGCCTTCCAGCCGACCGCGCGCAGCAATTGCTCTGCGATATGATTATCGCTCGTGACGAACATCTGATTGACGATGCGGTCCAGCGGCGCAGAGCGGTGCTCCCAAAGAACCCGTCCCGCGGGCGTCGTTCCAACGAAGGGGAAGCCCTCGACGCTCAAGCCCGCCAGTCGCAGCATCTGGAACAACGCGATTGCAGCCGAGCGGGTCGGGTGAGGCACGCTTCGCCAGTACTTCTGTGAAGCGCCGTACGGGATCTGACCGCTCAGCCGGTAGCCGGAGCCATCAGGCAGCGCATCGATGCGCAGGGTGTTGTCCGAATAAGAAGAGCCGGTGGCGACCGATCCAAGCACGCGCGCTCCGGGCGGATCGATGGACACCTTGGCCGTCGTGCCGGCGCTCGGAGTAAGCGTGAACTGCTCAGAGCCGCCGTCGATCGAGATAGCGCTGGCCGGCGCCGCCCAGCCGTATGGGAGGTCCTCGGGCAGCCAGGTCGCGTTGATCTCGTCATTTCCGAACCGCGACCCGTCGGCGTACACGTTTCCATGGATGCGCTCAACGCCGGCGAGCTGCAACTCGTGCACGGCCCGGCGCAGGTCGTCGCTCGTGAGCACAGGGTCGCCGCCGCCGACGAGCCAGATGTTTCCCTGGAGGGTTCCGTCGCGGAGTTCGCCGTTGGTGACGATCGACGTCTTGAAACGATAACCGCTCCCCAACGCGTCGAGAGCGGCTGCAGCGACGATGAGCTTCACCGTGGAGCCGGGGACAAGCGCAACGCGGGCGTTGCGGCTGTATAGCTGTTTGCCCGTGCGAGCGTCAGCGACCGTGACGCCCGTAGTGCTGGGCGGAAACGCTTGGCCGTCGATCACTTCTCGCACGTGCGCTTGAAGGCCGGCGACGTCGTTCGGAGTCCAGCGCGCGCGCGCCGGCAACGACACCGGCCCCGGCACGGGCGCGACGATAGACTTGCTCTGACGAGGTAGAGCATGCGGCCGGAGGGCGAACGCGACCGCGGCGGCGATGCCCGCCACCACGAGCAGCACCAACGCCACCCGCAGCGCCGAGCGCCTCCGCCGGCGGCCGCCGCGACGAACGCCGCGCGTGCGCGGGAGCCGCTCGACTGCACGGTAGCTGTACGTCCTCACCCGCTTATGCGCTGGAGCGGCCGGCGGCGTCCGCCCACCATTCGAGGCGGTTGGACCAGCGCCCAAACCAGTAGACGAGTGATTGCCATTCGCCGTAGCGAGCGAAACGGCGCCGGATCTGCTTCTCTGTGGGCCGGCGCCCGCGGAACAGTTCGCGCTGGGCGTAGGCGAAGGTCGCGCTGTCCACGGCGATGTGGCCATAATGACCCAGCAGATTCATCAAGAAGTGGGCCGAGGATTTCCCGATGCCCTTCAAGCGTGTGAGGACGACGAACAGCTCCTGTGCGGTCATCGAATGCGACGCCGCCTCCAGCGCGTCGAGGTCGATGACGCCGGATTTCTGCGCCTGCGCGATCTCGATGATGTATTCGGCGCGATAGCCCGCTCGCACGCGCTCGCGCAGATACGACACGCCGGCTCGCACGATCTGTCCAGGGGTCGGCCACGCGCGCAAGCTGGGATCCGCGGAACAGACGTCGCCCAGCTCGCACAAGCGGTTTATCATGACGACGGCTTGGCGCCACAGGACGTTCGTGCCGAGAATCGTTTTGATCACGTCTTCCCATAACGACGGCGCTCGCATGCAGCGTCCGGCGCCGTTGCAGACCGCTGCCTGCAGCTGCGGCGTCGCGCGGCATATGCGGTAGAAGTCGCTCAGATCTTCGTCCAAGTGCAGCATGACGGAACAGCGGCGGCCCATCTCTCTCGCGACGCCGGGGTCGTCAGCGCCCTCGCCTCGGACAGCGACGACGACATCGCGATGCGAGCGGCGCTCAGACGCCTCTTCGGACATGCGCACCAGCAGCACGCGTCCGTCATGGAGCCGTTCGGCTCTCTCAAGCGTTGCATCGGCGGGCACCCAGCGGAATGGCAGCGTTTGGTACCAGCCATGCGAGATCACGGTGGAAAAGAGGCTGAACGGTTTTTTCACCGCGAGCCGAACCACGCTCGATTGCATCTGCCGATGGTTGGCGCAGGCTCATCGCAAATCCGCCGTGAATCGCGCGTCCATGGCCGCTGCCGGCACCCCAGACGACGACCACAAAGGCGCGCGCGAGCTGGCGGAGCGCGTGATCAACGGCGACTGGCGCGCGCTTGCGCGCGCGATCACGAAGATGGAAAACGACAGCGCCGACGCACCGACGCTGGCCGCTTTGCTCTATCCAAAGACCGGCCATGGCCACATCATCGGCGTCACCGGTCCGCCCGGTTCCGGGAAAAGCACGCTCGTGGACGGCTTGACAAGCGTCATCCGCGCTGACGGACGCTCGGTCGGCATCATCGCGGTCGATCCGTCGAGCCCATTCACAGGCGGAGCCGTGCTCGGCGACCGCGTGCGCATGCAACGGCATGCAGGCGACAGCGGCGTCTTCATCCGCAGCATGGCCGCGCGTCATAATGCCGGCGGGTTGGCGCCGGCCACGCGCGATGTGATCAGAGCGCTCGACGCGTTCGGCCGCGACGTCATCTTGGTGGAAACTGTCGGAGTCGGCCAGGTCGAGCTCGACATCATGAAGGTCGCGGACACTGTTTTGGTGGTGACGGTGCCCGGCTTGGGCGACGGCGTTCAGACCATCAAAGCCGGTCTGCTCGAGATCGCCGACTGTTTCGTCGTCAACCAGTCCGACCGGCCAGGAGCTGCGCAGACCGTGGCAGACCTCCGTACGATGCTCACCCTCGGCGGCGCGGAAGAGCGGCGCCGGCGCTGGATGCCGCCCATCATCCAGACCGTCGCCACATCGGGAAAGGGCCTGGAGGAGCTATGGGCTGCTTGCCAACGCCATCGCCTCGTGCTCGAATCGGACGAGCGCATGGGGCGCACCCGTGACCGGCTGCGCCAGGAAGTGCTCGACGCAGTGGCGCGCGGAATCGCCGCAGACGTCAACAGCCGCTTGGCCGAGGACGGCGAGGTGGAGACGATGATCAACTCGGTGGTCCGACGCGAGATCGACCCCCGCACGGCGGCTCACAAGATCGTGGCCAACCACTTCCGGCGCGAGCGAATCCGGCTTCCGCCAGTCCCATGATTCCGCTTAGTGGAAGGGGACTTCTGACTCGTGGTTTGAACACCGGTCGGAAACGGGTATGGTCTAGTTCACGAAGGGGGTGCAGATCATGATGTCGTTTCCGATCGACGTTATTCCACAATTGAGCGAAGAGGACGTCTTGCCCATCGATCACGTCCAGGAATACGAGCAGCGCAAGCGGTGGCGCGACCTTGCAGACGAGCGCCTGGCGCAGGTCGGCGACGGCATGGACGACATCGTGCAACGAGGACGCCCCACCGGACCGTAACCGTTTTCACTCTCTAACTGATCTCGACGACCTCGGCCACGGCGGCTGGAGAGGCAATCACCCCGTAGCGCTGTTGGACGGCCGCGGCCAACGACGCCGCCGGCTTGGGATCGGCATGCACGATGTAGGTGCGTGGATCGTTTTGAAAGCCTCCGAACCAGCGCAGCAACTCGTCGCGGTCCGCGTGGGCTGAAAATCCGTCGATCTTGACGATGTGAGCGCGCGCCTCGACCCGCAAGCCGAAGATTCGCACTGAGCCCCGGTCGTTGATGAGCTGATTGCCGATCGTCCCTGGGCCCTGAAATCCCACGAAGCACACCGTATCGTTCGAGCGCGGCAGGCGATTGCGCAGGTGGTGCAAGATGCGGCCGCCGCTCGCCATGCCGCTTGACGCGATGATGATCGCATCCGAGCGCAGGTCATTGAGCTTGATCGAGTCTGCGCTGCTGACCACGTTGCTGACCGACTGCGCGCCGATGGCGGTGTCGCCCGGGCCGAACCGCTCTTTGAGATCGAAGCGCATCGCTTCGGGGTGGCGCTCCATGATGGCGTCAGCCGCGATGGCCATCGGACTGTCGACGTAGATCGCCAGCCGCGGAATGCGGTTTGCAGCTTGCAACCGGCCGATCGCGTAGAGGATCTCCTGCGCGCGCCCGACGGCAAACGACGGGATCACGAGGACACCATGCCGCTGCTGCGCCGCCAGAATCACGGCGCACAGGTCTTCTTGCGGATCGTTCTTCGGGTGCAGCCGGTCTCCGTAGGTTGACTCCGCGATCACGTAATCGCTTTGCGCGATCGCGGATGGATCGTGCAGCAGCGGCCTGCCATAGCGGCCGAGATCTCCCGTGAACGTCAGCTTCTTGGACTCGAAATACACTTCGATGATCGCGGAGCCCAAGATATGTCCGGCGTCCTTCAGGCAGAAGCGGCAGCCGGCGATGTCGTCGCGCATGTCGTCATAGCGCGCGCTTGAGAAAAGCGACGCCACCACATCGACATCCGCATCGGTGTACAAGGGCGTGGTGTGCAGCCCGCGCTCCGGATGCTTGGCCGCGCGCGCTGCTTCGTCTTCTTGCAAATGCGCGGCGTCGCGCAGCACGAGCTCGGCGACTTCGGCTGTGGCGGCCGTGCAGTAGATGGGCTTGCGAAAGCCCTGCTGTGCGAGCGCCGGCAGATAGCCGCAGTGGTCCAGGTGCCCATGAGACAGCAGCACCGCGTCCAGGGTCTTGGGATCCACAGGCGGCGGGATCCAATTGCGTTCCGTCAGGTCGCGCAGCCCTTGATACATCCCGCAGTCGAGCAGCACGCGCGCCCCGGCATCCGTCTCAAGGAGGTGCTTGCTCCCCGTTACGACGCCGGCAGCTCCGATGAAAGTGATGCGCGCCATGCCAGCTCCTCTTTTGACGTGCCTTCCACAAAGGTCGAAGGCCGCTTGTAGTGTTCTCTTTGATACTCGTCGATGCAGTCGGCGACCAGCTTGAACGGATCGGCTTCGTAGATGAGCTTCGCGCCGGTCGTCTTGTGGATGCGCGGCACGATGTCGGGCAGGTCATCGGCGATGCCGCCTGAGTTGGCGAGGATTCCGATCAGCTTGCCCTCGTCGAAGGCGATCGCGAACTCTCCCAGCGTGCCCGAGCGGCCACCGGCGATGATGACGATGTCCGACGAGTGGATGTTGTGCACTTCTCTACCCATCAACCCGCTGCCGGTGTAGATGATGACGTCGAATGCGTCCACCGGCGAAGCGTATTTGATCACATGCTCGCTGCGCGAAAGAGCGGGCGAGATGCCGACGACCAATCCGCCCGCAGCGCGCGCTCCGCGCGCGGTGTCGTACGGCAATCCCGGGCATGCGCCGGTGATGAGCACGCAGTGCGCGTTTGCGATTGCGACACCCAAGTCGTAGCTGCGCCGCCGTATCTCGTCCGGAAGCTGCCCGCCGGCCGATCCCATGACGCCGATCGTGCGCACCGTGGGGTCGTTGGCCGGATCGTAGGAGGGATCTGCGTCGGGACTGATCTGTCCGCTGTAGGGGCGGAATTCTTGGCGCGACGGATCGTCGCCGTTCGGAAGCGTCGGCATGAAGCGACTCGGTTCTGTCCGCCCAAAGACACGGCCTGCGCGAGGCATCGCGCGCCGCACAGGCTAATCTCCTCTGAAGCGATGCGCACCCGTAAGGACATCCGCAACATCGGCATTGTGGCCCACGTCGATCACGGCAAGACGACGCTGGTCGATGCCATGTTGCGTCAGGCAGGCATCTTCCGCGACCCCTCGTCGGCGGGCGAGCGAATCATGGACAGCAATCCGATCGAACGCGAACGCGGCATCACCATCCTGGCGAAGAACACCGGGATTGTCTGGAATGATACCAAGATCAACATCGTGGACACGCCCGGCCACGCCGATTTCGGCGGCGAGGTCGAGCGCGTGCTGCAGATGGTCAACGGAGTGCTGCTGCTGGTCGACGCTGCCGAAGGGCCGCTGCCGCAGACGCGTTTCGTGCTGCGCAAGGCGCTGGAGCAGGACTTGCCCGTCATCTTGGTCATCAACAAGATCGACAGGAAGGATGCGCGCCCGCGCGAGGTCCTCGACGAAGTGCTGGGGCTGTTCATCGACATCGGCTGCGCGGATCACCAGCTCGATTTCCCCGTCGTCTACACCAACGCGCGCGAGGGTCTGGCGACGTTCGATCCCGATCAACCGGGTAGCGACATCTCGGTCTTGATGAAGACCATCATCCGCTACATCCCCGAGCCGCCCGGGCAAGACGACGCGCCGTTCCAGATGCTCGTGTCCAACATCGACCACAACGAGTACGTGGGGCGCATCGCCGTGGGCCGAATATTCCGCGGCACGATCCACAAGGGCGATGCAGTCGTGCGCCTCCAGCGCAACGCGTCCACCAACCACCGCGTCACCGCGCTGTATGACTTCTACGGTCTGCAGCGGCGTGAACTGGAGGAGGCCTCCGCCGGCGACATCATCGCGCTCGCAGGCATCGAGGCGGTGAACATCGCCGAGACGATCGCCGCGGCGGACCAGCCCGAAGCGGTCGACGCCGTGCTCGTTGATGAGCCGACGGTCGCGATCGACTTCTTGGTCAACAAGAGCCCGTTCGCGGGGCGCGAGGGCAAGTTCGTGACGAGCCGCCACCTCAAGGAACGCCTGGAGAAAGAGCTGCTGAGCAACGTGGCGTTGCGTGTGGCGCCGACGCCGTCGCCGGACACATTCACCGTCTCCGGACGGGGCGAGCTGCATCTCTCAGTCTTGATCGAGACCATGCGGCGTGAAGGCTATGAGCTGGCCGTCTCCAAGCCGCAGGTCGTCGTCATCCAGCGCGATGGCAAGACGCTCGAGCCGGTCGAGTATCTCGTCGTCGACGTCGCCGAGGAGTATTCCGGAGCCGTCATCGAAGCGCTTGGTCAGCGGCGCGCGATCTTGCTGAACGTGTTGAACATGGGTTCCCAACGCAGGCTTGAGTGCACGATCTTCACCCGGGCGCTGTTCGGCTTGCGCGGCGAGCTGCTGACGCTTTCCCGCGGCACCGCCATCATGAGCCACACCTACCATGACCACCAGCCGCCTGAAACCATACGCATCGATCGCTCGTTCGGCGCGCTGATCAGCGCGGAAACCGGGGTCACGACGCCCTACGCTCTGGACAACCTGCAGCAGCGCGGGCGCTTTTTCGTGGGACCGCAGACGGCCGTCTATGAGGGCATGGTGGTGGGGCGCGCCAACAGCGAGGACGACATCGCTGTCAACGTCTGCAAGCTCAAGAAGCTCACCAACATGCGCGCATCCGGTTCTGACGACGCGCCCAACCTAGCGCCGCCGGAGCCGCTGACGTTGGAGCGCGCGCTCGAGTTCATCAAAAGCGACGAGTTGATCGAGGTGACGCCGAAGTCCATCCGCTTGCGCAAGCAGTCGCTGACGGAAGAGGCGCGCCGCAAGTCGCGAACGGCGGCGCGGCAGAGGTCGTTGGCTTAGTTTTAGAACGAGGCCTGACGCGGGCGCCGGCTAGCGGCCCTGGTAGACCACCTCGATGCGTAATCCGCTCGGATCGCGCACCCACATCGCGTAATAGTCATCGCCGTACTCGCTGACGATGCCGGGCGGATCATCGATGTCGGCTCCCAGCTCGTCGAGGATCTTCGCGCATTCGTCCACTTTGGCACGTGAATCGGCCGTCAGAGCGAGGTGATCGAAGCCGACGCGCCGCTCTTCGTCGTAGACGTCGTCTTTGAGGCTCTTGCCCTTGACGATGATGATCTCGAAGCCTTCGCGCTGGTAGCCGAATGACTCGTCCTTTTCGAAGACCTGGTCGAAACCGAGCGCCGGCAGCAACGCGCCATAGAACTTCTTGGCGACGTTGAATGCATCCGTGCCGATAGATAGGTGATGGATGGGGTGAACTGGCATCGCCTCGCTAGTTGCGACACCGCAAACGGCCATTTCCTGCTGGTTTTCTCCCTTTGGCTTTGAGGAGGTTGAGCATGGATCATTCGCTCGTCACAACCGGGTTCGCGCTGGAAGGTCAGACCGTCAGCAGGCACCTCGGTCTGGTGCGCGGCATCACCGTCCGTTCGCGCAGCATCTTCGGAAGCTTTGGCGCGATGCTGCAACAGATGGTCGGCGGCAACATCACGTTATACACCGAGCTGTGTGAGAAGGCGCGCGCGGAGGCATACGAACTGATGATCCGCCACGCAGAACTGCTGGGTGCCAATGCCGTTATCGCCGTCCGCTATGACGGCACGGATATCGGGCCAGGCGTCAGCGAAGTGTTATGCTACGGAACGGCCGTGGTGGTGCAAGCCGCTTGAGAAAGTGGCGCGCGGGTGGTCAGGACGGCTGGCCGTCGGGGTATGCTTTTTCCTCTTCCGTCGGCTGATATTCGAGCGCGAGCGCATGCTTCAAGACCTTCAGGCCCAGCAGGGCGCACTTCAAACGCGCCGGCGATATGTTGATGCCGAGGTTGGCCACCACATCATCGGCGTTCAGCCGCTCGACCTCCGCAAGGGATTTGCCCTTGATGTCTTCCGTGAGCAATGACGCCGACGCTTGCGAAATGGCGCAGCCTCGGCCGCGGAATCTCACGTCCGCGACCGCGCCGTCGCGCACGCTGACATCCATGCGGATCTTGTCTCCGCACAAAGGATTGACGTCCTCGAAGCTGGCGTCGGGATGCTCCAGCGTGCCTGCGTTGCGCGGGTTGCGATAATGGTCGAGGATGAAGTCGCGATAGAGCTCATCCATGCCGGCGATGTCTTTCATGGATTCGTTCACGCGATCTTGAAGATGCGCTTGGCCTTGTCCAACGCGGCGATGAAGACTTCAATCTCCTCCACCGTGTTGTAGACGTAAAACGACGCACGCGCCGTCGCGGGTACTCCAAGCTTCTCCATGAGCGGTTGATTGCAGTGATGGCCCGCTCGCACGCACACGCCTTCGCTGTCCAGGATGCTCGCGAGATCGTGGGCATGGATGTCGCCGACCGTGAGGGAGATGACGCCCGTGCGTTGCTCCATCGGCGGTCCATAGACGGTGATGTTGGACTGCTCGGCCAGACGCCGCAGCGCGATGGTCGCGAGCCGCGATTCGGACTGATGGATGCGCTCCATGCCGAGAGCCGCGAGATAATCGACGGCGGCGGAAAACCCGACTGCTTCGGCGATGGCCGGGGTGCCGGCTTCGAAGCGCGCGGGAACGCTCGCGTACGTCGAAGAGGTGAGGTTGACCACTTTGATCATGCCGCCGCCGCTCAAGAAAGGCGGCATGGCGTCCAACAATTCCTTGCGGCCCCACAGCATGCCGACGCCCGTCGGCCCGAGCATCTTGTGCGCCGAGAACGCCATGAAATCACAATTCCAATCGGCGACATCGACCGGCATGCGCGGCACGGCCTGACAGCCGTCGACGACCGCGATAGCGCCGGCCGCATGAGCCCGGGCGCTCAAGTGCTTGACAGGATTGACGGTGCCGAGCGTGTTGCTGACTGCCGTGAAGGCGAACAGTTTGGCGCTGTCGAGGATGTCGTCGAGCCCACCGAGGTCCAATAACCCGTCGGGCGTCACCGGAACGAAGCGCAGCTCCGCTTCTCGTTCTTGCGCCAGGATCTGCCAGGGCACGAGATTGGAGTGATGCTCCATCTCGGTCAAGACGATGACGTCGCCGCGCTGGATGTGGTGGCGTCCCCACGAGTAGGCGACCAAGTTGAGTCCCTCGGTCGCGTTGCGCACGAAGATGCATTCGTGTGCGTCGCGCGCTCCGATGAAGCGCCCGATCTTCGCCCGCGCTTCTTCATAGGCTTCGCTTGCAAGCTCGCTGATGTGATAGACGCCGCGGTGGATGTTGGCGTGGTAGCGGCGATAATAGTCGTCCATCGCATCGATGACCTGGATCGGCTTCTGCGAGGAGGCGGCGCTGTCCAAGAACACGAGCGGCTTGCCGTGCGGGCGCTCTTTGAGAATCGGGAATTCCGACCGCACTCGAGCGATCTCCGTGTCGCTGAACGGCGTCGGCGCAGGAGCGAGAACGGGTGACTCAAGCAATGATCTTTCCGCGGCCTTCATGGCTGGGGCACCTCGACGGAAACGGCGCCGTCGACGACGTGGACGGGATACGCTTGGACGGGTCGAACGGCCGGCAGACGGGTAGCTCGCCCGGTGGTGACGTCGAAACGCGCGCCGTGGCGCGGACATTCGATCTCGTGGCCGATGAGCTCGCCTTCGCCTAACGGTCCGCGGTCGTGCGTGCACACGTCGTCGATGGCATAGATCGCACCGCCGTAGTTGCACAGCGCGATGCGCCGCTCGGCAGCGCTCACGACGATGACCTTGCCCTCGGGCAGCTCGTCGATTGTTGCCACTCGGACGGTTTGCGTCGACGTCAAGAGCCGGCACCGATGCGGCCCAGATGGGGGGAGACGCGCCCCCGCAAGGCCTCGGTGACGCGCGCATCGCCGAACTTCTCAAACACCTCTTGGAAGAACCCCTCCACGATCAAGCGAGCGGCGTCATCGGGGGCGAGACCGCGGCTGCTCGCATAGAAGAGCTGCTCTTCGTCGATCGGACCGACGGTCGCGCCGTGCGTGCAGCGCACGTCGTCGGCCTCGATCTCGAGTTTCGGCTCGGTGTCTGCGCGCGCTCCCTCGCTCAGGAGGATGTTGCGGTTGGCTTGATAGGCGTCGCTGCGCTGCGCACCGCGATCGATCACGATCACGCCGGTGTACGAGGAATGCGAGCGGTCGTCGAGCGCGTTCTTGAAGAGCAAGTCGCTGCGGGTATCCGGGCTGCGGTGCCCCTGCAGCGTGTGGTAGTCGAATTCTTGTGCGCCCTCGGCGAAGACGAGGCCCAACATCTCGCTCTCCGCGCCGCGGCCTTGCAGCTCGACCTCGACGTCGTTGCGCGCCAGCCGGCCCCCGATGCCGAAGTTCAAGGTGATCAAGCGCGCGTCTCGCTCCAAGACGGCGCGCTGGTGGGAGAAGACGGCGGTCGAAGGCCCGCACTCCTGGACGTGCGCGTAGCGCAGCGAAGCGCCGCCGCACACGAGCATGTCGACGAGGCCGGAAGACAGCCTGGCAGCTTCGCGATGCGTCTCGACAACGGTGGCCTGGGAGTTGGCGCCCGCGATCAGCGCGATGCGCGGGTACGAGCCTTCGTGCAGCTCGATACTGATGGGTTCTGAGACCTCGACGCCCGCCGGTATATAGATGAAGATGCCGGCTTGCCACGCGCTCTCCGTGAGCGCCGCATAGCGGCTGACCGAACGGCCGATGTGGGCATGCTCCAGCATCGCTTGCAGGGTGCCGTCGCCGGACAGGGATGCGTCAGCGAGGGTGGTTGCCCTCACGCCTTGTTTGCCATCGGCGTCCGAAATCGTCAGCGTGTACTCCGGACCAACCGGCATAGGCGGGGACAAATCAAGGCCGTCCAGCGCCGTGCGTCGCCAGCCGACGGTGCGATCGTCGGGCTGGGGCATCGCGTTCAAACGCTCCAACGCCGCGAGGCGCGCGTGCTGCAGCCACGCGGGTTCCCCCGCGCTCAATCGCTCGACCAAGCTGCGATCGATGCCGGTGTCGATGACGAGTTGACTCACTGGTAGCGCGTGTCTGTCAGCCGACTGAGCCTTCCATCTCGAGCGCGATCAAGCGGTTGAGCTCGACGGCGTATTCCATCGGCAGTTCCTTCACGAACGGCTCGAAGAAACCGTTGACGATCATGGTGGTGGCTTCGACTTCGCTCAAGCCGCGGCTCATCACGTAGAAGAGCTGCTCCTCGCCGACTTTGGACACCGTCGCCTCGTGCTCGATGCGCACGTTCTTGGCGTCCACTTCCATGGTCGGATAGGTGTCGGAGCGCGATTCGGGGTCCATCAGCAGAGCGTCGCAGCGCACGTTGGATTTCACGCCGTCGCAGCCTTCGTAGACCTTGACCAAGCCGCGGTAGGTCGTGCGGCCGCCGCCTTTGCTCACCGACTTGCTCGTGATGAGCGAGGTGGTGTTGGGCGCGGCGTGCACCATCTTGGAGCCGGCGTCTTGATGCTGGCCTTCGCTTGCATAGGCGATGGAGAGCACGTCGCCGCGCGCGCCTTCGCCCATGAGATAGACCGACGGATACTTCATGGTCAGCTTGGAGCCGATGTTGCCGTCGACCCACTCGACGTGCGCGTTCTTCTCGGCCAACGCGCGCTTGGTCACCAAGTTGTAGACGTTCTTGTACCAGTTCTGGATCGTGGTATAGCGGATGTGCGCGCCTTCCTTGGCGATCAGCTCCACGACCGCAGAGTGAAGCGAGTTGCTGGAGAACGTGGGCGCGGTGCATCCTTCGATGTAGTGGACGAAGGAGCCGGGCTCGGCGATGATCAGCGTGCGCTCGAACTGGCCCATGCTCTCGGAGTTGATGCGGAAATATGCCTGCAAGGGGATGTCCACATGCACGCCCGGCGGAACCCAGATGAACGACCCGCCGGACCACACGGCCGAGTTGAGCGCCGAGAACTTGTTGTCCGCGGGCGGGATGACGGTCGCGAAGTGCTGGCGGACGATGTCCTCGTGCTCGCGCAGCCCTACGCCCATGTCAGAGAACAGAACGCCCTTCGCTTCCAAATCCTTGCGGATGCTGTGATAGACGACTTCAGAATCGTATTGCGCGGTGACGCCGCCGAGAAAGGCGCGCTCTGCCTGCGGAACGCCTAAACGGTCGAACGTGCGCTTGATATCGGCCGGCACATCTTCCCACGAGCGGCCTTCGACGTCGGAGGCGCGCATGTAGTAATAGATGTCGTCGAAATCGATCTGGCCGAGCAGCTCGTTGTCCGCCCATGCCGGCATCGGCTTGCTGAAGAAGATGTCGAGCGAGCGATGGCGGAAGTCGCTCATCCACTGCGGCTCGCCCTTC
Source organism: Candidatus Eremiobacter antarcticus (assembly GCA_003244105.1). Taxonomy (GTDB): domain Bacteria; phylum Vulcanimicrobiota; class Vulcanimicrobiia; order Eremiobacterales; family Eremiobacteraceae; genus Eremiobacter; species Eremiobacter antarcticus. Next base: position 179,092 of record QHBK01000006.1, on the reverse strand, counting down.
ATCTGCGAGATCTGCTCGACGATGTCGTGATCGACACCCTTGCGCGACTTGAACGCGTAATTCAGGGTCTCATCGCGAAAACCGTATTTGTAGTCTTGATCGACGAGCACTTGTTCTTTGAGGGCCATCGAAATCGTCTATGCCTCCACGAGCTGTTTGATGAGCGGATCGTAACCTCTGGCTTCCAGCTCTTGAGCCAGTTCGAACCCGCCTTGTTTCACAATTCTTCCATGCAGCATGACGTGCACCACGTCGGGTTTCACATAGTTGAGCACGCGCTGGTAATGCGTGATGAGCAGGATCGCGCGCTCCGGACCGCGCTGCGCTTCGATCCCTTGGGCGATGATGCGCAACGCGTCGATGTCCAAGCCTGAATCAGTCTCGTCCAAGATGGACAGCGTCGGCTGCAGCACGAGCGCCTGCAGAATCTCCAAGCGCTTCTTCTCGCCTCCGGAAAATCCGTCGTTGACGTAGCGCCCCAACACTGACGGATCCATCTTGAGCTTGGCGATGCTCTCCTCGAGCAGCTGCTTGAACCTCGCCGGCTTCAAGGGCGCCTGACCCTTGTGGCGCGCCATCAACGTGTTGCGCAAAAAGTTCGCCACGCTGACGCCGGGCACGGCGGAGGGATACTGAAAGCACAAGAACATGCCGGCGAGCGATCGCTCCTCAGTCTTCATGTCCAAGATGCTGCGGCCTTCGAAGAGCATATCGCCGATCGTGACGGTGTATTTTGGATGGCCCATGAGGGCGAGCGACAGGGTGCTCTTGCCGGACCCGTTGGGTCCCATAAGGGCGTGGACCGTGCCGCGCTCGATGGTCAAATCGATGCCGCGGATGATCTCTTTCTCACCGACTGCGACGTGCAAATCGCGGATCTCAAGAAGGGGGATCGGCAATCTAACCTCTTTCGTTGTGGCGCGCTGTTTGGGCGCTTCTTCTATTGTAGGCGTGCACCAGAAGATAGTCAAGATAATGCTTGATAATCTGTGCTGGTTTCCCTATAATGGTCTAGGAACCTTTGATGAGAGAAGCAAGCTTTTTCCAGACGACGCGCGGGCGCATCGTTCAATATCTGAAGCGTCATCGAGCCGCCACCGCGGCCCAGTTGTCGCTCGAGCACCATGTCACCGCCAATGCCGTCCGCCAGCATCTGGCCAGACTTCAACGCGACGGTCTGGTAAACGAGCGTTCCGAGCGGATCGGCCGCACGAAGCCCACGCTCGTCTACTCGCTCACGCCGGAAGGCGAACGGCTTTTTCCGCAGCGCTACCCGTTGCTCGTCAATGCCATCCTCGATGAGGTGCGGCGCGAGACGGGCGCGGAAGGCCTCACGCGGCTATTCGCCAAGATCGGCCGACGCTCGGCGGAGCGTCACGGTCCGCGCTTTGCCGGCAAGGACACCGAGGGGCGCATTGCAGAGCTCGCCAACTTTTTGACCGAGCGCGGCGTTGACGTTGAGTACGGCCCCTCGGCCGACGGCTACGTCTTGCGGGAGCACAACTGCCCGTTCAAGGATGCGGTCACGGCGTATCCGCAGCTTTGCGGTATGGTGCACAGTCTCATGGAAGAAATACTGCCGGGCAAAGCGCGGCAAGTGGCGTCGATCGCCCTGGGCGACGACCGCTGCGAGTTTCAGTTCGCCGGCGCGCCGGCCAATACGCCAAGCGTCCAAAATGACGAGATGCGGAGATAGACGATGGACTTTCCCAAGTTTCAGGAATTGGTCACGAACCGCCACGGCTTCGCTCAGATGGAGAATCCGTCGGCGACCGGCGAGTACTTCTCGGACTCATGCGGCGACATGTACACGTTTTATCTCAAGGTCGGACCGGATGAACGCATCGAGGACATCAGTTACTTCACGACCGGCTGCGGTTTTGGAGTGGCAACCTGCGCGATCGTGACCATGCTTGCCAAAGGTAAGACGGTCACGGAAGCCGAGCAGCTGGCGCCCGAAGCCGTCGAGGAATTTCTCGGCGGGTATCCCGCAAGAAAGCAAGACTATCCGCACCGCGTGCTTGAGGCCCTCCGGATCACCTGCGCCAACTACCGCAAGTCGGCCGCACCCGAAAGCGCTGCTGAAAGTTTCGCAAAAATCCAGTAGCGGAATCTCATCGAAGCGCGCCGCCACTGCGCGAAGCGCCGCTCACAAATTCAGCGAATACTCATCAAGTTGTAACGTAGCCCCGAGGATGAACATCTCATCGTCAGCGTTAGCTGAGCGACGGTATGACGTTGCTATGACAAATGGCACACCGTCGGCACCCGCCGACTTGCCGTCGCGTCACACGCGAACGTATTAAGGGTAAGACCATTCAGCTTGGGATGACCGGTTTGCGGTCGAGGACATGAAGACAAAAACCATTTCATTGCGTTCCGCCGCGCGGCTCCTGCCGCCGACGGACACCGTCACGGTCGGCCCCCGCTTCGATGTTGCGTGCGCCAAGGCGTTCACGCGCGACATCGGGCGCATCGTCGCGCGGCGCGAGCCCACCGTGATCATCGACATGAGCAAGACCAAAGCGGTCAGTTCCTCAGGGTTCGGCTCGCTGATATCGGCCCTGCGCAAGCTGGCCGATGTCGGATCGGCAGTCGTCGTGGTCTCTGCCAGCATCTCCATACGACGCCTCTTCGACTTCGCGGGCATCGCCCGCATGGTGACGGTCGTCGACTCCCTCAGCGCAGCTCGCAGCGTCGCGCAAGCGGCCCAACCAGGCAGCTTGGCTTCCTGACATGTCAGGCATAAAAATCTTTTCGAGTTTGGAAGAAGCACAAGCCGCGGGTTTTGTCGTGTTCGACCGCCTTCCGGACGGCTATCTCGTGCGCAAGTCTTCAGGAACTGCGTTCGCGCTCGCTATTGTCCGCATCAAGAAGAAGGAACCGGTAAGCAAAGACTGACCCCTTGCGCCTCTCGAGCGCCCAGTCGCGCTCGCGACGGCATCACTCCGTCTGGGCCGGCTCGCTCTTCAGAAACGTCACCACCACTTCGGGGTCGAATTGCGTTCCGGCGCCTGCGTGCAGTTCTGCTCGCGCCTCACCGTCGGTAAGAGCTCTGCGCTGGGGCCGGGCGCTGCGCATCGCCGCATACGCCTCGAGCACCCCGAGGATGCGCGCGGGCAGGGGTATATCTGCGCCCGCCAGTCCGCGAGGGTAGCCGCTGCCGTCGAACCGTTCTTGATGGTGGAGCACGGTCTGCGCAACGGCATCGCCGCCGGGGACTCCGTTCAGCATCCCGTAGCCCAGTTGCGGATGCTGCTTGACCCGCTCGTACTCTTCGGCGCTGAGCTGTGCCGGCTTGCTCAAAATACCGGCGGGGATTGACAACTCCCCGAGGTTGAGCACTGCGCCCGCGCACTGCAGCAGGTGGCGTTGCGCATCGTCGAGCCCGGCAAGACGGGCGTAGACGCCCGCCAGCCGGTTGACTTTGATCAGCTGTTCCCTCTTCACGCGTCCGGTGTTGGCGAGTGCAGCGATGAACGGCCGAAAGGCGGCCACGTCTCCCTCAAGCATAGACAGCATGTCGTCGGCCGTGCCTCGGTATTCCGTCTCACCGCGTTTGGCGGCATAAAGAGCGGCATCGGCGATCCCGATCAGATCGTCGTTGCCATCGCTGTGGTTGGAGTAGACGGCTGCGCCGATCGACAGACGGATCGGGACCAACTGCGCTTTGTCGATCTCAAACGGCCGGAGTCCAATCTCCCCTTCCAGCCGCTCTGAGAACCGCAAGGCGGCGTGCCCGTCGGTGTCAGGGAGGATGGCGCAGAACTCATCGCCGCCGTACCGTCCGATGACGTCGGTCGCGCGCGCGACCCGCCGCAACACGGCGGCAACTTCTTTGAGCACCAGATCGCCGCACGGGTGGCCGTACGTGTCGTTGAAGGTCTTGAACTTGTCGACGTCCATCATCAGAAGCGACAGCGGCGAGCCCGTGCGCCGCGCGCGTTTGAGTTCGTAGGCGAGGCGCTCCTGCAGGGACCGCTGATGCGGCAGGCCGGTGAGCGCGTCGTTGTCCGCAAGCTCTTTGGCCCGCTCGTATAGCTTTGCGTTTTGCACTGCGACGGCGGACTGCTCTGCGATGGCGCGCAGCAGCTTGAGGTGGCGTTCGTCATAGGCGTTGGCCTCGTACGACTGGACGGAGATCGCGCCGATCGTCTGTCCGGGCACGTGCATAGGCACCGCGACGATGGATTGCACCGTGGTCGGACCCTCGCCGATCCTCGTGCGGCTCATGCTGTCGCGCTCTTCCGCGTTGCGCACGAGCACAGGCTTGCCGCTTTCGATGACCCGGCCGACGATCGTGCCCTCCATGGAATGCTCGGAAGGCGGATACGTCTTGTCGCCCTCGATCATGTACTCGAACGTCATCGAGTTGTCGCCCGCGGTCAAGGCGACGAAGAACAAGGGGGCGTCGATGACGCGCTTCACCTGGTCGTGAATCTTGGCAAAGACGCGATGGAGGTCGAGCTCCGACGACACGGCGCCCGCCACTTCCACAAGCAGGTTGAGGTCGGCGGCGCGCTGGATGCTGGCCCGCAAGTTCTTGAGGTTCTCGACCGCCACCGAAGCTTGCTCCGAGATGGCGGTGAGCAAGTCGCAATCGGATTCGGTGTAGGAGTTGGCGCGCGGGCTCTGCACCGAAAGCACGCCCACCACGCGGTCGCCCACTTTCATCGGCACGATCAATGCCGAGGCGGGATCGGATTCCTCTCCCAGGGTCACCGAGCGCACTGTTCGCCAATCTTCCGGCCGCCGGATGATGACGGGCGACCCGGACCGCAAGACGTCGCCCGATACCGTCGTGAGCGGCAACCGGACTCGCTCGACCGATCGGCGGCCGAATTCAGCGCTGTACTCGATCTCGAGATTTTCTCCGTCCGCTGTAAGCAGCGCGGCCACGAACAGCGAGGCATCCATGACGCCGCCGACGAGCGTATGGAACTTCGCGAATAACTCTGACAAATCGAGACCGCTCGACAGCGCGCGCGCCGTTTCCAGCAGCATGTTGAGCGAGCGCGCCGCATGCGCGCCGACGGCGGACTCGCGGGTGATCTCGAGGTCTTGAGCCAGCAACACCGATGCGAACTGAAGAACGGCCGCGTCGGCCGGCGAGAAGGCGACATCGGCTTGGGCTAGGCTGAAGCCAATGATGGCGCCGCCCACGCGCAGCGGGGAGACGATGGCATGGCTGAGGCGGCCACGGGATATCACCATGCCCGTCTTGTCCAGACGGCGTATGGGAGTGACGGACGGCAGCTCTCGCTGCTGCTCCGCGCCGAGCGCAAGCGCCAGCGTTTGTGGGTCCAGCGGATCAGCGACCGCAGCGCTCAAGTCGACGTGGTAGTGATAACGCACGGGGCTCGCCAAATCGCGGTCGAGCGTCGCGACGGTGAAGCGCCGGACGCTGCGCTCGAACAACATCTCGTGCAGCGCGGCGATGGCCTTTTGACCGCTTTCAGCGGTGAAGACATGGGCCACTCGGGCGACTGCTTCGAGCTGCTCCGCAGCCGGCGTTTGCGATGCCGGCTGCCCTGGCTTGATCTCGTCCATTTCTGGGTGTGAATCCGTTCCTGAGGACGTAGTTGTGGGGAGACGGGTGCCGCCCCTTGATTATCGGCAGTAATCGCCGCCGTCGACCCGTCCGGCTGCTCTTTGAGAGCGACGAATAGCGGCAGAGGTCCGCTCTGCGAGGGACAATAAGCAAGCCCGTCATGCCCCGCGATGTTCCCATCGGCAACGGTTCCATGCTCGTGACCTTCGACGGCCGTTACCAGCTCCGCGATATCTATTTTCCGTACGTCGGCGCCGAGAACCACAACCCGGGCGATATCTGCCACACGGGGATCTGGGTTGCTGGGGCGTTCAGCTGGTTCTCCGACGACTCATGGCAGCGCACCATAGAATACGCCGCCGATTCCATCGTCACCAAAGTGACGCTCGAGCACGAGGAGCTGGAGCTGCGCGTCATCTGCACCGATGCCGTGGATTTCGATCGCAATATCCTCTTCCGACGGGTCGCCGTGACCAATCTCGCTTCCGAGCCGCGCGAGATCCGCATGTTCTTCCACTACGATCTGCACATCGAGGGCAATGACATCGGCGACACCTTTGCCTATCACCCGAACATCAGCGCGCTCATCGCCTACAAGCGGCGGCGCTATTTCTTGATGAACGGTCAGATCGGCGATGAAGCCGGACACCATATCGGCATCTCGTCGTGGGCGACCGGTCTGAAAGAGGTCAACGGCCTCGAGGGCACGTGGCGCGATGCCGAGGACGGCGAACTCGGACGCAATCCGATCGCTCAAGGCTCGGTCGACGGAACAATAGCGCTGCATGCGCCCGACGTGGCGGCCGGCGAAGAAGTGGTGTTTCACCACTGGCTGGCCTTGGCCGAGACGTGGCCTGATGTGCGTGGGCTCGACGAGCTCGTTCGCGAGCGGGGCCCATCGCGGTTCATCGAGCGCACTGCCGACTACTGGCGGCTGTGGATCAACAAGGAGCACATAGACGGCGCGGACCTCGACGAGCGGTTCATCAGAGAATACAAGCGCAGCCTGCTTGTCATGCGGACGCAGATCGACAGCAGAGGCGCGATCATCGCGGCCAACGACACCGATATCCTGCGTTTCTCGCGCGACACGTACTCGTACATGTGGCCGCGCGACGGCGCGTTGGCTGCCTGCGCGCTCATCAAGGCCGGGTATCAGGCGCCGTGCGCGAACTTCTTCAACTTCTGCGCCAATGCGTTCACCGATGGCGGCTACCTTCTTCATAAGTACAATCCCGATGGCTCGCTTGCGTCATCCTGGCACCCTTGGATGGACAAAGCCGGCAACGAGCAGCTCCCGATTCAGGAAGACGAGACCGCCTTGGTGCTGTACGCCTTGTGGGAGCACTACAAACGATATCGCGAGGTGGAGTTCATCCGGCCGCTCTACCGGCGCATCGTGACGACGGCCGGCGATTTTATGTGCCGCTATCGCGATCCGGCCACGAAACTGCCGCTGCCCTCTTACGACCTATGGGAAGAACGCCACGGCATACACGCCTTCACCTTGGGGGCCGTGTGGGCCGGCTTGCGCGCCGCAGCCAACTTCACCAAGCTCTTCGGTGAGAACCGGCGCAGCGACATGTACAATGCCGTGGCTGACGAGATCAAACAGGCCGCCATACGGTATGCCTGGGCGCCCGACCTGAACCGCTTCCTTCGCACTATCAACGTGGGCGACGATGGCGCGATCATCCGGGATGAGACTGTCGACAGCAGCCTCTTCGGATTGTGGTACTTCGAAATGTTCAGCCCGGACGAACCCCGCATCGTGTCCACGATCAACGCGGTGCGCGAACGGCTATGGCTCAAGACGGATGTGGGCGGCTGCGCCCGCTATGAACGCGACCGCTACCAGCGCTGGCAGGACGTCCCCGCATCTGTTCCGGGCAACCCGTGGTTCATCTGCACGCTCTGGTTGGCGCAATATGCGATCGCGACGGCGAAGACGCTCGAGGATTTGAGCGCCGCGAAAATGCCGATGCGCTGGGCATGCGATCACGCTTTGCACAGCGGAGTTCTGGCCGAGCAGGCTCATCCGTTCACCGGCGTGCCGCTGTCGGTCTCGCCGTTGACCTGGAGCCACGCGACGTACTGCTTGACCTTCGCGGAGTACGTGCGCCGCTGGACCGATCTGCAACAGCCCGCTAAGGGCTCAGCCGACCTCTCGCTGTCTGTCGAATGATCATGTGAGGCCCATGCGCCGGTAGGTCGGCCCGGCTGTCATCGGGGCTTGCGCTTGAAAGTCTCGCAGCACGGACGTGATCGTGAGCTCAAATGTGCGGAGCGCGGGGTCTTTAGCGCTTTGCGATTCCTGCGCCGCTGCGCGGATTGTATACGCTGCGGCATCCAGCACGCACCAAATCGCCGCCTGACCGGAGCGCCTCAGATTTTCACATGTCCGGGAAGCGGCGCTGGCCGCGACCATGAGGTGCGCCCGGTCCGGCGCGCTGAGTTCAGCACGCGACATGACAGCAAGCCTGGGCATGCCATCCGCATCGACGGTAATCAGAAGAAGCGCCTGCGCTGGTGACGCGTCGTCCTCCAAGGTTCCGAGCTCGAATTGGAGCGGCGGCGGCAGGCGCGGTCCTATCTCTTCGGACATCTACCGTTCGCCTTTGCTGCGCCGCTGGAATTTCTGTAAGACATGCTGGACGATCCGCTTGGCGGCCATCGTCGAATAGTACGCGAACTGACGCGGCGACGTTGCAGTCTTGGCCATCGCCTCATCGATGACGCCGCGCGCGAACAGTTCCAAGTCCTCATCCCACTCAAAGCGGTACGGGTTGCGTGCTTCCGTAGCACTCTCACCTGCCTTGCCGGCGCTGTCGTCCATACGCAGACCTAGCCCGGCACGTCTTGCAAGAACGGGTTGGAACGCCGCTCGTCGCCGATCGATGTGCTCGGACCGTGGCCGGGCACGACCGCGATATCATCCGGCAGTGACAGCAGCCGTTTGTGGATGGACGCCAGCAATGCTGCAAAGGAGCCGCCCCACAAATCGGTTCTTCCGACGCTGCCCGCGAACAGCGTGTCTCCGCTGAAGACGACCGGCACCTTCTCGTCGAGCAAGAAGCTGACGCTGCCCGGCGAGTGCCCGGGCGTGTGCATCACTTGCAGCGCGCACGCCCCGAAACCGACAAACTGCTTGTCGCGCAGATACGAATCAACGGTCGTGATCGCGGGCGCAGGCACGCCGAGCCAAGCGGCCTGCAGTGCCATCTGCTCGTAGAGCGGCACGTCATCCTCGTGCATCATGGCAGGCGCGCCGGTGAGCTGCTTCAAGGCGGCCAGTCCGCCGACATGATCGATGTGCGCGTGCGTTGCCACCGCTGCTGCCAGGCGCAGTTGGTGTTTCTCCAGCGCCGCGAAGATTCGCGCGGGTTCTTCTCCGGGGTCGATGACAATCGCCTGTCCGCCTGGTTCGTCCGCCAGGATGATGCAGTTGCACTCCAGCGGGCCGACGGCAAACTGATCCACAATCACGGCGGCGGATGCCCATCCATATGCGTCTGGCCTTTAGGCCGGGGCCAGCGCTGCCCTGCAACGCGGCAGCTTTCGAGCCGGAGGTCCAGTCTGCGCGCGTTGCCAAGAACGACGTGCTTTGACAGATATCTTCATGCAATTCGATGTGCGACAAGCAACAGAACGAGAGCTGACGCGGCGGCAAGCGGCGGGCGAGCTCGATCGCCGGATCAAGTCCTTCATTGAAAGCGGACCTGGGAGCGCGGCTGAAAGCGATGCTGAATTCCAAAGCCTCGCGCTGACGCTATTCGACCATCAATTCGATCATAACGAGTTCTACCGCCGGTACTGTGCGAGCCGCGGAGTGACGCCTGGGCAGGTGCGCATATGGAGCGAGATTCCGGCCGTTCCAACCTCGTCGTTTGCGGACGTGCGCCTCGCGGCGTTCCCGCAAGACCGCGAGAGCGTCCGATTCAGCTCCAGCGGCAGCACGCGCGACGGTGGTCCGGCTTCCGTTTTGGAGCTGGAATCGACGGAGCTCTACGATGCTTCTTTGCGGACGCATTTCAAGGCTTGTGTCTTGCCCGACATGCCCCGTATCGACATGGTCATGTTGTCGCCGACGTTCGGCGAGGCACCGCATTCATCGCTTGCCTACATGCTCTCGCACCTGTTCGCCAATTTTGGCGCCGGCGGGGGATTTTTCGTCCGCGAGGGAGCGTTGGATGTCGACGCCGCCGCTCGCGCGCTGGCACGCGCGCGACGCCCGATGCTCGTCTTCGGCACGGCGTTTGCCTTCGTGCACTTCTTCGACGCGTGCCGCGAACGCGAGCTGATGTTCGCTTTGCCGCCGGGAAGCCGCACCGTGGAGACGGGGGGCTTCAAAGGAAGATCCCGATCGCTCGCGCGAGACGACTTCTACAGGCTCTTGACCGAGGTGTTCGGAGTTCCGCGCGACTTCTGCATTTCCGAATACGGCATGTGCGAGCTTGGCAGCCAGTGTTACGATGCGAACTTAGGCGACGTCCTGGCCGGACGGCCACCTCGTCATGACCTCAAAATCGCACCGCATTGGTCGCGCTGGACGGTCGTCAACCCGGTCGACGAACGCGAGCTGCCACCTGGAGAGACGGGATTGCTGCGCTGCCTGGACCTTTCTAACCGCGGCTCGGTGGCGGCCGTCCTGACGGCCGATCTCGGCATGGCACGAGCGGGCGGCTTTCGTTTTGTCGGACGCTCGACAGCAGCGCCGCCCAAGGGATGCAGCACCGCGATCGATGCAATGCTGAGCAGCGCATGAAGCTCGACACCACGATGCCGGTGGAGCCGGTTCCGGCGCTTCTGACGCGAGCTGCTGCGGCCTGGAGCAATGCGAACTCCGCTGTTCGGAGGCAGGCTCGCACAGCGCTGGCAGGCGGTCAATGGCCGCGCCAAACGATTGAGACCGCCTTGGACAACGCGCTGTACGATTTTGAGGCAGCCGCCTGCCGGTATCGCCGCCAGGCAGCCCCGCCCCTCGCGCCGCCGAGCGCGCTCGCCATCTTGCCCGGCAACATCATCGGACCGGCGGTCGCCTGCGCATTTTGCGCAGCCGTTGCAGGCGCAAAGGTTGTGCTGAAATCCTCGCACGCGGAGCGCCGTCTGCCAGAGATCCTTGCATCGCAGTTCGACGCCTTCGGAGAGCCGTTCGTTGACACCGTGACAGCCACGTACTGGAGCGGAGGTGACGCAAGCCGCGAAGACGCCGCCTTTGCGCGTGCGGACATCATCGTCGTCTTCGGCGAAGACGCGACTATCGCGGACGTGGAGCGCCGAGCGCCGCCGCGCACGGTCGTGAGGGCATACGGCAATGCGTACAGCATCGCGTACGTCTCCGCGAACGCGCAGTTGCCGCAGGCGGCTGATGCCGCGGCGCAGGATATAGCGCTCTTCGATCAGCGGGGCTGCATGTCGCCTCAGACCATCTACGTGCAAGGCGACGAGCCCCGCTGCGTTGCCTTTGCAGAAGCGCTCCATGCGGCGCTAACGCGCTTGGCGGAGCGCTTTCCGCGGGCGCCCGCGGACGAGCTTGAGAGGGAAGCGGTCGCGGCGGCGCTGCGCCGCTTGGCCGTTGCCGCCCTACCGTCGGGTGAAGGCAGCGGGATTTTCGTGGGTGCGGCGCAGCGCGGTGCACCGTCGCACGTCGTCGCGGCGCAATCATTTGGCAAGCCTGTCTGCATGGGATTCGGGCGCATCGCCGTCGCAAAGCCCTGCCTGGACGCGGCACAGGCTGCCTCGGCCGCCAGCGCGTTGGGTGCGCGTTTTGACACCGTGGCTGTCGCGGGCGACAACCACAAGGAGTTGCGATCTCTCTTCCAAGCCGCCGGCGCCAGCCGCGTGTGCGCGCTTGGCGAAATGCAGCGGCCGCCGTTTGGCTATCGTCCCACGATTTCCGATTTCACCCTGCCCCAATGAGCGAGGACTCTCTGGGCGGCCGCTTCGCCGACATCAATATCTCTCCACCGGGTCCCAACAGCCGGCGCTTGTCCGCGCAGCTTCATACGTACGAGAGCCGCAACATCACTTATGTGAGCGACGAGTTTCCGATCTTTCTCTCTGACGCACACGGTGCCAACATCGTCGACGTCGACGGCAATGTCTATGTCGATCTGACCGGCGCCTTTGGTGTCGCAGCCGCCGGACACAGCAATCCCCAGGTCGTCGAAGCGATGGCCGCTCAAGCGCGGCGGCTTTTCCATGGCATGGGCGACGTCTATCCCACCGAGAACCGCCTTGCGCTCGCCAAGCTTCTTTGCGGACTGACGCCCGGCGAGGGCGCCAAGCGCGTGATCTTTGCCGCGACCGGCGCGGAAGCGGTCGAAGCCGCTTTGAAAACCGCCGCCATCGCATCCGGCAAGCCGGGCGTCATTTGCTTCACAGACGCCTATCACGGCCTGAGCTATGGAACACTCCCGCTTACCGACCGTGATGAGTTCAAAGCGCCGTTGCGCGCACAACTCGCGCCATTTGCGGTCAGAGCGCCGTACCCGAACGCTCATCGCTGTCCGCTGTCGCACTGTCGTGGAGACTGCGACGCTGCCTGTCTTGCCGCAGTTCGCGCGCTGCTCGATGGGCCTAAAGGCGCTGATATCGGCGCAGTCATCGTCGAGGCAGTCGCGGGGCGCGGCGGCGTCGTGCCCGCGCCCGCCGGCTGGCTGCAGGGCTTGAGGGAAATGTGTGACGAGCGCAGCCTCGTCCTCATCGTCGATGAGATCTTCACGGGGTTCGGGCGCACCGGCCGCTGGTTCGCGTGCGAGCGCGCGGGCATCGTGCCGGATCTTCTCTGCCTGGGCAAGGGCATGTCTTCCGGTTTCCCGATCGCGGCCTGCGTCGGCAAAGCGGAGATCATGGATCGTTGGCCTCTCTCCGGCGGCGAAGCGATGCATACCGGAACCTTTCTCGGCCATCCGGCCGGCTGCGCCGCGGCGCTTGCGTCGATCGCCGAACTGCGCAAGCACCGGTTGGCCGAACGAGCCGCAGAGCTCGAGGGCAGCGTGCGCTCCCTGCTGCAAGGCGTCGCAGCCTGCTCTGACGGGCGCATCAGCGACATCCGTGGCTGCGGGCTGCTTTGGGGTCTTGAGTGCACGGCGCCCGACGGCGGTCCCGATGCGAAGCTTGCGGCTGAGGTGATGCGTGAAGCGATGATCAATGGGGTGCTCATATTGACGTGCGGTCCGCATCGCAACGTCATCTCGCTCTCTCCGCCCTTGACGATCAGCCTTGAACAGCTTCGCTTCTGCGCGCGCGTTCTTGAAAGCACGTTTGCGAATGCGGTTGCGGCGCCCGCAGTTGTTGTTCGGTAATCCGACCCTTTCCGCAAATGACTGCGTTATCCACAATGCGCTCACCGTCGTGCGCTTGTTTATCCACACTATGCCTTGGCCTATCCACAATTTATTTTCAAAAACGAACAATCGTTCCGTTGCGCGCGCGCACGAGCTTCGATTATACTGCGACCACACCGACCGCGGTGCCGAGAAGCGAAAGCAACAACGGGTGCTACGTTTGCAAGCGTAGAGAGCCGAACTTCTCGGAGATGGTGCCCCTACCGTTGGGGATCCGGCCTCAAACCGGATGATAGCTCTGGGGATCGCGTCCCAGTTAAGCCTACGCAAACGAATCTGCTCACCGGAAAGACAGATTCCTACGCCAGGCGAAACGCTATCGACCTAACAGTTACGGCCGAGCCTCGTGCTCGGCCGTTTCTGTTCTGCAGGTAGCATAGAGCCGCGCCAAGTCCTTAAGTCAGCGCGGGACTAACCCGTCGTCGGCCAAAACATGCATCGAGTGGCGATGCCGGACGGTCACGATGTAAGCGAGCCTGGGTCGACGCCCATCATTTCCCGCCGCTTCGGCGCTCTTGCCTATAAAGAGTTCCGGCTGTTGTGGGCTGGCCTGCTCGTCTCCAACACGGGCAGCTGGATGGCCACGCTCGCCCAAGGCTGGCTCGTCGTCGAGCTCTCACCCAACCAGACGCTCGCCCCTTTTTATCTCGGCCTTGTCGGGTTCGTGCGAGCGATTCCGGTTTTTTTGCTGTCAGGCGTCGCCGGCACACTGGCCGATCGGGTGGACCGGCGCCGGCTCCTGATCATCAGCCAATCGGCGCTGGGGATCAGCGCCTTAGCGCTTGCCATTCTGTCGCAGCTGCACGTCGTGAAAATCTGGCACGTCCTGGTCCTCGCCGCCGTGTCGGCCGCGGGATTGTCGTTCGACGCCCCGACACGCCAGTCGCTCGTTCCGCATTTGGTGCCCAAGGGTCAGCTGATGAATGCCATCGGCCTGAACTCGGCGGCATTCAACGGGCCCGCGATCATCGGTCCGGCGTTGGGCGGCATTCTCGTCAGCACCGTCGGGGTGGCTGATTGTTTTTACATCAACGCGCTCTCTTACGGTGCTGTCCTGTTGGCGTTGGGCGCGATTTCTCCCAAGCCCCCACTTTTAGACGTGGAACGTCGCGGCATCTGGCACGAGATGCTGGACGGCCTGCGCTATGTCCGCTCGCAGCCCGCGATCCTTGCCATCTTCGCGCTCGCCGTGCTCATGTCGATCGTCGCTCGGCCTTACATCCAGCTCATGCCCGCCTTCGCCAAGGGCGTCATCCACAGGGGCGCGGACGGGCTGGGAATCCTGATGGCAGTCTCGGGTGCGGGAGCTCTTGGCGGCTCGATCGCAACAGCATTCATCGGGGCACAGCACCGCCGGGGCATCCTGATGCTGTCAAGCGGCATCGCCTCGGGCGCCGCCCTTTTCTGCTTCGCTCTGACGCGCAACGTCCTGTCGGCGTCGTGCGCGCTCGTCGTCTTAGGTGCTGCGATCATGCTGTTCATGGGCATGACCAACACGCTGCTCCAGACCCACACGCCGCTCGTGATGCGCGGCCGCGTGATGTCGCTCTACACGATGATCTTCTTGGGATTCATGCCGCTCGGCGCGTGGCTGCTCGGATCCGCCGCCACGCTCACGTCCCTGCCGTCGACTCTGGCCATAGCCGGCGCTCTTGTGCTCGTCGCCAGCGCGGCGATGACGCGTTTCATCGCGTTGCGAGACCTTGCATAAGACTTTGGCTTGCTCGCGCAGGAGATTCGGCCAATCGAGCGCGAGCGGCGCCCGAGCGCGCGAGGAAGTCGCAGGGCCAATGCGGTGCATAGCGAACCGTCGCTCAGCGACCACAGAGGATACCACGTCGCGGTCAAGGCGTTCAAAAGAAGCCTTCAAGGCTACACTTGATGCGAAACGGGTATTTTTTTATTGTGTCGCAGACTTCACCACGCCCAAGTTCAGAAATTCGACGAGCCGCCCCCCACCACGGATCGCCTATTGCAACGCGTAAAACTTAGAAAGAAGCGCCATGCTGAGTAGCCGATTTCACGCAGCCTTTTCCCGTTTGCTCGCGCCGACATGTCTGTTGTCGCTCATCGTCTGCCTGGTTTGCGCCCCAGCTCGTGCGGGCACGACCGGGTCGTTGTCAGGGTTCGTGACGGATGCCACGTCCCTGGCGCCGGTGTCCGGGGTGTCGGTCAGCGCGGTGAGCCCGTCGCAGTCGGCGACGACCACGACCGATGCGGGCGGCAAGTTCAACTTCTTGTCCTTGCTCCCCGATACGTACGTGATCTCGGTTCACAAAGAGGGCTACGAACCCAAGCAGCTGCAGGGCATCAGCGTCTTCGCCGATCAGGCGCAGACCGTTTCCATGGCGGTGCTGAAAAGCCTGAAGACGATCGGCACGGTGACCGTGCGATCTTCTTTGAGCGTGGTGCGCCCCGGCACCGTGACGGACGTCTATTCGGTCAACCCGGCGTTGACCTCGGCATCCGCGCCGCTGGGCGGCGGCGGTTCTCTCGACCAGGCGTATTCGGCCATCGCATCCATGCCAGGCGCCTTCGTGCCGCCCGGCCAGATGGGCGTGAACCAAACAGTCTACATCCGCGGCGGCTACTACGATCAGATCGGCTACGAATATGACGGCGTGCCCGTCAACCGCTCCTTCGACAACTACCCGGGCCACTCGGCGTCCACGTTCGGCCAACAAGAGCTGCAGATATACACGGGCGGAGGCAGCGCCAACTCCAACGCGAGCGGTCTGGCCGGTTTCATCAACCAGGTCGCAAAATCGGGCAGCTATCCAGGCTACGCCAACTTGTCAGCGCGCGTCGGCACTCCGACGTTCTATCACGACGCTTCCTTCGAAGTCGGCGGCGGGACCGCCAACCGCCTGTTCTCATACTACGTCGGTTTCAGCGGCTACAACCCGGCTTTCCGTTACCTCGATCAGAACAATGGAGCTGGTCTGCTGAATCAGTTCCCTTATCCCCAAGGGCCGACGAACGACACCTCGTTCACGTGCTGCTTCTTCCCGGCCGTCTATCCGACGTGCAACGGAGACGCCACCTACACCAACCCTGCGACCGCCTTTGTCAACACAGATCCGGGCTGTTTTTCGACGTTCAGTCCAGTGTATGACTTCATCTCGTTCATCGCAGGACGCGACGCGATCGGAAACTTCCACTTCGGCATTCCGCATCGCTATGACAATGGAAGAGACGACGTCCAGCTCTTGTACACGTCATCCTCGCAGTACCGGCAGTACTACAGCGGCGTCAATGACGCGGGCCGGACGCTCGTGCAGGGCCTGGTAGATCAAGGAGATATCAGCCAGCCGCACTGGCCCGACTTCTTCACATATCCCGGTGGGACTTCGTTCTTGGCGCCGGCCGACATCCAGCCGATCGCGTACCTGTTCCCGGGCTCGCCTTCCAACCGTTGCAACAACAGTGATACCCGGGTTACTGTGCCGGGCCAGTGCCCGGACGGCGTAGTATCCAAGCTGCCGGCGGACTACCGCGACGCGCGTTGGGACACCGCCAACATCCTCAAGCTGCAGTATCAGCGCAACATCAACGACAATTCCTATTTCCGGATCTTCGGCTACACGTTCTATTCCAACACCAACCGCAGCGGCGCGTCACGGCGCGGCATCGGCAGCGGGTTTGGCGCCACGAACTTCGATTACGAAGTCGACACCCACACGCGCGGCGTGCAGGCCCAGTACGTGCAGCAGATCAGCGACAAGAATCAAATCACCGCCGCGCTGGGTTACGTGACGGCTGCTACGCTGCGGGCCAACAATCTGAACAACTTCAACACGCGGAATCAACAGGTCAGCAATCTGACCAACGGCTCTCAATGCTTCGCCACGAGCGACGGCACAGGCGATAACGGCTTCGACAGCTATGCCGCAGGTGACCCGGCGCCGTGCAACGACTCCATCAGCCAAGGGACGTTTAGGCATCCGACGGCCGGCTTGGCGCAAAACCCGTGCACGTCCGGCGACATTCCCGCGACGAGCCCAGCTTGCCGCGCCGGCGCCGCCTTCCTTCTCACCTACACCGGCAACCAAGGCGGCTTGAACTCGCTGGTGCCCAAGTTCACGAACTTCGCGCTCATCGACGATTGGCGTCCGACGCCGAAGCTAGACCTCAACTTCAGCGTGCGCATCAGCCGTGACGAGTTCGATTTGGCGGACACAAACACGCCGGGCAAAAACTTCTGGTTCGGCGCAGCGCAGCGGGAGTATTGCTACAATCCGGTCACGCTCCAGCCGTTGCTAGTGCCACAGGCTCCGCAGGATGCATCAACACTGACCCCCTATGTGACCTTCAACTGCATCGTCGACCCCTCAAACGGCGTGCAGACGGTCCACCCCGACGGCGCCAATGGCCACTTGCTGATCTCCAACCAATATGGGCGCGTGTACACACAGACATACTCGGAGCCCCGCTTCGGCATGACCTACACGGTGAATTCCGACACGGTCTTGCGCTTCAGCGCCGGCCGCTACGCGCAGCAACCCCAGAATTATGCTATTCAATACAACAGTTTCGAGGAGAATCTCGCCGCCCAGCTGATCGGCTTCTTGCCCTTCGGTTTCAACACACCGCGCCACGACGCGCTGGCGCAATTCTCGAATAACTACGACTTCTCGATCGAGCACCATTTTCCGGGAACCGACTATTCGGTGAAGTTGACGCCCTACTACCGTTGGGCCACGGATGAGCTTTTCGAAAGCGCAAACGTTCCCACCATCGCCCTTTCGCCTGCCTTCAATTCAGGCACGCAGCGCACGACCGGCATCGAGGTTCAGCTCACAAAAGGCGACTTCAACCGCAACGGATTGTCGGGAGTCTTCTCCTACACGTACACAAACTCGAAAGAGCGGTGGAGCAATTACCAGCACTCGACGATCAATCCGGTGGATCCCTACAACCAGGATATCCAGAACTTCAATCTGCTGACCAAGGCCGGTGGGGGAGCGCCCTGCTACCAGAGCACCGCTGACGCGACAGCCGACCCGACCTGCACGGACGACGCCGGCGGAGCGTTCGTGGCGATCCGCAACCCCTACTACAACATGGCGCCCCAGCCGCTGCTCGACAAGTTCGGCTGGTACGACACAGGCTTGGATTTCCCGTACGTGTCGCCGAACACGTTCTCGCTGGTGACCAGCTATCGGCACAACAAGTTCGCCATCACACCCGGCTTCACGCTTAACCAAGGGGCCACATACGGCACGCCGGCCGACGTGCTTGGTGTCGATCCACGCGTGTGCACCGCCAACAACGAAGCGATTCCGTCGAGCGGCGGCGACCCGCTGCGGGCGGACTACACGTCGTGCGCCTTTGCGCCATCGAGCTCCGGCAGCTCGCTTGGGAGCTTGTTCATCCCCAATCCGGCAACCAGCCGGTTCGACAGCTTCGGCGAGTTCCGCCAGCCTTGGCAGTTCAACATGGGCTTGCAGCTCAGCTACGACATCAACCCGAAGGTGACCGCGAACCTTACCGTGGCCAACTTGGTGAACCGCTGCTTCGGCGGTTCGACCACGCCCTGGTCGAAGCAGTATCCGCCGGATAAGAACGTGTGCGGCTACATCTCGAACACGTTCTACATCAGCAACTTCTATAACGGCGCGGGCGCCAACGACACGACCGCGAACGGTGTGCCGCTCAACCAGTACTTCGCGCAGCCGTTCGTTCCGTCATACGGCGACGTCAACTCGTTCAATCTTCCGCTGCCCCTACAGCTGTACTTCCAGGTCAACGTGAAGATCTGACGGAACCAGTAGAGAGCCTCGTGAAAAGAGGGCGGCCGCAAAGCCGTCCTCTTCAATTTCTGCCGCGTGCCAGCCTAGACCGAAAACGTCTCCAGTCTGCGCTTCACCGACTGCAAGAAGCGCGACGCGATCGCGCCGTCCAACACTCGATGATCGAGACACAGACAGACGTTCATGATCGAACGGATCGCGATGGCGTCGTTGATCACCCACGGGCGCTTGACCACCGCTTCCATCGTGATGATGGCGGCTTGCGGCGGATTGATGATCGGCACGGACGCGATGCTGCCCAAAGCGCCGGTGTTGTCGACCGTGATCGAGCCGTCGGTCATCTCTTCCATGGTCAGTTTGCGGCTGCGCGCCTTGCCCGCCAGGCTGTGAACCGCGCGGGCAACGCCGGCCAGGCTCAAATCGTCGGCGTCACGGATCACCGGCACAACTAAGCCGTCTTCAATCTCGACCGCGATCCCGATGTTGATGCCCTTGCGCAAGATGATCTTGTCGCCCGCCCACGTGCTGTTGACGGCCGGAAACTCGCGCAAGGCGCCGCACACGGCTAGCACCATGATGGGAAGGAACGTGAGGTTGGCGCCCTCGCGCGCCTTGAACGCTTCCTTTTCCGTTTCACGCCATTTGGCAACTGCCGTGACGTCGGCTTCCACCATCGACCAGGCATGCGGAATCGTCGTCTTGGACAGCACCATGCGTTCCGCGATCGTCTTTCGCATCTGCGTCACGCGAACGACGGTGTCGCCTTCGCCGGGCGGCGCAATCGGCAGAGGTTGCGGATGCGCTGCCGGCATTTGCAATGGCTGGGCCGAAGCAGCGGGCGCCGCCGGCCGGGCGCCGCCGGATTCGATCAACTTCAAAACGTCAACCGCGGTCACGCGGCCGCCGCGGCCTGTGCCGGGCAACTGCTTAACGTCGATGCGATGCTGGCGCACGAGCTTGCGGACGGCCGGCGAGTAACGCACGCCATCCGTGGATTGCGAAGGCGCCGATCGAGCTGCAGAGACGCTGGCCGGCGCGGATGCTGCGACCGGCTCGCTGACCGGCGACGCCACAGCAGTACCGGCGGATTGCGCCGGAGCTTCTGCGACAGGCTTGCTCGCCTGCGCTTGCGCTCCCGTCGCCTCGCCGATCTCGCAGATGGGTGCACCGACCGGAATGGTCGCGCCCTCTTCGGCGAACACTTTGCTGAGCATTCCCGCAAACGGCGAGGGAATCTCCGACGCTACCTTGTCCGTTTCCACTTCCAGAAGCGGCTCGTATTTGGCGACCGCCTCGCCCTCTTTTTTGAGCCAGCGCCCAACGGTGCCCTCGGTCACCGTCTCTCCCAACTGCGGCATCCTAACGGTGGGCAACGTCTCTCCTCTTAGAAATCGGCGAGCGCTTTGATCGCGTCGGCGATGCGCGCGGGGCTCGGCATGAACGCCTCTTCATATTCCTTTGCGTAGCCCATCGCCGGAACATCAGGTCCGCACAAGCGTTTCACCGGAGCGTCCAGTTCGAAAAGCGCCTCCTCGGCGATGATCGCGGACACCTCTGCGCCGATGCCGCCAAATTTCTGGTCTTCATGCACGATCAGAGCTTTGCGAGTTTTCCCGATGCTGTTGAGAATCGTCTCGCGATCCATCGGCCTGATCGACCGCAGGTCGATGACTTCGGTCTCGATGCCTTGGCCGGCTAGCTGCTCCGCTGCTTCCATCGCGAAGTGGCGCATCAAGCCGTAGGTGATGACCGAGACGTCCTTGCCCGTCCGAGCGACGTCAGCTTTGCCGATGGGAACGGTGTAGTCGCCGGCGGGAACCTCGCCCTTGATGAGCCGATACGTGCGCTTGTGTTCCAGGAACAGCACGGGGTCATCATCGCGAATCGCGCTCGTAAGCAGTCCTTGCGTGTCGGCGGGCGTGGACGGTGCACAGACCTTCAATCCGGGAACGTGATAGAACAGCGCCTCGACGCTCACCGAATGCGAGAGCGCGCCCCGCACGCCCCCGCCGTAGGGCGTGCGCACGACCAGCGGACATGAGTTGCCGCCTGCGCTGCGATAGCGGATCTTCGCGGCTTCCCCCACGATCTGGTTGTACGCCGGATAGATGAAGTCGGCGAACTGGATCTCCGCGACCGGACGCATGCCCGCCATGGCGGCGCCGACGGCGATGCCGACGATCGACGCTTCCGCGAGCGGCGTGTCGACCACCCGGTCCCGGCCGAACTCGTCCAAAAAGCCGGCGGTGATGCGGAAGACGTTGCCCCGTGGCCCGATGTCTTCGCCCATGAGGAAGACGCTTGGGTCGCGCTCCATCTCGGAGTGCAGCGCGTCGCGCACGCTCTCGAGGACTGTCTTGACGGCCATTTACGACAGCGGTCCCGACGCGTAGACGTGCGTGTAAAGGTCTTCTTCGGTGGGCGGTGGCTGCTCTTCGGCCCAGTCGGTGGCCTCGTTCACTTCTGCCAGCGCCTTTTTCTTCAGCTCTTCAGTCGTGCCGTCGTCGATCAGCCCACGCTCCTTCAGCCAACCCTCAAAACGCGGAATGGGGTCGCGCACCTTGAGCGCTTCGATCTCCTCGGCTGTGCGATACGTGAGCTGGTTGTCGTCGCTCGTGTGCGACATGGCCCGGTAGCACTTCGCCTCGATGAGCGTCGGTCCACCGCCCTGACGAGCGCGCTCGACGGCTTCGCGGACGCACAGGTAGGTCGCGACCGGATCGGTGCCCTCGCAGATCACGCCGGGTAAGCCATAAGCCGCCGCCCGGTCGGCCACGTTCTCGACCGCCATCTGCAAGCGCTGCGGAACCGAGATGGCGAACTCGTTGTTCTCGCACAGAAAAACGGCCGGCACTTTGTGGATGCCGGCGAAATTGAGCGCCTCGTGCCATTCGCCTTCGCTCGTGGAACCTTCTCCGAAGGTGATGAGCGTGACCGCCGGCTCCTTGCGCATCTTGAATGCCAGCGCCATGCCGACGCCGTGCGTGACGTGCGCCGCGATAATAGAAGAGATGCTCGCGATGTTCTTATGCGGAACGCTGTAGTGGTTCGGGAACTGCCGGCCGCTTGAAAAGACGTCAGCCTTGCGCGCGAAGAGGCACATCAGCTGCTCGCGCGGGGTCACTCCGAAGGCGATGGCGAGCGCCGTATCGCGATAATACGGCACGATCCAATCGGTGCCGCGCTTGAGCGCGTACGCCGCACCCACTTGCACGCCCTCATGGCCCTGACAGGTCGCCGCAAACGGTATCTTGCCTTGCCGGTTCAGCGCGAACGCGCGGTCGTCGCACGTGCGCGTCAGCACCATGCAATAGTACATGTCGCGCAATGACTCCGCCGACAGCCCCTCCGGCAGCATCGCACGGATTTGCGGCTCACTTTTCATGGCCCAAGTCGTTTGACGCTTCGGCGGCCTTCTCTTCCTATAATGAGGCTGCATCATGAGGACTTTGCCGGCGCGAGAACGTAGTGCAGACACATGGCGCCGTTGCGAAAATGCACAGCGATGCTCATCATGGCCTGCATGCTTGCGGCCGGCACGGTCAGCTGTTCGCAGCCGATCGATACCGGCAGCCCCGTGCCCCCGCAATCTCAACCGTACGTCGCCCTCTTGGCGTTGTTGGGAGTAGGCGTCGCGCTCACGGCACTGCACCACCACAACGTGAATCGCAACAACAGCGGCGGAGGCGGCGGGCCGCCTGTGTCTTTGACCGCCCCCCAGCTGGTGGAAGGCTTGGGCATCGGGGCGTTCGACATCGCGCTCGACCTCATCAACAGCCCTGGCGGCGTCGGCGCGCTAGGCACGGGCGGCAGCACCGGGCGTTCTACCTTCATCGAAGTGGGATCATCGGGCGCCAACAACGGCTCGTACTTCTTGCCGTCGGGTTTCCAACCGCGCGCCGTGGCGATCGATGGATCCGGCGACGACTGGTTTTCGGATCCATTGGGCGCCGTCAAAAAATGCGCGCCGCCCGCCGCAGGCGTCACGACGTGTGTCCCCTCGGTCAGCCTTTCCGATGGCTTGCCCGCTTCCGGCGTGCGCAACCTAGCGGCCGACAGCACCCACGTGCTGATCACCCAAGACACGCTGACCGGTACGGTGAACTGGGCGGCTTTCAACCTTGACGGCACAGGCCGCATCACAGGATCCTACACGTACACGGGCAGCGCCGGCACGATGTCGGCTGACGCCGTCGTCGCCACGACGGGCTCGCTGTCGATTAGCACCTACACGATCGCGCACAAGGATGGATCGACCTACAGCCTGGCGCTGCCAGGCCCCGCGGTCGTCAACCCGTTCAAGCTTACGCCCCCGCCGCAGCCCAATGGCGTCGCAACGCTGGACGGCGTGTCGTCGTTTTACGGACTCGTGGGATCGCCAAGCAGCGGTTCGTATCTGCTCGGACATTTTGCAGGCATCGGCACAGGTTCGCCGCCGGGCTCGCTTGTCGGCCGCCTGGCGATCGCGTTCAACGGTCAAACGAGCACGGACCGCGGGTTTTACTCCGTTCCCCTGAGCGCCTTGCGCACCGACGGGTCGCTTCTCTATGCGCTCGATCCCGCCGGAAGCCTGGTGATCTTCAATGCTTTCTGACGCAGCCTCGCGTTTCGCGCGCTATCGGCGGCCCACGACGTCCTTGGCGCCAGACGTGGACGCCCTGCTGCGGGCCGCCGCGTCGGCTGCCCTTCGCGACCCGGACATCACAGAACAATGCCGCCGCATGCTCCTGCCGTTGGCGCGCGAAGACGAAGAACGCCGCAGCGACCTGATGGCGACGTTGCGCGCGTACTACGCCTGCGGCGCGCGCGTCGACAAGACCGCCGAAAGGCTGTTCTTGCATCGCAACAGCGTGCGCTACCGGCTCGACCGCGTCGTCGCGCTGCTGCGCTTGAATATCGATGCTCCGCAGGTGATGGCGGCGATTTTATTCGCGCTCGCGGTGGCGGATGCGGTTTAGCGCTCGCAACAAGCTGCCGGGCGTCGTGCAGTCCATCGATTCCGACGGGCTCATGGCCAAAGTCAGCCTGCGCGTCGGCGACAACCATGTGGTCGCGCTCGTCACGGCCGAGGCGGTCAGCGAACTTGATCTCAAGATCGGCGACGAGGTGACTGCCCTCATCAAATCCACGTCGGTGATGTTGGCCAAGCCGTAGGCGGCCGGTTAGCGCTAGCGGCGGGAGACTTTTCGGCGGCTTCCCTGACTGCGGCCGTTGGCATGTGGCTTGCCTGCCGCTTCGAGACGTTCCAAGCGGTCCAATAACGTCTTGTTCGTCTCGCGCAGCGAATCGATCTCGTCGCGCAGCACATGCATCTCGGACGGCTTCTCCTGATATTCGCGAATGGCGCGCGCCGCTTCCACGCAGCGTCTTTTCAGCCGGCCGTCGACATCTTGAGCGGCCAGGTTCTCGATCGCCGGAATCGCGGCGCGATCGTGCAGTTCTTCTAAAGCATCCAGCGCGGTGATGCGCACGTGGAAGTTCTTGTCGTCCATGAGCTCCAGCAGCCGTTCGCGCACCGCCTTGTTTCCGGTCGCAAGCTTGCCGAGCGCTTCGATCGCCGCATACCGGGAAGACGGAGGCTTTCCGTACGGCGTCCACTCCAGGCAGATGTCGATGGCGCGCTCATCGCCGAGGTGTCCGAAGCCGCGCATGGCACCCGCGCGCACGACGTCGTTCCAGGATTGCTTCGAAAGCGCTTTGCGCAGCAACGCAAATGCCTTGGCGGAACGCGTCTTGCCGATGCCCGCGGCGGCGGCCGATTCGACGAAGTATGATTCGTCGCGCCGCAGCATCGGTGCCAACGCGTCGCACGCCTCGTCGCCGCGAAACGCTCCCAAGGCATCCGCCACCGCGCGCCGAGCTTTGGGGTGAGCGACGCCGCGGGCGCGAACCAGCGCCTGAAAGGCATGATCCGTGCGGATCTTACCTAACGCGAATGCCGCCTCGGCCTGCACGCCCCAAAAAGCCTTGCCCGCGAGCAGGCGCTCGAGCGCGTCGACGACCTCCATGGACGAATCGCGCGCCAACGCGCGGATGGCGTCCACGCGGCCGGACAGGTGCTTGTCCTCCAGCGCTTGGCGGATCAGCATCTCTCGCGGGGCATGCAGCTCAACCGTCTTGAGGACATCGCCTTGCGGGTCGAAGTAGAACGCATCCGGCTTTTGCTCGAGCGCGAACGTGAACGTCTGGTCATTCTTGTCGCAGAAGATCTGATACTTCAGCTCAGGCTTTTGCCGAAAACCGAACGCCACGGTCAGCGGCAGCGAGAACACGGGCGTCGCTTGGGACGTCTCTTGCGTTTGAGCCACAGCGACGAGGACGGACTTGGTGACTTCATCCCACTGGTACCGCACTTTGAACTCGGGATGCCCAGCCTTGAAGATCCACTGATCGAAGAACGGCAGCAGATTTCGACCCGTCACCTTTTCGATGGCGCGCACCAAGTCGATCGTCTCGACGTTTTGATAGGCGTTGTCTTCGACGTAGCGGTGGATGGCGCGCCACCACAGCTCATCGCCCAGCATGCGGCGCACCATGTGCAGCACGCATGCGCCCTTCTCGTAGAGGTGTCGGTCGAACAGATCGATGGGCTCGGAATAGATATTGGTGACGATCGGACGGCGGTACCGTTGACTATCCTCTTCGAAGTAACGAGCGGCCAATTGCAGGCGATAGTAGTCGAACTCGTCCGGACCACGGTCGTGCTCGCGGAACAGTGCGTCGAAGTAGGTCGCAAACCCCTCGTTGAGCCATGCGTGCGACCAGTCCTTGCAGGTCAAAAGGTCGCCGAACCACTGGTGCGCGAGCTCGTGCGCCACGAGGCTATCGCTCGAGAAGTCCACGTGCGCCCGCTCGTCGTGCAGCGTGGTATCGGTCTGCGTGGTCGCAGTCGTATTCTCCATGCCGCCGAAGATGAAGTCGGCCACCGCGATCTGCGCGTACTTCACATAGGGATACGGCACGTCGAGCTTGTCAGCGAAGAACCCGATCATCTTCGGCGTCTTGCCGAACGAGCGCGCGCCTTCTTCCTCCCGGCCGGGCCTGACATAGTAGGACACGGGCAGCCGGCCCACCATGTCCGTGTGCTCAGCGAATTTCCCCGCGACGCAACTGACCAGATAGGTGACGTGAGGCGTTTCCATCTTCCAATGATAGGTCTTGGTCTTGCTGCTCTTGTCCGCGCTCACCTCGGCGAGCACGCCGTTGCTCAACACGAAGAAATCGGCCGGCACCGTCGCGATGATCTCCGTCGTCGCCTTCGCATTCGGGTAGTCGATGCAGGGGAACCAGTAGTGGGCGTCCTGGTCCTGGCCTTGCGTCCAGACTTGGACCGGTTTGTCCGGATACGCCTCGTCCGGCGAGACGAAATAGATACCCTGGCGCGGCTGGCGCGCCTCGTATTCGACGACCACGACCGTCGACTTGCCGGGCTGGACCGGTTGTCCAAGCGCAATGTGCAGCTTGCCGCCGACGGTCTCGTGCTCCATGCGCTTGCCTGCGGCGCTGTGCACCGACTTGATGATGAGGTCCGCGCAATCCATCTCGATGGCGTGCAACGGCTTGCCGACCGCGCTCAGGGTTGTCCGGCAGGTCGCGAACAGGATGTGCTTTTCGAAATCAAAGCGCAGCACCAGCGCGATGTGCTCGACAGCTGCCGGCCGGTCCGGTGCGTACTGAGGTTTCGCGCTCGCAAGCGCAAAGGAGCGGCGCGCGAGCGCCTGCCGGTTACTTGGCAACGGCCATCTCTTTGCGCTCGGCGGTCACCGTCTGCACGACTTTGGGAGGCGCATACTCGAAGTGGTCGTGCTCTGCCGTGAAGTACCCGAGGCCTTGCGTCGCCGTTCGCAGATCCGTGAGATAGCGGGGCAGCTCTGATTGGGGGATGAGCGCCTTGACCGTGTCATATCCCCGGCGGCCCTCTGCCGGACCGTAGCTTGCGATCTGGCCGCGGCGGCCGCTCACCTGCTGCAGCACGGTGCTTGTGTAGTGGGAAGGCACCGTGATCTCGACGCGCTGGATCGGCTCCAACAGCACGGGGTGGCACTTGGGAAGCCCTTCGCGCATGGCGAGCGAGGCGGCGAGCTTGAACGACATTTCATTCGAGTCCACGCTGTGATATGAGCCGTCGTAGAGCGTGACATGCACGTCCACCACGGGGAACCCTCCGATCGGTCCTTTTTCGAGCGCCTCGCGCACGCCTTTTTCCACGCCGGGAAAGAAGTTTTTGGGCACCGCTCCTCCGACGATGCGCTCGTCGAATTTGAAGCCCTTGCCGCGCGGCAGCGGTTCGATCTCGACGTGCACGTCGCCGAACATGCCGTGGCCTCCGGTTTGATGCTTGTAACGGCCCTGCTGTTGCGTCTTGCCCGTGATGGTCTCGCGATATGGCACCTGCGGCAGCTGGGTGTCAAGCTTGACATTGTACTTGCGCTGCAGGCGCTCGACCGTGACCGCCAGATGCATCTCGCCATAGCCGTGCAGGCACAATTCGTCCGTGAACGGCGCGCGCTCGACGCTGAGCGTCGGGTCTTCCTCCTTCATGCGCACCAAGAGCTGCGAGAGCTTCGCTTCGTCGCTGCGCTCGTGCGGTCGCAGCGCCAGCGTGAACGCAGGTTTCGGGGGGGCGTGCAACGGCATCACCGTTTTGGCCGCGCCGGTGCACAGCGTGTCGCCGGTCTGCGCGCTTTCTAGGCGCGCGATGGCCACGATGTTGCCGGGGCCAACACTGTTCGCGGGCGCTTGCGCTTTGCCCAAGAGCGTGTACAGGCCGCCGGGCCGTTCCTTCACATCTCCGCGGCTAACGTTGACCAGTTGCGCGTCGGCGTTGAGCGTCCCCGAGAAGATGCGCGCGATCGAAAGCTTGCCGCTCTGCGGGTGCACCATGGTCTTGCACACTTGAGCGACGACTGGGCCTGACGGCGACGGCTCCACAGCCTTGCCCGAGCGATCGGTTCTGCTGATCGTGGTCGCATCCGGGAACTGCCGGATCATGACGGCGAGCAGCTCGGGCGCTCCCCAGCCGCGCACGCCGCTTGCCACCAAGACGGGGATGATCTTATCGGCACTGACGTCCGTCGCCAGATCACGCTCCACCTCTTCCAGACTAGGCTCCTGTCCTTCGAGTATCTCTTCCATGAGATGATCGTCGAAGTCCGCGAGCGCTTCCAACAGCTCTTCGTGATTCTTGCTGGCTATGTTGTCGGGGAACTCACTCGAGGCGGCGGCGCCGCCGTCCCCATACTTGTACGCGCGCATCGCGACCACGTCCACGAATCCGCTGAAACCTTCGCCTTGACCGATGGGCGCTTGCTCTGCCACGACGTGGTTCCCAAAGCGCTGGCGCAAGGCGGCATACGTCGATATGAAATCCGCGCCCGGGCGATCGACGCGGTTGATCACAAAACAGTGCGGCAGAGCTTTGCTCTCGAGATAATCGACCAACGCCTCGACCTGAGCCAAGCGATTCGGGTCGGCCTCGACGACGATGACCGCCGCATCCGCGGCCAGCAACGCATAGCGCGTCTCTTCAAAAAAATCGACCGCCCCCGGGCAGTCGATGATGTTCACGCGGACGTTGCCGCTCGTGAGGTATGCGAAGCTTGGAGCGACCGACATCTGATGCGCTTGGGCTTCTGGGTCGTGATCGGTGGTCGCCGTCCCATCGGTCACCGCACCCTTGCGCGGAATCGCTTGGGCGTGAGCGAGAAGCGCCTCCACGAGCGTCGTCTTCCCGCTGTGATGCGGTCCGACGAAAGCGACATTTCTGATGCCTTGGGCTTGCGGTGCAGCCATCATGACCTCGCGATGTTAGGCGGGGACGTGGCCGCTTCGACGCTCGTGATGCCGGGTCTTGCCGAGCGCGGCCGGGGCGGGTCGGCTTGGCCGCCGAGGCGAAAAACAGCGCATGATCACGCAGACCGCGACGCTGATGGTCAACGAGACGTTCGTCTCCATCCAAGGAGAAGGCGAACGCATCGGAGCGCCCGCGTTGTTCATCCGTCTGGACAAGTGCCCGCTGCGCTGCTCCTGGTGCGACACTCCATATGCGCTCGCGGGAGACGCGGGCGTGGAGCGCTCGGTCGAGGAACTGCGCGTCGCCGCCGGCTCCCTTCGCAACGTCGTCATCACCGGCGGCGAACCGCTGTTGCAAGACATACGGCCGCTCGTCGCAGTCCTCGCCGACCGGCATGTGACGGTCGAGACAAGCGGCACGATCTTTGCGGACCTTCCCGCCGTTTCGCTCTTCTCGATCAGCCCCAAGGTAGGCACCTCAGGTTATTCGCCGAAGCTCAGCGTGCTGCGCAAGTATTGCGCCACGGCAGCCGCCCGTATGCAGTTGAAGTTCGTCATCGGGGAGCCGGGTGATTTCGAGGAAGCGGTCGCGTGCATCCGGCAGCTCGGCGGGGCGCCGCTTGCAATGCCCATCATCTTTCAACCGGAAAGCACGAGAGCGGGAAGCAGCGCATCCTATCTCAATTTCTTAGAGCAGCTCACGCAAGCGGTCCTTGCGCGAGCGGAGCTGCGGCCCTACGACGTGCGCGTCCTTCCGCAGCTTCATTACCTGCTGTGGAACGGTGCGCCCGGCAGGTGATCTCGATCAGCTGTTCCTGTCACTTCGACGCGGCTCATCAATTGCACGTGCCGTTCGAATCTCCGTGCAACCGCCCGCACGGCCACCGCTACGATGTGGAAATCACCGCCTCGAGCGCGCAGCTCGAGCACGGCATGGTTGTCGACTTCAATGTGCTGCGCGGAGTGGTCGATGAATTTGACCACTGCGATCTGAACGAACGGCCCGAGTTCGCGGCTGACGAACTGCAGACCACCGCCGAGAACATCGCGTGCGTGCTCGCCGCCAAGCTGCAGACCGCGGTCGGCTCCCGGGTCTCCATCGACGAGATCATCGTCCGCGAGACCCCCAACTCCTTGGCGCGCTGGCGCAAAGAGCAGCGTTGAAAGCGCTTTTCTTGTCGCGTCCTTCGGAAACGGGTTCTTAGGGACGAATCCGGCTCTGGTTGATCTCGATGTCGAGCGTATCGGCCGTGATCTCCGCGAACGCCGTCGTGACCGCCTTTTCGGGGTCAGCGCCTTCCACGGTGGGCTCGTCGCGGTTGACCAACTGCTGCGCCCGCACGCGGGCCGCGTTCACCAGCAGGTACTTGTTCGGAATGCGCTCCAATAAGCGATCAATGTCGCCGAATGACGGCGGCGTTTTTGGTTCTTTCATGAACGTTGACTCTTCGCCAAAGACGAAAAGCGGCCTGCCCCCCGAGCTACTCCTGCAGCAGCATCTGCAGGCTGCCCTTCATCGCCACAAGGCCGTCCTGATTGGTCGCGGAGCCGTCGAAGACGACGATCATACCGCCCAAAGACTCTTTGAAGAAGGCGTCGCTGACGACCCATTTGAGCTCCAAGGTGTCGCCCTCGCGAACGGCCGCCGTGAACCGGAAGGAACAGCCCAATCCGATGGCCGTGCCGCGCTCGGCGAGCCAGGAGGCCGCCACGCCGATCATGAGCGCCATCGTGTGCTCGGCAGAGGCGATCCGCTTGCCGAAGCGCGAGCTCGCGCCAGCGCCGACGTCGTGGTGCACGGGGTTGCGGTCTCCCGCGCGGTGCGCGAAATCGGAGATGTCCGCCGCGTCGTAACGATGGTGTCGGGAGATTGACTCACCGCGCGTCACGCGCGGACCTTGGGAAAGCGATGACATCGGCGCACCTCGCGGCAAAGAACGACCTCGCCGCCGGACGGCGAAGAAGCAAGCCGGTATTAGGGAACCGAAGCTTGCGGGTCCTCTGTCAGCGCCTGGATGTCGAGTCTTAGGCGGCGCGCTTCAACTGCAGTGCGCCGAGCGCTTCGTCACTGCTGCGGTAGACGGGAACGGCGGCCGGGAACTCGGCGTTCTTGAGCGTTTCGGCGAGCCATTCGTCCTTGACGATGAATGCCACGCGGGTCTCGGAGAATTCGACCAGTAAGCGTCGCACGGCGGACGCAAGCGCGCTCACGCCTTTTTCGTCCGCGATCTTGAGATCTTCCAAGTCGATCAAGATGTGGCCGTGATCGTACCCGGCAGCGTGTCGCAAAGCGGTCTGCACCGTGGGAGCGGCGACGAAGTCCAATTGGCCTTCGATTTTGAAAAGATGCCATCCGCAGGTCGCGGGGAGTGTCTGTAAGATCATAATACCGTTTTCACGTTCTTTTAATATCGGCTGAAATGCGCGTGTCCGGTCGGGTTCGGCGGGCGGCGCTACTGTCATAACGAAGCGTCGAACTCGACGGTTACGCATCTGTGACCAGAACACTGTGAGATTGTTACGAGCCGTCCCTTGGGCCAAAAGAGGCCCACGCTTAGGCCCGCTGTAAGCACGTTCATATGGAAGTCGTATGCATCATAGGCGAGCGCGTCTATCACGCCCCCGGCAGTGAGTGTCAGCGGCGGTTGGATGCGCAAGGGAGTGTGCTCACGCTCACCGATGGACAGGCCCAAGAAGTGGGCATGGAGCCGTGTGGGTTCTGCTTGTCGAACGACGCGGGCGCGTCGCGCCGAGCCAAAGGCGCCTAGGTTCCTACCCCCTACCACTAAGGTCAGCGCCGGCTTGCGGCTCCCTCAGGTACCCGCAGAGCGCGCTGCGCAGCTCCCCGGGCAGAGGCCTGGGCGAGAACGTCTTGCGGTCCAGGCACACGAGCACCACTCGAAAGTCCGCGATCCGGACGCCGGCGGTGTTGTCGATCGCGAACGAAAGGGTCACCGAGCTGTTGCCCAAGCGGTCCACCCACGCGCTCAAACGCAACCTTTCGTCCAGGCGAGCGGGCGCGTGAAAGTCACATGAGAAGTGCACGCGCGGCAGCCAGCAATCGAAACGCTCGAACACTTCGCCGTATGCCATGCCGGCGGAACGGAACAGCTCCGTTTCGGCCAGCTCGACGAAGCGCACGAAAGCGCCGTAGCAGACGATGCCGGCGGCGTCGACATCGCTCCAGCGCACGTATTCCTCGATGGTGAACGGGTCCGCCGCTTGCGTCATGAACCGGACTCCCTCAAGCTCGTCAGCGAGCCCGTATATTCGACGGGTGCGAAGCGCGCTGTGAAGTGACGGAGCGGAGGCGCCTGCGAGACGATGCGCAGACCTGCGATGGACGAGCGGCGCTTGTAGACATCCGCCATCACCTCGATGCAATAGTCGACGTGGCTTTGGGTGTAGACACGCCTGGGGATGGCCAGGCGCACGAGCTCCATCGAAGCCGTCGTCTCCTCGCCGCTTGTCTCGTCCGTTTTGCCGAACATCACGCTTCCGATCTCGACGGCCCGGATGCCGCCCGTGAGGTAGAGCTCTCCTAAAAGCGCCTGCCCGGGAAACGAGCGCGCGGGTATGTGCGGCAGGAGCGCGGCGGCATCGACGTAAATCGCGTGCCCGCCCGGGGGCTGAACGATCGGATAACCGATATCGGTCAAGTGACGGCCGAAATACGCCGTGGAGGCGATGCGGTAGCGCAAGTAGTCCGGCTCCAACACCTCGCGCAAGCCGATGGCCATCGCCTCGAGGTCGCGCCCGGCCAATCCGCCGTAGGTCGGAAAGCCTTCGGTGAGTATGAGCAGCGCCGCTTCTTGCTTGGCCAGCGCGTCGTCATTCGTCGCCAGGAACCCGCCGATGTTCACCAAGCCGTCCTTTTTGGCCGACATGGTGCAGCCATCCGCATACGAGAACAGCTCGCGGGCGATATCGATGATGGCCGCGTCCGCATAGCCGGGCTCGCGCTCGTGGATGAACCAGCAGTTCTCCGCAAAGCGGCAGGCGTCGATGTACAGCGGGATGTGCGCCTCGCCGCAGACCGCGCGCACCGCCTTGATGTTCGCCATGGAGACGGGCTGACCGCCGCCCGAATTATTCGTCACCGTCAGCATGACGAGCGGGATCTTCTCGCGACCGTGCCGCGCAATGAGTCGGCGCAACGCGTCGACGTCCATGTTGCCTTTGAACGGGTGGGAAGCGGACGGCGAGAGGCCTTCCGGAATCGGCAGGTCGACCGCGGCCGCTCCGACGTACTCGATGTTGGCGCGCGTCGTGTCGAAGTGGGTGTTGTTGGGCACGACGTCACCGGGCTTGCACATCGTCGAGAAGAGAATGCGCTCGGCCGCCCTTCCTTGGTGCGTGGGCAGCGCGTGGTGAAAACCGAAGATGTCTTCGACCGCAGCCGCGAAGCGGTAGTAGGAGTTCGCGCCGGCGTACGACTCGTCGCCGCGCATGATGCCGGCCCATTGCTCGGCGCTCATTGCCCCGGTTCCGCTGTCCGTTAGCAGATCGATCAAAACGTCGTCAGCCCGCAGCAGGAACGGATTGCGGCCGGCGTCGTCCAGCAAGCGCTGACGCTGCTCGCGGGTGGTCATCCGGATCGGCTCGACCGCCTTGATTCGGAAGGGTTCGATGATCGTTTTGAAAGTCACGAAGGCGCCCTCCGGCTCACTCAAGCGCGGCGCTCGCGGGCCGGCGCGTTGCGGGTTCGCGGATGCGCGCGGCGCCGCCTACGCTGGCCGGGCGCACAGGCTCCAGGAATGCCCGCGGATTGCATGTAAGCCGTGCGCTGTGTTGGCACAATCCCTGTTGGCGCACTATTGTCCGAAGTGCGCGTCCGGCAACCTGCAATGCCAGAAGGCCTGGTACCCGACGCTCGGGTACGGCGACACCGAGCTGTCGTGCCGTCACTGCGGGCTGTCGCTCTATCCGCGCACCGACGAGTCGCCGCGCCAGACGTACTACCGCTGGCTCATGGACCGCATCCGCTTCTAGCGACTCAAGAACCCGTTCCCTGATACCGGTTCACGCCGGCTCGCCAAAAAAGATAAGCGGCGCTGAACCACACCGCACCCACGGCCAACGTCAACCATCCCAGCATCGGATTGACCGTGTAGCCGGCTTGGCTCGTCTTGTGCAGCAGCGTCGTCGCCGGAAAATAGTTCATGAAGGCAAAGGGAAAGACGTAGGCGAGCATGATCCTGACCGCTTTGTTGTAGATGGAAAGCGGGTAGCGCGTGAAGTCGTTCTCCAACGACATGACCACCCAACGCAGCGCGTCCATGCGGATGACCCAAAACGACAGCGTAGCGACGAACAGCTGGACGGCGAAGTCGATGAGCGCCCCGCCCAGACCCGCGAACACCAGCAGCAGCGCTCCGGCCGCCGTCCACTGCAGATGGACCGCGCCTTGCGCGAACGCGAAGAACACGAGCGCGATCGCGAATTCGTCCGGCCAAATCTGACCAGGCTGCGATAGCACCTGGAAGAGCGGGTCGAGCGGGCGCACCAAGAACCTGTCGAAGCGGCCTTCGCGAATGTGATCGGGGACTTCCCCGATCGTGAAGAAGAACGTGTTGTTGAGCGTGTGCCCGACCATGTACAGCGCGTACAGGAAGAACACTTCCTGCCAGCGCCACCCGTTCATGGATGGAAAGCGCGACATCATGATCCAGATCGTCGCCACCGCGATGCCGTGATAGACGATCGTGAAAGCGAACCAGATGAAGAAGTTCGCCTTGTATTCGAGCAGCGTCAGCGTGTTGAGGCGCCAGAACTGCCGGTAGGCCGCGACGTAACGGCTAGCCACCTTGGATCACCACCCGCCGCTCGCCGGCGCGCCACAGCACAAAGGCAGCGAGGCCGAAGACGACCGCCCAGATGAGCTGGAAGCCGAGCATCGGCAACAGCCCATCGTCGCCGACCTTGCCGATGTAGATGGAGAGCGGCGCGTTGTAGATCGCTGCGAACGGCGAGGAGAGCGCAAGGCGCTGCAAGACGCCCTGCGGGAAGAAATACAACGGCACCAACGCGCCCGACAGCAGCGACGTCATGAACTGCACCATGAGCTGAACGCCGAAGATCTCCATGGTCCAAAAGGTCACCGTCGCCATCATCATGTCCAATGCGAAGTTGACGATGAAGCCCAGCCCCACGCTCACGAGAAAGACGCCGAAGTGAAGAGCTGACTGCGGAGCATCGACGTGCACGAGCAGCAAGGAGAGCGCGAGCGCGGGGACGATCTGCAGAGCAGCGAAGGCTGTCTGTCCGATGGTGTCCGCGAACACGTACAGGGGCACGCTGATGGGCCGCATCAGGTCGATCGCGATGGAGCCCTCGCGGATCTTCTCGCGCACGACATACGCTCCGTTGACGCCGTAGATGAGATCGAGCAGCAGGGCAAGCGTCGCATAGGTGATCATGGCGTGCAGCGGGATGCCGGCCTGCATGCCGTTATTGCGATACAGCGCCGTCCACAGCGTCGAGAGCAAGAAGACGCGCAACAGCACCGACGCGATGTGCGTGAACACCTGAGGGCGGTACGTGCCTTCGCGTGAAAAGGCACGCTTGGCGAACTCGAGGTACGCGCCGTAGGCCATGTCAGTGCGAAAGCGCCGCCGTGTTTACTGGCTGCGGCCTTTGAGTTTCACCTTGACGACCGGGCTGACATACCGCAGCACGACCGTCGAAGGCGCGGTGCCTGACCAGGAAGCGCCGCCGATCAGCCACATGACGTTGCCGACGGTGACCGGCGACATGCCATGGCGAGGTCCGGGCAGCCATGGACCGTTGAGCCAGCCGCGCAGGAACGATTCGGAGATCTCCGTCGTCTGCGTGGTGCGATCGAAGCGCAGGTCCTCGCCGCCGGCTGCGATCAGGCGGCCTGCCACGACGCTCAAGCCGAAATCGCTGCGCGGTTGATGCAGGGGCGAGCAGAGTCCCCAGCGGTTGCGCGCGGGGTCGTAGATGTCGCAGCCGATCAGATTGCGCTCCTGATCGTCACGTCCGCCGACCATGATGATCTTGTCGTCGAGAACGACCGAGCCAAAGGCCATGCGCCCCGACGGCAGCGCTCTGTCGATGAGGCTCCAGCGATTCGTCGTCGTATCGAACACCTCGATGCTGGTCGCATCGTTGGCATGCGATACCGCGCCGCCGATGACGTACAGCTTCGCGCCCACCGCTTGCATCGCGGCGCCGTAGCGCGGCACCGGCATGGAAGGGAGTTCCACCCATGAATCCGCCGCCGCGTCGTAGCGCCAGAACTTGTTGGTCACGAGGTTTTCGATGCGGCCGCCCGCCACATAGATGTAGTTCGCCAGCACGGTGGCTGCTGCATGATCGACCGATTCCGGAATCGGTGCTGCATACGTCCAGGTGCCGAATCGCGAGCCGGCCCGCTGCTCGCCAGCTTGCGCCGTGGGCGCCGGCACCACTTGGGGCTCCCACACGAGCGTGGTGTTCATCTGCTGGTTGTGCTGGCCGAACCCGCCGATGACGTAGACCCGGTCGGCGAGCGTGACAGCGGCCGCGTCCTGGCGCGGCGAAGGCAAGTTCGGACCTCGTACCCAGACACCGGCGTTCAGGTCGGCGCGATAGTCCGGCGGCGCCAGATCGCCCGATGCGGCGGGCGCTGGAGCGGCTCCGATTTTTGGATGTGATGACACAAGAGCAGCAAGGCATGCGACCACGACAACTGCCCTGCGGACGAGGCGAGCGATTGCGGCGCGCGCGCTCACGGCAACGCTCCCTCGAGCAGCGGATCCGGACTCAATCCGCTGATGTAGATCTGGCGGATGATCGTCTCGAGCGCGGGTTCGGTCACGGTCACATCCTTGAGCTCGTATTGCTTCGCCAAGGCCACGATGAGCTCGTCGGCCCGCACCGACTCGCGGTCGAACTCGAAGGAGATCCGGTTCCCGTTTTGCGAGAGCAGCTTCGCGCCCGCCATTTCGATGTCGCAATCGGCGCAGTAACCGTCGATTTCGGCCGTCAGAATTCGGTTGCGGCCGAAGCGCCGCTTGATCGCATCGATGCTGCCGTCGTACAGCTTCTGCCCGCGATCGATGAGGATGATTCGCTCGCACAGCTTTTCCACATCGTTGAGATCGTGGGTCGTCAAAATGAACGTCGTGCCTCGCTCGCGGTTCGTGCGGCCGATGAAGCCGCGAATGGATTCCTTCGCGACGACGTCGAGCCCAATGGTCGGCTCGTCGAGGAAGACGACCTTCGGATTGTGCAGCATGGCGGCGGCGAAATCTCCGCGCATGCGCTGCCCCAGACTGAGCTGACGCACCGGAGTGCGGATGAACTCATCGAGGTTCAGCAATTCGCTGAACTCGGCAAGGTTGCGGGTGTAGACGTCTTGCGGGATGCTGTAGATGGCCCGAAGCAACGCGAACGATTCTATGAGCGGCAAATCCCAGTACAGCTGCGTGCGCTGGCCGAAGACGACGCCGATGTGCTTGCCGTTGTTCCTGCGGTCGAGCCAAGGCACGATGCCGTTCACCACGCAGTCGCCGCTCGACGGCACCAGGATGCCGGTGAGCATCTTGATCGTGGTGGACTTTCCGGCTCCGTTGGGGCCGATGTAGCCGACGAGCTCTCCCGCCTGAAGCTCAAAGGAAACGTCGCGGACCGCTTCTTTGAGCTCGTAATGACGGGAGAACAGCGAAGTGAGGGTCCCCAGCACACCGTCTTTGCGGCGCAGGGTGCGGAAATGTTTGGTCAGCCGGTCGGCGCGGATCATCATGAGGGTGCGGCGGTACACATCGGTTGAAATGCGAATCTTTGCCCGTGCCGGTGGAACGTTCCTTGAATGCCTACTCGTTCGCTGAAAGCGCCGGGGCGGATGGAACCTTTGGCTCCGGAAGCGACAGACGCACGGTGTCGCGTGCAAAGAACAGATCCAGTGTCCAGTCAATGGCGACGCGTATCTTCTTGTCGAGCGTTGGCAGACGGCTCAGATAGTACGTCCTCCACAGCCACCATGCCGGGAAGCCGGAGATCTTCAACCCGCCGACCATGGCCACGCCGCGATGCCTCCCAAGGTTCGCCATCTGGCCGATCGCGGTAAAGGCGAACGGCCGCAGCGCGCGCCCGTCGATCGCTGCCAGGATGTTGTCCCCCGCATGCCCGCCTTCGCGCAGCGCGTGCTGGGCCGTCGGTGGATACGGTTTTCCCTGCGCATCCAGCACCTCGGCGCAGTCGCCGACCGCCCACACTCTGTCGCTGCCTCGCATGGCCAGCGTCGGCTCCGTCGGAAGCCTACCTCGCGACGTCGCGCCCGGGAGCGTCGCGATGAACGGATGCGCGGCTACACCGCCCGTCCAGACAAGCGTGTGCGTCGCGATGCGCTCGCCTGCATGCAGCGTCACTCCGCTGGCGTCAGCGCCCGCTACTTTGGCGTTGAGATGAAATTCGACCCCGCGCTTTTGCAGCGTCTGCAACGTGAACTGGGCAAGCGTGGGGCTCAGCTCCGGCAAGATGCGGTCCTGGGCGTCGACGATGACGGTGCGGATGTCGGCCGGTGTGAAGCTGCGGTACGAGCGAGCCGCCCGTCGCATGAAGATGTCGAGCTCGGCAGCCGTCTCGATGCCCGCGAAGCCGGCGCCCGCGACCACGAAGGTCAAAAGCTCCCGCCGCCGGCCGGCGTCGGTCTCAAGCTCGGCTCGCTCCAACATATCAAGCGCGTGATTGCGAAGGCGGATGGCATCCGACAGCGACTTCATCGTCAGGGCGTGTTCTGCCAAGCCGGGGATGCCAAAGAAGTTGGTGACGCTTCCAAGCGCGAGCAGCAGCTGATCGTACGGCAAGGTACGGGGACGCGCACCGGAATGGACGATCGTGACGGTCTTGTTCGCGAAATCGACCGCCTTCACGTCGGCCTCGTAGAAGCGGATGCGCGGGCAGATGCGACGGATGGTGGCCACGATGTGCCGCGTGTCGAGTCCGCTGGTCGCGACCTGCGGAAGCATCGGCGTGAACAAGAAGAAGTTCTCACGGTTCACGAGCGTGACGTCCACGTCCCGTCGCCCGCGAAGGAGCGATTGCAAGCGCAGCGCCGCATAGAGGCCGCCGAATCCGCCCCCCAGGATCACGACGCGGCTCGCCGCAGCCGAACTGCTCACTGAAGAAACCTCATCCATTGCATCTACACTGACATCCGCGCGATGCCTGTTGGCAGTTGCTGAGAAATGCGCATCCATAAGAGAAAAGTCCCGCGCAAACCCGCGTGACAGCAAGCGGCTGAGGCGGGAGGCATCCAGCCCCTGGCGAAGTTTGAAAAGTATGGCTGTTCGCGCACAATCTAAAGTCAACCAACCTTTGACGTTGCGATTTGAAGAGGGGGTCGGGCCGGAACGAGGCGGACCCCCGCTCGGTTTGTGGCAATCATCCATCCCCTCGCAAAGCGCGATCGAGGGGACCTTTCCCAAGCCGGTGATCGCCCAAGGCATCGCCGCGCACGCGCGCGGCAAAGTGCGCTGCCTGAATCTGCGGCGCTCGGATATTGTGGCCACCGTTGCGGATACGGAAACGCACACGACGACGTTGACCCGCGATTCCTCGCGTCCCCCGCTGGGCATGCGCTGCAATTGCACCTGCCGCTATGGATACGATTGCAAGCACGCCGTCGCAGCGTTGTGCATGCTCGCAGAGTTGGCGTCGCCTTCTTTGCGCGAGGCGGATACGTCTCCAGAACCGCCCGTTGAAACGTTCGTCGCACCGTCGACCGACGGGCATGCAGCCGGCAACGGCGCCGCGACCAATGGCGCCG
The DNA here is from genome assembly GCA_003244105.1 of Candidatus Eremiobacter antarcticus. GTDB lineage: Bacteria > Vulcanimicrobiota > Vulcanimicrobiia > Eremiobacterales > Eremiobacteraceae > Eremiobacter > Eremiobacter antarcticus. The sequence continues at coordinate 139,873 of QHBK01000006.1, read as the reverse complement.
CGGGAAACGGGGTCCGCAACGGCGCGACCCACGCCGTTGCTTCCGGTGGCGCAACCGCTACGGCTCAGCTGGCCGAACTCTTGGACCTGTTGTCTCCGCATCATGAGACCGTCACGCCGCGGCGGCGTCTCTGGGTCGTGATCGGATTCGATGAACGCTTGAGCGTGTTCTACGCGCGCTTGGCGCTCGACGCTCCCAAGCTTCACGGCGTCGGGCGGACGCACGCCGACCTGCAGCAGCTTTACCGGACCACGCGGCAGGCGAATCTCACCGGCGAGGAGTGGGACCGGTACGACAGCGCGCTGCTCTCCGACGCGTCGCTCGGCCATATGTTCGGCATGCCGGCCGATTATGCGTTGGCGCGGCCCTCGAGCGAGCACACCGCGCGCTTGAGCAACAACTTCGCTCAGCTGTTGCTGCGCCTCATCGCGCATCCGCGCGTGCGCCATGACGATCACCTTGGCTCGCATCCGGAATCGATGCCGGTCAGCAGAATCTCGCTCTCGCCTCTGCGGCTGCGGCTCTCCGGAAAGCGCCAGCAGAGCGGTGATTTGGATCTGGTTGCATCGTTCACGCGCCCCGACGGATCCTCGGTTGACGTCAGCACCGTTCGGACGATCGATGCCATGCCCACATGGCTCTTCGACGGTCAGACGTTCTACATGCACGACGGCTCCTTCGGCGTGCGCATCGTCGAGCGTTTTCGCAGCGCTGCGTCGGTGCGGCTGACACCCGCTGAAATCCCTCGCCTCCTCGAACGGGCTCATGCGCTGCTCGAACAGGACACGGCCGCGACGTTGCTGCTTCCGCCTTCGGAGATGGAAAAGCAGACCTTGGTGCGGCTGCGTTGGCAAGGCGACGGAATCACGGCTGACGCGGCGGTGGAGGATGCCAAGAGCGGAGCTCATTGGCCGATCACGACGATGGAGTTCAACCCGCTGCACCGCATCGACAGTCCACAAAGAGACGGCATTCCGCGCTACGCATACTGCGACCCGGCCGTCGCTTTGTCGGTCAAGAGCAAGCTCGAGTCCAGCGGTTTTAGGCCGTGGAAAGCTATCTACGACTCTTGGTGTCTCGAGCATCCGAACGAGCCGCTGCCGCACTACGATGAGACCGCGTGGCGGATGGAAGGCACCGACGCGAGCTACCAGTTCGGCACCGAGACGCTTCCGGCGTGGCGATCCGATTTTCACCTGGACTTGGACGAAACAGTGAAGTCCCTCGTGGATGGCCCCAAGGCCCTCCACGTTTCTTTGTCCGTCGACGGGGACGAGGCGCAAAAGGAAAAAGGGCAAGCCAAGGTTCGTAACAAGACCTCCGCCGCTTCCACCGGCCCCATCGACTGGCTGGAGATCTCCGTCGAATTGCTGCTCGACGGCCAGGCGCTGTCGCCCGAAGACGTCAAGGCCCTGTGGCAAAGCACAGGCCGGTACTATCGCCTGGCCGACGGCCGCTTCATCGACCTCTCGACCTTCGCACTGCTTCGGGAGGCCACCGGCGGTTTCGGCGGCGGCTTGGAGAGCGGCGGACGAGCGCGTCTTACGACCGCCCAGATGCTGTCAGTGTATGACGACCTTGCCAAAGCATGCGGCGATGAGGGCCTGCCCGGCCGGCTGCGCGAGCTTCGCGAAGCGGTGCGGGGTTTTTCCGGCATCGAGGAGATCGATCCGCCCGAGCACTTGAGCGGCATCTTGCGCCCGTACCAGCGCAAGGGCTTGGATTTCTTGGCATATCTCGGGCGCTACGCGTTCGGCGGCATTTTGGCCGACGACATGGGGCTCGGCAAGACGCTGCAAGTGCTTTCGTATTTGGAACGCGAGCGCCGGCGCTGCGGGAGCGCTCCCAATCTCATCGTGTGCCCGACGTCAGTGACGCACACCTGGCTGAGCGAGGCAGCGCGTTTCGTGCCGGAGATGAAGGTCACGCTGCTGAGCGCCGGTTCGGGCCGCGAAGCCGTTTACAACGATGCCCGGAAGTTCGACCTGCTTGTCACCTCGTATGCGTTGGCGCGGCGCGACGCGGAGACGTTGAACCGGTTGAATTTCCGCACCATCGTCTTGGACGAGGCGCAGCAGATCAAAAACCCGCAAGCGAAGATCTCGCAAGTCATCAAAGGCATCCACTCGGAGCAGCGGCTTGCGCTGACCGGCACGCCCATCGAAAATTCCGTGCTGGACCTGTGGTCAATCGTCGATTTCGTCATGCCTGGCCTTCTCGGCAAGGAGAGCCATTTCCGCAACGCGTTCGAGACGCCCATCATGCGCGACGGCGACGTGGACAAGCAGCAGCGCTTGGCGCGCCGCGTGCAGCCGTTCATGATCCGGCGGTTGAAGACGCAAGTGGCCGCCGATCTGCCCTCGCGCACCGAGCAGACCATCGAATGCGAGATGACGGCGTCGCAGAAAAAGGCCTATCGCGAGACGGTGCTGCGCGCGCGGCGCGACATCTTGCGCGAGGTGGACGAACGGGGAATCGCAAGAGCGCAGCTCTCCATCCTCGCCGCGTTGACGAAGCTGCGCCAGATCTGTTGCCACCCCGGCCTCATCGGCGATCACTGGCGCGAGGACGACGAAGCCTCCGGCAAGTTCCAGGCCTTTTTGGAGCTGCTCGAATCCATCATCGAATCCGGCCACCGCGTGCTCGTGTTCTCCTCCTTCACCGAGATGCTCGGGCTGATGCGTGAGGCGCTCGACTCGCGCAAGCGCACGTATTCGTATCTGGACGGTTCGACGAAGAACCGCAGCAAAGTGCTCGATGATTTCCGCCGCCCGGACGGTCCCCCGATCTTCTTGATGAGCTTGAAAGCCGGCGGCGTGGGCCTGACGGTCACCGAGGCAGATTACGTGGTGCTCTACGACCCCTGGTGGAACCCGGCCATCGAGCGCCAGGCGATCGACCGCACGCACCGCATCGGACAGACCAAGCCGGTGACGGCCTACCGGTTGGTGACGTTGGGTTCCGTCGAAGAGAAGATCCAGTCGCTCCAGCAGCGCAAACAGGCGCTGGCGGATTCAGTCGTATCGAGCGATGCGGCTTTCGCGAAATCGCTCACGCGGGCGGATCTCGACGAACTGCTCTCGCCCGTCGGAGAGTAGGTCGCCCAAGGACCGGCCGTGCATCGCATAGGCATTTTCGTTTTTCCCAACGTGACCGCGCTCGACGTCGTCGGTCCGCACGAGGTGTTTTCGCGCTTACCCGGCTGCGAGGTTGAACTGATCGCCGCGTCAGGAGCGCCGGTACTGTCAGATAAGGGCCTCCTCTTCTCCCCAACCCGTACGCACGGAACCGCATCAGCGTGCGATCTCATATGCATGCCCGGCGGTCCCGGCATCAGCGACGTTTTGCAAGACCGCGAGGTGCTCGGCCATCTCGTCCGCATGGCGGGAAGTGCTCGTTGGGTGACCTCGGTATGCACGGGAGCGTTGGCGCTGGGAGCCGCCGGCTTGTTGCGGGGATACAGAGCTACCACTCACTGGCGCTATCTCGATCTTTTGCCTCTGTTCGGCGCCCAGCCGGTCAAGGCACGCGTGGTTGTCGACGCAGACAGAATAACAGCCGCAGGCGTCAGCGCCGGCATCGATTTCGCGCTTACGGTCGCGGCTCGCACGTCGGGAGAAGCCGTGGCCCGCCGAATCCAGCTCAGCATGGAGTACGATCCACAACCGCCTTTTGACTCGGGTTCGCCCGCCTCGGCCCGGCGTGGGGATGTTGAATCGGTCACCGAGGCGACGGCCGCTTTGTTCGAGACTAGGCGTCGCATTCTCGAAAGGCTCGGGGAACAGCCGGAGGCCCCGAGGGTCTCTTAGTCGCTGACGACTTCGCTCAGCGCATGCGGATGGTGCAGCGCGTACCATCGCACGCGCAAGCTCAAGATCGGATTCGTCTTGTACGCTTCAAATCGCTGTGCGATTTCTGCGAGGAATTCGTCGTTCGCGATGCCCGAGAGCGTGATGAGCTGCGCGATCTCGATATTGAGGTATTTGCGCGAGCATAGCTGCGCGTGCAGCAGGTCGTAACGCGCCCAAAAACCGGTGTCGGATTGTTGGATGCCGGACTTCAAAGCTGCGATGCCGCGCAAAAACCAGTTTCGGGCGCTGGGATCGTGCGTCACACGGTAATACTCCCACAGGCTCAGGAGCGCGAACATGTGGCCGTTCAGCACGTGCGTCGCGGGCGTTTGCGGATATTCTTCAAACCACGCTTCCTCGCCGGAGAGCATCATGGGCCCCCGGGGAAAGGGCGTCACGAGGACCCGGTAGGCAGCGTTGGCAGCGGCCAAAAACTTGGTGTCACCCGTCAGCTGATAGGCGCGCAGCTGCACCGAGATCTCTTGCGCTTGACCGAGGCTCGAGACCCAGCGCGCTGAGCTTATCTGTGGAGGGAACGGGAACTCGTACTCGCAGCGCCCCTGACGGCAGAAACGACGCAACCAATCGGCTTGGACGAGGAAGAGGCGTTTGTCCTCAGCGCTGTGAGAGCGCGCGTATCGATGGAACAGCTCTAAGGCATACTGCTCCACGAGGACCGGATTGAGCTGCCCCCCTCGGCCGTAATCGACCATGGGAACCTCGTCGTGCATAGTCACTCCGCGCGCGCGGTGTTCAGGATGGCCGCCATCATCCACGTAGTAGGGTCCGAGCGTTCCGCTGTGATCTTCCGCATCGTTGCGCGACACGCTGTCTAAGCCGGCGTGCGCAAGCTCCACACCGCGAAGGTAGAGCGAACCGAACGCAAGCAGCAGCGCCACAATCGCGACTGCTGCCGATGATTTCATGAGGTCGTGCCCTCCGTACGACTCATGAACGCCGGATCGCCAAGCGTGCGATGCTTATCTGATGCGGACCGGGCGAACGCGAGGCGGATGATCGGAAACGATTCCCGGGATGGGCTTTTCCCCTGCGGAGCTGCGCTGAGCCAGAGACAGCAGCCCAAGCGCGCCCACGCGGGAAGCGTACATGGCCTCGTTCAACAAACCGCCCGCCGACGCGCGAGCGGCGGTAAATATCGCGAAAGGCCGGCCCGCGGAAAAGGCAGCCGCGCAGTAGTCCCCGACCATCGGACCTTGATTCGTGGGCGCAAGCCATGAGAGGCTCATCGGCCCTGCGAGCGTCACCGCCGCGGACCAGGTCGCGCCGCCGTTCGGCGACGAGATGAAGCCGGCGAACAGTTGGCAGCTCGCAGCGGTGCACGCGCTGTTGGGGTAATAATAGTACGTCAGCGCAAGGTGGGCGTTCGAGCCGGCGGTCGCAGGGTCGACGCTCAAGCCGGGCAGGAAATGATCTGCGCTGCTGGTCAGCGCATCGATCGGAATGCGCGCGGGCGCTGTCCAGGTGACTCCGTTCACCGAGGTGCTGATGACGAGATCGTTGGCTGCGCAGCGCGCGCGGAAGCGGCAGTCCTGCCACACGGCGTACGCGTTGCCGGCGGCGTCCCCGGCCGCCGACACCAAGGGACCGCTGCGCAGTCCCCCGCCTTCGAAATGATCCACGATCGTCGAAACGTGCACGGCTTGGCTCCAACTGTTGCCCCCGTCCGCCGACGTGAACGCAAACACGTTCTGCTCGGTATTGTCGTCGATGGGCACGATCACCGCGCCGCTCGGCTGTACGATGACCTGTCCGCCGATGCCGGCTAGATTTCCAGACGTGTTGCGGATGGGCCCCCATGTCGCTCCGCCGTCGGTCGAGGTGTTCATGTGCACGAGCCCGTTCGCCGCCGGCTCATCCCACTCAAGGTAACAATGGCCGAAGAATGGGCTGGTGCGCATGTCGTCGCACCCGATCCAGTCCTTGTCGATCGAGCTCTGACCCGGTGACACTTGCACGGGATCGTTCCAGTGAACGCCGTCGCTGGACCGGCTCACCAAGGCGGCGGGTGTGGCACCGTTGTCCGAGCGGACCGGCAGCGAGCCGATCAGCCACGTGTTGTGTGCCGCGTCGAACGCGACGACCGGATCGCTGACGCTTTGGAAGGGACTCCCTGGCTGGACGATGTCGGTCGTGCCCGGCAATATCCCAGCCGTCCATGTCGCGCCGGCGTCGAGGGAGGTGGCAAACGCAATGTCGGACGCGCCGGCGACGAAGAACCGGCCGGCTTGCGCTGCTGCGACGATGGTGGCGCCCGCAGCGAAAGCCGAGGGCTCGACTTCGGACGCGTGGCGGCTCGACGCGTTGGTGAAGGGATCCGCGCTGATCCGCACGATCCCGGACGGCGGAGGCGTCGGCGTCAGCCTCATCGGGGGACTGACTCCGCCGCCGCCTCCGCACCCGGCCGACAAGGTAAGCGCGGCTAGGATGATCCACGCGCGCGAGCGGCGCACCGCTACCCGGGTCTACTGTTTGGCAGCATCGACCAAGAGCACAGCGCGGCGGTCGTTGCCGCGGAAATCGCTCATGGCGTTGAGCGCGACTCCGAGCGGGCTGCCTGCCCGCGTGATCTCCTCGATGGAGACGCCTGAGCGCTTTTTCAAGCCGGCGTCGATGTTCTCACGCAGCATGCTGGGCAGCGATTGATATTTCGACAGCATCGACAACGCCGGTCCCAGCTTCTCATTGGCGCGGCTGGGATCCATCGCGACGAGCAGGACGCCGTGTTTCGGATCCTTCGCATCGCGAAAGAGCGCGAAATCAATGCCGTTCTTGTTGGCGACCGCTTTCACGGACGACATGCTGCCTGGAATGGTCTGGACGCTGTAGCCCGCGGGCGGAGCGCCTTCGAGCTGCTTGACCCACGCCCGCAGTTGTCCAAACGACGCGCTCGAACCCGCGATGACCTCATTCCCGCCGTACGTGCCGGCGCCTGAGGAGAGCAATCCCGTTCCGGCTTGGCCGGCACTCACCGTCTGATTGAATTGCTTCACGGCCATGACCGTGGCGCCCGCGTAGAGCGGGAAGTGGATCGGATTCTCAAGCGGACCGCTCGCGGCCGCTTGCGGCGCCTGCTGCTGGGGAGCGGTGGATTGTTTGGAGCATCCCAAGGACAGGGCCACACAGGCGGCTACCAAGCAGATTGATAGGATGAAGGAACGCTTCATGACACCTCCAGACGTATGGTTCTCAGCGCGGAGATTTTGCGATGGCCAACGTTGCTGATGCCGACGATTGCCGCGGAACGCCGTCAAGCGAATGAGCGATGGCGCTGACCCCTCCGGCTTGCGCTAAAGCCGCGGCGCCGATCATGCCGGCGTCGTTTCCCAGCGTGGCGGACACGATGCGCGTCATGCCTTTGGGCACCATAGTCGTGAGCGCATCCACGAGTTTGGTCAGCGGCTGCGCTAAGACGCTCTTGTCCGTCTGTCCGACGCCGCCGCCGAGAGCGATCACCGCGGGGTTCATGAAGGCGATGATGTTGGAGACGCCGAGCGCGAGGTCGGCGAGGAAACGCTGCCATGCGGCGCTTGCATGTTCGTCGCCTTTCATCACTGCCTTGCGGATCATCTTGGTGCCCCAGCGCTCGGGCGGCTTGCGCGTCAAAAGCGAGCTGCGAGGAAAGGAGGGCGCAAGCGCGAGCGCGTGACGAAGCAGGCCCATGCCGGAAGCCTGCGCTTCGAAACAGCCGATCTTGCCGCAGCCGCATACAAAACCCGTGTCTGGTCGGATCACATGATGGCCAACTTCGCCCGCGCCCATGGCAGCGCCGATGACGAGCTTGCCACCCGCGATGAATCCCCCGCCGATGCCCGTGCCCAACGTCAGAAGCGCGAATTCCGAGACGCCTTTGCCGCTGCCGTACAGGTACTCGCCGAGCGTGGCGCAGCGCGCGTCGTTGAGGATGTGCAGCGGGTGTTTGATGCGTTTCTCGAGCAGCGCCCGCAATGGCACGTCATGCCAGTGGAAATTCGGGGAGAAGCGGACGCTGCCTGTTTTTTCATCGATGTTGCCGGGGGCCCCAATACCGACGCCGACGCAATCGGCGGAGTCCAGCGCGCCTAAGACTTCATTGAAGGCCCGGTCGATCTCATCGACGACGACATCAGGCTCGAGATCCGAGAGCTCTCGTTCCGCTCGAGCCAGAATCGTGCCGTCGTGACTCACCGCCGCTGCCGCGGTATGCGTTCCCCCAAGGTCGATGCCGATCGCAAACTTCACAACCACTCCGTTTCTCTTGCCCAGGACAGGACTCGAACCTGCACCGGTGTTACCCGACTAGCCCCTCAAACTAGCGCGTCTACCAATTCCGCCACCTGGGCGCGGACCGATGCGCCACAGCGTCAAGCGCGGCGCGGGCCAAAGCTGCTCGCAGTTATTGGACGTTCGGATCGAGCGCGTCGCGCAGCCCGTCGCCCATGTAATTCACCGCCAGCACTGTGATGAAGATGCAGAGGCCGGGATAGATCGCAGCCCACGGCGCGATTGTGATGTTCTCTTGGGCGTTGGCGAGCATGCTGCCCCAGGACGCGGTCGGCGGCTGAATGCCGAAGCCCAAATACGAGAGCGCCGACTCGAGCAGGATGACGTTGCCGACATCCAGGGTCGCTTGGACGACGATCGGGGCGACGGCGTTGGGCAGCAGGTGACGGATGACGATGCGCGAGTCGTTGCTGCCGATGGCCCGGGCGGCCTCGCAGAACTCTTTCTCCCGCAAGCTCAGAAACGATCCGCGCACCAAGCGGGCGACGTTCATCCACGACAGCAACCCGATGATGAGCACGATGGACGCGAAATTGAGCGCGGCCTTGCTCGAGCTTGCCGCGACGATGCCGGTGATGACGAGCAACAACGGCAACAGCGGGATGGACAAGAACGTGTCGGTCAGGCGCATCAGCGCGCCGTCGATTTTACCGCCGTAGTAGCCGGCGACGGCGCCGATGAGCGTTCCCAGCACGACTTCGATGACGACCGCAAAGACCGCCAACGTCAGCGAGATGCGCGCCCCGAACAAGAGCCTCGTGTAGAGGTCGCGGCCGATCTCATCTGTGCCGATCCAGTGGCCGAACGCTCCAGGAGCAAGCGGCGTCCCTGACCACTGCGTGTCGATGGCGTTCGGGTCGAAGTGTGAGAGCCAGGGCGCGGCGGTCGCGCCGAACACCAGCAGCAGCAGGACGATGGCGCCGGACAGCGCGAGGCGGTGTCGAGAGAATTTGCGCCACGTTTGGTGCCGATCTTGCGGATACTCCTCGACGCCCTGGACCGGCAGCAACGCGCCCGAGGGGATCGTCTGCGTTATGCCTGCCATGCTTGCATCCTAGTCATACTTCACGCGTGGGTCCAGCCAGCCGTACGCCAGGTCGGCCAGCAAATTGAAGAACACCACCAAGAAGGCGCTCAGGACCAGATAGCCCATGAGCAGTGAAAAGTCTTGCTGTTGGAGCGCAGTGATGAACAGACGTCCCATCCCGGGCCAGGCGAAGATCGATTCCGTGATGATGGCGCCCCCGAAAAGCCCGGGGAGGGACAGCGCCGTGATGGTGACGACCGGCATGAGCGCGTTTTTCAGTCCGTGCTTGATGAGAATGCTGAAAAACGTGAGGCCTTTGGCGGCGGCCGTACGCATGTAATCCGTGTGCAGCACTTCTTGCATCGATGCGCGCGTGAAGCGCGACCACGTCGCCAGTTGTATGAGAGCCAGCGTGATCACGGGGAGCACCAAATGCCTGACCCGATCGACGAAATTGCCGCCTTCCGTCGACGTCATTCCGGCCGACGGCAAACTGAAATCGAACGCGTACCCGAACATCTGGAAGTGGATGCCCGTCACCGAGAACAGCATCTGCAGCATCAGCGCGAACCAAAAGACCGGCATCGAGAATCCGAAAAACGCAAAGGTCGTGACGAAGTAGTCGACCGGCGAATATGGCTTGACCGCCGCCAAGATGCCGGCAATGAGCCCGAGGGTGACCGAGACGACAAACGACACGCCCATCAGCTCCAGCGTCGCCGGCAGCCGTTCCAAGATGGCCTCTGTGACGGGCGTCGAGTTCATCGTCGACCAGCCCCAGTCGCCCGTCAGGTACTTCCCGAGCCACGACAGGTACTGCACCCAGACTGGGCGGTCTAAACCGAAGTTGTGCTTGAGCCGCTCGATGTCCGCGGCGGTGATGTGGGGATTCTGCATGTAGGGCGCGAGCGGCCCGCCCGGCATCTGATGGAGAATGGCGAACAGAATGATGCTGATGAGGATCATCAGCGGAATGGCCTGCAGCGTCCGGCGGATGGTGTATGTCAGCATGCGTTTGGACTGATTGGGCCCATGCGTTCGGCTCGCCGAGCTTGCCTGCCTCTTTAGGGCTGTGCCGCGACGGCGCCGCCCTCTTGAGAGCCCGTGACAATAAAAAGCAGGCGGTCGTGTCGACCGCCTGCCGGATTGGGCTAGGGCAGATCAGCCCTTGATGGATACCTTCTTGGCCTGAGCCGGCTTCATCAGCGGCACCGTCACGCGCAGAATGCCGCTGTCGTACTCCGCGCTGACCTTATCGGTATCGAGAGTCAGAAGCCGCCGCGCCGCGGTATTACTGTGCGCCGGCTTCCGTGGCGCTTGAGAGGCTGCGCAAGACGTAGTTCAGGATGCCTCCGTGCCGGTAGTACTCGACCTCGTCGGGAGTGTCGATCCTCACGAGCACTTTCAACGAGACCGTCCCTCCGTTCAGTCGGTGGGCCCGTACCGTAAGGAACATGCCCGGGGTTAAGCCGAGCTCGACACCCAAGATATCATAGATCTCTTCTCCGGAAAGGCCCAATGCGGCAGCGCTATCCTCACCCGCGAACTGGAGCGGCAGGATGCCCATGCCCACGAGGTTGCTGCGGTGGATGCGTTCGAAGCTCTCCGCGATCACGGCGCGCACGCCCAGCAGCAGCGGCCCCTTCGCGGCCCAATCCCGCGACGAGCCGGAACCATATTCTTTGCCGGCGATGATGATGAGTGGAACGTTCTCCTCGCGATACCTCATTGCGACGTCGAAGATCGAGCCCGGCACGCCATCCGGCAAGTGGCGGGTGACGCCACCTTCGGTTCCGGGAGCCATCAGGTTGCGCAGCCGGACGTTCGCGAACGTGCCGCGCATCATGACCTCGTGGTTGCCGCGTCTGGCGCCGTACGAGTTGAAGTCGGCGTGCGCCACTCCATGCTCCACAAGATAGGCGCCGGCCGGCGAGTTCAAGGCGATCGCGCCGGCCGGTGAGATATGATCCGTCGTCACACTGTCACCAAGCAGTGCGAGAACGCGCGCGCCGTTGATATCCTTCGGCGCTTCCGGTTGCTGCCTGACGCCTTCGAAGAAGGGCGGCCGGCGCACGTATGTCGAGTCGGACTGCCAGGCAAAACGCTCCGCGTTCGGGACTTGCAGCGACTGCCAGCGCTCGTCACCCGCGAACGCATGCGCGTACTGCAGCCGGAACATGGATTCGGCGACCGATTCTGCGACCACGCGGCTGACGTCTTGCGACGACGGCCACAGATCGCGCAAGAACACCGGCCGCCGCTCGAAATCTTCACCGAGCGGCTCGTTGAGCATGTCGATGTCCATGCGGCCGGCCAAGGCATACGCCACCACCAACGGCGGCGACGCAAGGTAGTTGTTCCGCACGAGCGCATGGATGCGGCCCTCGAAGTTTCTGTTGCCCGACAAGACGGCGCACACGGAGAGCGCGTGCTGCGAGATGTCCTGCGCGATCGCCGGATCCAAGGGACCGCTGTTGCCGATGCATGTCGTGCATCCGTAGCCCACCAAGAAAAAGCCGAGCTGCTCGAGGTACGTGGTGAGCCCGGCCTTTTGCAGGTAGTCGGTGACCACTTTTGAGCCGGGAGCGAAACTTGTCTTCACCCAGGGCGGCGGTTTGAGGCCCCGCTCGACGGCCTTCTTCGCCAAAAGCCCGGCCGCCACGAGGACCGCCGGGTTGCTCGTGTTCGTGCAGCTCGTAATGGCGGCGATGACGATCGAGCCGTCTCGAACGCCCGTCTGTGTTTCCGTCAGTGTGGCGACCGAGCCTGAACCACCGTCGCTGCCGCCGCTCGAAGCGGCTCTGCCGGCGGCCTGAGCCGTCGCGACGACCGCATCTTTGGCCGTGCGCAGAGGCACTCTGTCCTGCGGCCGTTTGGGACCCGCGATGCACGGTTCGACCGTCGTCAGGTCGAGCTCGACCACGCTGTTGAAGGCGGGGTCGTGCGAGAAATCGGTTCGGAACAGGCCCTGAGCTTCCGCATACGCTCGCACGAGGCGCAACTGACGCTCGTCTCGGCCGGTGAGGCGCAGATATTCCAGGCTCGCTTCGTCGATCGGAAAGATGGCGCACGTCGAGCCGTATTCAGGCGACATATTCCCGATGGTCGCCCGGTCTGCGACGCTGAGATTGCTCAAGCCGGTGCCGAAAAATTCCACGAACTTTCCGACCACGCCGTGGCGGCGCAGCATCTGGGTGACCGTGAGGACGAGGTCCGTCGCGGTCGCGCCTTCCGGCAGCTTGCCGGTGAGGCGAAAACCGACAACCTCCGGCACGAGCATGCTCAGCGGCTGCCCGAGCATCGCAGCCTCCGCTTCGATGCCGCCGACTCCCCAGCCCAAGACGCCGAGACCATTGATCATGGTCGTGTGCGAGTCGGTGCCGACCAGCGTGTCCGGATACGCCAGGATGCCGTTGCCGAACTTCTCCTCGAAGACGACGCGCCCCAAGTACTCGAGATTGACCTGATGGACGATGCCCGTGTCGGGCGGCAGGACGGTAAAGCGGTGCAACGCCGACTGAGCCCACTTCAACAGCGCATAGCGCTCTTGGTTGCGTTCGAATTCCTTATCGGCGTTGATTTGGAACGCGGCCCGGCTGCCCCAGGCGTCCACCTGCACCGAGTGGTCGATGACCAACTCCACGTCTTGCAGCGGATTGATGCGGCCGGGATCGCCGCCCAGCGCCGCCATTGCGTCGCGCATTGCCGCGAGGTCCACAACCGCGGGCACACCCGTGAAATCTTGCAACAGCACCCGCGCCGGCCGAAAGGAAATCTCGGTTCGCACCGGCCGCGCCGGATCCCAGTTGGCCAACGCCTGGATGTGGGCTGCCGTGACGGACCGGCCGTCTTCGCAGCGCAACAGATTCTCGAGGAGCACCTTCAGCGAGAAAGGGAGCTTGGAAGGATGACCGATACCGGCCGCCTCCAACGCCGTCAGGCTGCGGTAGCCGTATTCTTGTGAACCCGCTTGCAGGGTGGCTTGGGTGCCGAACGAGTCCATCATCGCTGCCGCCTACTGCGCTTCGGCGGACGAATAGCCCGGCACGCCGTCGAACGTGTAGAGATTTTCGGTCTTGATGCAGTCGAAGCCGGCATCGTTGACTTTGGTCAGCAGCGTGACGATGTCGCCGTGTTCGAGCGCTTTTCCGTTCGTGGCCAAAAAGCGCGCACGCCAGTGGTCGGTGCAAAACGTCTCCGGCAACCCGCTCGGCCAGACGATGGTGCCGCGGTTGAAGATGGTGTCCAGCTCAAGCGTGGCGCCCCCGACTTGCCGCAACCTGGATCCGAGGTCTTGCGGCTTGCCGTCGTTCCATTCGACATAGACGTCGACACCGACCATGACCTTGCGCTCGGATCGGGGGCGTTCCAGCGGCGGAGCTTTCCACTCGTCGGCCGCGGCGTAATGCGCAGCGGGGAGCGTCCCCGGCTGTTGGCCCAATCTTGCGATCACAGCCGCGGCGAACTCTTTCGTGCCTACCTTTTGCCTGCTGACGCCTTCCTTATAGATGTCGTAGGTGTGGATGCCGTCCTCGATGGTCTTCAGCCATGCGTTTTGCACCCGGCTTGCAACGTCGGATTGGCCGATATGGACGAGCATCAGGATGGCGCCCTGCATGAGTCCTGATGGGTTCGCGACGTTTTGGCCGGCACGGCGCGGCGCCGAGCCGTGGATGGCCTCGAACATCGAACACATGTCACCGATGTTGGCCGAGCCGGCCAAGCCCACCGACCCCGCGATTTGAGCGGCCACGTCGGACAGGATGTCACCGTACAGATTCGGCAGCACAACCACGTCGAACGCCTGCGGTGTGTCCGCGAGCTTCGCTGCGCCGATATCGACGATCCAGAACTCGTGCTCGAGGTCCGCGTACTGCCCCGCGATCTCGTCGAAGATGCGGTGAAACAGGCCGTCCGTGATCTTCATGATGTTGTCTTTAGCGAAGCACGTCACTTTTTTGCGGTTGTTGCGGCGCGCGTATTCAAACGCGAAGCGCACGATCCGCTCCGTGCCCGGCCGCGAGATGAGCCGCAAGCACTCGGCCATCTGCTGCGTTTGGCGATACTCGATCCCACCGTAGACATCTTCTTCGTTCTCGCGTACGATGATGACGTTCATGCCGGGATGCTTCGTCCGGATAAACGGGTCGTAGGAGACGCACGGACGAACGTTCGCGTACAGGCCGAGCGTCGTGCGGGTGGTGACGTTGAGGCTTTTGAAACCGCCGCCTTGCGGCGTGGTAATGGGCGCTTTGAGGAAAACTTTCGTGCGCCGCAGCGAATCCCAGGAGCTCGGCTGTATACCGGCGACCTCGCCTGACAGATAGACCTTCTCTCCGATGTCGATGATGTCCAGATCGAGCTGCGCGCCGCCGGCCATGATCACGTCGAGCGTCGCCTGCATGATCTCGGGGCCGATGCCGTCGCCGTACGCCACCGTGATCGGCGTCTTTGTGTGCATGATTTGCTCTTCCGCGACGTCGCGCGCTCGGACCTTTGACTCGCACCGCAGGCGCGCAACAGATGTCGCTTCGCGAGCAGCCCGGTATCCGTTACGCGTGCAGGGTTGTGGTTGCCACGACCCAATTGATGGTGCGGAATGCACGAGCGCAGGTTGGTGGCCGCTTCTTTCGATGTCTTGGGTCAGGCGACCGGAGCTGTGGACTGGTTCCGCAATCAGGGGACCGATCCCGACGCGATTCTGATCGCCGCGGTGCCGCCGGGTGAAAAGCCTCGGGCGCCGCAGCGCGGCGATAACCGCCGCACCGATCTACGTTGGATTGTCGCGCTCGATCTGGACGCAGCACCGGTGGCGTATCGACAAGCCGCCGACACCTTACAGCGCGAAGGCGGTGCGCTCATGGCTGAGTTGCCGGCTCGCCTCTGGGCGGACGTCGAGGGGCCCGATGCACCCAGCGCTACTGAAGGGTCCGCGAACGGCGGCCGATAAGGCGCCCCCGCTGTGATCGTCGCCATCGGCCGGGAGATCGGCGCAGGCGGACGCGAAGTCGGCGAGCGCGTCGCCGCGCTGCTGGGCGCCGAACTGCTCGACACGCAGATCATCGATCTCGTCGCGACCCGCATCGGAGCGCCGGCAGCGTATGTGGAGGCGCACGACGAGCACGTCGAAGGCTTCGTGGATCGCCTTTTCCGCGTGATCACCGCAGCCTATCCCGAAGCGTATGCCGCCGAAGGTCTGCCGGACTGGTCGGAAGAGCGCCTGGTCGCGCTGACAGCGGGAATCATCCAAGAGCGAGCGCGCACCAAGTCGCTCGTGGCGATAGGGCGCGGCGCGCCCGTCTTGCTCAAAAACCGTCCGGATGCGCTTGGGGCGTTCGTCACCGCGCCATTCGACGTGCGGGTGCGGCGAATGCGTTCTCGGCGCGGTTGTTCAGCCGAAGAGGCGATCAGAGAGATCCGCAAATCGGATCAGCACCGCGCCGCCTACATGCAGCAGTACTATTCTGTCAACTGGCGAGATCCCAGTCTGTACGACATCATCGTGAACACCGAGCGGCTGACCTCCGAGGCTGCGGCCGCGCTGATCGTGAGCTGCGGCAAGCATATCGAGACCGCCGGAGCACCAGTACCCACCGGCACGTAGCTCAAGCGCTTATGAGCGCACCACGGCCAAGGCCGGGCCTTCGCCGATCGCGCACAGGGTCGCGTCGTCCCAGCGCAGCTTGCTGCGCAGAAACGCGTTGAACTCCCGCGCGCCGATGCGGCTGAGCATCGTCAGCTCCTCGGCGGGCGTCACGAGCTCTTGGTCGAACAGCGCTAGTTCCGCGTAGCGCGCCGCGTTCGCGGCATTCCATTCGGCGACGAGGTCGATCTGAGCCGCAAGGGCGTCCTTGCCGCGCGCGACCTCTTCTCGGCTGAATCCGCGCGACACGGTGTCTTCCAAGATCCGCTTCGTCTCACGCACGGCGCTCGCAGCACGGCTGCGGCCGACCGCGGCCATGGCGCTCATCACGCCGACGTCCGAGTAGAAATCAAGCGTGGCATACACTTCGTAGGCGAGGCCCAAGCGCTCGCGCAAGCCATCCCACAGGCGACTGCCGTCCCCATCGCCGATGAGCACTTGCGCCAGCTGAGCCTGCAATACGGCGGCATATCCGTCGGGATACGACGGCGTGGTGGTGGACACCGAGAACCAGACCTGCTGGGTGTCGGCGCGGCGCAATACCTTCGAGCGGCGGCCCTGGGCGAGAACCGGGATTTGAGAAGCGGCATGCGGACGGCGCGGAAAGCCCGCTTGCGGAGCTGCCCGCCAGCCGCCGAAATGGCGATTTGCCGCGGACCTCATATCGGCCGCCGTCATGGGGCCCGCTAAGCTGAGCACAGCGTTGCGCGGATGAAAGTAGCGCGCGTGATATCGGCGGACTTGAGCGCGCGTGATGTCACGGACGCTCGAGCGCGTGCCGCCCGTGTCGCGACCCAGCGGATGGGTTCCCCACATCGTCGCGTCGGTGAGAGCCTCGATGCGCTTGCTGGGATCGACCTCCCAGTCGCGCAGCTCTTCCAGCACGACTTGACGTTCCGTTTCGACGTCATCGCGGTTGAAGAGCGGACGCTGAGACACGCTGGCCACAAGCTCGAGCGCATCTTCCGTCTTGCGCATCGGCACCGTGCCGGCGATGGAGATGATCTCCTTATTGGTGGTGGGATCGAAGCGGTTGCCGCAGCGCTGCATGGTCGCGGCCAGCTCCTGGCGCGAGAAGTCATGCGTGGACTTGAAGATCAGATGCTCCAAGAAGTGCGCAAGCCCGATGCTCTTAGGCGGGTCATATACCGAGCCCGCCCGCACTGCCAACGTGAAGCTCAAACTGCGCGCGTGCGGCATGGACGTGCATATCACGCGCAAACCGTTGCGCAGCGTCTGCATGTGGGGATCGGACATCGGCCGCTTTCGGGGCATGGGGAACCTATTGCGCTTTCTTGTACTACCCGGGGCGGGGTTTCAGGCGGCTAAAGTTGCGGGACTAAAGCTTGGGCCGTCGGCTGACGGTGCTTTTGCCCGCAAGGGTTCTCACGTATTCGACGGCCGGCGTTCACTCATCCGCGTTGCCGAGGGACGGTGTCATCGGGCATTGAGCGCTTGCGTGAGGAACTTTAGGCCTGGTTTAGTGCCATTTATCGCCGCTGAGGGCCGTCTTTGACCCATCTGCTCCAGCGAGCTCAGCAAGCGCTCGCTTTGCCTGGTCAGCGTAGTCGGGATGGAAATGCGGGCTCAACCGCAGCGCGAACCCCAGACGGCGGCGGCCTTCTTCAACATCGTCGTTTCGCAGCGCGATGATGCCCGCGTGGAATTGCAGCCGCGCGTCTTCGGTGTCGAAACGCGTCGCCTCGCGCGCGTATTTGCGTGCCTCGGCCCAGCGCCCGTTCGCCCCCAAAACCCACGCCAGCGTATCTTCGGCGTATATGTCGTCGCGCGCGGCCAGGTCGCGGCGAGCGATTCGCAGCGCGTCGGCGAGATGTTCGCGATGCTCCGCGTAGTACACCGCGAGCGCGCGGTCGTTGATGCCGCGCGCGTTGCCGACGCGCTCGACCGCGCCGATCAAATCCTCGGTCTGCGCCGCCGCGCCGGGATCTCCGAGAGCTCGTTGCGCATCGGCTTCATACCCGAGCGTCTCGGGCGTCGGCAGCAGCTCCGCTGCGCGCGCGGCGAAGCGCAATGCTTCAGGCCAGCGACGATTTGCCCACGCCAACCGGGCAAGGCCGCTGAGCGCTTTCGCGTCGGACGGAAAGATGGCGAGGGCCTCGTTGAAACGCTGCTCTGCCGTCAGGTAGTCGCCCGCGCTGAATGCCAGCTCGCCGGATCGCATGTGGTACCAGGCGCGCGTCTCGGCGGGATTGTCCATGACGGCGTCGGCATCGGCCATAGCCCTATCGATCAGCCGGCGAGCATGCGCGAGGCCGCCCGTGATCTCGTCGTAGCGCGCCTGGGCGCCGTCCCAAACATCGTTGCGCCGCATGCCGGGCGGAGGATGACGCAGGAGCTTGTCTGCGACGTCGTACCGGCCCAACTCCGTTTGCAGGGAGATCTCTTGCGCTGTCGGCGCCGGGTTCCACGGCTCGATCTGTTCCGCTTCGTGTACGTAGCGCAGCGCTGACCGGAACTGATGCAGGGAGAGCAGCGCCGATGTCATCGTCATGTCCGCGCCGATGTTGTTGCGAGGCTGCAAGGCGAGCGAGTGCTGAGCCTGGGCTTGCGCTCGCAGCAAGTCGCCGACGTCGTTTCGTTCGCGGAAGCGCTGCAGGTATTGGGTCGCGAGCAGCCGGGCGATGATCTGATCATCGGGGTGCCGCCGGGCGTCGCGCTCGTAAAAACTCACCACTTGTTCCCGGCTCGCATAGTCCGCGATGACCGGCGCAGGGGTGGGCAGCGCGGCTTGCGCCTCGAGCGTCATGCGCCGCTCGATGAACCAGGGCCACACGATGAGGGCCGCGAGCGCGCAGAGCGCTGCGACCCAGACCGTGCGGCGGCTCATCAGCATGGCTTTCGTCAGCCCGCTTTATCGAGGAGCGTCGAGGTACGGGAACGTCGTGTTGGCGCCGCCGGCGTAGCTGACGTTGTCGGTTGTCAGGCACCACGACTCGTGGCCATCATCCGGCACGCTCGGCACGACTGCCGGGATCGTCGGACCGAAGATGGCTCCGAGATCGATGTCGATGACGTCGTCCGAGAGCTTTCTTCCACCGAAAAGGCTGCCCGTGACTCCGCCCGTTTCGACGCCTAGGTACGACCCCAGGGTGCCGGTTTTGGAAAGATCAGCGGTCATCTCGTCGGGGATGAGGATGCTCTGCAAGGTCTGCGCGATGGCTTGGGAACGGTTGGCGACGCCGCCTGGCCCCGCGAAGCTCAAGATCTCGTTTGCGAGCTGCGCATCGGTCGTCTTGTTGTAGGGATTGCTGCGATTCGTGATGTCGTGGTCGTTGAACGCTTCGAAGGCCTCTTTGACGGCCGGTCTGGACAAGCGTTCGATCTGCTGATAGACGGGTGTCCTGCCGATGGGAATCGAGCTCGAGCCGCAACCGGCGATGCCGGCCGCCGCGGCCAGCCCGATGGCTATGCTAAAGGCTTTGGTTATACGCATGAATGTCAATCCTCCTAGTTTCCGGTTGTCGTGCTGGTGGTCGCCCAGACGTGGATCAACGGCGACGAAGTGGTGAGCATGCTGCGCGGCAATTCCACGACGAGCGTCAGCACGTTCAGCCCGTTGCTGGAGAGGAACTCATTCGAGGCGCTCGTGTCGCAGCTGACGCCGTGCAGCGAATTGAAGGCGCTCGAGAAGCCACGGAAGGTGCCGGCGGTCGGGGGCGGCGGCGGTCCAGGGTTGTGGAAACCGGCGTTGCGGTCCGGAATGATCTTGAAGAACTGCGACAAGTCGAAGAAAAACGGGTCGGCCCGGTGCCCTGCAAAGAACTGGATCCCGTTCGGCAGAGTCGCCGGACTGTCGATGGTCGCAGTGCCGGTCGGCGCGATGAACACCGATTGCGTGCCGGTGACGTTCGGCTTGCCCGGGCCGTAGAGCGTGATGCTCTGGTTCGCTCCGGGGTTTCCCGCTTTGAATTGGATGACTTGATCCTCGACCGTGCTGCCGCCGTGCGCGATCTTGAGCTGGTACATGACAGCGGGATCGAAAAACGTCGTGCCCAGCTGCGCGTGCGTGATGATCGGGTGCACGTTCATGACGAGCACCACATCGCGGTCGCGGTTGGCGTTGTTCGGCGGAAACATGTAGACGTCGCTGATGTCGGCGCCGACACGGTTGACGACGGTCGGAGAGTCTTGATGGTCCGATCCGCGCACTGGGTGCGCGCTGTAGAAGAACAGGACGCCCGCGAGCGCAGCGACGATCGCTGCCCCGCCGGCGGCCCGCAGCCTGTTTCCAGTCATGTGGTCTCCTCCATGGAATGCGAGCTCATGCCCGCATGGTGTGGGTAAATTTTGCGCGTCAGATCACTGCGCTCTCGGTCCGTCGACCGGCGGCAGCGCACGTCCACGCAAAAACTGTCAAGAGGGTCAACACGAGGGCTGCGCTGACCGCGAGGTCGGGAACGGGCGACTTCCACCCAAGGGCTTGCGCCAGCTCAAACGTCGCCACCAGCAACGCAAGTGACGTCACGGCGATGATCCAGATGCGCGTCGCTCGCACGAGCTCGAGTGGATGCCTCGTGCAGAGCCGGTAGACGAGCAGGCTGTCCAGGGTATCTGTGACCGCCATGCCCAGCGAGAAGACGAGCCCGATGAGCAGCGCGAGCACAACACCGCCGCCGTTAGTGAAGGCGAGAGCATACGTGGCGACCTGACTCGAGGTATCGAAACCCAGCCCGAACAGCAAACCAATGGGAATGGCCGCAAGCGGACTGGTCGACGCGCGCAGCACCTTCGGCAGCATCGCGCTCTTGAAACCCGCCACGCCGCTTTGGCTTTTGGAGCGCAGCTGGCGGACGTTGAGCGCAGCGATCAGGAACAAGGTGAAGATGCTCACCCACGTGCCGGCCATTTCCAAGAGCGCGCCGTGGGACGCGAGCCTGCCGCCGAGCAATCCGGCGAGCGCCGCAATGGAGAGCACCATGATCGAATGACCGCCCGCGAACAACGTGCCGACGAAACGGCTCAGCCGTCGTTTGAGCGTAAGCGAGTTGCGCGTCAGGTTGTCGATGGCCGCCAGATGGTCGGGATCGGCGCCGTGGCGCAAACCCAGCGTGAAGACGGTGAATGCGGTCACTCCCAAACCTGCGTCCGTGACTGATGCGATCATCTGTTCTCCTCGCCTTTAGCGAACCGCGTGCGGCTGGTGGACGTGCGTGAGGTGTGCGTGCGCATGGCCGCCGCGTGCCGCGTAGCCCGCGATGGCGAGCAGCGCTAAACATGTCACCGCTGCTGCCGGGGCATGCAGCGCTCCCGCGCCCAGCCCTTGACCGAGCATGATCGCGCCGATCAGCGCGATGGCGCAACCCGACAGCAGGGGCCCAAACCTGACGAGGCGCTGCAAACGCGGCTGGGCTGCGAGCCACGTGGCACCACGGACGAAGGCGATGCCCAGCCCCGTGAGGACCGCTGCAAGCCCCACGCTGAACGCGACGATCACGAGCAGCCCGTAGCCGACCCGGTGCAGGGTCAAGGCCGTCAGCAAGACGACCAGCGCAGCGGGGCACGGCGCGACGTTTCCGCCCATGGCGAGCACCAGGACGTTGCGAAATGAGATGGCTTGACCGGTGGGAACCTCCGCGTGCGGATGTGCGTGGCCGTGCGTCTCAGCGCCAGAATGAGAATCGTGATAAGCCGAACCGTGGGCGTGGAAAAAGCGCGCCAGCGCTCGTGCACCGATGAAGGCCACGGCGACGCCTGAGATCGCGGTGACCCAGGGATAGATGTCTTCCGGCACGATCCATTTGGCCGCGAGGAGCATGGCAACGCCCAGCGCGATGACGCCTGCGGTGTGCGAGATCGTCAACGCTACCGCGAGCCAGATCGCCTGCTTCGTGGTGGCGCGCGCTCCAACGAGTGAAACCGCCAGCAGCGTCTTTCCGTGGCCGGGTTCCAACGCATGAAGCGCACCCAAACACACGGCCAGCAGTATCGTGATCAACACCCAGAGCGGCTTGCTCGAGCCTCGCGCTACCAAGTCTGATAGCGCATTGCTGCGGATCTGCGACGCTGGCTTGACGGCTGCCGTCGCTTGTGCGATCGGCAGCGCCGATACGATGGTGCCGCGCGCGGAGAGATTCACGTCGACGGCGCGAACGTCGCGCGGCGACGCGAGCAGCTCGTTGGGGTAGCGGCGCAAATCGTCGGTCGGCTCGCGGGCGGGAGCGACGGCGATATCCTTCCAGCCGATGCGCTCCCCGTATGTCGCGTCGGAGATGCGAACGACCGCTGAGCCTGCGTCAGGCAGTCGCCCTTGGAAATCCGCCGTCCAATACAGGGTCGGCAAGCCGCCGGCACCGGGCCGAGTCGAGACTTTGGCTGTTTGCGGCGTCAAGGCGACCGGATTGCCGGCGGCTGTAATGGTCAAGCCGGCCTCGACTATCCGCCGCTCCGCCTGCGCCCACTCGTTCAGCCTGCCTTCGGACCCGTTCGACGCGCCCTGCGCCCGCATGATCTGGAACGCCGGAATCTCGGCGAAATCGAGTACGTAGTGGACCGCGATGCGATGGTCGAGTATGCGAACCTTGGCAAGCCGGTTGATGGTGAAATTGCCGAGAGGGTGCGCGGCCGCTATCGATGCACTGCCCAGCACGACAGCGGTCAGCACGCTCGCCACAATAGCGATGTGGAGTCCATTGAAAAAGCGCCGCTGCAGACTTAGAATAACGATCCCTCACAGAGTCGGAGTCTGGAATGTAACGGCACAGCCCGGCGTTCGGATGACGCGCGACCCGAAAAGGACGTCCGTTCGGCCTTGAAACTTCCTGGGGCAGAAGGGACGAGCCGAAATGAGCGCCCGTTCGTTCTCCACTTGAGGGCCTGAGGTCGAGTGAAGATAAGGAATGGCAAGGCATCCTTTCTCAAGCGAACGAAACGCGCGGAGCCGTGAGCGATGATACAAGGTTGATGACCCAGATGGCGCAGGGAGACGCCTCAGCATTCACGGCGATCTATGACCGCCATGCGGCTCTGGTCTATGGCATCTGCAAGCGCATCCTTGGAGATCCGGCCGCCGCAGAAGACGTCACCCAGTCGGTCTTCACGCAGCTCTGGGCCAAGCCGTACTCATTCGCGGGCGGCAATTTCGGGGGCTGGATAGCGCGCGTCGCGCGCAACGCTTCATTGGACATCGTGCGCAGCGCCGCGGTGCGCAGGCGCGAACCCGAGATGCCCACCGACATGCCTTCCGACAACGTGTTGGAAGATGAGGTGTTCGAACGCGTCCGGGCCGGCGCGATTGTGGAAGCGGTCAAGGCGTTGCCCGCTGATCAGCGCGAGGCGATCGAGCAAGCATACTTCCAAGGGCTTTCATACCGCGAGGTGGCCGAACGAATGGGCGCGCCGCTCGGCACGGTTAAGAGCAGGATCCGCAGCGGTTTGCGCCAGCTTTGGGAAGCGCTGCACCGGACGGTAGCGACATGAGCACCGTGCACGACGAGACGATGCTCGACTTAGCCTCGCTCTACGCGATCGAAGCGCTGGAGCAGGGTGGGGACGAGTGGCGCTTGATCCGCGCTCATCTGCCGGAGTGCGCGATCTGCCAGAACGAATACCAGGTCGCGCGCGCAGGAGCGAGCGCTCTTGCGCTCTCCGCGGCCGAAGCGCCGCCTGCTGCGCTGCGCGCTCGAGTGCTCGCAGCGCTGCCTGCTCGCACCGCGCCGTCGAACGTCGTGCTGCTGAGGCGGCGGTTGTTCGTCGCGCTCGCAACGGCCGCGGCGATCTTGGTCGGCGTCGGCGCCTACTTGTCCACTCCCACCACCACGACGCCAATCGCCGCTGCACCGACCCCAGCAGCGTCGAACGCCACCATCCTGACATGGACGGCCGCGTGCGCGCCGAAGCTGGGCTCGCGCTGCCACGCCAAAGGCACCATCAGCGCATCGCCGTCGAAATCGATGACGTTTGCCATGCACGGGCTCGGCCCGCTGCCGCGCGGCAAGACGTATCAGACGTGGGTCATCGCGCCCGGTGCATCGCCGACCCCCGAGCCGACGTTCTTGCCCGACTCGCGCGGCGAAGGCAGCGTCGTGATTCCAGTCGCGCCGCGCAAGGGATTGATCGTCGCCGTGACGGTCGAGCCGGCCGGCGGCTCGCGTAAGCCCACGACGACGCCATTTCTCCTGGGTAAGATTCAGTGACGAGCGGGACTATGCCACCCGGCTCAGTCGCGTGGCGCGCCGGGCATCGGCGCCCGAGTCTCTGAGAAGAATATCCGCTGGGGCCAACCCGTCGATAATGACGCGCTGACTCAGCGCGTCCAGATGTTGGGCCTCATCCGGCGCGATGCGCTCCAACCCCGCGCGCGCCAGCGCGAGCACTTCGCGCGCGACGTCGAGAACGGCGACCCCTTCAGCCACCGCTGCCAGCGCATCGCGCGCGACGGCCATTTGCAACGCTCGAAAGGCCGAGGGATCTAAACGAGGGGCTGCCTGAAGCGCGGCGCGTAGAGCTGCCGGATCGTACAGCAATCCCTTCCACAGAGCGCTCAAAGCGAGCGCGCTTTCGAAGCCGCCGCTGTCGGCACTGCGCATCTCGACGTATTGACGGATGCGCGCCTCGGTGAAGATCATGCTCAAGAGGTCCGGAAAGTCGTGCGCGGCCGCCCCGTCAATATCGCGCAGCCGTTTGCCGGCGACGTCCTGCAGCGATCCTTTCCGGTTCAAAAAGAGGAGCGGCACATCCAACACTGCGGCCAGATAGGCGTCCAGGTCGAAGGTTTCCTCGCAGGTCCCGAACCCGGGCCCCGTGCGATGTTCGTCGGTATCCAGCCACGACGCGTAGCGCGTGGACTTCAACCCGGTGACGCGTCCATCAGCGAACGGTGAGTTGGCGAACATGGCGGCGACGATAGGACCCAGCCGGTTGCCCAGCACGTACTTGCGCGCCATATCTTCCTCATCGCCGTAGTCCACGCTGATCTGCAACGCCGCCGTGCGGGTCATCATATCCCATGCGTGCCCGCCTTGTCTGCGCAGGTAGGGCCGCATGATCTCGTAACGCCGCTTGGCGATCCAGAACTGCTCGTCGAGGCGGCGCAGCGGATCAAAACCAAGGGCGGTGAACTCCATGCGAAGCTCGCTCCCGAACTCAGCCAACTGATCCAGGAACATGTGCAGCGCCGTCGCTACGCCGGCGAGATGATGGTGCGGCAACGCAGAGAGCTCGATCTGCCCGCCTGGCTCGAGCGTGATGTCGCCGTATGGCATGCGCATGGCCACGACGCGTTCGCCCTCGCGCTGGGGCACGCCGCCGCAGCGTGCAAATGCGGCCAGCAATGCGGCGACCTGCCGCTGATCGATTCGCTGTTGCGAGAGCGAATCAAACCCGATGACCTCAAACTCGAGGCCGACGCGCCACTCGTGGGGCGGCTTTGCATTTGCACGCAAGTAGTCTCGGGCCGTCGTGGCATCGAGCACTTGCGTCGACAGCAGCGCTGTGGCCTGCGCGGCACCCTGCTGCGCTTCGCTGCGCAGCGAGGCGTCGTCGTTTCGAGGAATCGGTTTTTGCTTCACGTAAGCGTCCCCGATGAAGACTCAGACGCCGCCATCACAGCAGCTCACCAGACTGACCTTGCTGCGAGCCCAGACGCTTCAGCTTTTGGACTTGGCCACCTCCGAGGACAGCGTGCAGAGGGAGCCCATGCCCGGCTTCCGCCCCATCCTGTGGCATCTCGCCCACATCGGCGTCTTTCAAAATTATTGGATCATCCAACGCGCAGCCGGCATGCCCAGCTTGAACCCGACCTACGACGTGCATTTCGATCCCATGAAGACTCCCCGTGAAGAGGCACGCCGGTTGCCGGCTCGCGCCGAGATGGAAGCGTACCTGCAAGCGACGCTTTCGCGCGTCCAAGAGCTGCTCGAGAGCGGCGTCGCTGACCAAAGCGCGCGGCGCGAAGGCGCGATCGATATGCAATACGCGGTCGAGCTGGTCTTGGAACACGAGCGTCAGCACCAAGAAACCATCGCCTTTCTCTTCGCCGCGCTGCCGTACGAAAGCAAAAGGGCAGGACCGCCGCCGCTGTCCGGCACGCGCCGTGCACCGTCGCAGGAGATACATATACCCGCTTTGCGTGTACCCATCGGTGGAACGAGGACGCGGTTCGTATACGACAACGAACTGCCGCAGCACGAACATGAGCTGTCAGCTTTTTTCCTCGACCGCGATCTCACCACGAACGCGGAGTACGCCGAGTTCATCGAGGCGGGCGGCTACCGCGAGCGCCGGTTTTGGAACGACGAGGGCTGGGCTTGGAAGGAGTCAGCGGCCGTTGACAAGCCCCTGTATTGGGTCGGCCCCCCTTGGAAAGAGCACGGGTTTTTCCAAGAGGTCACATTGCGCGACGACGCGCCAGTCAGCGGTATTTCATGGTATGAGGCCGACGCTTATGCGCGCTTCCGCAGCAAACGTCTGCCGACCGAATTCGAGTGGGAAGCGGCGGCGGCTTGGGACCCAAACGCCCGGCTCATGCGCCCCTTCCCGTGGGGCGAAGACCATGAGGACGACGGAGCCGTGCCCGATGCCAACGCGAACAACGTCCTGTGGTCGACCGCGCCGGTAGGGACGTATCAAGGCGGCACAAGCGCGCTCGGGCTTCACGACGCGGCCGGCAACCTGTGGGAATGGACGGCCTCGCCCTTCGCAGGCTATCCGGGGTTCGCGGCATATCCGTATCCCGAATATTCGGAGGCCTGGTTCGACGGCGATCATCGCGTCTCGCGCGGAGGCTCTTGGTTCAGCGCCACCGGTCTCTTGCGCACGACCTTCCGCAATTTCTACCGCCGCAACTTCCGAGCCGCGCTGATCGGCATGCGCTGCGCGCGCGATGCGCGATGACGCATTTCTCGCGCGCGCGATCGACCGCTATCACGAGCTCTGCGCGGATCCGTCTCTAGCCGGACCGAGCGTCGTCCAGGATTTCGTGCAGGCTCAGCTTGATGCCAAGCTGACCTTCGGCGGCGTCGTGCAATGCCGTTCCTTGCGTCCGGCTCTCTTGACGGCCGAGCGCTTGCGCGAGCTCGAGCGCGCGGTCGAGCTCTTATGGCAGGCGTTCCGCCAGATCGAGGAGCGCGCGCTGCGCGATGCCTCGTTGGCATCGGCGTTGGGCCTGAGCGCCCAAGAACGGCTGCTGGCCGCGGTCGAACCCGGATACAACGACGCGACCGTGGTCTCTCGCTTGGACACGTACTTCCGCGAACGGCCGCGGGTCTTGGAATACAATGCCGATAGTCCGGCCGGCATCTCCTATCAAGCCGGCCAGGCGGCGCTGATGAGACAGACGCCGGCCTTCGCGCGTTTTTGCCAAGAATACCGGCTCGAGGAGATGCACGCGGACAGGTCACTGCGCACAACGCTGCTCGGTGTGTGGCACGAATTCGCGGATGCAAGGCGCCGCGACCGCGCGAACGCGGATGAGCCGAGCAGCGTTCCGACCATCGCGGTCGTCGATCTCTCGGACGCCGCCACCGGTCCCGAGTTCGAACTGGTCGTCAGAGATCTGCAAGCGCACGACATACCCGCCTTCATCGCAGCGCCTGAAGATCTGCGCTATCAGTCAGGCGAGCTGAGCGCCTTTGGCAAGCGCATCGATCTCGTCTACAAACGATTGCTTGTCGCTGATTTCCTCGCGCATTTCGATCTGCGGCATCCGCTCATCCGCGCGTATGCGGACGGCGCGGTTTGCGTGGCCAGCTCTTTTCGGTGCACGATCGCTCATAAGAAGAAAGCACTTGCGATCCTCAAGGATCCGGCGCGGGCGGGCTGGTTTTCCGCGGACCAACGGCGTGCCATTGAAACGCTCGTGCCGGCTACATGGGCCGCCGACAGTTTTGCGGGCAGCGACGGGGCGGCCCGTGCGCAAAATGAGCTGCTTCTCAAGCCGAACGACGCTCATGGCGGTGACGGCATCGTGCTCGGATGGGATGTCGATGCTGAAACCTGGCTCGCCGCGAGCGCAGCCGGCATGCGCAACGGCTTCGTCGTGCAGGAGCGCGTTGCGCCGCGCATGGGCACCTACCCTGTCTTCGACCTCGCGAAGCCGGCCGCCGGAGTCTCGCTGCAGACATTGATCGAGGATTGCAATGCTTATGTATTTCGCGGCAGGCTGGGCGGCGTTCTGACGAGGCTGTCGCAGTCGCAGGTGATCAACGTCTCAAAGGGAGGCCAGGCCATACCGACTTTTGTCCTCCATGGGGCGCAGCTAGGCGCCTGAGTCGCCGGCCTTGTATGCCATAGTCACTACGTTCCCTTCTGGGTTCTCTTCAGGCCGCGCGGAAGACGAGCGCCGCGTTGAGCCCGCCAAAACCAAAGCTGTTGGACATCACGAGGCGCTGTCGCAATGGAGTCGCCCGCGGAGGCGCATAGGTCAGGTCGCACCCGTCTCCGGGCTGTTCCAGATTGACCGTCGGAACGACCATGCTCTCCTTGATGCTGAGGGCGCACAGCGCCGCTTCCACCGCACCGGTCGCGCCGAGCGCGTGCCCCATCATGCCTTTGATGGCCGAGATGAGGATGCGATCGCTGTGCGTACCCGCGACGGAGCGTATAGCCTTGCTTTCGGTCGGATCGTTGAGCGGCGTCGATGACCCGTGCGAGTTGATGTGATCCAGTTCCGTCGGGTCGGCTTGCGCTTCGCGTAGGGCCTTCGACATCGCGCGCGCCGCCTCGCGGCCATCTTGGCGCGGCGCGGTCATGTGCTGGCCGTCGTTCGTCAGGCCGTAGCCCGCGATCTCTGCGTAGGGCGTCACGCCTCGCTCGACGACGTCTTCTTCCCGCTCCAACAAGAGCAAGCACGCGGCTTCGGCCATCACGAAGCCATCGCGATGAGCATCGAAGGGCCGGCTTGCGCCCGCCGGGTCGTCATTGCGAGTCGACATCGATCGGATGATATCGAACGCGCCGAACGTCAGTGGAGCGAGCGGCGCCTCAACGCCGCCGGCGAGCGCGGCTTTGCACACGCCGTCGCGGACCGCGCGAAAGGCATCGCCGATTGCGACCGCGCCGGCCGCGCAAGAATTGGAATTCGACACCGTCGGGCCATGAAGGCCGAAGTGGATGGCGACGTTGCAGCACGAGGCCGCGCCGAAGACGCTCAAGGCCAGCATCGGATGGACGGCTCGCAGTCCCCGCTTCGCGTAGATGTCGTATTGCTGTTCCGCATACACCACGCCGCCCAGAGCGCTGCCGATCCAAATTCCAAAGTCGGCGTCCCCGCTGCGCGGGGCGTATTCAGCATCATCGAACGCCATTTGAGCGGCCGCGATGGAGAACTGACTGAACCGTTCCGTCCGCTGCGTTTCCTTGCGGCCGAGAAACGGCGCGGCGTCGAAGCCGTTCACCTGGCCCGCCACCCGAGAGCGGAACGAGCTTGTATCGAAGCGATCGACCGCCTGCACGGACCTCTTCCCCGCAAGCGCGCCGTTCCACAGGCTCGGGCGTCCGATCCCAATGGGGGTCAAGGCGCCGATGCCAGTGATGAATACTTTACTGCTCATGCGGCTCTTTCGTGTTGGAAGCCAGCTGCTCCGCGAGCGCCTTCATGCGGGCGAGCGTACGGGTTGCGATAGGCCGGATGAAAAACCTTGCGATGATCGCCCGCGCGAGCCGCGTGCGACTGACCGGCCGGCGCAACGTGCGCAAATCGTGCTCGATCGTCACCCGCGTACCTCCGGGTGTCGGCGCAAAGGTCCAAGCCACTTCCATTCCTACGGTCCAGCCGGATAGATGGATGAACTCAATGCGCGGTATGGCGGGATGCAACCGCTCGCGCGCGGTCCAACGCACCGGAATCCAACTGCGCCTCGCCCCCATCACGGCGATGCGCTCGTCTGGCGTCTCTTGCAGGACGCGGACATAGCGATAATGCGGGAGGAACCGCGGCCAGCTGGCGACGTCTTGGGCCAAGGCGTAGATCGTCGCGGCAGGCGCGGCCATGTCGACCGACTGATCCGCATGGCTCACGCGAGCAGCCGCCACAAAAGCCCGGGAGAGAGCGCGGCCCCAATCGGTGCGTACCCGCTGATCGCGGCCAGCATCGCCTCGGCGATCGACGGATCCTGTCGCACCTTCGCGTGCGCGCGTCTCCGCAACGCTCCGTTTCGCATCAGCGCATCGATGAGAAAAGACAGCACCTTGCGCATGCCCACGGCGCGTCGCCACTCGGCGGCATAGCGCGCCGCTAGTCGTTCGGGCCGCCCTCCGGCCAATAAGCCCGCGATCGTTTCAGCCGCCGAAAATGACAGCCGCAGCGCGCACGAGACGCCTTGGCCCGTGAATGGATCGAGCAGACCGGCGGCATCCCCGGTCAGTATCGTGCGCCGGGCGCAAAGATGCTCCGCGGCATAGCGCAGGGGGCCGATTGCGACCCGCCGCTGCAGCGCATCCGCTTCAAAGCGCCGTCTGCCGCTCGTGATCGTCGCGACTGCGGCTTCAGCTTCGCTCGCTTGAGCGGGCCGCGGCAACACGAGCATGGAGTTGACCACCGTGGCGCTGAGGGGATTGCGCGCGTAGTAACCGCCCGGGCCCACGTACATCTCCAATTCGTCGCTGTCAGTCTGGCCCTCGAGATGGCCGCCGACGGCCCAACGGCCGCCCGCGCCTGGCTTGGCCATGCCATTGCGTTGCGCCACTGCCGACCACGCTCCATCGGCTCCTACCAAAACACGAGCGCTGAGCGAACGCTCGGCGCCATGCTCATCGCGATAAACGACGTCGACCAGGCCGTTGCTGCTCGACCGGCCGGTCTTGCGTGCGCGGTTGCTGAGGCTCCGCTCGCTGCTGCGCATGAACGAGCCCTGTTTCAAGCTCGCTCCGGCGGCCAGGGCCGCTTCAAGCAGGCGGCTGTCCAGCACGGCTCGTTCCAACGATACGGCGCCCGGGCTGGGCAAACGCAGCCGCACCGGTTCCGAACCGAAGGCCGAGAGAGAGATACTGCGGATGGGATGCGCTCCCCGCAACGCTCGATCTTCGATCGACAAGTCCGAAAGCGCGCTGCGAGCGCCGCCCGCGAGGTATTCGCCGCAAACCTTCGTCCTCGGAAAGACTCGGCGCTCAAGGATCGTCACGTCGCAGCCGGAGCGGGCGAGCTGCAGCGCAAGGCTCGTGCCGGCCGGCCCAGCGCCGACGATGGCGACGTCCGTCATGCGCGCCCACCGCAGAGCGTCATGCGATAGCCGAAATGCGTGCGCACTTCGATGCGCTGCCAGCCGGCCGCGCGCGCCAGCTCGTGCGCTTCCCGCGGCGTATACGACCTCATGACGGAGACGGGCCCATCGTTGCGCGTCAAGCGGCTGTGCGTGAACAGCGGGAATGCAAACCGCGCAAAGGCGTATGCCACCAGACTGCGCCGCAAATCGTTGACCACGGCTGTGGTTGACACGCGCGCCAATTCACGAAGGACGATCACGGCGTCGGCGGGTTCAAAATGGTGGAGCGAAAGGTTGAGCATCGCCAGGTCGAAGCTCGCCTCCGCAAAAGGCAACGAGCGAGCGTCGCCCCGGACCAACACGACATCGGCCGCTGACCCCAAGCGCTGCGCCGCGATGGACAAGATCTGCGCTGAACGGTCGAGCGCCACGCCGCGGGCCGCGATGCCGCGCCTTTTCAGGTAGACGAGCAGACGCAGCGCCATGTCGCAGTCGCCGGCTCCCACATCAAGAAAATGATCCGGCAGGCGCGGCAACCGAGCGACGGCATCACGCAAGGCATTCCAGCCGCCCAAGTAGCGATTGACGCGAGCGAGGTCGCGAAAGCTTTCGGTCCATTCCTGCTGGGAGCCCGACGACTCGTCGTCGTCCATCAGCTCGCGCGCCACGTGCCGCTGCAGTCGTTTTCTCCCGTCAGCCCTTCCTTATACCGCCGTCAGTTAAAATCCACGTGAAAGACCCAGAAACGCGCGGCCGGCACCCTAAACACTACTTACCACGATGTGACGTCCGTCCGCGAGAAAATCGTCTATGATATCAAAACATCACGGTCGCTTTGGAAGGTGTTGAGATGGCGATGTTCATGGAAACCAAGCAAGGTTTGCCGACCCAGCCGATGCCCCGCCTTGACGGTGCGGGCACGATCGTCGCGGGCGTCGATGCCATGGCGGGGCCACGCGCGATGGCCTCGGCCGTGAGCCAGCTCATCGGCGCCGCGGCCGATATGGCCGGATCCAACGTCCACGGCCGCATCACACCCCTGCTGAGCGGCGTGACGGTGTCTTGGGACCGCAACAGCCTGCCTTCACGCGAGTGGCTGCAAGACCTCGAAGAAGAGATCATCGCCTTCGGCATCTGCAACGGCTTGCAGATCTGGTTCCGCGAGCATTAGGGCACCCGTGCTCATCAGCGCTAGCCTCGGGTTTGGGCCGCGCTGAAGCGCGCCGACAGCAGGCCGGCTAGCCACCAGGCCAGAGCGAAGAGGATGAGCGCTCCGGTGACGAGCGCGCTGATGAAATTATTGAAGCTCGATACCGTGTGTATGACGTATGGGGACCAGCGCGTCCCGTCTCCCGTTGCAGTGTCGATGATGCCGGCGACCCGTCCGGCGCGCAGGTCCCCCAGCGTCGGCGACACGCGCACCGATGCGGCACCTGCTTCTGTGCTCCCCGCAAACGCGTACGGCGGAAGCGAAGCGCCGCCCAGCGACATGAACGGCTGGGCGATGTAATAACCAAACACCAGCGCCCTGCCATGACCCGGCTTATTGGCGTCGGCGAGCGCCGCGATGGAACGCGGCAGCGGTGCGACCCCCGCAAGCCCCAATAGCGTCCAAATAACGAGCAAAGCCAATACGAGCGATATCGCGACCATACCCCGTCGCGCCGCAGTCATAGGCTCCCGCGGCGGCGCTGCCGCGCCGACATCAACCGCGGGCTGCAATCTTCTCGCTCACGGACTTGGCCTGCAAGAACAGCAGCAGATAGTCGGGGCCGCCCGCCTTGGAATCAGTGCCCGACATCTTGAAACCACCGAACGGATGCGCTCCCACGAGCGCGCCGGTGCACTTCCTGTTCAGGTACAGGTTGCCGACGAGAAACTCGGCGCGGGCCCGCTCCAACTTGGAGCGGTCGGTCGAGAAGACGCTGCCGGTCAGGCCGAACTCGCTATCGTTTGCGAAGGCCAGCCCTTCCTCGTAGTTCTTCGCCTTGATCACCGCCAACACGGGTCCGAAAATCTCTTCCTGAGCGATCACCGCCCGCGGAGCCACATCGATGAAGACGGTCGGTTCCAGAAAATAACCGTCGTCGCTCGCACGCTCGCCGCCGGTCAGCAGCTTTCCCTCATCCTTGCCGGTTCGGATGTATTGCTCGATCTTGTCGCGCGAGCGCTCGTTGATGACGGGCCCCATGGCAGTCTTCGGGTCGGCCGGATCGCCGATGGTGATCGCGTCGACGCGCTGTGCCAAGCGCTCTACGAATTCGTCGTAGACCGGCGCCTCCACGATCGCGCGCGAGCACGCCGAGCACTTCTGGCCGCTGAAGCCGAATGCAGAGACGGCGACCGCTTCAACGGCAGCCGGCAGGTCCGCGTCCGCGGCGACCACGATCGCGTCTTTGCCGCCCATCTCGGCCACCACTCGCTTGATCCACAGCTGTCCTGGCTCTGGATCCGCGGCCAGCCGGTTGATGCGCAGCCCCACTTCTTTGCTGCCGGTGAATGAGACGAATCGCACGCGCGCATCCTTGACGAGCGCGTCACCGATGGAGCCGCCCGAACCGGTGATGAGGTTGACCACGCCCGGTGGAAGACCGCATTCCTCCAGCATCTCCACGAAGCGCGCCGCGATGACGGGAGAGTCGCTCGACGGCTTCAAGACGACCGTGTTGCCGGCGACGATGGCGGCTGATGTCATCCCCACCATGATCGCAAACGCGAAATTCCAAGGCGGGATGACGACGCCCACACCCAGCGGCAGATAATGCATCTCGTTGTCTTCACCCGGCACAGGCGTCACTTCGCGCCGTCCTGCGAACCGCAGCATCTCGCGACCGTAGTACTCGAGAAAGTCGATGCCTTCGGCCACATCGCCGTCTGCCTCGACCCAGGGCTTGCCGACCTCGAGCACGAGCAGCGCATCAAGCTCGTCTCGCCGTTGTCTGACCTTGTCCGCAACGGCGAACAGCAGCTCCGCCCGCTGTTGGGCTGGCACCCGCGACCATGCCGGAAAGGATTTCTCGGCCGCACCGATGGCTTCGAGCGCTTGCTCGCCGGACGCCGATTGCATCATGCCGACGGTGTCTGCCGGCTTGGCAGGGTTGATGGAGCTGAACTGCGTTCGCGCCTTTACGCGCCGGCCGCCAATCACAAGGTCCCATGTGCGCGGGTCGCCGCGCAGTTTCGCGATCGCTTGGGCCAAGCCGGACCGCTCTTGGGGGTCGGAAAACGGCTTGATGGGCTCGTTGCTGAACTGGCCCGGCTCTTTCACTATCGTGGCCATGTCGGCTCCCGTGCGGGCTTGCTAGGGCGAAGGGGCCCTTGTGTTCGGCGATATGGAGAAGCCAACCCTCGCCCATTGCTACCGTTGTCCACATGGGATGGCGCGGCAGCCGGACAAGCATGCACCGGATGGCCGGCCTCATCGTGCGCAGAGCGCGTCCTGAAGAATTCCATATCGCGACCGATTTTTGGGCGGCGATGCGCAGCGAACTTGCCATGTCGAAAGATCATCTGCCCGCCGATTGGTCGGCACGGGCGCTTGCCTACTGGAACCGCCGCCACGAAGCCGAGGAGCTTGCATGGTTCTTCGCTTGCGACGGCCCGCGCATCGTCGCGGGCGCAACCGGTTTTATCGACGATGGATACCCGCGCGATATCGCCACAGCCCGACGCGTCGGCTATGTCGCCGGAGTGTACGTCGCGCCCTCATACCGGCGCCGCGGTTTGGCCCGCGCCGTCACCCAAGCGGCCGTCGACTTCTTGTGGGAGATGGGCTGCGAGCGCATCACGTTGCACGCTGCAGAACTGGCGCGGCCGATCTACGAGTCGATGGGCTTTGCCGCGGGCAACGAGATGGTGTTGTACCGCTCGGACGGCGCGCGGCCGAACCGCTAGAGCGCCGGTGCGCTAGCGCTGCGTCTGCGGTGGATTTTCCGCGCGGGAGCCCGGCGCTGCCGGTTGCGATCCGACGGAATGCGTCCTCCGCCGCAGATCCGCAAGGCCGGGCTTTGACATCTCCATGCCAGGCTCGTCGACTTCCATATCTTTGTCGTAGAAGCGCCCGATGTGGCGCAAATCGAGCGCATTGCGCGTCGTCTCGTCGCTGTTCATCTTGATACCATATCGGCGCTGCACCGATGCGACCTGTCGGCCGTACGAGAAAAGCAAGCCATAGGATTTGCCACCCCGTTCCTCATAGATAACTGGTCCCCGCTGCGCGATGAAAGGCCGACCGATGGGCGATTCGTCCGAAAAGATCTTGACCGATAGGCAAGGGCACCCGATCCGCGACAACCAGAGCTTGCGTTCCGTCGGGGAGCGCGGCCCCGCCACGTTGGAAAATTATCACTTCATCGAAAAGATCACGCATTTCGACCGCGAGCGCATCCCCGAACGGGTCGTGCATGCGCGCGGGACCGGCGCTCACGGTTTCTTTGAGGCCTATGGCACCATCGGCGGCGAACCGGCGAGCACCTACACGAGCGCGAAACTGCTGCAGACCAAAGGCCAGCGTACGCCGGTGTTTGTCCGTTTCTCGACCGTCATCCACGGCAAAGACTCGCCCGAGACGCTGCGCGACCCGCGCGGCTTCGCCGTCAAGTTCTACACAGAAGACGGCAACTGGGACCTCGTCGGCAACAATCTGAAGATCTTCTTCATCCGCGACGCCATCAAGTTCCCCGACTTCATCCACTCCTTCAAACCCGATCCGGTCACCAACCGGCAAGACCCGAATCGCCAGTTCGATTTCATCAGCTTGCACCCCGAATCCATCAACATGATCACGTACCTGTTCAGTCCGCGCGGCATCCCCGCCGACTACCGCCATCAAGAAGGCGCAGGCGTCAACACCTATAAGCTGGTCAACGCAAAAGGCGAAGCCGTCCTGTGCAAGTTCCACTGGATCCCAAAAGCGGGCGTCAAGTCGCTGACGCAACCCGAAGCCGAGGCGATCCAGGCGAAAGACTTCGGCCACGCGAGTCGCGATCTTTACGAGGCGATCGAACGCAAAGAGTTTCCCGAGTGGGAACTCATGATCCAAGTGATGCCGGATGGCGAACATCCGGAACTGGATTTCGACCCGCTCGACGACACCAAGATCTGGCCGGAAGACCAGTTCTCCATGCTGCCCGCCGGCCGGATGGTCTTGGACCGCAACCCCTCCAACGTCTTTGCCGAGACTGAGCAGGCCGCGTTCGGCACCGGCGTTTTGGTCGAAGGCATCGATTTCTCCGACGACAAGATGCTGCAAGGGCGCACGCTTTCGTACTCCGACACCCAGCGCTACCGCGTGGGGCCGAACTACCTCCAGCTGCCCATCAATGCGGGCAGACATGTGGCCTCGAATCAACGCGACGGGATCATGGCACGCTTTGAAGGCACGGGCGACAACCCGCACGTCAACTACGAGCCCAGCACGCTTGCGGGCTCGCTCAAAGAGGCGCCGAAGGTTCCGCACGAGTACCGGCCGCATGTCGAGGGTGAGTTGGGGCGCTATCAGACGTCGCGGACGCAGAGCGACTACCAGCAAGCGGGTGAGCGCTACCGTGCGATCGACCAGCGTGAGCGCGACGATCTCATCAACAATCTCGTCGGCGCTCTGAAACAGTGCGCGCCGCACATCCAAGAGCGCATGGTATGGCATTTCCTCCATGCCGACGAGGACTACGGGCGGCGGGTAGCCGAGGGCATCGGCGTCGACGTTGAAAAAGCGCGCAGCCTTTCAGCGCTGCCGGGAAGACCTGCGCCGGGCCAACCGCGCGCGAAAGCAGAGCCGAGCAACGGACAGCCAAACGAAGTCGGACGGCAAGAGGCGCGCGTCTAGCGCGCCTCTCCTCAGCGCAGATCTCGATCCCGATGAGCGGCTACGGTACAGTCGCCACTTGCTGTTGCCTGAGGTCGGCCTGGATGGTCAGCGCAAACTCAAAGCCGCAAGCGTGCTGCTCGTCGGTGCGGGGGGGCTGGGATCGCCGGCCGCCTTGTATCTGGCCGCCGCAGGCGTTGGCCGGTTAGGGATCGCCGACGGCGACAGCGTCGAGGCCTCGAACCTCCAGCGCCAAGTCATTCATGGAAGCGCCGACATCGGACGGCACAAGGTCGGGTCCGCGCACCGGCGACTGAATGACCTGAACCCGCACGTGCAAGTCGACGAGCACAGGGCGGCGCTGACATCGGACAACGCCGCCGATATCGTAGCCGGCTACGACATCGTCCTCGACGGCAGCGACAATTTCCCGACGCGTTATCTCATCAACGACGCCTGCGTCTTGGCGGACAAACCCAACGTGTATGGGTCCGTCTACCGTTTCGAGGGACAAGCGTCGGTCTTCGATTCGAAAAGCGGGCCTTGCTATCGCTGCCTGTTCCCCGAACCGCCCGCACCCGGCGACGTGCCGTCTTGTGCGGAAGGCGGCGTGCTCGGAGTCGTTCCAGGCGTCATCGGCCTAATCCAGGCGACGGAGACGCTCAAGCTGATCCTCGACGCAGGGGAGACTCTCGTCGGCCGCCTGCTCGTCTTCGACGGTTTGGCTATGCGCTTCCGCGAGCTGAAGCTCGCCAAAGACGACCAGTGCGCCG
This sequence comes from Candidatus Eremiobacter antarcticus, assembly GCA_003244105.1. GTDB lineage: Bacteria > Vulcanimicrobiota > Vulcanimicrobiia > Eremiobacterales > Eremiobacteraceae > Eremiobacter > Eremiobacter antarcticus. The sequence continues at coordinate 102,337 of QHBK01000006.1, read as the reverse complement.
TGTGCGGATCCAATCCCACCATCACGGCGCTGCTTGACGACTACCCCAACTTTTGCCAGGGCGTGCCTGCGGACGCAGCGCGTATGACGGACTCCGTCGAGACAATTTTGCCCGCGACGCTGCAGCGGCGCTTGCACGAGGGCGCGTCGGTCGAGTTGCTGGATGTGCGCGAACCCGTCGAGCGCGAGATCGCCAAACTCCCGAACACGATCGAGATCCCATTGCGCGAGCTCGAGGATCGGTTGGGGGAAATCGCGCCGCAGGCGGAGATCGTGGTGTATTGCCGCACCGGAGTGCGCAGCGCGACCGCTGTCCGGCTTCTGCGCGCCGCCGGGTTTGACAACGTCAAGAGCCTGCACGGCGGATTGCACGCCTGGATCGATGACGTCGATCCGACGCTCGCCCGGTACTAGCCCGTCAGCGCTTTGACTGGATCACCCTCGCTTCATCGCCTGACGCGCGAGGTTCGTTGAAAAGCCTGAGCCGAGCGTCGCCGCGGCGCATCTGGAAGGAGCATTCGCTCAGCATTGTCGCCGGCTTGGTCCTTGGCGCATGGATTGTGCTCTACTGCCTGAACGATCCCAAGACGCACCTTGGGGCATTCTACGGCAATGCCATCGCCGACTGGTCGGGCTCCGTGCTCGTGATCTTGGGCACGAAATACTTGATCGAACGCGGATCGCCGGAAAGCAAAAAACGGGCTAAAAAGCACGGCGGCGTCCGGGGTTTCCTCGATGAGCACTCTCTCAGCTTGTTCGTGTTCGGAACGGGAGCGCTGTGGGCGCTTGCCTACATGCACTCCGACGCGACGTCGAAGTGGGGTCAGGTCGTCGGCAACATCGTCTCGGAATGGGGACAGATGCTGGGCCTCGTGCTGCTCACAAAGAAGCTGTACGAGAGAGGCTCAAAAGAGAGCCGTTCGCAAGCATGAACGCACGCGGGGACTGCGGCCATGAGGTCGCGGCCCTTGCGGCAATGCGCTCAGATGCGTTTCGCTTTCCGGGCTAGCGAGCGTGCACTCGGCCTCCGCGCGACCTGCGCGCGACCTGAAGGAGACGAAACGAGTGCGCCAAGACGAGGCGCACTTGCTATTGGGACGGCATCAATGCTATGATTGCTACTGGTTTTGGTCAGTGGTGGCAAGCGTTGCCAGGATGTCGAAATTGGATCTTTTCAATCTCCTCTTTGCGAACGTCAGCACCCCCGGTCGGAACCGATAATCGCAAATGGTGCGCTGACGACATCGTTCGGCCTCAGTCGAGTTTCGAGTGGGTGGACAAGCGCAGAGGGAGCTAAAAACCAGGTGTATACCGATCAGTTACTGACATGCGTCGATTGCGGCGCACAATTCACATTCACAGCCGGCGAACAAGAATTCTACGCGCAAAAAGGTTTTCAGAACAAACCGAATCGCTGCCCAGATTGCCGTCAGGCCCGCAAGGCCAATCGCGCCTCAGGCGGAGGCGGCGGCGGCGGCGGGATGGATCGCCCGCGTTACGGCGCACAGCGCCAGATGTTCAGCACGACGTGCAGCAGTTGTGGCGGAGCCGCAGAAGTTCCGTTCCAGCCGCGCGGCGACAAGCCCGTCTACTGCCGCGACTGTTTCCAAAAACAGCGCGCGTACTAGCACAAGCTTCATAACCCGACGCATACTGGGGGCGATCGAAAGATCGCCCTTTTTTTTCGCTCTCCCTTCGCACCGCCGTTGCGCCGCCCGCTTGATCGAAGCGACGCAGCGCGAAGCGTTTTTCTTAGGCGAAGCGACGCAGCGCGAAGCGGTTTTCTAGGCGAAGCGACGCAGCGCGAACCGGTCAATTCGATGCCGGGTGCTCCCTTGCAGCGCTAGATCCGCCGCGATTTCGCCGACCACGCTTGAGAACTTGAAGCCGTGACCAGAGAAGCCGCCCGCAATGACGACTTGCGGATGGTCCGCTAACACGCCGATCAAGAAGTGCTCGTCGGGCGTCAGCGTATACATGCAGGCGACCGAATCGACGTGCGATCCTGCAGCATCCGGAAGCCAGGCCGACAGCGCCGTTCGCGCCGTCTCGATCTCCGCGTCGCCAACCTCGCGTCGCAGGAGGTGCGGTTCGCTGTATTCCCCGGAGTGGTGGAACGCCGCTTTGACGCCTTGTCCGCGGATGTTCGGAAACCCATAGAACAGCGGTTGTTCTGCGCGCTGCAACATGAAGATCGGGAGCCGATCGGCGCCGAGCAGCTCGGGATGCGAGCGCGGAGCGAACCAGTGCATGACGTTGCGTTCGACGCGCAACGATACGCGCAAGCCCGGCACCAGCTTCGCAAGCCACGCTCCTCCGCACACGACCGCGCTGCGCGCCTCGATCGTGTCGCCGGCGGCGGTGTCCACTCGCACGCCGCCTCCAGCGGTTCTCTGCCAGCATGTCACCGGCGTCTCGAATCGCAGATCGGCGCCGGCCGCGCTGGCAGCGAGCAGGTGTGCTCGCACGCACTCCTCGGGAAACAAAATGCCGGCCGGCCGTTCGAACACGCCGACTTCTTCAGCGCGCGGTGTGGTGGCCGGAAAGCGTTTTCGCAGCTCCGCTGCGTCGAGCAGCTCGTGCTCGAGCCCGTGCTCGCGCGCGCTGCGCAGCGAGCCGCGCACGAGCTCGCCCTCCGCCGTGCCGACCATGATGCCGCCGGTACGCTGCAGAAGCGTCGCCCCTGTGACCGTTTCAAGCTCACGCCACAACTCGTACGCACGCAGCACTAGCGGCACATAGGCCGGGTCTTCGTAATACGCTTGGCGTATGATACGGGACTTGCCGTGCGAGGATCCGAGCGCGTGGACGGCATGGAATTGCTCGAGACCCACGACCGATGCGCCGCGGCGAGCAACGTGAGCGGCTGCCGCGCTCCCCATTGCCCCCAGCCCGATAACGATCGCGTCGTACGTCATCCGAGAGGGACAGGGCTTTTGACGGCTGGATTCGGATAGATTTCCGTGCTGGTATGCGGCATCATAAAGCCATGCGACTTGCTTCGACGAACCTCATCTCAATGAATGTCTCTCCGCGCAAGGCCACCGCGTCGGATGACCGATGGGCTGCCGTCCAGACCCGGGACCGCAGGGCTGACGGCAGCTTCGTGTACGGCGTGCATTCGACGAAGATCTATTGCAGGCCGTCTTGCCCCGCCCGGCGTCCCCGTCAAAGCGGCGTTTCGTTCTTCCCCGACGCGCGGCGAGCGCTAGACGCGGGCTACCGCGCTTGCCGCCGCTGCCAGCCCGACGTGCACCGGTCCAGCGATAAAGATCAAGCCATCGCTGCCGTCTGCGAGGCCATCGATCGCGGCGACGCTGAACCCTTCGCTCTGACTGCGCTCGCAAACAGGCTTGGCTTCAGTTCAGGCTACCTTACACGCGCGTTCAAAACGGTGGTCGGGATGACTCCCAAGCAATACGCCTCCATGCGCCGCATCGAGCGATTCAAAGAACGCATGCAGTCAGGCGGATCCGTGACGTCGGCGCTGTACGACTCAGGTTTCGGCTCCGCAAGCCGCCTCTACGAGAATGGAGCGGCCTACTTGGGGATGTCGCCTGCGGCCTACCGGCGTGGCGGTGACGGAGCGACCGTCTTCTTCACAATCGTGCGCACCGCCATCGGGCACATGCTGGTGGCGCGTACAAAAGCCGGCGTCTGTTCGGTGAAACTCGGCGCCAGCGACGCCGCGCTGCAGCAAGACCTGAAAAGTGAATTCAGGGCGGCCGCCATCAGGCGCGACGACGGAAGGCCGGCCGAGATCGTGCGGGCCATCTTGGCGCACCTCCAAAGCAGCGCGCCGTTGCCGGATCTGCCGAAGGACGTGGTGGCCACTGCGTTTCAGCGCAAGGTGTGGAAAGCGCTCGCCGCCATACCGTACGGAGGGACTCGCACCTATGGCGAGATCGCGCGCTCCATCGGTCTGCCTTCCGCCGGCCGAGCCGTAGCCCAAGCTTGCGCGTCGAACCGCTTGGCCATCATCGTGCCGTGCCACCGGGCGGTGCCTCGCAGCGGAGGTGCCGGCGGCTACCGCTGGGGTTCGCAGCGGAAAAAGCTTTTGCTGAAGTTGGAGCGCCAGCGGACCAAGCCTTAGCGCGGGCTTCCCCTAAAGCGGGGGCTGTCGCTTCGCGCGCCCAGCCGCTCCTCGAGGTCGGCGATCCGCCGCCGCAGCGCTGCCGCCTCCAGATGATCGTATGCGGTATCTCCGCCTGATCGAAGGCCTCTCCGGAAAGGGGAGCGCCGTAAAGCGCCACCGCCACCAAGTCGTGCCGCACGGTCACTGGCACCGCCAGAGCCGGACGGGCACCCGCCGGCGGCAACATCTGGTCGGACCAACGCATGTTGGCGATGTGCAACGCGCCGGGTTCTCCTTGCAGCTGCAAAAACAGCGTGTTGTCGGCCTCGAAGTCCGACGCCGCGTCTTGCGGCCAATTCACGGCCGCCGTTCGCGCGAAACGCCCGTCGGGTCCGCGGCGGAACATGGCGCCCGACGACAGGCGCCATGCGTCGACAGGCTCGGCGATCACGAGCGCATCGACCGCCGCTGCGGCATTGGCATGCGGCAAGCCCGCGGCCACGCGCGTCAACCGGCGATCCGCTTCGCGCCGCGCGCGGAAGAAGACGCTGTCGATGAGCGAGTCCACTCGCTTCTGCACCCCGTTGAGGGCGAAGCCGAGAAGGACCGACATGAGGATTTCGGCCACCATCGCAAGGCGCGTCGAGGCGAGCACCCGGCTGAAGAACCAGTCGATGATCCCGAAGATGATGATCGCGCTCGAGGTGATGGCGCCGTAGACCAACGCCCGACTGATGGCAAAGCGCACGTCCAACACGCGGTGCCGGATCACCGCGTACGCGACGGTCACGGGCTCGACCGCGGTGAGAGCGAAGAACAGGTTGGCCATCGCGAATGACGAGTGGACCGGCACGAGCGAGCTGTAACCAAGGATGCCGGCGGCAGCCGCGGCGATGACCGAGAACGCGAAACCGACGATGACCCAGCGGATCCGCTGGCGGTCCTCCGGTCCACCATGCGAGTATGTGTTGAGCAGGGCGAGCACGACTGTGATCCCGATCAGCGTGCCCCACACGAGCGCAGCGACTTCCACCGACTCCGCGGGGCGCCCCAAGAACACGGGCGCGACGTCCGGATATGTGAACAGCAGCGCGGTCACCGCGAAGATCGCCGGCACAAAGCGCTGAAGCTTCGCGCCCCAGCCCTGCGCGTCGTGATCCGGAAAGCGCAGGGCGAAGATCAAAAAGCCGGTCGCTCCGGCGGCGAACAAGAGATGGGCGCCGAGCGCCACCAGCGCGTTCCAAGGGAACGCCAGCTGCGACAGCGTGATGGGCGAAGGCAAGTTGATGCCCAAGCACGACAAGAAAAAGCCCCACGTCGCCGCGCTGGGACGCAACCACACGAGCATCGACCCGATGACGACGTACAAAAGCGTGCTGACGATGCGCGCGAGCACCGATAGTTTGTCGCCGGCGGAGAGCGTGTGCAGCGCTGGCGTCAGCATCACCGTGCGCGACGTTCCCTCGCGCACGATGCGAAGCGTGATGCTGCCGCCGGGCGATGACAACGGTGCGGCGGGCGAGGCGAATAAGCGGAACGCGGACGGGGTCGTGCGCAAGTCGATGCGGTCGCCGGGGGCGATGCCGGCTAGGGCAGCCGCGCTGCCGGCATCAACGGCGAAGATGCGGCCGTCGTAGTCGGCGTGAATGCCGACCGTGCCTTGCGGCATCCACAAAGCGACGGCGCTCGGCATGGTCGTGAACAGCGTCCACAACGACAACAGCGCCACCACCACGATGCGCAGGGAAGACCTTGCCCGAACGCTTGCATCAGACGGGGGATACGCCTGATCGGGCGCTGCTGTGGATTGACCGCTGGACGGCACGCTCGCGTTCACGTGGGCTGCCCCTGCGCCATGATAAGCGCTCTGACAAAACCCGGACCATGGGCGCCCAGCACGAGTATCTTTTCGATGTCCGCGGTCCGGCTCGGCCCCGTCATGATAAGGGCTTCGCCCCGCGCCCCCGCCTGGGCAGCGTCGGCTATGCATAGCAGCGCTTCGTCGTTCATGCCGGCACGCACGTTGTGCGCCTCGCAGACGATGAAGCAGGTTTGCGGCAGATATGGGAGCATGCGATCGCCCTCACCGCGTGTGATGATCACGGCCGATCCGCTTTCCGCTAGCAGTGCGCCGGCTTCCAGCAAGCTGCAGTCAACGGCAGCCAGCTCGCTCCTGTCGAGCTCGTCGGCGCGCAGCACCTCGCAATCGCGCAAGCACCCCCCGACCGCCAGCGCCAACCGCGACGATTGGACCGCGATGCTGCGCAGAGACTGGCGTTGCATCGTGTCTTTGATGTCGGCGGCGCACGCCTTGGGATCGTGGACGGTGCGAGCTGAGCCGCCCAAGGCTTCCAGTTCAGAGCAGAACAACCGCGTCAAGGCTTCGTGGTCCGCGTGCTCTGGCGCTGGGACTGCGGACGGCGGTGCGGCTGCAGCGGTTGCGCCATCAGCGCCTTGATGCAGCGGGAAGCGCAGGGCGGCGCGCACCGCTGCCAATACCTCAGCCCGAGCACCGTCGGATGTCATCTCGGACGTTCACGCTCCCGGCTTTTCCACCAAGCCTTGAAGCTTTGCTTCGGCAGCGCCGGCAACGCGCGTTCGCGAGTCCAACCCGACAGGAAGGGGAGCAGCGGCCGGCACGCGGGCGCCAAGCGCAAGGCGACGCGCACCAGCGCGGAAGCCAGCGCATACGTCATCCGTCCCTGCATCAAGAAGGCGGCGGCGCCTATCGCTTTGCCTTTGCGCCCGTCGCGCGCATCTGGTGCGAGGCGGCTGCGCATATGCACGAGCTGATGCGGCAAGTCGATGTTGACCGGGCACTCTTCTTGACACGCTCCGCACAGCGTCGACACGAACGGCAGCTCAGCGCCGTGGCGATGACCGCTCAGTTGGGCGGTGATCACCGACCCGATCGGACCCGCGTACACTGATCGGTAAGCCGCCCCGCCCGCGCGGCGATACACCGGACAGACGTTGAGGCACGCGCCGCAGCGTATGCAGTAGAGCGATTCGCGCGTCTTCGGGTCTGCCAAGACCTCGCTGCGGCCGGCGTCGATCACGACGCAATATGCTTTCCTGCCTTCCTCAGGGCCCAGGAAGTGGTGGGTGTACGACGTCAGCTTTTGCCCGGTCGCTGCGCGCGCCAGCAACTGGAGGAAGACCGGCAGGTCCGCAAGCCGGGCGATGATCTTCTCGATGCCCATCAACGAGATGTGAACCGGCGGCAGCGTAGCCGATAGGCCGCCGTTGCCTTCGTTTTCGACGACCACGATCGTACCGGTGTCCGCGACGGCGAAATTGACGCCGGTCAAGCCGGCCTGTGCGCGCAGCAACGTTTCGCGCAGACGGTCGCGCGCTGCGGTCATGAGCACGTGCGGATCGTCGCTGTACGGAATTCCGAGCTTCCGTGCGAACAGTTCGCCGATATCGCCGCGGGAAAGGTGCAACGCCGGAGCCGTGATATGAGACGGCTGGTCACAGGCGAGCGCGATGATGAACTCACCGAGGTCCGTCTCGACCGCTTCGATCCCTGAAGCTTGCAGCGCGTCGTTGAGATCGATCTCCTCGGAGATCATGGACTTTCCTTTGACGAGCGTGCTGACACCGTGGCGCCGGCAAATGGCCAGGACGTGTTCAACCGCGTCGCGAGCGCTCGGAGCCCACAGCACCGTGCCACCTCGTGCGCTGAACTCTCGCTCGAAGTGGACGAGCAACCGGTCGAGATCGCCGATGGCTTCCGCCTTGAGGCGATGCGCTTGCGCACGCAGCTGCGCCCACGGCACCTGAAGTTGCGCTTCCCGCTTGTGCTCGATCGCGCTGCGCATGACGGCTTGGAAACCGGCTGTGGCCGCAGGGTCCTGAAAGGATCGGCCGGGATGCGTGTGCGCCGAAGCCGCAGGTCTCACTAAATTCACGGCCTCGCGAGGATTTCGGCGAGGTGCATCGTGCGCGGGCGTTTCCCGAGCCGCTGTCTCTCCAATAGCCCTTCGAGGTGCATCAAGCAGCTCGCGTCCTGTGACGTCACAACGTCAGCATCCGTGACCAGGATGTTGTCGCACTTCGCCCGGCCCATCGACGCCGAGAGGCGCTCGTACTCAACGCTGAACAGTCCGCCGAAACCGCAGCACTCGTCGATGCTGGGCAACGGAACATAGCGCAGGCCGCGAACCGCTTTCAGCAACGCAACCGCTGCGCCGCTTGTCTTCAGTTCGCGCCGCGCGTGGCAGCCGTCATGGTAGGTGACGCTGTGCGCAAATGTGGCGCCGACGTCGACGACTCCCAAGACATCGACCAGAAAACTGGCCAGGTCGAAGACTCTTCCCCCCAACTCGTCAGCTTGCGCTCCGGCCTCGATGTACGGGTAGAAGACCTTGACCATTGCAGCGCACGAACCCGAAGGGACGACGATCCAGGGATACGGCGAGAAGACCTTCGCGAAGCGCCGGGCCAGCGCGCGCGCCTCCGGCCAGGAGCCGCCGTTGAAGGCGGGCTGGCCGCAGCACGTCTGCTCCTGCGGATAGTCCAGGCTCACTCCCAGTCGCTCGAATAGCCCGACCATCGCCTGACCGATGTGCGGATAGAGCATATCGCAATAGCACGGCAAGAACAGCGCCACGCGCTCGCCGCCACGCAAACGCGAAAAGGCAGATGCCGTTGCGCTCATCGCCCGGGCTGTTCTGCGACTCCGAAGCGGCGCCCCTCGTGCGGTCAGCTCGCGACGGCGCAGCCGTCATTCATAGATCGGTTCGGTTTGGACGGACCGCGCTGCCAGAATCAGACCTCGCTTGAGGATGTGATCTGCACCGTAAAGCATGCCGTGGGCGAGCAGTGTCACTGGCAGGCCCAACAGCACGGCGCTTGCCAGCCGCAAAGCGGGGACGATGGCTCTAGCGATCGAGCCGGGCCGCCTCAGTGCCTGTGTCCTCAAGCTATAGGTTTCCGTCGTCTTGCGCGCCAGGGATTGGTGGCAGGCGCCCTCAAAGCCTGGGGCTCGAACGTCGCGCGCCGACGCCGTTTTCACTTATTTTCAACATCATTTGTCGTTGGACGACCGCATGCCGCGCTACATCTCTCTGCATGGTTTGGGCTGCCTTCCGAAACCTGCATTCGTCGCTCTGTGCAAGAAGACGTTTGCCGATACAGGCGCTCGCGTGCTGCGCGTCAGCGCGGGCCAGATCGCAGGGAAGATGCTGATCGAGTTCGAGGCCGAAAGCCAAGACGCGGCGCGCGGTTGGCTGGCGGGCGCCAAGCTTGCGCCCTTGTGGCTCATGCGCGTCGATTATGAAAGCCGCGACGGCACCGTCGAAGACCTCTAAGCACCTAAGCGCAGCCGGCCGCTACTGACCCGTGTTCGCTTCGTTGTGGAGATAGGCGTTGATGAACGAGACGATCTTCGCCTTGTCAGGCTGCTGCAGCACTCCCAGACGCGTCCAGGCAGTGAGGGCGATTTTCGGTTTCATGCGCGGATACGGCGCGACCACCACTGCCAGCCCTTGCTCCTCCGCGTTTTGCACGTCGGCGGGCATCGGCTGGAGCTGGCTGGGCGGGATGAGCTTGCCGTCGTACTGCGTCGCGATCGTGCTGAGGGCCGACACGATGTCGGGGCACGTGCAGTTGTATTGGAGCAATACGTTGCCGTGCTCCAAGAGGTGCACCTGGACGTATTTGGGCAGCGGGGCCGGGCTTATGAACGCGTCGTTGAAGATCTCCCGGTGCGGACCCGACGTCGGCGGATTCGAATTATAGACGAAGTCGTCAGGCTCCCCAGGCGCCAAATGCGTGTGACCTTGCGAGGGATAGAACTTACCCAAGAACCCCTTTTCGCCGGCGGGCGCCGGCGCTTGCGTCGCAGCGGCCACCGCGACCGCAAAAGCCGTCGTCCGGCTCTGCGGCTGGCCCGCCTTGCTCGAGTTGCCGCAAGCAGCGCATAGAAGCACGAGCAGCAATGCTGCACATGGACGGACTGCCTGTGCAGCCGATGACCGCGTCATAGCAGGCTGTTCGGCCACAAGCGGCGGCGGGCCCTTGGCTCTAAAGCTCACTGATTGAGGTTTTGCTCGTTGTGAAGGTACTGGTTGATGAAGGCGACGATCTTCGCATCGTCGACCGAGTTCAGCGTTTCAAGTCTCGTCCAAGCGGTCAGCGCGATCGGCGCTTTCATGGACGGATAGGGCGCGACCACCACCGCCAGTCCCTGCTCTTCCGCGCTGTTCACATCCGTCGCACGGGGGGCTATATCGGCGGCGCCGGGCCGCAGGCGGTTGTTGAACTGAGCGGCGATCGCATTCAAGCGCTTGACGACGTCCGGGCAGAAACAGCTGTACTGCAACAAGATGTTGCCATGCTCCAACAGGTGGACCTGGATGTACTTCGGCAAAGGCGTCGGACTCGAGAACGTGCTCGTCAAAATCTCCCGGTGATATCCTGACGTCGGCGGTTCCGAGCTGTACTGGAAATGCCCGTATCGCACGGCGTCGCCCGCGCCATGTCCCTGATGCCCTTGTGCCGGATAGTGCGTACCGAGATCCGCCGCAGAAGCTGACGGCGCGGGTGCGCCGGCTTGGTTGCGAACCGCATGCCGCCAAAACCAGCCGGCGACAATCGCAAGCACGAGCAATCCCAGCCACGGCGCCCACGACGCCGCCGTGCGCTTGGGCAGTTTTGGATTCTGAGCGCTCCGGGAGCTGCCGCTCGTCTTTCGATCGCCCGACTGCGGGGAGAGCGCACGAGATCTCCCGGACGCGGATTGCGTCTGGCGGGGCTGCGCTTTGTTCTTATCGTTGATATCCGGCATTGGCATTGCCTCTCTGGTCGGAAGAGATCGTCGCCCGGTAGCTCGCGCGACCGAACGCGACGAGCCGGACGTCGAACACGTCGCTCCCGACGCTCGTCTTCCACGCTACAGTTCCAAGCGGAACGTCTGGTGATTGCCACGCTTCCAGTCTGAGCGCAGGCACATCCGTGGCGCCGGATATCCGCGACGGCGGAAAATCGGCGGTGAGGTGCACGCAGTGCACGGGGTGTCCTTGGACGTTCACGTCCTCCGCTGCCGCGCCGACGACGGTTCCCAGACGCTCATCGGGCAGCGGCAAAGCTCCGGACAACAAAAGCGTTTGCAGAGGGACGTCCAGTGCCGAAGCCGCGTCACGAGTCTTGGGATCCAGCGTGAACGTCGCGTCCCCGATCCGCACAGCACCGCCGACGACTGAAAAACGACGGGCGGGATCCGAGAAGTCGGCCGCATTGACATACAGCTTGGTGACTACCGTTCCGCCGGCAACCGGAAAGCTATGCACGGGCGAATCTGTCAAAGGTTGCAGCTGCGTGGTGGTCTCGAAGTACGCTTCAGAGGCAGCGCCGATGCGGTCGCTCCCGAACCCGACGTTTTTGGTCAGCACAGGGCGGCCGTTGTGGGAAAACCGGTAGCGTAGCCAATCGCCGGTGCCGGGCGCGGCGAAGAGATACTGGAAGACGGCCGTCTGCGTGATGCGGTCGCCGATCTCCGGTCGGACGCTCATGCCCGCCGCCGGCTGTGCAGACGGCGCGACCAGCAGGCTGAGGGCGGCCGCGCTGCAGACTACGAGCAGCGCGCGCATACGCCGAGAAATTTCATCTCGTGTTGAGTGAGCCGGAACCGCAAGCCGCGCAAAAGCGCTCGCTGGAGGTTGGAACCCGAGCGGCACGGGACCTCATCCACACGCCCGCACTTGATGCACACCGCATGATGGTGATGCGCGCTGTCGCACAAGAGATACGTTGTCTGATCGCCGTGCGATGAAGTGGTGACCATGCCTAAGCCTCGCAACGCTTCCAGCGTGCGGTAGACTGTGGCCAAGCCTCCCGGCGCGCGACTCCGAGCCATGCGCGAATGCAGCTCTTGGGCCGTGACGTATCGCTTGAGGCGTGCGAGCTGCGCCAGAATAACGCGCCGCTGTTTCGTCAGACGGCGGTTGGTGCCGGCAAGCGCGCGGTAGGCCGCGTCCACGTTGCCTCGCTTGCGCGCGTCGTTGCCTTGGACTCGTCGGCCGGCTGATGTCTGCGCTTTCATCGGACCTTCGCCGCCGTCCGGCGAGCTTCCAATAGCGCCGTCAGCAAAGAGCGGCGCTTCGGCGAAAGCGCGATGGCCAAGAAGAACCAGGCCGTGGCCACCAACACGATGGTCGAGCCCGACGCGACATTGAGGTAGTAGGACGCGTAGAGGCCCACGATCGCCGAGACGACTCCCACGCAGGCCGAGATGAACATCATCCAGCCGAAGCGGTTGGTGAGCTGATAGGCAGTGGCGGCCGGGGTCACAAGCAGCGCCGCCACCAGCACGATGCCTGCGGCCTGCAGCGAGACGATGATGGTGACGGCCAGCAAGACGAGCAGCAGATACGAGAGCGCTTCGATCGGAATGCCGTTGGCCGCAGCCGTGATGGGATCGAACGATGCGAACAGCAGCTCCTTATAGAACAGCGCCACGATTGAGAGCACCAGCACCACCAAGACGGCCACGATGAAAATGTCGCGGCGATCGATCGCCAAAATGTTGCCGAACAAGAAGTCCTGCAGGTCCACGACGTAGTTGCGCACGCGCGACATCAACATGATGCCCAGCGCGAATGAGGCGGTGAACAGCACGCCGATGCTCGTGTCGAGCGAGACTTCCGACTTCTTGCTGACAGCCCCGATCCCGAGCGCGGTGACGACGGCGAAGATCAGGCCACCGAGGTACAGGTTGAACTTCAAGAGATATGCGATGACGATGCCCGCGAACGAGGCGTGGGCCAACCCATCTCCGATGAACGACAGGTTGCGCAGCACCACATAGACGCCTGTGATCGAACAGACCAAACCGATCAGCGTGGCGGCGACGAAGGCGCGCACCATGAAGTCGTTGTGCAGGGGGTCCGACAAGAAGTGCATGGTGACCGGCCCGGCTTCAGCTCGCCGCGGTGCCGAACAGCACGTGGCTGCCGAACGTCGCCGAAAGCGTCTGGGCATTCAACACCTCGGACGGCGGTCCGAATGCGATGAGCCGGTGGTTGAGGCACAGAACGCGGTCGAACCACTCGGCGACGCACGACAGGTCGTGGGTCGTGACGATGATGGTGGCGCCTGCTTTCTGAAGCTTTTCCAGCAGCGTGAAGATGGCATGCTGGGTGGTGGCATCCACGCCGGCGATCGGCTCGTCGAGCAGCAGCAGCTTTGGGTGCTGCACGAGCGAACGGGCGATGAAGACGCGCTGTTGCTGGCCGCCCGAAAGCTGAGCGATCTGCGAATCGGCGTGCTCGCTCATGCCCACGTCTGCCAGCGCCTGATGCGCGGCCTCGCGGTCGGCGGCGGAGGGCCGGCGGAAAAAACCCAAACGGCCGTACGTTCCCATGAGCACGGCATCAAAGACTGTGACCGGAAACGACCAGTTGACCGACTCGATCTGGGGCACGTATCCTAGCATTCGCCGCGTAGCGGAATCGGGCGCGCGCCCGAACACACGGACAGAACCGCACTGCACGGGCAACAATCCGGCGATGACCTTCAGCAACGTCGACTTGCCGGAGCCGTTCGGCCCAATGACGCCGATGAAATCGCCCGCAGCCACCTCGAAGCTGATCTCGTCCAGCACATCGCGCCCGAAGTAACCGGCACATACGCCTTGGAGAGCGACCGCTTCCGACATGCGCTCCCCCACCGGGCGATCGATCTCTTTGCGATGACCGGCATGGGCGTGCAAATGCCGGCCCGCGGGAGCGATGGTGTGGCTGTGCTCCCGGGGGTTGGCGACATCTGCCGGCAGCACGTGCGTATGGTCGTGATCCATTATTGACATCCCTCGACCGCAACTGTTTCCGCGTCGGGCGCGCTCATATCTTCAGTCCTGCCACGATCGCGCTGACGTCATGGTGCATCATTCCCTCGTACGAATCCATGCCGGGCTCCGTGCCCAACGAGTCGTCGTAGAGATCGATCACGGTCTTGGTGCCTGCGCTGGCGGCGAGCTGGTCGGCCAGCTTGCGGGAGAATTCGGGCTCTGCGAAGATCGCGCGCACGTGGTTGGCTTTGGCTCGGTCCACCAAGGCGGCGAACTCAGCGGCGGACGGCTCTTTTCCCGGCGACGATTCGATGGCTCCCAAGTCGCGAATGCCGTATCGCTTGTCGAAATAGTACCAGGCATCGTGGAAGGTGAGCATTGCCCGCTTCGATGGGGGCACGGTCGCTATCTGCGCCTGTATCCAGCGATGCAGCTGCTGCAAGCGCGCGAGTTCCGCGGCGGTGTTTTGGTTGATAACGCGTGCCTGAGCCGGGAACTGTCGCACGAGCGCCGTTTGGATCCGGCGCACGTACGCTTGGGCGTATATCGGGTCCAACCAGAGGTGCGGATTCAAAAACGCGCGAGCGCTCTGACTTCGGCCCGCGGCCGCCGGCAAAGAGCTCGGACTCACGACGATGCCATCGCTCAACACGAGGATGCTGGCCTGCTGCGATGCCGCTGCGCGCAGCAGCTTCTCGAGCCACACTTCCAGGCCGGCGCCGTTTAGGACCACCAGGCGCGCATGGGATAAGCGCACGACGTCTTGGGGCGCTGGTTCGTAGGTCTCGGGCGAACTGCCCACCGGCACAAGCGTATCGACCGGCACTGCGCCGCCCGCGACGGAGCGGACCAGAGCGCCCAGCACTGAGGTGGTTGCGACCACGCCCCCGTCCACGGTCGCAGAGGAAACGGTTGCAGTCTGCCGGGAGCCTGAGCCGCCGCAGGCGCACAAGAAAAAAGCAGCGCAGGATAGGAGCGCTGCTGCTCTCGTCCTACTATCGAGAATCATTCTCGATAATAGTAAGGGTGCCGTCAGCCGGCTGTCAAGCGCTGGGTGGATTCAAGGCTGCGGAGCGGTACGAGGACAGGATGCTCTTGACGTATGATTGCGTCTCCGCGTACGGGGGAATGCCCCCGTATCTGTCAACAGCGCCCGCACCTGCGTTGTAGGCTGCGAGCGCGAGGTCGACTCTGCCGTGATAGCGGTCCAACAGTTGGCGCAGCAGCAGCGAGCCGCCTTCGACGTTTTGCTGCGGATCCAGTGGATTGGTGACGCCCAGCGAACGAGCCGTGTCCGGCATCAATTGCATGAGACCGAGGGCTCCTGCCTTGGACACGGCATCGGCATGAAATCCTGATTCTTGGCGGATCACCGCGCTCAGAAGATTCGGGTCGAGCTCGTGCCTTCGCGCCGCGTCGCTCACGAGGTTCTGATAGCAGCGCGGGACGGCATGACGCGCAACCGGCTCCAGTTCTGAAGAAGCGCTGGCGGACGTGGATGGGCATGCGCCGGCTGCGCTTTGGTATTGTCTGGCGAGCTGGCCCAGCGCTTGAGTGAATCGCTTTTCGAGCGCCGACAGCTGCTTGGACAGCTGCTTCATGAACGTCGCGAACTGTTGCTCGAGCGCGGCCAGAGGGTCAGCGACAGACGGCGAGGAGTACGACGATGAGCGTGACGTGGCACGCCATCCGTCAGCTCGAACGTCGCTCACGCCGTCCGTGCCGGAGGCATCCAACACGGCGCCGAGTTGGGAGAAGGAAGAACTCACTATCATCGGATCGACGGTCATGTTTTTCAGCTCCTGCCGGCGGCGGCGCGCCCTTGCGAAGACGCGCTCGAGTTACCAGACTGTTGTCCGCCTTTTCTCACGCCTGGTTCAGCGGCAGTCCAGTAGCGCGCCTCAGCTCGGCCGCCAACTCATGCAGCGCGGCCGGCGGCGCCGCTGAGGTAAGATCTTGGAAGAGCCACGCCTGCATGCGCTCGCGCACGTCGACGCAGGCGTCAAGCCACGGGTCTCCACCGCGCTGGTAGGCTCCGATGGCGAACAGGTCTTCCGCTTTTTCCAACGAGGCGAGGGCTTTGCGCAGCAGCGCTGCGTCGCGGGCGTGCGCCGGCGACACAACGAGCGGCATGATCCGGCTCACGCTGCGCAAGACGTCCACGGGCGGAAAACAGCCGGCCTCAGCCAAGCCCCGAGACAGCATGATATGGCCGTCGAGCAGTCCGCGCACCGCATCGCTGACCGGCTCGAACGGATCGTCGCCGTCCACCAGGACCGCAAAAATGCCGCTGATGCTGCCGTCCTTGGTCACACCGGCGCGCTCTACGATGCCTGCCAGGACGCTCGTCATCGATGCCGGATGTCCGCGATGCGCCGGCGCCTCACCCGCGCCGAGCGCGATCTCGCGCCATGCGTTGGCCACGCGTGTGAGAGAGTCGATCGCGAGGACGACGTGACAGCCCAGATCGCGCAGCCACTCGGCTTGCGAAACAGCGGTGCGGGCGGCCGCTAAGCGTTCCATGGGCGATGCGGCGGCCGTCGCGCACACAACGGTCGTGACAGGCCAACGACGGCTGCGACGTAGCCACCCGATCAGCTCGGCCGCTTCGCGCGCGCGCTCGCCGATTAAACCGATCACCTGAGCGTCGCAAGCGCTTCGCTCCGCGATACAGCGCAGCAACGTCGACTTGCCGACTCCGGCGCCGGAGAAAAGCCCGACGCGCTGGCCCAAGCCCAGCGTGCAAAAGGCGTCGATGGCGGGGATGCCCGTCCACAAGACGTCCTGGACCGAGCGCCTCTCGTTCAAGGGCGAGCGTTCGACCGTGCAGTCGCGCACGATTGCCGGTTCAGCGTCGGGTCCTCGACCCCACGCATCGACGGCCTGGCCCAGCAGAGAGGGACCGACGTAGGAACTCGAGCGCGCGCGCACGCACGTGGCGGGCGCACCGACGACCACGTCGCCAACGTCGGACAGCGCGGAGCACACGACCTCGTCCTGTGCCACGGCGCGAACTTCAGCCAGGACCGGTTTGCGCTGCCGCGGTGCGATCGACACGATATCGCCTGGCCGCGCACCCGGCAGGCTGACCCGCACCGACGAGCTGCTGAGGCCGATCACACGCCCGCGTCGCACCAAGCCGTCGCAGTTCGCGTAGCAGACGGGGAGATCGGCTGCGCCTTCAGGCATGCGACGCCGCCAGGACCAGCAGTGCGGCACGTTCTTCGATGGTGCCGCCGATGGTGCCCGACGGTGTGTCGATCGCGAATTCGCCCGGCGCGACAGATTGATCGGCTATAATGTCATAACCGCGCCGCGCTGCGATGCCGGCGTCGTTCGGATTCAGCCGTACGACGCTGTCGTCACCCTGCGCGTCGGACAATGCCTCATCTACGAACCGCGCCAGTAAACCAGGGTCAACCAAGAGTCCGCGGCGCACCGCCTTCCCGCAGGCTATCGACGCCAGCCGCACTGCTTCGTTGCGTATCTCGGCGCGCCGCCAGGCGCTCCCGATGGCGGCGTGCAACGACGGCGGCACTCTTTTTCCGGCCGACATGTCGTCGGGCGCGGCGCCTACGCCGGTTTCGTCGGATGCCGCGTCTGTCGGAGCCGCCGTCTGTGCAGTTGGGGAGTCGCCGGAATCCCCTTCCAGGGCGAGGGCGGACAGCGCACCCACGGGTTCATCGATGCGCAATGACGTCATGTCAGCGTCTGCGGACGCGTCATCCGCACCCGTCACGTGAGCAGCTGCGTCATGCCCCGCGTCGTGACCGCGCGCGAGCACACGGCGGGGAACGAACGGGCGAAAGACCGGTTCAGACATGCGTGGACCGCGGCAGGTAAGCTTCGACTCTTGCGCGCTGTTCGGGATCGTAACAGCGGAGCACGCCTTCGCGGAGATCCTGAGGCAGCGTTTGCAACACGTAGGCGGCTGTCTGAGGCAGTTCTTTTTGCAGCGTTCCGCACATCGCCTGAGCCGCTCGCGCCCGTGGAGCGTTCGCATACATTTCGGCGACGCGCGGACCTACCGCTATCGCTGCGATGGTCAGCAGCGCCACCACAAACAGCCTGAAGACCCAGCGGCGATCGATCGCCGAAGCGGCTTTGGGTCCCGCGTTGCCCGCGGACGCGGCGGCGAACGTCAGCGCCCGCACGACGATTTCATCGCCGCTTTTGAGATCTGCGCCGGCAGCGGCGCGCACCAGATCCGCGACCGCTCCGCGCTGGTCGGCCGAGACCTTCCCCGAGTCGAGGAACACGGCGATGCTCATCCGGGCGATGGCGTCGGCCGGCGCGTATCTCTTCTCCACGATCGTGTCATATGCGAAATGATGAGCCGACTGCTCTTTGAAGAAGGTTCGGCCATGTTCGGTTCCTCGTTCGCGCCCGGTCTGTGAGTCGAGCAAGCCGTGCGGCACCGTTCGCGTGCTCCGGATGTCGCTGCTCGTTCCGGTCGTGCGAAGGTTGACACGGACGACCGCCGCTCCCGCGCCGAAGACCGCGTCCAAAGCGGTCTGCACTGAGGTCTGCAGGCGGCTCTCGCGTGACGGGGCCCGTTCGCCGGACACAGCGCCTGTCTGCAACGTTCCGGAGCCATCCATGACCGTGACTCGCTCGGGCGTCAAACCGGGATAGCCGGCCGCCACGAAGCGACGCACACCGGCAAGCTGCGCTCCCGACAGCGCGGTGCCGTACTGCATCACGATCTGAACGCTGGCGCTCGGAAGCGGACGCTGCACGTCGAGGGCCAGCCCCGTGTCCGCCGCGGGCGCGATGACCACGCTTGCGTCGGCGACGTTCTTGATGCGCCGCAAGCTCGCCGTGAGGTCGCCTTGAATGCCGGCGCGGCGCCGGTCGTCGATGGCCGTTTGCGGCAAGAACGCGCTTTGCGACTCTTGCAGCACGTCTGACGTCGTGGGGACATAGCCGTGCGGCAAGCCGGCCAGCGTCAGGCGCAGCAGCACGTCCCGACGGCGCGAATGCGCGACGAATACCTGCGTGTGCGCGCCGTCCGCGCTGTACGGTTCGTTCCAAAGCGTGAGCGCGCGCTCGACCTCGACCGCTTGCGCCGGATGCAGCGCGACGCTGTACAACGGCACCTCGGCGCTCGTCCGAGACTGCGCTAGGGCCAACGCTGCTGCGGCCAAAAGCGCGGCCGAGACGAGCGCCACGGCCGCCTTGCGCGGTGCGAGCCAAGCCCTCGTCTGCCGCGCCACCTGCGGCATGGCGGCCGGCAGATGAGCGAGCACGCTATATCTGCGTCTGCATCAGCGTATTGATGTCGCTGCTGAGGCGCGAGGCGGCGACGGCGGCGACTTCCAACAAGACGTCCGCTTTGGCGCGCGCAATCGCGGCTTGCGCGATGGTCGACCTTCCCGCGGCGATGCCGGCGCCGAGCGCGTCCGCTCGTGCGGTTATCACGCCGAGGCCATCGAGAGCACCGGCGAGCGTTTGGCTGAACGATGGCGTTTCCGCGCTGCGCAGGACCGGGGATTCGAAAACATTGCTGGGGTCTACGGACGACATCGCGCCCAGTTGGGGACTGAAAGGCGAACTAAGCACGATCGACATCCACCGCCTCCATATCCATCTGCTTAGCGCCTTGCAAGGCCGCGACATCAGCGTCATAGCTTCGCCCCGCCGCGATCAGGGCGACCATCTCTTTGATCGGGTCCACCGCCGGCAGCGCCACGTATCCTTTGTGCGCACCGGCTCGCGCTGCGAACGGGTTGCCCGGATCGAAGCGGTACTGCGGCGGGTCCGCGCGATCCACGATCGCCGCCAGCTGGACGCCGCGCGGCCCATCCTCGTCACCATCGAAAAAGGCTCCGCTCCAAAATTGCGCCGGCGGCGCCATCGCGTTACCGAAGATCTGCGAGAACCCGGCCGCCCCGTCGGCACTTTCGCTCGGGGCGAAGAGCGCGGCCTTGGCCCGATAGGGGCCGCCGTTCTCGGTCAGGGTGGTGCTCGAATTCGCCAGATTCGATGCGATCAAATCGAGCTCGATGCGCCGTGCCGCCATTCCACTCGCAGCGATGTCGTATGCGTCATCGGGCATGCATCACCGTCGCGATTCTTCGGCGACGGTGCGCAACTCGTGCAGCATCGCGCGCTCTTGGTCCGCCAACGCTCTGTAGGTCATGGAGTTCTTGGCCTGCGCCGTCATGGCGTATTCGATCGCTCCAACCGTTCCGCGGACCTCGACCTGGGTCGGAACCGCGCGGAGCCTAGCTGACCCACCGCTACTACCTGCTTCGAGCGTGAGGTCCATGGGACGGAAGTCCGGCGTGCGCGCGTTGGCGATGTCCGCTGCCAAGAACGCTGCCCGTTTCTCGGCAAAGCTCATGCCTGCTTCGATGTACGAAAGCGCTGAATCGCTCATGAGGGTCACCTCCTGGTTTGTGTCCGCCAACGCTATCCTAATTTAATGAACGGGAGGGGAATAAAGCATGGCGAGGTCTCCGAGCTCCAGCCGATATTTGTAAGGTGATAAAACCCTCGGCCTCGCCGCGCGATCCGTCCATTCGGCCCCTCCCCGCCCAACCGGCCGCGGCGGTTGCTGCTCGTAGCGATGCGCAGTTCGGAACGCCGGAAGCGGAGCTCGTCCTGCAGCGCCACCGGATGCAGGCCTTGATGCGCGCGGGCAAAGCCATTCACGCGGTGCACGGGTCCGATGAGCTGCTGCAGCTCGTCATCGAGCTCGCGGTCCACGCCACCGGCGCCGAACGCGGGTTCATCATGATCTCGGACCCGCTCGGGGGCACGCACGGCGGCACCGCCGACGTCCGTTTGCGCCCCCGCGCGTGGAGCGACCCGGAGTTCGCTGCGAGCCGTACGATCCTCGAGCGGGCCTTGCGAGAGGGCGAGCCGATTCAGGCGACCATCGACGGCGCTACATCCGTGCTCTGCGCACCGCTGCGAGGCAAAGACGAGGTTGTGGGGGCGATCTATGTCGACGCCGCCATTGGCAACGATGCGTCGCCCCCTTTGGATGCCCAACTCCTGTCCGCTATCGCGGACCAGGCGGCAGCGGCCATCGTCAACGCTCGCTTGTACGAGGACCTCAGCCGCAGTTTTCGCGACCTGTCTGCGATGAAGGCGCACAACGATGAGCTGCTCGAGTCAATCGCTTCCGGCGTGCTCGTCTTCGACAGCCAAAACGTGATCACGCAGTTCAACCACGCAGCCGAGATCACGTTCGGGCTTTCGGCTTCCACCGTGGTGGGCCGCGGCGCGCGCATTTTGAACACCTGGCTGCCCGGCTTCACCGCTCTGCTGGAGCAGCATCGCGCCGACGCGAGCACGCCGTTGCAGGTCGAGATTCCCGGGAATCACTTCGTGCGTGGCCCGTTCATCTTGCAAGTGACCTTCTTCCGGGTGCGCGGCACTGTCACGCGCTCCGGCAGCACCGCCGCCGTCATCAACGATCTCACGGAGACACGCGCGCTCGAAGCCGAAAACCAAGCGCAGCTCGCGAAGAGCGCACGCATCGCCCATTCCTTCGAACGCTATTTGGCGCCGCACGTCGTCGACAGCCTGATGAAAGACCCGGACAGCGTGGCGCTGGGAGGCACGCGTCAGGTCGCGACCATGCTCTTCGCGGATATCCGCGGCTTCACGCAGCTTTCAGAGCTGCTGCTGCCGGAGCAGGTGGTGGAGCTGCTCAACCGTTACCTCGCGCCCGTCGTCAACGTGATCTTCGCCAACGGCGGCCTGCTCGACAAGTTCTATGGCGACGGCGTCATGGCTGTGTTCGGCGCCCCCAAGCCAGGCGAGGACGATGCGCTGCGCGCCGCGCAAGCCGCAACGCAAATCCTCGAGCAGGTGCGTCTTCTCAATGCCGCTGCCGGCGTCGTGTGGCCGTTGTCGGTGAGCATCGGCTTGGCCACGGGCGATGTCGTCGCGGGCCACATCGGCTCCGAGCGGCGCTTGGAGTACACCGTCATCGGCGACGCGGTGAACATGGCGTCGCGCCTGCAAGCGATGGCCGAACCGAACCAGATCCTGGCCGACGCGCGCACCTACGAGAGCATCGAAGATTCTTTGTACGCCACCTCGCACTTCTCGCGCGTGCGCGGAAAGGCCGGCTTGACGCGGGTGTACGTCGTCCATGGCTAACGACGCCCGACAGGTCGACCGCCTGAGCGTCCTGGCGGTGGCCGGAACGCTTGGTGATACTCGCCGCAAGGCCGCTGAGACGCTCGCCGCATCGGCGCTGGGCTTGCTTGAATGCGATGCTGCCGAGGTCTACTTGTTCGACGAGTCGACGGCGCGCTATGAGAGCCTCGCGCGTGAGGGCGCGTCGGAGCCCGGTGCGGGCAAAGCCCGTCTTGCAGCATCCTCGATCGATGACTTGTTCGCAGCCGACCAAAGCGTCCTCACGGTCGACGACTGCCGGCTGATCAGCGGTCCGCTGCGCGCCGCCGCCGAGGGCCTTGGCGCCGCGTCGTTGCTGGGTCTTCGGCTTCGTGGTGAACGGGGCCGTGCGCTCGGCCTTGTGCTGTGCGCCTATCGCACCCGTCGCGAGTTGTCTGCACAAGGATCCTCGACGGCCGGTTCGTTCAACCGCATCGGCGCCGCGGTCTTTGATCTGGCGCGACGGACCGAGGGCGCGCTCGACCGCGCGGATCGTCTTGCCGCTTTGCTCGACAGCGCCGCTCGTTTCGCGGGAGAACTCGACCTCGACCAGCTCTTCGCAGCCATTCACGAGGAGGTGGCTCGACACATGGACAGCACCTCGTTCTACGTCGCCTTGCAGAGCGGCGACCTGAGCGAGCTGCGGACTGAATACGCGGTGTGCAACGGCGTCCGGCTCCAGGCTGAGGCCTTGCCCGAAGCAGACGGCGCGGCGCGGCGCGTCTTCGAAACAGGTTTTGCCTCGATCGTCGAATCGGGCGCCGCTGGAACGCCCTTTGCCGGATCGACGAGTTCGAATTCGTGTCCCGTGCTGATCGTTCCGATGCGGCTCGGAAACACCATCATCGGCGTCATGGCCACCCAGGCCGCCAGGATAGGGTCGTACGGTCCGCAACAGACCGAATTCCTGTTAGAGGTGGCGGAGCAGGCGGCGACGGCGATCGCCAACGCGGGCGTGCTGCGCGAAGAGCGCCGGCGCACCTCCGAACTGACGATGCTGCATCGCCTCGCCGTCTTGACGAGCTCCGAGACGGCGCTCGACCGGATCATGGAGGCTGTCGTGATCGAGGCGGCTTCGATTTTTCGGGCGGATGCCGCATCGATCGCCTTAGAGGACGAGCGCGGGGAGTTCCAACTCGCAGCTACGTTCGGCCTCTCAGATAAATACAGCAGCCGCCGGCGGTTGTCCGGAAAAATGCTTCGCGACCTCTACGGCAACCCGCCGCGCGAGCGCTTCCTCGGGCCCGAGCAGATGGCATCGCTCGGCCAACCGGAGCTGCAGGCCGCGGAAGGCATCCGCAGCATTTTCCTCATCCCCTTGACGTACCGCGGGATTTTGGGTGGCAGCCTCGCGTTGCACGGGCGCGAGGGCTCGGTACGGCTGTCGAGCAGCGAGACGCGTCTTGCCCAGGTGTTCGCGGATCAAGTGGCCGCCTCGATGCACCGGGCTCGCGCCGCACAACGCTTGGCGGAACGCATCGAGGATTACGACTTGCTCGCGCGCGTCGGCCATGCGCTGGTGTCGACTCTTCAGGTGGACTACGAACGTATCCTGAGGATGTTGCGCGATCAGCTGGGCTACCAATACCTGACGATTTTTTCCGTCCGCGAGGATCCGGCGCACTTGCACCTCGAGGCGAGCTTGGGATACGGGCCCGACGTGCCCGCCATGCAGATGCAGATCGACGCGGGTCTCGTTGGTGCGGTCGCCACGCGAGGCGAGATGCTGTACATACCCGACGTCCGCCGCGAGCCGCGCTACCTTCAAGCCGCAGAAGAGGTGCGATCGTTCATCGCCTATCCGCTGAAGCTTGAGAATACGGTGCTGGGTCTATTGAGCGTGGAAAGCGCCTCGTTGAACGGCTTTGCGGCGCGCGACCGGCGCCTGCTGGCGGCCATCGTGGACCAGACCGCCGTCGCCCTGTCGAACGCGCGCCAATACGCGACCGCCACCGAAAGCCTCGCTTCGCTCAAGTCGGCCACGGCGAAGACAGAGGAGTATGCGCGCTACCTGGAGCGCAGACAACAAGAGCTGGAACTGATCGGCGCGGTCGGCACGGCGGTTAGCTCGAGCTTGGATCTGGACAAGATGCTTTCCACGGCCGCCGAGAAGATCGCGGTCGGCATGCGCGCCCAGCGCTGCATCATCACGCTGTACGACGACGACCTTGAAGAAGGGCGCATTGCAGGCGACTATTGGGGGAAGAACAAGCCGTCGCTTCAGGGCGAGCGACTGCCGATAGCCGACGATTGGCCGATGCTGCGCATCTTGGGACTGCGGTCGCTTGCGAGCGATGATGCCGCAGCCGACCGCCGCTTCGACGGCATCGCTGAGACGCTGGCGTCACGCCGCATAAGAGGCTGCGCCGCCGCTGCGATCGTCGTAGAAGGTCAGGTCGCCGGCACTGTGACCGTCGCTTCGACGAGCGAACCGCGCATCTTCAGCGCTCAACAGCTCGGCGTCCTGGAGACCATCGCCACACAGCTGGCGCTGGGGGTGCGCAACGCACGCTTATACGGACGAGCTCGCGAACGCGCCAATGAAGATTCGTTGACGGGCTTGTTCAACCACCGCTACCTGCACGGCCGCTTGGAGCAGGAAATCGTCCGTGCAGCTCGGTCCGGCGAGCAGATGGCCGTCGTGATGTTCGACCTCAATGATTTCAAGGGCTTCAACGATACGCGGGGACACCAGGCCGGCGACGACATGCTGCGCCTCACGGCCGAGATCTTGCGTCAGAGCGTGCGAGCGTCCGACTTGCCGGGGCGGTACGGCGGCGACGAGTTCATGGTGATACTGCCCGCCTCGGATCTTCACGGCGCGCGGCTGCTGCTCGAACGGGTTCGTCGAAAAATCGCGGAGCGCGTCCAGAAGAGCTCGGCCGCCGCGGCGATCGAGCTGTCCGCCGGCATCGCCGTGTATCCGTTCGACGGAGACAACAAGCGAGATCTCATCGCGTTCGCCGATGCGGCGATGTACGCCGAGAAGCCTAAGAACCGTGCCTTGGTGGATGCGCGCGCGCAACGCGCCTGACTAACGCTTGCTGAACTGGAAGCGCTTGCGTGCGCGTTTGCGCCCGTATTTCTTTGATTCTTTTTCGCGTGGGTCGCGCGTCAAAAAGCCGGCTTTGCGCAGGATCGGCCGCAGCGTCTCATCCATGCGCACGAGCGCGCGCGCGATGCCGTGGCGGATGGCGCCGGCTTGACCGGAGAGGCCACCTCCGTGGGCGGTCACGGCGACGTCGAAGCGCGCGACGCTGTTGGTGACCTCGAGCGGCTGTCGCACGACCTGAAGCAGCGAAGCGCGGCCGAGGTACTGCTCCACCGGCCGCCCGTTCACTTTGATCTCGCCCTGGCCGAGCGACATGCGAACTCTTGTGACTGCCCGTTTGCGCCGCCCTGTCGCGGCGAAGTTCTGGCCCGTTTGCGCCGTCATGCTATTCCTTGCAAAACCTTTGGTTTTTGCGCTTCATGCGCGTGATCGGCGGCCGCGAATAGGCGCAGCCGTTTCATGCGCCGCGCGCGCAAGTGATTGATCGGCAACATCCCGCGCACCGCCGTCTCGATGATCTCGGTCGGATCGGCGGCGTGCACTTGGCTTGCCGTGCGCCGGCGCAGTCCGCCCGGATATTGCGAATGCTTGATATATTCTTTCTTCGTCCACTTCTTGCCGCTCAAGTGCACCTTGCCGGCGTTGATCACGACGACGAAATCGCCGCTGTCCGCATTGGGCGTATAGCTGCTCTTGTGCTTGCCTGCCAACACAAACGCGACGCGCGCGGCCAACCGGCCGAGCGTTTTGCCGTCGGCGTCTACGATGTACCAGTCGCGCTGCACATCTTTTTGTGCGATGAGGGGCGTCGTCATGGAACCACCTGGACATGGAAGCGCTTGAGCGCCGCTAGACGGCGCCAACCTTAGAATGATACCCGGACGGCTAGTCTTTCGTCAAGTCGGGTTTAGACCTGATTTGCATATTCCACCTTTTCCAAATACAGGCCGTGGGGCGGCGCTGTGAAGCCCGCTCGGCTGCGCGACCGCGACCGCAGGACCGCCTCCACATCGTCGACCTCGCGCGTTCCTCGCCCCACTTCCACAAGCGTTCCGACGATGATGCGCACCATGTTGTGCAGGAACGAATCCGCGCTGACGGAGACTTCGACGAGTTCCCCTTGCCGGCGCACTTCCACCGCCGTGATGCGGCGGATCGTGCGATCGCTGTCCGACCCGGCTGCGCAAAAAGCGGCAAAGTCGTGTTCGCCTTCCAGGCTCAGGGCCGCGCTCTGCATGGCGGCCGCGTCCAATCCGCGGCTCACGTGGAAGACACGGCCGCGCTGCAGGGGAGAAGGCGCAACCCGGTTGAGGATGAGGTAGCGATAACAGCGCGCGAGCGCGTCGCGCCGCGCGGAGAAGCCCTCGGGACGTTCCGCCGCGCGCACGACTGCGATGGCGTGCGGCCGCAGCAAGGCGCTGGCCGCCAACGCCATGCGCTCCAACGGAAAGGCGCTGGTCGTCGTGCAGCTGACGACCTGACCGCGCGCGTGCACGCCTCGATCGGTGCGGCCGGCGGCCACCACCTTCGTCTCATGGCCGAACAATTGCGCGAGCGCGTTTTCGACGCGCTCAGCTACCGTCGGAAGGCCGTGCTGGCGTTGAAAACCGTGGTACGGGCTGCCGTCGTATTCCAGTACGAGCGCAAGGGTTCGTGACGAGCGCTGCGGGCCTGCGTCCATTCGGTTGCCTCATTGCGGCTTTTGGAACGGGAACAAGAGGACGTCGCGGATCGACTGCTCGTCGGTGAGCAGCATGACCAGCCGGTCGATGCCCATGCCGATGCCTCCGGTGGGCGGCATGCCGTACTCCAGAGCGGTCACGTAATCCCAATCCGGCTCTGGAGCTTCCGGATCGCCCGCCAGCCGTTCACGCGCTTGGCCCAAAAAGCGCTCGCGCTGATCGTCGGGGTCGTTGAGCTCCGAAAAGGCGTTCGCGATCTCCATGTTGGCGATGAACAGCTCGAAGCGCTCGACCAGATGCGGGTCATCGCGCTTGCGCTTGGCGAGCGGCGAGAGCAGCACGGGAAAGTCAGTGACGAAGACCGGGTTGACCAGATGCGGTTCGACCGTCGCCTCGAACAGCTTGTCGACCACGTGGGCGTGCGAGCTTCCCGGCTCCATCTGGACCGCGCGACGTTTGGCTTCGGCGCGCGCGCGCGTTTCGTCCAAAACGTCCTCCCGCTGCAGCTCGCCGAACCGTTGCATCGCTTCCAGATACGCTATGCGAGGGAATGGCCGCCGCAGCGAAATGGCTCTTCCGTCGAATTCGTGATCCTCTTCGATTCCCGCCGCTGCGGCTGCAGCCAGCAGCACATCTTCGCTCAGCCGCATCATGCCTTCAAAATCTGTGTAAGCCTCGTACAGCTCCAACATCGTGAATTCGGGGTTGCGCGTGCGGTCGGTGCCTTCGTTGCGGAAGATCCTGCCGATCTCGTAGACCTTCTCGATGCCGCCGACGATACAGCGCTTGAGATTGAGTTCCGTCGCGATGCGCAGCTGCAGGGGCACGCCGAAGGCGTGGGAGTGCGTCACGAAGGGCCGCGCGTTGGCGCCGCCCGCGAGCGCCAACAGCGCAGGCGTCTCCACTTCGATGTACCCGCGCTCGTCCAGCAAGCGGCGGATGCTCGCGATCATCCTGCTGCGCAGCAGCATGGTGTCGAGCACGGCCCGGTTCACCATGAGGTCGACGTACCGCCGCCGATAGCGGGTCTCCGGATCGACCAGGCCGTGCCATTTCTCGGGCAAAGGGCGCAGCGATTTCGACAGCACTGCCAAGGCGGACACCTCGATTGTGAGCTCTCCCGACTTGGTGACGAACGGAACGCCGGTCACCCCGACGACATCGCCACGGTCCAACAGCTCGACACGAGCGAAGGCCTCGCCCATCTTCTCCGCACGAAGGTACAGCTGAATGCGTCCCGATTGATCCACGACATCCGCGAAGACGAGCTTTTTCCCCATGCGCCGCAAGGATTGGAGGCGGCCGGCAAGCGCCACCTCGGAACCGCCCCGTTCGTGCGGTCCCAACGTTGCGAAGGCAGCGCGCGCATCCGCGATGACGTGGCTTCGCTTGAACTTCGTGACGGCGAACGGATCGCTGCCGGCATCGCGCAGCGCAGCGAGCTTGGCGCGGCGTGCCTCGATGAGGTCGGACTCGGTCGCACCGGCATCGCCGGCGGCGGTCATTTTTTCGTCTTTGGTCCGCTGCGGCGATTCGCGCGTATGTTCATGATTTTGAATTGGACATCGCCGCTCGGGGCGGACGCCGTCACCGTCTGTCCGGGCTTGGCGCCCACGAGCGCGCGGCCGATGGGCGACTCGTTTGAGATCTTGGCGTTGGGCGGATCGCTTTCGGCGCTGCCGACGATCGTGTATTCGTTCTCGCTGCCGGTGCCCACATTGCGGATGCGCACGGTGCTGCCCAGGTGCACTTCGTCCGCTCCGCCCTCGCCTTCGTGGATGATCTTGGCGCTGCGGATCATGGTTTCGAGCTTCATGATGCGGCCTTCGATGAAGGCTTGCTCTTGCTTGGCGTCTTCGTATTCCGCGTTTTCGGAGATGTCGCCGAATTCTTTGGCCTGGCGGATGCGGTCGTTCACTTCCTTGCGGTGAACGGTCTTCAGCTCTTCCAGCTCAGCCTCAAGCTTGCGTAAGCCCTCTTCGGTGACGACGGTCTCTTTCTCGGTCATTGGATCTCCCTTGCTGCGATTGCGCGGATACTCGTCAAGCTGTTGCATGGACGTTGAGCTCTTCGACGCGCGGTGTGAAATTCAGCCGCTCCAACATGTCTTGGTAGTCGGACGCCGTGACGTCTTGCCAGCGTTTGCCCACAACGGCGAGCAGCGCCGCCTCCATCACGTTTGTGCCGAAGGAGCGGCCGCCCAAATTCGGCGTGGTCGTGATGAGGCGCGAGACGCCGCGCATTCGCAGCTCGTCGACGTTGTGAGCCGTGACGGTGTTCGTGATAATCGTCTTGCCGCTCAGACGGTCGGGCATGTGCTGTCTGATGAAATGGAAATCGCCCGCGATGAGAGACGCCGCCTCATAGTATTGCGGGAACTTCGGCTCCGGCGGCTTGTCCTGCTTTTTGCCCGTCGGATAAAAGAACTGGAACGGCAGCCTGCATGCATCGGGCAGATAGCGTTCCGCGAGCGCCTCGAATTCGGCCAGTGACGTGACCGGCTTATCGATGCCGAGGGCAAAGATGAAGTCGCCGAAGGTGACGTGTGCGCCCGCTTCCACCAGTGCCTGAGCCATGCCGAAGCGGTCCAGCGCGCTGACCATGAGCACGGGCAATCCGGAAAAATCGACGATGCCTCGGCTTTGCAGCTGCCGGATGGTCTCGCGCTCGAGCGTGTTCTTCAGTCCGCTGCCGTCGACGACCGGCGTTTGCTTCACGGCCTCAAGCATGCGCAGGCCGTCGCGCAGCGCATAGCGCTTGGCACCGGCATACAAGTAGACGTCTATGCCGCCCAACCCGATGGCGTCCACCTTGCCATCAAGTTCTCGCAGGGCTTGCAGCGCGCGCTCGAGCGAACCGTCGAATCCCACGCGCGAGATTTCGAGCCGTTCTCCGAGCCAGTCCACCTCGACCTGATGGTCGCGCGCCGAGGACCCCAGGCTGACCGAGACGATCTTCTTCACGAGAGGGCGACGCCCGCAGGCGGACGATCGCCCGCCAGCCGCGCGGCACGGGCGCGCTCGCGCGTGTGGGCGATCTGCTCCTCGGTCACCGGCTTGTCGAACGCGCGCATGCCGGCAAGCTCGAAGCCGTGCTTTTCGGCGAGCCGCTGGATCTCGAGCACCTTGTCCAGGTTGACGCCGCGGCCGAGCGAGTAGTTCACCATGCGGTTCTCAAGCGTCAGGATCATCGTCTCTGCCATGCAGGCCAGCGACATCTGCGGCGGCAGCCCGAAGTCGAAATTGAAATTGACGTCACCGGGTACTTTGACATTGCCTCCCTCGGTCACCAGCACGTCGTCGCGCTCCGTCGCCACGCGGCGGGAGACATCGTGGGGAAGAGAGACTTCGCAGACCACCGCGCCGGGCCGCAGATCTTCCGGTTCCACGACACTGGACGTCGCCGCGGTGGCCGTCAGGACCAGATCCGCGTGCTGCACGGCCTCGGCGATGTCGGTCGTCCACGCCAATTTCGCCTTGACATGCGATTGCATCGCGTGCGTCAGCTTCGCTAAGCGGGTCGCGTTGCGCGCTGCAAGCGTCACTTGCGACACCTCGTTGCCGAGAATCTGAGCGCACGCCGAGCCGATGCTGCCCGTCGCGCCGATCACCGCAGCGCGCGCGCCGGCAAGATCGATCTCCATCTCGCGCGCGCCGCGGAAGAGGCTTTGCATGGCGGCGGCGATGGTGTACGAGTTGCCGCTGGTCACGGCGATGGGGCTGTTCTCGGCCACCGTGATGCCGCCGTCGCCGACAACGGCTGTGAAGCCGCCCAAACCGACGATGCCGCAGCCGAGTTCCGCCGCGAGATTCGTGCCCCGGATGATGCGGGCCATGACTTCCGCGCGCGGCAGGCTCAGGAACTGGTCGGGCATGAGCGGCACGCCGATGAAGTGACCCATGATCTCTTCGCCCGTGCGGCTACGCACGCCCACGATGTCGCACACGCGATAGGCGGGCATCCATTCCAGGATCTTGCGGATGAGCGCTTGGCCTTTGCCGGCCGCCTTGGGCTCGTAGCGCAGCACGTCCTCGTAGGACAGCGGATGGACGATAAAGCCGAACTTCCGTAGCTTGAGACCTTGGGCTGCGGCCATGCCGGTCACATTCCCCGCGGGGCCACGATACACTTTGTCAGCGCCGTCCTCGGTGCGACCTTCCTCACCCGTCAAACGGTGGACTTGCCGGCGCACCGTCCGCGTTGTTCTCACAGCGTACTTTGAGGCCTTGCAGCATCATCAAGGAGTTCTCTTCCACCTTCTTGCGCAGGATCGGGCCGATGAGCTCGGCGAGCGTCGGCACGCCGAAGTCATAGTCGACGCCCAGTACGACTTTGGTACGGCCGTCGTGTTCGGAAAACGTCCAAGCGCCTTCGAACTTGTCCAGATCGCCTTCGATCAGTTTGTAGTCGATGCGCGTGTTCGCGTCGTCGAAGACGTCAAGCTCCGTCCATTCGATAGGCGCCTCTTCCACCAGCGTCTTCCAGCGGGTCACGGTCTCGTTGCCCGAGCGCTTGATGACTTTGACGAATTCAATGTCCGGCATGAACTCGGGATAGCTCTCCATGTCCTTGGCAAGCTCGTAGATCCGCTCTTTGGGAGCAGAGATCTCGATGGACGTCTCCACGTACGGCATCGTTCAACGCCCCCTAGACTGCGGAGAGCGCACCGAGCTTTTCCCTGCTTTGAGCCAGCGCCTGGTCGAAGATGCTCATGGCTTCATCGATCTCGGGTTTTGAGACGATGAGCGGCGGCTCGAGCCGGATGACCCGCTGTTGATTGAGCGTGTAGGCCACCGTAAGGCCGCGCTTGAGGCACTGCGGGATGAGCACGCCGCCATAACCCTCGTGCGTGAGCTCGACCCCGACCACCAGCCCTCGTCCCCGAACCTCCGCTATCACGTCTGGAAAGGAGCGATGCAACCGGCGCGCCTGCTCGAGTAGGTATGCGCCATTGTCTCGCGATCGCTCGACCAGGCGTTCATCCATGAGCACCTCTAAGGCCGCCAGACCCGCGGTACACGCCAGCGGATTGCCGCCAAACGTCGAGGTGTGCAGCAGCGGCGAGCTGCCGAATGCGTTCATCCACACCTCTGTCTTCGAGATGGTGGCGCCGATCGGGATGACGCCGCCGGAAAGCCCTTTGGCGGCTGCCAGGACATCGGGGACGACGCCTTCACGATCGACTCCCCACAGATAGCCCGTGCGACCGAGTCCGGTCTGCACCTCATCGGCGATCAGCAGCACTCCATGGCGGTCACACAGCTCGCGAACGCCCCGCAGATAGCCGTCGGGCGGGATGATCACGCCTCCCTCACATTGCACCGGCTCCACGATGAAGGCGGCTGCGCCGGGCAAGACGCGTTCCAAGGCGTCGAGATCTCCGAAGGGGACGTGATCGAACTCGGGCACCAGCGGCCGGAACGAATCCCGGAAGACGCCGCGGCCCGTCGCGGTCAGACTGCCCATCGTTTTGCCGTGATAGCCGTTGAACGTCGAGACGATGTGGGTCCGCTTGGTGGAAAGCCGCGCCAGCTTCAACGCCGCTTCCACCGCTTCAGTGCCGCTGTTGGAGAAAAACGTGATCTTGAGATCGCCGGGCGCGAGATCGGCCAGCGCCTTCGCAAGCGCTGCGGTCTGAGCGTTGAAGAAAACGCGAGATGAAAGGGCGATGCGGTCGAGCTGCGCTCTGACTGCGGCCACGACTCGCGGATGCATGTACCCGAGAGTGAAGACGCCGTAGCCGCCGCAGAAATCCAAGTAGGACTTGCCCGTATGATCGTAAACGCGGCAGCCTCTCGTTTCAAGCTCCACGCCCGCGCCGGCCATTTTCATGAAGCGTGCGAGCGGCGGATTCACGAATTCCTTATAGGCCGTGTACACTTCGTCGAAAAGAGCGGTCTGCTGTTCCGAAGCCGGCGTCGTCATGCTGGTCAGCCGTTCGGCGCCCTTGCTCGGCAGCACCTGTGCCTTCCATGGCATCGTCGCACGACGATGAGAGCTGTCAATGGATGAACCGCAAACATCATATGCCGTGTCCGACGGGCTGAGAATCGCTTATGCGGAAGCAGGCGCCGGCCCTGAGGTCGTCTTCTTGCATGGCGTCGGATCCACGAAGGACGTCTGGCGCGCGCAGCTTGAGCACTTTTCCACGACCGGCATGCGGTGCATCGCGGCTGAGTACCGCGGCTACGGGGACTCGGACGTGCCTCCGCCGCGTTCGCTTGAAGCGGCCGCAGCCGATGCGCAGGCCATCAGCCGCGCGGCGTTTGCCCGCGACGTGCTCGCAGTGCTCGACGCTTGTGGAGTGAGCGCCGCGCATTTCTGCGGCTGTTCGTTGGGCGGCGTCATCGCGCTTGAGTGCTACCGACAGGCGCCCGGGCGCGTACGGTCGCTCGCGCTGGTCGATACGTTTGCGTTTTACCCGGGCGGCGTCGAAAGCATGCGCGAGCGCATCGACACGCTCGAGCGCCTCGGCATGACCGAGTTCGCGCGCACGCGCGCACGCGGTGTCTTGCGTCCCGATGCGCTTCCCGAACGGGTCGAACGGGTGCGAGCGGAGATGGGCTCGATACCTTTGGACGTCTATAAGGCTGCGACGAGAGCGACGTGGACGGGCGATTACCGAGCGCTGTTGCCGCGCATCACGGTGCCCGTCTTGGCCATCTGGGGCGAACACGACACGGATGTCGCGCCGCGCGCTCTGAGCGAAGAGATCGTCGCCTTGACGAAAAGCGCGAGCGCGCTCGCTGTGATCGCCGACGCCGGCCACGTGCCCAACGTCGACAACCCACTCGCCTTCAACCAGGCACTGGATGGGTGGTGGCGCTCGCTGTGAGCGGGTTTATCGGCGTGAGCTAAAGCTTCGTGCCACAATCAGCGCAGAACTTCGCTCCCGCGGTCACGGCGGCGTGGCAGGTGGGGCACTCCGCGGCTTTGGGCAGCACTTTGCCGCATTCCGGGCAGAATTTCGCCGAGGCCGGAACGGAGGCGTGGCAGCTCGGGCAGGAAATCATGGCCGCCTGTGTTGCTCCGGCAACGGCGCCTTGCTGGGCGCCTGCGGATTTTTGCGAATTCGTTTGAGGCGCTAGCTGCATCCCTTGCATCGCTTGATTGATCATCCCGGGCACCGCGAAGCCAAGTCCTGCGCCCATGCCGATGCCGGCGGCAGCTCCGGCGGCCCCGCCCGGATTTTGCGCCGCATCTTCGAGCGAGCGCGCTGCTTTGAACTGCATGTACTGGCCCATGTTGCCGACGACGCCCATGCCTGTGCGTTCGTCGATGACCTTTTGCACCTCATCCGGCGGCGTGATCGCGTTGATCAAGAAATCGATGAGCTGGACGCCGTACTGTCCGAAGTCGTCTTTGACGCGGGCCTTCGCGGCCGCGTCGAGAGCGTCGTAATACTTGGGCAGATCCAAGATGCTCTTGACGGTTTCACCGAGCAGATTGTTCAAGCGCGAGACGATGATGTTGCGGAAGAAGTCCTGCAGCGCATCCGAGGTGTAGACGTTTTGTGTGCCGACGATCTTGTTGACGAACAGTTGCGCATCGGTCACGCGAATACTGAAGATGCCGTACGCCCGCAGCCTCACCATTGAGAACTCGTCGTCGCGGAACAGGATCGGCTCGGCGGTACCCCAGTGCATGTTCGTGAAGACTTTGAGGTTGACGAAGTACACTTCCGACTGAAACGGCGACGTGCCCCCGAACGGCAGCGCCACCAAGTTCGACAACAAAGGAAGGTTCTGCGTCGACAGCGCGTAGCGACCCGGCCCGAACGTGTCGAGCGCGCGCCCGTCGCGGAAAAAGACCGCGGCTTGGCTCTCTTGGACGATGAGTTGACTTCCCCACTTAATGTCCGCGGAGCCGCTCTCGGGCCAGCGGTGCACGATCTGCTGACCGGTGTTGTCAAAAAATTCTATGACTGATAGGCCGAGGGCCATGGCTTTTATCGCAACCCCGTCTGCGGCGTCGCAGCCGCGTCAAACCGCCGAACAAGCGGAAACGTTTGAGGAGCCGTCATTCCGAACTCTTCGGCGAACACTTCAGTACCTCTCGACCAGATGCGAGCGGCTCGCCGGGAGTTCGTAGGGCTCGGGCCAAAAATCCGTGATCCGAACGATCAGCCCGCGGTCGTCGAGCTGGAAAAAGCACAGGCCCGTTTCAGCGCCGTTTGAACCCACGGACTGGATCCAGCTCGCCGCCTGTCCCTGTGCCGCGACGATTCTCTCGACCGCCAGATGCCAGTCACCCGGAAAACCCTCGACGTTGAAGCGGATGTACGCCTCGCGGCCGCGGACGCGTTCACGCGTTTGCGGGCCTTCGTAGACGACGTCGTCTGCGAGGAGCCGGCCGAAGCCGTCCCAGTCCCTCGCCTCCGCCGCCGCCCAGTAGGCGGCAATCACGCTCCTTGCATCCTTCACTATCGGCAGACAGCTCGTACCGCATGCAGCCGCCGGCAACCCACCGTCACGGGGTGGGCAGGCCGTCAAAGAGATGTTTGCGAGCTTCGAAACGGCGGTCGAATTCGGCCGTCAGGGCGTCGAGCTTCCCGAGCGCGATGCGAAGCCGCTCTTGGTCGGGCGCGGCTTGCTCGGCTGCGCTGACCGCATCGTCGAACGCTCCCAGCTCCTGCATGATGCCGGTGTCATACTGGTACAGGCGAGACAGCTCCGGTTCGCCGAGCGACACGCGGTCGAAGATGGCCGCATACCCGTAATCCGCGAAGCGCATGCGGTCGATGAGCCGCTCGAGGCGGCGGCCGCTTTGGTCGATCAAGGCCAATCCGTCGAGCGAGCCCGTGCGCGACAACGTTCCGTTGAGGTCGTCAAGCCGCCCCTTGATCTTGGTGAGGCGCTCTCCGATGACGGCCCGCAGCTGTTTGTCGGCGATTCTTCGTTCCTCGGCCGCCTTGTAGCCGGCGAATCCCGGGATGAAAGTCGCGAGACTTGCCAAAGCGTCGCCGACGCTTTGCGTGTGGTCGAGCACGGAGTGCACCGCTTGACGCGGCGTTTCGTGCGCTCCCGCACCGGCCGGCGCGTCAGCCGTCACGTGCGCCGCCGGCGCAGTGGGCGCCGGCACTTGGCCTGCCGTCTCCGTTGAGTCCATCGGTTACCCCCCTCCTCGCAATTGCTTGGCCGGCTTTCTTGCATACTACCCGCCGGCTTCACGTAAGTTACACGTCCGGACGAGCCGGCCCCGTCGCAAGCGAACGCATACGGTTGGTGCGCCCGCGGTGTGACGGGCAATCACATGGCGGCGACCGCAAGCTCCGCGTCATGGGCTTCGTCCGCGGGCGAACGCGTGCGGGCTTCCTGTAAGATGGCACGCACGGCGTCCGGCGACGGCTCGCGGTTGATCGCTTCGCGCAGCGCTCCGGCGCCTTCGATGCCCTTCAAATACCAGCCCAGATGTTTTCGCATCTGCAGGAGGCCGGATTTCTCTCCGTAGCGCTCCAGCATTGCGTCGAAGTGAGCGCGGCCGAAATCCACCCTTTCGGCGACCGTTGGCGGCGGCGGGCAGTCCAAGCCGGTCATCGCGGATGCGACCTCGCGCATGAGCCACGGGTTCCCAAGGGCGGCTCGGCCCACCATGATCGCGTCGACGCCGGTCTCGCGGAGGCGCCGCATCGCCTCTGCAGCCGTGCGCACATCGCCGTTGCCGATGACCGGAATGCGGACGGCCTCTTTCAGCTTCGCGATGTGCGACCAGTCGGATTCGCCTTTATAGAACTGCTTGCCGTAACGTCCGTGCAATGTGAGCCCGTCGATGCCGACCGCTTCGGCGCGGCGCGCGATGTCGATATACGGAAAGTCCACCGCCTCCCATCCCAGCCGCATCTTCACGGTGACGGGCACGGTGCGCACCGCTTTGCGCACGGCGGCGCAGATGGCAACAGCCAGCGGCGGGTCACGCAAGATGGCCGCGCCATCTCCGCCCTTCACGATCTTAGGCGCCGGACAGCCGAAGTTGATGTCGACGATGTCCGCGCCGCACTCTTCCACGTACGCGGCGGCGCGAGCCATAACTTCCGGATCGCTCCCATGGAGCTGCACGGCTGTGGGGCGCTCCTCGGGATAGACGTCGATCATATCCAGCGTGCGTTGATTCATGCGCACGAGCGATTGCGCCGACACGAATTCGCTGACCGTCAGTCCTAAGCCGAACGGCTTGAACAGTTTGCGGAAGAGCGCGTTCGTCACGCCGGCCATGGGCGCCAGGGCCAGCGGTGGAAATATGGAAAGGCCTGCGATGCGCAGCGGCGCGACGCTTTTCACCACTTTGACGCGTTCGTCTTTGGCGGAGGCATCGCCTCGCCGGAAGGACAGGCATGGCCGTTCAGCCGTTGGCTGTTGACATACCCGCGAGCATCCTGCGGGATGTCATCGAGCTGCGGCGTGATATCCACGCCCATCCGGAGCTTGGATTCGAAGAACTCCGCACGAGCGCGATCGTGGCGCGGGAGCTGCGATCTCTCGACTATGAAGTCCGCACCAGCATCGCACAAACGGGCGTCGTCGGCGTGCTCCGCACCGGCCGGCCGGGGCGCACCGTGCTCTTGCGAGCGGATATGGATGCGCTCCCGATCGAAGAGCAAAGCGGCGTACCGTTCGCCTCGGTCGCGCCGGGAAAGATGCACGCCTGCGGCCACGACGCGCACGTTGCGATCCTTTTGGGAGCAGCTCGCCTCGTGCGGGAGCGCCGGGATGAATGCTGCGGCACGCTCGTCTTCTGTTTCCAACCGGCCGAGGAAGGCAAAGGCGGCGGCAAGGCGATGGTCGAGCAAGGAGTCCTGGAAAACCCGCGCGTGGATGCGGTCTACGGATTG
The DNA here is from genome assembly GCA_003244105.1 of Candidatus Eremiobacter antarcticus. Classification (GTDB taxonomy): domain Bacteria; phylum Vulcanimicrobiota; class Vulcanimicrobiia; order Eremiobacterales; family Eremiobacteraceae; genus Eremiobacter; species Eremiobacter antarcticus. Next base: position 64,772 of record QHBK01000006.1, on the reverse strand, counting down.
CACGTGTGGTCGCGGCTCACGCCTGGAGTCGTGGCGGTGCGTCCGGGACCCATCATGGCGTCGAGCGACTCGATCGAGATCACCATCCGCGGCAAAGGCGGTCACGGGGCAGCGCCTCACGAGACGGTCGATGCGATTGTTACCTCGGCGCACTTCATCACGGCGGTGCAGTCGGTCGTCAGCCGCACGATCGACCCGTTGCAGCCGGCGGTGATCACCATAGGCTCGATCCACAGCGGAACGACGCACAACGTGATTCCGGACGAGGCGCGATTGCTCGGCACCGTGCGAGCCTTTGACGCAGGGCTGCGCGATGAGATGCCCGCTCGCATCGAGGGCGTGCTGCGGGGCTGCTGTCGCGCCGCAGATGCGTCCTACGACTTCCAGTACGATCGGCGCTACCCCGTGACCGTCAACGACGCCGTCGAATCGCAGTACGTGCGGGAGCTCGCGGCTCGAACGTTGGGAGCCGCCAACTCCGTCGACCTGACGCCCATCATGGGCGCCGAAGATTTCTCGTACATGCTCGAGCGCCGGCCCGGCTGCTTCTTCTTCCTTGGAGCGCAGCCCGGCCTCGACGGCGAGCCGCATCACAGCGCCCGCTTTAAGATCGACGAAGCGGCGCTCGAAAACGGCGTGAGAATGATGACCGCGCTCGCCTTGGATGCGCCACGCCACCCGGTGCAGCGCTAGGCCGGCAACTCCGTCCTGACCGCGCTCGCCGCCCATTGATACAGGCCATCCAGGACCAAGCGTTCGTCGCGCGCGTGGAAGACCTGGGTGTGCGGCGCAATGAGATCCGCTAACCCGCCGGTCGCGATCGCGCGAGCGCGGCTTCCCAGTTCCTCTCGAAACCGTTCGACCAAGTACTCAACCTGGCCGATGAAGCCGAAGATGATGCCGGACTGCAGAGACGCGGCCGTATCGGTGCCGATCGCTCGCTCCGGCCGGATCAGCGGCACGCTCATCAATTTCGCGGCGCGCCCGATCAAACCGTCGACGGATACTTCGACGCCGGGCGCGATCGCCGTTCCGACGTACTCCGATTCGGCGTTCACAGCCGCAAACGTGGTGGCCGTTCCGAACTGCACGACGATCGCGGGCGCACCGTACTTGACCTGAGCGCCGATGGCTCCGGCGATCAGATCGGCGCCGAGCTCTGCGGCGTGGCGGGTCTTCACGGGCAAGATGTGCTGCCTGGCCGCGGACAAGAACGCAGGCCGGCAGCCGAAATACTGCTGCGCCATTCCGGTCAAGGCTCGGTACAAGGGTGGCACAACGCTTGCGACCGCCACGCGCTGTATCGTCGAGCGGGCGACGCCGTTCAGGCGAAGCATCGCATCGACGGAAGCGGCCATATCGTCTGCGGTCTGCCGATGGTCGGTCACCGATCGCCAGGTGTGCACGAGCGTGCCGGCGGCCGCGCCCGTGAGCTCGAACAAGCCGAACTTCACGTTCGTGTTGCCGACTTCGACCGCGAGCAGCACCGTTTGCCCTCAGCGCCTTTGCGCGCGAAGCGCCGCTGCCTGGTCCAGAATCGCCGCAGCGATCGCGGTCTTTGGAGCGCGCGCGAGCCGGCACCGCTCGACGTGTCCGTTGCCTGCTTGCCGCCACAAAATGGTGACGGCGTTGTCGCGCGCCCCAAATGCGCCGTCTGTGCCGTGAGCTGCAATCGAGTTCACAACGATGCAATCCAGGCCTTTGCGCAACAGCTTGTCTTCGGCGTTGCGCTCCATGTCGTCGGTTTCAGCGGCAAAACCGACCACGAGACATGCAGGCGGCTTTTGACGTGCGACGTCCGCGATGATGTCGGGGTTGCGCGTCATGGCCAGGTTCACATCGGCGTCTTCCTTCTTCGTTTTGATCTTGGACGACGCCGACGGCCGGAAATCCGCGACCGCGGCGGCGCCAATGAACATCGTGGTGCCGCGCAAGCGCTCCAGCACCGCGGCGTGCATGTCCAGCGCGCTCGTGACCGAGACACGTTCGGCGCCGGCGGGTGCAGGCAACTCCGTCGGTCCGGAAACAAGCGTGACAGCCGCACCGCGAGCAGCGGCTTCCCGAGCGAGTGCGTAGCCCATGCGGCCGCTCGACGGATTCGAAAGAAATCGCGCGGGATCGAGAAACTCGCGGGTCGGGCCGGCCGTGATCAAGACATGCTCCGACGCCAAACTGCGGCTGCGGGTTAGCATCGCGCAGAGAGCCGCGATGATCTCCTCTTCTTCGGCGAGGCGTCCGTCGCCGGTCTCGCCGCATGCCAAGAACCCGGCCGCGGGCTGCACGAATTCGAAGCCGCGCTCTTGCAGGCAGCGGATATTGGCCTGCGTCGCGTCCGCTTCCAACATCTGGGTGTTCATCGCCGGCGCGACCAGCAGCGGCTTGCGCGTCGCGAGCACGCACGTCGTGAGCAGGTCGTCGGCGATCCCATGCGCCAGCTTTGCGATCGTGTTGGCGGTGGCATTGAGGATCACAAACGCGTCCGTCTTGCGGACCAGGCCGATGTGAGCGATGTCCCAGGTCGTGTCTTTGGCGAACATGTCGGTGTGGACGTCATGGTTCGAAAGCGCGGCGAACGTCAAGGGAGCGACGAACTTCTGCGCCGCCTCCGTCATGATGACGTGGACATCAGCGCCGCTCTGGCGCAGCGTGCTGACGATGCCGGCGCATTTGTAGGCCGCGATGCCGCCGCACACACCGACCAGAATGGTGCGGTCGCGCAGAGCAGCCTGGCGGTCGTCGCCGTTCTGCGGCGACAGCGGAGCAAACGCAGTCATGCAACTGCCTGCCGGGCTGAGCGTATCGGTGTCTTCATCGTACATTCTCTTCTGTTGGCCGCTTGGGCGTACGCGCCTTTACCGCGTCGATCAAGCGGGTGTTGCCCGCAAATGCGGCTCCCACCGCCAGCAGTTCGCTATCCGCCGGGACCGCATCGAGGGGTATGAATTCGTCCGGTCGCACCACCGCTAGGTAATCGCAGCGCAATGGGCTCATGCGTGCCCGGGAATCGGCCAACAACGCGTTGACATCCGATCGTCCTGACGCAAGCGCGGTCGCGATCACTTGCAAGGCCCGGTGCAGATTCGGCGCGGCCGCACGCTCCGACGGCGACAGATAGCGGTTGCGCGAGGACAGTGCAAGGCCATCGGCTTCGCGCACGATCGGGCAGGCCACGATGTCGCAGTCCAAGTGGAGGTCGGCCACGAGCCGCCGGACGACCGCCAGCTGCTGAGCATCCTTTTCTCCGAAATATGCCTGCTGCGGCCGGCACAGGTTCAACAGCTTCAGCACGACCGTCGCGACGCCGCGAAAATGGTCCGGCCGACGCAGCCCTTCGCAGTGCTGCGCGAGCGTCAGCGGCTGCACGACGATCTCTTGCGGCCGAGGATACATCTCAGCCTCAGGCGGCGCGAACAGCAGATCGACGCCTTCATCCGCAAGGAGGCGCGCATCGTCCTCGGGCGTGCGCGGGTAACGGCCCAGATCTTCACCTGCGCCGAATTGCAGCGGGTTGACGAACGAGGAGACGATGAGCGACCGGCACGCGGCGCGCGCCCGGCGAACGAGCGACGCATGACCGGCGTGCAACGCGCCCATGGTCGGGACCAGCGCCACTGGGCCGGGGAGCCCCTCGCGGAATGAACGCAACTCGCGGACCGTCCGTGCGGTATGCATCAACCGCGCCGCGTTGGTCGTTGCGCGGGCAGCTATGGGTTGACGCGCGCGGGCGGAGCGCCCGCCTCACCCGCAGCTTCGATGCTGTGCTCGACGCCGGGAAACGCTCCGGCGCGCACTTCATCGATGTACTGTCTCACGGCGCCCAGCCCTTCGTCGTAAAAGCGCGCATAGCGCTTGGCATGCTTGGGCAGATAGCCGGTGGACAGCCCCAAGAGGTCGTTGATGACGCTGACTTGTCCGTCGCACGGCACGCCGGCGCCGATGCCGATCGTCGCCGCCCGAACGCTTTGGGTGATGCGCTCGGCCAGATCTGTCGGCAGACATTCCAAGACGATCGCGAAGCAGCCGGCCGCATCCAGCGCCAGTGCTTGCTGGTGGACGCGCGCAGCGGTTTCGGGCGTCTTTCCTTGGGCGCGAAAACCTCCGAACGCGTGGACCGACTGCGGTGTCAGACCGACATGACCCATCACCGGAATTCCCGCTGCCACCAACCGCTGCACGAGCGCGCCGTCGCAGCCCTCGATCTTGACCGCGTGAGCGCCGGCCTCTTTGAGAAAGCGGCCGGCGTTCCGCACCGCATCGTCGAGCCCGCACTGGAACGACAAAAACGGCATGTCCGCGATCACAAACGCGCCGCGCGCCCCGCGCGCCACCGAACTTGTGTGATACAGCATCTGCTCCATGGTCGCAGGCAGCGTCGTCTCGTGCCCCGCGAATACCATCGCCGCGGAATCACCGACCAAAATAGCGTCGACGCCCGCCGCATGCACCATGGCAGCGGTGAGCGCGTCGTACGCGGTCACGATCGCGATTTTTTCGGCGCGCCGCTTTTTTTCTGCGAAGGTTCGCGTGGTGGTCGGCATGATGTTGGCCTTTTACGGAAGAGCGCCTGAGTCGGCAGTCACGTCACGCTTGAGAAGCACCTGCAGCACGGTACGCCCCACGATGAAGGGCTCGCCTGGTTCCAGGTTGGCTGTGCCCGAAACCGGCTGGCCGCGAAGGATGGTGCCGTTGCTGCTGTCTAAATCCGCGATGGTGAGCCCCTCGTCCCTGATCTCTATGCGCGCGTGGCGCCGCGAGACCGTGTTGTCGATCGGCAGGGCGGCGCCTGACGGGCCGACCTCTCTGCCGATTTCGATGCTTTTTTCGAATGGCCAGCGCTTACCGTCGAGCGGTCCATTCATCGCCTCAAGGAGAAACATGATTGCTTGCGTATTCGGCAGCGGTGAAGATTTTCCCAGGAGGTGCCATCGACGACACAATCCACGCGCGCGGGCACGCGGGCGTTTCAAGTGTGACGCGCCTGGGCCGGCGGGGCCTAAATATATGCTAAATGGGCGCCGAATACTGTCATGAGAGGCCGCGGCGCGCCTCTTTGCCGCGGTTGAACAGCCGCGAACTAGGCCGGAGCACAAACGATAGTGGATCAATCTAAGGTAAGCGATTTACCTCTGCCGGAACTTCTCGATGTCGACCCCGACGCGCTTCGCGAGGCGGAAAAGAACTTCGCGCAAGGCATCCTTGACACCATGACGGGCAAGTGCGTGGTGCGGGCGACATATGAGGAGACGCGCGTGGTCGTCGTCATGGACGACGACAGTGAATACTTCTTCTACGGCTTTATGGGTGAGTCAAAGGCCCGCTAAGCGCGGCGCCGCTTCCTCTTAAGCGAGAGCAGAAAGGCAAGGCTTCGCAGCCTTGTTTTATTTTGTCTTCTGCTGCCCGTCCTCCGCCGTCAGCGCCGGGCGGTCAGGCTCTCGACATAGGCGGAAATCGCTTCCCGATCCTGGGCTTCAACGGACGTGAAGGCGATCCCATGGTGATACTTGTCTTCCGTCGCTGAGTAAAAGCTCAACACGACGTGGCCGTAGGCGGTGATATCCCGCTCGCTTGACGGGATCTTGAAGTGGACGTGAACGGTCGAGCTGGCGGGAGCGTGAGCGCTTGAGACCAGCCGCGCTCCGCCCTCGCCCAGCACGATGATCGAGCCGTCGTGAGCCTCGGTATTTCCGTTGGCTTCTACCGTAAAGCGCGCGGGCAGCGAAACCGTCACACGGGAAAACTGACGCCGATGAAGGTTCTCCGCCATGTTGATATATTCTCGGGTGGGAATGGGTCGCCTGCTCGTCAGGCTCGTGCCCGCATCACATGAGCGGCGGCGTTCATCGTGGCGAGGATGCCTTGAACGCAGTCGGTGCCGCCCTGCAGATACATGTCAAATGGCGGCCTCATGGGCGCGTCGCAGGAAAGCTCCATCGTCGAGCCGCCGACGAACGACCCACCTGCCATCAGCACCGGGTCATCGTAGCCCGGAACGGGCCCGGGCTCAGGCCGGGCGTGGGAATTGACAGCAAGAAATCGCTGCAGGCCCTCGGCGAAAGCCGTCACCGCCCGCGCGTCGCCCAAGCGAACGGCCTGGATGATGTCGGTGCGCGTTCCGCCCACCTGCGGATCGACGGCGTAGCCAAGCCTCTCGAACAACGCCGCGGCGAATTCCAACGATTTGAGGGATTCGCACACGGCCCGCGGCGCTCGGTGCAAGCCGGCGAACAGCGCTCGGGAGGCTTCGAACGTCGGTCCGACTTTGAGGCCAAGGCCGGGGGCGAAGACGTGGTCGGCGATCGCTGCGACGAGGGCGCCACGGCCGGCGATGTAAGCTCCTCCCGGAGCGATTCCTCCTCCGAGGTTTTTGATGAGCGATCCTACGATGACGTCGGCCCCTGCGGCGGTGGGCTCCTCGAGTTCCACCAGCTCCCCATAGCAGTTATCGACGACGATCAGCGACTGCGGCGACAGCTGCTTGCAGGTCGCGATCAGCGCCGCGATGTCGCGCACGCGCATGGAAGGCCGGGGCGAATACCCTCGCGAGCGCTGGATGAAGATCACTTCGGGCTGATCGCGCAGGCAGGCGGACACCGAAGCTTCGTCAAGCCCGACATCTGACGCTGCCTGACTATCCGCTCCCGCATCCGGCTTGCTCGCGGCCCAGCGAGCTTCACGGTAGCGAGGGGATCCACCACCAGCCGCAGCCCCGAGCGGCTCGACCAACGCTTTTCTCAACGTGTCGTAGGGAGGACCGGTGATGGAACACAAACGCCCCGAAGCTCCGAGCAAGGCGGTGATGGAGGCGACGATCGCGTGCGTGCCGCTGACCAGCTGCAGCCGCGCGAACGCGCTCTCCGCCTGCAGGACGTCCGCCAAGAGCCGTTCATAGGCGTCGCGCCCGGCGTCATGATAGCCATAACCGGTCGTGCCCGCCAAGTGTGCTTCAGTCAACGCGGCGCGTTGAAACGCCTGGAACACTTTCGCGCCGGCTTCGATGCCGTGCGCATCCCAGCGCGCCCAGACAGTTTCGACGTCGCCGAGCGCGCAGCGCCCCTGGTCGATCAGCTCTTGGGAAAAACCAAAGCGCTCGGCCGCGCGCTCGAACGCAGCCTGCACGAGCGGCAGCTGCCGCTGGATCACTTCTTTGACGCGGTCATCGCGAGCCGGTGCTCTGCCTGCTCGTGCTCGCGGATTGCTTCAGCGGCCTTGACGAGGCCTTCTTCCGCGTCCGGCTGCGCTTGCACCGTGCGCTCGAACGCGCGGAAGAAGGGAGTCCAGACGGCGAAGGCGAGGCCGACGTTCAGGCATATCAGGACGAGCGCGCGCCAATCTCCCTTCGTCGTGAGCCAAGCCCCGACGAGCGATGGTATGGCGCCGGGAAGCCATACGGCGGTGTGGCGGACCAGGCCGAGCGACTCCGCCGTGAACGTCAGCGTCGCGAGCACGAGCGGAATGCCGATGAAGGGCAACACGAGCCCTGGATTCATGACGATGGGCACGCCGAAGATCAACGGTTCGTTCACGTTTGCGACGCTGGGAAGCAGCGAGGCCACGCCGAGGCGGCGCAGCCGCGCCACGCGCGTGCGTAAGCACAGAAAAGCCAACGGCAGCGTCGCCCCGGAGCCGCCTGGATAGATGAAGAGAAAGATCATGATGGTCACGATGTGAGGCGGTGTCTGATGGTGGAGCAGCGCCTGCGCGTTTTCGTCAAGAGCGCGCAAGTATACGGGCGTCGTGATGGCCGCCAGGAACGCGGGACCATGGATGCCGGCCGACCACAACAGCGTCTGCAAGAAGACCACGATAAGCAGCGCCGGCAAGGTATCGCCCAATGAGATCAACGGCGCGATCAGGGAGATCAGCAGACGTCCGATGTCGACATGCGCAAGCGTCAGCCCCCCGAAGATGGCAATCCCCGCGGCGATGCCTACGGCGAGCGCCGCGACCTCGTTTCTGATGCGCTGGTACGCCACGCGCAGGCACTCCGAGGTCACAACGCCCACGATGAGCGCCAAGAACAGGCTGCTGGCGGAGATCTGACCGAGGAAGCTCTCAAAAGGCTGGTGCAAAGCGTTCGCCGGCAGCGAGAAAAGAAACGCGCTCAATCCGAGCGCGATGCCGGCGATCCGGTTGTAGCCGAACCTGCACGCCAGCCGGTCGGGCAAAACCGCGGCAAGCGCGATGCCCATGAAGCCGAAACCGATGTGATACGCGGAAAAGAACCGCTCGAGCAGCGGCCCAGGCGGCAGCAAGAAAAACGCGATCACCGTCCACGCTCCGAACGCGTAAAACGCGATCTGCACGGCGTCGCGAATCGCGGCCAGATGTGGTTCGTCTGCGAAGCGGCGCAAGACGGGGAACAGCCGGTCCTCGAGCGCCGCAATGGCTTGACCTGCGCCCGGCGCGAAGCGGGCGCTCACGGGTGGCCGGCGCTGCTCAGCGTCGAGCGGCGCGTCGCTGCGCGCGCTTTTCGGCTTGCGCGACGAATGCGAGAAACAGGTTGCGGCTGGGTTCGTCGCTCTCGACGAGGTCTTCGGGGTGCCATTGCACGCCGACGAAAAACGGATGGTTGGTACGAGCTTCGACCGCTTCGATGACGCCGTCGCGCGTCTTGCCGACCGCCACTAAGTCGTGGGCGAGCCGGCGCAAAGCTTGGTGGTGCATCGAGTTTGTTGCAAGTGTCCTTCCGCCGAGCGTGCGTGCCACGGTGCTCTCCGGCTGCAGGTCGACCGGGTGCGTCGTGTCTTGGCGCCCGTGATCCGGCGTTTGCTGGTGGCGCAGCTTCAGCCCGTTGTCCGCCTCGTACTGCTCGCCGATATCTTCCCAGAGCGTGCCGCCCAACGCGACGTTCATGACCTGCACGCCGCGGCAGATGGCAAGCGTGGGGAGGTCGTGGCGCTTGGCCACGCGTACCGCCTCGAGTTCCAACGAATCGAGATCGCGCGCGGCCTTGCTGACAGCGGGATGGTCCCGGCCACCATACTCGGCTGGGTCAACGTCTGCGCCCCCCGGCAATAACAGACCGTCGAATTCGTCGAGCAGTGCCTCGATCCGCGCCGGTTCGGTCTCGCCTGACACAAGCACCGGGTCGCCGCCGGCTCGTTCGACGGCGCGCTTATAGGAACGAAGGTAGTCGGGTGCGATGAGGCGAGCGGCATCCGCCGTGATCGCTATCTTCGGCTGCATGCCCATCGCATTTGACGGCGTGCGCGCGCTGGACCTGTGAGCGCTGCGAATCGGAAGCGTGTGAGGCGCGGGCCGCTGTCGGCCCAGTGAGCGTTAGAGCTTGCGGATGACGGCTGAGACCTTTCCGACGATGTGCGCCTTGTCGGTGTAGATCGGCTCCATGAATTTGTTCTCCGGCTGCAGCCGAATGCGGTTGTCTTCTTTATAAAATCGCTTGACCGTCGCCTCGTCGTCGATGATGGCGACGACGATTTCGCCGTTGGCCGCCACCGGCTGAGGTGCGACGACGATGAGGTCTCCGTCCAAAATGGCCGCGTCGACCATGGAGTCGCCCTTGACCCTGAGCATAAACGAGTCGGCACGCTTCACGAAGCTCGAAGGCAGCGTGAATTCATCTTCGACATTTTCGACCGCAGTGATGGGGACGCCGGCGGCCACGCGGCCGACGACCGGCAGGCTGATGACGTCGCGGCTGGAGTCTGAGCCGGACACAAGCGCCCGCGGCTTGGTCGGGTCGCGACGGATGAGGCCCTTCTTTTCGAGCGTTCGAAGATGGCATTGAACGGTGGAGCTGGATGAGAGGCCGACGCGTTCGCCGATCTCTCGGACTGAGGGCGGGTAACCGCGCTCTCGCGTGAAGAGCTTGATGACATCTAAAATCGCTTGCTGTCTTGCGGTCGTCTTACGATCCACTGCCGCCAAGGTGCCCTCTCTCAACCGTCGCCAGAGGCTAATAAACGTATACCGGCACGGCCAAGAGCGGTCGTGCGCAGGCACATTCTAGCATAGCGCGCACGAAAACGCAAACGCATGTTCGACAAAGGCTTGACAGCGGCTGGCCTTGGCCGCTACAATTTGGATGCAAACATACGTTCGAAGAGGTGATGTCAGTGTACCGCTCCGCAAACAGGCCAGCCGCCAGCCTTCTGCCGCTCATCCAGGCGCTTTCCCTCGCGCTCCTGTTCGCTCTGCCCACGGTTTGGAGCGCCAAAGTCTTCACCGCAAGCCCAGCCCGCTACGACCACGTGCTGGTGCATCGAGGCGACAGCCTCTGGTCGCTCGTGTCCAAGCACGCGTCGAGGGCTGATGACGTCGCGGAAGCCGTATACCAGGCGGCCGCGATCAACCACATGCATGCGACCGATCGGCTTCAACCAGGCTCCGTGGTGCTGCTGCCTCACCCCTAACGTGCGGGCGGTTTGACGGCATTGCGGGGCGTGTGTTATCCTTGATTCGCTACGGCGGGACGGGCTTTTTTTTATAGGCTCAACCGTTCGCGGACAAGGAGCTCTCGACTATAGTGGCGCTCTCAAAAGAACATAAGACATCCGTCATCGGAAAGTTCAAGCGGGCCGACAACGACACCGGCTCCGCCGAAGTCCAGGTCGCCTTGCTAACAGAATCCATCAACGATCTCACTGAGCATCTGAAGATCCATAAGAAGGATCACGCCAGCCGCCGGGGGCTCTTGATGAAGGTCGGCAAACGTCGCAGGCTATTGCGTTACCTGGAAGAGTCAGATATAGAGCGCTATCGCGCCATCGTGAGTCAGCTCGGACTGCGTCACTAGCAGCCAGCCGGCCGAGCTGCCCTGAGCCTAAAGCGGCGGCGAATTCCGCTAGCGATGCGTGGCCGGGCCTTGCCGTGCCGCGCGTCCAGTCCAGGGATGGCGCGCCGTTCGTGTGGAAGACTTGGCCGCATTGAAAAAGGCTTACACCTAAGAAGTCAGGAGGATCCCTTTTGCCAGAGTCCGTCAGCTTAGAGCTCGGCGGGCGGCAGCTCACCCTCGAGACCGGTGAACTTGCCCGCCAAGCCAGCGGTTCCGTGTTCGTCCGTTACGGAGACACCTGCGTCCTTGTCGCCGTGACTGCAAGCGCCAATCCTCGTGAGGGCATCGAGTTTTTCCCTCTCACCGTTGATTATGAAGAGCGCATGTACGCCGCCGGCAAAATCCCGGGTGGCTTCATCAAGCGCGAGGGCCGGCCGTCAGAAAAGGCCACGTTATCCGCGCGGCTCATCGATCGGCCGATCCGCCCGCTGTTTCCCGACGGATTCCGCCACGACATCCACATCGTGTGCACGATCTTGTCCGTGGACCCGGAAGTGGATCCCGACGTCGTGGCCCTCGTGGGCGCCGGAGCAGCGTTGGCTGTTTCCGACATTCCGTTCGACCATACCATCGCCGGCGTGCGCGTCGGCCTCGTCGACCGCAGCTTTGTCATCAACCCCGGCAAGACGGAACTGGAAGGCAGCACGCTCGACATGATCATCGCGGGCACCGATGACGCGGTGATGATGGTCGAGGGCAGCTGCAAAGAGATATCCGAAGAGGAGTTCCTCGACGCGGTCGAGTTTGGGCACTCCTACGTCCGCGAGCTGACATCGGCCATCGATGAGCTGGCGCGCAAAGCGGGCAAGCCGAAGCGGCAGTTCCCGCTGTTTCTGCCATCCGCCGACATGCAATCGTTCGTCGACGACGTCTTCGGCGCGGAGATCGCCAGGAGCATGCGCATCACCGACAAGCAGGAGCGCAACCGGGCCTTCGGGTCCGTTTCGCGCGAGGAGGCGTTGCGGCGTACCGGCGGCCACCGTTTGGAAGAGCAAGTCCGTCCGCTGCTGGAAGACGCGCGCAACCATGACTTCGATAAGTGCGTCAAAGCCCGGCAAGAAGAAGAACTCCGGACAATGGTGGTCGACGAGGGTCTGCGGCCGGATGGACGGGGCCTGGATGAGGTGCGGCCGATCTCGTCGCGAACGACCGTCGTTCCGCGCGCGCATGGCTCCGGTCTGTTCACGCGCGGCGAAACCCAGATCTTCACGGCGGCCACGCTCGGCTCGCTCTCGGACGAACAGCGCATCGACGGGCTTGGCCCCCAGAGCTTCAAGCGCTACATGCATCACTACAATTTTCCGCCGTTCTCCGTCGGTGAGACGAGGCCGATGCGCGGACCCGGCCGGCGCGAGATCGGCCATGGGCAGCTGGCGGAGCGCGCGCTCGTCCCCATGCTGCCCAAACCCGACGAGTTTCCGTACACGTTGCGCCTTGTCTCCGAAACCTTCGAGAGCAACGGCTCATCGTCTATGGGTTCCGTGTGCGCGTCGACGCTCGCGCTCATGGATGCCGGGGTGCCGCTGCACAAGCATGTCGGCGGCGTCGCGATGGGACTCATCCTCAAGGACGGGCGGCCCGCGGTGCTCACCGACATCCAGGGCCTAGAGGACGCGCTCGGCGAGATGGATTTCAAAGTGGCGGGGACGACGGACGGCATCACGGCCGTGCAGATGGACATCAAGGTGCGGGGCATCACGATGGACATCATGCGGCGCGCCATGGAGCAGGCGCGCGCCGGGCGGCTCTTCATCATCGATAAGCTGAAAGAGACCATGCCGGCCCCGCGCCGCGGGCTGTCGAAGTTCGCGCCGCGCATGTTCGTCTTGGAGATCCACCCGGACAAGATCAAAGACATCATCGGGCCAGGCGGCAAGGTCATCAACAAGATCGTGGGCGAGACCGGCGCGAAGATCGACATCGAGAACGACGGCCGCGTGTTCATCTCATCGCCGGACGCCGATTCCGGCGAGAAGGCGAAGCGCATGGTGGAAGACATCGCTCGGGACGTCGAGATCGGCGAGGTGTACACGGGCGTCGTGAAGCGCATCATGAATTTCGGCGCATTCGTGCAGATCTTGCCGGGCAAGGAAGGGCTGGTCCACATCTCCCAGCTCGCCCCCCATCGCGTGAACCGCGTCGAGGACGAGGTGCAGATCGGGGACGAGGTGATCGTGCGCGTCACCGAGATCGACAGTCAGGGGCGCATCAACCTAACGCGCAAAGGCATGCTCGAACCGGCCAAGGTCTAGGGTCATTTTTCGCCGCCGCAGCGCCGGCGGCTTGGCACACACAGGGCGGGAGATCGCAGTCTATGAATGCCCGCCGCCTCGCGCGCGCTTCGCTCTTCTTTTGTGTCTGCATGAGTGTCTTCGTCGCGTTCGCCTCTTCGGCGCGCGCGATGAGCACGTCTCAGGAACGCGACTGGGGGCGCAGCGTCGCACGCGATGTCATCGCGCAGCAGGGCGCGCTCGGCGACCCGTTGCTGACGGATTGGGTGAATCGGGTCGGCGCCTCTTTGACGCCTCGAGTGGCGCGCACGGACATCCCGTACACGTTCACCGTCCTTGATTCCGAAGAGGTCAACGCGTTCTCGCTGCCGGGCGGCTTCATTTTCATCGATGCGGGCCTGTTGAACTTCGTGCGTTCCGACGACGAGCTCGCCGCCGTGTTGGGCCATGAGATCGGACACGTCGAAAGGCGTCACGTCGTGACGCTCAATCAAAAGGCCAAGGCGCTGGAGATCGTGCTCGACGTCGCCGGTCTCTTGGCCCCGGGCGTCGGACGCTTCGGCAACATCGCGGGAAACCTCGCGCTCTACAAACAGGCGCGCGTGGACGAATTGCAGGCTGATCAATACGGGCTGCTGTTGATAGCGCGCGCCGGCTACGACCCGGACGGTATGGTCACGTTCCTCGACCGGCTGAGCGCAGTGTCGCCGCACCATCGCCGTCTGCTCGGCCGTTATTTCGAGACGCACCCCGCCCTGGGCGATCGGGTCGCGCACGTCAAAGGCTATGCGCCGCTCGATGCACCGCGTGGAGACGTGTCCTTGTCGGAAGGCATCGCTGACGCACGCCGCGGCGAATATTTCAATGCGAAGGCGAAGATCCGCCAGGCCCTTCTCGCGCAGCCTTCAAACGCCTTGGCGCGAATGTACGACGCGCGGCTGAGCGCGGTCTTCGCCCAGGCGTCTACGCCGCAGATCGCCCCACCGGCCGTCGCCCGCCTGGAACCGCTGCTTCCCAACGCCCGGCGAGAACAGCGCCTCGTAGCTGATCTGCTCAAGACAGCGCAAGCCGATGCAGATCAGTACGAGAAGTATCTGAACGATGTGGGCTACTATCTCGATCCCGAGAGCCGGCGCGGCATCGTGACAGGCAGCCGGCTCGACCGGATCTTGAACGGACAAGCGCGCATCGCACGCTACCTCGACCATTCCTTCGATCAAGCCGCGCAGACGTTAGGCGACGCGAACGACGTGGCTGCGGCCGGCGTCCGCCTGGCGGCCGATATCGATCGTCAGGCGGCGATTCCGAGCAGCGCGCAAGCACGGGCGATCCGGCTGAACGCTCTGCGCAGCACTTTGCTGTCATCACAAGCGAAACTGAAGCAGGCGGTCAACGCCGCCCGCGGCGCAATGGCCGTCGGGTGGGACGCTCGCGCCCCGGTGCGCGGTTTTTTGGATGCTTTCGACGCGGTGTCGGACTACAAGAGCGGCGACATGACTGCAGGTGATTATCTGCGCCTGCGCTCTCCTCTGCGCTCGGGCTTGCTGGCTGCGAAACGAGCCGCGGATGCGGCTGATGTCGCGGCGGGACTGCTCAATCATGCCCGCACGGACATCATCGCGGCTCGCATCGACCTCTTCGACCCATTCGCGTCCGTGCCGCGCCGTGCGTCGTTGCTGGCCTTGTTATCGCAGCGCTTCGCGATTCCGGCGGAAGCGCTGAACGGTCCTGACGTTTCAACCCTCAGTCCGGCGCAGCTCAGCGCAGCCGCCATCATCAGCGCTGCATCGAAAACGCCGCTGCGCGCGATCGCCCTTTCGCTTTCCGGCTCCGGCGGCGACACGATCGTTCAAGCGTCGGACGACGCTTCCGTGCGGCCCGAAACTCTGCAGCTGCAGCTGGGCCTCGTCTGGGCCGCCTATAGCGACGGCGCGTTATGAGCCGGCCAACAACCCCGCTGCGCGTTGCACGTCGACGAGCGCCACTCGCAGACCCGTGAGCGCGCCAATGTACTGTCCCTGAGCCTGGGTGCTCGACAGCAGCGCGTCCGACAGCTCCAAGGCGGTGCCGACGCCCGCTCGGTAGCGGATTTGGCTGACCCGAAGGTTCTCTCGGGCCGACTCCTGCGCGGTCCTGGCCGCGTCGACTTGCGCTCGGGCGGCCGTGTAGTTGAGGTACGCCTCGCGCACTTCCAGATCGACTCCGTTGCTCAGCTGCGCGAGATCGATCTTCGCCTTGTCGATGGATGCTGACGCTTCCGCCACCCGGCCGCGCGTCAATCCGCCATCGAAGAGCCTCCACGTCACCGCAAGAGTTTCCGACAACTGCGGCTGCGGCACGTTGAGGAAGTTCGGCTTCGAGGAAGCGTCTTGCACGGAGAGGCTGACGGCCGGCAGCGATCCCGCTCGGGCCAGTTTGAGGGCGCTCTCGGCGATTGCGACAGCCGCTTGGGCGGCCGCGAGCTCGGGCCGTGCCTTTGACGTGCGCAAGAGGGCGTCCAACACGTAGGCAGGAGCCTGAGCATCGAGCCGCTCGGTCGGGGTGATCGTGCTGGCTAAGTTGATGTTGAGCAGATTTGCGAGCGCCGCGTTGGCGAGTTCGCTGGCATTGCGAGTTTGGATCGCTTGCACGCGTGCGTTGGCCAAGGTGACGTCTTGGCGCAGAACGTCGGCTCGGGCGGCGGTGCCCGCGCGGTAGAGCGTTTGAGACGTCGTCTGATTTTGTGCGGCAACCGTCACCGCTTGCGCCGCGATATCGGCCGCGCGCGACGTCTGCACCAGCCGGAAATAGGCACTGGTGGTGTCACGGATGACCGTGTCGCGCGTCGCGGCCACTTGATCGACCGAGGCGGCGAGACCGGCCGCCGCCTGTCCGATGGCTGCCTGGATCGCGCCGCCCGCATACAACGCGTACTGCAGCGTCGCACCGACGTTGTTTGTGTTATTGGCGGAGAACTGAAAGTTTTTCAGTTGCGGCGGTCCGCCGGCGGACGGGACCGGGATGAGAAACGAGGCCGCGCTCTGCGTATGGACGTACGAGTAGTCGGCGCTGACGTCGGGGTACAGCTTCGCGCGAGCTTGCAGCACGCGCGCTTCGGCGCTGCGTTCGTCCGCAAGCGCGGACTGATACGAGAGATTGTTGGCGAGCGCCAGCGTCAACGCATCGTGCAGGGACAGCGAGACCTGGGGCGATCCCGATTGGGTTATTGTTGGTGCGCTCGGCTGGGCACGCGCCGGTTGCGGCACAGCGGTCGACACGGAGCTCGCCAAAAAAACAACTGTGGCGACGCATGCGGTAGGCGTGAAAAGCTTTGCGCGCAGCATTATCCCTCGCAGAGTGAACAGCACGTGGAAAAATCTCCCTGTTACAAAAAGAAAAGAGCCGCTCCTTTGCAGGAACGGCCCCATGTCTTCCCTGGTGGGCGGACTACAGCCGGGCGTTGATGACGGCGTTGACGCCGACGCCGTAGACGCGCTTGAAGCCTTGCAGCACGTTGAGCTTATCCACCGGCACGAGCGCGCGGACTTGCCACACATTGTTGTTCCAGCCTGCGGCGAATTCGCCGACCGCCTGCGTGCGATCGACCGCGTATGCAGGCCCGCTGACTTGAGCGGCGCCGACGTAGGTGGCGCTTCCGATGGTGACGATCGGCACGACTTTTGTCTTGCCGCGGTTGGCCACGTGATTTGTGACCATGAGATTATCGATGAACGTGTTCAGCGGTCCGGCCACTGCTTTGACCGCGAGGATGCCCCCGGCGCCGGTCAAGATCTTCTGCAGTATGGGCTCCGCCTTGACGGCGGCAAACGGGGCGGCGCACAGCACAGCGGCTAGGGCTGCCGCGGTGGCGGTCTTCTTCATGTTCACAGAGACATCGCTGCCTTTCTTTGCTCGAGGCCGCGCTTTTTCGACTCGGGCGCGCGGCATCATCGCTCAATACAACGCTCGACGGCGCGCGAAGGTTCCACGCACGAGGCTACATTCGGCTGAGCGAGCGCCTGTCGCGCGGTTTGCAGGCCGAGGCTTTCCGCGCCGCATTTCGAACGACGAAACCGTGTATCAGGACTTGCGCGCTTTTGTCGACGATCTGCGAAACGTAGGCGAGCTTCACGACATCACCGCGCCGGTGGATCCCCGCCTGGAAGTGACCGAGATCGCCGATCGCTGCGTCAAGCGCGCGCACGCGGCCCCGGCCTTGCTCTTCCACCACGTCAAGGGATCGCCATACCCGCTGCTCATCAATGCCTTTGCGAGCGAACGGCGGATGGCGCGTGCGCTCGGCGTTGCAGAACTCGACGATTTGAGCGTCAAGGTGCAACGCTTGGTGAGTCTGACGCAGCCTGGAAGCCTCATGGACAAGCTGGGCGCGCTGCTCAAGCACGGCGGCATGGCGGCGCTCTTCCCCCGCACCGTCGGGAGCGCGCCTTGCCAAGACGTCGTCTTGGATCAGGACGCGGTAGACCTGACGACATTGCCGGTCCTCACCTGTTGGCCGCAAGACGGCGGGCCGTACGTCACCCTTCCGCTGGTTTTCACCAAAGATCCCCGCAGTGGCGCTCAAAACGTCGGCATGTACCGGATGCAAGTGTTCGACAAGCGCACCACCGGCATGCACTGGCAGCGCCACAAGCACGGACGCGAGCATCAAGAAGCGTCAAGCGCAGATGCTCGCATGCCCGTGGCTGTCTGCATCGGCGCAGATCCCGCCACCGTGTACGCAGGCAGCGCGCCGCTTCCGGCGGGGTTTGATGAGATGCTGCTTGCGGGATTCCTGCGTGGCAAGAGCGTCCCTATGGTGCGTTGCAAGACCGTCGATCTCAAAGTACCGGCGGAAGCAGAATTTGTCTTGGAAGGGTACGTCGACAACGCGGAACTTCGCCGCGAAGGTCCGTTCGGAGACCATACCGGCGTCTATTCGCTCGCCGACGACTATCCGGTGTTCCATGTCACCTGCCTGACCCGCAGACGCGACCCCATCTACTGGACGACCATCGTCGGCCGGCCGCCCATGGAGGACGCGTGGCTGGGCAAGGCGACCGAACGTCTCTTCTTGCCGCTGCTGCGGCAGCTGATCTCCGAGATCGTCGACTACGACTTCCCCGTCGAAGGAGTCTTCCAGAATCTTGTCATCGTCTCCATAAGAAAGCGCTATCCCGGACATGCCAAGAAAGTCATGTACGGGCTGTGGGGCCTCGGGCACATGATGATGCTCACGCGCAACATCGTGGTCGTGGATGACGACGTCGACGTGCACGACACCAGCGCAGTCGCGTGGGTGACGCTGAACAACGTGGATGCGGGTCGCGACTTAGTGCTGGCGCCGGGCCCGGTTGATGCGTTGGACCATGCGGCGCCTTTGCCGATGCTGGGCACCAAGCTTGGGGTTGACGCCACGCGGAAGACCCCTGCAGAGGGATACGCGCGAGAGTGGCCCCCCGACATCGTCATGAGCGCAGAGGTCAAGCAGGCCGTCAGCGGCCGCTGGCAAGAATTCGGCCTGGGCGCATACGTCTCACCGTGAATCCGCCGCTCGCTCGCCGGACATGAACCAAGCCGTCGCCGCCTTTGCCGACGAGATCAAGGTCGAACACACGCTGTTCGCGCTGCCTTTTGCTTATGCTGCGATGCTGCTGGCGGCGCGCGGGCTTCCGCCGCTCCACGTCATCGTGTGGGTGACGGTGGCCGTCCTGGGCGCGCGTACGGCCGCAATGGCGGCGAACCGACTGTTCGACGCGCGTTTGGACGCCAGGAACCCGCGCACAGCGCACCGCGGCGTCGCGTCCGGCCGCCTGCGGCCGGCCGTTTTGTGGTGGGCCTGTATCGCCGGACTTGCCCTGCTCGCCATTGCAGCTTTGAACCTGAACCCGTTGTGCCTTGCCTTGCTTCCCATCGGCGCTGGGGCGGTGATGCTCTATCCGCTCGTGAAGCGCTGGACGTGGGCGGTGCACTTCGTGTTGGGCGCTGTGGATGCGCTTGCGCCTTTGGGAGCGTGGATCGCAGTGACGGGAAAGATCGAGCCGGCCGCCTGGCTGATCTTCGCCGCCGTCACGCTCTGGGTAGCAGGCTTTGACGTGCTCTACGCCTTGATGGACCGCGACTTCGACATGCGAGAAGGGGTCCGTTCGATTCCGGCACGCTTTGGCGCCGGCGCCGGCCTGCGGCTCCATGAAATCCTCCACGCCCTGCTCATCGTGGCCCTCGTGCTCTTAGGGATCGCCTCGGCTGTTCATCCGCTGTACTGGCTGGGCGTGATCTTCGCAGCCTTGCTGCTGGCGTACGAGTTTCGGCTTATCGCCCGCCAGCGCGACGTGTTTGCGCTCAACGCTGCGGTGTTCAACGCCAACATGATCTTTTCGGTCGCATTTCTGTTCTCAACCGCCGCCGCCGTGTTGGCTCCGCACAAATACTAAAGAGGATCGCAATGACCGCATTCCTTCGCTCCCTCGCGTGTCTCCTGAAGCCCCATGCAGCGGCATGGATCCTGCCGGCGTTGCTCGTGCTGCCCTGCTCGGCACGTGCCACCGACTTCCCGCCGTACGCCAAAGTGGTGGGCATCGCGCTCATCGCTCCCCTGTCGGGGCCTGATAAGCAGCTCGGATTGGACCTATCTGCGGGCGTGGAAGCCGCTGTCGACGATGCCAACGCCAATCGAGGGCTGACCGATTTCGCCTGGGTCATGCACAGCTTCGACGACCAAGGCGATCCTGGTATCGCGCAGCAGCAAGCGCAGTTCGCATTGGTCGATCAATCCACGTCGTTCGTCATCGGCCACATCGGCGGACAAGAGACGCTGCTCGCTTTGCCAGTCTATCACCAGCAAGAAATTCCATTGATCATCCCGACCAACGGACTGGCCGCCCTGACGCAGCAAGGCTACGACAACGTGTTTCGCATGTGTCCGACCGACACGGTCGAGGGTCAGCTCGACGCGCGCTACGTAGACCGGGTGATCAAGCCGTCCAAAATAGCGGTGGTATGGGAAGAGAACGACTTTGGGGCCGACACAGCGACCGGTTTTGTCAACTACGCCGGCGGCGGGGCGAAGCTCAAGGCCGGCGACTACCCGGTGGACGTCGACCTGAAAAAGATGAAGGACGTGGTCGCTCGCGTGGCCGCCGCGGCGCCCGACTTCATCTATCTGACCGGCAGAGGGACTGACATGGCCAAGGTGCTCAAAGCGCTTCGGGCCGCAGGCGTGACGGCGCCCATTCTGGGTAGCGGCGCCTTTTACAGCGACAGCCTCTTGCGCTCGCTCGGCGCTGACGCCGGCGGCATGCTGGTGAGCACCTGCGTACCGCCTGTATCTCTGATGCCGGAAGCGCAGTCGTTTCAGCGGCGCTTTGAGGAGCGTCACCGCAAGCTCTCGGCATTCGCCTTATATGGCTACGCGGCGGCCCAAGTCGCGATCAAAGCGGTGCTGCAGGCGCGCAGCACCGACAAACGCACGCTTTTGCGGCAGCTCGATACCGGCTTGTTCTCGACCGTCGTGGGCAACGTCGGCTTTCGCAATGGCGGTGATCCGGCCGAGCCGAACCTCTATTTTTACCGCTACGACGGATCGGCACTGAAATATACGGCGTCGGCGTTTCCGAACCCGTCGATTCTGCGCTAGCGGTTAGGCGGCTTTCGCTTTTGACGAGAGCGCCGGCGCCTCGATCTTCTTTGCTGTGACTTTGATGAGGCCGGCAGCGCTGCCCGGGCTGAAACCGACGACCTGCAAGCCGGCCGCCTCGAGCATGGAGCGCACTGTCTCTTCCTTATAGTATTGGCGGCAGCACGAGAACTCGCGCAGCTTGCCGTCGCTTGGGACGACGAAAGAGCGGATGACCTCGCAGGTGTCCGCCTCGTCGTAGAGCTGCTCGTCCAGCTGCAGGTGGGCGCCGTCGACGAACAGCGACTTCTCCGTCTGCACGAAGCGCCACGTGCGCACGTCGGCGTGTGCGGCCGATCCTGCGTTCAAGAATTCTCCCACGAACGTGCCGCCGACGATCAACGCGCGCTCGATGCGCGCCAACAGATCTTTCGCTTCGGGCACGCTGAAGTCCGACAGGCCGGCGCAGACCAGATAGACGGAGTCATACGCGTCTTCGAAGGCGATGCTCAAGACGTCCACTTGGCGATAGTCCACGGACAAGCCTAAGTTCTTGGATGTCTCGCGCGCCAACGATACCGAGCCTGGACCGACATCAATGCCGGTGACTTTGCAGCCGCGCAATGCCATCGCGATGGCGTGCCTGCCATTGCCGGAGCAGAGATCCAACACGCGCGCTTTGGGCGACACGCCCAACAATCCGATGAGATCGTCGACCTCTTCGCCCGTATCTTTCATGCCATACATATCTTGATAGTTGGCCCGCCGCACGAAGCGTCCGGAAAAATTGTCGTCGGCCCACGGATAACTCTTGACGTCCACCCATGCCTTCGGCCGCTCTTTGCGGTCGGCGGCTGCTTGGATAAGTTCGTCGAGCGGGTTGGGCGCGGGTGCGGGAATTTCGATCGGCGCAACAGTGGGGGTTACGGCTTTGACCTCGACGGCCATGATCAGCTCCCTCGGCGGTGTAAAGAAAAGACCGGCCGTGCACCAACGCGCACGGACAACGGCTTACTCAACTTCATCGGCGGAATCGATGCTGCACGACAGGTCCGGCGGCAACGGACGCTCGGTTTCGCAGGCTCATTGAGAGACGATGTGATGGCGGTTACAACGCGCTACACAAAGGCGAGCGTGAAGCCTAGGGCGGCGCCTAGCGCGGTAGCAAGCGCGTTGACGGAATCGTTATCCATCCAGGCAAGTCCGCGTTCCAACGTCAAAGTCCGGGCAGGCCCGGAGCTAATGCCGCCGCTGCAGCGGTGAGCGCGGTCTTCGTCCACTCGGCCGCACACCTCGCAGCGCCAGACCGCCTGCAGCGACGCTCCGAGCAGCGAATCGAAAGCGCTGCCCGCAAGACCCGCGACCAATGCGGTGGGCACCCAACCCCAGGCATGCGGATGGGTCAGCAACGCGCCGATGAGGCCGACGAAAGCGCCTCCCAACGGGGCGGCGAGCGTACCGATTAGACTTGCGCCGCCCGAGGTGCCCGGGGCAACGGCTCGACCAGTGAGGACGGAGCGCACCGGTCCGCGCGCGAGCGCGCCGATCTCTGTCGACCAGGTGTCTCCCGAGGCCGCCGCCAGCGCTCCGATGGCAGCGGTCAACCATGGGTCGGGTGCGAGCGGTGTGTGCTCGGCGCCATGCGCTCGAACGACCGCTGACGCGACGGCGCATGCGGCTGCCACTCCGCCGTTCGCCAGCACTTGCAGCGCGTCGCGGCGGCCGCCCTTGGCGCTGCGCGCTCGTATCTCTTCGGCCTGTTTGCCGCCCAGGCGCCCGAGCACGCTGCTGCTGCCGAAGAACGCCACCATGGCCCCGGCCACACCCAACCCGCCGAATGCGAAGACCAGCCCCCCTTCTACTGTGGCCGAAAGCGCCCCGATCAGCGACAGAGCGCGGGCCGCGACGGCACCGGCTGCGATGATGGCGGCGAGCGCGAAGCCTTCGGCGCATCGCACGTATGCCGGGCCGACGGCGCCTTGATCGAGCACGACCTTAAGTGCTGCAGCCGGGCCGGCCGCCTGCAAAGTACGCCGACAACCCCTCGACGAGGGCGAGCGCGCTCGACGCGTGAGGCCGTATCTCGACGTGCAAACCAAAGCGGCGAGCTTCCGCTTCGGTGACCGGTCCGATGCATGCGATCAGTTTTCCGCGCAGGCGGCGCGCGCACTCAGCAGGCCCGACTTCGTGAACGAGCGCACGCACCGCGCTGCCGGAAGCGAAGATCACCACGTCGTTGTCTTCGATGCGCGCAAGCGCGTCGGCGGGCGCTGATTCGACGGTGGTATATCCGGAGACGGCGGTGATGTCCAAGCCCGCATTGCGCAGTTTGGCCGCCAGCACCGGGCGAGCGTCTTGCGCCTGCCAAAGCAGGATGCGGCAACTGCGCTGCGCCGTCAGCACCAGCGACTCGGCCAGCGCTTCCGCGACAAATGCCGGTGGGATGAGATCAACCGCTCGGCCCAGACGCTGCTCGATTGCAGCGGCGGTCGAGGGCCCTATCACCGCGATCTTGAGCCTCTCGGGAAGCGGCATGGGGAAACGCGCGGCGAACGACGCGACGCCGTGAGCGCTCGTGAAGACAAGCCATGAGCAATGCTCGAGCTGCGAGATAGCCGCGGTCAGCGGACGCTCGTCGGGCGGCGGCCCGATGGTGATGAAGGGAGAAGACTCTACGACCGCCCCTGCGGCGTGCAGCAGCCGCGTGAGAGCATCGCCGCCATCCGCCGCGCGGGTAAGCAAAACCCGAATGCCGTCGAGCGGCAGCCGCGACGTCATGAGCTCAACGAAGGGAATCGTCAGGCGTCTTTGGCGTTCGTGAAGAGCGGTGCGGTGCGCGCGTCCAGTTGCCGCTGCAAACGGTCGCTGAACGCGTCGACGTCGAGCAACGTCTGCACGAGCGCCGCTTCGTCCACCGCCTCGGACCGAGCAGCTGACTCACGGAGCTTTGTGACGGGGGCGTGCAGCAATTTGTTGATCATGGAAACGCTCGTCGCGATAACGAGTTGCCGTTGGTGCTCGTCCAGTTCCGGAATGCGCGCGAAAAGCTTTTCGATCTCGGCGGATCGGATTTGCTCTGCCTTCTCCTTCAGTGACGCGATCAACGGTGCCGCCCCGCGTGTTCGATACCAACGGATGTACTCGCCGACGTGCGCGCTGACGATCTCCTCCACCGCGGGGATCTGCGCGCGCCTGCCTGACAGCGTCTGGTCGATCACCTCGCGCAGATCTTCCAGGGCGTACAACACGACGCCCGGCAGATGGGTGGCAGCCGGCTCAACATCGCGTGGAACGCCGATGTCAATGATGAGCAAGGGCTGTGGCCTGCAAGCCGCTCCAACGGACTGCAGCATGTCTGCGGTGATGAGGCTCCCGCGGCCGACGGCGGTGATGAGCAGATCGCAATGGTGGACAATGTCTGGCAGCATCTCAAGACCGACGGCCTGTGCGCCCAGCTCGGCGGCGACGGCTTGCGCGCGTTTCAGCGTTCTGTTCGCTATCACGATCGAGCGCGCGCCGCGAGCGGAGAGGTGCTTCGCGACGATCGATCCCATCTTGCCGGCGCCGACCACGACGCAGCTGGCCGCAGCCACATCGCAATGGCGGCGAGCCATCTCAACCGCTGCTGCGCCGAGCGAGACGAAGTCGCTGCCGATGGCGGTGGTCGCGCGCGCCCGTTTTCCGGCTTGCAGCGCGACACGGAACAAGCGCGCGAGGTGCGGGCCGACGGAGCCAACCTCTTCTCCCAAGCGCAGCGCATCTTTCACCTGAGCCATGATTTGCGGCTCCCCTACAAGCAGCGAATCCAAGCCGCTTGCCACCCGGAAGAGCTGCTCGACCGCTTCAGCGCCGAGCATGGTATAGAGGTACTTATCGAAATCATCGACGCCCATGCTGCGATACGTCGTCAAGAACTCTTTGATCTGCGCGATGCCCGATTCGAAGTCGGCCACATCCGCGTAGATCTCCATGCGGTTGCACGTCGAGAGGATCGCCGCTTCGTTGATGGCGCCGTAATCGCCGAGCGCGCGCAGCGCGTCGCAGATGCGCGCTTGCGGCACGGTATGCCGGTCGCGGACCTCCGCCGGAGCGGTGCGATGGCTGAGCCCTAAGAGAACCAGAGGCACGAGGCCGACTTTGGCGCGCCCCAACGCCCATCCCTCGTACGAGAGTCTTTCAGGCTGCTTTCAGCCGCACGTTCACGCCAGATGGTGTGTCAGAATCGACAGTTCGGATGCGAGGTCGATAGTCCGGACCGCAACGGAGCTCGTCAGCCGCAGCGTCGTCGGAGCGAAGTTCAGAATAGCGCCGATGCCGGCCGCCACCAGGCGCTCGCCGACCACTTGCGCCGCCGCGGCGGGAACGGCTACGATGCCGATGCCGCAATCCAGTTCGGCCAAGGTCTCGTTCACGTCATCGATGTGACGGACGGTGACGCCGTGCCAGCTCGTGCCGACGAGATCCGGGGCTGTATCGAAGATCGCGACGATGCGGAACTTCTCTTCCCGATACTCCAGAAACGATGCCAGCGCGTGGCCGAGATAGCCGAAGCCCGCGATCGCGATGCGCCAGTCGCGATTCAAGCCCAGCACCTTGGCGAGCTGTTGGACCAAGCTCGCGACGTGGTAGCCGCGGCCCCGCCTGCCGAAGCTTCCGAGATAGGAAAGGTCTTTGCGGATCTGCGTCGCCGAGATGCCGCGCCCCACGCGTCCGGCCAGATCATCCGACGTCAACACAGCATCGCCGTCTTTTGTAGCGTCTTCCAAGGCGCGGTGGTACAGGAACAAGCGCGGTATGCTGATGAGCAGCCCGCGGTCTGGGGCCCTTCCGGCTTTGGGGGCCGACGCGATGCGCGAGAGCGACGGCTTGCGACGCCTTCCAGCGGCGCCTGCCGGCGTCGTATGAAGTTTTCCGTCGCCCGTTTTCGGCAAAGCCGGCTTCGAAGCCGGTCGTTTCGGGTTCGATGCCTGTTTGCGCAGCGTCGCTTTCATGCTGATGTCTTTTCAGCGAGCGTCTGCAGCGATGACTCGGCCACCTTCACACTCTCTTCGATATCGGAGCGGCTGTGAGCGAGCGTCACAAAACCCGCCTCAAACTGCGATGGCGCAAGGTAGACCCCGCCCTCGAGCATCGCGTGGAAGTAGGCGGCAAAGGACTTCGTGTCCGACCGTTTGACGGTCGCCAAGTCGCGCGGCCGCTCTGCGCTGAAGAAAAGCGTCCACATCGAGCCGACTCGCGTGAGCGCAAGCGCGGCATCGCTGCGCTTCACCGCCGCGCGCATGCCGGCTTCGAGCAGGGCGCCGCTTTCTTCCAACCGATCGTATGCGCCTGGAGCACCGAGCAACTGCAACTGAGCGATGCCGGCCGCCATTGCGACCGGATTGCCTGAAAGCGTTCCGGCCTGATAGACGTCGCCCAGCGGGGCGAGCTTGCTCATCACGTCTTTGCGGCCGCCGAACGCTCCGACCGGCATCCCGGCTCCGATCGCTTTCCCCAGACATGTGAGATCGGGGCGCAGACCGTACAGCGTTTGGGCTCCGCCCCACGCGACCCGAAACCCGGTGATGACTTCATCGAAGATGACGAGCGCGGCGTGGCTCCGCGCGATCTCACAGACGCGCCGCAAATAGCCCTCACCCGGCGGCACCACGCCCATATTCGCGGCCACCGGCTCCACGATGATGCACGCTATCCGGCTGCCGTGGCGCTCGAATGCATTCGCAAGCGCGTCCACGTCATTGTATGGTATGACCAACGTCTGCGCCGCCGCAGCAGCGGTCACGCCCGCAGACCCGGGAACGCCCAGCGTCAAAGCCCCTGAACCCGCGCTTGCCAGCAACGCGTCGGAGTGGCCGTGGTAACAGCCGTCGCATTTGACGACCAGCTCTCGGCCCGTGTAGCCCCGAGCCAGACGCACGGCGCTCATGCACGCCTCTGTGCCCGAACTCACGAAGCGCATGAGCTCGATCGAAGGCATGGCGCCCATGATGATCGCGGCCAGCTCTTCCTCCGCCGGCGTGCAGGCGCCGAATGACGTGCCCGCTTCGGCCGCGCGGGCGACGGCGTTCACGATGTGCGGGTGCGCGTGGCCGCAGACAAGCGCCCCCCACGAGCTCACATAGTCGATGTACTCCTTGCCGTCGGCGTCGTAGATGCGCGAGCCTTCGCCTCGCACGATGACGCGGGGGACGCCCCCGACCGCTCGGAATGCGCGAACCGGAGAATTGACGCCGCCCGGTAAGCGCCTCTGAGCGGCCGCGAAGAGCACGTCCGACCGGCTCACGTCGCCAAGATCCTGTCGAGGTCAGAAGGAACGTTGATGTTGCAAAACCGCTCCTCTTGCTCGCGCGTGATATCGTAATATCGCACGGCCAAGCCGGCGAATGCCGCCGCCACTTTCCTTTGACCGCGTGCCAGCGCCTCGGTGGCGCCGCGCCGAAACCTCAGCACATCGTACACAGCAGCCAGAGGCTCGATCTGGCCGCTCGACCAGCGTGGGACGACAGCATCGGGCGGCGCGTCGCCCTTGTCGACGATCTCGCGATAGCAGTCCTCAAGCTCGTCGATGGTGTCGCTGTCCATGCGCGCCATGTCGGCGGCGGCTGCGAACATCAGCGGCGTGCGCACGTGCGCTGCGGCAGAGGCCAATCCGCCCAAAGGACCGCAATCGACGTATGCGTCACACACGAACTCGGCAGGCAAGAGCGACATCAGCGCCGCGGAAGGAGCTTCGCGCACGCTGACGACGCACGGCCGCTCCTTCTTGGTCAGGCGCCGGTAGGTGTTGACCAACAACGGCTCGCCGCCGACATCGAGCTCGAGCTTGCCCGGGAAGCGGGTTGCCCGTCCGCCGGCCAGCAAGACGATGGTGGTCAGGTGTGCTCCCGTGCCCATGTGTCCGTCTTAGCGCGCGCGCGCGGCCGCCGCTTTCCAGCGCGCGGCACAGGAGCGAGCGAAGTAGGTGACGATGCAATCCGCGCCGGCGCGCTTGAATCCAACCAGCATCTCGTCGACGGCGCGCGGCTCATCGAGCCAACCGGAAGCTGCAGCGGCTTTGATCATGGCATATTCGCCGCTCACGTTGTACACGGCGACCGGAACGTTGACGGCTTGGCGCACGCGCCAGAGCACGTCCAGATAGGAAAGAGCCGGCTTGACCATCACCATGTCGGCGCCTTCTTCCACGTCGGCGAGCGCTTCTTTCAGCGCTTCGCGCGCGTTGGGCGCATCCATCTGGTGCGTGCGGCGGTCGCCAACTGCGGGCGCCGACCCTGCGGCCTCGCGGAACGGGCCGTACCAAGCAGAAGCGTATTTGACCGCGTACGAGAGAATGGCGGTGTCGGTGAACCCTTCTGCATCCAGCTGATGGCGGATCACCCGTACGCGTCCGTCCATCATGTCGGAAGGGGCGACGATGTCAACGCCGCAGCGGGCGTAGGAAAGCGCACCGCGGGCAAGCAGCTCGAGAGTCCTGTCATTGTCGATCTCGCCGTCAGCCCTCAAGATGCCGCAATGCCCATGCGACGTGTACTCGCAGGCGCACAAGTCGGCGATCACGAGCAGTTCGGGGATGCTGCGCTTGAGCGCCTCGATCGCCCGCTGCACGATGCCGTCGGGATCCGCAAGGCCGGAGCCCGTCTCGTCCTTGGAAGGAGGCAGCCCGAACAACAGCACGGCGGGAATGCCTAACGCCGCCGCCGCTTTGGCGTCCTCAACGACGCGATCGACGGTTTGCTGGAAGATGCCGGGCATAGACCGGATCTCTTGGCGCACCCCCGACCCCGGAACGACGAACAACGGCTCGATCAAATCGCCGGCGTTTACATCGTGTTCGGCGACCAGACGGCGAATCGTCTCCGAGCGGCGCAGCCGGCGCGGGCGATTGACCGGCAGCGGCACGTCGCCGCGGTCCTCATATGAGTGCGATGCTTTGTGCAACGTGATGCTCATGTGTTGGCTTCTCCGGTGATGCCGGCGGCATGCCGGAAAGCGCTCAGCATGTCGCGGCCTCCAGCCGCCAGCATCTCGTCGGCGATGCCTTCCACAATCGCGATGGCGGCAGATCGCCGTTGGGGGCCCTCGCCGGAAGACGGCAACGCGTCTCGGTGCACCCGGCGGACGCTCTGCCTGCCGTCCGCTGAGGATATGCAGGCATGCAGCGAAAAGCGATCGCCTTCCATTTCCACGTACGCGCCGATGGGGACGGCGCAACCGCCGCCCAAACGCCGGAGAAACGCCCGCTCCATGTCGCAGGCCAAAGAGGTCGCAGCATCGTCGAGGGGTGCCAGGAGAGCGAGCGTGGCATCGTCGTCCGCGCGGCACTGCACGTACAAAGCTCCTTGGGCGACCGCCGGTACCACGATGTGCGGATCCAAGGGCACCACGCCGCCGACCGATCGCGCCAGCCCGATCCTCTCCAGACCCGCCACTGCCAGCAGGATGGCGTCATAGTCTCCCGCGATCAACTTCCGCACTCTCGAATCTACGTTGCCGCGAAGCGGTTTGATGACGATGTCGGGCCGCAGGCTCAAGACCTGCGCAGACCGCCGCAGCGAGCTCGTGCCGACCACTGCATTCGGGGGCAGCGCTTCGATCGACCGGTAACGGCTGTCTTTGGAAACGAGGGCGTCGCGCGCGTCCGCCCGCTTCAAGACGGCACCGGCACATAAGGAAGGCGGCAGTTCAGTGGGCAGGTCCTTCATGGAGTGCACCGCAACGTCGGCCCGGCCTTGCAACAGCGCTTGCATGAGTTCTTTGACAAAAACGCCGTCACCGCCGATCGCGCTCAAGCTGCGATCCCGCATGGCGTCGCCCTGCGTGGTGATGCCGACGATGTCGCTGCGCACGTGCGCCGTCGAGACCAAGGCGTCTGCGACGAGTTGCGCTTGGGCAAGGGCGAGCGGCGACTTGCGAGTTGCCAGGCGCAGTGCCGGCCGCTTCGCTTCGACCATGGGCGGCTGATCGGTGATGTGCATGCGTTGAGGCAATCGTTTCGGCGGCTGATGCGCCTTTACAGTTTCAAAAGGGTAAGCAGAAGCGCTGTGAGCACTCCCTTTCGCGTGACAGCAGTCGCGCAGTCGGACTTTTCCGGCCCAAACCTCCGGTCCCGCCCCTCGCGCGCCGCAGTCATCGTCCGCTTCGGCGCTTTCGCGCTGGTGTTCTTGCTCTACTTCGTGCGGCTGGGAGCCGGAACGCTATGGGACAACAGCGAGCCCACATACGGGGAAATCGTCAAGGAGCTGTTCCGCACCAACGACTGGCTGACGCTCCATTTCAACTACCAGCCGTGGTTCATCCATCCGCCGCTATGGTTCTGGACAGCGGGCGCCGCTGGCGGTCTTTTCGGTCTCAGCGAGTCCTCGCTTCGATTGCCGAGCGCGCTGTTCGGTTTGTTGGGCGCTGTAGCGACCTACTTCGCCGCTCGGCGGCTGTATGGCGAGACAGCGGGCGTCATCGCCTGCCTTGCGGTCGGAACGGCCTTGGAGTACATCGTCCTCGCGCGCCTTGCCGTCTTGGACAGCATGCTGTTGTGTCTCATGACCGTCTCGGGCTTTTGGATCTACTTCGCCGTTCGAGACGGCGACCGCGCCGCATTTTGGAGCGCGGTGGTCGCAGCCGCGCTCGGCACGCTGACCAAGGGGCCAATCGCGGTCGTTTTGCCGGTGCTGACGCTGTTCGTGTATTGTCTGTGGACGCGGCGCACTGGTGCGCTGCCGCTTCGTCTCTGGTTAGCCGGCGCTCTCATGTACCTGCTGATCGCGGGTTCATGGTTCGCCGCGGAGACGCTCACTTTTGGCACGGGGTTCCTGCGAGCATATTTCGGCATGTCCACGGTCGGGCGGTTTCTTTCTCCGTTCGAAAACCAGCCGGGACCCATCTATTATTATGTGCCGGTGGCGCTTATCGGATTCTTCCCGTATGTCGCCTTCCTGCCGAAAGCGTTGAAAGACGCTTGGCGCTCTCGCACTGACGACGAGCGCTACCTTTTGTGCAGCATCGGCATCCCGTTGTTGTTCTTCTCGTTCGCGCAGACAAAGCTGCCGAATTACATCGCCGTGATATTCCCCGCGTGCGCTGTTCTGGTGGGCCGCCTGTTCGCGCAGGCGTGCGCCCGCAACGACTTGCGGATGTTGCGCGGCGCCCTGATAGGGTTGCCTGCGTCGCTCCTCTTAGTCGCCATCGGCGTGATCCTCTACGCGCGCACGGAGCACGCTTCGGAGTTGCGGCTTTTGGGTCCGGCACTTTCGCTCCTAGGCTGGGCGATGCTGCCCGCGGCGGCGCTGACGCTGCTGGTGACGTTGCTGAGCCGGCGCATGTGGGTAGCGCCGGTGGGCCTGGGCGTGATGATGGCCGGCTTCGTCGCGGCGCTCACGTTCTCGATCTTGCCGCGGATTGAAACGCTGAAGCCGATGAGAGCAATGTCGAAAACGGTCATGTCGTATTGGCGGCCGGGAGATCGCATCGGCGTGACCGGCGTCGCCGGCGGTTTTTCATTGCTCTTCTACACCGAAGCCCGCGGCGTCACGTTCGTGGGGACGGCTCACGCGGACGAAAGCCCCCAACAGTTCTTCGGCGAACCGGGCCGCTTGCTGTGCGTCATCCTGCCGCAAGATGTGGAGGGGCTGCAAAAGATCGGCATTCACGTGCGCGTGCTCGCGCGCCGGCCCAAGATGTGGCTCGTTACGAACAGCCGCTGAGGTTCTCCAGTTGCGAAGCTAGCTCATCTGTACGAGTGCAGGCTCTGGCTGGCCACCCAAATATTTATGCCGAAATAGCAGAAAAGAATCGACAGAAAACCCGCGATAGACCACCAGGCGGCTCGAACGCCGCGCCACGACGGTCGCGTGTGCAAGTGGAGGTACGAAGCGTAAATCGCCCAGGATGCCAGCGCCGCCGTTTCCTTTGGATCCCACTGCCAGTAGCTTCCCCAGGCAAGATGCGCCCAAAGACCGCCCAGCATGATGCCTGCCGTGAGCAAGATCTCGCCGACAGCGATCACGCGGTACGAGATGACATCGAGTTTGGCCGCCGCCGGTACCATCTCGAGCCACGAGAGGTAGCCCGGCCGGCCGAGCGCCGCCCCTTCCCCGCGGACTGCGACCGCGGCGCCGACCGACTGGCCCGCGATGCGGGCGATGCGGTCTTCATCCCAGCGCTTCAACAAGTACAGGATGCTCGTCGCAAAGCCGATCAAGAACGCGGCGTATGAGGCGAGGACGATGGGAACGTGGATGAAGAGGAACGGGCTCTGCAGCGAGGGCACGAGCGGTTCCAAGCCTTTGTTCCAACCTTTGGCGTAGGCCAACAACCCATCGGTGAACGCGAGGACCAGCGGCCCGGCGAACCATATCTTGAGGCGAGCGCCGAACCATAAGAACATTACGATGGCCCAGAACGACACGACGGAGAGCGACCCATACAGGTCGTTCCACGGGATGTGATGGCCCGGATTGTACTGCCAGCGCAGTCCCAAGCTCAGCCCTTGGCTGACGAGGCCCGCGACAGTCAACGTCAAGGCCGCGCCGAGAACGTACCGGTTGCGGAAGAACCAGTAGCCGATGAACACGGCCGCAGCAAAAGCGTACAGCGCTACAGCTGCATCGTACCAGCCCATGTAGATCATAGCCTCATGGCTGAGCAGCGCCTGCGTGTTGGTGTTGTATTGAGAGTACGGATTTGTTTCAGGCATAGGCTTGCGCATGGTCCTCTCGGGCGGCCGGGCTCGAAATCTTGGGCAGCGAGGCTTGCAGCTCTTGCACGAGCGTCTTGAAGTCATCTTCGTAGATGGTGTTGCCCTTGGTGGTCGTCGCCGCCAAGGCGACGCGCGCAGCGGGCCCATCGGATGTCACTCGCGCGTACAGCTTCACCGGCACGAAGAAAAGCGCCATGACGAATCCCGCCACCAAGATGATGCAGCCAAGACCGACCCAGCCTTGCCCAGGATCGTACCGGTATGTCAACCCCGACGACGGAGTGGGAGGCAGGGCGCGAATGGAGTAGCCGTCGCCCGCATCGACCGCACGCCCGATCGGCAACAAGATAGGTTTCGCGGTGGTCGGAATGTTGTCGTGGAAAATCCACAACGCGTATTCATCATGAGCCGGAAGATTCACGCCGGGCGGCGTCTGCGACGGATCGGAAGGACCCAGCAAGGCGCCGTACTGCACGACGCGGCTTGTGCCCGGTAAGAAGATGGCGTCTTGCGCCGCTAGCCGGCCGGCCGTGCCCGGCAGCGCCACAGGGCTTCCGTTTTTGAGAACTTCCAGGCGGCCGCCGAACGCGTAGGATGCCTGATAGAAATAGACGCGGTCGCTCGTGATGAACGGGTGATTGACTAAGATATGCGCTCGCTTCGAACCGCCCGGATCTGAAAAGGTCACGGTGGATTCGAACTTCGACGCTTGATACGTCACGCCGTTCTGGGTCCGAACCGGCACGAACGTCGCGCCGAAATTATCGAGCGTGAGCCGCAACGGAGCCTGCGGTATGGCGGCCGTTTGACCTTTGTATATCATCAGCTGGCCGCTGTATCCCCGCAGCCATCCCAAAAAGACGCCGAAGGCAATGACCGCAAAACCCACGTGCGCCACCAGCACGCCGTAGCGCGCCCACTTCTGTTTGTCCGCGAAGAACCACTCGGCGCCATCGATGGTTTGCGCTCGTACTTTGAACGCATGTGAGCGTAAGAAGCTCACGACTTGTGATGCCGCAGCTGATTGGTCACAGCGGGCCGCGACCTCGTCATGCAATCCGAAGTTCTTCAGCGGTACGGCGCGGTCTTTGGGGAAGCGCTTGGGGATGACGCGCCGGAAGGTGCACACCGCCATCGAGACCAGCAGCAGCACCACGAGCGAAATATAAGGGACGGAGTGGAAGACGTTCGTCAGATGCAAGCGCACGACGAGGTTGGCGACGGCGTTCGGATACTTGTCGTAATAGTGTTCCGGCGGCTGGTTCTGATCGACGACCGTCCCGATCGTCGTGGCGGCGGACCAAATCAGAAAAACGACGACGGGAAAGAGCACGTTGCTGAGCAGATTCAAGATCTCGCTCAACAGCGGTTCTTGCTCGCGATGGCGCGCCCCAGTTGGGTGGCCGGCAACTACCGACACGTCTTGGTCTGGCTTCCTCTCTGAGCCCAAGCCGCTTCTCGGAAGGCTTTTTGTGTCCTACGTTGAGAGCTGGTGCTGCGCTATCTTCGGTTGCGTAAATCGCACCACTGCGATGCTCAAGCCGTAGAGCGCGAGCAGCGGGGCAGCCAGCAACGCCATCGTGAGCGGGTTCCCGTCGGGCGCGGCAATGGCGGCCGCAATGGCGATGATGAGCGTGGCGTGCCGCCACTTGGCTGCAAGCATGCGTGCGTTGACAAGTCCGACGCTCGCCAACACCGAGAGCACGATCGGCAGCTGGAACATGACGGCGAAGATGCCGAGCAACAGCGCGATGAAGCCCACCGTCGGCTCGAGCTGGTACGTCCCGATGAGACCTGAATTTTGCGTGAATCTGAGCAGCGCGTGCATGACGAACGGCAAGACGACGAACCCGCAAAACGCAAGCCCCAACAGCGACATCGCAAAACTGGGCAGCGCGTACCAAACGACGCGATGCCGTATACGGCGGTCAAGTGCCGGCGCGATAAAAGCGTAGACCTCGTAGAGAATGATCGGAAACGACACGACGATGCCGATCAGCACCGAGAGCTTGAGCTCCACTCGGATGATCTCGGCGGGCGAGAACACATGCAGCGGGATGCCGCGCAAGAACATCGACTCGACGAACTTGAGGATCTTGCCCATGAAAGGAAATGCGGCGACGGAGATCGCGATCACGGCCAGCACAGCGACCAGCAATCGGCGGCGCAGTTCCGCGAGGTGCTCCGTGAACGTCATCTCGACGTCGTCGGAAGGCGGCTGTGCCGCCGCCGGCGCGTCCGCGGTTTGCGTCGGCACGGATGGATGCTACGAAGCTACGGTTGCGGAGGATTCAGCGGCGGGGCGGGCGTCGTCGGCGGCGGAGCGGCCGCGATCGGTGGCACCGGCGCGGCGGGGGGCTGTTCCGACTGACCGGCGCCCCGTTGCGCCGATTCGAACTCCTTCTTCGCCTGCCCCATCGAGCGCGCGAGCTTGGGGATGCGCTCCGCGCCGAAGAGCAGCACGGCCAGACCGACGACGATCATGATCTCAGGTCCGGTCACGAATGCAAAGGTGGGACTCATCAATCGCAACTCCTCCTCACAGACATGTCGGGTCGGACCTCGACGCGCCTGCCTGTTAGAATGAAAATTCGCTAAGAGTATTCGTCAGCGCTGCCAGCGCCACAGTCGCTTCGGAGCGCGGCAGGGCAGACAAGGCGAGGCGCGCCTGCTCCGTATAGCGCCGGATGACCTCGCGACACCGTTCGACCGCGGCAGCGGAGCGCAGATGAGTGACGACCGCTTGCAACCGCTGGGAAGCCAGGCCGTTCGTCGCTTCTGACCCGGCGCCAGCATTGCCCTCGTCGCGTGCAGCCGTGAAGAGCTGGCGCACCAAGTCGCAAAACGCTTCATCGCCCTGCTCCAGGGCCAGAATCAAGGGCAGCGTGACTTTGCGCTCCCGCAAGTCCGAGGCCGCCGGCTTCCCCAAAGCCGTTTCATTTGCCACGACATCAAGGACGTCGTCGCGGACTTGAAAAGCCAGCCCGAAGGCAAACCCGTAGTCCCGCAGCGCTCGCACGTTCGGGTCATCACGAAGTGCTTGGCCGGTCGTCTTGGTCTTGCGCTGCAGCGCGACGATGGCGCCGCTTTCCGCGCACGCTGCGAAAAGCTGCGCCGTCTTCTTGCCGATGATCTCGAAGTATTGGTCCTGGCCAAGCGAAAGATTTCCGGTGGCGCGCAGCTGTTTCACTTCTCCGTTGCAGATCTCGGAGAGCATCGCGGCCAAGATCGTCGGCACTGGCGAGTCGTACGACTGCGTGATCTTCTTGAAGACCCACGCGAACAGATAGTCGCCGGCGAGCACCGAGAAGCGGTTTCCTTGCGCGCTGTTCAGCGAGGTACGTCCTCGGCGGATGTTCGCCGCGTCCACCACGTCGTCGTGGATCAGCGTCGCGAGATGGATGAGCTCCATGTATGAAGCGAGCAACGGATCTTCGACCGCTTCGCTGTCGCACGCCAGCGCGGAGAGCATCGTGATCTGTGGGCGCAGCCCTTTACCGCCGGCGTCGAGCATCGACCAGACCGCGCTTGCGATGTGAGCGTTTTCCTGCGAGAGCTCCTCGCGGACGAATTCTTCGACGACCGAGCGAATAGCGTCACGGGTAGCGCTCGTCATGAAGCCGCGCTCGCTTGAGATGGGCGCGCTGCTTGCGAAGGCGCAGTGCGCGGCGCGGCCGTGCCCACGTGCAAGGCGGCGACGCCGCCGAACAGGGGCACGCAAGAAGCGGCGGCAAAGCCGTTGTTCTTGAAAAGCTCGGTGAGGGCAGGCGCCTCCGGAAAGTTGATGAGCGATTGCGGAAGGTAGCGGTATGCGGCTGCGTCGCCTCCGACCATGCCGCCCAAGCGCGGTACGACGCCGAAGAAATATGCGAAAAATCCTCGCCGCAGCAGCGGACTTTGCGGCTTGCTGACCTCGAGGTTCACGAAGGCGCCGCCGGCCTTCAAGACGCGCGCGACCTCTCGCAAACAGCGTGGAATATCCACCACGTTGCGCAGGGAAAACGCCATAGTCGCGCCATCGAACCTCTCGTCCGGAAAGGGCAGATCGAGGACATCTGCGCGGCGGTATTCGATGTTGTTGCGCGGCCGTCTGTTCGCGACGGCCAGCATCGCTTCGCTGAAGTCGACGCCCACCACGCGGCCGCGAGGCACTTTGCGGGCGAGCTCGCGCGTGAGCGCTCCGGTCCCGCAGCAAAGATCGAGCAGCTGCGCGTCCGCTCCTACCGTGAGGCAGGCCGCCGCCCGGCGGCGCCATAGAACGTCGACGCCGGCCGTCATGACGGTGTTGGCGAGATCGTATCGCCCCGCGATTTTGTCGAACATCTGCCGGACGGCGCTTCCTTTATCCATGGCTGACGGCTGCCGCCGGATGCGCTTTGGACGTGCGCCGAACCGTGAAGTTGTAATCCACCTGAATACGGCGCTTCGAATGGCTGAAAAGTCTTTCCTGGGAAGCGTCGCAGCGACCGCCGGCCTTGTCGAAGCGTCGCTCGCACGTGACGTCATCTGCGATGAGCGATCTCCGAGTGACGTTGGGTTGCGCCGCCCGCGATGCGTTGTGCTCAGCAATCCACAGCGCTCGCGCTAGCGTCATCGCAGAATTCCACGTGCTGGGCGATCGCCACGTGATCGCCAGCCTCAATGCAGCAGCCGCGCGCGGTGTCCACGTCGAAGTCTGCGTGGAGGGAGACGTCGACCGTTACGACCACCCGCACAAGTCTCCCGTCAGCTCGGATTCCTGCGCGGAAAAAACGGCCGAACGCCTGCGCAAGGAACTGTCGAGCGCAGTGCACCTCGTAGTGGAAACGGATGCCGATGTGCTGATGCACGCCAAAGCCGCGGTCGTCGACGGCGATACCGCGTTCATCGCGACCGCCAACCCGAGCTGGTCAGGTTTGTCAAGCCCAGGAGAAGTGCTGGTGGAAGACAGGGCGGCCGCCGATGTGCAGGCCATCGTGCACAGTTTCCAGCGCGACAAAGCGGGAGAGACTGAACCGCAAACTTCGTCAGCGTTCGGTCAGGTGGTCGCGGGCCCATCGCCCGCTGTCAGAGCGAACGTCGAGCGCTTGTTGGAGTCGGAACATGACATCCGCCTCGCGTCCGAGGATCTCTCCGACCCAGATATCGTCGAGCGTTTGAAGATGCGCAGGCTCGACGGCCATCATGACCGCGTTCTCGTCGACACGTTTGCAAAGCACATGAGCCCAACAGAGACGCAAGCCCTCAACTGCTTGCGCTTGAGCGGAGTTCTGCTGCGCTCGCCCGCCGCCGTGCCCATGCACGAGAAGTACCTCGACGATGGCGACGCCATCTACGTCGGCTCCGCGAACCTCACGCGCAACGGGCTGGAAGAGTCGCGCGAGATCGGCATCGTCGCCCCGTCAACAAGTTTCGGAGAGGGCGCGGCCGCCCTGCGCGCCGATTTTGACCGCACCTGGGCTCTCGCGACGCCGTACTGAAGCGCGCTTATTGGCGTTCAGACGGACGATGCTGTCAGTCGAGGAAAGAGGCGCAGCGCATTCTCAGTTGTCTGCGCAGCAAGGTCTTGCGTCGACATTCCCCGCAGCGAGGCCACGGCTGCGCACGTCAAGCCCACATGCGCCGGCTCGTTGCGGTTGCCCCGGTACGGCACGGGCGTCATGTACGGGCAATCCGTCTCCAACACGAGCCGATGGAGAGGCAGGAGTTTGACAGCCTCTTGCAGCTCGCGAGCGTTCTTGAACGTGACGGCGCCGCCGATGCCCAAGTAGACGTCGTGTTCCGCGATGAGCCGTTCGCCTAATTCGAACGAGCCGGTGAAGCAATGAACGACCGCGCCGGCGCCAAGCGGTGGGCCGCTCTTGAGAATCGCGCTCAGATCGTCGTAGGCCTTCCGGCAGTGGATGACGACCGGCAACGTATGCTGCGCCGCTATTGCCAGCTGGTCTGCGAACAACGACCGTTGCTGCGAGCGCTCCGAGAAGTCATAGTGATAATCAAGTCCCACCTCGCCGATCGCGACCACGCGATCGCCATCTTCCAGCGCTTCCGCCAGCAGGCTTACCATCCAATCGGTGCGAGCGCCGGCGGCCAGATGCGGATGTATCCCGACTGCGCAGGCCACGGCCGGCATTCGGCGCGTCAGCGAAATGGCTGCACGACTGGTCGGCTCGTCTTGGCCCATGCACACCACCTTCGCGACGCCCGCGACTGCAGCGCGCTGCATCACCTCGTCGAGGTCGTGCTCGAACTCAGGGCCGTCGAGATGCGCGTGGGTATCGATCAGACGAAGATCAGGCAGGCGATGCTTCTCGCTCGACACGCGGGAACGGGGACGGCGGCATGGTCACGGTTTGTCCGGGAGCAAGGCCTCCCCAGCGCAACCGCTCTTCCCACGTCGCACCCGGCACGCCCGTCTGCCCCAACGCGCTCCACACCGAGGCTGCACTCGCCGGCATGAAGGGGTAGATGAGGGCAGCGATCCAGCGGATGCCCTCGCAGAGGTTGTAGAGGGTCCCGTCAAGCATCGCGGCATCGCCGGCCTTGTGCAGCACCCAGGGCTTCGATTGCTCGACGTACAGGTTCAGCGCACCGACCCGCTCCCAAATGGCGGACAGCGCGCCCCGAAAGTCGACGTCCTGCAGGCATTCACGCACTGAGGCGAGCGCGCTTTCGAATTCGACGTTGAGCTCGTCGCCCGGGCTGCGCGCGGGCACGACGCCCTGGCGGTAACGGACGAGCATCGACAACACTCGCTGCACGAGGTTGCCGAAATCATTGGCGAGCTCGGCGTTGTAACGGCGCAGCAGCGCTTCCTCGCTGAAGCTGAAGTCCACGCCGAAGGGCGCCTGGGCGAACAGCACGTAGCGGATTGCGTCGACCGAGTAGCGGTCGGTGAGCTCGGCTGGCCGGACGACGTTGCCGACGCTCTTGCTCATCTTCTGCCCTTCCATCGTGATCCAGCCGTTGGCGAAGACGAGTTTGGGAAGCGGAAGGTCCAGGGCCATCAGCAGCGCGGGCCAGATGATCGTGTGAAAGCGCAGGATCTCTTTGCCGATGAGCTGCACGTCGGCGGGCCACAAGGTCGCGAAGCGCTCCATGTCGTGTGGATAGCCGGCGGCGGTGATGTAGTTGCAGATGGCGTCCAGCCAGACGTAAATGGTCTTGTCTTCACCCGGAATGGGAATGCCCCATGCCACGCTTGCGCGCGAGACGCACAGATCGTCGAGGCCGCCGCGCAGCAAAGACGCCATCTCGTTCCAGGCGCTTGCCGGCCGCACCCACGCGGGATGGCTGTGGAAGTGTGCGCCGAGTCGATCTCGATACGCTGAGAGGCGGAAGAACCACGCGTCTTCCGACACCCACTCGACCTTGCGCCCGCACTCGGGATTCGGGCATCTGCCGTCGATCAGCTTGGCCTCGGGCCAAAATGTCTCATCGTTGCGGCAGTACCAGCCTTCGTACACGCCGGCGACGATGTCGCCTTGCTCGCGCAGCTTCAGGAAGATCTGTTGCACGGCAGACTCGTGGACCGCATCGGTGGTGCGGATGAACTGATCGTATGAGATGTCGAGGTCGCGCCAGGCTCTCTTCCAGCGCTCCACGATCTCGTCGCAAAACTCTTTGGGCGGCTTTCCTGCGGCGGCAGCGGCGTCAGCGATCTTCTGACCGTGCTCGTCTGTTCCGGTCAGGAAGTGGGTGCGGCCGGTTGCGGCCACCCGATGGTAGCGAGCGAGGATGTCGGCCGCGATCGTGCTGTACGCATGGCCGATGTGCGGCGTGCTGTTGGTATAATACAACGGCGTCGTGATGTAGAACGTGTCTTTGGGCATGTGCGCTTCATTCAGCCGGAACGATGATATGCCTGCCCTGCCGCGCTGCGCCCACCGGGGCCGGCACGCGTTCTAGTCGG
Source organism: Candidatus Eremiobacter antarcticus (assembly GCA_003244105.1). Lineage (GTDB taxonomy): Bacteria > Vulcanimicrobiota > Vulcanimicrobiia > Eremiobacterales > Eremiobacteraceae > Eremiobacter > Eremiobacter antarcticus. The sequence goes on along the minus strand of QHBK01000006.1, from coordinate 24,572 downwards.
AGCTGTCGAGCGTGAGCCGGTAGAGAGAGTTTTTCGATCGGCCGGTGATGAGTCGCAACGCATCCACGACGTCTTTGACGCCCACCCCTGCGCGCCGGAGCAGCCCCGCTGCCGCTCGGATTCCAGACTCCTCGCTTGCGGCCAGTGCATCACCGGGCGCAGCATGTCGCGCGGTTCCCGCCAGCACCAAGGTGAACTCGCCGCGCGCCGGTTTGCTCAAGCGCGCGTCGATCTCCGTAGCCGTCCCCACGAGCTGCTGCTCGAACTTTTTGGTGTACTCGCGAACCACGAACAGGTTGCGGTCGGGCAGCACGGCCGCCAGCTCGTGCAGCAGCGCCACGACGCGGCTGGGCGCCTCGAACCATATCACTGGGCGCTGCTCGCTCGCGAGCGCCTGCAGGTAGGCGCGCCGCTCACCGGGCTTGCGCGGCGGAAAACCATCGAACCGGAATGTGCTGCACTCAAAACCTGATAGCACGATCGCCGACAGCGCGGCGCTCGGACCGGGCAAGACCTCGACCGTCGCTCCGTGCGCCCGGGCGGTCCGGACGAGCGCCGCGCCCGGATCCGATATGCCCGGCGTGCCCGCGTCAGTGACCGCTGCGACTGTCTTGCCCTCATCCAAGTGCTCGCGCAGCTCTCCGACTCGGTGCGCTTCCACGCGTTCGTGGAAGCTTCGTAGGGGTTTACGGATGTCGAAGTGCTGTAAGAGCTTGCGCGTCACCCGGGTGTCTTCGGCGAAGATGACGTCGCATTCGCGAAGAGCCCGCAGCACGCGCAGCGTTATGTCTTCCAGATTGCCGAGGGGAGTAGGACAGACGAGAAGGCGCCCACGCGCCGCCGCCGCGCGACCGGCGCTTGCGGCGTCCGGCTTCAGGCGCCGGCGCCTCGTGAGAGAAACAACACGTCCGTGATGCTGTCGCCGTTCCACAGATACAGCAGCTCGCGGCCCACACGGCAGCGAGAAAAAGGAGCGGGCTCGAAGGCTGCCACGCACTGACCTCCGTCGTGGCGAACGCTGTCGTACGCGAGCCCGTGAGAACCACGCTCGTGCAGGCGCTTCCCCAGGGGCTGCGAGGCAGCGTAGCTGGTGGCCGAGTAGACGGCCGGCAGAGCACGCCTGTGGCCGCGCAGATCGTGGAATTTGCCATCCGCGTCCAGCTTGAACGCGCGCATGGGCAGGAACATCTCCGGCTCGTCCGTGTATCGCAGAAAGCGTTCGCGGTGGTAGCGGGTTTCCCCGATCGACGTCGCCAAGGTGCGGGCCGCGTACAAGACGCCGTACGAACCATCGGAGTAGCGGCTGCCGTTCGGATTGGGATGCGCGAACGGAGCAAGAATGATCTCCGCACCGCAGTCTCTTGCCACGTTTTTCCCGTAGGACCCACCGGCGTGCATGCGCGCCCGTTCGTTCGTCAGCTGCTCCACTGCGTCCAAGGCAGCGAAGTCATCGGCGGAAGCGATACGGCCGTAGACGTTGATGCGCGGCAGGCGTGTCGGAATGATGCGCCAGCATGGTTTCCACTCCACCCGGCGGACGACAAGGTCTAGCTCCATCCGCCGCGATGCGCGTCGAGATATTGGCGCACGACGTATAGGTCGGAGACATTGCCCGTGAGCATGCGTGCGAGCGCGCTCTTGCCATTGAACAGCGGCGCACGGTTCGGCTTCTTTATCCAGGCATCAGCGCTGCGAGGGTCAGGGATGAGGATCTGCAATGCTTTGTAGATGCCCAACACATAGGAGATCCGTTCAATCGTATCGCGCGGCAGCGTGGCCGGCGCGGACTTGCGCCAGTTATAGAACGTTGACGGCGCTTGCAGCCCCAGCAGCTTCATCTGTTGCTCCGGGCTCAACTGCCAGAGGGCTGCGATGCGGAAGAAAGCTTGCAAGGGCGGCTTGCTCGAGGATCGTTGAACGGGCGCACCCGGAAGGTCGCGACGAGCGGTCGACGTGTTCATAAAGGGATTTCCGGATGTTTTACAAAACTACACACTTTTATTATAATACTACAAATCTGTAAATCCGTCAAGACGCTGATCAAACCTCTATCTGCTCAACAAGCGCAAAAAGTGCGAACCAATCAGCACCCAAACGCTGACGCCGATCGCAAACATTGAGAACACCAATGAGACTTGGCTTGGATGAGAACGCTTGCATCGAAAATGTATGCTTGTACTCTCATACTGCAGGTTTGCAAAAGTTCCAAGGGAGCGTGAATATGACGTCTTTGCTCGCCCAAGTCCGCGCGTGGGCCCGTTACGACGGCCTCGGTATGGAGTACTTCACCCTCAGCCATGATGGCGGCGGCTGCTCACTGGCGGGGCATGTCATCCTCTCTCACGCCGGACGCGCTCAGCTGATCGATTACCATATAGCTTGCGACGAGAAGTTCGAGACGCGCTCGTGCCGGATCGTCGCGGCTGCCGGCGCCGAGCGGCGGCAGCTCGAGCTGCGTCGCGAGGATCTGCTCGGCTGCGCGGAGCTGGACTTGGAATTCACGCCGTCCACCAATACGCTGCCGATCCATCGCCTCAAGTTAGACGTAGGCCAAACGGCTCGCATCACGTGCGCGTGGGTCCGCTACCCCGGCTTCTCCATAGAACCGCTGCAGCAGAGCTATACTCGGCTCTCAGAGGCGCGCTACCGGTACCAAAGCGGCAGCTTCCATGCCGACCTTGACGTCGACCAATGGGGGCTCGTCCGCGATTACCCGAACGGCTGGCGGGCTATCGGCGCAAACTGACGATCACGGATAGCAGTACGAGTCTGAGGAGGAGTCGCCGCCTTCCAGCCGCACTTGGTGCGCACGACGGTCGTTGAACTCCAAGAAGAACTTGTTGTCCGGCGTGATCCCCCCTTCGGCCCCGACGTCGAACTTCACCATCCAGCTCTTGACGCCGTCAGGATAGAACTGGTCGTCCCAACTGCGGTAGAGCGAGTTCGTGAAGTAGATGCGCTTGCCGTCGCGGCTGATCTCCACCATCTGCGGTCCGCCGTTGAGCGGCTGGTCCGGTTTGGCCGGGTGCGGTGTCCGCCGCACGATGCCGCCGAGATGCACCGAGCCCACGAGTTTCGGCTTGAACGGATCGGAGACGTCGTATTGACGCATTTCCCCCGTTCCCCAGCATGACGCATACAGGAAGCGATCGTCGAGCGAGAGATCGATATCCGCCAACAGCGGAGGCACGGCGTTGAATCCTTTGAGAAGCGGCGGCAGCTTTTCCGCATCAGCGGGCTCGGCGGGTATGTCGATGACTTTGGTGGCAGCCCACTTGCCATTGTCGCGATGCCACACCCAGATGGAACTCGAGAGATCTTTGAGCGAGATGACCACGTTGACAAAGCCGTACGTATTCGTCGGGTTATGCGAAGGACGCAGTTCCAGTACGGCTTGGTTCTCCGCCCCGAAATCCACCGTCTGCAGGTGCTTGCGCTTGCGGAAATCCCAAAAATGCAGCTGGTGGCCGTACTTGCCGCCGAGCAGCAGTTCGGGGTTGAGACCGTCCTCGATCATGTCGGGCGTGCCCCATTCGCTTGTGACCATGACGTCGTGCCCGAGGTGCCACCAAAAATCGTATGCGAGGTACTGCGGCCCCCGGTCGACTTCCCACCGGCCCAGGACGTCGAAATTGTAATGATCCAGGATCAGCACGCCGCCGGGTCCGGTACCGTCCGCTGAGCCCAGCGCGCTCATGTAGATGCCGTCCGGTCCGCAATGCGTCGTGTGCAGTCGTGAATAGCCGCTGCGGTTCTTCACTTGGTCCGGCTCGATCGTCTTCACGATGTGCGGTTTGCGCGGGTCGGGTTTGGTGTCCACGACGTAGATGCGCGAAGAACGCAGCCCCGTCAGCAAGAGGTAGCGGCGCTCTACATGAGGATGGGGCGCGTACGGGCACAGCGCCGCGCTGCACGCGTTCCAGCCGAAGTGATGGAGCTCGTCGCCGGTCTCCGTCACCACCAGCTCGCCGATCCGCTTGCCGTACGATTTCGAATCCGGATCGACATCCACGACTGCCAGCCCGTCGCGCGTGCCGTTGCCGTCGGCGCTCAGCATCGCGACATACGCAAGCTTTTCGCGAGGCGCTTGCATCGCAAGTCGGGCGGATGGATAAAAAGTGGGATCGGGTCGCATTTGCAGTTGCATCGCAGACCTCTCTTGCGGTTTCTTGAAAGGGGCTTGGGGTCTATCCCAGACGGTTACGGAAACCCTGTCACTCGAAACGCCAAGAAGATACCGCTGACGACGAGCGCCAGCGCCCATACCAGATCGAAATTAAACCAACCGGCCTTGAGAATTCGCACGCCGAACTTTTCATAGACGGAGTAAGCGACCACAATCATGGTGAGCAGATAACCGACGGTATGCAGCGCGACAGCTAGTATCCAGATGTCGAACGGCAGCTGGGCGCTTGCTCCCATTCCCATACCCATGTGGTGAACGTTTGCTCCCGCACACGAGCCGAGCAGAAATGGCAGCAGCATGAGGCCCGCGCCGTGACCCGTGGACATGATGAAAGCCCATAACGCTAAGCCCCAGAAACCGACTCGCATTCCGACCCAACGCGGGTGCCGAGCGCGGATGCCGCGGTACAGACCAAACCCGACAAGAAAGACGGCGCTGGCGTACCGCATCGTGCTCTGGGACAACTCCTGACGCCCGATCGCGGCAAGCGCGACGATTGAGAACACTGAGGCGAGATGGCCTAACGTGATTGGCGGCAGCGATTGAAAGACGGTGCGCCGAGATTTCTCTTGCAGACCCAGCGCGACTGCGAAGAGCCATCCCATGCCGGGATTGATGCCATGGTAACAGCCGAGAGCGAAAATGCCGATCCAGAACCAACCGTGCGAGAGCGCCCAGCCAGGCAATATGCGCTTACAGCGTTGCAGTTGGGGATGGACTAGGCGCCGGAGATGTACTCGCCGTCGGCGACGGAGTCGGTGTAAATGATGGCGCCGCCGTCGGTCCCCCGCTGGGTGATGCCGACGGCGCCGGTGTGGGACTCGCGACCGGCGCAACGATCACTTGCGTTGGGGATCCGGTGCCGAGATCGTACGAGAAGGTTTGCGGCCCACTGGACGTGTTTGTGGTGTAGAACTTGACGGCTAATCTATCGGTGACGTCCCCGACAGACGCGATGCCGTTCACCGTGAACGTGAGCACGCCCGCGTTGGTCAGAGGTTGCGCCAGTCCGTCGAGAACGCCAAGCGACAGCAACCCGATATAACGAGGACCTCCGCTAGCATCGACCCGGTAGATCCTCACCTTCGTGATCTGGATAGACGGATTTGGTTGCGTGATGTTGAGCGTGACCGTATAGGTGGCTGCCGGCCACGATAGGATCCCTGGTACGTTGGGGCCGGTTATCCATCCCCAGCTATTGTCGTTGGGGCTCGTCTGATAGTCCAGCGTTTCGTTCGTCAGCGATCCCGACGGCATCGTCTCCATCTGCTCGGACACATCACCGCTCTCACCCGCGTATGTGTAGAACAGGCCGGTGGACGCCGGTTCTGGTGCCGGATAATAGATGGTACCGCTTTGTAGCGTGCTCGCTACGGGCGTCGGTGATTGACTTGGCATCGGGCTCGACGCCGTGGTCGGCGTTATCGTTGGAGTCGGGGTTGGAGTCGGCGTCGGGGCCGGTGTTGGCGTCGGTGTGGGCGTTGGCGTTGGCGTCGGCGTTGGCGTCGGAGTAGAGGTCGGGGTCGGTGTTGGCGTCGGCGTCGGTGTTGGCGTCGGGGTCGGTGTTGGCGTCGGGGTCGGTGTGGGCGTCGGCGTCGGTGTAGGAGTCGGCGTGTGTGTTGGTGTTGGTGTGGGCGTTGGCGTTGGAGTCGGCGTGTGTGTTGGTATTGGCGTCGGCGTCGGGGTATAAGTGGGCGCCGGCGTCGGTGAGCCTGCGATGGCTATCGATAGGATGGGATGAAGCTCCAGGCCGCTCGCAGGATGCTGTTCACCGGTATACGGGTCGTAGAATCCAACACCAGTAACGTTCACAGCCACGTTTGGATGAATGATCGTCGCACCCACGGGGAAGTGGCTGTCGATATAGTCTCGCACTGTCTGTATCTGGCTCAGTACCAGGCTGCCGGACGCGCAAATCGGGTTTGTGCTCTCTACGATCATCTGGTTGCCGCCGGCATCTTGAACGACAAGATGATAGTCAAGGTCTGAGCCCGGCGGATAAACGGAAACCAACGTGACGTTTGATACACGATATGTGGAATATTCCACCGGAGCTACGCGGTCGGGGTACTCGGAGGGCAGCGGATGCGGCGACGGGATTGGAAGAGCTCGCAGCGCGCTGATCGTCTTGTTCTGTGGCGTCAAGTCTACCGCCGCAGCGAACGCATCGCGAACGGCCTTGATCGGCCAACGATTGTACTCATTGCACGATGCCGAATCTCCCGTTGCGTGAAACATTTGATAGAAGAGCGCACGATGCGGTGTCGGTTGCTCCTCCGGCTCGTAAGCAGGGCTCGTCGAAGGCAGCGGCGCCGGCGCCGACGGCTGAGGCGCTGGTGTCAACGCTACCTGTTGCGGCTGTGCAGCGCCCCATCGCGGGCGCGGGTGGCTCTTTGTCTCGGCCGTGGTACGAAAACTGACCGCAAGCATGACGCACAGCACGAGAGATACGAGAAGGCCGCGGAGCATGTGCCAACACCTCACAGCTTGCAGGTGCAGTCTCACTGGGTCCGGCATGGATCGGCCGTCGCAGGGACACATTCGGACGGACGAGACGCCTTGAAATGGATGTTAGCGCCAATCCATTCGACTGGCAATGTTTTTTTGAGCTGCGCACGCCTTCATAGGCGTAGCTGCATCTCCGAGCTGGGTCGAAATCCCAATGCCTCGTACAGGGCGCGCCCTTCATCGCTGGAACGCAACCGCAGCGTTGCGCAGCCGCGTCCACGCGCCCAGCGAATGGCAAGGTCCATCAGATGGCGGCCTATTCCGCGTCGCCGCCACATCGGTTTCACGTAGACGCCGTTGACGTAGCCGAAGCTGATGCCTTGGGTCTCGGCCCGATAGTGGTCAGCGATCGATACGATCGCCATGCCGATCGGGGTTTCCGATTCCACGGCCATGAACAGTTGCGCCCGACCCGCTGCCTGCCGTCGCGCGAAATAGTCCGCAAAGCGTTGACGCCACCCGGGATGCTCGGCGTCCCAGTCGCCTTCCAATTCTATCGCCATCTCTTGACGCATCTCAGCGGCGAGAAGGTAATCATCCGGACTTCCGGGCCGGTACTCGGTCAAAAATTCTCCCATCGCGATCGGCTGGACGCGGTTTCGCTGTTCGGCTCTCTTCATCTCTAAGGGAGATGCGAACCGCTTCCCGAACGCGGGCCAAGCGTCGCACCGCCCGTCCAACCGGCGGTTTCTCGGAAGCAATCCCGTGAGGAGCAGAAATGGCTGGAGCGAAAATCGTCGTGCTCTACCCGCGACCCAAAGACATCGAGGCCTTCGACAGGATCTATCATGACGAGCACGTGCCCATGGTCGGTGAGAAGATGTCGCACAAGACGAAGGTCGTGATCTCGAAGGTGGTCGCGTCCCCGCAAGGAGAGCCGCCTTTTCATCTCGTTGTGGAGCTCTACTACAAGTCGATGGCCGATCTGCAGGCATCCGCGGGATCAGCAGGCGGCAAGGAAACAGTCGATCACGCCCATGAGATATCAACGGGCGGCGCGCCGATTTTTCTGATAACGGAAGAAGAGACGCTGACCTTTTAGCTGGCTGCGACTGTCCGCCTGGGTGTCAGCGACTCAACCAGTTCGAACCGTCGCCAGATGCCAGCAGCCGCAAAACTCGCATTCGTACGCTCGTTGACGCGGTCGTGACGGATCCAAGCGTTTGGATGTGTCGGCTTGTTCGCGCGCGGCCCAACCGGTGGGGAACCGCTTTTTGCGTTCACAGGCGTTGCGCTCGTAATCAAGCCCGCGAAAGATCGGCTTGAGCTTATGCGGCCGTTTCAGGAAGCGACCGGCTCCGCAATGCGTCCGTTGAACGGGTCCAGCGGCGCGAGTTCGAGGGAATGGTCGTGAATCGCGATATCGCCGTTTTGCGCTTCGTGCATGGGCGAACGCAAAGGCACCAGGAGCGATATCGCCTTGAGGATTCCAAACGTCATCATCACATTGTAGCCGATGATGAAAGCCAGCGCCAGAATCTGGCTTCCGAATTGGGCGGGATTCCGTATCGCCATCCGGGCACTGCCACCGGCGGGGTTGAAGTGGCGGCGCCCAGGTACTCGATCATCTTCGGATCCGCCAACAACCCGACCGCGAGGCCTCCGACGGCTCCGGCGGCGCCATGAGCGGAGCCTGCCAGCACGCCGATGATGAGCGCGCCGTATCCGCTGACGAACCCCGCCGCCGGAGTGATCGCGACCAGGCCCGTGATGATGGCGTTGATGAGACCCACCGTCGACGGCTTGCCGGTCGCCATCACACCCCAGAACATCCATACAAGCATGGCGCAAGCAGCTGCGATGTTCGTGTTGAGCACAGCAGCGGCCGGCGCGCCGCCCGCGGTTTGATCGGCCATCGGTGCGCTCACGATGGGGATGTCCATTCCGAGCAAAGTGCACAGGCGCGTGTGAAGCATCGGGGCTTCCTTTATGAAACGTTGCTGGGTTAGAAGCGTTTTAAGACCCGCTCAGCTTCTCATGCATCGCGCGCGTCTGAAGCGACGCCCCATCGGTAATGATGGACACGCCTCCGTCGAGATCGGTCCGATAGATCTGCGATCCCTCGCCGCGAAGCGCGGTCAGCGTTCGCGTGCTGGGATGGCCAAAGACGTTGTGCAAGCCGCATGAGATGATCGCGATCTTTGGGTGCACCGCGGCTAAGAATTCGGGCGTTGACGAGTATGCGCTGCCGTGATGACCAACTTTGAGGATGTCCGCGCGCAGGTCGGTCCCGCCGTGCGAGAGCATGCGCGCCTCCGCCTCGGCCTGCGCATCGCCCGTGAACAACATCGCGACCTGCCCGTACGTCACTCGCACGACCGCCGAGTTGTTGTTGACGTCCGACGGCGAGCCTGTGATGAAGGGCCGCTCCGGCGCCAGAAACTCGAAATGTGCCGGGCCAAGCTCGCCTCTCACGCCGCGCACCGCTTGAGACCAGGGCACGGCTCGTGCCTCGAGCACGTGCAGCGTCCGGCGATACGCCGGCCCTCCGTACGGCTGACCTGAGTCGTAGAGCACGCCGACACGCTCGTGCTCCAAGATCACAGGAAGGCCGCCCGCATGATCGCCGTGCGGATGCGTCAACACCACCGCGTCCAGTTTCAAGACCCAGTGCCGGAGCAAGAACGGCACTACGACGCGGGTCGCGATGCGGTCGCCGATCGGTGCCGCGATAACAGAACCCGCAGCTGTCCGTTCGAGGCGGCCGCCGCCGTCGATCAGCATCGCGTGCCCTCCGGGCGCCCGGAGCAGGATGCAGTCCGCTTGCCCGACGTCGATCGCGTGGACGTACAGATTTCGGTCAAAGGCATTGCGAATGGCCGGTGCAGCGTAGACGAAGGCGAGAAAAACGCCCGCCGCTGCGGCGTAAGCAGCGATGCGCGGCATCTCAGTCACTCGCGGCGGGCGGCTTGCGCAATGCACGTGAACCCATCTGGCGGCCGCTATCAATCCGGTCCAGTAAAGCACGAGAAAGGCGTGAGAAGGCGGCGGCACGTCCATATGGGCGTAAGGCAGTTGCCCGAAGCGTTCGACGGCGCCGATCAAAAAGGCGAGTCCCCACCACGCGATATTGCCCAGGGGCAGGGCCAACGGCGGCAAAGCAACTGATGCGACGCAGAGCAGCGCGCCCACCGCCATGATCAAGCCGACCAATGGCACGACGACGGCGTTGGCCAGCACGGCGTAGGGAGTCAGCGCGTAAAAATACAGCGCCTGAAGCGGCCACAGCGCGATCTGCACCGACAGGCTGGTGCGCAGCACCTCGGCCAGCAGCGGCGGCAGTCCGCAATCATCGCGCAATCCGAGCTTGGTCAGCATGGGATTCAGCAGCGCGATGCCCGCAACGCACGCAAACGACATCGAGAAGGACGGTGATAGAACAGCAAGCGGGTGCGGCAGCGCGACGGCGCAGGCAGCGACGGCCAACACCGCGCTGGGGGTGCGAGTGCGTCCTGCCTCAACGGCGATCGTGCCGGCGGTCAGCATGCCGGCGGCTCTCACCGTCGGCAGATGCATACCCGCAAGCGCGGCGTACGCCCAGGCGAAGATCAGAACGACAACCGCGCGCAGCGGTCGACGCAACGGCGTCAGCATCAGCAGCGCTGTCAGGAACCCTGCCATGATCCCGAGATGCAACCCCGCGGTTGTGAGCACGTGGACCGTGCCGGTGTCGGAAAACTCTTGGCGGAGAGAAGCCGGCAGGTTGCCGCGGTCTCCCCACAAGATGCCTTCCAACACCGTCGCCTCAAGCGGAGGCAATTGCGCTTCCAGGCGGTCCGCAAGCGCCTGACGAGCGCTTGACCACCATGCATCCCAACCTCGCGCCGGCCCAAGCACGCTGACGTCACGAGAACGGTGCGCCGACAGGAGAAAGGCGACGCCTTGCTCGCCCAAGCTGTCACGTTCGGATGGCTCGCCTTCGTTACGCGCTCCGCCGGGCACGAAGAGCCTTGCTCGCAGCAGCACGCGTGTGCCGGTGAAGGACGGCAAATGCGGCGCGGAGGGGAACGTGACGAGCGCTGTCTGGCCCGCAAGCGATGCTGCGGCGGCCGCCGCCGGCGCACGGACGTGCACGACGCGCACGCGCATGCTCAGACCATCCGCTTGCTTTGGCCGTTCCAGCGCGACGCCTTCGAGCACGACATGATGTCCGTCGAGGGCGGCAAATGCCGGATGCTCTGAGCGCGATATGGCTGAAGCCCCGAAAGCCAAACCGAACGAGAACGCGATGGGAGCGAGCCTACTGAGAGTCCGAACCGGCCGGACGTCGGAGCGCCGCGTCAAGGCAATGGTCGCGGCAACCGCCACCGCAACCAGCCAAATCTGCAGCGTAGATGGGTCGTGCGCTGCGAGAATGATCCCGCAAGCGTAACACCCGAACGCGAGCGCTAGGCGGTGTTCACCTTCCAGCGATTCAACGAAATCCCGCAACCCTCCGCAATCACGTCAGCCGCTGCGGCGGTAAAATGCGGGCATCAGCAGGCGTCCCGCGCGTCATGGATCGATACGAAAATCGTAACGCACCGGCGCCGGCTTGCGGGCGTGCACGAATTCGCGCGCGTTCGATCTCAATCAAAATATCCGTGTCGTCGTCGAAGCAAGCGCGAGGAACGAACGTAGGGCGAGCAGAAAGAGAAAGTCCATGCTTTGTGCCTGGAAACATCTCGGTACAGAAAGGAGTTGAACGAATGGACGCATTGGTCGTCGTGCTCCTCGTGTTGATTCTCCTGGCTGTGACCGGCCATCTAAGACTGTAGCTCGCTTCCCGCTCGCTGCAGCGCACCGCTAGAAGCGCCTCGCGAAAGGCCTGTTGTTGCGCATCCTCGTGACCGGCGGCGCCGGCTTCATCGGCTCGCACATCGTCGACGCTTTCGTCGCGGCCGGCCACGAGGTCGCAGTCGTTGATTCTTTTTGGTCGCAGGGCGGCGGGCGCCGCGCGAACCTCAACCCCAAGGCGACGCTGCACGAGCTCGACATCCGAGACGCAAAACTCATCGACGTCTTCACGGGTTTCCGGCCGCATATCGTCAGCCACCACGCCGCTCAGCACAGCGTCTCGATCTCGACGAAGGACCCGTTTTACGATGCCGACGTCAATGTGCGCGGCCTCTTGAACGTCTTGACCGCGGCGGACAAGACGAGCGTCAAAAAAGTGATCTTCGCCTCATCGGCCGCCACCTATGGCGCTCCGCAATACCTGCCGATCGACGAAGTGCATCCGCAGGTGCCTCAGTCGCCCTACGGCATCACGAAGATGGTTGCAGAGCACTATCTGCGGTATTTCTGCACCGCCGGGACGATGCGCTTCACGGCGTTGCGTTATGGAAACGTGTACGGACCACGCCAAGACCCCAATGGTGAGGCCGGCGTGATCGCCATCTTCAGCGAACAGATACTCAAAGGATCGCCCATCCGCATCGACTGGGATGGAGAACAACAGAAAGACTATGTCTACGTGGGCGATGTGGCGGCCGCAAATGTGCAAGCGCTCGAACGAGCGGATGCAGAGGCGATCAACATCGGGACAGCCGTGGGGACCTCGGTCAACGAGCTGCACCGGCTCATCGCGCGCGCCGTCGGCCGCGACGTGGACGTCGTCGCCGCAGCCAAGCGGCCTGGCGATGTGTATCGCTGCATTTTCGCCGTCGAAAAAGCCGACCGCGAATTAGGCTGGAAGCCGAAAACCGATCTGGTCGCCGGCATCGCAACGACGACGAACTACTTTCGTTCGGCGTCGACCGCCCCGTCCGCCTGACCGGCCATCAGCTCACCACGATATTCAGCAATCGGTCTTTGACGTAGACCCGCTTGCGCACTTGCTTCCCTTGCAGTTGCGCTTTGACGGTGGGCACCGTGGCGGCCGCAACGAAGATGGATTCCTCGTCTGCAGCGTGCGGCATCTCGATCGCGCCTCTGCGTATCCCGTTCACCTGGATCACGATGGAGACCAGGTCTTGCTTGAGCCAGCGCTCGTCGTATGCAGGCCATCGCTCTTCATGGATGCTGCGGGAATGGCCCGTTCGCTGCCACAGCTCTTCCGTGATGTGCGGGGCGAACGGCGCCAGAAGCAGCAGCAACGTCTCCAACGCTTCTTCCAACACGGGCGATGAAGCGCCTGCCGCTGCTGCGTCAGGCGGCTCTTGAGGGCTTGCTGCCACAAATGCTTCGATGTCGTTCAGCAGCGTCATGAGATCGGCCACGCAGGTATTGAGGTGCATGCGGCCGGCGATCTCCTCGCCGATCTTTTTGATCTTCGTATGGACGCTGTGACGCAGCGCCGCTTCAGGCGCGCTCAGCCTCTTGCCGTTGGCGCGCACCGTGCTTGAGCCGGCCGCCAGATCTAAGGCGTGCGCGAGCACCAACCTCCAGATACGCTTGAGGGTGCGAGTGGCGCCTGAGATGCCGGTTGTCGACCACGGGAAATCCGAACCCGGCGGGCCGGCGAACATCTCGAAGAGCCGCAAGGCGTCGGCGCCATACGTGGCGACCGCATCATCGATCGCGATGGTATTGCCGCGCGATTTACTCATCTTCTCGTGGTTTTCGCCCAGCACCATGCCTTGGTTGAAGAGCCGCATGAACGGCTCGTCGCCTGGCACGAGGCGCTCTTCGTTGAGCACCTTATAGAAGAAGCGCGCGTACATGAGATGCAAGACGGCATGCTCGATCCCGCCGATGTAGTGATCGACGGGCGCCCAGCGCTCGGCTTCTCGTAAATCCCAGGGCACCCCGTCATCGCGGGGACTGAGATAGCGCAGATAGTACCACGACGAGCACATGAACGTGTCGAGCGTCTCAGCCTCGCGGGTGGCCGGGCCGCCGCACTTCGGACAAGTCGTGTGCATGAATTCCGGCACATGCGCCAGCGGACTGCCCTGCGTTCCGCTGATGGGCGCTTGATCGGGCAATAGAACCGGCAACTGTTCCTCTGGCACAGGCACGTAGCCGTCGTTGGGACAGAGCACCATGGGGATCGGCGCTCCCCAGTACCGCTCGCGCGAGACGAGCCAGTCGCGCAACTTATACTTGACGGAGCTCCGGCCGGCGCCCAGCTGCTCGAGCTTCGACCTCATCGCCTCCCGGGCTTGCGCACTGCTCATGCCGCTGAACGCGCCGCTATTTGTGAGGATGCCGTCGTCGCAGAACGCTGTCTCGGGCAACCCTTTTCGGCTGACGGGAGCCGGCGATGTATTCGCGTCCCCCGACGCCGGAACGATGACAGGTTTCATGGGCAAAGCGGCGTCGCGCGCGAACTCGAAATCCCGCTCATCGTGCGCCGGCACGCCCATGACGGCGCCCGTGCCATACTCCACAAGCACATAGTTCGTGATCCAAATGGGGACGGGCTGGCCGCCGAACGGGTTGCGCGCTAGACGGCCTGTGAAGACGCCTTCCTTGCGCAGCGAGGCGCGCTCCAGTTCGCTCTTGTCTTTGAGCGCCGACACGAAGGCCCGGACCGGTGCGGCCTGCGCTGAGCCGTCGACGAGGCGCTCCACCAGCGGATGCTCGGGCGCAAGCGCGAGGTACGTCACACCGAATATCGTATCGATGCGCGTCGTGAAGACCTCGATGTTCGCGTCCAGCCCCTCGACCGGAAAGGAACAGGCGACGCCCGCGCTGCGGCCGATCCAGTTGCGCTGCATCGTTTTGACGCGCTCGGGCCACTCGTCCAAAGCATCCAAGCCCTCGAGCAATTTGTCCGCGTAGTCCGTGATCTTCAAGAACCACTGGTTCAACAGACGGCGCTCGACCACGGAGCCGCAGCGCCAGCACACGCCGCCTTCAGCTTGCTCGTTGGCGAGGATCGTCTGCTCGAGGGGGCACCAATTGAGCCAAGCCTGCGCTTTGTACGCGAGCCCCTTGCGGTGCATCAACAAGAAGAGCCATTGCGTCCAGCGGTAATACTCGGGGGCTGACGAGTTGATCTCGCGCGACCAGTCGTACGACGTGCCGAGCTTACGGATCTGCGAGCGCATGTTGGCGATGTTGGCGTCGGTCCACTCGCGCGGATGCAGTCCGCGTGCAATGGCCGCCACTTCGGCCGGCAGACCGAACGCATCCCAGCCCATCGGATGCAAGACGTTGTACCCGCGCATGCGCTGGAAACGGGCGACGACGTCGCCCAGTGTGTAGTTGCGGGCATGGCCGACGTGCAGGTCGCCGCTCGGATACGGCAACATCTCCAGGAGATAGAACTTCTGCTTGTCCGAGCGCTCCGATGCGGCGTACTGGCGCCGCTCTTCCCAGATAGCTTGCCATTTGGGCTCGATGACCTGCGGAACGTACGCCGTCGTTTCTCCTGAAACCATGCTTCCTTGTACCATGCGGCTGCGAGGAAGCCCTTGACGAAGCATTCGAGGAAAAGTGCTCCGCCGATCGGTTAGCTTGTCACGAGGAACAGGTGATCGAGCAACTTTCGCACATTCAACCGGCGCTGCTTTGGGGGTCGTTGCCAGAGCACGGCCGCCACTGCGCGGTCAAGCGCACATGGCGCCTTGACCGCCTCTTCCCGCGCGGGAAATGGCGCGCATGACTCTTGCCCACACCTCGCACTTTTGGCTGGGCTGCGGCGCAGCCGCCGCGCTCGTCGCCGGATACTTTCTTCCTCACCATCAAGCGGTTCGATCCGAGCCGCACGCGCCTGTAGCCCAAGCGACGATTCCGGCGCAGCTGCTCGCAGGCAATGGAGACGCAATAGGCTCGAGCGCACCGAACGTCGATCCGGTGGGGCCTTCGGACGGCGCGATGCTCGTGACGCCCGCCGCGCAATCCGCTTCGACGCTAAAACAAATCGTCGTCTACGTCTGCGGCGCTGTACGCAAGGCGGGCGTCTATCGCTTCCGACCCGACATGCGCGTCGCCGACGGGATAGCGCGCGCGGGCGGCGCCGCTTCCGACGCTGACCTCGAGCAGTTGAATCTGGCAGAACCTCTCAGCGACGGGATGAAGCTCGCAGTTCCGCGCAAAGGCGAATTGACGATCTCAGCGGCTGCGCCGCAGCGTGCCGGCAACTCGGCTGCCTCGCCGCCCACGAGGCATCACGCTCGGGCCGGCCGCCGCAGCGCCGGCCGCTCCACTCAAAAGCTGCAGCCTGGACAGACACTGAACGTCAACACCGCGACTGAGGCGCAACTGATGTCCCTGCCCGGGGTAGGTCCTTCACTAGCGCGCCGCATCGTGGAATATCGTCAAGCCAACGGTCCGTTTCAAACCGCCGACGATCTCCAAAACGTCTCCGGCATCGGCGCGAGCAAGTTTGACAAGATGGCGGACTTCATAAGGCTCTAAAGCCGGTCGCTGCGGATTCTCTTGCGCCAAAAAGAGGTTTTGCTTTGCAGTGCAAAGTATTTGCTTTGTAGCGCAAAGAAGGGTCCGGGCCGGGACCACGTCGCGCGAGGTACGAGGGCATGATGAAGTTTGACTTGCGAGACACCGTTTCAGTGGGCGTCGCCGTTTTGATGTCGGCAACCGCATTTGTCATCGCGGCAGTCTGGCACGAAGGCAGCGCTGCGCTTTGCCTCACGTTGCTGGCGGGGGCCGTCTTAGGATTCGCTCGTCCCCAACGCGCTTGGCTCTTCGCCATCATCTTGATCGCTTGGCTTGTGGTCGTGCTCGCGCTGAAAATGCCGCTGACCGCATTCGCCTCACAGGACGCCTGCGTCCACGCACATGCACCTCACGGCAGCGGCTTCTGGCTGCTGGTCGTGCCGTGCATCGCAGTGGCTTCGGGCCTTGCGGCAGATTGGATCATTTCACGAGTGCTTGCCTTCATTCGCGAGCTCGGGCTGTGGCCAGCGGTGGTTGCGTTCGCGAAGCCCGTGCTGCGATCGATCGCGGTTCTGTCTGCCGTGCTGCTCTTGGCGACGGCGAGTCTGCAGCTCGCGCAGCCGCTGCAGCCCCGCGGCTTGAACGAACGTCACTGCTGGGATGAGTTTTGCTTTTCGGTCACATCGGTCCGGCGGACCAAGCAGCTCGGAAACGGCGCTCATGCGATCGCCGCGCGGGGTGTTTTCTACGTCGTCTCAGCCAAGTTGGAGAGCCCTTGGTGGGGGCGTTTTCCGTGGAGCGATGATGCCGTCTTCGTGACGGACTATGGCGGCACAAATTATGCGGCCTCACGTGAGGCCGAGCGCGCTCTCGGGGATCAGGCTGCGCTTCGCGCCCAATGCCATCTCATTCCAGGAGCGGAGGAAACGGAGACGGTGGTGTTCGACTTGCCGCCGGATGTCATGCAACCTCGGCTGCTGGTACGTGACACGCTCGGCTTCAACGGTCTCCTCGGCGGCGTGCGCGCGTTGCTCCTCTATATCAAGCCTGCCTTCAACTTGCGCTACGATTGACGAAATCGAACGGCGGGCTGCATCTCAGGCACCCGCGACGAGGTTGCGGATGTCGCGGATGCGCGTCTCCTTGAGTTGCGTGTCGAGGCCCAGACTCGTCTCCAGCTGCGCAAGCGGCATGACCTCGATGCGGTTGGGAGCCACCTCGACGCGCTGCAGCAGGTCGCGCGAGATCCGGGAAGCGACCGGCCGCTCTTCCACACCTTCGCGCAACGCGATGTAGAGAAGCAGCTCGTCAAGGTCCTGCGGATCGTCGTTATGTTTCTTGACCACCAGCTGCCATTCCACAACTTCTTCGATGGCTGCCATAACGGGAAGGAACTCGTTGAGATCGACCAGGGTGCCGCGGATCTTCGTCAGTTGGAATTCGCCGATGTCCGACCGCCGTGACAGTGCGCCGCAAATACGCGGCACCACCCGGCCGCACCCCGGACAGGGCTCGCAGACGATGCCGCCTTCCACGATGTCGCCTGTGCGATAACGCAAGACGCACGATCCGCGGCCGCCCAGCGTCGTATAGACGAGCTCGCCCCGCTGCCCTTCTCCCACGCTTTCGCCGGTGTCCGGATCGACGGTCTCGAACACTTCCAGATCGGGATAGGTGTGGTAGCCGTAGCTCGTCTCGTGATCGGGCGCCGGACACTCGGCCCACGCCATGCGTGCCTCGGTGAAACCGTACACGCCCTGCACGCTGACGCTTGGCCGCCCCATCTGTTCGCACAGCTCGCCGAGACGCACTTTGAGAGCGGGCGGCACTCGTTCCGCGCCCAGCGCAATGCGCTTGAGTTTGTCCAGCCTCACGCCGCGTTCAGCGGCCTTGCGCAAAAGATGATAGACATAGCCGGGAACGCCCATCAGCATCTCCGGCTGCATGCGTTCGAGCGCCGTGATGTTTCCGGGGGTGCCCATGACCTTGCCGCCGCCGGTATGCATGAACAACATGGTGGCGGCTTGTCCGACCGCGAAGACTTGCCAAAACGCAAGATGCGGCGCAAACGGAAACACGTTGAGACCGCGTTCGCCGGGCAGCGCGCCTTGCACGTCCACGAGCCGTTTGCCGACCACATGCAATCGCTCGAAGTCCGCAGATGCGTAGAGGAACTGTGTCGGCAGCGCCGTTCGTCCGGTCGTGAACGTCGCGTGCACGGGCGCGTACTCCAGCCGCACACGTTCCTTCGCGTTTGCCTCGCCATGCATGAGCCGCGCGAGCAACAGCTCGAGCACCATCGATTTGGCGCCGAACCGGCGGATGGAATCAGCGTCGGGCTGCAACACGAGATCCAGGTGGCGCAGCGGGTCGTCGATAGTCGGCGCGATGTCGGTCTTCGTCGTCAACGGCAACGACCGCAAGTCCGCCACGCGGCGCACCGCATGCGGATCGATGCGTTGCGCGTCGAAGAGCCGCCGGTAATACGGGCTGAACGGGTACAGCTGCTCGTTCACAAAGCGATGCAGCAGACGATCGCGTTCGGCTTGCCACTGTCGCCAAGGCCGGCGCGGTGACCAGCGCCCACGCGAGCGGAGTTCCTCTAACACGCATGCGCTGTATTCGCTCGGGCGCAAGGCCGACCTGGCCCACCCTGCTGAAGGCCCGCGCCGCCGTCGGGGAAACGCCGAACGCACACCGAAGGCGTGCTCACCCAAACGTTCGCTGCTGGAAAACCTAAGGACAAAACCATGGCTGCGGTCGCTCAAGCGCCCCAATCGCTGAACTTCGAACTGCCGGAAGATCTCAAGCTTCTGAAGAGCACGATCCGCGAGTTCGTCGAGAAAGAGCTTTGGCCAGCTGCCGCCCAGGTTGAAGACAGCGACGAGATCCCCGCAGCGATTCTCGACAAGATGAGCGAGATGGGCCTGTTCGGATTGCCGTTCGCGGAGGAATATGGCGGCGCCGGAATGGGCGAGCTCGGCTATTGCGTCGCGCTCGAAGAGCTTGGCCGGGCCAGCGCTGCCTTCTCAAATCTCCTGGGCGCGCATTGCAGCATCGGCGCCATGGCGCTGCATCTCGACGGCAGCAAAGAACTCAAAGATCGATTCATGCCGCAGCTGTGCGCCGGCGACAAGCTCGCATGTTTCGCCCTGTCGGAACCCAACGCCGGCTCCGATGCCGCCAACATCCAGACGGCGGCTCGCCGCGATGGGGACCTCTTCGTTCTCAACGGCGTCAAGCATTATATCACCAGCGGCGACATCGCCGATTTCGCATCCGTTTTCGCGGTGACCGACCGTTCGCTGGGAGCCCGCGGCGGAATCACGGCGTTTTGGGTGGATCTCAACGCGCCCGGAATCACGCGTGGGCCCAACGACAAGAAGATGGGCCTGTCAGGCAGCCATACGTGCGAGTTGATCTTCCAAGACGCGCAAGTCCCCGCCGACCGCGTCATCGGAAAGATCGGCGCTGGATTTCTCACGGCCATGAAGACGCTCGACATGGGGCGGCTCTCGCTCGGAGCGGGCTGCGTTGGAACGTCGCAGCTGATGTTGGAGAAAGCGATCGCCCACGCCAAGGATCGGGTGCAATTCGGCAAGCCCATCGCCCGCCAGCAAGCCGTGCAGTTCATGCTCGCCGATATGGCCACCGAGATCTACGCGGCGCGCAACATGGTCTACAACGGCGCGTGGAAGGCCGACCGCGCTGAGCGCTTCACGATCGAGGCCGCGATGGTCAAACGCTATTGCTCGGATATGGCGATCCGGGTCGTCGACCGCGCGCTCCAGATCCACGGCGGCATGGGTTTCATGAAAGAGACGGGCATCGAGCGCGTCTACCGCGACGCGCGCATCCTCGCGATCTACGAGGGCACGAATGAGATCCAGCGCATGATCATCGCCGAGGAACTGCTCAAATAGGAGCGGCCGGCGGCGGAGCTACCAGCCGCCGCCTCCGTCGCCCCCGCCACCGAAGTCGCCGCCGCCGGAGTCACCGCCGCCGCCAAAATCGCCGCTTCCGCCGGCGTCTGAGAAGCCGCCTCCCTGATCGCCACCCGAAAAATCGGCAGCCGGATGTTCGACCGCTGCGGCGGCGGGATCGATGCCTGATGAGTCACGTCCTCTGTTGGCGAGCTCGTTGCCGAGGAATGCGCCCGCAGCTCCCCCGAGCAATCCCGGGATGAAACCGCCCATGCCGCCTGATGCCTGGGGATAGGCGCCTGGCGGATAGCCTCCGGGTCTAGACCCCGGCGGCTGTATGCCCGGTGGCTGCATGCCGGGCGCACCCGCATTTGCCAGCGCGGACCTCCGCGCAAACGAGCGCAGCAGCAAGAAGACAACGCCCAGCGCCACTACCCACCAAATCCATGACATGTTCGCCCCTCCCGTCGTACGATCGGCTTGCGCGGAATTTGCCCGGTCTACAGCTCGCGATGCCCCCGCCGCCGCGGCGCCGGAGGACGAGCTTTCTGCGGTTTCGATCCTGCCGGCGATGGCGCCAACTGCCGCCAGGATGCCGGCATCATATCGTCCTTGGCGAAACGCCGCTCTCAGATCGCTTTTGATCGTTTCTTGAACCGCCGGCGGAAACGCCGACTTGGTGCGCGCCCCGTAGGCGATCGACAGCTGGTGATCATCCTTTGCGATATAGATGATGGCGCCGTTCAGAGCCAGCGCTTGCGCTTCACGAACCGCCGCTTGATTGACCGGGGTGCCGTTTGTGCTGGCGGTCGTGACTACAGCGACTTGCTTGCCGCCGGCCGAACGAAGCTCGCTGTTTTTCGCCTGGAGCTCGCTCAGCGTCTGCGGCGCGAACAGGTGAGCGTCGTCTCGCACGACGTCCGCGGCCGCCCTCGCCGGACTGTGGCTAGCAACCAAGCACACGAGAACCGCCGCCGCAACGGCAGTCGCGCCCGTCCCCCTACCAATCCACATCATGCTGGTCCCTTCTCTCGCATCCCGCCTCGCCTGACGCAGTTGCGCCAGCCCTCCCGGATGCCCAGGCTCATCCTGTACCCATTTTCAGGCGATTTGTTTCACGCGCGCCCGACAGATGCAGAATTCAATGGTTCGCGGGCTTGACCAGGCCGATGATGATCCCGCCCGCGATCGAGATGATGAATAGGATCAAGAAGACCCAGGTGAATCTGCGGTAGAGCCTCTGCCGGTCCTTTTTCGAGAGCCGGCGCAGACCGCCGATCCACGTCTGACCCTTGCGCGGCGGTCGAGGCTTCGCTTTTGGCCGCGCTGTTTGCGGCGAGCCCTTCATTTTGTCCGCTTCTTGTATGACGAGCTCGGCTTCGCCCACAGGCGCTCCAAATCGTAGAACTCGCGCGCGGCAGGCGTGAACACGTGCACGATCACCGACCCGTAGTCCACCAGTACCCAGCTGCCGTCATTGTAGCCCTCGGTGCGGATAGGAGCGCCATAGCGCATTTCCGAGGCCTCCACCACCGCATCTGCAACCGCGCGAACTTGGATGACCGAACGTCCGCTGGCGATCACGAAATAGTCGGCGAAGTTGGCGCGGCCGCGGATATCCAACAAGACGACGTTCTCGGCCTTCTTCTCAATGGCCGCCAGTCGGCAGCGCTGCGCCAAGTCATGCACCTGCCGGTCAGTGAGCGCCCTCACGCGCTCTTGGGTGCTCGCGATGCCCTGCCGGTCGAGGGAAACATCCTCGCTTCTGGCAAGGGCGCTGCCTCCGTCCTCGCGCGGGCCTGCACCCTGCGAGCCCCTGCGCACGGACGTCCGGTCAAAGCGCTGCTTCACGACGCCCTACGAGTTGATTGTACAGCGCGAGCGCCCCAGGATCGATGGGCACTTCCCTGCTCATGAGATAGGTCAACGACGATTTGAGACACGCCAGCAATCCTTTATCGAGCGATTCGTTCCCGAGCGCCGCGAGCTTTGTGCGCTCGGGATACGTGCGCGATGGTTCGACGGCGTCCGCGATGTAGAGAATTTTTTCGAGCGGCGTCATGCCAGGCAGCGCGATCGTATGTCTGCGGATGGCCCCCAGCACTTCTTCGTCTTCGATGCCGAATTCGGTGCGCGCGACCTCCGCGCCGACGGCTGCATGAAGGAGCACGGGGGACGTCTCGTCGGCCGGCGTGACCGGAAGGCCGTGTTTGCGCGCATACGCCTTCAGCTGGGCTGCGGGCCAGCCGCGCGCGATATCATGCAACAGCGCGGCGATGCGCGCCTTTTCCGGCGAGGCGCCATGTCGGTGGGCCAACCGCGCGGCGGTGCGCGCAACGCCGAGGACGTGGCGGTACCGTTGAGCGGGCAGTCCGGACCGGATGGCGCGGCACATGCTCAAGAACTGCGAACCGCTGAGTGATCCTTTGTACGCGGGGCCGGGAACAGGGGCGGGCTGCCTCAGCAAAGGCTCTCTTTTAGGGCGTTGAGCCGGTTTTGATAAATGGAGCCCTTGAGGTTGCCGGCCCACATGACGAGCGCGCTCTCATCATTGTCCGAATAATAGCCGCGCCTTGTGCTGACGACCGTGAAACCATACTTCTTGTACAGGTTCTGCGCAGCAGTGTTGGACTCGCGGACCTCCAGGGTGATCCAGCGCGCACCCCGTTCGATGGCTTCGTCGACCAAGCGGATGAGAAGCTGCTCTCCAAACCGCTTGCGCTGATGCTCCGGCACTACCGCAACGGTGGTGATATGGGCGTCCTCGAGGATTACCCACAGGCCTCCGTACGCGACGACCTCTTCGCCAAGGCGGCCCACGAAATAGTGCGCGAGCTTGTTCTCCGTCAACTCGTTGAGAAATGCGTTGCGCGGCCACGGTGTGGGAAAGCACAACGATTCCACGTGCAACACCGCGGAGATATGCTCCGTCTTCATGGGCAAAATTTCAAGCAAGCGGGGCGGAGCCTTCATCTGCTTCTGGTTCGCGGCGCTGAAACGGACGCCCCTCTTGGTCCGCAGCATCGCGCTTCTCGAAGTTCGCGACAGCGTTCGGGCACTGACCGTAATCGATGACCGCGCCGGTCCATCGCAAACGGTGCTCCTGTCCCTCGGCCACAACTGCCATGCTAAGTAGCGCCACGCGGCGAGCGCCTTCGCCCGCAGCCGGCTCGCCGAATCCAGAGCCGACGACCACCGGCCGGCGCGGCGAGCTCCCCGTCACCGACTCGATAAGCGCCTGAACCTGCGCGCCATCGCCTTGCGTGTATTGCGCCGCTGCTGCTGCGTCTAGACGAACCCGCATGTAATAATGATTGACTTTGCCTTTGATGACGGCGATACGCGGGAATGCTGCGACGCCGAACTCCGCGACGTCATAGCTGGATACGCCGATGACCGGAAGCCCTCGCGCCTGAGCGAATGCGTTTGCAAACGCAACGCCGATACGCAAGCCCGTGAACGAGCCCGGACCGGTGCAGACGGCTACGCGCGTGATATCGTCGGGCTGCCCCTTAAGCTGCCCCAAGCACTGTTCCAACAATCCGACGAGCGATTCCAACGCTTGGCCGGTTCCGGCCGCAACGGCTGCTGCAGCTTCGCTCGCGTCGCGAACAACGGCGACCTCCGGCAACGCGGCGGTGGAGATCGCAAGCGTCATGACCTCTTCGGTCACCCGACGAGTGCGAGTCCTTCCAACACATGCTGCATGGCAGCAGGCACGCTGAGGGAAAGCATGCGCCCTTGCGGCGTGATGCTGAAGATGATGGTGACGCTAGCCGCCGGCCAGACGTGCGCGACGCGTTCGGGCCACTCCACGAGCGTGACCGCGTCGGTCGAGACGTACTGCTCGAGATCCAACTCCTCGCCTTGAGCGGGGTCTTCGAGACGGTACAGATCCAAGTGCCATATCGGGATGCGGCCGCTCGGGTACGAATGCGCGATGACGAAGGTCGGGCTGGTCGCAGGGCCTGCGCCTAAGCCGCGGGCGAAACCATCCACAAATGTCGTCTTCCCCGACCCCAGCGGGCCGCTCAAGAGGATGACGCTGCCGGCGGCGCACCGTTTCGCGAGCTGCGCGCCGATCTTTCTTGTCGCCTCCGCGGTCGCAACTGATAGGTTTTGTGTGATGAGCGGATCGCGCATTCTGCGGCGCTTACCAGCGCGTGCAATGCGCTCCTGCCGCCTTCCTGGAGCGGGACCGCCCGCACAAAAAATGGAAGAAGCGTGAACATCAAAACACTGTTTGTGCGCGCGACGCCTCTGTCGCGCAGCGACTTCCGCGATGCCCGATCCAGGGAGGAAAGAGGAACTTGAGCACTCCTGACGGGCCGTCGCGCAACGGCCGTGACGGCAAGGATTCCAAAGGTCCAAAAGCGCCGTCTGAACTGACCTTCGAGACCTACCGCCACACCGCGCCGTCCGAACGGCTCCAGACGGTGAACGTCCAGGACGAGATGCGGCGGTCGTATCTGGATTACGCGATGAGCGTGATCGTGGCCCGGGCGCTGCCCGACGTGCGCGACGGCCTCAAACCAGTCCATCGCCGCATTTTGTACGCCATGCTGCAGTTGGGGCTGGCTCCCGACAAACCGCACCGCAAGTGTGCCGGTACGGTCGGCGAAGTCCTCAAGAACTACCACCCGCACGGCGACGTTTCCGTGTACGATGCGCTGGTGCGCATGGCGCAG
>QHBK01000005.1 GCA_003244105.1 Candidatus Eremiobacter antarcticus | reverse complement strand
AGCTCGACTTTATCCATTTTCAGAGGGTTAGCTGATCGGGTTGTGGTACTACAAGGCCAATTCAGGGGTTCGTTGGATTAGAACAAATCGGGCGAGAATTGTTTAATGCCCACCATGCCTGCGGAGTTAGCGTCCATCATTTTAGCTTTCTGCCCTTTGTTTTCTGGTCGTGTCTGGAAGCGTGCTCACGTTCTACTTATCGGGGCCATTCTTGCTCCCGGGAAACGAACCGTGACCAGTGCGCTGCGGATAATGGGATTGGGCGATGAGCAGCATTTCCAGAACTATCATCGGGTCTTGAATCGGGCTGCCTGGAATTGTCGTCAAGCCAGCTTGATTCTGCTTCGTCTGTTGCTGGATACCTTTGCCCCGAGTGGACCGCTGGTGCTGGGCCTGGACGACACAATCGAGCGACGCTGGGGCGGCAAGATTCAAGGTCGCGGAATCTATCGTGATCCGGTCCGTTCTTCCGATTCCCATTTCGTCAAAACCAGTGGTCTGCGCTGGCTTAGCCTGATGCTCCTGGCTGAGATTCCGTGGGCGGGACGTGTCTGGGCTCTCCCGTTTTTAACAGTGCTGGCGCCGTCGGAACGCTACTGGCAACAACAGAGGCGCAACCCCAAGCTCCTCACCGATTGGGCCCGCCAACTGCTGCTTCAGGTGCAGCGTTGGTTTCCCAGCCGCGCTCTGGTGGTTGTAGCTGACGGTGCTTTCTCATCATTGCAACTGCTGTCGGATTGGGCTACACGGCGGCGGCCTATCACTTGCGTCACTCGACTGCGCCTGGATGCACGTTTATTTCGGCCTGCACCACCGCGCAAGAAAGAGACGATAGGCCGTCCACGGGTGGTCGGAACGCGCCTTCCCTCCCTTCTACAGACCCTGAACTGCCCCGATACCGTCTGGCAGGCGGCGAATGTCCGCAACTGGTATGGCCAAGCGCAATGTCCAGTGGAGATCACTTCCGGCACCGCAGTCTGGTATCACACCGGTCTGCCGCCGGTGCCCATCCGTTGGGTGCTGGTGCGCGATCCCAAAGGTAAGTTCGAAACCCGCGCTCTGCTCTGCACCCAACTCGATCAGAATCCCGGCCAAATCTTGCAATGGTTCCTATGGCGCTGGCAAGTGGAGGTCACCTTCCAGGAAGTCCGAGCTCATCTCGGAGTCGAAACTCAACGCCAGTGGTCCCCTTTGGCTATTGCCCGCACCACCCCGGTGTTGCTGGGCTTGTTCTCCATCATTACCTTGCTGACCCATCGTCTTGCGCGTGCCGGTGAACTGCCCGTTCGTCAAGCCGCCTGGTACCGCAAAACGCTACCAACCTTCTCCGATGCCATCGCGCTGATCCGCGAGCAACTCTGGCACCCATCGACTTTCTTCACATCCCATCTCCACCACCATGTGATTAAAGTCCCTCGCCTACTGCTCTCCTGCTTATATCAGGCCGCTTGCTACGCAGCCTGATGGATAAAGTCGAGCTTAGAGGGTGTTTGAAAAGGTAGTTGGCGGCCTGTTCGGGACACTTGGGTATGTCGAACAGACCATACAACACAGACTTGAGCGACGCGGCTTGGGCGCTGGTAGGGCCGCTTTTACCTACAGCACGGCCCGGTGGACGGCCACGCACAACCGATATTCGCGCTGTGGTGAATGCGATTTTCTATTTGCTCCGAACTGGCTGCCAATGGCGCTTGCTTCCACACGAGTTCCCCATATGGGGGACGGTGTACCACTACTTTCGGACCTGGAAGAACGACGGCATATGGACGTGTTTGCAGCGAGCCATTTACGAAAACGCTCGAGCGCAAGCCGGGCGGTCTGCCTGCCCGTCGCTCGTCATTATGGATGGTCAGTCAGTAAAGACAACAGAACGCGGCGGCGTTCGCGGTTTCGATGGGCACAAGCTTGTGAAAGGGCGCAAGCGCCATATTCTGGTGGACACGCTGGGGTTTCCGATTGCATGCAGAGTCCAGCCGGCCAACATCTCTGACCGCCGGGCAGCGGTCCTTTTGCTCAGTGGCTACGCCCCCTATTTCCGGCGATCCGAACGGTTATGGCCGATGCGGGCCATGAAAGCAAGAAGTTAGAGCGACTGCTGAAAGTACAGGAGGGCTGGGAATTGCGGATCATCAAGCGTCGGCAACGTGCGTTTCAGATTACCGGGCTGACTTGGATCGTGGAACGTACCTTCGCATGGCTCGGCAGAAATCGCCGCCTGAGCAAAGATTACGAGTACGCCGTACAGACTTCTGAGACATTCATCGACATTGCCGCGATTCGCCTCATGCTCAATCGGATCGTGCAGATCTGACCCTTTTCAAACACCCTCTAAGGTCGCCTCAAATACTGCTCTGTGCGCTGGGGTATATCGCAGCAGCAACGATCATTCTGGCGATGCTGGATTCGACGGACGGTCTTTCAGGCCCATTAACGGCCATTGCCCCGGAGCCGGTTATTTCGTAGTCTGGAAGCATGGAAGTACATTTCACGCCCGAGCAGGAAGCGCAGCTAGCGCAGATAGCCACCAGCGCCGGAACCGATACTGAGCATCTGGTGAAGGACGCGGCCTTGCGCCTGCTTGCCGGAAATGGTGATACTCCCAAAGCCCCGCAATCTACCCGCGCCAATCTTTTGCCCGTCTGGCATCTTGGCGTCATAGGCTCCCTCCACCGGCGCGACATCTATAACGATGTCCGTTGAGCCGGGAATTGTTGACGCGAATATTTTGATCTATGCGCTCGACGCCGAAGCGCCGCAGCATGTAGCTTGTCGCAGGTTGCTTGAAGCAGCCCAAGGCGAAGCCCCGACGACAACGCTTTACGTGACTTTGCAAATACTCTGCGAATTTTATGCCATCGTCACCAATGCGCGGCGCGTTCTCAAGCCGCGTTCTTCCGCCGACGCCTTGGCCGCGATTTCAGACATGCTTGGTTTCCTTCGCGTGTTGCCGGTTCCCGTGACCGCTATTGATGAAGTGAGGGCCTTGCTTCGCCGCCGACCTGTCACCGGAGGCGACATTTTCGATTTGCAGATTGTCGCCACGATGAAGCTTAACGCCATCACGCGCATCTACACTTTCAACACCGACGACTTTAAGCCCTTTGCAGAAATCGAGCCTTTGACGCCGTAAGTTTAATTCTCGAAAAGGGTAGGTTTTGCAACAACGCCCCAAGGCGGTTCTGGTGCAGATAGGAATNNTCTGTTCGCCTTCGCTGTTTAGCCAAACACTTGGAAGGCCCGGAATTTTAGGGCTCACCCCACACCGGACCGGCCACGAAACCAGTATTCAGGAAATCCGAGATGACGGGAACAACCGACTCGGGCATGTCTTCGTGAGGCGCATGGCCGGTCTTGGGGATGATCGAGAGTTTCGACCCGCCGATGCTTCGAGCGAGTTGACGCATGCGCTTGACCCCGACCAGATGATCGTGTTCGCCCGCAATAAGCAGCGTTGGAACACTCGTGTCGTGATTCCGGGACGCGAGTTCCTCCAATCCGCCGCCATCCAGAAACTCCCGCGCGGTCTCCCGTGATGCGCGGCTCCGTGCGGGATCGCTCCAAAGCCGTGCGTACAACTCGACCCGGTGGCGGACGCCCCCCGAGTTGCCGTAATTCCCTGCGTGAACCGCGACCCAGGCACGAACTTTAGGCGTTGTGAGGTGGTCGACAACTTTCCCGTAACCCTCGTACCGATGGTGAGCCACTATGAACGGGAACCTTTGCAGAACTCCCGGGGTGCCGATCAGAATCAGTCCGCGGACCAAGCCCGCATCTTCATTTTTTGCATCCAAAGCAATATCCAACGCCACAGCCCCGCCATAGGAGTGGCCGATGAGAATTGCCCCGTGCAGTTTCCGATCGGCCATGAATGCCCTTACGATGGCAACATTCTCGCGAAGCGAATACCGATGGTCGTCGGGAGCAGACGTTCCACCGTGTCCTCTCAGATCCACGCGATAGATGCGGCACTTGCAAATCGATAACAAACCCGGCATGAGCGGGTCCCAAGACTCTTTGGCGCTCCCGAGGCTATGCAGCAGAACCACGGGCATCTCCCCCGTGCCCCCGGCATCATAAGCCACTTTGACGGAACCCGAATATTCGAAGCTGTGCGGTTCGAAAAGTTGTTGGTCCGCGCTATAGCAGGCCCCGCTGAAGGCCATATAGCAAACCACGATGGTGAGCGGACGCGTGAACAGCGCCAACTGCATATCTTCTATCGGGTTCGCCCGAACACGAGCTCCCGGCTCTCGCGCACTAGCCCGTGCGAAAAGCCCAGGCTGTGGGCCAATGCATCCCGATTCGCCCTCCCCTCATCAAACTCGCGGCACGAGCAGTCCGCTACCCCTTCGCGCGCCACTCCGTTCACGGGCACGCGGAGTCCATCCTTCTGCGCCACGTTCAGAAACAATGTCCAGTCCTGGTCGAATTCTTCCGACGTACGCCGGCGCGCCGGCTCGGACGACAGATCGTAATTAATGACGGACAACATCACCCGGAACGCCGTTACCCGCGATTCGCGATCGGGGAGATCCGCCATTTTTCGGATCTCCGGGCGTCCAGTTCCGAACGCAACCGCGCTTGTCGCGGCGTCCTTCGGCTCCGATCCGTCCGCCGTGGGCGAAAGCTTGGGCACCGGGCCCACGGGCGGCAGCGGACGGTCGTAGGTTCCCATCGCGAACGCTCCTTTCCGCTTCTGCTCCGCCGCGCGCGCGTACCATCGCGGTAGCAGAAAGGGCCGATCCCGTCTGAGCAACAGCGCCCGTTCTGCCGCACTCAGCAGTTCCGCCTCATGCGCTGCCGCCGCCAGCGCTCGAAACGCATCCTGCTTCGCTTTCCAACAAGAGGTCGTGCCGAACACTCTCACCTGCTCGCGATGCCACGCTTCCAAATCCTTCCCCGAAGCATTTGCCTTCGACCGAATCTCATAGGAGATCCGCGACAACTCGCCGCCGCCCCGCTCATGCGCTAACTGCTCCAGGTCGGCGAACCGCGACAGCTTGTCGACCGTGTAGGCCGCTACTCCGAGCAGGGGATTTACCGTGTTGATGGCGAGTTTGATTCCGAACAGTAACTTGCCTTGACTCGGGTTCGGAACAAGCGCGCCGCGGGTGAGTGAATGGATGGGCGCGGTCGGACGCCGGGTGCCCGCGATCATCGGGGCCAGAACGACGGTGATCGGCATGTCCTCCCGCTTGGCAAATGCCAGAAAATCCGTCACCACGGCCAGTGGATTCGTAACCCATGCGTCTGCCACCATCGCGATCCGCGGCCGGAAGTGCAGGCCGGAATCTCCGAACACGGTTAACAGGCCACGCTCTACGAAGTCAGAACAGTTATCGGTAATCGCCTGAAAGGGCCGCTTGTTCACTGCTGCAATGAAGGCTATTAACCTGGTCTCCTGCTCCAGCCTGGCCGGCGCGGTGATCAGCATCGAACTGCGCACGTGAGCGGCACCGATCGCCTCACGCCAGTTACCATTCGGAATCAATTCCCTGGTAACAGGATCGACCAGCGCAATGGCCGCCGTCGGATTCCCCTTATGCGGTTCCAGAGCGCCGAGCATTGTTTCCAGGCTGAGAATACCCCGGACAGTCCGGCCTGGATCAAACCGGTGGAGCAGTTCTTCGTAACGCTCCTGCGACAGCGGCGGCAGATACGGACGAAGGTACTGACGCCAGTAGGCAATTTGCATGGCCTCGAGCGTATCGTCGGTAGTCAGGGCCGGTATCAACCCCGGATCGCTCGTCGCGGTGAAGTGAGCGCTGATGGGCGCGACAAATACCGAACGATCATATCCGTAAGCGAGATTGAGGTAGCGCGTGACCACAACGCCAGGTTCCTCACCGGCGTTGCAAGAACGTACCTCGTCGATTCCCTCGACGCAAAGGTTGGTTGCAATTAGGGCGATGTGTCCGGAGTTGGTACGCCGTGAATCCACTCCTTTACTTTCATACACGACGATGCCGACCTCGCCGCGGGCGGTCGACACATTCCATAGAAGGGGGATACAGAACAGCGAAAATACGACAAGCCACATTGGTTAACACCATGTTGGCAGAAGCCGCATCGCTCTGGTGATGCTTGCATCACCGTAAACCGTGCTGGGTGCTCGGCGCCCGCCTCCCGAAGAAGTGGAAGACCCTGCTCGAAACGAGGTGCCTGTTCATCTGCCCCCTTCCTGGTGAAATTCTGCTCGGCCCCTCGCCGATTTTCAGCGGTTCGCGCTATGGAGCAACCCGCGCCCTTGTCGTGCCAGCCTGTTTTTGATTGACCGGTCCTGTTGGAACCCATCGGTTTTCGCGGTTCCGGCGTCGAACTCACGGCAGGAGCAGGTCCCGAGAGTCTCGCGTGGTCCATCGCCGTCGGCTAGGTGGATACCATTCTCTTGGGCGACCTCGATGTAGAGTTGCCAATCCGGATCGAACTCTTTAGCTGTCCGGCGCACGACGGGCTCGGAACTCAAATCGTAGTTGATTACCGCGGTCATCAGCTTAAAGGCCATCACTTTCCTGTTTCGATCGCCCCAATTGGCCAGTTCACGTACTTCCGCCCGGCCCGGAACGAAGCCCAGCCGCGAAGTACCGGAAAAGCTACTCATCTTCGCCGCAGTGCCGGGAAGCAGCGATGAAACGAAGCCCCGTCCGCAGCTAGGTATGAGGCAGTCCTGCATGCCGGCGAGAAGCGCTCCTTCGGAGCCGCGGTCCGCCGCGGTCCGTTCGTACAGACGGGGCAGCAAGAATGGCTGGCCCGTTTTCAGCAGAAGTGATTTTTCGGTCGAAGAGAGGACGCCCACCTCCGTGGCATGCGCCGCCACCTTCGCGAACTGTTCTTGCTTCGCCCGCCAGCATGATGAAGTCCCGAATACTCTCATCTGCTCGCGTTTCAGCGCGAGCCGGTGCTGAGACAATAGGGCGGGCTCCAGCGGAACCGTATTCGTTATGCGCGACAGATCTTCGCTGCCCCGTTCGTGGACCATTTTTTGCAAATCCACAAACCGCGAGGCCTGATCCGCTCCAAAAGACAAAAGCCCGAGTAGCGGGTTCAACGTGTTGAAGTAGACCTTCATCGAGAACGCCAGCTTGCCCTGGCTTGCATCGGGAACCAGCGCGCCCCGGCTGATCGAAGTGATGGCGGCCGTTGGGCGCCGCGTGCCGGCCATCATGGGCACGAGCTGCACATGCAAAGGAACGTTTTGCCGCTTTGCGTAGACGAGGAAGTCGGTCGCAACGGCAATCGGGGTGGTGATCCATGCGTCGGCCACGTGAAGCACACGGGGGCGCAGCCGTAATCCGGAATCGCCGAAAACGGCTACCAGGGAGTTCGCAACAAAGTCGGAGCAGTTGTCTGTCAGCGCGTTGAATTCGCCGACTGTTGCATCCCGCACGTAACTGAGCAGCCGTTCTTCCTGCTCCGGAGAAGTGCTGGCCGTAATAATAAGGGAATTGCGCATGTGTTGGACGCCGATCGATTCGCGCCAGCGGCCGTTCGGTATCAGTTCTCCTGTGTCCGGATGGATTATGGCGATCGGCTCCGTCCCGTAACGCTTTTTGTGAGGGCCGAGCAGCGCAATCAGGTAGTCCATAGTGATCGTTCTGCGGAACGTACGGCCGGCATCAAACCGGTCCAGTTCCTCGCGCATCACATGGTACTGTTCCTGTGAGAGCGGGGGAAAATAAGATTTCAAGTGCAGGCGCCAGTACTCCATCTGCATGGCCTCGAGAGTGCCGCCGCTGCTCAGAGCGGGAACAGCGCTTGGATCGCTGGTCGCGGTGAAGTGATCGCGAACGGGAGCAACAAATAGGCTCTGAACATAGCCAAACGCCACATTAGCGTAGCGCGTCACGATCGCGCCCGGCTTTTCACCCGGATCGCATCTCCGCAGATGGTCGATCCCTGCGGGACACAAAGTTGTCGTAATCAGCGCGATGTGACCCGTACTGGTACGGCGAGCATCGGCGCCTTTACTTTCGTAGATCACTACGCCCACATTCGCTCGCGCCTGCACGGAGCACGCAACAGTAATCGCGAGGGCGGAAGCTAAGCATACACAACCAAGAAGTTTTTTCAGCATGATAAAAGTGAGACCAAGAGTTATTCGAGGCAGTCGGCGCAAGCAAGCACTAGCGTAAGATCGCTGAGAGTTTTGGATTACTTTAATCGCCCCGAGCGAGATATTCCCGATCATGTGTTTCCGGGCGAGCTCTGCGTTGGAGAGTTCTTCGAGGGGTTTCTGGGTGTTCGCGTCCATGTATTGGCGGCAAAACAAATGCGCCCGGAGGCTCTTCCCCGGTAAACTCTCCGGCGCGTCTCTGGAAATACCGTATACGCGGGCGATCCCAACATCTTTGTATCGGCCGGTGTGCGGAATTCTTTATCCCGTCCTGCTTATTGTCATTCCATGCTTATGGGTCTTGAATCACTCTTGTCCAAATTAGGTTTCTACCCTACGTGCGGTAGTGGCTGAGCGGGAGTAGCGGAAGGCCCCGGGGTAATCTGAGTTTGGGTTCCGAACAGAACCAAACTCAACAACACGGAGACTTCCGCCATGAATCGAGTATGCAGCATTTTCAGTCAGATTTTACAGCTCATCCCGCGCCTGCAGTTTTGGGCGGAGGTGCTGGAAATCCCACACCAGCTCGGGCTTATGAATTTCACAATTCATTCCAGGCCCTCCTTTCATCTTAGTTCGGCATGGGATTTAACAGGTGGTTCACGCGGTCGGGATCGCGAGCAATGACCGTTAAATAGGCGCGTGTCGGTTGATCCGGCTCCGCCCGGCCCTGTTCCCAATCGCGCAAGGTGCCAAGCGGAATGTGGTAGCGCGCTGAAAATTCCTCCTGCGTCAACTCCAAAGCGCGGCGGAGCGTCTTAGCCTGCGGCGTTCGCTTCATCCGCTTGAGATCGGCTTCGCTCAGCGGGTGCGCGTCACGATCCCCGCGCGCGGCTTCCTCGACAGCCTCAGAGGTCATGGGTCTGGGTGTTTTGTTTGAAGTAATGATCCTGCTCACGTTTCGTCGCCCTCCGGGCTGAAATGATGCGAATGCGGTCCTCCCGTTCGGTATAGGCCACGAACAAAAGAACATGTCCTTCCGCCATGCCGATCAGGACAAGCCGCTCCTCGCGATAATCCTCACGGTCGTCGAGAAGCTCGATGGCAAACGGGTCTTTGAAGGCCGTCTGCGCCAGCTCGAAGCTGACGCCGTGGGCTTGAAAGTTTGCCTCGGCCTTGACCGTGTGCCATTCAAATGCCAGTCCCATAATACTACGGGATATCAGTAGGTCTGTCAACTGGGTCGAAGTGGAAGGGTTTACC
>QHBK01000004.1 GCA_003244105.1 Candidatus Eremiobacter antarcticus | reverse complement strand
AGCTACCCATCGTCGCCTTGGTGGGCCGTTACCTCACCAACTAGCTAATGGGCCGCAGCCTCCTCAATCCGCGCATTGCTGCTTTCATCATTGTGCGATGCCGCACGATGAGCGTATCTGGTATTAGCTAACCTTTCGGCTAGTTATCCCGGACGGAAAGATAGATTGGCTACGTGTTACTCACCCGTCTGCCGCTAACACTTCATCTGTATTACTACAAAGTGGTGTCCGCTCGACTTGCATGTGTTAGGCACGCCGCCAGCGTTAGTTCTGAGCCAGGATCAAACTCTCCATTAACATTTTGCGATCGCGCAAGAATCGCATGTACGTCCGCAGCGAACTGCGTGCATCCATGTGGATCTCGCGTGTCAAATCTTAACGAACCGTTTGTGGCTCTTTAGCTTGCATCACGCGATCGGCTGGCGATCATATTGCGTGACGCTACATCATCAGGGGGGCTAAATCCAAGCCTGACGACGGTCCGGCTTTTTACACCGAACGATTTGATTGACTCCCATTTGGACAAGCGACAAATAGAAAAGACCGGCTTACGCCGGCCCCATACTTGCACGCTCTATGGGACCCACGAATTTTATTCGCGTCTGCGCTGTTTAGTTTTCAAAGAACAGGCTTCGATCAGATTATCCACCGTTTGGGCGGAGGGTAACTCGTGCATCCATGGGATGCACCCAGATAGAGCCACAGGACATTCTACCACCGGGTCGGGACGGAGTCAAGACACTCCGCTTAGCTCAGATGTCCCGCTCGACCGGCCTACCGATCTCAGCGCCCCGCGCAGATGACGTAGACGTCGGCGGTGACACCCGGCTGTACGAGATTGCCGCAAAACGCGCTTCCCTGGGAAGCCTCTGCTTCGGCTAGGCTGCCCGCGCTCATCGCTAGCGCACCGGCCAGTATCACCCGCTCGTCTGCAGAGACGTTGACTCCCGTCATCTCGACCCCGTAGTAGCCGGCCTTGTGAAAGCGAAGCCGGTACGCGCCCGCCTTGAGACCCTCGAGCCGGTACTTGCCCGCTGCATCCGTGGAGGCCGATGCCAGCGGCTTGTCGCCGCGCGGATCGAAAATTAACACGGTCACACCGGCGAGGGGTCTGCCGTGGCTCGCGTCGACGACGCCTCCGTAGATCGCCGCCTGAGTTTTTGTGTCAGCTCTGTCTTGCACGCAGAGCAGCGCCGCTGCGATCAACCCGACGCACCATAACACGATCCGAAGTCTTGCCATTGCCGTCTCCTCATGCCGCCGCCGCTTCGGAGTTCCCCTGTGACGGTTGTCACTCGGCGACCCGCGCCTACGGCCCATGCCGATATCTTCCTTAGATGAGTGCGATTTCGAACTTGAAGGCGCTGCGACCCGCCTCCGTGGGCGGCGATGAACACAGACGCCTAGGCGCCTTATTGCAACAGGGTTTGGGCTTGGCCCCCACGCGCGCTAACCTGTCCGCGCTCGCGGACGAGTGCCGGCACCGCGCGCACGGCATGGGCATCGCAGAACCCGCGTACCTGGATCTGCTCTCCTCAGACGGCACATCGGCACGCACGGAATGGCTTGCCATTGCGCCGGTCCTCACGGTCGGGGAGACCTTTTTGTTCCGCGATCCGGCGCTCTGGGACCTCGTCGAGACGCGCTTGCTGCCCGGCATCAAAGCGCTGACTCGTCCGCTATGGTTGTGGAGCGCCGGCTGTTCCACGGGGGAGGAAGCATACACGTTGGCCATCGTCGCTTCGCGCGTGCTCGCTCCCGGCAGTTTCACGGTGCTCGGAACGGACGTGAACTCAAACGCGATCACGGCTGCGCGCTTCGGCGTCTACACGCCTTGGTCGCTGCGCGGCACGGGCACGACGCGCGACGGCCTCGTCCTCTCCGGAACGCAGGCGGTTCGCATTCACGACGATGTGAAGAAGACCGTCCGCTTTCAAACTCATAACCTCTCGGACGCCTCGTCGTTTCCCCCGCCCGGGACGCTCTCGTTCGAGTACATCGTCTGCCGCAACGTGCTCATCTACATGACCCAGAACGCGCGCACCGACCTGATCTCAGCCTTGACCAATTGCCTTTCCCCCGGCGGCATACTCATGCTGGGCCACGGCGAGGCGAGCGGCATCTCAGTCAACGGTCTCAAGGCGGAGGCGTACGACGCAGGCGTCATCTACCGCAAGCCGCTCCGTCAAGCACTCGCCGTCGCTGCACCGCCTGCTTCTGCGCGTACACGCGCTCGGGCCGGCGGTCGTGTCGCGGTCGAGGATCCCAGGACGCGGAAATCCCAGAAACCCCCCGCAATCGGCGGCCAATATCGCGCGTTCGAGTCCATCCAGCGCCGCGAGGGCGAGGAGACGTCACGCGCCCACGCGCTGCTCTTGGAAGCCGCCTCGCAGGCGCGCGCCGGTGACACCGCTTCGGCGGAACGCACCGCCACTGCAGCCTTGGTGCTGAACCCGCTCAGCCCCGAGCCGCACGTCTTGCTTGCAGCGTTGCTCGCCTCGCGCGACGCCTTCGACGACTCGGAAAAGGCTTTGAAACGAGCGTTATTCTTGGATCCCGCTTCCATCCCAGCTCTCTGGCAGCTCGGTGCGCTGTACAAGATGATGAAGCGCGGGCCGCAGGCGACGTTCATCTTCGCTCGTCTGTTGGCGCGGCTCGAGGGCTTGCCGCCCGATCAAGACGCGCTGCCGTTCGATAACCTCTCCATCGGCGAGCTGAACGCGTTGCTGCGCTCCGCGCTTGGAGAAACGCAATGACCGACTCCGCGGGGCGCTCACCGACTCACTTGCTGGCACGCGTCGAGGCCTATGAATTGGCCATACCGATCGCAGCGGTCGTCTCCGTTCACGCCGCTCCGTTGCTCTTCTCCGTACCCTGTGTCCAGCCGGGCATAGCGGGCGCAGTTCATTTCGAGGGCCGCGTGATTCCAGTCTTCGATCTGCGCAGAGCCTTGAGGCTGACGAACAGATCCGTCGAGGCGACCGATCTCGTGATCTTCATCGACACTGGTTCTGCCACCATTGCGGCGTTCTTCGACGAGGTCAGCGAGTTCGTGACCCTGCCGATCCACCCACAAGCGGTGAGCGGCTCTATCTTCGGCGACGGTCGAGTGAACGCGAACATCGTCGCCGGCATCGCGTGTTCCCCGCGGCTGTGCGCCATCATCGACCCCGCCGGATTTCTCGTGCCGGATCGCTGGGATGCTGACCCTGCACTTCCGCTGTTTCAACGCCCCAACGATGCATCGCACCCATTGTGGGCGCGCACGCAAGCGCTGGCAGCCGTACCGGAGGATTCTGAGAAAGCGGGCATCGAGGCCGCATTGTTCACCATCGGAACGCAACGCTACGCAGTCGCCATCTCCGACGTCGTCGGATTTTTCTCCGACGAACCGCACTCGCCGGTGCCCGCGCGCGGCCAGGTGGCCGTTTCGCTCCTCAATCGCAAGGGCGAAGCGCTCGTCTTGCTCGATCCTCGGCCTTTGATGGGCACGGCCCCACAGCCCTTCCCAGCCCTCGTTCAAGGCGTAGAGCTTCGAGGCACTGACCAGAGGATGGCCATCCCGGTCGACAGTCTGGAAGGTCTCACGCGCTTGGCAGCCTCCGATGCGATGCCGAGGCCAAGCGGACTGTTCGCAGCGGCATACCGCAGTGAGGCTGGAGCGGTGCTGCTCCTCGATGTCCCCGCGCTGCTCCACAGCGCTCAATCAGCTTTTGATTACTCAGCGGCGGCCGCTTGACACCGCCGTCCACACTCAGAAGGAAGACACGATGCACGGCACACTGACGACGCTCCAGGACAAGTACTTCAAACAGAAGACGATCAGCCGGCGCATCTGGAGCATGGTCTTTCTCTTGGGTGCGATCATTGCCGTGCAGATCTTTGTCGCGGTCGCCCTCCCGCGCGTCATTTTCGAGCGCGAACGCGGCGTTATCGATAGCCTGCAGCCGATCATCTTGACAACAACCGACTTGCGCTATGATGTCTTGAGCATGATCGCAGGCGTCGCTCAATACGGTGTCACGGGAAAAAGCTCCGAGCTTTCCCTCTATCGCACCGGGTTGAGCGGTCTTCCCTTGGACATCGCCCGGCTGCACAGCGTGGCCGGTCCGGCTCACAACGCGAACCTGCAGAAGTCGATCGCTGCCCTCTCGGAAGCTGCGCAAGAGGAATACGGCACGATCCAAGACATCGTGTCGGGCGCCAATCTTAATAACCACGTCCAGAGTCAAGTCGCCGCCGGCATAGCGGCCGAACACACCGAGCTCGCCAAATTCTTGGACGCGCAGCGTGACGTGATACAGGCGGTGAACGCAGAACGCGACACGCGCGAGCGGCAGGTGTCGGCACTGATGCTCGCTCAGCTCATCTTGCTCGTCACGAGCTCGCTGATCGTGGCCGGCATCGCCTTCTTCGTCGCCAAAAAGAATGTCGATATCGTCAGCAATGCGGCGCGCGAATTGTCGGCTGTCTCCAACTCGATTGCCGCAGGCGATTTCACGAGCCGAGTGGACCTCAAGAGCCAGGATGAATTGGAGACGCTGGGCGATGCGTTGAACGACATGGTCAGCAGGCTCGGCTCCTCATTGCAGCAAGTGCAGTTCACGGTCAACGAATCGACCGTCGCCGTCATGCAAATCGCCACCACCGCTCAAGAGCAAGAGCGCATGACAACACAGCAGTCGGTGGCCATAAGCGAGATCTCGCAGACCATTCAAGAGCTGAATTCCTCGTCGCAGAACACGGCATCGCAAGCCGAATCTATCTCCTCAAAATCCCAAGAGAGCGCCGACATCGCCCGGCGCGGCCGTGCTGACGTCGAGACCAACGTGTCCATGATGTTGGCCTTGCGCGACCGCTTCCGCAGCACGAGCGATCGCATCGCCCACCTGTCCGAGCAGATCGCGCAGATCGGCACCATCACGAGAACTGTCGGCGATTTCGCGGCCCAGACCAACCTGCTGGCGCTCAACGCGGCCGTCGAGGCGGCGCGCGCCGGCGAACAAGGCCGCGGTTTCGCCGTGGTGGCTTCCGAGATCCGCAAGCTCGCCGATCAAAGCAAATCCGCAACGGAGCGCATCGATGTCCTCACCCGCGAAGTGCAGCGGGCCTCGGGCGAATCCGTCATGGCGATGATCGAGGGCAGCCGCAACGTCGACGAAAATGCGACGCATGCAGCTCAAACTGGTCAAGCCATCGCTGAAATCATCGAGACGCTTCAGCACACGGTGGACTCGATGCAAGAGATAACGCTGGCGGCCAAACAGCAGTCCCACGGCATCGAACAGGTCACGCAAAGCATCACCGGCATCAATGCGGCGATGCGCGAGGCCGTATCGGCAAGCGGCCAGACGCAAGAGGCGACGCAGCGGCTGAACGACCTCTCGCTTGGGCTGAAGCACATGGTCGCAGCGTACCGGATCTGACGGATAGCGAAACGGCATGGATGTTTCGGCAGCAGAGCTGCTGGAGCTCAACAGCATCTTCAGGGCGGAATGTGACGAGCACGTCGCCGCTCTCAATCCCCTGCTGCTCAAGCTGGAGGCCACGCCCTTAGACCAGGCGGCCCTGTACGAGACCTTTCGGCGGGTGCACAGCATCAAGGGCGCAGCGCGCATGGTGGGCTACAGCGGCCTCGAAGCCGTCGCGCACGCGATGGAGACCATGTTGGCGCAGGCACGCGAAGGGCGGCAGCATCTCAGCGCAGTGTACATCGCCAAGCTGTTCGCCGGCAGAGACGCTATCGAGTCGCTTCTCGCAGCCGATGCGGGCCGTTCCTCGGACGAACCCGATGTACTGTCCGCGGTACGACGCCTAACATCTGCCGACGTCCCTGGGGCCCGCGAGGCAGCGGTCGAGCATGCAAACGTTCGCGTCAAAATCTCAGACGCAAGCCCGGCTCTGCCGCAGCTGCGAGCGTCCGATTCCGGCGGTCCTGCTGACCGCCGCCGCTCCGGCGATATGCTTCGCGTCAGTGAGGCGAAAATCTCGGCGCTCTTGAACACGCCCAACGAGCTCATGCGCTGGCATGTGCTCGAAGAGCACGACCTCAAGGACTTGCGCGAGCGCGTGGAAGCGCTGTTCGATCGCATCGACGCCGCCAACCGGATCGACGATCGCGATCTGCGGCACGCAGCTTTGGAGCAAGCGCTCATGGGAATCTCCAAACAGCGTGATCCGACGCAGGCGCTCGTCAAGGCAATCACCGAGCGCAACGCGCGACGTCCACGCTCGCTCGAGGACCTGAGACAAGGGCTTGCGAGCTTGCGGATGCTGCCGGTCAACACGATTCTCGCGGGCATGCCACGCCTGGCGCGCGATACCGCCTTGGCGCTCGGCAAGAAGGTTGAGCTGAAGATCTATGGCGCAGAGGTCGAGATCGGCAAGAGCGTGCTCGATCGCCTGATGGAGCCGCTGATCCAGATGGTGAAGAACGCGATCGCGCACGGTATTGAAACGCCCGAGCAGCGCGTTGAGGCCGGCAAGCCGCCGGCGGGACTCATCAAGATCTCCGTCAGCACGGGAACGGCCAGCGCGACGATAGCGGTCGAGGACGATGGGCGGGGGCTGGACAGCGAGCGTATCCGCGCCGCGGCAGTCGCTCAGGGACTCGCTGCTCCTGAGGAAGCGCAGGCGTTGCCGGAAGGCAAGCTGATCCCGTACCTCTTCAAGCCGGGGTTTTCCACGACTGAGGAGACCGACTCGATCAGCGGCCGCGGCGTGGGCCTCGATATCGTCGCCGAGTGCGTACGCCAGTTGCGCGGCACGTATCAAGTCGAAAACGCTCCAGGCAAAGGGTTGCGGCTCTTGCTGACGGTGCCGGTCACCCTGTTGTGGTCGCCTGTGCTGCAGTTGCGTTCCGGCGGTTTCGATGTGTGCGTGCGGCTCGCCGACATCCGCGAGGCAAATGTCCTGCGTTCCAGCGATGCGCTTGAGATAGACGGCCGTCTGAGCGCAACCGTACGCGGCGAAGTGATTCCGTTGTTGCCGCTGACCGCGCTTTCGGGTGGCGATAACTCCGTGGATTTCGGGGCAGATGACAAAGTAGTGGCCGTGACGCTGCAACAGGGCGAGCGGCGAGCGGCGTTCGTAGTCGACAACCTCACCGACGTCAGCGACGTCATCATCAAAGCATTGCCCTGGCCGCTGGCGCAATTGCCCGGAATGGCGGGCTATTGCGTGCTGGCTTCCGGCAGTGCGATGTGCGTCCTCGATGGCGAATACCTTGTGAATGCAGCCCACGACCGGCAGTCCGGCGGCACGATGCGAACCGCGCCGGCCGCCGCGAAGCCCAACCTTTTGATCGTCGACGATTCCCTCACCACCCGAACGCTCTTGCGCAGCATCATGATGAGCGCCGGCTACGATGCGTCAACAGCGGTGGACGGCGTGGACGCATGGGCGAAGATCCAGAGCGGCCACTACGATTGCATCGTGAGCGATATTGAGATGCCCAACATGAACGGCTGGGATCTGTGTGCGCGCGTCAAAGGCGAACAGCGCTGGGCGAACACGCCCTTCGTCCTGATCACATCCTTGTCCAAAGACGATGAGCGCCGCCGCGGCTTCGAAGCGGGCGCGGATGCCTACATCGTCAAGAGTCTCTTCAACGAAAAGGAACTGTTAGAAACCGTGCAGCGGCTCACCGTATGAACACCGCTCGCTGGGCGCGCATTCTCATCGTCGAGTCTTCTCCGGAAGCCGCGGCACGGCTGAGTTCCGGCATCAGCAACGATCCGCGCCTGGCGGTCGCTGGCGCCGCGCTGAACGCAGATGAAGCGGTCGCCATGCAGTTGGCTCTCTCACCAGACGTGATGACCGTTGACCTCGCACTGCCGGACGAAGCGGCCTTCGACGCGATCGCCCGCGTGTTGGCGCAGCACCATCTCCCCATCATCGCGATCAGCACTCCTTCGCAGGACGGATCCCCAGGGCTCGCCTTCCGAGCGTTGCTGGCCGGCGCAGCGGACGTTATCCCGCACCCGGCCGCCGACCAAAGCACGCATGCGGGCTTCTTCTCGGATCTCAACGAGCGTATCGCCTCGCTTGCGCAGTCTCGGTCGGTACCTACGCATCCGCCGCTCGACGTCGATCGGCGGAAGCGGCTGCCGGTCGCGGGCGCCATCGAATGCGTTGTCGTGGGCGCGTCCACCGGCGGGCCGAACGCGCTCATGCAGTTGCTGGCCGGACTGGACGAAGATTTTGCCGCGCCGATACTCGTGGTGCAACATATCGCCGCCCCGTTCGTCGAAGGCCTGGTGAAGTGGCTGAACGCGGAGACGCGCTTGCACGTCAAACTGGCGGACGCCGACGAAGCGCTCGTCCCCGGGACTGTCTACGTCGCCCGTCCGGAGAGCGATCTCAAGCTGAAAAATCGTACGACGTTAGCGGTCGAGAACGCCGCCGGTAAGAGCCGCAAGCTCGCCCCCTCGGTGGACGCGCTCTTCGAATCCGCCGCTCGGATTTTCGGCTCGCGTTGCGCCGCCGTCTTGCTCTCCGGCATGGGAAAGGACGGCGCTGCCGGCCTTCTCGCCGTGCGGACCAAAGGCGGCAAGACATTCGCCCAAGACCAGCGCACGTCCATCATCTATGGCATGCCCGCCGCAGCCGTCGACGTCGGCGCCGTGGAGTGTTCGGCCGATCCAACGACGATCGCGGCGCTCTTGAAAGATTTGCTTGCGCCGGACAAAGGAAAAGACAGTTGAGCAAAACGGTCTTGCTGGTGGACGACAGCCTCACGCAGTCGTTTCACCTGAAGTCCGCGCTGGTAGCGGCCGGCTTTCGGGTGCTGACTGCCGCCAATGGCGAGGCCGCCCTCAAAACGCTCAATACGGAAACTGCGGATATCATCTTGGCCGACGTCATCATGCCGAAGATGGATGGCTACGAGTTGTGCAGGCGCATCAAAGACGACCCCAAGCGCTCGAAAACGCCTGTGATTTTGATGAGCGCCTTAGGGGAAACCAAGGATGAGTACTGGCGTGACAAGGCCGGCGCGGATCTGTACTTCGCAAAAACGGCCGACACCGGAAAGCTATTGCAGGCTATCGAGAAATTGCTGACAGGCAACGGCGCGGGAGCGTAGTCTTCCCCTCGTCCTGCGCCTCAGGGTTCTCGCTCTTCATCTAATGCCCGCTTGATCGACGTCCCCCAGTGCAGCTTCCGCTCGAGCGTGTGGAAGAAATAGCGGCGGTCCAACCTCACAAACTCCACCGCGCGGGCCGCACGCGTCACCTCGATTTTCGCTCCCGGTTCAAGCTCCACTTCGGGCTGTCCGTCCACGAAGAGCTGTGTTCCGGAGCTTTCTTTCGGCACGGTGATTTCGATCGTTTCCTCCGCGTTCACGATCAGCGGCCGAGAGAACAGCGTGTGGGGGCAGATCGGAGCGATGCCGATCGCCTGGAGCTTGGGAGACATGATCGGTCCGCCGGCTGAGAGCAGGTATGCCGTGGATCCGGTCGGGCTGGCGACGATGATGCCGTCGGCAGGGATGTTCGCTATGGCTTCGCCGCTCAGATGAATGCCGAAGTTGACGATGTGCCCGTGATGCTTTCGATCGATGTGGACGTCATTCACCGCATAAAAGGTCTTCTCGGAACCCGCCAGCCGAGCGCACAGCGCGATATGCGATTCGGGCTCTATGCCATCACGCAGCAAACCGGCGATGACCGTCTCATAGCCGCTCGCTGCCACCTCCGTCAGGAACCCAACCCTGCCGAAGTCGACG
Source organism: Candidatus Eremiobacter antarcticus (assembly GCA_003244105.1). Lineage (GTDB taxonomy): Bacteria > Vulcanimicrobiota > Vulcanimicrobiia > Eremiobacterales > Eremiobacteraceae > Eremiobacter > Eremiobacter antarcticus. The sequence continues at coordinate 140,252 of QHBK01000004.1, read as the reverse complement.
CCGATGATGGGGATGCCGAGCGGCCCTGCGAGATGTGCGGCGCGCAGAAGCGTTCCATCGCCTCCCAGCGACACCATGAGATCAGCTGCTTTCGGAAAGGCCGGCGCCGCGGCCGCTCCGTTGAAACCGAGAACTTTCGCCTGCTCCGGGCCGGCCTGCAGCGTTACTCCGTTTTGACCTGCGATGACCGCGACCGTCTTGGCCGCTTGTACAGCCGCCTTGCGCCGCACATCGACGAACAGCGCCAAGTTCGAAACTTTGCGATGAGCCATCAGTCGAGCGCTTCGTGAGCTTCGCGGACGGCCCCCGCTATGTCAATGGTGCTGACCGCAGCGGCCGCGTTGCGAATCGCGCCCAACAAGAATTCGATATTGCCGGCCGGGCCTTTGAGAGGTGAATACGTAAGACACGAGGCGGTCAAGCGCGCTCGCGCGAGAGCGGCGATCACGGACTCGATCGCGCTGCGCTGAACGTCAGGGTCGCGTACGACGCCTCCGCGGGAGACTGCGGCTCGGCCCGCTTCGAACTGCGGCTTGATCAAGACGATCAGCCGCCCAGCGTCCTCCATGACTTCGGCGAATTTATAAGCCAGTTTCGTCAGCGAGATGAACGAGACGTCTGCGCAGCAGAATGCGAACGGCGCCCCTAAGTCAGCAGCGCCCACCGTGCGAAAGTTGCAGCGCTCGACGACGCTGACCCGCTCATCATTGCGCAACGACCAGGCGAGCTGCCCATAACCGACATCCAGGGCGGTCACGCATTGCGCTCCGGCTCGCAGCAAGCAGTCCGTGAAACCACCCGTCGATGCGCCGACATCTAAACAGCGTAGCCCTGCCGGAGACCAGCCGAACTCTTGCAACGCGTGCTCGAGCTTACGTCCTCCGCGGCCGACGTATCCGTCGTCCGGCGTGACGTCGACAGCAGCCGAGGCCGGCACCTGCGACCCGGCCTTTGTGACGATGGCGCCGTTGACGCTCACGCGACCCGCCAAAATCAGCGCCTGCGCACGCTCACGGGAAACGGCGCGCTGCGTGGCGACCGTTATGTCCAAGCGCTGCCGCGCGTTGGACGGCACCCGCTTATTCGTCGGTGGCTTCGTCCGAGATTTCGTCGCTGTCATCACGGCCGAGATCGTCTTGTGACGCGAATTCTTCGCCTTCGGCCGCTGTGTCGGCTGACTCTGTATCGATCTTCGACTCTTCTAAGGCGGCCTGCACACTGAGTTCGGCCTCGCTCAAAAGGCGGCGGCAAAACGCCGCCAGCCGAGTGCCTTCTTTAAACAGCTCCAAGGAATCCGCGAGCGGAAGGTTCCCGTCGTCCAAGCGGTTGACGATCTCTTCCAAGCGGCCCAACGCTTCCTCGAAGTTTTGCGGCTTAGCCTTGGCTGCCATCTTGCTCATGCGATTCTCTCTTCTCGGCCACGACTGCCGAAAGCCAGCCGGCGTGAAGCTCAACGCCGATGGTATCTCCAAGGCGCGAGCTTGCGCTCGAGGTGAGAACTCGGCCGCGCCGGTCATACGCGATGGCGTACCCGCGCTCCAGCGTGCGGCGCGGGCTGAGAGCGCGCAGCTTTGTTTCGCTGAAGGCAAAAGCGCCCGCGCGCGCCGCCAAGCCCGTACGCACGCCGAGCCGTAGACCCCCGTCCAAAGATGAGAGCTGTTGCTGCCGAGTAAAAATTAGACGGCCGGCGGCGGGCGACAGCCGTTGGATGGCAACGGCCAGCCGTTTCTCGCGGCTCTTCATCTGTCTTCTCGGATCGCAGCGCCCCAGCTGGACGCCGAGCGCTTTGACGCGTTGCGTCTTCAGTGCGTAGATGCCGGTTGCGGACCGGCGCAAGCCCGACAGGGCGATTTCCAAGGCGTGACGGTGGCTAAGCGTTGCGCGCGCGAGCTCGCGGCGCAAACGAAGTTCGCACGTCAGTATTCGCTTCAGAAGCGCTTCTCGCTCGCTTGCCACCAGCTCCGCCGCCGCCGTCGGCGTGGCGACTCGCCGGTCTGCCACGAAGTCCGCTATCGTGAAGTCGGTTTGGTGGCCGACCGCGCTGATGACCGGTTTCCCGCATCGAGCGATCGCGCGCGCGACCATTTCGGTGTTGAAAGCCCACAGATCTTCGAGCGAACCGCCGCCCCGTGCAACGACGACGACGTCGACGTCGAGCGTGCCGGCCCGCACGATCGCGCGAGCCAATGCGCCGGCGGCCACGGCGCCTTGCACCGGAGCGTGCACATGAGTAATGCGGACGTGCGCTCCGCGCCGCTTGCACGTGACCATGAAGTCCTGCAGCGCGGCGGCGCTGGCGCTCGTGATGATCGCCACGCTTGCGATGAACGACGGAATGGGCCGTTTGCGCGCGTCCGAGAAGAGGCCTTCACGTTCGAGCTTCTCCTTGAGCAGCTCGAATTGCAGGTGAAGCGCTCCCGTGCCGACGGGTACGATATCGTGAACCAGCAGCTGATATGAGCTCTTCGGCTGGTAGATATCGACTTGCCCTTCGATCTCCACCGCCAACCCGTCGGCCAAAGGAAACTTCACGCTCATGCGCTCGGCGGTGCCTCGAAAGCAGAAGCACGCGATGATGCTCCCGGCGTCCCTCAGCGAGAAGTAGATGTTGCCGTCGACGACGCGACATCTGGAGATCTCCCCGAACACTCGCACCGGAGCCGGGAACTGACTGCGCAGCGCGCGCTGAATCCGGCGACATAGTTCCCCGACGGAGATGGGCGGCGCGTCGAAGAGGCTGCGCATCAGTGCGGAGACTCGAGCGGCGAGGGAAGCGGCGCAGGCTCCGCAGACGGAGATGCGAGCGGCGTCGGTTCGCTCGGGGCAGCCGGCGCTTCCGTTTGCAGCGGCGAGCCGACCGGCACGACGATCGACTGCGGCGTGGCGCTGGGCGAGGGGGAGGGGCGTGGCCGGCTGGCGCGGGCGACCGCGCGTTCAGCGCAGTACGCAAGCGGTGCCGTTCCGTTCAAGAAGTATTCGGATCTGCCGCCGTAGCCGGGCAGCGCGCGCCGGTCCGACGTGCACAGCCGGACTTTTTGCACGTCCGGCGGAAGCGCGTCGAACGATTGGACGGCCGTTCCCTTCAACGCCGACTTCATGAAGCTCGCCCAGATCCGCGCAGGAACGTTGCCACCGTACGACTCGTTCATGCGCGAGTAATCATCGTTCCCTACCCAGACGGCTGCTGTCAGCTGCGGCACGAATCCGACGAACCAGGCATCGCGAAAATCGGAGGTCGTGCCCGTCTTGCCGGCGGCGGGCCGTCCGATCACGGCGTTCGGATAACCCGTGCCTTCTTGTATCACGCCTTGCATCAGACTCGTCATGATAAAGGCCGCGCCCTGAGAGAGCGCGGGCTTGTGCTGAGGAAAGCGGTTGTCCAGCACGATCAATCCGTACTGATCCTCGACGTAACGGATGGAGGTCGGAGGCGTGTAGATGCCGCCATCGGCAAGCGTTGAAAACCCCGAGGCCATATCCAGCGGTGAGACGACGTTGCTCCCCAGCGCCAGCGAAAGATCCGGCTCGAGCTCCTCGGTGATGCCCATGCGGTGCGCGTAATCGATGACGGTGCTGATGCCGACGTCGTTCGCGAGCCGCACAGCGACGATGTTGCGCGAAAGCTCGAAGGCGCGCCGCAGATTGATGGCGCCCATGTACTGATGGTCGTCGTCTTGCGGCCGATAGTCGGTGCCGTCACCCGCAGGGTAGCTCACGGGCGCATCTTCATACACAGTGGAAACGGGCATCCCGCGGTCGACGGCCGCAGAGTAGACATATCCTTTGAACGATGAGCCCGGTTGGCGGCGCGCTTGCCAGCCGCGGTTGAACTGGCTCTTGGGAGAAAAGCCCACTCCGCCGACCATGGCCAGCACTTGCCCAGTGCGGGGATCCTCTGCGACCAGCGCACCTTGATGCATGCCGAATCCCTCGGCGGCTCCCCGCTGCACGCCGTCCGTCACAGCGGTCTGAGCGAGATCCTGCAGGCGCGGGTCGAGCGACGTATACACGGTCAGGCCGCCTCGATAGACCTGATCGTATCCGAAATCTTTCACGAGTTCAGCGATGACGTAGGTCGCGAAATACGGATAGCGGTACGACGCGATGCCGTTGCTCTGCGTGCCGCTGAATGTCAGTTTTTGCTGCAAGGCAGAGCGCTCGTGCGCGGCGGTGATGTAATGGACGGCAACCATGCGATCGAGGACGTGACGCTGCCGTTCGTTGGCGCGCTGCGGGCTCGAATAGGGAGAATACAACGACGGTGCTGCGATGAGACCAGCCAGCATGGCTGCTTGCGGCAGCGTCAGCAGACTGACATCCTTCCCGAAATAGGCGTGACTGGCCGCTTGCACGCCGTAGGCGCCGGCGCCGAAGTACACGAGATTGAGATAGCGTTCGAGGATCTCGTCCTTGCTGTAGTAACGCTCGATCTGCATGGCGAGCAACGCCTCTTGGATCTTGCGGTCGATGTTTTGGCGGTTTGTCAAGAACAGCGCGCGTGCCAGCTGCTGCGTGATGGTGCTGGCCCCTTGGGTGATGTGCTCGTGCTTGTAGTTCGCATAGGCCGCGCGCACGATTCCGTGCAGATCGACGCCCCGATGTCCGTAGAAGCGCTCGTCTTCGACGGCCACGACCGCCTGACGCATCACCGTCGGAATGCGCGTGATCGGCACGTACACCTTGTACTTGTCGTACAAGCGCGCAAGCCGCGTGCCGTCGCGGGCGACGATCACGGTGGGAAAGGTCGGCTCGATCACTGAGAGCCGGCTGATGTTCGGCAAGTTCGACGCGTACGAACCGACGATGCCGACCAACGTTCCGGCGAGGGCAAGCACGACGAGCGCACACAGAAGGAACAAGGCGCTGAAGAACAGCCGAATGCCCCGGGCGGTGGACGGCTTCATGGGGACGACTTCACGAGTCACTTCCCGTGGATGATCCCGACGGCGTCTTGGAGAGAGCATCCAAAACCGCGTTGACGAACTGTGCGCTCTTCTCGGTCGAGAGCCGGCGCGCGAGCTCCACGCCATGGTTGATGACGGCACTGACCTGCGCGCTCGGCCGGTAACGCAGTTCCCACGCGCCCATTTCGAGGATCAAGCGGTCGATGCCCGAGAGTCGTTCCAGCTTCCATCGGTGCAGCAGCGGCGCGATCTCCTTGTGCAGTTCGGCCTGGTGGCTGAGCGTGCCGCGCACGAGCGTTTCCACCGCTGCCCAGTCGGTCGCTTTGGGAGCGCCGCTGCGGCTTTCGACCGCTGGATAAACAGGTTCGTATGGATCTTCTGCGTGCGCCTCGTCGCTTCGGTTGAAAACTCCCACGTGCTCGCGCGCCTGCCGCAGCGCTTCGTCGGTGGTCGTCTTTCCGACGTCGATCGCGTAGAGAATCTCGAGCGCCAACCGGTGCTCCCGCCGCTCAGCCGCCAAGAGCTGCGCCGACGGGTCGATGGCTTTGCAAGACGTGTTCGCGCAGCCATGTCACGAACGTGCGCCCCTCGACGAACGAGCTGGTGGCCAATATCCGTTCGTGGATCGGCACCGTCGTGGCGACACCCAAGATCTCGGTTTCCGCCAACGCGCGTCGCATCCGCAGGACGGCATCCCCGCGCGTGCGGTCGTGCGCGACGATCTTCGCCAGCATGGAATCATAATATGGCGGCACTTCCGCGCCGGTGTAGATGTGGCTGTCCACGCGGATGCCCGGGCCGCCGGGGAAGAGCACGCTGCCGAGTTTGCCTGCCGCCGGGCGGAAGCTGTTCTCGGCGTCCTCAGCGTTGATGCGACACTCGATCGCATGGCCGTTGGCCTGCACCTCTTCCTGGCGCACGCTTAATCGCTCGCCCGCGGCGATGCGGACTTGCCACTTCACGAGGTCGATGCCGAAGACGACTTCCGTCACCGGATGCTCGACTTGGATGCGCGTGTTCATCTCCAAGAAGTAGAACTTTCCGTCTTCGTTGAGCAGGAACTCCAACGTACCGGCATTCGCATAATCGACCGCGCGCGCCGCTTTTACCGCGGTCGCGAGCAACTCGGCTCGCACTGCCGGATCCAGGTTGGGTGCGGGCGCTTCTTCCAACAGCTTTTGATGAGAGGGCTTTTGCACGGAGCAATCGCGTTCGCCCAAGTGGATGACATGACCGAACTCGTCTCCGAGCACTTGCACCTCGATGTGCCGCGGATGGACGAGCAGCTTCTCCACGTAGACGCGGCCGTCGTTGAAAGCGGCTTGCGCCTCCGAGCTTGCCGCCGCAAGCCCGGCAGTGAGATCCGCCTCGCGGCCGACGATGCGCATCCCCTTACCCCCGCCGCCGGCGGTGGCTTTGATCAGTACGGGATAGCCGACGTCGCGGCAGAATCGGATGGCGTCGCCCTCCGATTCCACCACATCGGATCCGGGTATCACCGGCACGTTGGCTTCGGCCATCCGATGTTTGGCGGACGCCTTATCTCCCATGAGCCCGATGGAGTCCACGCCCGGGCCGATGAACTTGAAGCCGTGCGACGCGCAAATCTCGGCGAACTGAGCGTTTTCAGACAAGAACCCGTAACCGGGATGGATCGCGTCCACGTTTGCGATTTCCGCGGCGCTGATGATGTTGGGGATGTTCAGATAGGAGCGCGCCGACTGCGGTGGCCCGATGCAGTACGCCTCGTCGGCCATGCGCGGGTGAAGCGAGTGACGGTCTGCTTCAGAAAACACCGCCACCGTCTTGCAGCCCAACTCGCGGCACGCGCGTATCACGCGCAATGCGATTTCACCACGGTTGGCGATCAATACCTTAGCGAACACGATTGTCTCCGAACGGCCGCGCCGCTACAAGCGGGGCGGTTCGATCACGCCGGCTTCTTCGACGTCTGCAGGCACCGCCGCCGGCGGCACCGTTGCGGCGCTCTCCACCACGAACAGCGTCTCGCCGAAATCGACCGCTTGACCGTCTACCACCACTTGCGCCACGAGCATGCAGTCGAGCGGTGACAGCACCGGGTTCTTCAACCGCAGCGCCTCGATATGACCCAGCGTCTGGCCCGCGGTGATGCGGGCGCCGGTTTCAAGCGGCTCGGCCCCGTCGCGGAACGTGCCGACGACTTCGGCGTTGATGGTGTCGTACGTCCGGCCGATCTCGCCGTCGTACACCCGCGCAGCGGCGGCGCTCTTCGGCGGGGGCGCCTTGCGATCTTCAGGCGCTTCCCCAGGCGCGCCGATCGATGGCGCAGGCCCGGGCGACGGCAGCTTGTCGAGCGTGATGCGGCCATGCGGCGTCTTCACCCTGAGGCGCATCAGCGGAGTACCCGCGAAGGCGTGCGACACCGGTATGACCTCCTCGCGGATGAAACGTTCAAGCGAGGCGGGTTCCGATGCGGTTTCCGCTTCCGGCTTCTGGTTCTTGGCCACTCTCGATGTTTCGCGGTCAGCGCTCAAGCGGCCTTGCCCGGAAGGCGCGCGGTCACGACGGTTGCGCGCAGCGTGCGCTGCAGTGACGGCATGCCGTGCAACTCGGACCGCATGCGCGCGAGACCCGCTTCGTACTCCGCAGGTTCGAGCAGATGCAAGCTCGACAGATACTTGCGTTCGACGCGCCCGATGAGCACCGCCGGCGGAATGTCGTCGTGGTTCTCTACTTCATAGTCGCGAACGTCGTCAAATCCGTTGGCCTGCAGACTGCGCCGAAGGCTTGGGATGCTCGGAAAACGCGCGAGATCGATTCGCGGGATCGATGGAAAGAACCGCGTCAACTCCGTTTCGATGAAATGACGGTGGGCGAACGTGGCAAAGGCGACTATGCCCGACGGTTTCAAGGCCGCGCGCACGCGCCGCCAAAACGGTTGATCGAACGCCATGTATTGAGCCGAAAAAAAGAACGTAAGGGCGTCCCACTGCCCCTCCGGCAATCGCTTGTTCGCATCGCTGCGGAGATAGCGCACCGTTTGCTTGGCACCCTCAGTGGCCGCAACTGCGGCCGCTTCGGACGCGCGAGCAGCTTCGAGCATGACGCGGCTCTTGTCAACGCCTGTGGTCGTGAATCCCCTCGAAGCTAATAGTTTTGTGAAACGGCCCGTGCCGCAGCCGATGTCCAGAACGCACGGCGGGCCTTCCTTCGATGCCGCCGAGCGGTCGCGCTCGATCGACTCCGCGATCTTGTTGAAGAGATCGAGATCGAATGCGGACAGAGGACGCAACCGATCGTAGCCCGCGCCTGCGCCCTGGGGAGCATCATAATCCAGTATGGGCATGCGCGTAAGGCGGGCGGTGCCGACGATGCGCCTGACAGATGCGTGCGGCGGAGCGGACTTTCCATGCATATGCGAGAGGGCGACGATCCAAGACGGTTCGACTGGCTCTTGGCCCGGGATTTCTGGCCGCGTCGCCAAAGTGGCGATGTCTTCCGCCCTAAGAAGTCCGCATTCGGCTAGCAGCGAGCTTAGAGCCGGCGCACTATCTCCATCAGACTCCGTCTTCACGACGCAGCTGTACAAGAGCGGTGCGCCGTCGCGCTGCCTCACATACAGATCGGAGTTGTTGCGGAGGCAAGTCCGGCTCTGGAGCACGGCAAGCGCTTCGCGGATGGAGCCCGGAGCGTCGCCTGCGTCTGCGGAGAGCCCCACATAGGCGGGAGCCACTTATCTCGGACGTTGCCGCCGCATCTCGATCTCGGGCGTCGCGCCGTCGAATAGTCTCGGTTTCCGAACTCTCACCGTCACTTCGCGAACGCAGTCGGCTCGCCACACCGCATCGATTATGGCGCGCGCGAGCGCCTCCAATAAGTGAAACGAGCGATGAGCGACGATCTCACCGCAGATCTCGAACAGCTTGTGGTAATCGACCGCATCGGTCAGTGCATCGCTGCGCGCCGCGCGTGACGCGTCGCAGTGGACCTCGAGATCGACATCGATGGGCTGAGCGTGGCTGCGCTCGGCAGACCCAACGCCGTGATGTCCCCAAAAGCGCATGCCCTTGAGGCGCACGACGACAAAGTCGCCCGAGCCTTCCGTACGGCGCGGAGCAGGGGATCGTTTAAGACCGGCGCGCGCTGCGCTCACGTCGCGCCTGTGCCGGCCTGCAGCTGTGGGGCAGGCTGCGCGCTGCCGAGCCGGCAGACCGCGTCGCTGACCGCCACGGCATCCCGCATTGGCGCAGCATCGTGGACGCGCACGATGTCAGCTCCGCCCGCGACCGCCAGCGCGAGCGCTGCTGCGGTCCCAAAAACCCGCTCGGACACTGGGCGGCCGGTGATGAGGCCGATGAACGATTTGCGCGACAAGCCGACCAGCAGCGGATATGGCAGCTGCTGCGCCACTTCCGGCAGGCGTTCGAGGATCTGGACGTTCTGATCGGGCGTCTTCCCGAAGCCGATCCCTGGATCGACGATGACACTGCCGGCGGCCACTCCGCACCCAGTGGCATACGCCGCTGCCGTCTCTAAGAACCGGATGACTTCAGAAACGCAATCACCCGCATAGCTTGTGCCGGACTGGTTGTGCATGACGATGAGCGGCGCGCTGCGGCGGGCAGCGATCTCAACCATGGCGGCGTCGGCGCCCCACTGGCAATTGATGATGTCGGCGCCGGCCGCAAGAGCGGCCTCTCCAACCTTCGGCTTGAACGTGTCTACGGAGATCGGGATGTCCAGCGCCGCGCGCACCGCGACGAGCACCGGGATGACCCGATTGCGCTCTTCCTCCTCCCCCACCGGATCGTGGCCCGGCCTTGTCGATTCGCCGCCGATATCGATGATGTCGCAGCCGGCAGCGGTGAGCTCCCGCGCCTTCTCCACGGCAGCGGCGATATCGCCGGCGACGCCGTCACCGGAGAACGAATCGGGCGTCGCGTTGATGATGCCCATGAGGTGCGTGCGCCGTTGCCAATCGAAGACGCGGCCGCGGATGGTCAGGGGCTCGAGCGGTTTAGGTCGCCGGTGCAGGCGCATGACGGGCGCTTTCCACGTTGTCCAAAAACCAAGCGCGCAACATACCCACGAGGAACGTCGATCCAGTGACGACGACCAGATCGGAACCTTTTGCCATGCGCCGGGCCACGCCGAGAGCTTCCAGCGGATCGTCGACGGCGCGCGCGATGAGACCCATCTGTTCTGCGATGTTGCACAAGTTGCGCGCGTGGCGCGAGCGGCGATGGCTGACGTCGAAGGTCGTGAAGATGAAATGCGCCGGCAAATCGCGCCACGCTTCGAACATAGCGGGCACATCTTTCTCCTCCGCGATGGCCACCACGAAGATGAGCCGGCGCCCTGGGAAATGCTGCTCGATCGCCCGCCGCAGCGCGAGCGCTTTCTCTGCATTGTGCGCGACGTCGAACAAGACGGGCGGCCCTGAGGGATAGTACTCCGTGCGCCCGGGCAGTGAAAGGCTGGCCAATGCCTGCGCTACGTCTGCGGGTGTGAAATGCAGCTGCGGGCGCACCTGCTCGCAGGCCAGAATCGCCGTGGCCGCATTCGTGACTTGAAATTGACCGATCAGCGGGAGTTCGAACCGGTAAGAACCCGCAGGCGTACCAACCTCGACTGTTTGCGAATAAGGACTGGGACCTAGGCTCGAGTCGATGCGAGCGCTATCCTTGACGATGAGCAGCGGCGCCTGCGCTTTCGCGGCTGCCTCGGCGATGATCCCCAGGACCTCGGGCTGCTCGGCGGCGGTGACGATCGGGACTCCGTGCTTGATGATGCCCGACTTGTCGAGCGCGATCTCTTCCAACGTTTCGCCGAGCACATCACGGTGGTCCATGCCCACGTTTGTGATCACCGAGACGAGCGGGTGGACGACGTTGGTGCCGTCCAAGTTGCCACCCACTCCCACTTCAATGACCGCGACGTCCACGCGTTCGCGCGCGAAATATGCGAACGAAAGGGCGACCAGCAACTCGAAATAGGAAGGCATGCCCCAGTCGCTTGCGCGCATGCTTTCCAACGCCGGCAGCATATCGGAAAAGACCTCGGCGAACGCCTCTTCAGCGATCGGGATCATGTTGATGCGCGCCCGCTCGGTGACGGCGTTGAGATGCGGTTTCGTGTGAAGTCCGACGGTGAATCCGGCGGCCTGAAGGATGGCAGCGCACATGGTACCCGTCGATCCCTTGCCCGCGGTGCCGCCCACGTGGATAGACTTGAAGCGCCGCTGAGGATTGTCGAGATGCCCGAGCAGGGCGCGCATACGGTCGAGCCGGCCAGGAAATCGCGCGGACACCGACTCTGCGGCTGTCCGCTCCAAGACGCGAACTGCGGTCGCGAAGTCCATGGTTTATTTCATCTGCTTATCGGGCTCGGCTGATGTGGGCGGCGTGGCGTGTTCCCCCACCGTCTCCCGCAGCAGCTGGAACGCGTGATCCAACACAGGCAAGATGATACCCAACGTCTCAGGGATCGCCCTCGGGCTGCCGGGGAGGTTGACGATAAGCGTCCGACGGCGAACGGCGACGACGGCCCGGGAAAGCATTGCGGTCGGAATATGTTCGGCGCTCCTGTTCCTCATGGCATCGGCAAGACCCGGCACTTGATAATCGGCTACGGCCAGCGTCGCCTGCGGCGTGATGTCTCGCGGGCTCAAGCCCGTGCCCCCGGACGTGAGAATTCCATCGGCCTCGTCGCTATCACACAAAGCGGTCAAGAGCTGCTCCAAGCGCTCGCGGTCGTCGGCAAGAACCTCTTCGCGCACGATCGCGAAGCGCGAGGGCTGCAGCGCTGCTCGCAGCGCGGGGAGACACGCATCCTGCCGCAGCCCTTGGGCCGCCTTGTCGGATAAGACGATGAGCGCGATGCGCCAACGTCCGTCGTCCCTTGCAGACCGCGCGCTCACGGCCGCTTCTTATCGCCAGGCAACGTGGCCTTCTCCGCTCGGCGAAAGCGTCCGCTCTTGCCGCCGCTCTTCTCCATCAGCTGCAGCTTCTCGATGACAATTTCGCGGTCCAAGGCCTTGCACATATCGTAGACTGTCAGCGCTGCGACGGCCGCTCCCGTCATGGCCTCCATCTCCACACCGGTGCGGCCGCTGCAACTGGCGGCGCACTCGATGTGGATCGTATCGGTGCCCCGCGGCTGGCAGCGGACGTCGACGTGCGTCAGCGGCAACGGATGAGAGAGCGGTATCAGCTGTGACGTGATCTTGGCGGCAGCGATGCCGGCGATTTGCGCGGTGAGCAAGACATCGCCCTTTTTTGCAGCTCGCTGCCGTATCGCTTTCAACGCCTGTGGTTTCAGGCGCACGATCGCTTGGGCCAGTGCGCGGCGCTGTGTGACCGGTTTACCGCCGACATCGACCATGCGGACCGATCCGTCGGGTGCGACGTGGCTCAGCCGCCGGCCGCGGTGATCGACCATCTTCGCTTTGACGGTCGATTGGGCCATCAGGGCAACGCATGCTGGCGCGCGAGAATGACCCCTATCATCACGAGGGCGAACACCCAGCAGTAGACCGCAAACGGCGTCAAACGGTGATCGTTGACGTAGCGCATGAAGAAGCGTATCGCAAAGTATCCGGAAATAAAGGCCACGATGAAACCGACCGCGATCACCATGGTGGGCTCCGGCGCGACGCCCAAAGCGGCGACGCCGTGCTGCTCCACACCGCCGCTTGTCAATGCGAGCGCGGCGGGATCAGCGCGGGGATGGATGACCCGGCGCATCTCAAAGATGCTCGCGCCCACAATTGCAGGCCCGGCCAGCAGAAAGGAAAAACGCGCAGCTTCCTCCCGGGTCAACCCGGACATCATGCCGCCGGCGATCGAAAAGCCTGAGCGTGAGCCGCCCGGCACGAGGCCCCCGATCTGGCTTAAGCCCACCAAAAACGCCTTGCCATAACCAAGCGACTCAGCCTCGCCTGGACCTTGACGCAAGCGCTCGACGGCGAAGAGCAGGAGACCGGTGACGAGCAAAAAGCACGCCGCGAAGAGCGGCAAGCCGAACAGCCGGTCGAACTGCTTTTCGAACATCTTTCCCACGATGGCGAGCGGAATCGTGCCCAAGATGACGAGCAGCGCGAGCCGTTCATGCGGACGTGCGAAGCGGTCGCCGAAACCGGAGAAAAAACCGGCGACGAGCTTGCCGTAGTCGCGCGCGAAATACAGCAGCACGGCCAAAAACGTTCCGAGATGAAGCATCACCACGAAGGGCAAGCTCGGCAACTTCCACCCGAATAGATATGAGAGCAAAAGCGTGTGTGCCGCACTGCTGATGGGGAAAAGCTCCGCTATGCCTTGGACGATCCCGAGCGCGACGGCGTGCAAGTAATCCAGGCTCTATAACCTCGTGAGATCGATCGCGGTTTCAGTGGACTTCCGGTGGCCCGTGCGCGCTTTCCTTCGCTGCAGTCGTGGCAGCGCGGCGGTTAATCCAGCTGGAAGACGTACTCGATCTTGTACTGGCGAGTCGTCGCCACTCCGTTGACGGTCGGCGGCCGGAACCTGCTGGCCTGCGCTGCCTGCAGCGCGGCTTTGTCGAGCGCCGAGTTGCCGGATGACTGGCTGACGATTGCGCGCGCCCACAGGCCTTGGCGTCGTGCGAACGACGTTGATCGGTGGCGGCGTCTACTTCTCCCGGGGAGGCGAAGGGGTCGGCGGCGCGGTCGGCGGTGGCTTCGGAATCGATTTGGGAAGCTTTATCACGGTCACCACCTGAGGGCCGGCGGCGTTCGGTCCACTTGGAACTTGGGGAACAGCCTGTTACCCATGGCTTCCAGCACGAAATGCACGACTCCTGACAGGATGATGAATCCGAGCGACAGAGCTATGATTGCGCGTCTGTCGCGCCTCGTGAAGAGCGGCGGCGTCGTGTTGGGCGCCTTCGGAGGCGGTGATGGCGTTGTAGTTGATATCTCAACCCAGCGGTTATAAGGACGTGTTGTCGCTGAGGACGCGGGCTGCGTGAGTTCGGATGAAAGCGGGCGCGCCGATGGACGCTTTGGGCCGGCGGTATGCCGCCGAAGGCTCAGGAGTCGAGGCTGAAAGTGTAGATGATGCGATACGTCTCGATCGCCGGCTTTCCGTTTACTTCCGGTGACCTGTACGTGCTTTCTTTCGCTGCCGCGAGCGCGGCTCGGTCTAAGGCGGGGTAGCCCGAGGATGAGCCGATCGACGTGCGTTCGATGCCGTCGGGACCGATCGTCAGCAAGATCATGACGGTGCCCTGCCACCCGGCATCTTTTGCGATCGGCGGATACCGCAGCGGCGCCCGGTGAACGAACTGCGCGGCCACGATTATATCTCGGGCGTCGAGCGGCGTCGGCGCCGCAGCGGGCGTCGGCACGGGCGTCTCGGTTGGCGCCGCCTCAGGCAGCGCTGTGCTCGCGGCCCGCGCCTGCGGCGCACTTGCGGTGCTTGCGTTGACTCCGATGTTAGAGGCGGCCGGCAGCCTTGGCTTGCGAAAACGAGGCGACGCAGAGACGGTCAAACGCCGGATCTTGGTGGAGCGCGTCTGAGTCCTGTGGGGTTCGCGAAAAGTGATGCTGGGGGACGGCCGCGGCGTGTGCTTCAGCGTTGGGAGCGGCGATGGCCGAGCCAGACTGTACACCGTCACCGGCAGCGGCGACGCCCTGACACGCTCCGCACGCGTGTGGATGTTGGGATGAAAGGCGCCCAGCAGGAAGTGGATGACGGCCGACAGCGCGATGAAGGTGAGCGGCACGGCCGAGCTGCGAATCCAGCTCCGCTTGCTGCTCACGCGAATGCAGCGCGGCTAATCCAATTGGAAGACGTACTCGATCTTATATTGACGGGTGGTGGCCACTCCGTTGACGGTCGGCGGTCTGAACGTGCTGGCCTGGGCTGCCGCCAACGCGGCTCGGTCAAGCATCGGGTTGCCCGAGGACTGGCTTATGCTCGCGCCCTGGACGCTGCCCGACGGACCGATGGTCACGAGCACCACAACCGTGCCTTGGATCTGCTGGTCCTTGGCAATGGAAGGATACTCGGGCGTGACCTTGTGGATGAAGTCGGCGTCGACCGCCGTCACAGGACCGGTGACGGGCGGCGCTGTCGGAGCCGGCGTGGCAGGCTTTGCCGTCACCGGCGCCGCCGTCGCAGGAGCGGCCGTGGGGGCGCCGACCTCAGGGTTGCCCTTGGGGGGCGGTGAGTAAGCAGCTTCCGGCGTGCCTACGCCACCTTCGCTATGGCTCTTCACGACGTTGAGTTTGATCGGCGGCGGCGTGTTCTTCTCAGGCGGCGGAGTGGGCGTCGCCGGCGGAGTGGGCGTCGGCTTCGGCGTGGGCGTTGGCTTGGGCGGCGGCTTGAACTTCATCACGGTCACGACGTGAGGCGGCGGTGTCGCCTCCTGTTTGAACTTCGGGAACATGTTCTCGCCGGCCGCTCCGAGCAAGAAATGCACGATGCCTGACAAGACGATGAAGCCTATCGACAGACCGATGATCGCGTACTTCTCGCGCCGGGTGAAGAGCGACGGCGTCGTCTTCGGCGCGTTCGGAGGAGTCGTCGCCACTTACGGTCGTCCTTTCCTGAGGCGCAAGCAGCGCTGCATGCTCTTCATGGTGCTATGGATTGTTGACGTTAGGTGCGCCCGCGATCTTGTTCGCAAGGCCGAACTGGGTGAATCCCGCGGCCTTGGCGGCATCCATGACGGTGAGCACCGTGCCATATTTGACGGTCGGCGCCGCCTTGATGATGATGTCATCCGCCTTGCCGAACTGCTGGAAGTAGATCTTCATATGATCGTAGATCTGCGTCTTTGGAATATTTTGCTCTGCACCCACCTGGATCTCGTCTTTATTGGTCTTCGCATTGTGCACGATGATCATCACGAGCGGCGAGTTGGTGACCTTGACTTTATTCTTGGCTTCCGGAACGGCCGGCGGCTTCAACAACGACGTCAATATCATGAAGATGATGAGCAAGACCAGCAGCACGTCGGTGAACGGCGTGATGTTGATGGTGGACATCACATCTTCTTCTGGCGTTGCTCCAACGACTGACATAGGTGTTTCGCCTTCCCTACTCGGTTACGAAACCGACGTCGTCATCGCCGGCCGCGCGCGCCGCGTCCAAGATCTTGATGATGGTGTTGTAATTGGCGTCTTGGTCCGCGATCAATGAGACGTGCTGCGTGTACCCTTGCGCCTCGTGCGTCTTGTGGAAGTTCACGGTGTTGACGAAGGCTGGATAGAGGCCTTCCGTGGGCACGAGTTTGCCATCAACATAAATCTTGTTCTTGGCCGTGACCCGCACATCGATCTGGTGCTTCAGCTCTTTTTGTGTGATGTTCTGCGGTTGGTTGTTCTTCTTGGGCAGCTGCTTTTGGAAGCCGGGGGGCGCCGCCAACGCCGCCAGGATCATGAAGATGATCAACAACACGAGCAGGACGTCGGTGAACGGCGTGATGTTGATCTCCGCCATCACTTCTGTGTCTTGCCGAGCCGAACTCATTCCCATGGTGTTGCCTCTCGCTGTTTCTGGTTACGCCGGGTGGGTCAAATCGGATGAAAACCGGCGTCCAACTTGGAGGAGCGCCCGCAAACCGCACTCTTCCGGCCGAGGGCGGCCCGCTGCCCTCGTGCCCTAGTTTATTTGCCGGCCGGTCCGGTCGGCCGAGGCGCCGGAGCCGGAGGCGGCAGGCCGCCCCGCCGGGCGGTTTGCGGGGTGTACAACTCGGTCGGTATGGGCGCACCGGCGTTGTGGAACGCAAGCATCTCCGCGAGCTTGTTCGCTGCCACGATCATCTCTTGGTTGAACGACTTGATCCGCGACTTGAAGTAGTTGAAGAAGATCACGGCGATGACGGCCACCGCGAGACCCGCAGCGGTGGTCACCAAGGCCTCGGACACACCTGCGGCGACGACCGCCGGGGTGGAGTTGCCTTTCAGGGCGATGTCATTGAAGGCGCGGATGATGCCCAATACGGTTCCGAAGAGACCGACGAAGGGCGCGATCACCGCGACCGTACCGATGATGGAAAGATTCGCTTCTAACGCGTTGAGCTGCTCCAGCAGTGAAATCGACAGGGCGTCCGAAATGTCGGCTCGGCTCTTCTCGTGCCGGTACAGGCCAAACTGAAGGATCTTCGGCAGCATGCCGCGGTTGCGGTCGCAGACGGCGATGGCGCCGTTGAGATCGTCCTTGCTGACGCGATCTCCGATCTCTCTCAACAGCCGGTTGGGGTCGGAGTGCTGCTTCGAGAAGAAGTACATGCGCTCGAGCACGATGCCTATCGATACGATGGAGAGTATCAGCAAGGCATACATCGCGGGGCCGCCGCGGTTGAGGAAGTCTACAAAAGAAGCGAAAACACCCATAAAGTGCAGTCCTCGTCAGAACAGTGAGTTGCGAACGCGCTCCCGGTCAGCGCCTCTTGCACAAATGGCGATGGCGGACACGATCGCCCGTCGGAATGGCCGAACGGGTTACACGGGCTTCCTCGTGATTCCTACCTTCTCGTGTCCGCTCGCGTTTACGTCCAGTATTTGTTCTCAATAGCCTGGTTGGTTCGTCCTTTCGCTGCGCGCCTTGTCGGTCATCAGCGAATTGTCTTTGCCGTTGAGCGCCATATATTGGTCGTTGACCGCCTTCATACCGGCTTGGTCGTTTTTGGCTTTGAAAAGGTCGAAGGCTTTGCGAAAAGCGGAGTTCGCTTGGTCCTTCTTCTTCTGATCCGCATATGCGATGGCGAGCGTGTACCAGGCATTCGCATAATTCGGGTCGGCAACCGTCGCTGCTTGTGCGTACTTGGCCGCTTCGCCGCTGTGATCGGCCTTGTCAGTCGTGGAGGCCAAGAACAGCGTCGCGATGGCCGCGTTGTAGGTGGCGCTGTTGGCGGGCGCCGTGGCGATCGCTTTGCGCAGCGCTGCGTCCGTCCCAGCGATGTTCCCCTGAGCCGCGGCCAGCTCGGCTAGCCCGAATTGCGCGTCAGCGCTCTTTGGGTCGATGGACAAGGCTTTGTTGTAGGCGGTCTGAGCGGCCGTGAAGTTCTTCTGGCGGACGTAGATGTCGCCGATGTTGATCTGCACTTGGACATTGTCCGGTTGGATCTGCGCCAGCTGCAGCAACGGGTTGAGCGCCGCATTCAGGTTGCCTTTGCGAATGTAGTAGCTGGCCAGGTATTGGTAGGCGAAGCCGCTGTGCGGAGCCGCCTTCTGGGCGGCGTTGAGGCTTGCCAGGCCATTGGCCTCATCGTTCAGGGCCAGCTGAACGTTGCCAATGTCCGCCAAGAGCCTCGCAGTCATATCGTTGCTCTTCTTGTCATCCAAGGTCTGTGCGGTCTTATAGTCCGCCAGCGCGGCGGCGTGCTGTTGGGCTCCCTCTTCGCAGTCGCCCTTCAGCATGCGGTACTGCATCTGCTTGGAATTGAGCTGCGCCGCTTTGTCGGCGTATGGCAGACAGTCGTTGTACTGCTGAGCCTGCATCAGGTTGAAGGCGTATTCGCCATAGACGGCCGCAGCCTGACTGGAATACTGGCTGCCTGAGCCCATCGAAAGAGCCTTGTCATAGGCGTCGGCCGCCTGTTTGAGCTTGCCGACGTCCTTCTTCTGGGAGCCCTCCTGATAGTATGCACGGCCTAACTGTGCCCACAAGCGCGCATCGTTGGGACTCGACTGCACGCCTGCTTGCGCGGTCGATTCGGCGTTTGAGAAGTCGCCCTTGTTGATGTAGAACTCGGTCAGCGCCAGCCGCGTCGAGACGTTCTTGGGGTCTTGCGAGAGACGCTTGGCAAGCTCGCTGTTGCTTCCCTCATTCTCGGCGAGGCCCGCAAGCGTGAACTTATAGCTGAAATCGTAAAACGCCATCACCGCCTTACCGTTGCGAGTGGCCGGCGCATACTTCGACGCCTTTGCGGCTTTGAGCACCTCACCGTCGAGATCTTTGTGGCCCGAGGACTTGATCGTGAAGCTCTTGGGGACCCCGTCTGCGCCAACAAGCACTTTGACGAAGACCACCCCGGCTTCGCGCGCTGCCCGGGCGGACTGGGGGTACGCGGGCTTGACCTGCGATTTGAACTTGGGCGGGTAATAGTACGTCGGCTGGTCGGCCAGTGCCGGCAAGCTTACGAAGGCCGCCACGGCGAGGGCGCCTACGGCGGCGATGCCGCGCTGAAAATTATGCATGGATCTCCTTTTGACGCCTTCGATTATTCGAGGCTTTAGACGATGAGCGCTATTCCGCTAAGTACGAGAATACCTGTCATCCGGGCGTGAAACGGCGCTTGGCCCGCGCCGCCCTCGCGAAGTGCCTGCCGAGGGCCCGGTTATCTTGCCTCGTCACGGCGTGCGATAACAAGCGCATCTGCCTTTGGAAAACGTCCAACGCTCGACCGACGTTTCGGGCGTTCAACATGAGAGGACCGAGCCAAACGCTTAGCGGGGAAACGGCCAATCGAGCGGTGCTGCCAAAGCCGGAGCCCGCCACTCGCCGCGCGCCCTCGGGCACGTCTTGCTCGACGGCAAGCGCCAGCCCGACGGCGCACAATTGCGGCAAAGCGCTGGTCAAAGCCACGATGCGATCGTGCTCGCGTGGGTCCATCGGCAAGGGCAGCGCTCCGAGCGAACGGACGAACGCTCGCGCTTCGCGCATCGCAGCGGATGATTGGGTGCGGGCGCCGCGCGACCGCAGACGCATTTCGCAAAGCACGAACGTCCGCGACCGGAATAGGTGGGGCAACGCTGCTTGCGGACCGCCCAACTCCCGGCCGGCCATAGGGTGACCGCCCACGAAGCCTACTTGAGGCCGCGTCAAAAGCGCCCGGCGAGCGGCGGCCATCACAGGCGCCTTGACCGATGCGACATCTAATATGAGCGTTCCGGAAGAGGCGGATGCGACGACTCGTGGGATCAAATCGATGACTGCCTGCAACGGCGTGGCAAGGATGATGACCTGAGCGGACCGCGCCGCAGCTTCCAAGGAGCGCGCGACGGAGGTCAAAGCGCCGATCCGGCGAGCTTCCGCCGAATGCTTAAGGCTACGGTCCCATCCTATTACCTCTGCTGCAGGCTCGCTGTGCCTGAGCGCAAGGCCGATGGATGCGCCGATAAGCCCCGTACCGATGACGGCAACTCGCTGCCGGGGCTTTCTTGTCTTTCTCGGCGACGGCGCCTTAACCGCTGGTGACCTGAACGGCGGGCCGGCTGTCTGAGGCGATCGGCCGGCTCATGGCGGCGGCTATCGGCCGCACGGCTTCCATCATCTTGGCGTACTTCTCGAAGTTGAGCGATTCGAAGCCGTCCTTGAGAGCGTCGGCCGGTCGTGGGTGCACCTCGATCATAATGCCATCTGCGCCCGCGGCGATCGCGGCGCACGCCATCGGCGTCACCAGCTCCCATTTGCCTGTGCCGTGGCTCGGATCGACGATGACCGGTAGATGCGTGAGCAGCGCGAGCAGCGGAACGGCGCTGAGATCGAGCGTGTTGCGCGTCGCCGTCTCGAACGTGCGGATTCCGCGCTCGCACAAGATGACCTCGTGGTTGCCGCCGGCGTAGATGTATTCGGCCGCCAGCAGCCACTCCTCGACCGTGGCGGAGAGGCCGCGCTTGAGCATCACGGGCTTGTGAGCTTTGGCGACCTCTTTGAGCAAGTTGAAGTTCTGCATGTTGCGCGCGCCGATCTGGAGCACGTCGGCGAACTCCGACACTAGCCCGACGTCGCGCGGATCCATCACCTCCGTGACAATCGGCAAGCCGCAATCGGCGCGCGCCTCAGCCAGGATTTGCAGCCCTTCTTTTCCCATGCCCTGAAAGGAATACGGTGATGTGCTCGGCTTGTAGGCGCCGCCTCGCAGCATCGTCGCACCGCGGGATTTCACGAAGCGGGCGGTGTCCAGCAGCATGTCGCGGCCTTCCACCGTGCAAGGCCCTGCGATGACGTGAACGGCTGAGTCTCCGATATGCACGTCACCGTTGACGCGCACGACCGTTTTGGCCTGCGTACCCTCGCGGCTGACGAACTTGAACGATCGGCTGATCGATACGACGCGGTCGACGCACTCAAAGCTGCGCAGCTGGGCAGCCAACATGTCCTTGTCTTCGCGCACTCCCAGCACGCCGATGATGAGCCGCTCGGCGCCTTGCGAGACGTTCACGCCGTAGCCCATGGAGGTGATCTTGTCGACGACGTCTTTCGTTTGTTCCGCCGTCGTGTTCGGCTTGATGACGACGATCATGGTGACAGAAGGCTTCGTGCGGTCGTCAAAACGTCGTGCCCGCGGTCTCGGGGTCTTCTTCGCTGGAGAGATCGGGCCGCAACCGCGCTGCGCCGTCGAGATACACATGCTTGATGTCGGACTGCGCCGCTTCGGTGTTGACGAGCATCAGCACCCGCACGCAGGCCGCCAAACGCTCGCGCACGGTCATCTCCTGGGCGCACAGCAGAGGAACCTTCGACCAGCCCAGCGCGCGAGCTGCGGCCGCCGGAAATTCGGCCGTTAAATCGGAAGTGGTCGTGAAAAAGACGGCGCTGATCTCTTCTGAGCGCACGGCGTTTTGTGCCACCATTTCGCGCAGCAGCTTGTCCGTTGCTGCCAGGATGTGGCTGCGCGTGTTCCCGCTCGCGGTGATGGCGCCGCGTACCCCACGTACCCTCATTCCCATCAGGCCTTTGCGCGCAGCTCGTTCAGTTCCCGCTCTTCGTGAGGCTTGAGCGCTCGCGTGCTGCCGGTTTTCAGATCGCCCAGCTCTACGGGGCCGAAACGCGTGCGCGCAAGGGAAACGATGCGCAGCCCTTGCGACGCGCACATGCGGCGCACCTGACGGTTCTTGCCTTCCGTCAGCACGATCGTGAACTGGATCGAACCGTCGGCAAGCGCTCTGATGTTTCGTGCGCCCAGCGCTGAGATCGACGGGGGCTCGAGTTTGCCGCGCGCTGTCACCTCGTAGTGTTTCGCGACGCCGTTGGCGGCGTTGGTCAAAAACCGCGCCAGTCCGCCGTCGGTCGTGCACAGCAACACTCCGGTCGTGTCAGCGTCCAGCCGGCCGATCGGAAACAGGCGCTGCTGCTTCGGAAGATACTGTTCGACGCTTGGGCGCCCGTGCTCGTCGCTCAGCGTCGTGATGACGCCGGCGGGCTTGTTCAGGACGATCGTGATGTGGTTGCGGGAGTCGCGTTGCCCGATGCGACGGCCGTTGACGGTGACGCGCTGGGTTTGGGGATCGGCCAAGGCGCCGACCGACGCGCGCCGGCCATCGATGAAGACCTTGCCTGACTCGATGAGCTTATCCGACGCCCGGCGCGAAGCGACGCCCGCATCAGCGAGCAGTTTATTGAGCCGTACTTTCATCCGGCGAACGGCGAAGTTGAGTCCGCCGCTACGAGGTCAGCGGTCTTGCTCCGCGCTGGCCAATGACATCGCTTCCTTGGTGACCGATTTCAGGAACTCATCGTTGCTGTCGGTGCGCCGGAAGCGTTCGAGTATCAGTTCCGTCATCTCTTGCGTGCCGAGCACGGCCGTTGCCCGGCGCAGCATGACGACCTTGCGCAACTCGATCTCGCTGAGCAGCAGCTCCTCGTGACGCGTGCCGGAGCGCTTGATGTCGACGGCGGGGAAGATGCGGCTGTCGGCGAGCTTACGAACCAAGTTGATCTCCATGTTGCCGGTGCCTTTGAACTCTTCGAAGATGACGTCGTCCATCTTCGAGCCCGTCTCGATGAGGGCGGTCGCGATGATGGTGAGGCTGCCGCCGTTCTCAATATTCCGCGCGGCTCCGAAGAAGCGTTTGGGCTTGTGCAAAGCGCTCGTGTCGAGACCGCCGGAAAGCGTCCGGCCGGTCGATGGCATCACTTGGTTCCACGCGCGGGCCAGCCTCGTGATGGAATCGAGCAGGATCACGACGTCGTGGCCGAGCTCAACGAGGCGCTTGCAGCGCTCGAGCGTCAGTTCGGCGACGGACGTGTGGCTTTCCGGATGCTCGTCGAACGTCGACGAGACGACTTCGCCCTCGATGGAGCGGCGCATGTCGGTGACCTCTTCGGGGCGCTCGTCGACGAGCAGCGCGAAAAGATCGCATTCGGGATGGTTGGCCGCGATGGAATTCGCGATCTTCTTGAGCAAGGTCGTCTTGCCGGCTTTGGGCGGAGAGACGATAAGCGCGCGCTGGCCCTTGCCGATGGGGCAGAACATGTCGAAGACGCGCCCGCTCATCTCGAGCGGTGAGGTCTCCATCTTCAGCCGAGAGTCGGGATAGACGGGGATCAGCTTGTCGAAGTGCAGGCGTCCTCGGATCGCTTCCGGATCCTGACCGTTGACGGCCTCCACTTTGAGGACGCCGTGATATTTTTCGTTATCCTTGGGATCCCGGATTTGGCCCGCTATCAGATCGCCCGTGCGCAGTTCGAACCGCCGGATCTGCGATTGCGAGATGTACACGTCGTGCGCGCCTGGGCGCATGTTGTCGCGGCGTAAAAATCCGTAACCCTCGGGCAACAACTCCAAAACGCCGGTGGCAAAATTCATGCCGGCAGCTTTGGCCTGCGCCTCGAGGATCGGGAACACAAGATCTTGCTTTTTGATGCGCTGGAGGTTGGGGATCTCGAGCACCTTCGCGAGCTCGATCAGTTCCGTGCGGGTTTTCTCTTCGAGTTCTTTGACCGAAAGTATCGGCATCACCGTGCCGTCTTTGGCCACGAATGTCTTGGGTTGAACTTCAACGCGCTCAGGGAAGGCGCGGGGCTGAAATACTCGTTGCACCGGGCGGTCGGGGCGCATGCCGCGATCGCGGTCAAAGCGGCCGCCGCCGCGATCGTTTCTGTCAAATCGTTCTTGCCGGTCGAAGCGCTCGAATCGTTCGGGCCGCTCCTGGCGTTGCGGCCGGTCGCCGCGGTCGAAACGGGGCTGCCGCTCGAACTGCTCCGCGCGGTCGGCTCGCTCAGGTCGTTCCGCCCGTTCGCCGTGAGACATCTGTTCCGTTCGTTCGGGGCGTTGCGGGCGCTCCATCCGTTCGTTGCGTTCGCTTCGCTCCGCGTGTTCTATCTGGTCGGCTCGCTCGTGCGGCTCGTTTCGGCTCGGACGTTCCGGGCGTTCGGATCGTTCCTGATCCAGCCGCTGCAAGCGCTCGACTCGTTCCGCGCGCTCGGGTCTGTCGGCGCGATCGTCGCGATGGGAGACATCGGATCTGACCGAGCGTTCATCTATTTCGGCAGCGGCCGCATGTTCGGCGCGTTCAGCGGTGCTGGGTCGCTCCAGCCGCTCGCCGCGGTCGGGCCGCTCGGCTTTTTCCGCTCGTTCCGGCCTATCGGAACGCGGACGTTCGACGCGTTCGGCTCGCTCCGGCACTTCCGTCCGGCCGGCGCGTTCCACGCGGTACCCATGTTCTGCCGCTGAGCGGGCAGCCAGGGACGATGCGGGAGCGCCGTTGACGGAGCGAGTTCTCGTCCGGGGCGGGGGCGGCGATTGAAGAGGAGCGGGCCGTGGTTCTTCTTCTGAAGAGGTGGAGGATTGAGATTCGTTTTCTTCTTGCACGTTTAGCCTATGAAGCAGCAGCGCATTATACGGCGAAGGCCGTGGGCTGCGAAGAGTGATGAAGGAGGGGGCGAATGATCGCTGACACGACAGATTGTCGTTGTTGCTACCGTATGCTTGGGGCTTATGAAAGAAGCGGACTCCCGAATGGCACTTGAGAGTGCTCGCTCGTGCTACTATATCACAAGGACTTGAGCGCCGTCAACGATTGCGGGTTCGTTTGACCGCCCTGAGGCTGCTTTTGCGGAACGGCGAGATGCTCGCGCTCCGCGCATCATAGAAGCGCAACGGCCAGCGTTCGGCCACGTTGAGCCCAATACGCGCGCTCACGCCCAAATGTTGTTTGCATTGTTCTTCCTCGGCCTGTGAGGCCGGTGTTATGATCAGATCCCCCTGACGAAAGTTAGCCCCGTCACACTCAAGACCGATCGACATCGCTCGGCAAAGATTGCCCGGCCCCGATGCCAGCGCGGCAATTGGAACGTGCTCCCCTCGGCGCCCTTGCATCGCTTCTATTGCGGCCAACGGTTCGGCCGACCGGATGAGGACTGCTGCTCCGATGCCTGGCGGCTCGGTCGTGACGTTCAAACAATAGTGCATCCCATAGATCAGGTAGACGTACGCGAAACCCGGCCGCCCGAACAGCGTCGAGGTGCGTGCAGTCGGCCCTCGATATGCATGGCAAGAGGGGTCTATCAAAGGAAGATAGGCCTCGGTCTCCACGATCCGCGCGGTCAGCAGCTTCGCCTTTTTTGCGCCCGGCTCTCTCACGCGCCGGTATAGCGTGGCGCCGATCAGGCGTTTCGCGACGTCTATCGTGGGTCCGTTGAAAAACTTGTCGAGCGATTCAGACTCGCGAGAGGTGCTACGTCGCTTTTGAAGGACCGCGTGCGTTGGTCGTGGCTCGGTTTTCACTTGACCGCCGGATGGAATTGAGTGATGATGCAGTAATCGCAGGTCCGTCCCCGCTTTACCTTGATGCTGTTTGGTCGCGGCAGCATCCGAGCTTGAGGTTACGCTTCGTTGAATATGTATCGACCGCGCCGCGGCTACACGCTGCCCGAGCTGCTGATCAGCGTGAGCATCATCCTCATCCTCCTGTTCGGAGCATGCGGCGCTTGCATGCAGACGTTGCGTTTGGAAGCCGCTCATGCGGGCAGAGCGGGAATGAACCGGACCGCTGCCAACTTGCGCGAACGTCTGCAAGAGGAAGCTCGCAGTTCTACGGCAGTCTTCATCCCTGCCACGGATCTCTTCGGCAATGGGAACTCCGGAAGCACCGGCGCTCTTGAAGTTGACTTCTTCAGACGGCTGTCAGCCGGCGGCGACGCATACGTAGCATATCGATTCGAGTCGGCGTCGGAAAGCGTCACGCGCTATGAGTATGCGTGGAACGCGGCCGGACTACAGATCCTGAATCGGGATGTAGCAGCTTCGGGCGTCGCGAGCTTCTCGGCCCAACGTCAGAGCGCATCAGGCGGCACAGTTGTGGGCAGCAGCGAGCTGAAAGACGTGTCAATCTTTTACGGCCGCAGTGATCTCATCGGGGGCAACGGCGTCGTGGTCGTAAATATGCGATCGCAAGAGAGCGGTGGGGTCCGGGGAGAGGATTTCACCATCCATCTCGCGTCTCGGGCGGCGCCGACGTCGCTTGCGGTGCTCGCGCCTGCACGGGCCGGTCAAGCAACCCCACCGCCACGTCAGGTCATACCGTTTTTCATATTCAGGCACGGCTTTACGAAAATTCATATTCCCCACGGGCCTCGGCACGGCGGTAACCCCGGGTCGGACCTGGGGGACAGCTCACACTGGGTTGCTGCGGCTGGAAGCGCGCAGTTTTTGGGGGGTGGGCCCGATGGTGCCGGCAATTGGTTCGAACTAACAGCCACGTTCGCGACGATTGAATCGGGGCAATATTCCTTTAGGTTGCCCGACGGATCGTCGGTAACAGCTCTGATCACGTGCACGGGCGGCCCCTGCCCGGCCTTCAAGCCTTCGCCTATTAGTGCCACAATGGTGCCGAAAAACGGCGTGGCGTTCGAGGCTCTCTAAACTCAAATCCGACGCGCCCAAACAGGAACGCCCCGGCCTTGACGGAACCCTTTACCGCGCGTTCACGCCGCTACTGGCTTGACGCATCTTTCATCAACAGGGCCTAGGAGGGACCATATGCCTAAGTCGCTTTTGCGGCTGTTTTCGGTGTTGGCCTTTTTGGCGCTCGTCACGCTCAGCCAGGCAACAGGGACACTGGCTGGTACGACGGGCGGCATAAACGGCACGATCACCGACAGCGCCGGACACGCAATCGCCGGAGTCAGAGTCTCCGTGGTTGCGCCTTCATATCAGACGAGTACGTCAACGGGAGCAAACGGATTTTACGCCGTGTCCGGCTTGCCGCCGGATACGTATAGCGTGACATTTTCCAGATCCGGCTATGTGACTCAATCCATCGCCGGTCTCACGATCAACCAGGACCAAACCTACGTCCAAAGCTTGACGTTGCAGAGTGACGTCAAGACGCTAGGCCGCATCCCAGTCCGCGGCGCCACCGCTTTGGTCCAGCCCACGCTGACCGTCAACCAGTACACCGTCAATGCCCAGTCCGTACAAAATATAACCGGCACGCCGCAGAACCTTTCTGAAACGCAGGTGCTGAACGCGCTGCCGGGCATCACGACGGACAGCGGCGGTTACCCGATCATCCGCGGCGGCGCAGAAAATGACGAGGGCTTCGAACTCGAAGGCATCGACGCAACCGAGCCTGTCACGGGCCAGTTCATCAACAGCTTGGTGCTCAACGGCGTCGGCCGTCTTCAGCTTTCCACCGGAGGCTACGACGTCAGCCAGGGCAACACCAACTCCGGCGTCGTCAACGTCATCTCCAAGCGCGGCACGTTCCCCGGATCTGGACAAGCCACCGCCCGAGTCAACTCGCCCAATTTCGACCACCGCCTAGCCTTTGATTATGGCAACGCTACGCCGGACAATCGCTTCAGCTACTACGTCTCCTATCAAGGTATTCGCGCCGAGCCTATTTACGGAGACAATAAGACGTTCTATCCGCGCTTGCTGGGGCAGACTAGCTACGAGCCCGGTGACGATACCGTCGCCAACCTCTTCTACCACTGGGGCCCGGGCAACATAAACGAGCTTCAATACTATGCCGACGCGGGCTCAAATCTCTTCAACACCGAGCTTTTTATAAACCCGGCGCTCACGCCATATGCGACGGCCAACGGGGTCGTGCAGATCGTTGGCGGCCTTGGAACCCTTTTCACGAGCCCCGCGGTCTCTTTGATCGATTTCGCGCCGCTTTTCCCCGGCCAAGCGGCGCTGAACCAGAACACCGGATACCCCGACCACGAAGACGAGAACCACCAGGTCCAAAAGATCAACTTCAAACACCAGTTCAGTCCGTCGAGTTTTGGAGAGCTGCGGGCTTTCCGGCTGCAGACAGACGTCAACTTTCTCTACCCCTGGGACTTGGGCGCGTTCGCGGATGAGTACGAATACGACCGGTCCGACAGTCATGGGGTGGCGTTCGATTACAGCAATCAGCTGAACAGCCAGCACGAGCTGACCGTGGGCGGCGAGACGATCTTCACGAAGCCGAACTTCGCGATCGCCCTCCCCAGCACGACCTTGTTCACAGATCCGCTGGAATGCGGCCAGGCTTGCTTCGACCTAGGCGACACAAGCAATTTCAATACTAATGCTCCTCCCGGCTTCACGTACGTGCAGCCGCTCTACAATGAAGTGGCTGCATTTTATGGGCTGCCCGCCGCGACTGTACCTCTTAGACAGTTGCCGGACAACGCTAGCCACATCACCGACACCATCCATCGCAACAACCTGTGGATCAGGGACCGCTGGCAGCCTAATAGCCACTGGACGGTGACCGCGGGCGTGCGCTGGGACCAAGAGATTCTCGAGCTTCCCAAGAACGCGAGCCAGCTGAACACATTCTACGCGAATGACGCCGCCGGCAATTTCATCGACGTTGCGGGTCAATCTCTCGGCACCGATGTGACCCGGCCCTCACAGATCAGCCCACGGATCGCCTTGTCGTATCAAGCCAACTCTAGGGATGTCTTCAAGGCATCCTACGGCAAGTTCATCGAGTTCACGCCGCTGTCGAACATCGAAAACACGTACGCAGTGGAACCGTCGGCTGCCAACTGCACGATTGCGAACGGTTGCTTCGTTCCGCTGCCGGGCTACAGCCCGACCTGCGTGAACGGCGTCGATCGCGCCAACGGCAATGCGGGCTGCAACTCCATCAGCAACCTGCACCAGCAGATCATCGAGGACCTGAACACCAACAACTTCGCTCAGTTCACGCCGGTTCGGCCGCAGCGAGCGACGAGCGTCGACTTCTCGTGGGAGCACGACTTCGGCAACGGCTTGCAGCTCAAGATCAGCCCGTACTATCGCAAGGGCGTCGACTACGTCGTGGCCAGTACGCCGCTGCTGTTCAATCTGCCCGACGGCACGTCGGTGTTTGGTTCGCCGCGCGAGTCGAATGCAGGCATCAACAAGAACACCGGCGTGGAGTTCGCGCTCGACAAAAACTCCACGTATGGATTTTCAGGGTTCATCCACGCCACGTACGACAACACGCTGGCCAATTACGACAGCGATTTTTTTCCATCGGTCAACGAGGCGGCGGTGGCTCTCGGGCACCTGTTTCACGTGAGCTACTTGGCGCCGGTGACGGCGACGCTCAACATCAACTACAACGCGCGCAACGGCTGGCACGTGTTCTCCGAGTTTCCATATGAATCGGGGTACCACTACGGCGTCGGCAAGCACACGTTCGTGTATCTGCCGACCGGCACGAACGGCAGCCTGCAGCCGCAAGAAGTGCTCAACACGGATCTCGCGCAAGACGCTCTCGGAAACAACCACTTCACCAGCGCCTACTACTTCACCGATCCTAACAACCCCGGCACCCTCACCAACCCGAATATCACAGGTTCGCGCGGCACCAATGACGGCAACGACCCTGGTACGATACGCGGTCCCCAGCGATTATTCGCCAACATCACTCTCGCGCACGACATCGGCGTCGGACAGAAGAACATGCAGGTCGGCTTGCGGGTCGCCAATCTCTTCGGCAACTACACCAATGCGGTTGTGGGCAACAACTCGCGCTTCCGCCCCAACGGCTTCGGCGGGTTCGGACCAACGTCCGGTAAGAAGAACGCCTTCTTGGCAGCCAACGAACCGTACCAGTTCAACCGCGGCCCGTTCCCGTTTGAAAACGAGCCGACAGGGCCGGCACGGGAATACACGCTCTACCTGACCGCGAAATACTAGCGCGTTTGTGTGCGGGCGCCGGCATCAACCGGCGCCCTTCACACACTCCTCTCACTGCTGAAACTTAGAAAGGACTTTGATGCACAGATTACGCGCTGGAATGCTCGCGCTGTTGTGTGTGGTTGCGGCCGCCGGTTGTACGACGAACCATAACCCGGGCGACGTGAAATTCACGACGAACGCTTTGCTTCGCATTGCAGTCGGAACGTTCAACGATCCGACCGCTCAGTTCGGCACGGCCGGCGTCTCACTCAATGTCGTCGCGAGCTTCCGGAACCAATTCGGCAACTCCGCATTTATCAGTCCGGGGGACACGACACTGGCGCTGCCCGCCGGCGGCGGTACGGCCGATTTGGGAACATTGTTCAGTTACGGGCAAGGCCCCAACGGATTGATCGTCGGACTGCCGCCCGCGTACCCTCCGAACGGCAACGGCGTGGGGTTCGGAACGGGCTTCATACCGACCGGAGCTCCGGCTACGCCGGGCGCCTACGCAGCTACTGCGAGGGTGCCGGTGAACGGCACAACGGCTACCTACGGTGCATCGGCAACGCTGCCGGCAACGCCGACGGTGCTGGGACCTGAAGGGGCTCCATCCTACGTCTCCGACGGCGCAAACGGCGGAACGTTCACGATCACACAGCCCGCGGGAGTCACGGAATCGCTGATCGTGGTCTTCGATAACTCCGACCCCACCGCTCCGTTTGAGGTCGCAACCGCAGAGACGAACAGCAATACCGCGACGATACCATCGGGCACGTTGCCGGCCGGTCCGTACTTTGCGTTTGTCATCGGAGCCGACTATCCACTGCTGGAAGCCGGTGCTCCCATCAGCACAACGCAGACCCCGACGCTCAACGGGGCCAACGGATCGGCGGACCTGACAGTCGGAGGCAACGGGAACTTCACGCAGACCGGCACCTTCCGTCAGCGGAAACGGTAGTCACTCAGACATAAGGGCGACTGGGTTCCCAACAAAAAAGGGGGCGGCACTTATGCCGCCCCCTTCATCTTCTTGCTCTTAAATCGCTGGCGCCAACGGCAGCGGCATCAACTCTCTCCTTGAAGATCCGCTGTCTCCCCGATACACAGCCTGAGCCAGACTTGCGGTTTTCGCGCGCAGCTTCTCGAGGATGTCTGATGGCACCGCGATGACGCGAGCCCGCGACAATTCGTTGAGCTTGCACCCCAGAATGACGTACTGCAAGTACAGCTCCCGCGGCGGCTCACAGCGCCGCTCGATCTCTTCGACTAAGAGTTGATCATCCGTCATGACGAGGAGCCGGGAACGACGCATCCCGCGCAGACGGTCGAGTGCGGCGATCAGACCGGCGTATGAATGTCTGCGCGCATGCCCGACACTCGATTCGGTAACTGCGAAGGGCACGAAGTGCTCCTCGGTTGAGCCATCCTCGCCAACCAGCTTCACCCCGGCCAACCCGCGATTCTGCCCGCATTCCACCGCGGCGACATAGGCTTGAGCCTCTCGCCGGTGGAGCGGGGTGACGGACTTTGTGACGCTGATCATGTTGCTATTTTATCGAACATGTGTTCGATTGTCAAGGCGAGCCAAGGCCTCAGTTCGGTTGGCCGATGGTCCTGGAAGGAGGGACATAGAGGGGTCAGCGCTAGGTCAGATTACCGTTTCCATCCTGGATTCGTGAAGCGGCTCGGCGGACTCTGACTGCCCGCTGCTGCGAGCGGCATTGGACACAACAGCTTCATAGATCGCAAGCATCTTGGCGGCCGTCACACGAGAATCAAAGGCCGCCGCCGCCGTCTTGGCGTGCGCCTTTGCCAGCGCTCGGCGAACCGGCACGGTGATCAACTCAAAAGCGGCATCCGCCATCGCGCCGGCATCAGCCACGATTTCCCCGGCAAGATGCGTGCCGAACACTTCCCGTGTCTGCGGGCTGTCGAGCGCGACCGCGGGCAAGCCGGCCGCGAAGGCCTCCGCCAGCACGAGGCCCTGCGTTTCGGTCAGCGACGGAAACACGAAGACGTCCGCCGCGGCATAGAACGAGGCGATCATTTGGTGCGGGACCACGCCCGCGAAGCGCACCGCGTCTTCCAGTCCGCTTGCCTTCACTTGCTCTTTCAGCACTCCCATGAGCGGACCGCTGCCCACCAGCACGAGGACCGCTTTGGGAAGCCGCTCGTGCAGCCGGCTCAGCGCTTCAAGGGCCAGCGGCACATTTTTCTCCTGGGCGAGCCGCGAGACCAGCAGCAGCACGGGCGCGTCGGGCGCGATCTCCAATAGTCGCCGCACCGATCGGCGAGCCTCAGGGTCGGGCCTGAATGCATCGATGTCGATCCCGGTGGGGACCACCGACAGCGGCGCAGTCACTCCTTGCTTCCGCAGCTCTGCAGCCACCATCTTCGTCGGGACGATCACAGCATCGGCCGCGTTCGCATAGGTCCTGGTGAGCTCGCGAGTCAGCTGTGACGTCAGATGCTGACCTAAGGGCGAATAGTGCGCGTAGCTGTCGAGCAAGGTGTGATACGTATAGACAAAGGGGATGCGAAAGCGTCGTCGTGCGTAGTACGAAGCCATCCACCCCGTGATGAACAGCGAGTGGCTATGGATGATGTCACACTGGCTCAAGAAACGGATCTTATTGCGCCGCGCGACCAACGGGAGCGTGAGACGGTACTCCGTGCGCGTGGGCAGCGGCAGCGACGGCATGCGGAAAACGCGTCCGGCGCTTTCCACGCCGTTGGGGATGTGCGGCGCGAACATGAACACTTCATGACCGAGAACGCGCAACTGCTCGGCGAGCGAATCGACCGACGTCACAACGCCGTTGATGATGGGACGATAGACCTCGGTGAACAATGCGATTTTCATGGCGACCAGGCTCTCATTCGCCAGCCCAGCGCTGCCTCATCGTTCTGGTTGCGGAACCCACATTTCGAATGACGGTACATATTTGCTCATATCGGTACAATAACTGCTGAACACAACGTTTATTGAGGCTCGTGTGTGCTTTTCCCGCCCGCTAAATTGACGATGTTTTGAAGAGCGTGTTATAATCGCAAGGTTTTAATAGTCTTCGTTCTTTTCCCACTTCTTTCATAGTCTTTATACGCGCCCTTATCGCGCGATCACACCGGGCACAAATCGAGTCCCGCTCATGCGACCAGCATCCTAGCGCAACGATTTGTTGCCCATTTGATTTGAGGACTGACAATTGACCGACACAACAGCTTCGCCGCGGCGTGTCAAACACGCGTTCCACCGACTATCTGCGCTGCTCATGGTCGCCGCGTTGTCGGCGACGATACAGTGCGAAGCGTCCGCAGCGCTTCCAGCGCAAGCGCCGGCGCTTCAAAGGAGCACTGAGTCCGCCCCGCCGCCATCATCCAATGCGGCAGCTCCGAGCACTGCGGCTGAGTCATTGCTCACGACGCCGAAGAACGGAGACGCACTCTCCGGCGCAAAGATCGAACCGCTCGCGATCAAAGCCGAGCTGCGCACGCACCACGTCTCCGAATACGTGCGCCCACAGATCCGCATCAGCGCTGATGTCCGGCCCGGTCATCGAAAGACCATGCGCAAAGGCGTGCCCGCGGTATACGTCGTCACCGAGCGCGTCACGACATGGAACCGGATAGCGGTCGATCGTCAAACCATTGGACGAGTGCTCGTACAACGCGCGCGTCCGGGCATCGTCGTGCAAGGTCCTCCGCGCACGGTGGACGAGGCCATGTCGCTGATGAAGGTGACCAAACTCATCGGCATGGTGGCGATGGTCGCCACCGCATACACCGCAGGGTCGGCGCAGGCGTTTCCGACCGGCCGAACAGCGACGGGGCTGCTCGCTCGCTATGGCGTCGTCGCCGTGGACCCGCGCATCATACCGCTCGGCAGCCATCTGTTCATTCCCGGTTATGGCAACGCGATTGCGGCCGATACGGGTGGGGCGATCGTCGGACACCGCATCGACTTGTGCATGAACTCCCTCAGCGCCGCATTGAACTTCGGCCGTCAGACCGTCCGGGTCTTCGTCTTACACCAACCCCGTTAGCGACAGCCGCGCGTAGCGGCCTCAAAGAAAACAGACGGCTCGGTCGAACGGCGCAGCGGTGGCCTTCGACCAATCCCACTATCCTTCGCCGAAAAACGTTTTGGCCGCGCGGCGTTTGCATCCACGCAAGCGGTTCGGGCAAAACTTCCTCACCGACCCTCGCGTGGCCATGCGCATCGCGCAGCTCGTGCCCGCCGGCGCTCACGTTATCGAGATCGGCGGCGGTACCGGCACGTTGACGGCACCGCTCGCCGCCAGAGCCGCCAGCGTGACCTGTTTGGAGATCGATCGCGATCTCTGCGCCGTCTTGCGCGAGCGCTTCGATGCGATGCCGGCGGTGACCGTCGACAACCAAGACGCCCTGACGTACGATTACGCGACCGATCTGCGCTCCCACCGGCTTCCGTCGGCAGTCTGCGGCAATCTGCCATACTACATCACTACTCCGCTGCTGGAGCGAATTCTCGAGCTCGGCGACCTCCTCGACTGCGCG
Organism: Candidatus Eremiobacter antarcticus; assembly: GCA_003244105.1. Lineage (GTDB taxonomy): Bacteria > Vulcanimicrobiota > Vulcanimicrobiia > Eremiobacterales > Eremiobacteraceae > Eremiobacter > Eremiobacter antarcticus. Next base: position 106,023 of record QHBK01000004.1, on the reverse strand, counting down.
GTGATCATGGTGCAGCGCGAATACGCGCAACGGCTGACGGCAAAGCCGATGACGGCCGACTACGGCAGTCTAACCGTCTTTGCCAATTATTTCAGCGAGCTGGAAAAAGCGTTCGACGTCGGCGCTGCCGGCTTTTATCCGCCGCCACTTGTGGCCTCATCAGTCATACGATTGACGCCCCGCAAACAACGGCTGTTGATGCCTGAGACTGAAGCGCTGTTCCTGAAGCTCGTGCGCGCAGCGTTCGGTCACCGCCGCAAAACGCTGATCAACAGCGTGCTTGCCGGCAGTCGAGGGGAAATGGCCGAACTGCGAAAAACCGTGCAAGACGCGCTGAGCGCGACCGGTCTTTCACAGACCGTCCGCGCAGAGCGGCTCTCCCTGACCGACTTTTGCCGGTTGGCGGAAGAACTCGTGCGACGGCGCGTCGCTCAGGGAGGCATTTGAGTGGCTGATACGATCCAGACGGTGACGGCGTCCACGCGCACGGACGCTCCGGCCTTTCTGGGGTCGCGCTGGAACGGCTGGGCCGTGTTCGCGCTCGCCGTGCTGTGCATCGGCTGCTTTGTCTTGGTGCAGACCGCCGGCTTTATCATCATCTTCTTGCATCAGCATCCGGAGATACTCAGACAGCGGATCATCCCGGCGCACCTGCAAAGCGAGTTGCGCGATCCGAACTTCATCACCAATCTCTTGACCGCAAAGAACCTTTGGCTGCTGTCGGTGACGTCTGAGGTCGCGCTTGCGGTCGCCACGCTCTTCCTCGCCCGCATGGCTTTCGGCGCAAGCACCCGCAGCCTTGGGGTCGGTGTGGCTGCGAAACCGGCGCAGTTGCGAACCGGCGCGCTCATGGGCGCGATCCTTTTCGTCGGGAGCGCGCTCTTGGTGAGTATCCAGACGCATTTCTTCGGCCCCCATCCGCAGCCCCAAGCGCTCGCTCTCACCAAACATCACGGCGCGTTCGACTTTCTCTTGGACCTGATGTCAGTCTGCATCGTCGCGCCGCTCGCGGAGGAGATTTTTTTCCGCGGTTTCGTCTTTGCGGGGTTGGCTCAGCGCATGGCGCCCATGTACGCGATCGGCATCAGCGCCGTCATTTTCGGGCTCGCGCATTGGGAGCGCTGGAGTTTCCTTCCTATCTTCCTCATCGGGGTCGGGCTCGCGTGGTTGTACTACCGCATGCAGACGCTGTGGCCGAATATCTTGGCGCATGCGACGGTCAACACCATCTCCTTGGTCATCGCATATGTCGCGCCCCAGTTCGTCAAATCGTAGCTACGTGCGCGCGATCACATAGGCGACGTAGCCGATATAGAAGACGCCTCCCGCCGCAAGGGCAAGCGGCTCGACGCGACGCCGCAGCGCTGTCCAGCCCAGCACGAAGAGCGTCGAGAGCAGCGCGACGGCTGCGGCCACGCGGGCGCTCTCGTCCAGCTGCCACGACGTGGCGATCATCGCGATGGCACACGTGATCGACGTCTGGAACATCATCGCGCCGAGCACGTTGCCGAGGCCAAGCTCGTCCTGCCCACGCCGCATCCAGAGCAGCACATTGCTGACCTCCGGCAGCTCGGTCGCGATCGGCGTCAGGAACACCGAGACGAGAAACGGCGATATGCTCAAGGTCTGCGATGCCAAGCCCACGGATGCGACAAACCAGCGCGAGGCGACAATGGTCAGCACCAGCGCCACGACAAGCTGCGTGATCACAAGCGCGAGCGGCGGCTGCGCAAGCTTGGGTGCGATGCGCAGACGAGGCGGCGACTCGTCGGCTTCTGGTTTGTCGCTTCGCAGATGATAGGCAAGATAGAGCGCGTATGCTCCCAGGACCAGCACCGCGGCAGCGACATGCGACACGAGACCAGAGACAAAGGACGCTGCCAGCGCCAGCGCAAAGGTCGCGCAGAACAAGCCGGTGCCGAACAGCGTGTCAGGCACTGGAACTTGCAGTGCTCCCGGCACGCCTTTGACGCCTCGTGAAAGCGCCGTGACGCCGATCAAACAGAAAACAACGGTGCTCAGCATGAGTGGCGCGCCCAGCACCGCCCCGATCCCGATGGCGTGGCTTTGCGCGTCGTGCAGCACGAGCAGCGCTATGAGGGCGACCATCGTCTCGGGCAGCGATGATCCGATGGCGGCAACCACTGAACCGACCGCGCTGCGCGTCAAACCGAAAATCGCGCCCATCCATTCGACGGCGTTCGTGAACGCGTCGCTTGCCACCACGACGAGCACAAGCGCTCCGAGCACTTGAAGGACGATCGACATCGGGCCACGGTTTAGCCCGCGTAAATTGCTTCCCTTGTCCACGCCCTTGCGCCATCCCACGATGACGGCACGCCGTCACGCTCGACAAGCTTTCAGCTGAGTTGCAGCGCTTGCGCATCGGCGTGGACGCCAAAAATCTTCTGAACGATCGCCGCGGCATCGGCCGCTATGCGCGCGCTCTTTTGCAACGCTGGTTCGATGCTGGTGCGGGGGCGGCCGGTGGCGTGGAGATCGTCCTGCTCATGCCGCAGTTGTTCTTAGGACCGCCGAAGCGCGGGCTGAGCCGCATCTTCCAGCGCGACGATTTGATCGTGAAGCATCGCGCACATGCGTCCTCGTTGGCGCTCGACGCTGTCTGGTATCCGTGGAACGGCATGACCTGGACCGCACCGGTGACGAGCATCGCAACGGTGCACGACGTTTGGCCGTTCGCGTCTCCTTCGTCGAACGAGAGAACGCGGCTTAGCGAGCAAACACCGTTCCGCACGACCGCCGCCCGCGCAAAAGCGATCGTCACCGACTCGGAGTTTTCCAAGGACGAAATCGTGAAGCATCTGGGAGTCGAGCGAGAGCGCATCCATGTCGTGCCCTTGGGCGTGGACCCACCCGCGCAGTCCTTCGGCGGTGTGCTGCTGGATGGAGCCGAGCGTTACGTCCTTTTCGTCGGCGAGAACGAACCACGCAAAGGCGCGGCAACCTTGCTTGACGCAATGCGCGCCTTGCCCGACGCGTTGCGCCTCACCACGGGGCTTGTGATGGTGGGCAAGCAGCTGATCAGCGGACGGGCGCAGGGGCGCATCGACTCCGTCAGAGACGGAGCGGACGAGTGCGTTCTGCGCTTTGAGCCGGAGCAGTCCGTGCCGGTCTTGATGACGGGTGAGGTGAGCGACGTGCGCCTGTCTCAGCTCTACGCGAACGCCGCCGTCTTCGCGTTTCCCTCGTTGTATGAAGGCTTCGGCCTGCCTGTGCTTGAGGCGATGGCTCACGGAGTTCCGGTGGTGGCGTCCAACGCGAGCAGCGTCCCCGAAGCCGGGGGCGACGCGGCGATCTATTTTCCGGCGGGTGACGAGAAGGTCTTGTCCGAGCAGCTTGCGGCGGTCTTGGCCGACCAGCAACTCGCCCTGCGCCTACGGATGGCGGGCAGGGAGCGCGCCGCACAGATGTCGTGGGATGAGTGCGCCAAGAAAACTCTGGACGTCATCGCAAGGACGGTGCAGGCGATCGGCGGCAGAGCCCACGTTCCTTCAGAGCGCCTGTGAGGAGGCCCTCGCGATCAGCGCTCGCCCGCGCACGGGCGTCAGCAGCAACGCCACCAGAGCGCCCGCGATCAAGCCGCCGATGTGTCCGGCATTCGATACGTTTTGGTTCATGAACCCGTAGCCCAACGTCAACACGATGGGCATCAGTGCGGCCTGCAGCAACTGACCGCGCAGCGGCGGCAGCTTGAATGCCAACACGGCGATGGCTCCGAAGACTCCCATGATCGCGCCCGAGGCGCCCGCCGTCGGCACCGGAGTGCCGATGGTGGATACAAACGCCGCAAAGCCCCCTCCGAGCAACGCGAGCAGATAGATCGCCGCGTAGCGAGCGCTGCCGTACATGTATTCGACGAAGATGCCCGCCTGATAGAGCGCATACGAGTTGAAGAGTATGTGCACGAACGTGAAGTGCAAGAAGCCGCTGGTCACCAGACGCCACCACTGGCCGTTCTGGATGAGGGATGACTGGATCGCGCCGGCCGCCATCAGCGGCCCGATTTGTTCTCCGTGACTTCCCAGCCGGTCGAGCGCGAACACGACCCAGCAAACCAGCAGCATGAGCGCCGTGAAGGGAGCGGTGCGCAGCGTCATGCGCCTGAAGCCAGCTCCGAACGCAGGGCCGCCACGAACAGCGGGATCATCAGCTCGTGATGTCCGGTGAACGAATAGCCGCGTCCACCGTCGAGATGCGGCCGCACGACGACGTTCGTGCGAGGCCGGTAATGCCGGATGAAGTCGAAGTCAGCGGTGGTGAACGTGCCGCGGTAGCCCAGATTCCTCGCCATCGACAGCGCCTTCAGAAACGTTTCCGGCATAATGACGGACGACCCGACGTTGAGGTAGACGCCGCCGTCCGTCACCGCTGCCACGACGTCGCTGAAAAGACGAAAATCCAACAGGCTGGCTGCGCCGAGGCTCGCGCCATCCGCCTTTGGATGCATGTGCACGATGTCCGACCCGATGGCGACATGCACTGTGACCGGTATGTCGAGCAGCGCGCCTTGCGCCAGGATTGACACATCGGTTGCGGCGTCGCTGCGGCGCAAGAGCGCGTTGCCGAGCGCTCGACCGACACCCACCCGTGGGCCCTCGGCGGCAATCGCATCCAGGATGAAGTCGGCGGTTTCCCCCGCCATGCCGAACGAACCGTCGCGCAGCGAGTCGTCGACGTCTTCCGACGTCTTGCCGGCCAACGCAAGTTCGACGTCGTGGATGCAGATGGACCCATTGCCCGCGACGGCGTTCACGATGCCGGATCGCATCAAATCGCACAGCACGGGACTCAAGCCCGTCTTGATCACATGTCCGCCGATCCCGACGGCGATCATCTTGCCCGCGCGATGCGCGGTGGCCACGTCGCCCAGGAGGGAGCGCAAATCGCGGGCAGCGAGGATGTCCGGCAATCCGCGCAAGAAATCGTCGAAGGACGCACCCGCGCGCGGCGGTGTGGCCAGCGCCTGCGCGCTCACCTTTGACGGACGAGTGCGAAGCGTCGTGAAAGACAGCTTGGCGGGATCGAGATGCGGAATGCGTGGCTTGCCGGTCAACGAAGGCGGCTCGGAACAACCGGCGCCGCCGCCGCCGCCAGTGTGCGCGACTGAAACTCGCCGACGTAGCGTTCGATGAACGCTGTCAGTTTGGCGCGGAACGCGTCGCTCGAGAACCTGCGAGCGTGTGCCCGCATGACGTCCGAGCCGAAGTTCAGGTGTGTTGTCTGTTGGAGCGCGCGCATGAGCGAATCCGGCGACGGTTCATAAAAAAACACGCCGGTTTCGCGTTCAACGACGGTTTCCAGCGACCCTCCGCGTGCGAACGCGACCGTCGGCGTTCCGGCGGCAGCCGCCTCGAGCGCTACCAGCCCGAGGTCCTCGATCCCCGAGACGATGACTGCCCGAGCCCGCTGGAGCGCTTCCCGGCGCTTCGCTTCACTAACCGTCCCGGCGAAGCGTACGGTCGGCCCTGCCAATTGCCGCAGCCGGTTTTCCTGCGGACCGCTTCCCACCACGAGAAGATTCGCGCGCAACTGATTGCAGGCCGCAACCGCGAGCTCGACACGCTTGTACGGCAACAGCCGCGTCATCACGAGATAGAACGGCTCGCCCGCGTGAAAGGGCAGGGGCGCTTCATCGAGCCGATCGTCCGCCGTATTCGTCGATGCAAACTCATCAACGTCCACGGGGCAATGCAGCACGTCGCTGTGTCTGCGGTAGCACTCCATGATGCGGCGGGCGACATTGAACGAATTTGCGATCAAAAAATGCGGCCGCTGAGCGGCTGCAAAATCCCAACGCCTCATGAGCGGCGTGACTGCCGACAGCAACGGCCGCGCCAGCGCGGGCGTGAGCCGGCTCGCATACTCTTCTGGATACCACAAAAACCTCGTCGGCGTATTGACATAGGAGATGTGCAGCGCGCGAGCCGGGACCCGCACGGCCTTAGCGAACGAGGTGGTCGATGAGATGACCAGGTCGTAACCGCGCAGATCGAGCGATCGGAATGCCAGCGGATACAGCGGCAGCATCTCGCGAAAATGCTGGGCCGCAGCGGGGATGCGCTGCAAGAAGCTCGTGCGCACCGTGATGTGACGAAAGCGGCCGGCAAATGCATCCGGCCGATAGAGCGACGTGTAGACGGGAGCCTGCGGATACAGCTTATGCATCTCGAGCAGCACTCGTTCGGCTCCGCCGTACTGGGTCAGGTAATCGTGGACGAAGGCCACGCGCACGTCGGGCCTTAGCGCGATGCCGCTTGGGGGAGCACCAACGCGACCGTTTCCTTGCTCAAGTAGCGCTGGGCAACGCGGTGGACATCGGCGGCGGACACAGCGGCGATTCTTTGCGGCAGCAAGTTCTCGAATTGCGCGCCGTCGGGCGAGGCAGCAGCGCGGCCCAAAAGCCATGACTCTTCGCTCAGGTTGGCGATCGAGACGTAGAAGTTTCCCAATGCGAGCCGCTTGGCTTGCGCGATCAGGTCGCCCGACAGTCCGGTTGTGCGCAGCCGCGCGATGCCCCCTTGCAGATCGTGAATGGCTTGATCCACGTTGCCGGTGTCACCATCGAGAAAAACGATCAAGCTGCCGGGTCTGGCTTCGTATTGGTAATACGCTCCGACGTACTGTGCCGGCGCGGCGGCGTCGGAGTTGAAGGCCAGCGCGTTCACGTCGCCACCCTGGCCCAACAGCGCCTCGATGACGAGCATGATTGCGAAGTCTGGAGAGTACTGGTTGGGAGCCTCGTACGCGACCGCCACCCACGGCACGGTGACGTTGCGGTGTTCCACCACTTGATTTGTTCGCTCGACAAGCCGAGGGTTGGTCAGCGCCGGCGCAGCGACGGAGGAGAAGTCGCTGAACTCGCTGCGGGCGGCCGCGAGAGCCGCCGGAGAGACAGCCCCCTCCAAAGCGACGATCGTGCCGCCGCCCCGCTGGTACGAGCTGGCGTATGCCCTCACGTCGGCCGCCGACAGGCGACGGATGGAAAGAGCGTTGCCACTGTCAGGAAATGCAAAGCCCGTGCCTTGATAGCGGATCTGCCGTATCATCGCGTACGCCGATTCCAGCGGGTTCTTCGTCAGCTGTTCGATGGCGGATAGCGCCTTTGCGCGCGCGGCAGGAAGCCCCGCGATGGCGGGATGCCGCAGCGCCGATCTCAGATTGTGGAGCAGCCGCGGGAAGTCCGCATTTCGGCACTCGAGATAGTAGTGCGTATCGACCGGGGCCAGCGTGTAGGATATCGAGCCGCCGACGGCTGCGACGGTCTCCGACAGCGTCGCGTTGCCTTCGACGGGCGTCTGCAGCACCATGGCGGCGGTGACGCCGGCGATTCCGGCCGCATCCGGCGTCTGCTGGAGAAGTCCCGCCGGGACGAAGATCTGAGTGCCGATCAGCGGGGAGTCCGCCGTGGTTTGACTGACAATCGTGACGCCGTTGGCTAATCGCGCGACCTGCGTCGCCGGAAACGACACCGAAGGCGCCCGCAACGGCGCGCTTGAGGCATGCGGCGCCGGTAACGGCCGCGGCCCAGGCGGGCGCGGCGCGGCAGCGAGGGTCAGAGCGCTCGCGGCGATCGCAATCGCTGCGCACCCGCGACGCGCCGCCGCGCGCATCAGCGTTTGGCTCCAGCGGTGTGCACGGGACCCTTGGGCAGGAGCACGACTGCGGGGTTCGCACTGAGGTACCGTCTTGCGATGTCGTAGACGTAGCCGGGCGTCAGAGCCGCGACATTGTTGAAGTAATCACCGCTCAACGATGCGTCGGTGGAGCTCGGACTGTATGCCGAATCCCCTTGCACGAAATACCAGCCGTAATTGTCCGCGATGCCTTGGGGCGATTGCATGTCCCTCAGCAAATGCGTTCTGAACGCGTCGACCGCGCGCCCGAAATCCGAGGACGGCATAGGGCCTGCGAGCGTGCTTTTGATCGCTTGACGCAGCGTCAGGTTCATCGCGTCGGGATCCAACCGCTCGCCGTTCACGGCGAGCATGAACACGCCGGGATCGCGCAGCGTGATGAATTGACCGCTGAACGCAGAGGTCGGGTCAAGCCCCGCGATTTGCTTGCTGATGACGCCGGCAGCCGGATGCGCCAGATAATCGGAGAGAAAATCCATCGCAGTGGCCGCGCGTTCGTCTTGTATCGGCGGACCGATCCACCCGAGTGCAACTCCGGCAACGGAACCCGTATCGTGGCTGAGGTACACGGGCGCCGTGGCAGGCGGCGCGAGCGCCGAGGCCGGTATGGTTTGCGATGCGGCAGACTGAGGCGCGGCCCGGCTCACGCTCTCGCGCACGTCCGTAGCATCGATGTTGCCGACGGCGATGACCACCTCGTGTTGCGGCACGTAAGCGTGGGCGAGGAAGTCGGAAACATCCTTCAGCGTCAACCCCGCCAGGGCTCGAGCGTTCCCGTACGTCGATTCATGCAACGGACCGCTCGCGAAGACGTGGGCGAAGAGGGCCTCGCGCAGCTGCTGATCCGGCTCCTCGCCTGAAGCGACTTGTTGCGCAGCCAGACGTTGACGAGCGGCCACGAACGCTGCTTGATCGACACGGGGGCGCAAGGCTTGCGCGATCAGCCTGTCGAGCAACGGCGCCGAGACATAGCCGGGAACCAGGAGCGCGATCTCCGTCCCCTCGTGATATGCCGAGACGCCGACTTGGGCGCCTACGCGCCTGGCCTCATCGCGAAGGGAAACGCCTTGAACTTTTTGCTCTAAGAGCGCGAGCGCGGCTAGGCGACCGATGCCAGGCTGCGGTGCTCGGTAACCGCTCACTGGACACCGGATCCAAACTTCGAGCGCAGCGGCGGGCGAAGCGGTTGCGCGTCTGGCGACCACAGTCAGACCGTCGCTGAGCCTTGTCATGCCCGGCGGGTAGGCGACACCGCTCGCTTGTGGTGATGCCGGAGCGTCCGCGAACGCTGCCGATCCGCTGAGAACAAGCGTGCAAACAAGCGCCACAGACGAGAAAAAAGGCGCGGCAGAGATGCCGCGCGTGAACCGCAAAGCCGCGCTTTGCGGGCGCACGCTTTAGCGCAACCTCACGCCGGTTCGGGCGGTGGAAACGGGAGAACTGACGGCTTCACTCTGGGCTTGTCTTCTTTGGGAGACGTGGTCGCGGCGGCAGAGCGCTCAGAAGCGGCCGGCTCTGCGGCGGGCGCGGCGGCAGGCGCCGGCGTCGGACTATCGGAGAGCAGGCGGTCGACATCGTCCGCTTCGACGGTCTCTCTCTCGAGCAGCGCCTCGGCCAGACGATGAAGCTTGTCGATATTCGTCTCGAGCAACCGGTACGCGTTCGCATAGCACGTGTCGATGATGCCGCGAACCTCGGTGTCGATCTGGCTTGCGACTTCTTCGGAGTAGTTTCGCTCCTCGACGATGTCGCGGCCCAAGAAAACCTGCTCGTGCTTCTTGCCCAGCGCGATCGGACCAAGCTTCGGGCTCATGCCGAACTCCATCACCATCTTGCGGGCGAGCGTCGTGGCTTTCTGCAGGTCGTCGTGCGCGCCGGTCGTGTTTTCTTGGAAGATCAGTTCCTCGGCCGCACGGGCGCCCAACAACACCATGATGCGGTCGACGATCTCCGCTTTGGTCATGAGGTAGCGGTCTTCGGTGGGCAGCTGCATGGTGATCCCGAGCGCCATGCCGCGCGGGATGATCGTCACCTTGTGCAGCGGATCGGCGTTCGGCAGGAGTTTGGCGGTCAGCGCGTGCCCGCTCTCATGATAGGCGACGAGCTCTTTCTCCCGCTGGCTCATGATGCGGCTTTTGCGCTCGGGTCCGGCCACGACGCGGTCGATCGCCTCTTCGCAATCGTGCATGTCGATCTGCGTCTTGTTATTGCGCGCAGCCAGAAGAGCCGCTTCGTTGAGCAGATTCTCCAGGTCCGCGCCTGAGAAACCAGGCGTGCGGCGCGCCAGCACCTCGAGACGGACATCGGGGGCAAGCGGCTTGTTGCGAGAGTGCACGGTCAAGATTTGCGCGCGGCCGACGACATCAGCGCGATCGACGACCACCTGACGGTCGAAGCGCCCAGGCCGCAGCAAAGCAGGATCGAGCACGTCCGGCCGGTTGGTGGCAGCGATCAGAATGACGCCGGTGTTGACGTCGAAGCCGTCCATCTCGACCAGCAATTGATTGAGGGTCTGCTCGCGCTCGTCGTGTCCGCCGCCCAAGCCTGCGCCGCGTTGGCGTCCGACCGCGTCGATCTCGTCGATGAAGACGATGCAGGGAGAGCTTTTCTTGGCTTGCTCGAACAGATCGCGGACGCGCGATGCGCCCACGCCGACGAACATCTCGACGAAATCCGATCCGGAAATAGAGAAGAACGGCACGCCGGCCTCGCCGGCAATAGCGCGGGCCAGCAGCGTTTTGCCGCTGCCGGGCGGGCCGAGCAACAGCAGTCCCTTGGGGATGCGCGCGCCCAGCTGCTGAAACTTCTTGGGGAACTTCAAAAATTCGACGACTTCACCCAGCTCTTGTTTCGCCTCGTCCACACCGGCGACGTCGGCGAAGGTAACTTTTGGCCTGTTCTCCGTCAGCAGCTTGGCGCGCGAGCGGCCGAACGAAAGCGCTTGGCTACCGCCCGACTGCAGCTGTCGGGCGATGATCAGGACGAAGACGACCACCACGACGAATGGGATGAGCCAGGCCAGCAAGTTCAGCGACAAGCCCGGCGAGCTTGCCGTGTTGTCGCCTGTGACCTTGATGTGGTGCGCAATGAGGCGCTTCGTCAGTTCGGGGTTGCTGCCGGGCGGGATCTGGACGACCTCTTTCGGCCCGTCGCCGACCATGCTGACGGTGGCCGTCGTCAAGCCGACGGTCACTTCGTGGATCGACTCGTGATTGTTGTCGATCTGCGAGAGCAGCTCGCTGTACGACCACTGCTTCTGGGGCTGCGTGCTGTGCTGGTAGTAGTTGTAGGCGATCGACAACACGATGGCGATGCCGACAACACCCAGAATGTATTTGAACAGTTTTGCGAACAAGTGAGCTCCTCAGGGAGGCCGTATCCGCGCCCTTCTCCGGCGGGACCGGCTGCTCCGTCATCCTCTTACGTCGGAACGCGGCTTTGCAGTTGTCGGATGTGTGGAAGGTTGCGAAAGCGTTCTTGGAAATCCAAACCGTACCCTACCAAAAAGTCGTCGCTGGCGGCGTGCAAACCGACGTAATCGGCTTTCACGTCGACGGCGCGGCGAAACGGTTTGTCGATCAACGCACACGACCTCACACTTGCGGCTTTGCGGCTGCGCATGTTGTTGAGCAGGTATGAAAGCGTGAAGCCCTCATCGACGATGTCTTCGACTAACAGCACATGCTCAACATCGGGACTTTGATCCAGGTCCTTGAGGAGCCGGACGCCGTTGCGGCCGTGCGCGTTCGAGCCATAGGAGCTGACGACGACGAAGTCGATGGTCAGCGGATGGTCGGCAAGCTCCCGCATCAGATCGGACAAGAACAGCAGTGCACCTTTCAATACTCCCACCATGAGAATGCGCTCGCCGCGGAAGTCGCTGCGGATCTCCTCGGCGACACGCGAGACCGCCGCCGCGATCTCCGCGGCTTCGAACACCACCGGTCCCAGTTCCGTCGTCCCGGCCGTGCTCGAGCTTTTTGTCGGCTGTCTCATCCCGCGTGCATCATCGGACATATTCTGAACGATTGAGCCGCGTCTTCGGTCGCGCCATTGCTTGGTTTAGTATCGGCCCGCGAGGCGCCGGATGCCAGCGCAGCTCCATCTTCGGCTCTCCGTCCCTCGCAGCGAACGGCTCCATGACACGAACGCCCAGCACTGCTGCGATTCGCCCGTCTGCGCACAACAGCAGGGCTTGAGAGCGAAGCAGCCGAGGCACGCCTGCCTTGCTCAAGAATCTTGCCAGTGAAACGGGCCGGTGCCGGCCTGAAGGGACGCACGTGTCGCCGCGCCTCGGTGTGCGCAACTGCAGCCGGCTGTTGCCGAGGGCAGCCCCATCGAGGAACTGGACGCCGTCGGCCTCCGTTCGACGAGGCGTGCCATCGCCGATGGAATGCTGAAAAAGCTCGAGCGTACCCAACGGCGTGGCGAACTCTTGTGCATCAGCGTCCGAACGTTCCAAGCGCTCGACGTCGATATCCAAGGGCGTCGTCTCGTTCGGCGACTCGGCGCTTCGAACCCAAAGCGCTCCGGCGGAGAGGTGGACAGTCGCGTTGCCTGCATGGTAGACGCCGCCTCTGCCGCGTGCGACGGCATCGGCGATCGCATCGCAGTGCTGCATGGAGAAGTCGCGCAGACTCCCGGTGATCTGCTTCACGGTATGCCGGATCACTCGGCGCAAAAGAGGTCTGGCCAGTTCGCTCAGACGCCGCGCGGAAAGAGGCTGTGAGTCTGGGCCCGCATTGTCCAAGCGGCACCGTTTCCATGCTCGCGCGGTGAGGCTGTCGAGCAACGTCCTCTCGCCCGTCAGCAGGGCGGCCGATCGCGCGATCGCGCGCACGCTCAGCGGCGACGTCCGTTTGAGCTGCGCGAGTGCGCGCCGTACCGCGTTGCGCCGAAAGCGCATGTCGTCGTTTGTCTCATCGCGGGAAGCCGGCACTCGCGATGCCCGCGTCACGCGGCCCAGCTCTTCTTTGCTGCAATCCAAGAAAGGCCGCACATGGATGACTGACGAGCTGAGCGGCCGTTTCGGTCGCATGGCGGTAAGGCCGTCAAGACCGCTGCCGCGCATGAGAGCGAGCAACACGGTTTCAGCGGCGTCGTCGCAATGATGTCCGGTGATGACGTACGATGCTCGGAACGAATGAGCCACGCGTTCCAGCGCCTCGTAGCGGCGCGTTCGGGCTTCTTCTTCCGGCGATGCGCCCGAACGCCGGTCGCACGTGATGGGTTCGATATGCACGCGGGCCCCCGCGGCGGCTGCCTGCGCTTTGACCGCGGCGATATCGCGGCGGACGGCAGCGGCGGGCCGCAAGCCATGGTTCACATAGCAGGCGACGAGCATGCGATCCGGCAGCATGCGACGCGACAGCAGCAACGCAGCTGCGCTGTCGCTGCCTCCGGAGCAGGCGACGAGCACGGTGCCTGCTTCACGCGCGTCGCTTTCGCCGGCGGCGAAAAGCTGGTGCCACGATGCGCGCAAGCGCGCCTCAAACGTGTTAGCGGCGGCGGGCGGCGCGTTCGAGCTCCCGCCTGACGTCGCGCGCTTTGATCGCCTCACGCTTGTCATAGAGTTTCTTTCCTCGCGCAAGCCCAAGTTCCACCTTCACGTGGTTCTTGCGAAAATACATGCGCAGGGGGAGCAGGGTCAGGCCTTTCTCTTGTAATTTGCCGACGAGCCGGCTCAGCTCACGCGCATGCAACAAGAGCTTTCTGTCTCTGCGCGGCTCGTGCTGGGAGAAGGACGTGCCCCGCTCGTACGGCGGTATGTGGACGCTCATCAACCATGCTTCACCGTCTTTCACTCTCACGTAGCCGTCAACGAGCGAACAGCCGTTGCCGCGCAAGCTCTTCACCTCGGTGCCCGTCAGCACCACACCGGCCTCCAGCCTGTCCAGAATCGAGTATTCATGAAAGGCCCTGCGATTTGAGGCGATCGTCTTTGTGCCCGCATGGCCATCAGCCGCTTGAGCCGTCATCGGCGACGAACCTCCCGCGACCTTGCGCATAGAGCGTGCCGTCCACGGCGCTGACGGTCGCCGTTAACGTCAGAAGCCGTCCACGCCTTCCTTCGAGCCTTCCCTCGATATGCAACGGTACGCCGACGGGCGCTGCTTTCCTGAAGCGCACTTCAAGACGGGCGGTCACGGCGCGAGTGCCTGATGCAATCGCCGCGTGGGCCATAGCCTCATCGAGCAGCGTCACGATGATGCCGCCATGCACGATCGTCGTCCAGCCGCCGAATCCCGAGCCCGCGACAAAGGTTGAGTTTGCGACGCCGTCGCCGTAGTCGAAGCTCAGCCGCAGACCATGCGGGTTTTCAGGCCCGCACGCGAAGCAACGCCGGTCGTCACTCAGCACCGGCGTAGGACCGCTCATGAGCATGCCACCGCTGCCCGCGGACAGCGCGTCAGTAACCGATGGATAATCGTTCTGCTAACTCCGCCGGCAGGTTGGCGGTACGCATTCGCCGCCGCACCTTCATAACATCGTAGCTGATCCTCAGCACTTCTACGCTTTCAGTTTCGTCATCGAAGTAGGCGAAGGACGCCTGCGGGTTATGGTCACGCGGCTGGCCCACGCTTCCTGGATTGAGGATATAGCGGTACGATGGCTCCAGTTTCACGACGCCCCCGCTTGTCAGTTTCCGGTGGAACGTGCGCCCTTGGTCGTTTTGGTAGTAGACCTCCGCCAGGTGCGTGTGCCCGATGAACGTCAGCGGAGCGCTGACACGCTCAAACGACGATTCGGCGTCAAGGACGCTGAGGATGTACGCGAAGTGAAAGACCGGCGCTCCATGCACGATGACGAAACCGGGAAACGACCGCTCGCGCGGCAAGCCGACCAGGAACTCGCGATTATCCGGCGAGAGCTCGCGGTTGGTCCAGGCGATCGCCTCGCGTGCCAGCGAGTTGAACGCGTCGGCCTGTACGGGTGACAGGGCGGCCTCATCGTGATTGCCGCCGATGGCAAGGCAATGGCGCGCTCGCAGCAGCTCGCAGCATTCATTGGGATTGGGACCGTATCCGACAATGTCGCCGAGGCACAGCAGCTGGTCCATGCCTTTACGGTCCAGTTCCTCGAGCACAGGCTGGAGCGCGTCGAGGTTGGAGTGGACGTCGGAGATGATGCCGTAGCGCATGCAGCGGTCGGTGCTTCCAGGGATTCTCGCGGATGTAGAACGGCGCTCGTTCTGGCGTCCTGTCAGCCCTACCTTTGGCGGATGTGGTCGACGATGGAACGGACACCGGGAACGCCGCGCACGGTCTCAAGAACGAGATCGTGAACTGTCTTGTTGGGTACGGAGCCGTCGAGCGCGACGATGCCCGCGTGCGCAGAGACCTTCACCGCGAAAGCGTTCACTCCAGTCTGAGAAGCGAGCGCAGCTTTGACTCTCGCCTGAAGCGCGAGATCGCCCGCGATCTCCTTGCCGGTGGGCGCTTTGGGGTTCACGCGCAGATTGTCGTCGACCGACTTCACGCCCGAAACGCTGCGCGCCGCTTCGACGACGCGCGCGTGCTCTTGCGCGGACGGAACTTGACCGCCCAGCGTCACGACGCGGTCCCGCACTTGCACGCTCACAAGAGAAACCGTGGCGGCGTCGATAGTGGCGATCTTGGTCCGCACTTGCGTCGCGATCCAGGCGTCGTCGACGCCGGTCTTCGCTTCTTGCTGCTGGGACGCCGTGCACGATGTCAACGCCGATAATAGCGCGATCGCGACGCTGACGATCCATGCTCTCATACACGCACGTCCTCTCAAGCTGGTACGCCGTCGCGCTGCGGCGTCGCAAGACATCGCCATCCGAAGAATTCGAGTTGCCCGGCGAGGGCTTGCATTCCCCGCTGCAGCATGTCTCGCCAGTCCGCAGGCGCCCCGTCGCTCCAAGCGACGAAGTATGGCACATCGTGCGGCTCGAACAGTTGAAGACCGAAGCGTCGCGCCAAGTAAGCGCTGCAGCGCGGGTCGGTCGCGAAGCCGCACGCGACGGCCGCCGCGCGGCGCCACGGGTCACCCTCGGAGCGCTCGGGTGTCCCCCCCGGAGGGGTTGACCGTTGTCCGCCGCGCTTGTCTGCGATGCCTTCGATGCGCGAACCGACGAGCATCCGGTTGGCGTCTGGGCCGGCCGCCGGTGCGTCGGCCTGACCCAGAAAGCCCGCGGCATCGCAAGCGCCGCCCGCCACATCGGGATGCTCGTCGTCGCTGCACCACGAGCACCGAAAATTCGTCAACGCGGCGATCTCTTCGATCAACGGATCGTACGGGCCGATAAGAAGCGGCATGTCGAGGTAGCGACCGGGCCGCGCGAGCGCGGCGGGTACCTCGGTGAAACGTGACCACCGACATTCCCCGCGTCGCAGGTGGATGACGCCGTCCGCTTGTGCAAGGCGGTAGAGCGCGCCGCCGATCGGTTGCGGCACAGCGATGAGCTCGTCGGAAGCGTCGCGATGCAGAGCGACGTTGCGCCATTCATCTGCCTTGCCGTCGGTTTCGAGGCCGACGCCGAGCCGAACGTTTTCCTCGACCTCGGGCGGATCTGCCTCGGGCTGTTGAGCGCCCGTCCAGCGGCGAAGCAAAGGGACAGCGTAGAGACTGAACGCGACTTGGGCCGCCACCGGATAACCCGGCAGATTCACGACCGCCGCCTTCCGGATGCGACCGAGCACAACCGGCTTACCGGGTCGCGTTGCGACGCCGTGCACCGCCACTTCACCGATCGATGCTATGGCGTCGTGCGATCGATCTCGTCGTCCCCGCGAAGAACCTGCCAGCAACAGCACGAGATCTGCGTCCGCCGCTGCGCGCCGCAAGGTTTCCACGATTCTTTCAACGACATCGGGCACGATGCCGAAGACGGTGACCTCGGCCCCGAGCGCGCGCGCCTGCGCGGCGATCATCGTTGAATTGCTGTCGACGACGAAGCCGGCGCCTTTATCAGTTCCTGGCGGGACCACCTCGTTGCCTGAGGGGATGACGGCGACGCGCGGCCGTCGTGCCACCTCAATCGTCAGGCAGCCACCCGCGATCAGCGCCGCGCACTCTTGCGCGCGCAGCGGCCACCCCGGTCTGCCGATGGCGACTCCGGGCGGCACGTCTTCACAAGGAAGCCGAACGTTCTTTCCGGCGACGATGGCCGAGAAGAAGCGCACCGTGTCGCCGTCGACGCTGACGTCTTCGACCGGCACGACCGCATCGCACGAATCGTCGAGAGCGCCGCCGGTGTCGATGGGAACGGCGCCGAGACCCACGTTCAGTGAGACCGGCCGGTCTGTGCGAGCGCTGCCGAGGCGAGCGGCTGCGACCGCGAAGCCATCCATGGCAGCGGCGCGATAACCGGGCGACGCGCACAGCGTTCGCAGGTACTGCAAAGGTACGCGGCCGGCTGCATCCGTCAGCGCGACTGTTTCTCCGGAGACCGGTTGCAGGCAACCCGCCGCCTCGAGAGAGGCGTGCCACAGCCCGATCGCTTCCTCGTATGCGAGTTGTGGCAGTTGGACGCCGCGCATCAACGCCCGGTTCCGGACCTGGAAAAAGGAATGGCGTCGACCCATGCGCCAGCGTCGGCGCCCCCGCAGCCCTGCGGTATGACGATCATCGCATCAGCAAAGGCCAGCGTATGCATCTGCGCCGATGTGCCGATGAGCGGTCGAGCCAGCAGTCCCCCGTCGCTTTCGACCAGCCGGACCGCAATGCGATGCTCCAGTTCCGGTTCGACCTCAATGCGCCGTTCGAGCCGCGCGCGATACGGTAAGACTGCATCGTGCTTGCCGAACATCCGCAGCAGGACCGGCTTTGCGACGGCTTCCAAAACGACGAGCGCGGAGACGGGATTGCCCGGCAGTCCGATGACGGGCTGCTCGCCGATCATCGCCAGCAGGGCTGGCCGCCCGGGTTTGGCGCGTATTCCATGTACGATGACACCAGGGCCGCCGGCGGCTGCGACCACGTCGGGCGTATAATCTCGCGCTCCGACGCTCGACCCACCGGATATCAGCACTGCATCGCAGCTCGCCAGCGCTTCCTCCAGGGACGCGGCGAATGCGGCGCGATCGTCGGCGATGATTGCGAAGCGGCGAGGAACGAATCCCATCGCGCGAAGCGCCGCCGAGAGCGATACGCTGTTGATGTCGCGTACCTGACCTTGAGCGCGAGGTTCGCCTGCGACGACCAGCTCATCGCCGGTCACGAGCACGCCCACGAGCGGCTTGCGGAACACCTCGACCTGGGAGACGTTGGCGCCCGCGAGCAAGCCAACAGCCGCAGGACTCAAAACCGTGCCAGCATCGAAAAGCTGCTGGCCGGCATGCAGATCGCTTGCAGACGGCGTGATG
This sequence comes from Candidatus Eremiobacter antarcticus, assembly GCA_003244105.1. Lineage (GTDB taxonomy): Bacteria > Vulcanimicrobiota > Vulcanimicrobiia > Eremiobacterales > Eremiobacteraceae > Eremiobacter > Eremiobacter antarcticus. The sequence goes on along the minus strand of QHBK01000004.1, from coordinate 88,037 downwards.
TGACGATCGCACTGCGCGCCGTCGTACACGTCCACGATCGTGCGGGCGACGCCATCGGATTCACCGATCGTCTCTTGCAGCGACGTGTCTTCGAGCATCACGACACCGCCGGCGTTGGAGGGCAGCGCGCCTCCCGTCGGCACGCGAACCGTCTCTCCCGCTCGGAGAACCGGCGCCACCGCTTCGCCCATGCGCACCTCGCCGCCCAACTTCAACCGAACGGGCTGCTTGGCGGTGGCCGACTCGACCTCGGAAGCGATGACCGCATAGCCGTCGACGCGCGAGCGCGCAAAAGGCGGCACGTCTTCGCTCGCTTGCAGCGCCTCGGCGGTGATGCGGCCCTCGGCGTCGGCAACCGCGACCCGCTCTGAGACGGCACGGCGCACGGCAAACGAGGCCATAGCGTCAAGCGCTTGGGCTATTGTGACCGCGCGCAAAGGAAATCTCGGTTCCAAGCCGCTTCTAAGGGTCGACGTCACAATGTACCGATATCACTTTCATACGCCAACTCGATACAACGTTGGCTTGGCGGCCGCTCGCGCCTCTCGCCGCGTCAAGTCTAAAGCGGTCGGACAGCCCTCACCGTTACAGGATGGAGATCGAATGTACCCCCACTCCCTGGATGATCTGCTCATCAGCATCGTCGAAAAAGGCGCGTCCGACCTTCACGTGGTAGCGGGCAGCCCCCCTGCCATGCGGCTGCACGGACGGCTCGACCCCATCGTGGAGGACAAACTCGATTCGGCCGATTGTCAGTCGCTCGTCACGTCGATCCTGACCAAAGAGCAGATCGACCTGCTCAACGAAAACCGCGAGATCGACCTCGCATACGCCATGGTCGGCGTCGCTCGCTTCCGCGTGAACGCATGCTTCGAGCGCGGCAGCATCAGTGCGACGTTCCGCAACATCCCCGATAGCCCGCCGTGGCTGGAAGAGATGGGGTTTTCACCAATCCTCGCGCAGATGACCCAGAAGGCGCGCGGGCTCGTGCTCGTCACCGGCCCCACGGGTTCCGGCAAATCCACGACTCTGGCAGCGATGATCAACTATCTCAACCGCACGCGCAACTCGCGCGTGGTCACGATCGAGGACCCCATCGAGTTCTTGCACTCGAACGTCAACTCGATCATCACGCAGCGGGAGCTGCACCGCGACACGCACTCATTCGGCAACGCATTGCGCTCCGCGCTGCGCCAAGACCCCGACGTGATCCTCATCGGCGAGATGCGCGACTTGGAGACGATCGCGCTCGCGCTGACCGCCGCGGAAACGGGCCATTTGGTGTTCGGAACCCTGCACGTCACGTCCGCGGCCGAATCCATCAACCGCATCATCGATGTCTTTCCGCCCGAGCAGCAAGAACAGATCCGGCTGCAGCTGGCCGGCGTGCTCGAGGGCGTGTTCACGCAGACGCTCGTGCCCAAAGTCGATGGAGCCGGCCGCATCTGCGCCATGGAGATCCTCATCGGCTCGCCGGCGGTGCGCAACCTTATCCGCGAGAACAAACCGGCGCAGATCACAAGCGCGATGCAGACCGGGCAGTCCTTCGGTATGCAGACGCTCGACCGGCAGCTCGCGAAGTTCGTGAACGACGGCTCCATCACGCTGGATGCAGCGCTTGAGAAGTCGATCAACCCCGACGACCTGCGCCGCTACGTAAGCGGCAATGACGAGATGCTGCGCCCGCGCGTGGCCGCAAGCCGCTAGCGAGAACCAGGCACCGAAGGGGCGCCGCCGGGGCGCGCCAAACCCGCGCCTGTGCTCGACAAGGCGCTTATCCGAGATCATCCTGACGCTGTTCGCCGCTCGCTGCGCCGGCGCGGCCTCGACGCGTCCCCTGTCGATGAGATCGTGGCGCTGGACGAGCAATGGCGGCGCGCTGCCACGACCGTCGACGCGCTGAAAGCCCAACGCAACCAAATATCCGCCGGCTTTGCGAGGGCGAAAGAACAGGGCGAGTCGGCGCTCGCGCAGCTGCGCGCCGAGTCCACTGCGCTCGGCGTGCAGATCCAAGGGGCGGAGCGATCGGCAAGTGAAGCGGATCTGCGCCTGCACGAGCTGCTCTCGATGGTTCCCAACATCGTCTCAGACGACATCCCCGACGGTGACGCCAGCGCGAACGTCGAGCTGCGCCGTTGGGGCGAGCCCACGAAGTTCTCGTTCGAACCAAAACCGCACTGGGAGATCGGCGAGCGCCTCGGCATCATCGATTTCGAGCGCGGCGTGCGGATGGCGCGCAGCCGCTTCGCCGTGCTTGCGGGGCTTGGAGCACGGCTGAATCGGGCCCTGATCGACCTTTTTTTGACGACCAACGTCGCCGCACAGTTCCGCGAGATCGCCCCACCGATCTTGGTGAACCGCGACGCCGTGGAAGCCACGGGCCACCTCAGCAAGTTCAGCGACGTCATGTTCTCCGTCGAGGATGGAGCCTTGTTCCTCTCGCCGACGTCCGAAGTGCAGCTCGTGAACCTGCATCGCGGCGAGATGCTCGAAGCAGCCGACTTGCCGAAGCGCTACACGGCCTACACACCCTGCTTTCGAGAAGAAGCGGGCGCCGCAGGTAAGGACACGCGCGGGCTGATCCGCCAGCACCAGTTCGAAAAAGTCGAGTTGGTGTCCATCTGCACGCCCGAGCAAGCTGCTGCGCAACACGAGCAGATCACCGGATTAGCCGAAGCGCTGCTGCAGACGCTGCAGCTGCCGTATCGCGTGATGATGCTGAGTTCGCAAGACACTGGCTTTGCCGCCCGCAAGACCTACGATCTGGAGGTATGGCTACCCGGCCAGCAAGCGTACCGCGAGATCTCGTCCTGCAGCGATTGCGGCGATTTTCAAGCGCGCCGTGCGGCGATCAGATTTCGACCTGCGCCCAAGGCCCGGCCCGAATTCGCGCACACGTTGAACGGCTCTGCGCTCGCGGTCGGCCGCACGCTCGTAGCGATCCTCGAGAACTTCCAGCAAGAGGACGGCTCCGTCCGTGTCCCAGACGCGCTTGTCCCTTACCTGGGCGGGGTGACGGTCGTGCGCTAAGCGCCGTCAGAGAATCCATGTGCGAAGGCGCTTCTTGTCCGCCTTGCGCCACGCTTTGCGCCACGCCTCTCGGGCGGCGGCCGCATCCAGCGCTTGCAGTGCGGCGAGCAATCCAGCCGCGAACATCGTGTCTCCGTCCCCCGACAGCTTTCGCAGACGCTGTTCCGCGACGTTGGCGTCGTGGAACTCACCGAGGACCCGCTGCAGCCGCTCCACGCGCTTGGCAAATCTGCGCGCCGCCTTTCCCACGACCGGTACGGCCGCCTCGGCCGCATAGCGGCATCGCTTTGCGCGGATTCTCACCTGGTGCAATCGCGCGGCGCTATGGTCGCCGTCGTCCACTGCCTGCACAGCCTCACAAAGCTTGCCCCAAGGATCGCGCATGAGCGTGGGCAGCACGTCGCTCGCCGGACTGTGAGCTGCGGCCGCCAAACGCGGCTCCGAGGCAGCGGTGATCAGTCGCGCGAGGAGATCGCAGTAGCGTTGGTCTTTGAGGACCTCGCGCAGCCGCTCGCGGGCAGCCGCACACTCTGCGACAAAGCGACTCACCGTTCTGCGCACGGACGGGCGATAGCTGGCCGGTAAGCTAGGTTCGCCTGCGCGAAGCCGTTGCACGAGCACGTCTGCGTCTCGCACGGCTCCCAGCTCCGAGGCCAGCCACTTCAGCTGATCGCGGAGATCGCATGCGAACGAGCGCTCCAACAAGGGAAGGAACGTTCGCAAATCCGAGCGCAGGCGGCGAGTCGCAACGCGCGCCGCATGCACCGCGTCGGCGTCCATGTCCAATCGAAGGAAGGCGTCTTGGCGCAACAGACGTTCGACAGATGAAGTCAAGGCGGCACGGATGACGTCGGCGCAGCTGCTGGACCGGCCGACCGATGGGGCGTCCAATTCGCATCTCAAGGGAGTCCTCAGGCCTAATGCCCGCACATGCTTCGGCGTTTGATCCGTAGCATCGCCTCCCAGATATTCGAAGGCAACTTGCAGCTCGCGCAGCCGGGATGCAGCTGCGCCCTCGCACAGCTCGATCTCTATCTCGCGCCAGCGGATAGCCGGCCGATCATCGGATGTAGCCCGGACATTGTCGTCGACGACCTCCGCCACGTCGCGGCCATCCTTATCGCACAGTCGCATGCTTTTGCGCAGCGTGCGAAGACGGCTGACCGGCCGCACGGCCTCGCCGCGCAGAAACGCGGTCGCGACCTCAAGGAGCTCGGCGGGTGGGGCGCCCGAGCTGCCGGCAGCGGCGGTCACTTCGAGCCGTCGCAACCCGGCATCGCCCTTCGGCAGTCCGAGCTTCAACATCCAGCCGTCGCCGGCGCGATACCGTAAGCCGCTGCCCCAACGCGTTAGACGCAAATCGGCGGTATCGTAGTATACCGTTTGAAGCGTGCGCTTTTCGAGTGGCATTGCGGTGAAAGGGCCGGCATGTGCGATCGCGCGTGAGATGTCGAAGTTGGCAGGCACGCGCAGCTTGATCTCGTTTTCGATCCTCATCTCCATAGAGCACTATTGTATCTCATCCATTCAATCCGCGACGAATAAGGCGTCTGTTCGTAACTGAGGCTAAGAAAAGCGGACTGCTGCTTGCTGCTTGTGCGCAAACCCGCATGGTTATGGGTTCGCTTGTTTGTTTTCAAAGCGCTGTGGGTAGAGCGCTCGCATGCGAATTTTAGGAGTCAATGCTGTTTTTCATGACCCGGCGGCAGCGATCGTCGTCGACGGCCGCATCATCGCCGCGGCTGAAGAAGAGCGCTTCTCCCGCCGCAAACATGGCAAGGAGTGCGTGCCATTCTCGACGTGGGAGGTTCCGCAGTTGTCGGCCGCCTGGTGTCTGGAGAAAGCCGGCTTACGGCCAGACGCACTCGATGCGGTTGCGTATTCCTACGATCCAGCGCTCGCGATCCAGCTGAACGGCGATCTCACCGCGCAAGAGTGGGAGGGATTGCGGACGCTGTACGTTCAGCACGCGCCGCTGTTCTTGCGCACCGCGTTGCCCGGACTCGATCCGGCCAAGGCGCACTTCGTTCCCCACCACATCGCTCACGCCGCCTCCGCTTACCTGGCCGGCCCGCAGCGCGATTGCAGCGTGATGGTGATGGACGGCCGCGGGGAGCGTACCTCGTACCTGGCGGGCCGAGCGAGCGGAGGCGATTTCGAGATCCTCGCATCTCAACGGCTTCCTCACTCTCTGGGCCTGCGCTACGAAGAGCTCACTGAGCACTTGGGGTTTCGGCGCTCCTCGGACGAGTATAAGGTGATGGCGCTGGCCGCCTACGGCAAACCCCTCTTCTTGCCCGAGCTGCGGCGCTGCATTGTCGTCACGGCCGACGGGGGCTTTGAAGCCCAACCGATCGACTGGACCAGATTTTCCCCGCCGCGAGTCGCACCCGACGAAGCGTTCTCACCGCAAGACGCCGATGTGGCGGCGAGCATGCAGGCACGCCTCGAAGAGGTGCTCCTGGAGCTGGCCCAGTGGCTGTACACGCGGACGGGCGATCAGCATCTCTCAATGGCAGGCGGCGTTGCGCTGAATTGCGTCGCGAACTCACGCCTCGCTCGTGAAGGGCCGTTCCAAAGCGTCTGGGTGCAGCCGGCTGCCGGTGACGCCGGCACCGCGCTGGGAGCGGCGCTTGCAGTGGCTCATTCGCTTGGCGATGACGTGAAGCCCATGGACAGCGCTGCGCTTGGCCGCGAGTGGACGGACCGGGAACTCGAGCAGTGGCTGCTCACGGCCAGGGTCGGCTTTGAGAAGCCGGTCGATATCGCTGAATCCGTCGCTCAGATCATTCAGGACAACGGCGTCGTCGCGTGGTTTCAAGGTCGCAGCGAATATGGTCCGCGCGCCTTGGGCCACCGCAGCCTACTGGCCAATGCGACGGACCTGTCAAACCTGTCGAGACTCAATGACATCAAGGGCCGCGAGCAGTTCCGTCCCGTTGCCCCAATGGTCTTGCGCGAGCGGGCCGCAGAGATCTTCGACGGACCGCTGCCAAGCCCGTATATGCTGTTCACGCATCGGGTGCGGCCCGCGTGGCTGCAGCGAATCCCCGCAGCCGTCCATGTCGACGGCACCGCGCGGGTGCAAACGGTCGATTCGAGCGACGAGCCGCTGGTGGCGCGCATGCTCGAGTCCGTTGAACGCCGCAGCGGCGTGCCGGTCGTCATCAACACCAGCTTGAACACCGCGGGACGGCCGATGGTCGACGACCCGCGCGATGCGCTGGAGTGTTTCGGTTCGGCTCCAATCGACGCGCTTGCGATCGGACCATTCCTGCTTCGCCGTTCGTCCGTGGCGCAGTCGTTCTCATGAGCCCGGCGCCGCGCGTCGACATCGTGATTCCGACCGTCGGGCGGCCCTCGCTGATCACGCTGCTGCAACGCCTGCAAGGGTCGGCCGAGCTTTACGACGGCGACCGCTCGGCCGACGACGCTAAATCCCGCGATGTGGTCGGCGCGATCGTGCTTGTGGACGACCGCAAAGAGAAGCGCACTGAGCTGATCCCCGGAGGGCCCCTGCCGGCCGGTGCGTTGCAGATCCGCATCGTAAGCGGCGCGGCCGCCGGTCCAGCCGCCTCCCGCAATGCCGGATGGCGATCAGCCGCCGCGCAGTGGATCGCTTTTTTGGACGACGACGTCGTGCCTGACGAACGGTGGTTGCCCGATCTCATCTCAGATCTCGCTGCTGCTGAAAGCGGCTCGAATGCCAAAGGCAGCCGACCGGCTGAGGTCTGCGGTGTCAGCGGTCGAGTCAGCGTGCCATTGCAGGCCGCAAGGCGGCCGACGGACTGGGAGCGCAACGTCAAAGGGCTGGAGACCGCGCGTTGGATCACTGCGGACATGGCGTATCGGCGTGATGCGTTGACGGCTGTCGGCGGTTTCGACGAACGATTTCCGCGCGCGTATCGCGAGGACGCCGATATCGCTTTGCGCTTCGTCTCGCGTGGACTGCGCATCGTGCCTGGGAAGCGGCACGTCAGTCATCCCGTCAGGCCGGGCGGGACCTTTGTCAGCGTTCGATTGCAAGCGGGCAACCAAGACGACGTGCTGATGTCCGCGCTGCACGGCCGCGACTGGTACGAAAGAGCCGGAGCGCCCCGCGGGCGGTTACCACAGCACCTCGTCGCGACCACGGCGGCGTTGACGGCATGTGTCGCCTTCTTGGCCGGCAAGCGGCGGCTGGCAAAGGTCGCCGCGGCGGCGTGGCTCCTCACCAGCGCTCAATTCGCCTGGGCCCGCATCTCGCCCGGACCGCGCGATCGACGCGAGGTGCGCGCCATGCTGCTCACCAGCGCTTTGATCCCGTTTGCCGCTTCCTGGCACTGGCTGCGAGGGTGGGCGCAGCTCCCGCGGCTTTTGACTCGCCCCTCTCACAAAGCATTACCAGGCCGGGAAGCGCCCGCTGCTGTCTTGTTCGATCGCGACGGAACGCTGATCGTCGATGTGCCGGACAACACCGATCCCAAGCGCGTGCAGTTGATGCCGGGGGCGCGCGAGGCGCTGCGCCGTCTGCGCGAAAACGGCATCCCCGTCGCCGTGGTCTCCAATCAAAGTTCGGTGTCTGCCGGCCGCGTCTCGCTCGCTCAGCTCGACGCCGTCAATGCACGCATCGAGGAATTGGCCGGGCCGCTCGGGCCGTGGTGCCTCTGCCTGCACAGTTCTGACGAAGGTTGCGACTGCCGGAAGCCGGCGCCGGGCCTCGTGCGCGAAGCGGCGGACGCGCTCGGCGTGCCGACGCACGATTGCGTCGTGGTCGGAGATGTCGGCGCTGACGTGCAAGCGGCGCTGGCAGCCGGAGCGCAGGCAGTCCTCGTGCCAACACCGGCCACCCAAGCGGATGAGATCGCGTTGGCGCCCCTCGTCGCTCGCGACCTGCGTGAAGCAGTCGATATCATCCTGTCAGGGCGCACATGAAGCCAAGTGTTCTCATCGCCCGCCAAGACAACAACGGCGACGTGCTGCTGACCGGGCCCGCCGTGCGCGCCGTTGCTGCAGGCGCCCGCAGGCTCACCTACCTGTGCGGCCCCGGCGGTCAAGCGGCGGCTGAGCTGCTCCCCGGGATCGACGAACTGATCGTGGAGCCCGCAGCGTGGATCGACGCTCGTCCGCAGGCTGTGGACCGTCAGACGACGCTTGCGTTCGTCGACCGCATCGCCGCCATGAACATCGACGAAGCGTTCATCTTGACGTCATTCCATCAAAGCCCTCTGCCGCTGGCGCTGCTGCTGCGCATGGCCAGCGTTCCATTCATCGCCGCAACGAGCGTCGATTACCCCGGGTCGCTCTTGGACGTGCGTCATGCCATCGACGACGACGTGCACGAAGTGGAGCGTTCCTTGTCCCTCGTCGCGACTAGAGGCTATGCGTTGCCGCCCAACGATGATGGCCGCCTCGCCGTCACGCTCAAGCGCCATGCACTGCCGCCCCTCATGGAAGAGCACTATGTCGTCGTCCATCCCGGCGCGACCGTACCTGCCCGTGCTTGGTCACCGCGGCTGAACGCAGAGCTCGTGGAGGCACTCGTGCGCCGTGGGGACCGCGTCGTCGTCACCGGGTCCGCATCGGAAAAGGCGCTGACGACATTCGTCGCCGGAACGCACGGCTCGCGTGCCATCGACTTGGGCGGGCGTACCACGTTGGCTTCGCTCGCCACTATCCTACGACGCGCGCGCGCTCTCGTCGTCGGCAATACCGGCGCAGCGCATCTCGCCGCAGCGGTGGGCACTCCGGTGGTCTCGATCTTTCCACCCACTATTCCGTGCACGCGCTTTCACCCATGGAAGGTGCCGCACGTCGTCTTAGGCGTGCAGGATATCCCGTGCAGCGGCTGTCGCGCGCGAGAGTGCCCGCTGCCCGGACAGCCTTGCATCAATTCACTGCGCGTACGTGATGTGCTCGCGGCGCTTGATGCTCTGAGCGCGAGACGTTCCGTTCCCGCCGCGTTATGAACGTTTTGTTATGGCACGTGCACGGCTCGTGGACGACAGCGTTCGTCCAAGGACGGCACCGTTATCTGCTGCCCGTGCTGCCGGATAGGGGGCCTGACGGACGCGGCCGCGCGCGCACGTGGTCGTGGCCGGAATCCGCCGTCGAGCTCACGCCAAGCGAGCTGGCAGCCGCTGAAGTGGACGTCGTCATCTTGCAACGCCCCCATGAGCTCAGCGGACTCGCCGAATGGTGGTTGGGAGGGCGGAAACCCGGCCGCGACGTGCGGGCGGTGTACCTCGAGCACGACGCGCCGCAAGGCGACATCGAGGGGATGCGTCACCCCGCTGCAGACAGGCCGGACCTGACTGTCGTCCACGTCACGCATTTCAACGACCTGTTTTGGGATACCGGCACAACGCGGACGCGCGTCATCGAGCATGGCATCGTCGATCCCGGCTATCGATACACGGGCGAGATCGACCGCTCGGCCGTCGTCATCAACGAAGCGGGCCGGCGTGGCCGCGTCACCGGCACCGACTTGCTGCCTCGTTTCTCGGCGCATGTGCCGGTGGATCTGTTCGGCATGGAAGCGCGCGCTTTGGGCGGCATCGAGAACTTGCCGCAAGCACAACTGCACGAAGAGATCGCCAAACGGCGGCTGTACTTGCACCCCGTTCGTTGGACGTCGCTTGGACTTTCGCTTATCGAGGCCATGCAGCTCGGCATGCCCGTCGTCGCGCTTGCCACGACGGAAATACCGGAAGCGGTGCCGCCCGAGGCGGGCGTGGTCTCGACACGAGTCGACGTCCTGATCCATGCGGCCAAAGCGCTGCTCAACGATCCGGCGCAAGCGCGAGCGCTCGGAGAGTCGGCGCGGGAAGCCGCACTGACCAGGTATGGGCTGCCCCGGTTTTTGAGCGATTGGGACGAGCTCTTGACGGAGGTGACGCGATGAACATCGCGATGGTTTCCGAGCATGCGAGTCCGCTCGCGGTTCTCGGCGGCGTCGATGCCGGCGGTCAAAACGTCCACGTCGCGGCGCTCGCCACGGAGATGGCCAAACAAGGGAACCATGTCACGGTCTACACCCGGCGCGACGATCCGGCACTGCCGAAGACGGTCGACTTCTTGCACCGCGTCGTCATCGAGCACGTGGACGCCGGTCCGGCGCGCGAGCTCCCCAAAGATGATCTGTTCTGCCACATGGACGAGTTCGCCGACCGGCTGCGTTGCGAGTGGGAGAGGATGCGCCCCGACGTCGTGCACGCGCATTTCTGGATGTCCGGACGAGCGGCGTTGGCGGCTGCGGCGGCTTGTGAACTTCCCGTCGTGCAGACGTTTCACGCCTTGGGAATCGAAAAGCGGCGCCATCAAGGCGCCAAGGACACGAGCCCACCTGTGAGGTTAGCCGAAGAACGCGCGATTATGTGCAAGGCGGACCGCGTGATCGCAACCGCCAGTCAAGAAGTTTTCGAACTGCTGCGCCAGGGCGCAGATCCTCGCCGCATCCGCGTCGTTCCTTGCGGCGTTGACCTTGCTCTCTTCACTCCCGAGGGACCGGCGGAGCAAAAAACCGCAGGCCGGCGGATCGTCGTGCTGAGCAGGCTGGTGGAGCGCAAGGGCATCGCCGATGTGGTCGAGGCGCTGGCCGATGTGCCCGAGGCAGAGCTCGTGATCGCGGGCGGCCCTCCGCTCGCGCGACTCGGCGACGACCCCGAGGCGCAGCGTCTGCGGAAGCGGGCATCCGATTGCGGCGTCGCCGATCGCGTGCACTTCCGCGGTCGGGTCGATCGGCAAGACGTCCCCGCGCTGCTGCGTTCGGCGGACGTCGTAGCGTGCGTGCCTTGGTACGAACCGTTCGGCATTGTGCCGCTCGAAGCGATGGCATGCGGCATACCCGTCGTGGCATCGGCCGTCGGCGGTCTGATCGATACGGTCGTGCACGGCGTGACCGGTTTACACGTGCCGCCGAAAGCGCCGCAGCCTCTGGCGAACGCTTTACAGTCGCTGCTTGCCGACGAGGAACGCCGCGCGCATTTGGGCCGGAACGGTGCCGCACGCGCTCGCGCTCGCTACGGCTGGCCTCGCATCGCGCGCGACACGCTTGAGATCTATGAAAGTTTGCTCGCGAAGCGCACGGCGAGGGCGTACGAAGCCACCAACTGACGGTCGGCCCCTGATCGTCGTCCTGCGGCCGTTGGGCTTGGGCGACTTGCTCACTGCGCTGCCTGCCGCTCGCGGCCTCAAGAGAGCCTTTCCACAACATCGCATCCTCTTGGCGGCGTCCGCTGCGTTGAGCGACCTCGCCAGCCTCAGCGGAGCCTTTGACGATGTGGTCGACACGCAACCGCATGAGCCTCTGGCCGCGTGGCTGCAGGGCGCGGACATCGCGGTGGACATGCACGGCCGAGGGCCGCGCAGTCATCGGGTGTTGCTGGACGCGAGGCCCCACAGACTCATGGCGTTTCGCAGCGAAGCCGTGCCTGAAAGCGCCGGCCAGCCGCCATGGGAGCAGGACGAACATGAAGTGCGGCGCTGGTGCAGGCTGCTAGCAGGCAACGGCATCTCGTGCGATCCGCAGGACCTCGATCTGCCTGTGCCGCCCGTCGCTGTGCCGGCAACCTTGCGAGGCGCGGTCGTCATCCACGGCGGAGCCAAGGACCCGGCGCGGCGCTGGCCGCCCGAGCGCTTCGCAGAAGTGGCCGTAGCCTTGCGCGATCGGGGCGAGCGCATCGTCATCTCTGGCGGCGCGGATGAGGCGACGGTTGCCTTTGAGATCGCCGCGGAGGCGGGTCTGGACAAGGATTGCGTCGTCGCCGGTCGGACGACGTTGCTGGAGTTGGCGGCGACCGTGGCAGCCGCAGCCTGCGTCATCTGCGGCGATACCGGCGTCGCTCACTTGGCCACCGCCTATCGCAAGCCGTCGGTCGTATTGTGCGGGCCCATCTCTCCGTCGCTCTGGGGGCCACCGCCGCAGCGACCGTGGAACCGCGCGCTTTGGAAGGGCCGAAGCGGAGATCCGCACGGACACGAAGTCGACGCCGGGCTCTTGCAGATACGTCCCGACGACGTCCTGTCAGCACTGGAAGAAGCGCGTGCGGCGCTGCAAAGAAACGAGGCCGCCCTCAGCGAGGCTCAACCCGCGCACGTCTGATCATTCGTCTTCCGGCCCTTGGCCCAGCATCTCGGCCGTGACGAGCGTGATGCCGCTGTCCGTGCGGTAGAAGCGCTCCGCATCCTGGGCCTCATCGTATCCCACCGTGAGGCCGTCCTGAAGCCGGCAGCCTTTGTCGATGACCGAGCGCCGGATGCGGCAGTTCCGCGCGACGTTGACGTTCGGAAGAATGACAGAATCAACGATCGAGGCAAACGAATTCACCCGCACATTGGGGAAGAGCAACGAGTTCTGAACGTGCGCGCCCGACACGATGCAGCCGCCGGCGACAAGTGAGTTCACCGCTTCGCCCCGGCGCTGCTGTTCGTCGAACACGAACTTTGCGGGCGGCGCCTGTTCCTGATAGGTCCAAATGGGCCAGCTTGCGTCGTAAAGATCGAGCTTCGGCACGACTGCCGTGAGGTCCATGTTCGCTTCCCAATACGCGTCGACTGTCCCGACGTCGCGCCAGTAGATCCCGCCGCCTCGTCCGCCCAGGCTGGCCGGGCCGAACCTGTGGGCCACAGCCTTGTGGTGCGCCACCACATGCGGAATGACGTCGCGCCCGAAGTCGTGCGTCGATTCCTCGAGCTGAGCGTCGCGCTGGAGCTGTTCGTAGAGGAAGCGCGCGTTGAACACGTAGATGCCCATGCTCGCGAGCGTCGTGTCCGGCTGATCGGGCAACGGGATCGGCGAGGGCGTCTTTTCGGCAAAGGCGGTGATGCGGTCGTTGCCGTCGATGCTCATCGTGCCGAGCTCCACTGCGTCAGCCAGCGGAAGCGGAAAACAGCCTACGGTGGCATCCGCCTGCTGCGCGACGTGCTGGACCAGCATTTGGCCGTAATCCATCTTGTACACATGATCGCCGGCCAGCACTAGGATGAACTCCGGGTCGTGCGCTTTGATGATGTCGAGGTTCTGCAAGATCGCGTTGGCCGTACCCGTGTACCAGGATTCCTCTTCCATGCGCTGCGACGCCGGCATGAGCTCGACGAACTCGTCGAACTCGCCGCGCAAGAACCCCCAGCCCCGCTGGATGTGCCGCATGAGGCTATGCGCCTTGTACTGCGTGACGACGCCCATGCGGCGGATGCCTGAGTTCATGCAATTGGACAAGGGGAAGTCGATGATGCGGAATTTGCCGCCGAAGGGCACGGCAGGCTTGGCGCGCCAGCGGGTGAGGTGCATGAGTCGCGAGCCTCGTCCGCCCGCGAGGATCAGCGCGAGCGTCGCCTTCGTCAGCAGGCTGACGAAGCGCGGCTTTTCGGAGGCCGCGGTCACATGAACGTCTCCTGCTTGCATCAACACCTCGTTCGCGGCCTGCGTGTGCCGAGCGCCAATGGCGTTGACGAAGCGCGCAAAGGGTACGGACCAGAGCGTTCGAACACCGTCCGGCATTCGCCTGAAATACCGGGCTCACCGCTAAAGCTGCACCCTGACATCACATGCTGACGGCTCACGACCTGCGGCTTTTTCATAAGGGCAGGCTCTACGATGCGTATGACAAGCTCGGCGCGCACTGCTGCGATGTGGACGGCGCGTCCGGCGTGCGTTTTGCGACGTGGGCGCCGCACGCGGGCGCTGCGAGCGTCGTCGGCGATTTCAACGACTGGGATGGACGCGGCCATCGCATGCAACGCGCGGATGCGGCCGGGGTGTGGCAGTTGTTCGTGCCGGGACTTCGAGCCGGAACGCAGTACAAGTTCGAAATGCGTCACGAGCGCAGCGGGCGCATCGTGATCAAAACAGACCCGTACGCGCGCGCCTTTCCCGAACCCACGAACACCAACGCGGTCGTCGTGGAACCGCCCTCGTTCGCATGGAGCGATGAGGCTTGGCTGGAGGGCCGCGCGCGCTGGAGCTGGCAGCGCGAGCCCTTGAACATCTACGAGGTGCACCTCGCGTCTTGGTCCGCTTCGCGTGGGGCGCCGCGCTACGCGGAGCTTGCCCGGGAGCTGTCTGCCCACGCGCGCGATCTTCACTTCACGCACGTCGAGCTGCTGCCGATCTTCGAGCATCCGTTGATGGAGTCGCTCGGCTATCTCGTCACCGGCTATTACGCCCCCACCAGCAGGTTCGGCACGCCGGACGAGTTCCGAACGTTCGTGGATGTGTTGCACCGCGACGGGATCGGCGTCATCCTGGACTGGGTTCCGCTGCATTTCCCTAGAGATGAGTGGGGCCTGGTGGAGTACGACGGCGGTCCGTTGTACGAACGAACCGACCCGGCGATGGCGGAGCATCCGAACTGGCGCACGCTGATCTTCAACTATGGGCGCGCTGAGGTGAGGAACTTCTTGCTGTCAAACGCGCTCTATTGGCTGCGCGAATTCCACGTGGACGGCCTGCGAGTCGATGCGGTCTCTTCGATGCTCTATCTCGACGATGCGCGCTCGGACTCGGCGTGGAAGCGAAACCCCTTGGGCGGGCGTGAAAATCTGCCTGCGGTCAAATTCTTGCGCGAGCTCAACCAACATCTCCACGACGTGGCACCGCACGCGTTCACGGTAGCCGAGGAATCCACGGCTTGGCCGAAGGTCTCCGAGTCGCCCAAGCGCGGGGGGCTGGGATTCTCGATGAAGTGGAACATGGGTTGGGCCAACGACACCCTCGCCTACATGCGGCGCACCTGGGACGAGCGGCCCGCCAACCATCGAGATCTCACCTTCGGCCGTATGTATGCGCACACCGAGAAGTTCGTGCTGAGCCTGTCGCACGACGAGGTCTCGAGCCTGCGCCGATCGTTGTTCGAGCAGATGTACGGCGACGAGGTGCACAAGCTCGCGGGCATACGGCTCTTGTTCGCTTACCAATTGACGTACCCGGGGAAAAAGCTCAACTTCATGGGCAATGAATTTGCCGAACTGCACGGCTGGGATGTGAGCCGGCCGCTGGACTGGGGGTTGAGCAGCATGCCGCAGCATCGCGGGGTGACAGCGGCGCTGCGCGACTTAAACGCGCTGTACGCTGCATCGCCCGCGCTGCACGCAGCCGAGTTCGATTCCGATTCATTTCAATGGCTCGAACCTGACGATGCGGAGCGTTCGACCATCGCGTTTCGCCGCAGTTTCGAAACGCAGTCGCTCATCATCATGTTGAATTTTTCGCCGAATCCGTACGAGCGCTACGTGACCGGCGTGCCCTCGGGAGGCAGCTACCGCATGCTTTTCAACAGCGACGCGCCCCGTTATCGGGGAGACGCCGGCGATGCGCAGCCGGCCGAGGTGGCGGTTGAGGCGGTCGCGCAACCGCACAAGGCATTTGCGTATCGTTTGGAGATAGCGCTCCCTGCGCTGGCCGCCGTGATATTCGAGCGCGTCGAGCGATGAAAGAGCCGAGCGCCGGAGCATGAGCGTTTCGGCAACCGCTCGCGTGTTGTTCGTCGCGTCGGAGATCTTCCCGTTGGCCAAGACCGGCGGGCTCGGCGACGTCAGCGCGGCGTTGCCTGCGGCCCTCATCAAACTTGGGGCCGACGTGCGCTTGCTCATGCCGGCATACCGGGGCGTCTTGCGGCAAGTCCCCGACGCGCGCCTCATCGCGGACATCGACGATCTGGCAGGCTTCGGCAGGGTCCGCGTTTTGCTGGGGTCCGCGCCTGGCTCGGGCGTGCCGCTGTATCTCGTCGTCAGCGTGCCGCTGTACGGCCGCCCGGGCGAGCCCTATCACGATGAGGCCGGAGATATCTGGCCCGACAATGACGAGCGATTTGCGCTGCTGTGCCATGCCGCGCTCGCGATCGCCCGCAGCAACGATGGCGCAAGCGACCCTTGGCAGCCGGATATCATGCACTGCAACGACTGGCACACAGCGTTGGTGCCGGCGCTCGTCAACGCGCAGCGGGGCGATGGACCGGCCGGCGCTGCGCCGCCCGTGCGCACGCTGCTGACCATTCACAACGCTGCCTATCAAGGTCCGGTCAGCGCGCAACAGCTTCACGAGTTTGGACTGAGCACCAGTGCGGACTCGTCGGCGCAGGGCGATACCTCGTTCCTGGCGCTCGGCATTCAACATGCCAACCGGCTCACGACGGTCAGCCCGACGTATGCCAAAGAGCTGCAGACGCGCGAGTTCGGATGCGGACTAGAGACGCTGATCGCTGCGCGCGCGGCAGACTTTACCGGCATCCTCAACGGCGTCGACTATTCGGTGTGGGACCCGTCTCACGACGCGGCCCTTCCCGCGGCCTACGATGCCCTCGATCCGCAAGGCAAAGCTGCTTGCAAGCGCGCGCTTTTGCAAGAGCTGGGACTCTCCGACGATATGGAGACGCCGTTGCTTGCGGTCGTCAGCCGGCTGACGGCGCAAAAAGGGCTCGATATGCTCGTCGAGGCTTCCGGCGATTTGTTGGCCAAAGCGGTCAACCTTGTCGTCTTGGGCAGCGGCGATGCAGGCCTCGAAGCCGCTTTTCGAGCGCTTGCAGCGGACCATCCGGCGCAAGTCGCGGTCAGGCTGGAATACGACGAACGGTTAGCACACCTCATCATGGCCGGCGCCGACATCTTTCTGATGCCCTCGCGCTTCGAGCCTTGCGGGCTCAACCAGATGTACGCCTTGCGTTACGCCACGGTGCCGGTCATACATGCCGTCGGCGGTCTCGCGGACACGATCGTCGACGCCGACGATGAAAGCGTCGAAGCGGGGAGCGGCACCGGTTTTGTGTTTCGCCGCCCGTCGGCCAACGATTTCATGTCGGCCATCGCCCGAGCGCTCCTCATGCGCGAGAACACGCCCGCATGGCGTCGGCTGCAAAGCAACGGCCAAGCACAGGATTTCGGCTGGGAAAAGGCAGCTCGCCAGTACCTTGGGATTTACCGAGAGCTTATCGCTCGCTAATGTTTTCCTGAAAGAAGCGCGGTCGGCGAGCTCTCGGCGGCTAAGCGCGCTGCGTAGTCTCTGACATCTTGGGTGATCCGCATGGAGCAGAAGTGCGGTCCGCACATCGAGCAGAAATGCGCACTTTTCGCCGCATTCGCCGGCAGCGTCTCATCGTGGAACGCGCGCGCAGTGTCGGGGTCCAACGACAGCGCGAACTGGTCCTCCCAACGAAACTCGAAACGGGCTTTGGAGAGCAGGTCGTCGCGCTCTCGCGCTCCGGCGTGACCTTTCGCCAGATCAGCAGCGTGCGCCGCGATCTTGTACGCGATCACGCCGTCCTTGACGTCCTTCTTGTTGGGCAGCCCCAAGTGTTCTTTGGGCGTGACGTAGCACAGCATCGCGGTGCCGTACCAACCGATCATGGCGGCGCCGATGGCGCTCGTGATGTGATCGTACCCAGGCGCGATGTCGGTGACGAGTGGTCCGAGCGTATAAAAGGGCGCTTCGCGGCAGACGTCAAGCTGGCGGTCCATGTTCTCCTTGATGAGATGCATCTGCACGTGTCCCGGGCCTTCGATCATGACCTGGACGTCATGGTCCCAGGCGATCTTCGTGAGTTCGCCCAGCGTGTCGAGCTCCGCGAACTGCGCCGCGTCGTTCGCATCCGCGGTGCAGCCCGGCCGCAAGCCGTCGCCGAGCGAGAAGGCGACGTCGTACGCCTTCATGATCTCGCAGATCTCTTCGAAGTGGGTGTACAAGAAGCTCTCGCGGTCGTGCACGAGGCACCACTGCGCCATGATCGAGCCGCCGCGCGAGACGATGCCCGTGACTCTGCCTGCTGTCAAGGGGATGTAACCCTGCAGCACGCCGGCGTGGATCGTGAAGTAATCGACGCCCTGTTCGGCCTGCTCGATGAGTGTGTCTTTGAAGATCTCCCAACTGAGATCCGCGACCTTGCCGTGCACTTTCTCAACCGCTTGATAGATCGGCACGGTGCCGATCGGCACGGGCGAATTGCGGATGATCCACTCACGCGTCTCGTGGATGTTCTTGCCCGTCGACAGGTCCATGACGGTATCGGCGCCCCAACGGGTCGCAAACGTCATCTTCTCGACTTCTTCTTCGATGGACGAACTGACGGCGGAGTTGCCGATGTTCGCGTTGATCTTCACGAGGAACCGGCGTCCGATGATCATCGGCTCGGACTCCGGGTGGTTGATGTTGGCCGGAATGATCGCCCGCCCGCGCGCGACCTCCTCGCGAACCAATTCAGCGGGCACGCCCTCGCGCACCGCGATGAACTCCATCTCGGGCGTGGTCTCGCCGCGGCGCGCGTAGTGCAGCTGCGTGACATTTTTCCCCAGCTTCGCCCGCAGTGGCTTGCGAACGCCCTTGAAGCGAAGCGGCGATAGCGCATCATCCGCTTCGCGGCTGCGCCGGTATGACGAGAGTGAATTGTCGAGCCGTTCCACGTCAGAACGGGCCGCGATCCACGGACCGCGCACAGGCGGCAGCCCAGCGTTGACGTCGACGTTCACGCTCGGGTCGCTGTGCGCGCCGCTCGAATCGTAGGTGCGGAAATGGGTGCCGTCGGTCAGGTGGATCTGGCGCATGGGAACTCGCACGTCGGCGGGACCGTCGACGTAGATTTTGTGCGACGAGAGATGCGGCCGAGTCGCGGCGGGGGCAATGCTCATTGTGGTTCTTCCTTCGCTGGCATGATCCAGAGCAGGTTCGGACGGTCGGCGCGCCTGCGCCCTCTCAGTCCCGAAGCGGACTCCGTGTCGGCCCCTTATTTTCGCAAGCGGCCGCTCTCATGCCTGGCAAACGCGTTCCAGCCACGCTCGCCACTGTTGGTATCGCCGGCGGTGAATACGATCGCGACGTCGACCCGCGTCACACGCCTATTTGAGTTGCGCTTTCACCTGGTCGACGGTGACGGGGCCGGCCTTGTTGCCCCACGACGAACGGATGTAGCTGATGACGCTTGCGATGTCGGCTGGGCCGAGTTTGCCTTTCCACGCCGGCATCGCGCCGTTGTACGCTGCCCCGTTGACTTTGATTTGACCGTGCATGCCGTTGACCACCGTGGCGATTACGGGCTTGGGATTCCCGGCGACGTAAGCATTGGCCGCGAGCGGCGGGATCGCTCCCGGCAGACCTTGACCGTTCGCGCCGTGGCAGCTCGAACAGTTCGCGCTGAACACGCTCTGACCGGAAGCCGGCGCGGCGCCGGGTGGGCCCGCCGCGGAAAGCTTCACGGGTGCGGGTCCTTCTTGCGCAGCGTTCGCCGGCGCGCCGTAGCCGACGACCGGGGTCTGGCCGACCGGGCTCTTGGCCTGCTCGGCCCCGATGATCTTGGCCGAATAGATCGTGACGCCGACGATTGTGGCCACGCTCAACACCGATATGCTCAGCATGGCTTTGCGCCGGCTCAGCATCCGGCTTGGATTTCGGTCCAGCCATGGCAGCAGCAAGAGCACCATGGTGAAGACGCCCGGCAAGATGACCGTCGGGAACAGCGACATGTTCTGCGGGAACATGCGGAGCAGTCCGTAGAGCGCATAGAAATACCAGGCGGGCGCCGGGATGAACTGTGCGTTGTTGGGATCGGCTTTGCCCAGCAGCGGTGCGGGCATGAAGATCGACAGCAAAACGATGATGGCAAAAGCGAGCACTGAAGCGATGGCGTCGTAGAAGACCTGGTCCGGATAAAAGCGTCCGATCTTCTTGGGCGCTATGTCTTCGGGCGGACCGGCGGGCTGGTTATGCCGCAAGATGAACAGATGCATGCCGACAAGGCCGAGAATGGCGAGCGGCGTCGCCCAAACATGCAGACCGAAAAATCGCCCGATGGTCAACGTGCCCAGCGTCGAGCCGTCGCTCAGGAAATTGGAGATGAACGGTCCGATGACGGGCACGCTAGCGGCGATGTTGATGGCCACCTGAGTCGCGAAATACGCGTTGAGATCCCAAGGCAAAAGGTAGCCGGTGAGCCCCATCGAGAGCACGATGAAGAACAAAAGCACGCCGACGACCCACTGGACCTCGCGCGGCTTCTTATAGGCGCCGAACAGCAGCACTTGCAGCAGGTGCAGCGACATCAGCACGATCATGGCCGATGCGCCCCAGTAGTGCAGGCTGATCAAGAACGATCCGGCGTAGACGTGCTGGTAAATGAACTTGGTCGATTCCCATGCGCTTTGGGCGGACGGCGAATAATAGAACGTCAGGATGACGCCCGTGACGATCTGCACGGTCAGGACGAGCAATGTTGCGCTGCCGAACACGTACCAGTATGCAGCGCCGCCCGGAACGTCTTCGGTCAAGAAATCTTTGAGCGCCGTGATGAGCCCGGTCCGACTGTCGAGCCACCGAATCATAACGCCTCCTACCAGTACGAGACTCGGACGATGTTCGGCGTGTTGGCCGCGAACTTGATCCACTCGACCTGAGCGTTACCACTGTGCTCCTGGAAGGGCAACGGATCCAGACCGCGCGGTGAGGGGCCGATGAAATGGCCGGCTTGATCTTTGATGTGCTTGCCGTACCGGTTGAACTGCGAGCCGTGACAGGGGCACAGGAAGCCTTTGAGGCCGTCATCCCAGTCGTATTTGCAGTTCAGATGCGGGCACAGCGGGCTGAACATCACGAAGCCGAGGTTGCCGACCGGATAATCAATGGCGCCGCGCTTTGCGGTGTCGAACAGCTCGGGGCGTTCGGCTCGGAACTTCTGCTCGTCCTGGCCGTTGAATTTCAAGCCCCAGACGTAGTATTCAGTGTCTTCTTGCGCGTAGCCGTCCGTGACCAGCTTGCGGAAAAAGATCTTGACCGGTTTATCGAGCGAGCGCTCGAGCTGGGCGAACTCGTTTTTGTCGAGGTTGGAGAAGCCTTTGTTGGCCTCGATGAGCTCGCGCTTGGGGACCAGCGATGCGACGAGGGGGATCGCAAGTCCGAGCCCGACGACCGTGCCGGTGAAAATGGTCGCGCGAGCGAAAAATGCGCGCCGGCTGATCTCTTCAGGCGTACCCGGATCTTCGTACGCTTTCGCCTCTGTGGTCAACGGCGGCACCTCCAATCACGAAGAAAAAACCCTGCGCAATTCCCCGCAGAGTGAGCGTGTTTGGTGGCGCACCGAGCCTTCCTTCGGCTTTTGGCGCAGAGAGCGAGAATTGTCGCGAGGTGTGCGCAGGCGGGCGCGCCCGTAAGGGCGTTTGCTACAACTCGGGGTCCGACTTTTCTGCGACGTCTTTGGCGAACCACATCGGTTCGACCAAGCGCCCGAGCTCGTCTTCGCCTTGGATGAGGATGGCGCCGTCGGTGCTGATGGTCATCGCCAAACGCGGCTTTCCGTGATTGTCCATGAACACGATGTCGCCGCTGTTGTGATCGGTCGCACGCAGGTAAAGAAGCAGGCGACGCGTGCCTTTCTCGTCGACGAACTCGATGCCGGGGCGGTTTTGGCGAAGGATCAGACAAAGGCGTGTCAGTCCGACACTGTCGATGAGCAGAAACCTCGGACGATCTTCTTCTAAAGAAGCCAAGACGCGAACCTGACCCGTGGCGTCAAGAAGACGCAGACTGGGATTGTCGTCGTCGTCGCAACTTAAAAGGGCGCGGATATTTCCGTGCCGGTCTTGGATTTCAAAACGTTCAGCAACAACGGTTTTTGAGGGCGCGGGTTTGACCGACGTAGACCGGCGCATGACTCCTACCCTTCGCTCATTCATTACCCATGGTCCATAGGTCCTACGGTGCGCCGGTATCCTGCATGAGCTGCAAACCTGCATCTCATGCGAAGTGCTACGTATCAAGAAAACGCAGCAAAGGATTAAGCGCATGGCAGTCATATGGAATGGCTTCTGCGTCGATCGCAGTTTCCGGAGGCAGTATGGGCGCACGGGTCTGGGCCGACGATTTGTTGGAGTTTATCAAGGAAGACTTCCACGGCCACCAACAAAGCCGCAACCGGGTTAGCATTGAGGACCATACATTCATCAGCGTCAGGATGAACGGAGAGCTCGTGGAAGTGCAAGTCGGCGACCTGGATTCTGCGGCCGTCGATTTTCAGCCGTTTGAGTTCAATCCGGCCACCACGTCAATTAATGACGCCGCCCGCAGCCTGCAGCCGTTCATCCGCTGCATGCAGTGGCTGCAGTCGTGAGGCTGTTGTAGAACCGCGCGGGGAGCGCGGTCAGGCGTTAGGCGCGAGGATCTCCGAGTCGTTCTGATTCAGAGAGATCGCCGGCACGGGCCGATTCCACCAGCTCGATATCGTGACGCTTTGAGCGGCTTGCGACTCGTTTTTGTCAGCGAGCGCAAACGCCGCTAATTCTTCCAGACGACCCTGCATCAAGCAATCGTCGCAAATCACATATTGATCGATTCGATACAGCGGCGAATCGTCGCAAAGGCATATCTGACACTTCGGCATGGGCGCGCCCTCAGACCCGGGGAATACCGTCCTTGCATCTGCCGCAGGACATTCCTTTGGACCATATGTTTGGTCGGGTTGACGGCGCCGGAAACACGTGTCCCACTGCAGAATTCTTGCTTGGCGCACGGCATTTAGCGAGTCAACGGAAGCTCATCGGAGGGGTGGCAGAGCGGTTGAATGCGGCGGTCTTGAAAACCGTTAGAGCGAAAACTCTCGTGGGTTCGAATCCCACCCCCTCCGCCAGCAGCGAAGGTCCATCAGGCTTATAAAGATATCGGTCCGGCCGCCCGTATGGAATCCAGCGGTTCGGAAATCCCCGATTCGTAGTGGCCTCGTCCAAAAGCATCGATGTCCAGCTTGAATGGTTCGATCCCCGCGACCGCCGCGCGCACTGCGACGATTCCGAGTGGAACGCTGTTGGAGTGCCATACTTCGAGCCGTTGGATTCCTCCGTCGCGGTGAGGCCTCTGCCGGCTCGCACACGTGATGCGCGTCGTCTCGAATCGCCGCTTGGTCTTGGTTATGACATCCCGGCGCACGTCCGTGATGACGCACGGGCTGTTGTCGTCCAACACGCCGTCGAGCACGCCGAATTTCGGACGCGGTTTACCTTGAGATTCCTTCGCTGCAAGGTCATCCCAATGCGAGACCATCGTGCCGTTGCGAGCGACATACACCATGACCGGATAACGAATGCCGAGAGGACCGAACCGGTCCGCCGAGACGTAGGTCTTCTTCAGTGTGTTGGGATTGCAGCTGCCGCCGGGCATGCCGGTTTGCGTCTCGATGAAGAGCGTGCGCTGCCCTGCGACCTGTTCTTGGCCGAAGCCGATCTGTTCCAAAAACAACGAACCGTAGCCGAGCGTATAGCGCACCCAGTCACCGGGTTTGGGAGCGACGAAATCGTAGGCCAGCATATCGGAAAGACTGGTTGACTGTCCAACGGCTGGGCGCGCTGGTTTGGCCAACGTAAAGCGAGGCAGCGCCAACGCCGCCGCGGACAATACCATGAATTGCAGCCGCCGCATGACAGGAAATTCTGCTGCCTTTGAATGCGACCTTTGCGCGCCAGCGCAGGAGCGTGGGGCCGTGGGCAGGGCGCCACGAAAACAGGCGCTATGGGCCGCGTTCACCTCATCGTCCGCGGGCGGGTGCAGGGCGTGTTCTTCCGCGCGAGCGCCCAGGACGAAGCAAGGCTTCGGCATCTGACCGGCTGGGTGCGCAACCGCGCCGACGGCGCGGTCGAATTGGTCGCGGAAGGCTCCGACGAAGCGCTCGCAGCCTTCACGGCCTGGTGCCGCCGCGGTCCAGCCGGCGCTCAGGTGGACGCGCTTGAGGAGATCGTCGAACGGGAAAGCGGCAGGTTCAGCGATTTTCAAGCGCTCGACGGCCTTTGAGCGGTTTTGCCAGCCGTTTATAGTCCGCAATCGAATCGACGTCCGCGAATGCCCGACGATCGCGCGCCGCGACGAACTCCAAGCGCTTGCGCTGCGTCAGGGCGTAGCGCTTAGCTCCCGCGTCGCCGCGCAAGAGCGCGAGCGCTTCAAAGTCGGCATTGGGAAACAGCACCGGTGCCCCCCACACATCGCCTTGCCGCAGCGCAACGATGGATTGGCGGCGCCGTCCAAACCGCTCGCACAAAGCGTCGATATACTCAGGCGTGACATAGGGTTGGTCGGCGAGCATGAAGATGCAGGCATCCTCGCCCATGTGATACCCCAAACCGGTGCGCAGCGAAGACGAGATGCCATCGTCAGGCTGAGTGTTCTGCACCAGGGCGCAGCGTCGCAGATCGACCGCATTCGCGATTCGTTCGGCATTGTCGCCCACGACGACAGAGCAGGCGACGCAGCTCGAAGCTGCCGCCGCATCGATGGCGTGCTGCAGCAACGGCTTGCCGGAGAGATCCATCAGCAGTTTGTCTCGGTCATGGGAAAAACGGCGGCCGGCTCCCGCCGCCAGCACAATGCAGGCGATTCTCGGACTCAGCGCAAGCGCCATAGCCGCGCTTCCATTGTGAGCTGGCAGGCACCGGCAATGCGATCGAGCGGAAGATGCGACACCGCCCGAACCACGCGCTCGGACTCTTCGTCGGGCCCGTCGTCAAGTTTGTTGATCAACAACGCAATGCGGGCCGCGGCCGCCTGACATTTGATCTTGCTGATATACGTTGCCACGATGGCCGCCACGTGTGAGGCGCTCAGCTCGCTGCCCAACGACGCACCTGCGAGCTGCGCTATGAGCTCGGCTCGATGCAAGTGGTCGTCGTCGATTGGCGACCGCATAGCGTCTCGGCCCAGCACGATGATGGCGAAAGTGGTGGATCTCGCAAGCACCGGTTCGTGATGGGCCGGCGCTTTGAAGGGCTTCATGCGAGCGCCGTCCGCCTCATTGACGACGTGGGCGGCGTCTTGAGAAAACAGCTGATCGAGCACCGGCGGGTTTACGGCCTGCAGTCGATCGTTGCGCACGCCGCTCCCGACGGCCACGAGTGAGGTGCTGCGGGCCGCCGCGCTCACATCCTCAGCGAGCTGTCCATAACCGGCGTCGGCGTTCCAAATGACGAGTGGAACGCCGGCCGGCGGCGCCCCGGCCTTGGTCGTCGACGTCGCGATGGTCCCCCGGTCTCCCGCCGATGTGGCAAGTTCCTTTGCCACGGACCACAACGTCGTCGTCTTGCCTCCTCCGCCGACGAGCGCGATGTGCTCGCGAGCGCTCAGGCCGAGTGTTTGCCGCCAGCTTTGCGCTTCGTTCATGCGCCGCCGGCATACGGACGCAACACCGCCAGCATCGCTTCGTGCACTTTACCGTTTGATGCGACGATCTCGCCCGCGTCGAGCTGCGCCTGCCTGCCGCTGTAGTCGCTGACCCTGCCGCCCGCTTCCTCGACGATGAGCGCACCCGCCGCGATATCCCACGCGTGCAAGCCGGGCTCCCAAAAGCCGTCGAGCCTTCCGCCAGCGACGTAACAGAGATCGAGCGCCGCCGACCCGTCGCGACGGATCGCTTGCGCCTTTGCCATGAACTCGGCGAACGGGCGCAGGTTGCCGACGGGATCGTCGACTCTATGAGCCGGAAAACCCGTCACAAGCAGCGTGTCGCGCAGATCGTCCTGCACTGAGACGCGGATCGGCTCGCCATTGCAGCTGGCCCCGTGGCCGCGACGGGCGCAGTACTCCTCTCCGGCCATGGGATCGTAGATGACGCCCAGCTCGACGACGCCGGCCATCTCGAAGGCGATGGACACACAAAAACAGCGGTAACCATGCGAGTAGTTCGTCGTTCCATCCAGGGGATCGACGATCCAGCGCGCCAGCTCGCTGTTTCCGCTCGCTCCAGTCTCTTCGCCAAGCAGCGCGTCAGCCGGAAATTCGTTTGCGATCATGCGGCGGATAAGCGCTTCGCTTTGCGTATCAGCTTCCGTCACAAGATTGCTGCGCACGTCTTTCGAGCGCACGCCGATATCAGTGCCCAGCTTCTCGCGCAGCAACGTGCCGCCGGCTCGGGCGGCGCGCGACGCCGTGGCCATGCGGTCCTCGAGCGAACGACTCGTCAGCATTTGGAAGGGACAGGCGCTGGACCGCAGTACACGAACCCGATGAGCTCAGCGAACGGAGAAGCGGCATAGATCATGGCAATCACAAGAAGAAACGCCGTTCGAATCGTTCCCATCAAAGTCCCCGACGACGAGTTGAGGCTCGCAACGGCGGCTGCCGTTCAGGCTCCCGCCGGGGCGCGCTTGACCTACCGCGGCGGACCTGTCATCGCGGCCGTCGACGTCTTCGCGATTTTTTGGGGACACGCGTGGCTGACCTCGCCGCAAAGTGGGCTGATGGCATCCATCGAAGATTTCTATCGCTTCATCGTGAGCAGCGCCGTGCTGCGCGAACTGAACGAGTACAGCGCCGGCGGCACCACGATCGCGACCGGCACGTACGCCGGTTCCGCCGTGCTCGAAACCTCTCACCGGCGGACGGTCAGTGACGCGACGCTTCGCAAGCGGCTCAAGGCGGAGATCGCCAATAATCCCGCCTTTCCGAAACCGAGTGCCAACACGCTGTTCATGTTCCATCTGCCCAGCGGTGTGACGGCGGTCGCCGGCAAAGCGCGGTCTTGCGCGTCGTTTTGCGGCTATCATGACGCCATCCGCAAGGACATTCTCTACGGCGTCCTGCCGTCGCCCGACTGCACCGGATGTCTCAACGGCATGCCTGTGCTCGACGCCATCACCGTCGCTGCGTCGCACGAGCTGTGCGAGGCGGTCACCGACCCCATCCCAGGGCAAAGCTGGTATGACGACGCCAACGGAGAGATCGGCGATATCTGCGCTTGGCAGACCAAGAAGATCGGCGCGTACACGGTGCAGCTCGAGTGGTCGAACAAGGCGAATGGCTGCGTCTGATGCGCAAGCTGCCCTAGACCGGCACCACCGAAAGCACGTCCGCAATCCGGTGAATCGTCGCAGTAGGAGCGGCGAGCTCGGCGGGGTACGGACGGCCTTCCCAATCGAACCAGATGGCGCGCATCCCTGCGCTTAGAGCGCCGCCCACGTCGGCGTGCGGATCATCCCCGACATACCAAACATCCGTCGAATCCACGCCCAAGACTTCGCCCAGTTTCGCGAACGCGCCGGCGCCCGGTTTGCGGACGCCAAGATCCTCACTGACCAACACCGGACCGCGAAACCCGACAGCGTCGGCCTTGCGCTGCTGCAACGGGTTCCAGCCGTTGGTCAGTATCGCGTACGGCACCAACGCATCATCCAACGCGTGCAATAAGGCATCGACGCCGGGAAGCGCGCGCACGTACGAAGGCACCATTTGGACTGCCAGCTCGCGGAAACGCTCAGCCGCTCGATGGTCGATGGCGGCCTCGGGCAGCGTGGCAGCAAATGCTCTTCGAAGAGCCACCTCGAGAGAGCACTGCCCGGCTCGAAAAGATCGGATCTCACGATCGATTGCCTCGAACGCCGCAAGTCCGTTCACTGCGACTCCGTGTGCGGCGCCCAGGTCGCTCGCGGCCTTGACGAACGCGAAACGCTCCACTTGGTTGTCGGTGCCCAGCGTGTGATCGAAATCAAACCCGATCGCCGTCATGGCGGCGCGTTCGCTGGCTGAGCACGCATCGCTTTGCGCGCTGTGGCGCAGCCAAGCCTCGCTTGGGATGTAAGCAAGCGTGAAACGCAGAACCACGAGGGATGCTCGAGACTTCTCCCCCGATCCCCACCTACGACATACCGGGGCCGGAAGGCCGCCGTGTGGTCGCAGCCGAGTCCGCGACCGTCACGACCGGCACGAAGACGGCTCCCATCGTCGTCAAGCGCGCTTCTGGATTGCTCGTCGAGGACGTCGACGGCAACGTCTTCTTAGACTTCACGAGCGGCATGGTCGCCGCGACGGGCCATTCGCATCCGAAAGTCGCCGAGGCCATCGCGGAGCAGGCGGAGCGCTGGCTCTTCATCAACAGCCCGGATTTCTATTCGCCTTTGCAAGCCGAGGTCGCAGAGCGCTTGGTGCGGCTCGTCCCCGGACTGCACTCAAAAAAGGTCTTCCTGTGCAACAGCGGCACCGAGGCGAACGAAGCCGCCATCAAGGCCACTCGCTGGAACAAGCCGACTCGAAAACGGCTGATCGCGTTCATCGGGGCCTTCCACGGGCGCACCATGGGTGCCAATTCCATGACGGCAAGCAAGATCGCCCAACGCGCGCGCTTCACGCCGAACATGCCAGACGTGCACCACCTGCCGTACGCGACGTGCTATCGCTGTCCGTATAAGATGACCTACCCGAATTGCGACATCTGGTGCGCGCGCATCCTGGAAGAACTGTATTTCAAGCAGCTCATACCCCCGGACGAGGTTTCCGCCATCTTCGTAGAGCCGATCCAAGGCGAAGGCGGCTACATCGTTCCACCGCCCGAGTGGGTGCCCATCATCCGCGATATCGCAAGCCGCTACGGCATCGCCTACGTGGATGACGAGGTCCAAGCGGGCATGGGCAAGACCGGCAAGATGCTCGCCATCGAGCATTTCGGCGTCACCGCCAATTGCACGTCGCTCGGCAAGGCGTTAGGCTCGGGCGTGGCGGTTGCGGCCACCGTTTTGGACGCCGATCTCGATTTCGGCGAGCAAGGCGCGCACTCCAACACGTTCGGCGGCAACGGCATCGCGCTCGCCGCAGCCAAAGCGACGCTCGATGTCATGGAAGAGGAGCGTTTGGTGGAGCGGGCCGCCGAACTCGGCGGGTATTTCATCGCGAAGCTGCGCGAGTTGCAGGAACGCTTCGTTGCGATCGGTGACGTCCGCGGCAAAGGGCTCATGCTGGCCGTCGATTTCGTGACCGATCGTGCTTCGCGGACGCCCGACCCGGCTTTCCGCGACCGCGTTTTGAAACGGTGCTTTCTGCACGGGCTCATGCTCTTGCCCTGTGGGTTTTCCGCTTTGCGATTCACGCCTGCGCTCGTGGTCGACCGCACGCAGATCGATAGAGCGGTGGACATCCTGGAACGGGCCATTCGCGAGGCCTGAGCTTCGCCCTCACTTGACATCGGTGTCGCCGGAGGAAGCCAGCGGTGGAATTGCGCGATGCATTCGCAAGCGAAGTCATCGGCCAGACGGTCCAACTGCGCACCGGCACCCAGCGTTTTCGCATCGGCAAGGTAGAAGATATCGCCGTCTCCGGCGGCGAGAGCTTTCCGCCCGTGGTCGGATTGTACGTCAAAGGCATCGACGGCGTCACACGCTATGCTCCATTTGCGAGCATCGCATCGTTTGACGATAAGGCCGTCGCCTTGAGCAAGGCGCCGGTTGACATGAATCAGGCCACCTTGGCCGGCGATCAGCTGCTGCTGTCCAAGCAACTGCTCGACAAGCAGATCGTCGACGTCGACGGGCGCAAAGTGGTGCGCGTCAACGACGTGAAGCTGGCACCGGCGGGCGAGCATCTGCGCGTCATCGCCGCCGACGTCGGGCTTCCGGGGTTGCTGCGCCGCCTTGGGCTGCGCAGCTTCAGCCAGCAGTTGGCGAAAAAGCCCAGCCCTTCAGGCGTGCGCTCGTCGCTGATCTCATGGGACGCCGTGCAGCCATTGCATCACGACATGCCCGGCGACGCCATCCGCTTGCGTGTCTCGCAGGACCGCATCGACCGCATCCACCCAGCAGATCTGGCAGCCATCATCGAAGATCTCGCGGCCGGCGATCAGGCCTCGCTGATCGGATCCTTGGATGAGGCAACGGCAGCCGACGCGCTCGAGCAGCTCGATGTCGACACGCAGCTTTCCATCCTGGAGGACCTGCAGCCGGACCGCGCCGCCGACATCATCGAAAACATGACGCCGGACGATGCCGCCGACCTACTGGGCGAGATCGACCGCGACAAGCAGCAGGAGATCCTCGCGCTGATGCAGCCCGACGAGGCGCGCGACGTACGGGAGCTGCTCTCGCATTCGGAGACGACCGCCGGTGGTCTCATGACGACCGAATATCTCTGGCTGCCTCCCAACCTCACGGTGGCGCAAGCTTTCGAGCACATCCGTTCGGCCGCCAAGGATGCGGAGCTCGTGTACTATATCTACGTCCTCGATCCGCAAGAGAACATTCTGGGCGTCGTGTCCTTGCGGGACCTCGTGACCGCGCAGCCGGAGGCGTCCGTCGTGGACATCGCGGTCGACGACGTCGTCACGGTCGATTTGCACGCCTCAAGCGAAGACGTCGCCTCGCTCATCGCGCGCTACGATTTCGTCGCCGTGCCCGTCGTCGACGAACAAGGCCGCATGCACGGCATCGTTACGGTCGACGACGTCATCGACGTGTTGTTGCCCGAAAAATTGCGCAAGTCGTTCCCGCGCGTGGGGAAGTCGCGTTCGAGGTCGAATCTGGGCTAAGCCGCGAGGGCGTGATCCGTCTGTTCTCGAGCGGTCGTTGCGGCCGCTCGTCCATCGAGCGTTATGGAACTGGTAGAAACCGTCGACCGAAAGCCGCGATCGAAGCGTGCCGGCCCCTGGCGCTCGCTGCTCATTTTTCTGTCGATCGTCGGCCCCGGCCTCATCACCGCCAACATCGACAACGACGCGGGTGGGATCGCGACCTATTCGCTGGCCGGCGCGCAATTCGGATTCGGGCTGTTGTGGCTGTTGATCCCGGTCACCCTCGCGCTCATCGTCATCCAAGAGATGTGCGTGCGCTTAGGCGTGATCACGGGCAAGGGCCTGGCCGACCTCATCCGCGAGCGCTTCGGCGTGCGCATCACCTTGTTCATCATGGTCGGCTTGCTGCTGACCAACCTCTTCACCACGGTGGCGGAATTCGCCGGTGTGGCCGCGAGCGCCGACGTCTTCAACGTGAGCCGTTTCGTGCTGGTGACGTTGGCGGCGGTCGCCGTGGCAGTGCTCGTGCTGCGCGCCAACTACAAGGTCATCGAAAAGGTCTTCCTCTTCGCCTGCCTCGTGTACCTGACATACATCGTGTCCGGGCTGCTCGCAAAACCCGACTGGCCGGTCGTGCTCCACGCCACCGTCGTGCCGACGTTTCACTGGAGCTCCGCCTATCTCGCGATGTTCATCGGCCTGATCGGCACGACCATCGCGCCATGGATGCAGTTCTATATCCAGGCTTCGGTCGTGGAAAAGGGCATCAAGCCGCGCGAGCTGCGGTACTCGCAGGCCGACGTCGTCATCGGCTCGTTCATCACCGACATCGTCGCCTACTTCATCATCGTAGCCTGCGGAGCCACCCTCTTCGTGCACCACGTGCACGTGACGGACGCCGGTCAAGCCGCGCTCGCGCTTGAGCCGCTGGCGGGCAGGTATGCAGCGCTGCTCTTCGCCGTCGGCCTGTTGAACGCGTCGCTGTTCGCCGCTTCGGTTCTGCCGTTGTCCACCGCCTACACGGTGTGCGAAGCGTTCGGCTTCGAATCTGGCATCGACAAGCGTTTTCGCGAAGCACCCATCTTCTTCGGCCTCTATTTGGCCATCATCGGTGTGGCCGCGCTCCTCGTCCTCATACCCGGCGCGCCGCTGCTGACGCTGATCTTCTGGTCGCAGGTCATCTCAGGCATGCTGCTGCCGGTCGTCGTGATCTCGATGCTGCGTTTGGTGAACGATCGCGCGCTGATGGGCAGACACGTGAACGGATTGGCCTTTAATATCATCGCTTGGCTGACCGCGCTGGCACTCATCGCGGCGACCGGCGCCTATCTCTTCATCCTCATCTTCGGCATCGGGCCATGAGGCGCACGAGCTTGATCTTCAACGTTTGGCCGAGATGACCGCAGACGAGCTCGCGGGCCTGAGCGAACGCGCTGCCAGTCTGCTTTCGGGAGGTGGCGGGCTCAAAGCGCTTGCCCAACTTCTCTGCGAGGCGACCGGCGGCGCCGTCCTGATCGAAGACGACCAGTGGCGTCACCTCGCGCTTGCGGAACCGAAGGGTCTGCCGGGGCCACTGCCGCCATCGTTTCTGCCCTTCTACCAAAAAGCCGGCGTGAAGGCAGCTAAGAACGGCGTCGTCGTGCAAGCGGCTATCTCAGATTCCATGCAAGGATTCTGCGCCCACATGCCCGGTCACGGCGATTCCAACGCGGTGCCCGGCTACGTCACGCTCTTCGTGCGCGGCAAATCGCGTAGCGACGTCGCACCGGCCTTGCGCATCACCGCCAGCGTCGCCGCTGTGGACCACTTGCGGCGGGGATCCATGCCGAGCCAGGCCAGGCGCTTGTTCTGGGAGCGTTTTCTCACGGGCGAGTTGGGCGATTCGGCAGGTGTGAGGCAAGAAGCCGCGGCGGCGGGTGTCCCTTTACCGGCGGCGTTGTTGGCCGCGATCTTCGACGTCGAAGGCATTGCGCCGCAGGCGGCGCGCGAGCTCATCACGCACGCGCTGGCCGCGACCGAGGCGCTGTGCCCCTTGAGCCCGGCTGCCGGACAGGTGGTCACGCTTTTTCCGATACGGCACCAAGTGGACGTCGCCCGCGCGCGCCAGGCATCGGCCCACGTCGTGCGCGAGCTGCCCGCGCAACGATCAGCGCGGTCGGTGAATTGCGGCATCGGCGCCTTCCACAAGGAGCTGCTGCACGTGCCGCTTTCCTTGCGTGAAGCCCGCGAAGCGCTTTCGCTGGGGCGCCGCCTCTTCGGCCCTGGCTCGGTCGCCGTCTATCCGGATCTCGGAATATTCGCGCTGCTTCACGGCGGCGGCGATCGCGAGGCCTTTGCGAGCTTTGCCGCTGCCCTGATCGAACCGTTGGCCGTTTACGACCGCCGCCATAAGACCGATCTGCTGAAAACGCTGCAGCTCTACCTCGAGGCCGGTGAGAACGTGAAGGTCGCGGCCGAACGGCTGTCAGTCCACCGCCACACGATCTTCTATCGCTTAAATCAGATCTCGCAGATCCTCAACGTCGACCTCAAGACGACCAAGGATCAGCTCTCGCTGCGAGCTGCGCTCGCGATCCGCCAGATGAACGCGTCGGAGGAGCCGCAATGACCAAGCGCGATCTTCTGCGGCGCGCCAAAGACCTCGACGTGCGCCTGGTGCGGCTCCAGTTCAACGACATCCACGGGGTCACCAAGAACGTCGCCATCCCGGTCGCGGAACTGGAAGCGGCGTTGGACGACAAAGTGGCGTTCGACGGCTCTTGCATCGAAGGGTTCGTGCGCCACGAGGAGTCCGACATGTACTTGGCTCCGGATCCGCGCACGTTCGCGGTGTTGTGGACGCCGCCGGGCTCCCCAGTCGAAGCCCGCTTGTTGTGCGACGTGCACAACCCCGACGGCTCGCCCTTCGAGGGCTGCACGCGCAGCACGCTGCGGCGGGTTTTGGAAGAGGTGACACGTGAAGGGTTCAGCGCGCAGGCAAGCGCGGAACTTGAGTTCTTTCTCTTCGAGCATCCCAAAGACGGCGCCGCGACCACCTTCACGACGGACCGCGGCTCGTATTTCGACCTCAGCCCGATGGACCGAGGAGACGTCGCGCGCTGCGATGCCGCCATGGCGCTGCAAGACATGGGCATTCACGTCGAGGCGACGCATCATGAGGTGTCGCACGGCCAGCATGAGATCGACCTCAATGCCCCCGACGTGCTGGGCCTCGCTGACGCCATCGCCACCGCCCGCGTCGTGGTCAAGACCGTAGCCGCCCGGCACAACCTGCACGCGACGTTCATGCCCAAGCCGTTCACGGATCAGGACGGCAGCGGCCTTCAC
Organism: Candidatus Eremiobacter antarcticus; assembly: GCA_003244105.1. Taxonomy (GTDB): domain Bacteria; phylum Vulcanimicrobiota; class Vulcanimicrobiia; order Eremiobacterales; family Eremiobacteraceae; genus Eremiobacter; species Eremiobacter antarcticus. The sequence continues at coordinate 54,483 of QHBK01000004.1, read as the reverse complement.
ATCGCGCAGCGCTTGATGCGCGACGGAAAGAATGCTTTCCACGACGCCGGCGCTCCGAATCCGGGCTCCTTGAGCGAGACTGGTCTTTCGTACATCGGCGGTTTGCTGGCCCACGCGCGCGGTTTCACGGCCGTGACCAACCCCACCGTCAACTCGTACAAACGCCTAGTCGCGGGCTACGATGCGCCCGCCTACATCCAATGGTCGCTGCGCGCGAAGAGCGCGTTGATCCGCGTACCGCAACAAGCGTTGCCCGAGGTCAGCGTCGAGCTTCGGTCGCCCGATCCGTTATGCAACCCGTATCTGGCGCTCGCGTGCGTCCTGAAAGCCGGCTTGGACGGCGTGAAGCGCTCGCTCGCGCCCGGCGATCCGGTCGAATCGCCGGTGACGTCGCTGAGCGATGAAGAGCGGCTGAATCTCGGCATCGAGCAGCTGCCCGCGTCCCTGCAGGAAGCCGTGTTCGCTCTAGACGACGACCCGCTTATGCGGGCGGCGCTCGGCGACCACAGCTATCACCGGCTGCGCGAAGCCGAGCTCGCAGAGTGGGAATCATATCGCACGCAGGTGCATCCGTGGGAGATCGAGGCGTATCTCTCCATGTAGGCCGGCGGTGCGGCCCGCTTCTGGGAACCCGAGCTTAGACTGAGACGGTCGTTTCCGCGCGCAGCCGCGCGCTTTCCACGGCCATGCCGGCCAGCTGCGCAAAGACCTCGATCGTGCGGATCGTCTCATCGCTCGGTATGCGATGGTCTTTGGGATCGTCGGGGGACAGCACGCCGATCAGCGTGCCGACGGAGTCGAAGATCGGGAATATCAACAGGTCGTTCTCATGCCAATCGCCCGGCAGAATGCGCGGCAGCTCCAAGCGATCGGGATTACGCGTGACGCCACCCGAGTGATGCAGCTCCATCGGAATGTAGTAGTACGTCTCGCGCACGCGCGTCACCGGCGTCATGTCCGAGCGCACGTCCTCGCCGGTCATTTCCACGCCCTCGACGTCTTGCGAGTAGCCGACGGCCGCGTGGCGGATGAAAACATCGCGAGCGGGATCGCGCAGCAAGATCGTGCCGGCCGAAAAACCGAAGGTATCTACCGCGACCTTGAGGATGCGGCGAAGCATCGTCTTGAGGTTGCGCTCGCGGAAGATGGCCGCCGTCAACTCGAGGATCCGCGCCAGCCGGTCGGCCTGCAGGCGGCGCTCCTCTGCCAGCGCCTCCACGTTTGCATAGAGCCGCTTCATCTCGACGTTTTGCTCGCTGAGCGTATTCGCCCGGCTCTTCTCAGTCGTCACGATGTGGACGTTCTCGATGGCGGCGGCGGCGAGACGCGCGAACAGACTCATCGCGTCCAGCGTTTCATGCGACGGCACTCGGCCCTCTAAAGGAGCGTCGGGGACCAGCAGCCCGATGACCTCGCCCGATGAGCTGAGGAGCGTGAAGATCAAGCAGTCCGCTTCGTGCCATGCCCCCCCATCGGCGCGGCGTTGGTTCACGAGATCCGGATGCCGGCACATCTCTGGATCGGTGTACCAGGTCTGGCGTTCGGCGGGTGCGTAGAACAGCGACGGAGTCAAGGAAAAGCGTTTGTCGAGCTTCAGCTCCGCCATGGCGAACGAGACCTGCCGCTTTCGCAGCAGCGCTTCTGCGCTTGGCGGGTAGCCGCGAATGGCCCGATAGACGTACGCTTCCTTATCTCTTTCAGCCACCAGAATCGAGCCGCTGGCGAAACCGAACGATTGCATCGTGACGTCCAACATGCGGTCGAGCAACGCGTCGAGCTGACGCTCGCGCAGCAGGCTCACGGCCAGCTCCGTCACCTTCTTGATCGTGGATGCTTGCACGTCGGAGAGGCTGCGCAGCTGAGACTGCGCGCTCGCCGCCTTCTCGAGCTTTTCGCGTTGCACGGCCAGGACGTCGCTGCGTACGGCCACCCCGCGCACGAGCAATCGCACAGCGAACACGAACAGCCACACGATGCTGGCGTCGTAGATGAGCCTGCTGACGTACGACTCCGGCGCCGGCGGCGGCGGATGGAAGATGAAGGACACCACGAGCAATACGGTCGTCAGCGCGGCTGCGCTGACGGCGCCGGCGATGCGTTCTCGTATCCCGCCCCACGTGATCGGGAGGAACATGGAGAGCCATGCTTCGGGCAACAGGGGCATGTACAGATAGGCGACAGACGCAAGTTCCAGGGTGTCGGCCGCGAGCAGAATGCGCCCGGACCAGCGGATCTGCTTGACGGTCGTCGCTCTCCGCACGAAGCTCGCTGCAACGAGTCCCTGCGCCAGCCACATCGCGACGATGAGGGCCTGCGTCCAGCGCGGATACGGCCAAGGCAGCATGGCGAGGAGAACTGCGCCAACACCGACGGACAGCAGCCTCGATTTGAGGATGCTGCTCTCGACCCAGCGCGCCTCATCGAGCGGCGAACGGAACGTCATCTCTGTCATAGGAAAACGGTCACCCGAAGGCGCCGTCTTTAGTATCGGCAGGGACGGGCACGCCCGTCAGTCGTGAACCGTTCAGGCGCCGTCGAAACCGACTGAGACCCTCCCGTCTTCGCCCACGATGGTCGGCACTCTCAATCCGCCCGACAACGCCCGCATGCGCTCGCGCGCGGCGAGATCGTGTTGCACGTCGATCTGGCGGAATGGCACGCCCCGGCTTTGGAAATCCGCGAGTGCGGCGGCACAATATGGGCAGCCCGGCTTCGTGTAGATGATCGTCGTCGCCATGACACCTCCTCGGGCAGGTTGCGCCCGGCAGAGCGTTGCACAATGCGAGATGCGATTGATTTCGTCTCCCAACGCCCCGACCCCCGTAGCAGCGTACAGCCAAGCGGTGGAAAATGATGGACTGGTGTTTACCGCCGGCCAACTGGGAACCGACCCCAAAAGCGGCGAGCTTGCCGATGGAGTGGAGGCTCAGGCAGATCAGGCTTTTCGCAACATCTCCGCGATTTTGCAAGAGGCAGGCTCGAGCTTCGGCGATGTTGTGAAGGTGAATATCTTCATGGCCGATCTCGCACACTTCGCCGCCGTCAATGCGGTCTACGAGCGCTACGTCGGATCCCACCGGCCGGCCAGGACCACGACCGGGGCTTCTGCGCTTCCCAAAGGCGCTCTCATAGAAGTGGACGTCATCGCCGCGAAGAGGAGCGCTTCCTAGCAGAGACTAGAGCTTGGTTCGAGCGTTTAGCGGGTGATGGCGGCTTGAACGGTCGCGAGTTGAGCGCGCGCGCTCGCGTTGTCGGGTGCCACCGCCAGCACGTCCTTGTACTGCTGAGCCGCGAGCGCGAACTTGCGCTGATGCTGATAGACCACGCCGAGGTTGAAATGTAAGTCGGCGAAGTGAGGAGCCACCGCCAAACCTTTGATGAAGGCCGCCTCAGCCAGATTGATGAGGTTATGGGTGAAATAGATGCTGCCGAGGTTCTGATACGCCTCGCGCTGGCGCGGATCGAGCGCCAGTGATCTCTCGTACAACTCCACTGCCTTGTTGAAATCACCGCGGTAGTCGTACACGACGCCGAGGTTGTCGTACGAACGCGCGTAGTCGGGTTTGATCTCGATCGCCTGGTTGAGCTTCTCGATCGCCTCGTCGTATTTGCCCTGGCGGATCAGTTCGACGCCCCAATTCATCCAGCTAAGGTAGTAGGTGGGGTCTTGCTTCAAGACGTTCTTGTATTCAGCAATGGCCTGGTCGTATCGGCCCAGGTCGCCGTACACCATTCCCAACGCGTTGCGCGCATCATTATAGCGCGATCCGCGATCCAGTGCTGCCTGGTACTCAGCGATGGCGTTGCCATACTTCTTCTCATAGTAGTAGATGTAGCCCAAGTTGTAGTGAGCGATCGGCTCGTACGGCTCGTGCTCCATATCCCGGAAGTACTCGGCTTCCAGGTCACCCAGCTTGCCGATGTCAGCGTAGGTCTGCACGAGGTTGATAAAACCTTCGGAAAGCGGCAAGCTGCGGCGGAATTCCGCCGTTGCATTGGCGAGATCATCTTGGGCGGCATACACGCCGCCTAAACGGTTATGCACTTCCTTATTCGTGGGGTCACGCGCCAAGACCAAGCGGTACGCCGTTGCCGCCGCGGCGTAGTGCTCGAGACGGTACTCGACATCGCCCAGCAGTTTCTGCACTGCCATGTTCGAGGGATCAATAGCGGCCGCTTTGATCAACGCCTGGCGCGCGACCGTGTTGTGGCCGGCGGCCGCATCGCGTGCCGCCTGATTCAGGAGTTCGCTCGCCTGAGCGTTTGAGCCGTCGAGCGGATTTGCCGGCGCTGCGGAAGAGACTGCGGTCAGCATCGCGATGATCGCGGCGGCCATCAATGCGCTGACGATGCGAAGACGCGGCGCTTTCATGTGCGTAATAGTATAGCGCTCCGCCGCGCCGGGCGCAATCGGGCCTTCCGGGAAAGCGGCGAGGCACCAGGGGCGCTTTCGTCCCGGGCGAACGTGAGGCGGGGTGCTAACTACGCTGAGCGGAGTTCTTTTCATGAAAAGGCCGTCCCCTTCGTCCCGAAGCCTTGTCGCTGCGGCGGTCGCAGGAGCCGCGCTGCTCCTTTCGGGGTGCCCGAATCCGAACGCTATCGGCGTGCAGCAATATGGCACTATCATGGCGACCTGCCGCTCGACCACCAATAATGCGCCGGTAGCGGACGCGCTCGTGTCGGCCGGGGGCGTGGTCGCTCGCAGCGGCGCCAACGGCGTTGCGACCCTCACGAACGTGCCGATCGGACAAGAGGTCGTGACAGCGGATGCGCCCGGGCTGCACGGTGTCACCTCCGTCACCGTCACCGAGAATCAGACCTTCAACGTGACCATACAGCTGTCGCCCACCTGACGCTCGACCGCGAAGATCGCCGGCTGCTCTAATTGCCGGAGCTTCCCGAGCTCGAGCTGCTGAGCGAGACGTTGACTCGCTACCTGGCCGGCAAGACCATAAGCGAAGTGGTCCTGAATCCCGCGCGTGCCTTTGTCATCCGCCACCCTGCGCAAGATTTCGCTGAAACACTGCGCGGCCGGGTCCTGAGCGACGTGCGGCGCCGGGGCAAGTTTCTGCTCTTCGGATTCGCGGAGTGCGACGAGCAGCTCGTCATCAACCCCATGCTCAGCGGCCGGTTCGCATATTGCAGTCGCGCTGCTCCGACGCTTGCGGCGACGTGTTTCACCCTGCGGCTGGCGGGCGGAGACGAGATGCGTTTTCTCGATGCCACCATGATGGCTCGCGTATACCTCACAAGCCGGCCAGAAGCAGACGTCCCAACCTTCGCAGACCTCGGCCCCGACGCGCGCGACCCCCACTTGGACTTTGCGGCGTTCGCCGCTCGCCTGCGCAAACACCGCGGAGAGATCAAGAACGTCCTTCGCAACCAAGCGTTTATCGCCGGCGTGGGCAACGCATACGCGGATGAGATTCTGTGGGAGGCGCGGTTGCGTCCGCTGCGGCGTACGTCCACGCTTGACGACAGCGAGCGCGCGGCGCTGTATGCGGCCGTTCGCACGGTTTTGAGCGACGCCACCGCAATCGTCAAACAGCAATACGCCGAGCACAAGCACCCCCTGCACAAACAGGATCGGTCCTTTTTAAGAGTGCATGGCAAAGGAAAGGCCGTCTGCCCGCGCTGCGGCCACCGCATCTCGTCCATCCACAGCGGCGGCGAAAGCACGTATTTCTGCCGAGGCTGTCAGGTTTAGCGCACTTATCCACAGGATTCGCGTGGGCGTCCGGACGACATTTGTCCAACGAGGCTGAGCGGAACTGCGTCAACCGTCGAAAAGGCCTCGCGCAAACGTGTAAAAACTGTCGGAGACGCTGACGATGCAGAGCAAAGGCGTGCGCCGGCTTTTATCCGGCCGCGCTGCAGACTTTTAGGTCTTGCACGCTCGCGAAGGTTCTCGTTCGAAAGGAGCATCACGTGCCGGCTGCCTCGAGTGGAAAGTCCGCGCTCGACTTCATCAAGAAGAGCGGCGCGAAGATCGTCGATTTCAAGTTCGTGGATATACCGGGCATGTGGCAGCACTCTTCCGTGCCCGCAGACGTGGTGGATGAAAGCACGTTTGTGAGCGGCGTCGGATTCGACGGGTCCAGCATACGCGGTTTTCAAGAGATCCAGGAAAGCGACATGGTGCTGCTGCCACAGCCGGAGTCGGCGCGCGTCGATTCCTTTTGCAACATTCCGACCGTTTCGTTGATCTGCAATGTCTTCGACCCGCGCGAGCAGCAGCTCTACGGGAAAGACCCGCGCAACATCGCCACGCGCGCAGAAGGGTACCTGCAGGACAGTGGGATCGCGGATGTCGCGTACTTCGGCCCTGAACTCGAGTTCTACATCTTCGACCACATCAGTTTCGACATTCAGCCGTACATGATGGGCTACGCGATCGATTCCGAAGAAGCGCACTGGAACGCAGGCGATCATGAGACTCCAAACCTCGGGTATAGCTTGCGGCCCAAGGAAGGCTACTACCCCGTACAGCCCTCCGACAAGCATATGGACATCCGCTCGGAGATGATGCTCAGCTTGATCGACTGGGGCGTCCCCGTGGAGATGCATCACCACGAAGTCGCGACCGCCGGCCAGACTGAACTGGACATCCGCTATGACACGCTGCTGCAGCAAGCCGACAACGTGATGATCTACAAGTACGTCACGCGCAACGTCGCGCGCCGCCACGGAAAGACCGTCACGTTCATGCCCAAACCGCTCTTCGGGGACAACGGCTCCGGCATGCACGTGCATCAGAGCTTGTGGAAGGGCGGAAAAAATCTGTTCTACGCCGCCGACGGTTATGCCGAACTGTCGCAGCTGGCGCACTACTACATCGGCGGCTTGCTGACGCACATCGACGCGCTGATGGCGTTTTGCGCCCCGACGACAAACTCGTACAAACGGCTCGTGCCGCACTTCGAAGCGCCGGTCAACATCGCGTTTTCCAAAGGCAACCGCTCCGCGGCCATCCGCATTCCGGTGTTCTTCTTCGGTCCCAAGTTTTCAAAATCGAAACGCATAGAGTTCCGGCCGCCCGACTCAGCTGCCAATCCGTACCTGTGCTTCGCGGCCTTGCTGATGGCTGGCCTGGACGGCATTCGGAAGAAGATCGATCCAGTCAAAGCCGGTTTCGGCCCGCTCGACAAGAACATCTACGATTTGCCCGAGCGCGAGGCCAAGCGCATCAAATCGGTCCCGGGCAGCTTGGAAGCCTCGCTCGACGCCCTCGAGAAAGACAACGCCTTTTTGCTGGAAGGCGACGTGTTCACCCGAGAGCTCATCGACACGTGGCTGCAGTACAAGCGCATTAAAGAAGTGCAAGAGGTCAAAATCCGTCCCCATCCCTACGAATTCTATCTCTATCACGATTTGTGATACGGGCCGCGGCAGGCGCCGCGGGACCGTCGCGCCGAACCGCCGTGAATGGCTTTCGGGAACCGTCTGAACTCGCCACAGCCGCCCAAGCTGTGGCGTCTTCTCTTGATGCTGGCGGTGGTGGTCGCCACCATCGTCTGGCTGCAGCACTACGCGGCCCTCAACCGCGCCCAGTAGGTCCTGATGCGCACTCAAGTCGATCTCGACATCTTCAAAAGCTACGACATCAGAGGCATCTATCCGGCAGAGCTGGATGAGGTCACGGCCGAGCGCATCGGGCGTGCGTTCGTGAGCTTCTTGAACGTGACCGTCGTCGCCGTCGGTCGCGACATGCGCACGAGCTCTCAAGCGCTTTTCGAAGCCTTCGCACGGGGCGTGACCGGTCAGGGAGCCGACGTCGTCGATCTGGGGTTGACGTCCACCGATGAGCTGTACTTCGCCGTGGGCCATTTCGACTATCCCGCCGGCGCCATGATCACCGCATCGCACAATCCCAAGGAGTACAACGGTTTCAAACTGTGCCGCGAGCAGGCGATCGCGCTTTCCGCCGAGACCGGCGTGTTTGCGATTCGCGACTTGGTGGCGCGTAACCAGTTCCAGCCTGCGCCAAAGGCTGGCACGATTTATCAGCGCGATGTGCTGCCGGAATTCGTCGACCATTGCCTGTCGTTCATCGATCTGGCCAGCATCAGGTCGTTGCGCATCGTGGTCGATTGCGCCAACGGCATGGGCGGTCATATCGTTCCGGCCGTCTTCAAGCGCCTTCCCCTAGAAGTGTTTCCCCTGTATTTCGATCTTGACGGCACCTTTCCGAATCATCCGGCCAGTCCCATAGAACCAGAGAACATGCGCGACGTGCAGCGCGCGGTCCGAGAGCACAAAGCCGATTTGGGAGCTGCCTTCGACGGCGACGCCGACCGCGTGTTCATCACGGATGAGCGCGGCGAACTGGTGGGCGGCGATATGGTCACCGCGTTGGTGGCAAAGATGCTGCTGCGCAAGCATCCAGGGGCGACGATTCTCTACAACCTGATCTGTTCGCGCGGCGTTCCGGAGCTCATCGTCGCCGAAGGGGGCCGGCCGGTGCGCACGCGTGTGGGCCACTCCATCATCAAGTCGGTGATGCGCGAGGAGAACGCGATCTTCGGCGGCGAGCATTCCGGGCATTTCTACTTCCGCGATCATTACTACGCCGATTCCGGGCTGATCGCGCTGCTGGTCGTCTTGGAGTTGCTCTCACAAGAGAACAAGCCGCTGAGCGAGCTGCTGCGCCCGTTGGATCGGCGCTTTCGTTCTGGTGAGATCAACACGAAGGTCGACGATGTGACCGCCAAGTTGCGCGAACTCGAGCGTCATTTCTCGGATGCTCGCAAGATCGATCATTTGGACGGCGTGACGGTCTCCTACGATGACTTTTGGTTCAACGTGCGGCCCTCGAACACAGAACCGCTGCTGCGGCTCAACGTCGAAGCTGACTCAGCCGAACTGCTGGCGGCAAAGCGCGACGAAGTCTTGGCGCTCATCCGCAGCTAGAAGTCTCCGCCCCTGCGGGCGGGGGGCGAGAGGCAAGCGCTCCGCGAACGCACGGTTTCATGCAGGGCACGACTTTCGGTCCGGCGCTATTCGCGATAGGGGACGGCACGGCGCAGCAGGGCTGCATGCGGATCAGCGACGGACGCGTGGTCGCAGTGGAAGACGGCGTACGCAAGGCCGATCGCGAGTTGCCGCCTGGGAGCATCGTCACCCCGGGACTCATAGACCTGCACGTCAACGGCACGGGCCGCTCGTGGTTCAACACCGAACCGGTGGAGACGCTGCGCGCAATGGCGGCGCAAGCTCCGCGCTACGGGGTCACGTCCTTTCTGCCGTCCGTCATGACCGGACCATGGGACCCTATGCTGCGCGCCGCGAGCATCATCTCGCAAGAAACGCGTTCGCCTTCAAGCGGGGCGCGCTCGTTGGGCGTGCACCTCGAGGGTCCGTTCCTCAATCCCGACTATCGGCGCGTGCACCCGCGCGAGTTCTTGCTCACTCCCACACCCGCCCGCATCGAAGCGCTCTTGGAGACCTGGCAAGGCGGGCGCTTGCGCGTCACGATGGCGCCGGAGATCGAAGAGGCGCGACCGGCCGCCGCAGAGTTGCGGCACCGCGGCGCCAGCCTGGCCGCCGGACACAGCGGCGCGACGTATGCCATCGGCAACGCGGCCATCGAAGAAGGCTACCGCATCCTGACGCACGCGTTCAACGCCATGCCCCCGCTGCATCATCGCGTATCATCGCTGCTCACCGCCTATTTGCTCGATCCAACGGTCTTTTGCGAGGTCATCGCCGACGGCATCCACGTGTCCGCCGAGCATCTAGCCCTGCTGTACCGTCTCAAGGGCGTCAACCTCGTGCTGACGACCGACCACATGCCGCTGACTGATGGTTTGGTGGAAGAGGGCGGAGTGGCGCGCACCAAAGATGGTGTCATCGCAGGCAGCCGCCTAACGATGGATCAAGCGGTACGCAATCTCATAGCCGCCACCGGCATCACGCTGCCGGAAGCTGTCGAGTGCGCTACCTGGGCGCCTGCTCGAGCCCTCGGAGTCGAAGATGATGTCGGGACGTTGAGCCCGCGTGCTCGCGCCGATTTCGTCGTTTGGAACCGCCGTCACGAGGTGACGCACGTGTACATCAGCGGGGAACTGGTCTACAAGAACAGCTGACCGGACCCGCCGTCACAGCCGCAGAACGCGTATCTCCCCCACAGTGCGGCCCGCGTGATTTCTGATCGCCGGACGACGATGTCTTTCGAGAGCCTGCAGCTGCTCGGCATCCAGCGCCGCGCGCCGTTGAAGCCGGTCCATGACGAACGGCGCGATCGCGCGGTAGTTGCCGTCCGCCACTTTGGCGGTCATACCGAGCCCCAGCCCCAGCGCGGCGCTTGCGTGGTAACCCTCGGCCCCACCCTTGCAGACGACGGTTCCCGCCGCCGTCCGCATGAGATCGGTATCGAAACGGCCGCTTCCCGCGACATACTGCGGATACTTCGTCATGGAATCGCAGAGGCGGGCCAACGCGGCGCGAAACCGCTGCGGAAACTGGTCCGGCTCTGCGAGCTTGGCATAGAAGCGCGCGGCAGCGCGCATGGAGACTGCGATGACAGGAATTCCGCAGCCATCCGTGCCGACGATGAGATCGCTCTCGGAAAGTTGCAGCAGCTCGGCGCAGGAGGCCAGTATCTCCGCTTGCGCCGGATTGTCGCGCGCTAGATAGGTCGAAACGGGCGCGCCACGATGCACGGCCAACGCCAAAATAGCCGCGTGTTTGCCCGAGCAGTTGTTGTGGATTGCACTCGGAGATTCTCCGCTCTTGCACAGAGCCTGGGCGCTCGGCTCGTGGATCGGCGCATGGGCGCCGCATTGCAGAGCTGACTCGTCCAATCCGATCTTGCGCAGCATGCTTTCGACCGCATCCACATGATACGGCTCGCCGCTATGAGAGCCGGCGGCGATCGCGATCTCTTGGTCGCTGAAGGCGAAGCGGTCCGCGGCACCGGAGGCGACGATCGTCGCACAGATCAGCGGCTTTGCGCTCGAGCGCATATACACAGGCCGGTCGACGTCGCCGCGCGCTTCCAGCGCAGCGCCGTGCTTGTCCACCACAATGTGGCAGACATGATGCTCGCTCTCGACGATGTCGCCGCGCGTCGTCACAACTGCGGCGCGCTCGCCGCAGTCGAACGCGGCTGCATGGTTCACGCAGCGCGCTTCTTCCAGGAAGCGCAATTGACCCTCAAGAAAAACGGCGCTTACTTCTGTCTCACGATCGGCGTTTACGATGTCGTACAACGATCCGTTTGTCTCGACACCGCGACAATCCGCAACCGCGCAGACGATGCTGCATTTGCGGCCGCTGCCGTTAGGCGAGCTGCTCGATCGGGCTTTTCACATCTACTTCCGCCATGTGGCGGCGTTCACGGGCCTGGTCGCCGTCGTGCTGATCCCGACCGCTATCGCGCAGTATTTCCAGACCAAAGATATCTTCGACGTCTACCTCTCGATGATCCAACAAGCGATGCACTCTCCGGCGACACCGCCGGACCCGTCGAAACTCGCCCGTCTGCACGTTGCGGACTCATGGACGTTTATCGCGCTCGCCATAGTGTTTCTGGGCTTTCCGCTCTCCAACGCCGCTGTGGTCCTCGGTGTCACGCGTGCGTATCTCGGATTGCCCGTGCGCTTTGCGGAATGCTACCGGATGGCGCTCAAGCGCTGGTTCCGCATGATCATCCTGCTCTTTGTATGGATCGCGGTCGTGGTCGTGGGGCTGTTCGCGCTGGTGCTGGTCATGGGCGCGCTGAGCGCGGTCATCGTAGCCGCCGGGGCATTCTTGCGGGGAACCTCTGCCGCCGCAGTGTTGTTGGCCGTTTTCTTGGTGGTTGTCGGCATTGTGACGATTGGCGTCATGGCGATGCTCTATCTGGCCTTTGCCCTGTCCTTCATCGCGCTTGTCGTCGAAAAATCGGACCCTATCAAGGCTTTTGCGAGCGCCTTTAGCCGCATCTTCGGAGGCAAGCAGGCGAAGCGCGCATTCGCGCTCGCCATCACGTTGATACTCGTCAATTTCGCGGCGCAGCTGCTCGGCGCCGGCAGCGGCATGCTGCTCGCATATTACGGAAAATCGCCTGCGCTGTACGTCATCCTCGCCAGCCTGGCGCAGATGTTCTTCTATCCCTTTGCGATTGTCGCGGTCTCCGTCTTCTACTACGACATCCGCATCCGGCGCGAGGGTTTCGACCTGCAGATCTTGATGCAGCGCTTGACGGAGTCGCCAGCGCAGCTTCCGCCCGTCGCAACTTGATGTCGCTGCCCTTCGCCGTTGCGGCGGCGCTTGTGCTTCAAATCATAATGGCGAGCAACGCGCAACCGCTCCCCTTGGAGCCGGCAGGATATAGACAGGCGGTTCGCTCGGCCGCGCGTGAACTCGCAGCCGGGGCTTCGCGCCTACGGTTGCACCGGCGCGGTTCCGGCGCTATGCCAGCGGCTCATCTTCCGGCAGGTGCCCATGCGCGAGGATTCACTGCGGACCACTGGCTGCAAGCGTGTCTGCGCGCGATCGCTGCGCAGAAGAATCGCCGTCTGCAAGCGCAGTCGTTGACGCTCTTGACCGCTTCGGTGCGACGTCTCGACTCGGGCGGACCAGCGAGCGCAGCGCCTCGTTCGCCGCCCAAAGACGCTGTGGCCCTCATCCTCGGTCAAAAGCCGTATCGGGATGCCGTGGGTTCCGGGCCGGCACCTCCACCCGCCCGCAGCCTGCTGGAACGTTTCTTGGATTGGCTAGGCCGATTGCTTGCCAAAGTCTTGGGAGCGGTTTTCCGCGGCGCCTCATCCGTGCCGCTGTTCGGAGAATTGATCGCCGGCGCGTTCGTGCTTGCGCTGCTGGCCGCCGCGGTGTACGTCACGGCAGGGCTCTTGAGAAGTGTGCGGACGAGGCGCGGACGGCAGCACACCGCTCTGGGCGCTGTGCTGGCGGCGCCCATCGACGCCGACGACCTCTACCGCCGTGGTTTGGCGCACGCGGCGCGTGGCGAGTATGCCGAAGCGATAGCCGCGCTGTTCAAAGCAAGTTTGGCCTGCCTCGACCGAGGCGGCGCTATCGCCTACGACGCCTCGCGCACCGCAGGAGAATACCGGCGCCTGGTCATGCGCGTGCTGCGGCCGGCCTCTTCGCATTTCGACGCGCTGGCGGCCATCTTCAGCTTCATCGCCTATGCCGAACGCACGCCGTCCGAACAGGATTGGTCCGAGGCGCGCGCTGCGTTCTTGGCATTGCGGCCGCTCATCGCGTCGTGAAGCAAACCCGCGCTTTTCCAGCGGCTGAAGCCGCAATTGTCGTCGCCGTTTTTGCGTGCTTCGTCTTCTTGGGCCTGCTGAACGAAGGGCGGCGCCAAAGCGCAACCGCAGCGTTTGACAGCTACTCGAGTTTTGATTATCGGCCGGGCGGTTACCGGGCGTGGTCGGAGCTGTTGCGCCGAGAAGGTGTTTCGACGCAGCCCTTTGAGCGGCGACCCGCCTACTTGAACGGAGCGGTGGCGGTGCTGATCGTCGCCAACAGCTCTTCCGATGCTGTTGCTTTGGCGCAAGCCGGCAAGAGCGTGGGAGGTTTTGCCGCCGGCGACTATGCGCAGCTGCGTAACTGGGTGGCGGCAGGCGGACGGCTCGTATGGCTCCTCGACGGAAGCGCAGCGGAGCCGCAAAATTCCAGCCGATTGCTTTCCCGCAACACGAGTGCCGATGAGACGACGCCGCTGGGCTTCCCGCCCGTTGCTCGCGCGCACTCGCACGGTAGGGAGTCTCTCGGCCTCGTGCCGTCCGCCTTTACGGAAGGCGTGACGACGATTGCCGCGCAAAGCGCGCTGCGGATCCCGTTCGACGAGAGCGCACGAGTAACGCCTATCGCCGCCGATTCTGGCGGCGTCCTCGCCGGCTGGTATCAGATCGGAAAGGGCAGCGTGCTTGTGATCACCGACGAGTCGCTGTTCCAGAACTCACGGCTCAGGCTTGCCGGCAATGCCCGCTTCGCTTACAATATCGCCGCCGCTGGCCTTCGTCCGGGCGCGACGGTGGCATTTGATGAATGGTCGCACGGATTCCAAAACGGCGACACCTGGTGGACGATCTTGCCGCGAAACGTGCGCTTTGGACTTGTGCTGGCGATCGGCACGATAGTGCTGTGGCTTGCCGGAGGTTTGATACGCTTCGGCCCCGCAATACGGCCGCCCGCAGACACAGAACGATCGTCGGATGAATACCTCACGTCGGTTGCCTGGTTGATGCAGCGCGGCGATGCGGCGCGCAAAGCGGTCCGCGACTTGGCCGAGCTTTGCCGCCAGGACCTTGCCCACGCTTTGGGATTGCCGGCCGGCACGACCGCCACGGCTCTTGCGCTCCGGCTGGACGGCGGCGAACGCGGCGAGCGCGCCGCGCTCGCCTTGATGGAACTCGATCGAATTTCCGGTTACGAAAAGCCCTCGGCGTCCGAACTCATCCGCGCTGCGGACATCTGCATATCGCTGCGAAAGGAGCATGCGTCGCATGGGCACACCCGTCTCGGCGCTCGCCGCCCGCATCTACGACGGTCTGCATAAGGCCGTCGTCGGTCAAGACGACACCATATTCGCCCTTGAGCTCGCGCTCTTCGGCCAAGGGCATGCCCTCATCGAAGGCGTTCCGGGCACCGCCAAGACGTTGCTCGTGCGAGCGCTGGCATTGGTCTTGGGCGCGGACTTCCGCCGCATCCAGTTCACGGCGGATTTGATGCCCTCGGACGTCGTCGGCACGACGATCTTCAATCCGCAAAGCGGCCAGTTCTCCACGCGGCGAGGCCCCATCTTCACCAACCTTCTGCTCGCGGACGAGATCAATCGCACGCCTCCCAAGACACAAGCCGCGCTCCTCGAGGGCATGGAAGAGCGCCAGGTGACGATCGACGGCGTTGCCCTGCCGCTGCCCGAGTTGTTCATGGTGTGCGCGACCCAGAACCCGATCGAGTACGAAGGCACGTACCCGCTGCCGGAGGCGCAGATCGACCGCTTCATGGTCAAGTGCAACACCGAGTACCCGTCGCGCGCGGAAGAACTCGAGCTTTTGGCTCGCGGCGCCGACGGCTTTGACGCGCGCTTCCTAGACCGCCTCGGGATCGCGGCGCTCGTATCGCTTGAAGATCTCGCAGCGGCGCGCCGCGAGGTCCGGACGATCCATGCGTCAGCGGCCGTGCGCGAGTACGGCTATGAAATCGTGGCGCAAACAAGGACGGCCGCAGATGTCGGGCTCGGCGCCAGCCCTCGCGCCGCCTTGCAGCTGCTGATCGCCGCTCAATGCTGCGCGGCGATGGATGGACGTGACTTCGTGACGCCTGACGACGTCAAGCGCGCCGCGCCGAACGTGCTCGGCCACCGGCTGCTGATCAGACCGGAAGCGGAAGTCGAAGGGGTGAGCGCCGCTGCTGTCTTGAGGCGCATTCTTGACTCCGTGGCCGTGCCCAAGGAACCTCCGGCTGCGCTCGAGGTGAATTCCCGCGAAGCGGCTGCTCCGGATCCCAGCGAGCCCGAGAACACGGCAGCGGCTGCCTTGGGAGCGGGAACCGCCGAGTGAGCATGGCGCCCTTGCGGCTGCACCCGAAAGCCGGGGAGTCGAGCGGGCGCTTCCCCTGGATCACGGCTCGCCTGGTGCAATGCATTCTCGCGATTGCCACGCTGGTCGCCCTCAGCGCCGCTGCGCCGGTGCTGTTGCGGGCAGCGGCTCTTGCATCGATCGCGCTGCTGTGCGCCGTCGCGGCGGACTTCGCGATGGGACCTCGGCGAGCAGAATTTCAGGCCGAGCGCCTGCCCTGCGAACATCTATCCCTCCGTAAGCCGGGGCGGCTGCGCTATCAAATCGTCAACCGCAGCGCCGCGGACCTGGAATACGAGATCGTCGAGACTCCGATCGACCAGCTCGTGCTGCCCGAGCAGCCTTTGCGCGGCCGTGTCGGCGCGCGGCGCCGCAAGGTGGACGAACTTGCCGTCGTTCCGCGCTTACGAGGCGAGGCGCGCCTGCAGCCGCTCTTCGTCTCGGTTCGCAACAGCGTCGGCCTCTTCGTGCGACGCTTTCGGTGCGGCGTCGAACAGAACGTGCGCATTTTTCCGGACTTGTCAGCGGTCGAGCGCTATGGCGAACTAGCGCGACGCGGACGCCTTTCCGCCGCGGGGTTTAGAAAGCTGCGGTTGCGCGGACAAGGCGGAGAATTCGATGCCCTGCGCGAGTGGGTGCCCGACGACGAATTCCGATCGATCAACTGGAAGGCGACGGCGCGGCGCGGCAAACTCATGGTGGCGCAGTACGACGTCGAACGAAGTCAGACGGTCAACCTCGTGCTCGACGCTGGTCGGCTTATGACGCCGCAGCTCGGAGACCAGCGAAAATTCGACTACGCCGTGACCGCCGCGCTTTCCGTCGCCCACATCGCCGCGCTGGCCGACGACAAGGTCGGGCTGCTCGCATTTGCAGGCGAGATCCTTGAATACATCGCGCCTCGAGCAGGGGCAAGCCATGCGAACGGCATGACGCGCCGCCTGTACGATCTGCAGCCGCTGTTCGAAGAGTCGGATTACGCGCGCGGCTTCGCTTACTTGCGAAGGCGCCAGCCCAAACGCAGCTTGGTGATCTTCTTCACCGACATGTTCGACCCGGTCGCTTGCGCGGCTGCGTTGGCGAACATGGCGCAGATCAGCCCGCGCCATCTCGCGCTGTGCGTCCTGATGAACGATGAGGCGCTCAGCGCCGCGCTCGCTCAACCGCCGAAGAGCGTCCACGACGCCTACAAAGCGGGCGTTGCAGCCACCCTGCTGGAGCAGCGGCGCAAGGCGGCCGCCATGCTCGTGCGCCGTGGCATTCCGGTCATCGACGTGCCTGCCAGACAGCTGACGGTGGCGCTGATCAACGCCTATATCGAGGTCAAGGCGCGCAGCCTGCTCTAAGGCGACGCCGCCTCGGCGCTTTTTTCCCGCCCGGCCAGCAGAAAATACGCCAGCATCAGGGCCGCGGTGATGACCCCGAACGCGATGCGCGCCTCTTGCGAGTATTTTTGGGGTGAAAAGCCGCCTTCGATGGCGGCGGCGACCACCAGCATCGAAGCGACGCCGAGGATCAAGACGCCTGCGCGTCTGCCGTTGCGACGCATCGCGTCCACGCGCCGCAAACGCCCGGGGCTCAACACGGCGGCCGCTAACAGCAGCCCTGCGCCTGCGGCAATCTGCACCGCCGAGAGCTCGATCACGCCGTGCGGCGCGACGGTCGCGGCGAAATCTCGGCCAAAGCCCGCTTGAGCGTACAGCGCGGCCATTCCACCGAGGGTCAATCCGTTGAAGATCAGCAGATACAGCGTCAGGATCCCCAGCGTCACGCCGCCAGCGAACGCCAGAAACGCGAGGCGCACGTTGTTGGTCATGATCTCTGCCGAGAGTGTCGGCGTGCCGATTCCGCGGACGGCCGGCTCGAAGTTGGTCTCATGCAATCCGTGGTGTATCGGCTGGATGAGCTGGGCGGGAAGCAACACGTAAGCGTTCAATGGCTGCGCGCTGATCAGCGCGTATGCCGCCACGGACGCGGCGATGAAGACACCGGCGCATATCGCGATCGGCGCACGCGACGCCCGCACCTCAGCCGGAAACGTCCGGCGGTAGAAGTCGATGACGGTTCGCACACCGCCCGACTGACGGCGGGCGTAGACCAGCGCATGCGCACGCGCGGTGAGGCGGTTCAAATACGCCTGCAGCGTCACATCGTAGCGCCGCGCATTCGCAAAGGCGAGGTCCGAAGTCAGCCAGCGGTAGAGGGTTCCAAGCTCCGCTACCTGCTCGGGCTCCAGGCGGCGCAAGCCGCGCCGTTCTGCCAGGCTCAGCAGCGCTTCAAGCTGCTGCCACCCCGCTTGACGCTGATTCACGAACGCGGCTTGACGCATGCTTGCGCATTCTCAAAGCGCCGATAGAGTTCATTGAGCTCACGGACTCGCGGTCGAATCGCATATGGCTTATCCTCGCGGCCGCTCGCTGCGTATCACGGTGTAGAACCGCTGCCGTTGCCGGATCAGCCTCATACCCTACCACAACGGAGACAGCTATGATCCAACGAGCTTCCCTTCTCGCCCTTGCAGCTGCGGTTGCGCTGTGCGCCGCCAGCGCGGCCAGCGCCGCCTCTGCCGCCGCCGAGCCAGCCGAAGAGTTGAGCACGCTATCAGACCAACAATCGGTCGCGGTGACCATCTACAATTCCTCGCTTGCGCTGGTCAAAGATCAGCGGCGCATCCAGCTCCCCAAAGGATCCGACCATGTCGCGTTTCGCGACGTCAGCGCCCAGATCAACCCGGCCACCGCTTTGCTGCGCAGCATATCCGCGCCCGGAGCCATCAGCATGATCGAACAGAATTTCAACTACGACTTGCTTTCGCCCCAGAAGCTGCTGGAGAAATACGTCGGCAAGACGGTCACAGTCGTGCACATGAATCCCGCCACCGGCAAGCAGACGCGGGAGAGGGCAGTCGTGCTGAGCACCAACGACGGAGTGGTTTTGCAATACGGCAATCGCATAGAGACGGGAGTCGACGGCCGGCTCATTTTCCCGTCGTTGCCGGCCAATCTGCGCGACCGCCCCACGCTCGTCATCGATCTTGACAATGAGTCCGCGGCCGCTCAAGACATCGAGCTCAGCTATCTCACGGGCGGACTTTCCTGGCGCGCCGATTACGTGGGCGAGCTCAACGCTGCTGATTCGCGCCTGGACTTGAGCGGCCTCATCACGCTCGGCAATGAAAGCGGCACGACGTATCGCAATGCCAAGCTGCAGTTGGTCGCAGGCGATGTGAACCGGACGCCAAGTGAGGATAACGTCGCCAAAACATTAGGCCGCATCTCGGTGACCTCGCCGAACGCGGTGACGAACGAAAACCTGTTGGAATATCATCTATACTCGTTGGCGCGCCCGACGACAATCGCGGACAAACAGACAAAGCAAGTGGCTCTGCTCTCGGCCTCTTCCATACCCGTGGGCAAAGCGCTGGAGCTGCGCGGCTCTCCCTACTACTACACGAGCGCCACGGCCGATCTGGGACAGAAGCTCAAATTCGGCGTCTACCTGGAGTTCACAAACGGGGGCGGCGGTTTGGGCATTCCGCTGCCCAGAGGCACCGTGCGCATCTACAAGAAAGATTCCAAGGGCAACGCTCAATTCGTCGGCGAAGATGCCATCGATCACACGCCCAAGCACGAGAAAGTCCGCCTTCATCTCGGCGAAGCGTTCGATGTCACCGCCAACAAGAAGCAGACGGACTTCCACGAGTACCGGCAATCGTCGTTTTACATCTATGAAAGCTCGTACGAAATCGAGCTGCACAATGCTAAGGACCAGATGCAGCCCGTGAAGATCGTCGAGCCGATGCCGACGGCCAACTGGCAGATCATCGCCGAGAACTACCATCATGAGAAGAGCTCGGCGACGACGTCCACATGGAATATCCGGCTGCCCGCCAACAGCAAGCAGACGTTGCGCTACACGATGCGCGTGAGCGTTCCCTCATGACGTCATATCTGCGCGCGGCATGAACGCAAGCCCGAGGGATTGAGCGGATGGAGCGCTCGGTCACCATCCGCACGCCCGAAAGCATCGCATTTTACTACGAGCTGGCCGGCTTGGGTAGCCGCTTTCTCGCGCTCGTCATCGACGGCTTCATCCAGCTTGCCGCGTCGATCGTCTTGTTCATCGGCGGCATCGTCGTGCTCAAGCGCGCGGGCGTGATCGGCGCCGCCCTGCGCCTGGGCAGCAAGAACGCGGAATCGACCGCCTTAGCCGTGGGAATCGTTTTGTTTTTCCTGATCTGGTACGGGTACTTCATCTTCTTCGAGCAGATCTGGAACGGGCAGACGCCGGGGAAAAGGGTGCTTGGGATCCGCACGGTTCGCGATGGCGGCTACCCGGTCGCCTTCATCGATTCATGCGTGCGGAACCTCACGCGCATCGTCGAGCAATTGCTGGGTTTTTATGCGCTCTCGGTGGTGAGCATGGTGCTCTCGTCCCAGAACAAGCGGCTCGGGGATTATGCCGCCGGCACCCTTGTCATACGCGATCGCGCCTTCGAAGTGAGCGACCCCAAAGTCTGGCTGCGGCCCGGCACGTCATCTTCGCCCGACGATCGCGAATTGCACATCGCTGCTTTGAGTCCGTATGAGATCGCGTTGGCCGAGCGGTACTCCGAGCGCAGAACCACACTCGATCCCGATGCCGCCCGCAAGGCCGCCGCCAAGATTGCGGCCGTGCTACGCCCCAAGCTCGGCGCGTCGGTCGCGACGCTGGGCGACGACGAGCTGCTGACCAAGATCGCCCTGGCGCAATACCCGCCCTCCGGCTAAGCCTTGGTTCTTTCACATGGTTCTCTAACGCGCGCGGGCGGCATGGGCGTTATAATGGGTCTGACACCATGAAGAACATCAATGCTTTCCGCCTCTTGACGCTTGCCGCCGTTGCGGCGGTCATCTGCCTCTGTCTGACTGTGCGCTCGCATTCGACCGCCCAGACGCATAATGTAACCGCCTCAGGCGCCGACGACATCCACAAGATCAAGCACGTCGTCATCATCATGCAAGAGAACCGCTCGTTCGACAGCTATTTCGGCACGTATCCCGGCGCCGACGGTATTCCTATGCGCAACGGCGTGCCGACCGCGTGCATCCCAGATCCGAATCAGGGGCCATGCGTACGGCCGTATCACGATGCAAACGATCTCAACCGCGGGGGCCCTCACGGCGAGACGAACGCCCGGGCCGATATCGACAGCGGAAAAATGGACGGCTTCATCACGCAGGCTCTGCGCGGCGGCAAGCGCTGCGCCGGCTTTAGCACCGACCCACGCTGCGCCGGCGACCGCAACGCCGACGTGATGGGCTACCATGACCAGCGCGAGATCGCCAACTACTGGGCGTACGCAAACAACTTCGTGCTGCAGGACAAGATGTTTGAGCCCAACGCATCGTGGAGTCTGCCGCAGCATCTCTTCATGGTGTCCGAATGGTCCGCGAAATGCTCGAGGGCAGCCGATCCCATGAGCTGCGTCAACGAAGTGCAAAGCCCGCAGCGGCCCGCACGTGCGGGCAAGCCCGGAAAGCGGCACAAGGTCAATGCCGGCCAAGCCCAGTCAGGGCCGCCGGACTACGCCTGGACCGATCTCACCTACCTGCTGCACAAGCAACATGTCAGTTGGGCATACTACGTGTTCGCGGGCTTCGAACCGGACACCGAAGACGATTCAATGAATGGCGTGCAGCGGCGGCAACGCGCGAAGACGCCGGGCATCTGGAACCCATTGCCGTACTTCGATACCGTCAAATCAGATGGCGAGCTGCAGAACATCCAGGACATCTCCAAGTTCTATGCGGCTGCCAAGGCCGGATCGCTGCCGGCCGTCTCATGGATTTGCCCGAACAGCAAGTACAGCGAACATCCGCCCGCTCTCGTGAGCGACGGGCAAGGGTACGTCACGGGCCTGGTAAACGCCATCATGCAGAGTCCCGACTGGAACAGCACCGCCATCTTCTTGGCATGGGATGACTGGGGCGGGTTCTATGACCACGTCGTGCCGCCCACCGTCGATCAAAACGGATATGGTCTGCGCGTGCCTGCTATCGTTATCAGCCCGTATGCCAAGCGCGGCTACATCGATCATCAAACCCTGAGCTTCGACGCGTACGTCAAGTTCATCGAAGACGACTTCTTGGGCGGCGCGCGCATCGATCCGAAGACGGACGGACGCCCCGATCCCCGCCCGGACGTGCGCGAGAACAATTCGATTCTCGGCGATCTGCGGGCTGATTTCGACTTCAGCCAAGCGCCCCGCAAGCCGTTGCTGCTGCCCGTAGGCGCGGCCGGAAAGCCGGCGACGCGATGATCCGCTTCTGATTTCGGCCTTTCAGGCCGCCTCGCTCAGCCGGCGCCGCAACAGATCGGCTACTGCGCGCTCCTCTCTCCGCAGATCTCCCGTGCCCTCCGCCTGCACCGCCTCGCCGCGCGCCGGCAGCCATCCGAGCAACGTTCCCTCAAGGTAGGCTTCAAGGACGGTGGGGTGGACGTAGCACTTGCGGCAGATCGTGGGCGTGTTGCCGAGCATCTGCGCCACCGCTTTGATCGCCTCGTTGACGTTCTTCTTCATGTCAGCCGCGGTCTCGCAATCCTCGAAGGCTTGCAGCGACAAGGCGCATTGCACAGTGCCGGCCCACGTGCGGAAGTCTTTGGCGCTGAACGCGTCTCCCGCGATCTCGCGCAAATACTCGTTGACGTCGGCGGAATCGATCGACTGGCGGGCGCCGTCGTCGTCCAGATATTGAAAAAGCTCTTGACCTGGCAGATCGAGGCAGCGCCGCACGATGCCTGCCAAACGGCGATCTTTGATCCCGACGTTATGGTCCTTGCCGCTCTTGCCGCGAAACGTGAATCGAAGCTCCGACTTTGAGACCTTCACGTGGCGGTTGCGCATGGTGGTCAGCCCGAACGACCGGTTGGCTTTTGCGTATTCTTCGTTGCCGACGCGGATGAGCGTCGATTCCAGCAGTTTGAGGACGGTGGCCAACACTTTTTCGCGTGGCAAACCCGGCTGAGCGAGATCCTCTTCGACGCGCCGGCGGATGCCGGGAAGCGCCTGCGCGAATTGGATCATCCGCCCGTATTTCGTCTCGTCGCGCACTTCACGCCAGCGGGGATGGTAGCGATATTGCTTGCGGCCTCGGGCGTCGCGCCCCGTCGCCTGCAGATGCCCGTGCTCGTGCGGGCAGATCCATACGTGCTGATAGGCAGGCGGAATAGCCAGCGACTTGATGCGGCGCAGCGTCTTCTCGTCGGTGATGATGTCCCCGCTTTGGTCTCGGTAGCGAAACGAGTCGCCGTCCTTCTCGCGCACGAGGCCCGGCATGAGATCGCTGACGTAGCGCAAGCCGGCCGCTTTGGCGGACTCCTCCGGCTCTAGCGCAAGCGGCACGGGCGCGGGCTGCTTGGCATTACGCTTAGCCTTGGGGCCGCCGTTCTTCGAGATGGTCACGACCGAGCTTGTACCCGCTTGGCTGCCGGGTCATGCAAGGCTGTCTCTGCAAGCCTTGAAAGCGCTCTTAGACACCGTACGCCCTGCACACAAGGAGAACGACGTTGCAATTCGAGGGATTCGACCACATCGATATGAGGGTTCCGTCGCTTGCGAAGGCCCAGCGGTTTTATGACAAGCTCATGCCGGCACTGGGATTGAGCGTCCAACGCTTTGCGCACGTCGACGCCGCCGGTGACTGGAAAGACGTGGGCGAGACCACGCCGTGCAACGTCCTTGAGTACTACTCTGCGCCGGCTGCGGGCGCGGCCTCGTTCTTTCTGGGGGTCATCGAAGACGCCGGCATGCAGCCAACGTCGACCCGGATCGCCTTTCGGCTTTCGTCGTTGAGCCGGCTCGAAGAAATGGGGGCGTCGCTCCCCGGCATGGGCGCGCTATCTGTGGAACGCTCAGCTGATTGGGAGACTTACCCGGCGGTTTTCTTCGAAGATCCGTGCGGCACCAAGCTGGAACTGTGTTGCCGCAAACCGGCGCGCTAATCACCATCGCGCTTGAAGTGCAGGTGCTGAAACATCTCGGAGCCGTCGGGAGCGGGGACGACACCTGCCACCCGCGTGCTGAACACGACGGCCGTCGTGGGATAGGCGATCGGAACCACCGGCGCATCTTCGTGGATCAGCCGCAGCGCCTGCACGTAAAGGCGAGCGCGCTCATGTATAGGCAGCGTGCTCTGCGCCGCCACGATGAGCCGATGATACGCAGCATTACGCCAGAAAGCTAGGTTGTAGGCGCCGGGTGGGTGCGCGTTATCGAGATCCAACGGCGGGTACAGAAAGTTGTCCGGATCGCCGTTGTCGCCTGTCCAGCCGGCCAGTGTGAGATCGTGCTCCGCATTCATCACCCGGTGCAAGAACGTCCCCCACTCGAGGCCTTGCAGAGCCGCATCGATGCCCACAGCTTTGAGATCGGCTTGGATCGCTTCTGCGACGCGCTCCGGCTGGGGCAAGTAGGGCCGTGGCGCCGTCATGTACCACAGCCGGGTCTTGAAACCGTGAGGATACCCCGCCTCGCGCAAGAGCCGCTTGGCATCTGGCGGGTCGTAGCGGTACGCGGTCGGCACGCCGCGCGGCCAGACCGTCGGGGGCAGAAAGCTCTTCGCGCGGACCGTGCCCCGCTCGAAGAGCCGTTGCGTGATCGTGCGCGCGTCGATCGCTTCGTTGATGGCTCGCCGGACGCGCACGTCGTTCAACGCGGGCCTTTGGGTGTTGATCGCCAGGTACATGGTGCTGTTGGGCGGGCGTTGATAGACGCGCATGTTCGCATTGCCGCTCAGCGCAGCGACGTCATCCGGCCGGGGAAACTCCCAGCCGTCGATATCACCGTTCTCCAAGGCTAGACGAGTCACAGCGGGATCTGGAAAGTCGCGTACGACTACGGTTGTGATGCGCGGTTTCGGACCCCAGTAACCGTCAAATCTGCGCAGCGTTATGTGGTCATCTTTGATCCACTCGCTCAGGGCATACGGTCCAGTGCCGATGGGACGGCGGAAGTAGTCGGCCCCGTGCGCGCGGATAGCAGTGGGGGAGGACATCGCAAACGCAGGTTCGGCGAGATTGGCCAGCAGCGGCGCCATGGGATGCGACAGATGCAGCACGATCTTGTCCGGCGCGAGGACCTGGACGGCCGCGATGATGCCCGGAAAGCCCCCGAATTGACTCTGATAATACGTGAAAATGCCGTACTTGTGATACGGCGAGTCGCGCAAGCGCCAGCGGTCGATGTTGAATTTCACTGCGCCGGCGTCGAAGCTGGTGCCGTCTTGAAACTTTACGTTTCGGCGAAGCGTGAAAGTCCACGTGCGGCCGGTGCCATCCACCTTCCAGGAAGTCGCAAGGCCGGGCTCGATGTTGAACGAGCCTGGGCGATACCGCGTCAGGCCCTCGAGCATCACCTCATCGAGCGAGAGCGACAGGCCGTCTTGGGCCAAAGCGGGGTCCAAATTGAGCGCGTCCTTATTGCGCCCGAAGACGAGCGTATCCGCCGTGCCGGTGCTTACGGAATGCCGGCAGCTGCATGCGAGCAGCGCTGCGATGCAAATGGCGGCGCCTGACGCCAGCCGCCGCCACGCAAAAGGCCGAGGCCGTTCGCGCGCAAAACAGTCGGGAACGGAGGTTGCTTTCATGTCGATCGTGTTGCGCGGCGGCCGGCTCATCGATGCGACCGGAGCGGATCCGGCGCCCGCGGCTTCCATACTCATCGAAGACCAGCTCATCTCAAAGGTCTCAAGCAGCTCGACATTTCGAAACCATGACGCGCAAGTCATTGACTGCGAGGGCCTGACGCTGTTGCCGGGGCTGATCGACGCGCACGCGCATCTGGGACTGGTCTACGATTTCGCAGCCGAGGGCGATCCCGGACTCGTATCGCCGGCTGAGATCGCCGCTTGGACGTTCGAGAACTGCCGGCTGTGCCTCGAGGCCGGGTTCACGACCGTGCGCGACATGAGCGGCGTCGACGGCGGTTTGGTGCGCGCCATCGAATCGGGTGCAGTGGCAGGTCCGCGCGTCTTTCCCTCGGGCGCTGCGATCGTGCAGACCGGCGGCCACGGCAATATCAGCGGACCCTTCTGCCATCAAGACACGGTTCTGTCGCTGCCCGGCCTCGTGCAGATGATCGCCATCTGCGATGGGCCTGACGAAGTCACGCGCCAGGCGCGCCTGAACTTCCGCCGCGGTGCGACCCAACTCAAGGCTTTCATCAGCGGCGGCGTCGTGTCGACGACGGACCGGCTCGAGGACACACAGCTGACCGTCGAGGAACTCAAAGCCGCGGTCTGGGAGGCCAAGGCGCGCGACACGTACGTCGCGGGCCACGCGCACAACGTCAACGCGATCCGCAACGGCCTGGAAGCCGGCTTGGAGTGTTTCGAACACGGCACCATGCTGGACGAGCCGACTGCGGACGCGATGGCCGAAGCGGGCGCGGCTCTCGACCCGACGCTCGCGGTCTGCCACCTGATGGCGCAAGAGTGGAAGAAATGGGGATTGCCGGAAGCCGTCGTGCCGCGCGTAGCAGGCTGCGAATCCGCCATGGCGCGCAGCATCAAGCTAGCGGAAAAGGCAGGAGTCCTCATCGGCTCGGGATCCGATTTGTTGGGTCGTCGTCAGGACCGGCGCGGACTCGAGCTCGCGCTCAAAGCGCGCATTCTCTCACCCATGCGCGCCATCGAGTGCGCGACCATCGGAAACGCGCGCATCATGCGTCAAGACCGCCTGCTCGGCACTGTCGAAGCGGGCAAGCTCGCGGACATCGTCGCCTTCGATCGTGACCCGCTCGCCGATCCCGACATCTTCGACGACCCTGCGCGAGCCGTGCTCGTGATCAAAGGCGGCGCAGTCGTGAAGAATCTGGTCGCAGAAGCGCTCGTGCCCGCCTAGAGCGCAAAGCGCAACTGACGTTTGCGCGGGCGTGATTAGGCTGCGGCGCAATCCTCGAGAGCGCGCCGCGCGAAGACCCTGATCATGCGCTTGCGGTATGGGATGGAGCCGCTCGTGTTGTCCAGCGGTTTGCCCAAGGCGAAAGCGGCCTCCGCAGCGGCCTGCAAGGCGGACGCATCGAGAGCACTGCCGATCAGAGCCTGAGCTGCAAGCGGAATCTCGAGCGGTTGCGATGCTACGGCATTGATGACGACGCGCGCGTCGGTGCACACGCCCGCCTCGTTTCTGACGACGACTGCTGCCACGCTGACGATCGGGAAGTCGAAGGAGTTGCGCAAGCGCAGTTTGCGATAGGCGCTGCGCGTGCCCGCCGGCGGCGGCGGCACGAGGACTCTGCTGAGTATCTCGCCGGGCGCCTTGTTCCACGCGAACATCCCGTCGTTGCGGTAGAAGTCGGCGATTGGGATTTCCCGCTCCCCTTGAGGGCCCCGCAGCCGGACGCGCGCGCCAAAGGCCTGCAGCACGGGCGCAGTGTCCGATGAATTGACCGCAACGCACTTGGGGCTGCTCAGAGCGACCTTGCACACGTCGCCGTCTTTTTTCATGCAAAAGCCCAGCGCTTTGCGCCAGTCGAGGTTCTGATTGTAATAATTGCAGCGCGTGTCGAGGCACAGATTGCCGCCGATGGTGCCCATGTTGCGCAGCTGCGGCGTGGAGACGAGCTCAGCCGCGTTTGCGAGCGCGGGATAGTGCCGGCGCACCACGGCGCTCGTGGCGATGTCCGTGATCGTCGTGGTGGCGCCAATCGTCAAACCGGCGACCTCGTTGAAGAGGATGAAGCGCAAATCGGGGATGGCGCGTAACCCTATGAGGGTCGGCGGCGTGAAGAGCCGTTGCTTCATGTTGGCATAGAGGTCGGTGCCGCCCGAGACGACCATCGCGTGCGGTTCGGCGGCCAGCCGCTCGACGGCAGAATCGAGCGACGTGGCGGCGACGTACTCAAAGGGCGGAAGGCGCAGCATCAGACGGGGGCGTGCACTGGTTTGGCCGCACGCAGCCGCAAGACCCCGCCGCTCGCCGCGTCGATGGCTTTTAGGATTTTCTCCGGCGTGATCGGCGTTGAATGCACGCGGCTGCCGATGGCGTCGGCGATGGCGTTCGCAATCGCCGGAATCACGGGATTGAGCGGCCCTTGGCCCGATTCTTTTGCGCCGAACGGTCCCTCGCGGTCGTCGGTTTCGATGATGATCGATTCGATGGGAGGCGTATCCAAGATGGTGGGCGTCTTATAGTCGAGCAGGTTGGGGATCTTGTGCTCCCCCGCGCGGAAGGCGGATTCTTCCATGAGCGCTTCACCCAAGGCCATGTAGGCACTGCCCTCGATTTGGCCCTCGACCAAGTCGGGGTTCAGCGCGCGTCCGCAGTCATGCGCCACCGTGAGCTTGTCGACATGCACTTCGCCGCTCTCCATGTCGACGGAAACTTCCGCGACGCAGGCGCTGTACGAATAGGCAGGAGACGGTCCGACACCCGAGCCTTTGTAGTCGCCCGACAGATTGGGCGGCGTGTATGAGCCGACCCCGGAGAGCGTGCCAAAGCGCGCCTCGGCTTCTTGAGCCGCTTCGACGAACGACACCGAGCGCTGCGGATCTGCGATGTCAAAGACGCGCCGCTGGGCGAAGCCGCAGGTGTTGGCAGGTATCTTGAGCAGCTCGGCGGCCGCCTGGGCGATCTGCAGGCGCACTCTTTCCGCCGCGTCGTGCGCCGCGTTGCCCGCCATGAACGTCACGCGGCTCGAGTACGATCCGAGATCGACGGGCGCGAGATCCGTGTCGCCTGCGCACACGCGCACGTCCATGATATCGACCCCGAGCGTCTCGGCGACGATGACGGCGAGCATGTGGTCGGAGCCTTGGCCGCATTCGGCCGTGCCGCAATATACGGTGACGCCGCCGCCGCGGTCGACCTTCACGATGGCTCCCGAGTGCGGCATCGGGTTCCAGTAAACGGGCAAGCCTGCGCCGCACAGATAGGCGCTCGCGGCGATGCCCACGCCTTGACCTCTTAGCTGCTTGCCGTGGCGCGCGGAATAGTTCGTCTTGGCCGTGACGGCGTCGATGCACTCGCGGATACCGCACGTGGTGATGCGCAGATGGTTGACCGTCGTGGAGTTCGGGGTCACCGCGATCTGCTTGCGGTATTCAGCCGCGTCACGACCCAGCGCCGCCGCGATGTTGTCGAGATGACATTCAAAGGCGAAGCGGGGCTGCGTCGTACCGTGGCCGCGCTTGGGGCCGCACGGCGGCTTGTTCGTGTAGACCCGGCAGCCGTCGAACTTGTAGGCCGGCAGCACGTAGGTGACCGGTGACAAAGCCCCCGTGTAATACGTGGTGGCGACCCCGTACGAACCGTAAGCGCCGCCGTCCAGCCAGCTTTGAAGATGGCACGCCGTGATGCTGCCGTCGTTGCGCACGCCTGTCTTCAAGTGAAACTTCACGGGATGCCGCCCGCGATGAGCGTAAAACACCTCTTCGCGCGTCAGGGTGATCTTGACCGGGCGGCCGGTCTTGCGAGCGAGATGCGCGGCTGCCAACTCGTGAGCGAACGGCTCTGTCTTTCCGCCGAAGCCGCCGCCTACCGGCGGGGCGATGATGCGTACATGGCTAGCCGGCATGTCCAAGACAGCGGCGGCGATGCGGTGCAGGTAATGCGGGGTCTGCGTGGATGCCCACAGCGTCAGCTTTCCATCCGCGCCGAACTCCGCAAGCGCGCTGTGCTGCTCCATGGGAGCGTGCGTGTTCCCTTCGAAGAAGAACTCGTCTTCGAAGATGCGGTCGGCGGCCGCGAACCCCCCGTCGATGTCGCCGAATTCCAAGTGCACGTCCTTATGCACGTTGTTGCGCTTGCGGCTCTCCTCATGGATCTTGGGCAGGTCTTCGCGCAGCGCGGCTTCGATCGACATGATCGCCGGCAGCGGCTCGTACTCGACGTCGATGCACTCGAGCGCTTCTTCGGCCGTCAATTCATCGTCAGCCACTATGGCCGCGATGGGATCGCCTACGTAGCGCACTTTGTCGATGGCGAACACCGTCTCGTCAGGACTGGATGGCAATATGCCGTAACGAACCGGCAACTCCGAACCGGTCGCCACAGCGATGACGCCGGGCACCGCCAACGCCTTGCTGCAATCGACCTTTTTGAGGCGCGCATGCGGCTGGGTGCTGCGCAGCAGCTTTGCGAACGCCATGCGCGGCAAGACCAAGTCGTCCGTGAATCTGACGCTGCCGGTAACCTTCGCGAAGCCGTCCACTTTGGGCAACGCCTTGCCGACGACCGAAAAGCCCTCCGGCTTGTCGGGGTGCGCGGACGCCGCACGCTGCGTGATCGTGGTCACTTCGGCGTCCGGCGTGAGGCCGTACGCCGCGCTGTCTGCATTCGTCGCCGTGGAGACTTGGCGCGTCTCAGACATTTACGGTCCCCGGTGCATCGCTTGCGGCGGCGTGTCGCCCGCCTTCGCTCATGCGCAAGCCGGCCAGTTCGACGGCCTCGATGATCTTGGTGTAGCCGGTGCAGCGGCACAAATTGCCGGACAAGGCTTGTTTGATCTCGTCGCGGCTGGCTCCGGGTGTGCGCTCGAGCAGGGCGGCCGCCGTCACGAGAAAGGCCGGAGTGCAATAGCCGCATTGAGCCGCACCACACTCGAGGAATGCGCGTTGCACCGGATGGAGTCGCGGACCAAGGGCCAGACCCTCGACGGTGCGGATCTTGTGACCAGTTGCTTCAAGCGCCAGCACGAGGCAAGACAGAACCGGCTCGTCATCCACAAGGACGGTGCAGGTGCCGCAATGACCCATTTCGCAGCCGTGCTTTGTTCCTGTCAGGTCCAGGTCTTCGCGCAACACTTCCAACAGGGTCTTGTTCGCGTTGAAAGCGCAGGCGACGTCTGCACCGTTCACGTTCAGCTCGACGAGCGTCTTTTTCGTGGCGACCGACACAGATTGTCCTCATGTTCAAAAACGGGAACGACTCGTTCAGCCTGCTGGCCGAATTATACCATACGTGAGCGCCGTTTCAAGAAACCCGCTGCTTCAAGCGTCGTCATGGCCCGCCGACTATATATGAACGAGAAGTGAGCTGTCTGCCGCCCATCGGGAAGCCGCGAAACCTAGGGCTACAGCCCAGCGCCACACGCCATCCGTAGAACGAGGCCAGACGTGATCCAGCGAATCAGCGATCGTCACACCACTATGGAAGGCGCCGTCCAGCGAGCCGCAAACCGGTTGCGCGGCGCGGGCGTGACGGAAGAAACGGCGGCCGGCATCGTGCTCGCCATCGTCGAGGCCCTTGGGAACGTCGCGCGTCACGCGTGCAATCCCGCAGAGCCTGTTCAGTTCGAGCTGTTGATGGAAATCCAGCCGACACGAATCACTATCGACGTGGTGGACTACGGGCCCGGCTTCGAACTGACGCGCCGAAAGATGCCCGACCCGTTCTGTGAAGCCGGCCGCGGCATTGCGCTGATGCAACGCATCTGCGATTCGATCGACTACTGCCGCGGGGCCAGCGGCAATCACCTCATCCTGCAAAAGCGCCTTGCCGGCGGCAGTCATTTCGACGGGATCAGGCACGGCAGCGGTGGGCCGCCGACGCCCAAGCGCTTCCACGGCTGACGTCGCTAGCGGGTGAAGAACTAGACTTTCAGTTCGACCTTTTCGAGCGCCGCCTTCGTGTTGATGACGTGATGGTTGAGGCGCAGGTCTTCGGGCGCGAAGCCGAACGCAAGCCCGAGCAGCTGAGGCAGATGCAGTATCGGCACGCCGAGCGGCTGTTTCATCACGCCGGCCGCATCGGGCTGCTGACCGTCGAGATTCAAATGGCAGAGCGGGCACGGCGTCACCAAAACGTCCGCCCCCTTGGACTTGGCTTCCAAGATGTGCTTGCCGCCCATCTTCAGCGAGACCTCGCGGTTCATCGTCAACATGGGAAAGCCGCAGCACTTGCTCTTGCCGAGATATTCCACAGGCGTCGCACCGATGAGCGCGATGATCTGCTCCAAGTAGGTCGACCGCTCGGGCCGTTCTTTCAGGCCTAGATATTCCTCGGGCCTCAAGATGTAACAGCCATAGAAGGGCGCGACGTTGAGCCCCGTGAGCTTGTGCTTCACGAGCGAAGCGAGGCGGTCCAAGCCTATATCTTCGACCAGGATCCACAGCAGATGTTTCACCTTGGTCGTGCCGCGATATTCATACCCGCTCGACGCTAGCGTCTCGTTGACCCGCGCTAGACGCGCAGGATCGTTGGCGAGGTGGAACTGAGTTCCGCTCAGCACTCCTTGACAGGTGCTGCAGATCGTCATGAGATCCGCACCTTGCCGCTCGGCCATGGCAAGCGTCAGCCCGTTCAGCGAATCCGCGAGCGCCGGATTCTGCTCGCTCAGCACGCCTGCGCCGGTGCAGGGTGCTTCCTCGAGCTCGACCAGCTCGAGGCCGAGCGCGTCTGCGACCTTATGTGTCGAGACATACAGTTCCGGGCATGCGCCTTTGGACACACAACCGGGCCAAAAGGCAACCTTCATTCGATGTCTCCTGTGCCGGCTATTTGAACTTGCCGCCGACTTTCGCGAAGATGGACTTGATGCGCGCGAGTCCCGGGATCTTCTTATGGATGAGCGGCGGCAGTTTGCCGGCGCGCGCCATGTTGAAGGCAGCGGGCAGCGATTGCAGTTGCGCACGGATATTCAACAGGCCGAACGATTTGGGCATCAGCGTGAGCTCGTTCAGCCGGCCGCTGTCCTTGACGGATTCGGCAAACGCATACGCATGGCGCGTGCCCGCATTGTTTGTGAAGCCTTCCTCCACGGCCATGCGCCGCAACTTAAGGATCTGCTCGAGTGGCGCTACGCCTTTGGGGCACTGCTGGACGCACTCGTAACAGTGCGTGCAGTCCCACACCCCGTCTGGTTCGCTGTACGTCTTCAGGCGATCGCGAGTCTCAGCGTCGCGCGGATCGGCAGTATAGCGATACGCCTTGGCGAGCGCAGCCGGTCCGAGGAAGTTCTGGTTCACCGCAAACGATTCGCAATCCATCAGACAGGCGCCGCATGAGATGCAGCCGACCTCCTGGATGAGGTTCTCCATGGCGGCGTTGGGGACGCGGTACTCTTCGCCCGCGGGCACCGGCTCTTTGCCCTCGAGCCAGGGACGCACTTGGCGGTTTTTCTGCCAGAAGGGGGTCATGTCGCAGACAAGATCGCGGATGGGCGGCATCGAGGGCGGCGATTCAACGGTCACCTTGCCGTCGACCGTGAAGTCGCGCAGCTTGCTGGTGCACGCGAGGTTCGCGTGCCCATTGATCCACATCGCGCAGGAGCCGCAAATGGCGCTGCGGCAGGCGCAGCGCACCGCCAAGCTCTCATCTTGATACTCGCGGACCTGGATCAAGGCGTCCAGCACCATCGCATGCTCGGGAAGATCGACCTCGAAGGTCTGATACCGTTTTGCAGCGGCGGATTCAAACGGCGGCGGGTAGCCGCTTCCGGCGGGCTGATCTTTGTCGTAGCGTCCGACGACGATGGTCCATTTCATGCGGCGACGGCTCCACGCAGAGTCGGCATGTCAATACGTCCGTTCTTGGGGTGGCCACTTGGTGATGCTGACCGGTGAGAAATCGATGGCCGGCGCCTGTCCGTCGTGGGAATGGATGACGACGTGTTTGAGCCATTCCGCATCGTTGCGCTTTGGAAAGTCGGTGCGCGATTGGGCTCCTCTGCTTTCCGTGCGCGTCAGCGCGCTGTACACGATCGTCTCCGCGATATCCAACATATAGCCCAGTTCGAGCACGAAGGTCAAAGCCTGATTGTAGACCCGACTTTTGTCGCCCACGGCCACATGCTGATACCGCTGTTTCAGCTGTTGAATCGTTTGCAAGGCTGCTTGAAGTCCCGCCTCATCGCGATACACGCCCACATTTCTGTCCATCATGGTCCCGAGCTCCAAACGCAACCGCGCGTGGGTCTCGCCTTCGTACGGGCGCTCGAGCAAGGCTGCGATGCGCACTTGCTCGCTGCGCAAGAAATCTTCCCCCGACGTCAAGGGCTGGACTTGCCTCGCGTAGTTTGCCGAGGCAGCTCCGGACCGCCGCCCGAAAACGAGCGTGTCGAGCAGGGAGTTGGCCCCCAGGCGATTGCCGCCGTGAACGCTCACGCAGGCGCATTCGCCGGCCGCATACATCCCCGGCATCGCGGTCGCGCCGGTGGCATCTGTCTTGATGCCGCCCATGATGTAATGCATGCCTGGCCGGACGGGCACGGGAGTAGTCAGCATGTCGATTCCCAGGAAGTCGAGCGCCATCTCGTGGATCTGCGGCAGCTTGCGCATGACCACTTCGGGCCCTAGATGGCGCAGGTCCAAGAACACGCAGTCGTCGACGCCGCGCCCCTCCGCGATCTCGATCGTTTCTGAACGCGAAACGACGTCGCGCGAGGCGAGCTCCATCATCTTGGGCGCATAGCGCTGCATGAAACGCTCGCCTGAGGCGTTGAGCAAATAGGCGCCCTCGCCGCGGGCCGCCTCGGTCATCAAAAAGCCGCTGCCCTTGAGCGTGGTGGGATGGTACTGCACCATCTCCATGTCCATCAGCGGCGCGCCCACCCGGTAGGCGAGCGCGATGCCGTCGCCCGTGCAGATCAGCGCGTTGGTGCTGGGCTCGTAGACGCGGCCGCACCCGCCGCTTGCCATGATGATGGCCCCGGCGCGCAGCAGATGAAGCTCTCCGCTGAGCATGTCGATGCAGACCGCGCCGCGGCAAGCGCCCTCGACTGTGTAGAGCGCGGTCGCGAACCACTCTTCGTAGATCTGGACGCCGGCTTTGAGTATCTGGTCGTACAGCGTGTAGAGCAACGCTTGGCCCGTGATGTCCCCGACGAAATACGTGCGTGCCTTGGAAGCGCCGCCGAAGGCGCGGGTCCCGAGCTTGCCTTGATCGTCGCGGAAGAACGTGACGCCCATGTGCTCGAGCTCGATGATATCTCGCGGCGCCTCGCTCGCCATGATCTCAACCGCGTCTTGATCGGCGAGATAATCGCTGCCCTTGATCGTGTCAAAGGCGTGGATCTCCCACGAGTCGTCCTTGCCGATGGCCGCGTTGATGCCGCCTTGGGCCGCGCCCGAATGGCTGCGCACGGGATGGACCTTGGACACGACGGCGACCTTGACGCCCGCGCGAGCGGCTTCCAACGCGGCGCGCATGCCGGCGAGTCCGGCACCGAGCACGACGACGTCATGATCCAAAATCACGGCTGCAGCGCCCTACCTTTTGCGCGCGGCGCATTGTTGACGTTGATGTTGCTGTGGCGACCGGTGCGCTCAGGCGCGATTAGACGGCCTAGGTGTTTGCCCTGCGGGTCTCTGTGCTGTTTGTCGGTTCGATGCTGATCTTCGTCATGACATCGCCGACTTTGATTTGCTTGACAACATCCATGCCGGCCGTCACCTGTCCGAAGACCGTGTATTGCTTGTCCAAGAACGTGGCGTCCTCGAGACAGATATAGAACTGCGACCCGGCCGAATCGGGCGACTGCGAGCGCGCCATCGCCACCGTGCCTGCCACATGCGAGCGGGCGTTGAATTCCGCTTTCAACTGATAGCCGGGACCGCCGCTGCCCGTTCCCTCGGGGCAGCCTCCTTGGATGACGAATCCCGGCACGACGCGGTGAAACGTCAGGCCGTCGTAAAACCGGCCGCGCGCAAGTTTGATGAACGAGGCCACCGTCAACGGCGCGTCATCGGGATAAAAGGAGAACACGATGTCGCCGCGCGACGTCGTGACGCGCGCTTGCGAGTCGCGCGCTTGTGCGACGGCGGAGATGGCCTCTTGGGTGGTCGGAGGCTCGCGTTGTGGCATCCCTTGCGCTTCGTGCAGGCGGTCGTACAGTCTTTTCCTGGAGTCCGCTTCGGGTTGACAACGCACTTGGCCGCATGATATTATTTCTGCTCAAGAGCGGTGCTCTTACTGTTTTTGTTCTTCGCCATGAGAGGAGGAGCCGTGATCGATACGACGTCGCAACGCACAGCGGCTTTTCCGTCCACCGATGACGGAGGCCGCGCTGCGGCTTCTCAGACTTGCGGGGAGATCTTCGAGTTGATGCGCAGCGGCTAGCCGCTCAAGCGCAGCCCTCTCGGTGATGCAGACGAAGCCCCGCAGAAATGCGAGGGCTTTTTTGATTTCTTCTACCCTATCGATTTCGATGCCGCGCACGGCGCTGGCATCTCTTGAGAAAGTGAGGTGAAAGCACATGCACGATCATACGATGCACGACGCGGCGTCGCAGCGACGCGGGGAACTCCTAGCCGTTGCCGCGAGCCGGCGTTTGGCCGCGCGGGCCCGGCGCCTGCGCATCAAGCGGATATCCGCCCGGCGGCGGGTGGCGCGGGCGCTCTTGTCGCTCGGCTACTTCTTTGTCGACGCCGGCCATTCGCTCGAGTTGGGCAAGCGGCGTTGAGATGCGCCGTTTGTGGGTAGGAGCAAAGGCATGGACAACGTGAGCTGTGCGCACGAGGCATGCCTTTGCACGATCTCGACGGCATCCCCCGAGCCCTTCTGCTGCGACCGGTGCCGGGAACGTTCCGGCAAGGGCGGCCGTTGCGACTGCGGCCACGCGGCTTGTGGCGGCATCGAGGGAAAAGCCGCAGACGAAGCCCCGAGCGCACTCAATCCAGAGTCTTTGGCCAACCGCCAAGGGATTTGATGCTGCCATGGGCGGGTACATATGCCCAGGCATGGCGCATTCCCGCGCCGGAAAGAGAAGCAGCACATGAAAGACAGATCTCAGATGCCTGGTCAAAGCGAAGGCGCCGAACGGGTGCCGAATCCGGACGTGCCGTCCAAGCCGCACGAGTTCCCCGAATACGAGGATACGCCGACGGATCTCGGTGACGACACCGGCCGCAAGATCGATGAGGGAACAGAGGATCCGGGCTCGGACGACGAGCAGGCCGACATCACCAACGAATAGTCCGGGCTGTCTTTAGACCAGCGCGCCGTCGCTGAGTTCTTCCGCCACGAAGAATTGAGCGGCGAAGAGGCTCGCGTACAAGCCTTTCTCCTTGAGCAGCTCACCGTGCGTGCCGCATTCGACGATACGGCCACCGTCGACGACGTTGATGACATCTGCGCGCAACACCGTCGAAAGACGATGCGCCACCACCAGACTCGTGCGGTCCTGCATGAGCGGCACGAGTGCTTCTTTGATGAGGCGCTCCGAGGTCGAATCGAGAGAGCTGGTCGCTTCGTCCAAGATCAGCACGCGCGGATTTTTCAGCAGAACGCGAGCGATGGCTATGCGCTGACGCTCGCCGCCCGAGAGCTTGTGGCCGCGCTCTCCGACGATCGTGCCGAGGCCTTCCGGCAAGCTCGCGACCAGATCGTAGATGTTGGCCGCTTTGCAGGCTGCGAGCAACTCGGCGTCGGTCGCCTCCGCTCCGCCGTAGCGCAAGTTCTCTGCGATGCTCGCGTGGAACAGATAGGTCTCCTGCGTGACGATGCCGATGTTGCGGCGCAGCGAACCCAACGTCAGATCCCTGACGTCATACCCGTCCATCACCACGCGGCCGCCTTGTGGGTCATAGAACCTGGGCAGCAGTTGCATGATGGTGGTCTTGCCTGCGCCGCTTGGACCGACGAATGCGACGAGTTCGCCCGGCCGCGCGTGGAACGACACCCCGTCCAACGCTAAACGATCCGCCGAGTAGCCGAAGCGCACGTCTTCAAAGACAATGTCGCCTCGCGCAACCCCCAAGTCGATGGCATTCGGACGCTGCGGTGACTCTGGCGCCATGTCGAGATAATCGAAGATGCGCTCGAAAACGGCGAAAGCGCTCACGAGCTGCACCTGCACGCCGATGAGCGCAGAGGCCGGCCCGTACAGGCGACCGAGGTACGCGACGAACGCGACGATCGTGCCGACGCCCAGACCAGAACGGATCGCGAGCCAACCGCCGCCCAGCCAGACGATGGCGGGGCCGATGATCACGAGCGCGCCGATGAGGGCGATGAACCAGCGGCCCACAAGCGCGAGCCTGATCTCGAGCTTCATGAGGTCGGTCCCCGCTTCGTGAAACCGCTTTGCTTCGGTCGATTCCCGAACGAACGACTTGACGAGCGTTATGCCCGACAGCGACAGCGTCTCTTGCAACAGGCTTTCGATGACGTCACGCTGCTCGCGCGTGCGTTTACGGATCGCATACATCTTGCGGCCGACGGGAGCGAGCGGAATCACCATGAGCGGGACCACCGCCATGGAGAGCAGCGCAAGCCGCCAGTCCAAGAGGAATATTGCGATGATCGTGGTCGCGATGATGGCGACGTTGGTCGCGAGCGTCACGAGCGTCCCCGTGACGACGTTGTCGACGGCATCCACGTCGTTGGAGACGCGGTTCATGATCTCGCCCGTCTTGGTAGACGTGAAGAACGACAGTGGCATGGAGTGCAGATGCGTCACGAGCGCATCCCGCATGTCTCGCATGATGCCTTCGCCCACGAACGCGTTGAGGTAGCCTTGCCAGCCTCCGATGGCGCTTGCCAAAAGGGCCGCGCCGACCATGCCGCCGACGTCGAGCAGCAACTGATGGAGGTTCTTGCCGGCGATGGCGCCGTCGATGATCCATTTCGTGAAGAGCGGCGGCAACTGGCCCAACACGCTTGTGAAGAGGATGCACGAGAGGATGAAGACTTCTTGGCGCCAGTAGGGCGCGAAGTACCGCAGGATGCGGCGCCACTCGATGCGGCCCGCCGGCTTGGAACCCTGTCCAAGGTTCAGTGAGTGCATCACGTACATGGGGGTGGATCCGCCGATCAACTAATGCCAGCACTCCGTGATCGTGCGGGCCTCGCTCGAGTGGCCCGCGTGCGGCAAGCCGTACATGTCCTCGATGGTGCGCAAGACGCTATAGTGATCGATGCGAATGCCGTACGTTCCCGGCTTGACCATGGGTCCCAATAAGATCGTCGGTATGCGGTTGTTCTCACCGCGGTCGTCTTCGTCCCAGGTGAGGATGACGAGCGAATTGTGGGTCATCGCCCAGTCGATGAGCGGTTTCATGCGTGCGCGCAGCCAATCGTCGGCGTCTTCGATCGAGCTTGAATGCATGTCGTGCGCTTGATTCGGCACGATGAAGCTCACAGTCGGCAAGCGTTCGTAGGGCGGCAAGGCGTCCAGCGGTTGATTGGATTCGGGCGGCACGTTCGAGAAGTTGACCCATGGGTTGTGCTTGCGGGCGTAGCTAGCATGGCCGAAGCCGTAACCGCAGCCCTCATAGCCCGCGCGGGGCATGGTCTCCGAGTAGCCCACGAAGGTATAGTGCACGGCGATCAGCTCCGAGCCTAGATTGGGAGCGGTCTTGTCGATGCCGGCGGCAGGGCAACCGTCGCCGTTCGTGTTGGTCTCGCCGGAAAATAACGCGCTATAATTGGGAGCGCTCGGGTGAGTGATCGCATACGATTGAGTGAAGACGGCCCCTCGCGCCGCCATCTCGTTCATGTACGGCGCCTCGCGGTTGCCGATGATGCCGGAGCGCGAATGGTTCTCTTCGACGATGATGATGACGTGATCCGGCCGAGGCAGCCGCTGGCCGCTGGGCGCGGTAACCACCTTTTTGACGGCTGCGGCCGCGTGCTGCGTCGCCATCGCGGTCTGCTTCTGCGCGCAGCCGGAGAGCACGATGGCGCATCCGCTCAAGGCTAGGACGAGGCGGGCAACGGAAGGCTTCATGTTCGACTGCTTTACCCGGCGCAAACTTGCAGACCTTCGCTCGCTGCCGCTGAAGGGGATCCCTTTCGGATTGGACTTGGGCTTAAATCGACTGCAGCGAGCCGGACCGGACGAAGCGCGCGATCGCCGATAAAATCGGATCGTCCGGCATCGTCATCATGTCGCTCACCACGCTTGAGTGATCGGCGCGAGGCTGCAGGTACGCGACGTCATCGCCGGCTGCCCGCAGCGCGCTCACAAGCTGCCGAGGCTGCGCAGCGGACACGACCTGATCAAGCAATCCGTGAACGATCAGAAACGGCGGTTCGTCTCCTTGCAAACGTCGCGAGATGTCGTAGCGCTTCCATTGAGCGACGTTTGCGCCGAAAGCGAGGCGCTCGAACCACGGTTCGTTGCCGGCGTTCTGCTTGGCGTCCAGCGTGGGATCGTACGAAGCGCCGTCCATCGCGATGACGCCGGCGATGCTCCGCTTGCCTAATCCGGCCATGCGCAACGACTCGTCATCGGTGACGGTGTATGCCGCGAGTTCCGCTCCAGCGGAATGTCCCATCAAGAACAGGCGGCGCGGCGCATAGCCATAGGCATCCGCAGCGGTACGCAGCCAGCGTATCGCCTCTGCGATGTCGCGACTTTGCTCCACGACACGCGCCGCGGGCGCGAGCCGGTAGTTGACGGCGGCAAACGCGATGCCGCAGTCAGCAAAGGCTCGTCCGAGCGCTTTGTACTGCGCCTTGTCGCCTTGGATCCAGCCTCCGCCGTGCACGAACACGACTATCGGTTCACCGCGGACGTGGCGCGGCGCATACAGGTCGAGGGCTTGGAAGAGCAGATCTTCGCCGTACGCGATGCTTGCGACGTTCGTGCCGCGCGCGCTGCTCGAGCATGATGCGCTTGCCCGCGCTGTGAGCAGGAAGCACAACGTAACTGCGACGACGATCGAGACACGGGCGCTATGCGGCATACACCTTCATACCACATCTCGCGTCTTCTAAATCGCTGCGTTTTGAGGGGTTAAAGCTCCAACGCTGCGATGTTTCGCAGCGCCGTGCGCAGCGTGCGCTCGGCGACCAAGGCCACCGTCAACAAGCTGAGCACCAAACCGACGACGACCGCTTCGGCGCCGTGCAGCAGCACTCGCGCCATCGCCAGGAAGGCCGCACACACCAACAACACTGCGACGCCGGCCAGGAAAGGGACCACCATACGAATGCCGCGATTGATCGAGTTCGGGTTCTCCCAATGAAAGGAAGGGAACGTGGTGTCAAACGCGATGCCGCAGCACACCGAACACAAGGCCATCAGCAAGGCGAAAGCCACCAGCGCTCCCGCCCCACTTGAGTTCAGCCCGTAGCCGTACGCGATGGCGCCTGCCCCAAGCGTGACTACGACGGCCGTTTGGAACCAGGTGATCGCAAGTTTGGACTTGAGAATGTCGAGCGCGTCCAGCGGCGTGGATTTCAAAAGCCAAGCGGACCCGTGTTCCAGCGATAATGCGGTCATACCGGGATTGAGGCCGGCCAGAATAGCCACAAAACCGATCTGCGCCATCGCCAGCTGGATGGTCAGGGGCATCAACGGCGTTTGCGCTTTGTGACCAACCAATAAATAGGCCACGAATCCGAGCGACGTGATGTGGCTGAACCAAAGCTGCGGCGTGCGCATCAGCACCCAAACGTCCTTTTGCAGCAGAGCGATCCATGGCAGTTGCGCAAGCTGTTTGCGCACGCGAACACGCCCCGCCCGCTTGGGAACCATGAGCGACTCGCTCCATCCGCGCTCGAAGCTGCGCGAGATGAAAGCCAAAGCCGCCGGACAGACGACCACCGCAGCGAAGAGCAGGCACAGGAGCCACCCGAATGCGGGAAGCGGCTCCCGCTGCGCCAGGAACGCTACCACGTTCCCAGTCCACGTGCTGGGCAGCCAGTTGGGCAAGGGCGGCAAGTGGATAGAAGCCAGATCTCCGCTTGCCTCCGAGATGCCGGAGAAGCTTGCCACCCAAAAGATGGTCGGCACGACGGCGCCCAAGATCCACAGCGTTTCTTTGGCATGCCGCCCCGGGATATACCGCAATGCGAGGATCGTCACGCAGGCCAACACGGCGTAGAGCATTGCCGGGAAGACAGCCACGGCGAGCAAGGCGACAGGATACGCCCACAGCGGGGCGTGCGTGCCGGCGAAGAAGCCGATGACGAATGGCGCCAGTATTGCGGCGACATACATCTCGTTTTGGACGACGCCGGCCACGAACTTCGCCACCACGATGCTCGATGTGCGCAAGGGCATGACCAGCAGCAGCGGCATGTCAGCCGACATGTAGAGATCGCCCAGCGCCTGACCGAAGGCGATGAAGATATCGGTGAACAGGTAGATCAGAAATGCCCAGGATGGAATGCTGTGGAGCAGCTTGAGCGCGCGATCTGCCGCCAGCGTCCTCGCGCCGACATAGCTGCCGAGCGCAATCACGGTGAAGAGACCGATGCCTGCGGAGATGACCACCGCGTACAGCGCTTGGCTTGACCAGTCGCGACGCGCTGCCAGCGCGCGCTGGTGCAAAATCCAGCGGGTCAGGGCGATCATCTCCGCGACGCTGCCCATGCTCCAAGACCAACCTTCGTTCGGCGGAGTGCGGGGAGCGAAGGACCTGCGAGTGGTCACACGGAGTTCGCCAAGGCCGCCAGCCTGCGTTCTTCGTCGGTCGCCGTCAGCGTGAGGAAAACTTCTTCCAAAGAACCTTGTCCGCCCGATGAGCGCAGCTCCGCGACCGTGCCCAACCCGACGATGTGCCCCTTGTCCACGATTGCTATGCGGTCGCACAACGCCTGCGCAATCTCCATGATGTGCGTCGACATC
The DNA here is from genome assembly GCA_003244105.1 of Candidatus Eremiobacter antarcticus. GTDB lineage: Bacteria > Vulcanimicrobiota > Vulcanimicrobiia > Eremiobacterales > Eremiobacteraceae > Eremiobacter > Eremiobacter antarcticus. The sequence goes on along the minus strand of QHBK01000004.1, from coordinate 12,453 downwards.
AAGATCGCGCCGCCGCTTTCCGCGATGCCCCGGAGGATGTTCTTGAGCAACTTGGCGCTGCGGGGATCCAAGCCGACGGTCGGCTCGTCCAGAAAATAGATCTTGGGCTGATGCAACAGCGCGGAGCACAGCATGACCTTCTGTTTCATGCCGTGCGAAAAACCGCCCAACAGGCTGCCGGCATCGTCCTGCAAATCGAAGAGCGCGAGCAGCTCTCGAATGCGGCGGGCCTTTGCATCGGCCTTCATGCGGTAGACGTCGCCGATGAAATTGAGGAACTCGAGGGCTGTGAGCTTGCCGTACAGGGCCGGTTCGTCGGGCACGTACCCGAAAATGCGCTTGGCCTGCAGCGGCTGGCGCGTGACGTCGTATCCGTCTAGACGGGCGCTGCCGCCGGTCGGCCGCAACAGTCCGGTGAGCATCTTGATGGTCGTCGTCTTTCCGGCGCCGTTCGGGCCCAGAAAGCCGAAGATCTCGCCCGCGCGGACGGAGAAGGAGATGCGGTCGACGGCTACGGTCGTCTCAAAGCGCTTGCTGAGCTGATCGACCTCGATAAGGGGGGAAACCATCCCTTACAATATCGGTCGGGCCGCCAACGCTGGGAGCGAGCCTTCATCACGGCCTGGATGAGGGCGCATAGGCCAAAAGCAAGAGCGGCTCCCGCAGGGCGAACGGATGCCGCTCATCACTAATACGTTTTTCGCGGGCAAATGGTTTTGGGCCGCCTCCCAAAGCGGGCGTCACGTGACATCGAGGCATTGCGGCCCCCGGCCGGAGGAAATGGGCGTCGCGCCGGCCTCCCGAACGCGCATACGATGCCAAGAGGCAAATGGGAAGTGCTGTCCTCGGAATATGTCGTCGAATCGCCGTGGTACCGGCTGCGGCGAGATGCCTGCCGCCTCCCGGACGGTTCCTTCGTCGAGTCCTACTACGTGCGCGAACATGCCGGTTTTTCAGTGACGTTCGCGATCACGCCGGACCGGCACGTCGTTTTCACTCGGCAGTACAAGCACGGCATCGCCGATTTCGTGCTGGAGCTCCCTGCCGGTATGCGCGAGGCGGGGGAGGATCCTGAGCATTGCGCACGCCGTGAGTTCGAGGAAGAGACGGGCTACGTCGCCTCTGACTTCTCTCTCATCGCGACCTTCGCGATGGATCCCACGAGTTCAACCGGCCAACTGCATCTGTACCTCGCGTTCGATGCAAGGGCGGAAGGCATGGCGGCACAAGATGCGACTGAGGACATCGAGACGGTGCTGCTGCCGCTGGATACGGTGCTGGCACAGGTGCGAGAACGCCGCGTACGCGCTCAAAGCCAAGTCGCGTCCATTTATACCGCTCTGGATCATCTCGGGATCTTGCACGCCTCGCCGTAGCGGCGAGCCGAACGTTGGGGCGCAGCGCGAGGGCGTCAGCGGGCTAACAGATGCCGATCAGCTGCGCGAACACTTTCAAATCGACGTTACCACCCGAGACCACGGCTACGATCGGTCCGCGGCCCGCCTTCCCCGTCAATGCCGCTGCGACGGGCAGGGCGCCCGCGCCTTCGGAAATGACGCGGTTCTTCTCGGCCATGAGCCGCATGGCGTTTTTCGTCTGATCGAGCGTGACCACGATGGACCCGTCGACGACGTCTTTGATCCGCTGCCACATGCGCGGGAACATGCTTTTGCCTCCGGCGCCATCCACAAAGGATGCCTGCCAGTTGGCGAACTGCTGCGGCTCGCCGCACTCAAATGAAAGCGCTCCCGGCGCCGCGGTTTCAGGCTCCGCACCCCAGACTTTGACATCCGGGCGTGACGCTTTGACAGCGGAACCGACGCCCGCGATGAGGCCGCCGCCGCCGATCGCGGCGATAACGGCGCGCGCATCCGGAACCTGCTCGAGGATCTCAAGCCCCATGGTCGCATTGCCTGCGATAAAGTCAGGATCGTCAAACGGGTGGACGAACGTTCCCTCGATGCCGGGGAACGAACGAGCTTCCAAAGCGGCCCAACAGGCATCGAAGGGAGCCATGACGAGCCGAGCGCCCAGACTTCGCATGCGCTCGATCTTGGAGGCAGGCGCCGTCTCGATCACCACGACGGTGCATGGAACGCCGGCAGCCCGCGCCGCGTATGCCACTCCCTGGCCGGCGTTGCCGGCGCTGATGGTCCACACCCCAAGCGCCCGCTCCGCTTGGGGTAGCAGAGCGACCGCGTTGGCGGCGCCCCGCAACTTGAAGGCGTTGATGGGCTGGAGGTTTTCCAGTTTGAGCCGGATGTCGGGCGCACCCGGTCCCAGGTCTAATGAAACGACCGGCGTTCGGACCACGACGTTCGCGATGCGCTCCCGCGCGGCGACCACCTCTGCTAGCGTGACGGGCCGGACGTCATCCGTTGCTTGTCTCATCGCCATCAGGCCGGATACTGCACGACGCCGTCGACCACCGTCATCCTCACTTGCACGTCTTTGATGCTGTCGGCGGCTACGGAGTCCAGCCGCTTTTCCAGGATCGCTAGGTCCGCCGCCATGCCAGGCATGAGCCGTCCGCAGCGGTCCTCGCCGAACGATAGCTTGGCCGCATCGCACGTGTAACAGCGCAGCGCCTCGTCGACCGACAAACGCTCCGCCGGTACATTGTGATTGACGGCGCTGTGGATTCCCAGCAAGGCAGAAATGTTCGTCACGGGGCTGTCGGAGCCCGCGCACACGACGCAGCCGGCGCGCCGAGCCGTGCCCAAAAGATTCATGGAAACCGCCCGCTCTTGGCCCAGGCGCTGCTCGTACATCCCGCCTTGGCCGCCCCAGAGATAGTCAAATGCGGGCTGCATCGAGAGGAAAACCCCGAGGCGCGCCGCGCGCGTGATGTGGTCCGGACGGGCGATCTCGAAGTGGTCGATCGACGGCCGCAAACCGTCAAGCGAGCCGCGTCTTGCCAGCACATCTTCCCACGCCCCCACGGCTTGTTCGATGGCGTCGTCCCCGATCGCATGCACGCCCGGCGATAGACCGGCTTCCGCGGCTTCAAAGAACAGTTCCGCCAATCGCTCGCGCCGCAAGTAGAGCAGCCCGCGTGAGTCGAGGTCGCGGTAGCGGTCCTCGAGCGCCGCAGTTCGCGATCCGATCGAGCCGTCCACAAAGATATCGCCGCCGAAGAGCTTGCCCCCGAGCCTTTTGATCTTGCCGATGTTCGTCGAGCACGACTTAGGAATGACGTGCAACGGGAGCACCGCGTTGTCGATGTAGATCTCGCGCAGGATCTCGTAGGAAGCATCGCCTTCGATGACGTTGTGCAGCGTGGTGATTCCCGCACTCAGGGCAAGCCCCGCCGCTTCGCGGTCGGCGCGGCGATGCTGTTTGAACGGCATGCGGTTCACGAATCCGACCTGAACGGCGTAGTTGGCCGGGCCGAACAGCCTGCCGGTCGGCGCTCCCTGCTCGTCACGGTCGACGCCCGCTTGAGCTGTATCTACACCGAGCAACGCGAGGGCCGCTGAGTTGACGACGCAAGAGTGTCCGTCCACGCGCGAGAGCAGCGCGGGCCTATCGCCGCAAGCCGCGTCGAGCTCCCGCAGGCTGGCATGCCTGCGTTCTGCGAGCTTCGTCTCGTCGAAGTTGCCGGCGAAGATGATCTGCTCCGAGGCCGCCAACTGCTCGAGCTGCTTCAGCATGGAGTCGATGTCCCGACAAGCGCTTAGATCGTGCTTGCCGCTCAAGAGACCGGTGGCGGTCAGATGGGCGTGGCAATCGTGAAAGCCTGGTACCATGAAACCGCCCTCGCAGTCGATGACTTTGACTGCCCAGGGCAAGCCTGTCGGAGCGTCGTCCAGAACGCCTTCGATGACGCCGTCGTTGACCAGCAGGCAGCGGCCGGCCGGATGCGCGTCATCGAGCGTGGCGATGTCTGCGTTCAGGAAGAGCGAGCGCACGGCCGCGCTTTTCTGCGCCGCGCGCTTGAGTTCTTTGCAAAAAAAAAGGAGCCGACTCGTCGGCTCCCATTTTATGTCTGCGAGGTCTGTTAGACGACGGCCCTTCTGCCGGTGACCGCCCGTATGATGAGCAGCAAGATGACAGCTCCGATGAACGCCACGATGATGCTCGGGAGGTTGACGCCGGTCGCGCCTGTGTGTCCGAGTGCGTTGTAGATCCAACCGCCGAGAATAGCTCCGATGATACCGATGATCATGTCGCCCAGGATGCCCCCAGGGCCCTCTCCCGGAACGACCATCTTCGCTAGAAATCCGGCTATAATGCCGACCACGATCCAAGCAAGAATACTCATTCCACCACTCCTATGGCCGGGAGTCGCCGGCCCGCTTACTTGTACCCCCCTTTGGCCCGGATAAACCCCGGCGGGGGAACCGAAATGTTTCGGCGCTCAGCTTGGATTCGTCGGCTTTGGTCCGCTGCCGAGCTCCCGCAGCTTGCCGCACTCCTCATGTCCGCACGAACACGATTCGGCCTCATCGCTTGAGCTGTTCCCGCAAGCATCGCTGCAGAATTCGGGCGTTCCCGGGTCGTTTTCCAGCATGCAATGACATGCCGTCGACCCGCACTTGATGGTATGTGCCACTAGCGTACCTCAATCATCGTCAGAAGCGGTGCCCTTCGGCCTACTGAAATGAGCCGCGCAGGCCGGCATCTCATAGCTGCCATTCCCACGTGTTCCAAAACGTCGTGACCGCGTGGGCCGGCTTGTAGTTCTTTAGATCGCTATTGACGATATCCTGACGGCGCACCCACCAGACGATCATGAGCGGCTGCTGTTCCGCGAGGATGTGCTGCACGCGATCGTAGGCTGCTTTGCGCTTGTCTTGATCGTACTCCGTCAGCGCGATTCTCTCCGCTGCGTCGAGGTCATGGCTGCAGAGGTGAAAGTTGTTCTGCCCCTTGGGTGGGAACTGGTTGCACATGAACAGGGTCGCGTCGTCCGGGTCCACGCCGTTGATCCACGAGTAGAAACCGGTGTCGAACTTGCCGGTCTGCAAGATGCCGCCGGCCCCGTAGTTCGCGAAGAACAAGGCGGTGTTGTAGTTCTTCACAACCCCTTCCACGCCGACGTCGCGCCACTCGCGCTGGACGATGGCCTCGAGGTTGCGAGTCTCCGCAGAGCCAGTCGCCCCCGACATCTCGAGGGAGAGCTTCTGTCCGTTCTTGTAGCGCAGCTTGTCGGACCCGAGTTTCCAGCCTGCCTGATCGAGCAGGGCGGCCGACTGCTGCGGGTCGTGCGAGTACTGTTTGAGGCCGTCGGCGTGCGCCCACAAGAACGGCGGCTGATCGCTGTCGCCCTTGATGTTTACGCCGTGGCTGACCGTATTGATCAGCTCTTGCTGGTCGACCGCATACGTCAGCGCTTGACGGACCCGCACGTCGGCTAGAATGGGATTCGTCATGTTCATCGCGATCATGCGGTACTGCGTGAACGGCGTCTTGTAGATGTTGACGCCGGTGATTGACCCGTAGCTCGGGGTCTGTGAAGCAGGAGCGTTGTACTCCATGTCCGCTTCATGCGTGCGCAGTTGCGTCAGGATCGTCGTCTCGTCAGGAATGATCTTATAATCCACCTGCTGCAGCTTAGGCGCTCCGCGCCAATAGTTGGGGTTTGCGACCATGCGGATGATCTCGCCCTTCTTCCATTCTTTTACGATGAACGGGCCGGTGCCGACCGGTTTCGAGTTGAACGCGACGTGGTTGAGGTCTGGGTACCGCGCGAGCAAGTGCTTCGGCAACATGGCATACGCCGTCGACGACATGGAGAAGAATGAGGCGATGAACGGCGAGTAGCGCTCCTTGAGATGAACGACGATCGTATAGTCGTCCTTCTTGTCGATCGCCTTGATCAGATCATAACCGCTGCGCGTCTGAACGTTGTTGCGCGGATTCATGACGGCGTGCCACGTGAAGATGACGTCGTCGGCGTTGAACAGCGGCCCGTCTTGCCAGTGCACGCCTTTGCGCAGATGATAGGTGATCGCCAGCCCGTCCTTGCTGATATCTCCATTTTTGGTCGTGGGGACTTCGGTCGCAAGCTCGGGCTCGAACTCGTTTTGGTCGTTCCAATTGAACAGATAACCGCCCCAGAACATGGACAGGTCGATCTCGATCTGCTGCTCGCCAAGCAGCGTGTTCATGTTGTCCGGCTCGGACACGCCGGCGATCCGCAAGTGACCGGCAAGCGTCCAAGGGTTGCGGCCGTTGCCGCTGGCGGTACTCGTCGTCGTGCCCACCTTGGTGCAACCAACCATGACGACGATGAGCGACGAGCAGATGAGGGCGCTGAGGAGGCGTCGATTCATGCGAGGACCTCTAGGAGATTGGACCGCAGCGGTTGCCGCGTTGCGAACGCCGCAAGGCGACCTTTTGAAGAAGGTATCGGGCAAGCCCTACCGGGGCCGCACCCTTCGGGCCGTACGACCCTCATTTGGCACGCCTAGCCATCGGGTTGTCCTGGTGCGACGAGTGTCGCGCAAAAAATGGGACCCCAATCTGGAGTCCCGTCGAGCCGTTCTTGTGAGCTTCTATTGGGGCGCCGATGGGTTGACTTCCACCTTGGTCGCGGTGAACGTGCCGTTGGGCGAAAATGCTCCTCGTACCGTCACCATGTCGCCGTCCTTGGCTCTCACAGGCTGCGACGTCTTCACGAGCACTGAACCATGCGGAGATTCGGTCTGCACGACGAACGTGCGCGACTGCATCTTGTGAAGCGTGCCGGTCATCAGCTCCGTCACGAGCATGCGCTTCGGAAACGACGATGCGCTTTGGGCGAGCGTGATCTGCGATGCTTGGAAAACGGTCTTCGCGAAGCGGCTGTTCGGCGTCATCATGCTCGTGTCGGTCGACCGCATGTTATAACAGCCGACCGCGCCGAGGAAAGCCCCGGGCTTCACCGACATGCCACCTGACATCATGGATGCGCCCTTGGTGGATACGACCTGCGCCGTCGTCTTCTCCTGACCGCTTGAGGCAACACGTAAGATGATGTCCGATCCTTTCATCGATTGCACGGACCCGAACAGAGACGTTTTTGTGGGGCATGAGCCGGAAAATGCCTGCGCCGGCGAAGCGCTGAGAATGCCAACGACGCTCAGCGCCACGAGGGCTGAGATGCAAACGTGACTCGAGGTGCGCATCAGAACTTAGTCCTTCCTTACTTCACTTCGTTGATCGTTACGGGATAGGGCTCGGTCGCTTGGCGACAGGCCCGCGGCTTGCAAAGTGATTACCCGCCCCGCCGCCCGGGCAAACGACTCGCTTGGTGATCAGTACGGGTCGGGTGGTTGGTGCGAGGGCGCTTGCCGCAGGAAATCCTCCGCTCGAACGGTCGTGCGAACGGCCTGAAGCGGCGTCACGGCCTGCGAGAAATCAAAGCAGTCGACAAAGTCGTCCGCCCGGCCGTCGGACACGTTGAGCGGTGAGAGCCCAAAGGTGGCTTCGGTGAACTTCAAGATGCTGCCGAACTCGTGATTCACGTGCGAGACATAAGCGTGCTTCGCGTAGGGCGAGACGACGATCAAGGGCACGCGGAATCCCAGGCCCATCGGGTCGAGTTGCGGTGGCGCGACGTGGTCGTACCAGCCGCCCCAATCGTCCCAAGTGATGAAGACGGCGGTATCATTCCAATACGGGCTTGCACCGATGGCGTTGACGATGGAAGCGACCCATTGGGGCCCGGTGGCGCTCGCAGCCAGAGCGTGGTCGGAATTGGGAAATCCCGGAACGATCCAAGTGACTTGCGCGAGATTGCCTGCTGCGATGTCTTGCAGCACGGTCGTCTCGGGCGAGATGACATTCGCGTTCCAGTCCGGACCGAAGCGGATGTGGCGAACGGCATCGTAGGCCGAGAAGATGCCGCCCATGGTCTGAAGCTGCGGCGCGTAAAAGCGCCACGTTATACCGTGGTTGTCCAGCTCATCGGCAAGCGTGGGGTAGTCGAAGCAAGGGAAGGGGCCGGGGATGTCTTGGCCGCTCGGCCCTAGTAGCGACACCGTCGTTCCCGGCGGCGCATCACAGCCCCAAGGGGCTGAGGACGGCACTTCGTCCGCATTGGCCGACTGGGCCGCGATCAAGTACTGATGCGCCGGAAAGCTCGGTCCGCTGTTGGACTGGAACATGCGGTCGGCAAGCGTATAGCGTTGCGCCAGTTGCCAGTACGGTAGAGTCTCTGACGGAGGAAGATAGGAATACGCGTAGTTGGGCGGCCCTGGTATCGGTTTGTAGCCTTGATTGGTGGCGCCGAAGGTCTCCTCGAGATCGAAACCGTTCATCGCGCCGGCCGCGTACGCAGTGCGAAAGCTCCCGTGAAAATGCCCCAAATCGATCCCGCCTGACTCGAACGGGCGTGAGATCAGGGGTACGACCGCGCCATCGTGGCGCCGGCCGCTCTGCACCGTGTCCGCGCCGGGAAAGCCGTTGAACATGTTGTCGAAGCTTCGGTTTTCTTGCACGATGATGACGACGTGCTTGATGTGGGAGGCGGAACGGATGGTGGTCGGCCGGGGCACGAACGTGGGGAACAGGCGCCCTCCTTGCTCGCCGCCGCCGCAAGCCGCGAGCGTCACGGCAAGAACGCTCGGAAGCAAAAGCGCGCCGAACGTTCTGAGGCCTCGAAATGAACGTCTCATCTTGAACAGTCTTTTTCACAGAAGCCGACGGTCAGAGTTGAACTGACGACCCGCGGTTTACGAAACCGCTGCTCTGCCACTGAGCTACGTCGGCATGTTTTTGTGCAAATGCCCGTCACACAAGGCTTCGGCACATTTACAGCTTCTTTGCTGCCATTCTACTATGACTCCGTAGTCACGACACAGTCACAGGTCAGATAATAAACAGGTGTGAATCGCCGTTTGTTGCCCACTTACTGGCCGCCTGCCAGCGCTTCCTGGAGCGCTGCCGCTGCTGTGGCTTCAGCTGAGGGTATTTGGCGGCCGTAAACACGCATGAGCATACTCGTGTCAACTCCTAGGGTAGCCGCCAGCGTTGTGATCGGAACGCCAGCTCGAAGGGCCAGGCTCGCAAACGTATGCCGGAGCGTGTGGATGTGCACCGCTGCATCAAGTCCGGCCTGCTTGGCAATCGATCGGAACAATGTCGCCTGGCTGTCGAGCTTCCACGGCTGTCCTAACTCGTTTGCAAATACAAACCCCCGGTCAGAGTATAGCGGCCCACTTGCTAGGCGCTGGGCAGCCCTGCGCTGCCTTGTGCGCACGAAGCACGGCCACCGCCGCGGCCGGCAGCACCACCGTACTCGTGAGCGCTCGCGCTTTGGTTCCTACCGTGCCCTCATCGCTCAGACTATGAGTGATTGTCATGCGGGCTGCGTCAAGATCGACGAAAGGCCACGTAAGCGCTAACAATTCGCCGCGACGCGCACCAGTGTAAAGGGCCGGGCTTACAAAATGTGTATAGGCGCGTGCCTTTCGCGCTCTCGATAAGCCTCTTAGCTTCATCACTGGTTAGCGCGCGCTGTTCGAGACGCGGGACTCGAGGCAGCCGCTTGCTCATGCCGGCAGCATGATTGCGTTCGGCAACGCCCCCGTCGACTGCGTCGGCGAACAACGTGTGCACAGTGCGGTGAGCGTGTACTACCGACTGCGGGTGCAGACCTTGGCCCTTTGATCGTCCGCGTTTGCGGCCAGACGCCAACATACCACTATACAGGTCGCGAAGGTGCTGCGCTTTGACGGATGCGATGAAGATTACCAATGCTTGGTAGGATGTGGTCGTGCAGCCAGCGCCTATATGTCTTTACCGTTCGCAGTTTGACACGATGCGTGACCTCCGTAAGCCACTTCTATGCGTATTCCTCCACAGTGAGCTTACCCGCGTCAAAATAGCGACCATCGGTGACCTTGGCCAGCAACTCATGAAGCTTTTTCTCGGCAGCCTTGCGTGCCCAAGCCGGAGAGCCGTTGTTGACGGCGCGCGCCTTTCCGCGTTTTAGGCGGTACGTCTAGAACGGTGCTGTACGACAGGGTATTGGGTGTGAATCTGATGACGCATACAAGTCGGTTGCTGACGGACGTACCGCTTTTTTATTGTGCGAGCGCCCTGTCACTGACCTTAGGGATATGCGCTGATGAACGAGCGAGCGCTGCGCGCCTTTGAGGAATACATCGCCCAGGGTGACGGGTGCACTCTTGAAAGGTGCATGAGCAATATGCCCGACGAGGAGAAGAGCTGCCCGTTGTCACCCTCAAGCGATGGAGCGCAAAGTTTGAGTGGCAGAGGCTTATGCGGCAGTATGCACAGGTCGTCGCAAGGCAAGCTTGTCGGACCCTTGGTTGGACAGAACTGGCCCGAGGGCTTGACGATCTGGCTGTCATCCGTGAACTCAAGAGACGTTTCATGCTGCGCGCGCTTTTGGACCCCACACTCAACAAACAGGACCTGCAACACGAGCTGTAGCCAAGCCTGAGGGACTTCAGTTTGCTGCTCCAGCTTGAGCGCAAGCTGACGGTGGACAAGGCCCAAACGTACAAAGCTGAAGTGGATAACTCGGTGCCGGATATGCCCAGCGAAGCTGCTCTCAAACTAGCTGTAGAGCATGCGCACCAAAGGTACGGCTTGCCGCCTCCACGCGCTCATGAGCCTAATGATGATGAACTGTTAGGGCCTGATAGCGAGGGTAAAATCATAACCGGGAACAGGAACTACGCCCGACGCACGGCACTCTCAGTGCCTTAGAGAGCGCTCCTATCCTCGTTGCTTGTTCGACAATCGGTCGATTAAGTTTCGATTGATCCTGCGCACCTCATCATCGCTTGCCCCTAAGCTTATGATCTGTTCGATCTGAGCCCGGAGGTAATCAACGCCCCATCCGCTCACTTCGTGGACTGCCCGAGCGAGCTGCTTATCTCGCGCTCCGTCATCGCAGTCTGGCTTCTTTGCCTGCCGATCTCGCCTACGACAAGCCGACTGCGGCGCAATACGCGTCTTCGAAGAACTCGATGGCCACGCCAAAGCCGGTGAGCAGCGGCTGCGCGCCGCCCTGTCAGACGCTCGCTGGAACTGAGACTACGCGCCTGGTAGCTTGGTAGGCATGGTGCTCGGCCGAAGGTATTTAAGGCCTTTGCGTGACAAGGCGCAACCGAGTAACTATTTGTCCGCGAATGCGGGAAGTGCGGTGGCGCGCCGTACTCCTCCAGTTCGATAGCTAGCAGGGCCATAGCCGCATGGAGTCGCTGTTCAAGAGCATCACGGTGGATCTCGCGATCATCATCGAGGCCGGGGCAGCGGTCATCATCGGCTTAGCGGCGATCGAAGCGACGGTGCGCGCAATCTCTCTCTTTTTCCGAAGAGTCGCCTCCGAGCAATCAAAAGAAGATGCGCGGCTGCGGCTAGGCCGCTGGCTTACATTGGCGCTCGAATTCGAACTTGCGGCTGATATTTTACGGACGGCCGTGGCTCCGACCTGGAATGAAATAGGCCAACTCGGCGCCATCATCGTGCTGCGCACCGCCTTGAACTACTTCCTTCAGCAGGAGATAGACAAAGCGCGGCAGCGGGACCTGGCCCAGCGGCCCGCATGAACGGCGCTTTCACGGTAGCCATCGAGGTGATCGAGTTCGTGGGGACGCTTCTGGTCTTCGGTCACGTAATCGCGGCGGCGTGGATGCTGATCTGGAGGAAGTCGGACGTCAAAACGGCGCGCATGACGGTGGCCGACGGGGCACTTTGGGGCTTGAGTTTTGAGGTGGCCGCGACGCTCTTGAAGACGCTCCCAGTGCACAGCTGGTCACAGATCGCGATGTTCGCAGCGATTGTGGCGATGCGAACGGTGCTGAAGACGGTGTTCGCGGCCGAACGCCGGTGGCTTGGCGGCGCTGCAAGCACCGGTTGACAGCCGGCATCGGCAGTTGCGAGCATGCAGTACGAGGATACGCATAAGCCATGAATGTTGCCAGTCGAAGCGAGGAGTTTTCGGCATGCTCCCCATGCACCATTGGAATGCGCCCATCGCCATCAACAAGCGGCTTGACGCTTTCGTCGCACGGAATAAGTCGCAATTGAATCACGTCGGCGTTTTGGGCTACTCGACGCCCATTGTCGGTGGCGGAACCACCTCGGATCATGCCAAGGCCCATAAGAGCTGTGAAGCAAAAGGCGCTAGTCGCCACCTTGGGCGGGGATTCGCCGGCTTGGCGGCGGCGCGCGAGTTAGAGCGGTGCAAGGCGCATTCCCGATGCGATATCACGCTAATCAATGCCGAGAACTACACCTTGTACGCGTCGATGCTGCCAGAAGTGGCCACGGGCTCGAGTCGAGAGCCGTCACGTCGTCGAACCGATCCGCGCCGCTCTAAAGCGCACGCGCTTTATCATGGCGAAGTGGAGAGCATCGATTTGCGCGGCCGCTGCAATGCATTCTATGAGCATACTTGGCGAATACTCGACGCGAACAGACTCATCTGCACGGTCTGCGGTGTTCAAAAGGCACTATAATCGTAAAGTGTGTTAGCCAGTACTTCATCTG
>QHBK01000003.1 GCA_003244105.1 Candidatus Eremiobacter antarcticus | reverse complement strand
TCGGCTTCGGCGTCGGCGTCGGCGTAGGTGTTGGCGTCGGCGTCGGGGTCGGCGTCGGCGTCGGCGTAGGCGTAGGCGTTGCCGTTGGCTTCGGCGTTGGGGTAGGCGTCGGCGTAGGCGTCGGCGTTGGAGGCGGGGTTCCAGACCCGCCCGCGATCAACTGCGATGTTGTACCAGCCCCTGCCGAATATGAGAAGCTCTGTACGCTCGACGAAGTGTTCGCGATATAGAATTTCACCGCCAGGCGATCGCTCGCGCTGGCGACTTGAGCGGAGCCGGAAACATTGAATGTATAGATTCCCGTGCTTCCGAGAGTTTGCGAGAGCCCTGTCAAATCGCCGACGGTGGCCAGCCCCGAGTATTGCGGGCCGCCGCTCGAGTCCGTCCGGATGATCCTCACTTCCTTGATCTGCAGCGACGCATTGGCAACGGTGACGCCCAGCTTCACCGTATAGGTCCTCGCCGGCCAAGACGTGAGGCCAGGTTTTCCGCTGCCCGTGACCCAGCCCCAGGTGCTCTGGTTCGCATTGACCTGATATGTCAACGCTTCATTTGTCAATGACCCTGTGGCGCTAGTGTCGATCTCGTGTGAAATCGCGCCGCTCTCACCGGGGACAGTGTAGAAAAGCGTGGTCGGCGCAGTCGTCGTGCTCGGGTAGTAATACGTCGAACCGGGCGGGGGCGTTGAGGTCTGCTGACCGGTCGGGCTTGGCTTCGGCGTCGGGGTCGGCGTCGGACTCGGTGGAGGCGTGCCGGAGGATGTGGAGATGGAGAGCATCGGGTGCAGCTCCGCGCCGTTAGCCGCATGCTCCTCACCGGTGTACCAGTCATAGAAACCGACACCGGTGACCGTCACGGTGGCGCCCGGGAAGATGGGCGACGAACCGACCGGCCAATGCGAGTCTATGTAGCTGCGGACGGCGGATATCTGGGTGGCCACGATGGTGCCCGCGACGCACTGCGGGTTGGGCGCTTCCGCCGTGAAAAGATTCCCGCTCGAGTCCTCGAGGATGACGTGGTAGTCTTGGTCTGTGCCTGGAGGAAACACCTCGTACAGGATGACGTTGGTCAAACGGTAGGTCGTGTACTCGTGCGGCGATATCCGAGTCGGATATTCTGACGGGAGCGGATAGGGCGAAGGCAGCGGGACCGCCCGCAGCGACACGATGGTCGTATCTTTGGGCGTGAGATTGACGCTGTGCGCATTGGCATCGGCCATGGTCTTGATAGGCCAACGACCGTACCCGTTGCACGTAATGGAAGCGCCCGCGCCGGCCTGGTTACCGGGATCCTCTTCGGGTTCCCAGGGCCACGTCGAAGTAGGAGCTGGCGTAGGCGAGGCGTGGGCGGCCATGGTTGTTCTCTCAGGCGCTTTGCTTGCGGCCGGCGAGGGCTCGCGCGGCAAAGGCGACGGACGCGCCGACGGACGCTCGACCGCTTCCCCCGCCGGTGGAGCTCGCGGACTCGCGGAACGGATCGGGCCGCCGATCGGCCAGATCCCGCTCGCGTCCGAGCAGTCGAAGCCGACGCACAGTGACAGCAACGGGTGAAGCTCGATGCCGTTTTGGGCTTGGTTCGGCGTCTTGGATAGGAAATTGAAAAATCCGACGCCGCTCACCGTTATGGGTTCGTTGCCGATGTGCATTGCGAGCGCCGCGACCTTTGCGCGGACGTCTCGAATCTGATCGAGAAATCTGGACCCGGTTGCGCACGCCGGATCCGGGCTTTTGACGAACATGGTCTTGCCGTCGGAATCCTGGATGGTCAAGCGGTAGTCTTGGTCACGCTCCAGACTGATCCTCAGGAGCTTGACGTTGATCAAGCGGTAGGTTCGCGTCTCGACCGGCCGAATGCGTTGGGCTTCGGGCAGCGCGCTCGTCGACGGCAGGGCCGAAAGCTCTTCGATGGACGTGCGTATCGGGCTATTGAGAATGACCCCGACGTCGGGGTCCGAACCGACCTTGATGGACCACCGCTCGGTGCCGCAAGCAAGCGCCGCGTTCGAGCCGCCCGCAAACGCCATGAAAAGAAAAAGGACCGCGCAAAGCGTTCTCAGGCGAGATCCGTCGCTGTTTCGGACGACTGGGAACAGTGTCAACGCCTCACTATCCTTTATGAATCGTGAAGCGTTATGACTGAAACTGCTTTTTCGACAGACGAACGCGGGCCAGCAACGCGGACGGTGATGTGCGAATGGGGATCACCCGTGTTCTCCGCGTTGTAGTAGAGGAACGTCCCTGCCCAACGTCCGGGCGCGACCTTCTGCAGGTCGAGAATGGCGGACTTCGTGTCCACCATGACCACGGTAGCATCCGCAGGGGCGTCGACCTCTATCGCAACAGGGGCGCCATTCGCGAGCGGCACGGCGAAGCGGCCGTGCGTCTGGCCATTGATTGACTCGTCCGGCGTGCCCTCGACCATGCGGCCAGTCGCTTGCTCGCGAAAGAAGACGCGAACGGGCGCGGGAGCAACGGCGTGCGCAACGCCGGGCAGAGGCGCTTTAGCATCTTGAGTTCGAGAGACGCCTGACTGCAACACGGGTTGCGCCGGCGGCGCCGGTGCTTGAGCTCCGGTGTTGTTGCTGCACGCGGCACAGGCAATACAAAGCAGTGCGGAACACGCTTCGGCGAGGCGGACGCGCGATCGGTTCAAAGGATGAGTATCTGTTCCTACGATGGGTTGACGAAGGCTGATTGGCAAATCCAAAAGAGCAAGCTCACAAACGCCGGTGCCAAAAGCTCCGCCCACGAGCCGTAATCAGAGTATCATTATTTCCGAGAGCTTACAAGAAGGCTGAGGTCCATTCATTTCGGGTAACGATTTTGGTCTGTGGTCCTAATAATGCAGGGCTAAGTACCACCGAGCTAGTGCACGCTTACCTGCTATCTGCTCGCACGCGCAACAGGCGCACCTCAGACTTGAAAAACTCTTTCCGCGATACGACCACATAGTGGTCTTTCAGATACTTCTCAAAGATATCGCACCGGTAATCGACATTTTCATATCGGCATTCCCCGCTGGTCAGAGCCCAGACCTCCGGCGACCGCCTCGGTGCCCCAAGGGCGCTGTCGATCTCAGCGCTGGAGTGCAGTATCACTCCTGGATCCGTCGGATCTTGAAAGTTCAGCGGGTGCGGAATGGCGATCACGTGATTGCGACCGGTATAGTAGTCGAGAAACGTCAACGCATTCTCGCTTTGGAATGCCAGGATAGGTTGATGGTCGGATTCGGACGCCATGACGAACGAAGCGACGCGTTTCCAATCGCCAGCCTTCCCCAGTGGCCGGTAGAGCGAGTAATTCGTGACGCAGCCGCACACGATTGCCGCGATGGCGAACGGGGCTAGCAGGTTTTTGCCGTTGAGCTGCGCGCGGGCAATCGTCGAATAGACAGCCAGAACGGCGGGGACGAAGATGACGGAGACATAGTGTGCGGCAAACGGCTCGCGCGTCGCTGCCAGTGCCGCCCACAACATCAGCGTGGCGATGCCTGTCGTCAGCCACAAGGCCCGGCCCGACACATCGAGTTGCTTGAGCCTCAGTCCGGCCGCCGCGTATGCCGCCACGATGGCAGCTTGCAATCCCAGAAGCCAGACGAATTTCGGGCGCAGCCAGTTGAGCGGCAACACGTACAGACTCAAGGTGGAGTATACGCGTCGCAGCAGGTGGATCGTCGAGTCGGAGCCATAGTACAACGACGTCCCGCTCGCGATCTGTTCGCGCACGATGAAAACGATGGGGAGGCACGGCACAGCGGTCAGCAGGAGGAACGTGAGAAACGGACGCAGCGTCCGGCGATTGAACAACAGTAGAGCCGCCCCGCAGCCTAGGACGATAAAAGCAAGAAAATACTGCGTGTAGATCGCCGCCACGACCAGTGCGGCGAACCAAAACCGGGCCGTTCGGCTCGGCGCAGCGCTTAGGTAGCCATCGAAGAAGGTCAGCAGCAGCAAGCCGCCGAGCAACATCGCGAGCGCATACACTCGGATCTCCGTCGCGGCCCAAATGGCCGTTGGACTGAGCGCGACGACGCTCGCGAGCCACGCCGGATGGACGTTTTTGACGTATCGTTCCGAAAGCCCGGTGCTCACCCAAACGAGCAAGGCCACGCAGATCACCGAGAACAGACGGGCGAAGAAAACCGAATGGTCGATGGAGCGCCAGACGCTGAGCAGCACGAAATAGAGCGGCGGCTGCAGTTCGAAGTGGATGGCTTGGTGGAAGGCATACGCGGGCGTCGACATGGTCGTGCGCAGCGTGTACGATTCATCAACCCAAGTATTCAGAACATTTGCAAGCGGAAGCGTGATGGCAAGGTTGACCAGGACGGGCGCGAATCGCCACAGTCCGCCACGCCGGCTTGAATCGGCCAGACGGGGCGCCGCATGGCTACCCACGCGGTGCGAACTCCCCGCGCTGCGTGTCCGTCAGTGGCGCCGCACCACGCCGCCCCAAAAGACGAACGGTGGAATGAAAGAACGTGCGCCGGCTCTTCACCACATAGTGACGGGCGACGAACCGGTCGAGGAGGTCGCAGTGAAAGTCGATCGTCAACCACTTGCAGTAGTCGGTGGTCACAAGCCATGCCTGCGCGGCCGAAGCGTTCCGTTCCCCCAATGCTTTGCCAATGTCAGCTTCACTGCCGATGACATTTCGCCGCACGTCGTACGTGTCGAACCGCAGAGCGCTCGGAACCGGCACCACGACGTTGAGACCTCCATAGTAGTGGGCTAAGGGCAACGCTTCGTTCGCTTCAAATATCATGATCGGCTCGCCGGCCTTCTCGTTTTGCATGATGTAGGCGGCCACGCGTTGCCAGTCGCCCGTCTTGGCCATCGGTTGGTAGATCTGGATCAACGAGACGATGCTCAGCAACGCCGCGATTGCCGTCAGGGCGGCTGCCGCCGGCTGTCGTTCGCGGTCCTTATCATACAACCAGGCGTACGCCGCCAGGACGGTGACCACAAACAAACCGGCGGCATAACGGGCGGTGATCTGTTGGTTGAAAATGGTCAGTGCCGTCAAGATCAGCACTCCCGCCAGCACGGTGATCGCCGTGAGGTCGAAGCGATCCGCGCTGCCATGGCGTCGAAGCGCAAGCACGCACAGGCCGACCAGTGCTAGCAGCGCGCACCACAGGACCACGGTCGCTGCATGCGGCAAGGCAGGGACGGGAAATACAAATCGCAGGAACACGCTTGCCACTTGCCACGCGTTGTCGTACGCGGATGCCGGTGCGAATGTGCTCGCCGAAGCGACTCGAAGCTGATGCATCAAAACGAAGATCATCGGCACGAACGCTGCCAGCGCTATCGCAACGCTTGCAAGGTAATGAGGCAGCTGCGTTCGCCGGTTCAAGAAGATCAGGGCGCCAAACGCGACCAGAAGGAAGGCCAGATAGTATTGGGTGTAAAGAGCCGCGGCTGCCAGCACGGTAAAGGCGACCCGTGCCTTCTTGTCCGTACCAAGCGCCCAGAAACCGCCGTAAAAAGCCGCCAGCAACGACGCGGACAGCAATAAGACTAGGCCGTATGACCGGGCATCAACCGCGGCGCCCACGGTCAGAGGGTTCAAGGCCACGGCGGCAACCGGCAGCGCGGGGTGCAGGTTGGGGAAACGATGTCGTGACCAGCGCGCGACGCAGAGCAGCGTGAGAAACGAGCAGCCTATCGAAAACAGGCGCGCGAAAAAAAGCGACGAGTTGACTTGCCGCCATGCCCACAGCAGCAAGAAGTACAAGGGGGGCTGATTTTCAAAGTGCAGCGCTTGCAGGACCGCATAGCGGAGGCCCGCGCCGGTTGTGTGCAACGAGTACGCCTCGTCGACCCACAGATTAAGTTTGAGCGCTAACAGCGATGCTATGACGAGGTGAAGGACGATGATCAGGGGCAGAATCATGCGCACCATCAACGGCCGAGCCAAAATCCCATTCTTTTGAAATATCGGTTAGCGCGCAGGTTCGCTTAATGAACGGCCGTCCTCACACCAAACGAAAGCACGGCTGCCTCATGGCAGCCGTGCCCGAAACCCGCGACGATCAGCGCCTGCGACCGGCTCGCTCTAACGTGCCTGTCTGGGCCGAGGGCGAGCAGTCTTGACCTACGCACACGGAAAGCAGCGGATGCAGTTCTAGGCCGCCGCTCCCGCCAGGATCGAAAAACGCTATGCCGGTGGCGCTGAGCGGAACATTCGGATGGATCGTGCCGCTGACGGCAAAGTGCGAGCTCAAGTAGTTGCGGACCGCCGCGATTTGATTTGCAAAGGCGCTCGCTCGGGCGCAGGACGCATCAGGGCTTTCGAGCGTCGTGGACGCCCCTGAAGAATCCTTGACGATCAGATGATAGTCTCTGTCATGCTCGACATACATCGACGTGAGCGTCACGTTGGACAGCCGGTAAACAGCCGTCTCGGCGGGCACGCGCGCGGCCGACGGCAGTACCGCGGATGGGCGCATCGCGTCGAGTTGCGATACGGTCGTATCCTGCGGCGAGTTGTTGATATTGGCCGCCCCCGCATCGGCGGCGATCTTCACCGGCCAGCGATAGCCTCCGCACACACCCGATACGGCTGACGCGGCGTGGGGAGCAACCACGTGCGGGGTGTTGGGCCGGGGCTGCGCCGCAGTGACCCTGTTTGCCGTTTCGTCCGGGCTCCCCGCGGCGCGTTGAGCGTTCCGGTAGTCCTCCAGGTCCGGATACACGGTCAGCTCAATAGCGCGAAAATCGGTGTGGGTCGCCCTATCTTCCACGAAGCAGCCGCGCGCGCGAACGATCGCGCCCTCGCTGAGGCGCGCGCCGTTGCGGTGCACTTGCGCTCGGGCGATGAGCAGGCGATGCCAGCTGGATCTGTTAACCAATTTGATCAGCAAGCGATCCGCTTGCACTTCTTGGAGGGATCCGACGATGTAGGCCGTCGAGGAACAGCCTCTCGCGACCGTCATTTCCCGGTCAAGGTCCGTGTTTGCGGCAGGCGCCGCGTGCGTCACAGATCCGGCGCATAGGGCGCTCAAAACCAAAGCGCAGATGACGACCATAAATGTAGGAGCCGGCTTGCTGTGCATGAGTCACACCACCATCTCTTCCCCGTTGTATGCCCTGAGGCGAAACGCAGTGTCCCTGTCATAAGTTCCGCACGCGAAAGGCAAGCAAGCGGCCAGCGCGGGGCGCCGGCGACATTCTGGCGTCTCGGAGCGTTGTATCCATGAAATACGTGCTCGCATCGGGTCTTGCGAGTGCGAGACGGAAGGCGACCGCGCCATGGAACACTATTTTTCACGTCCTTATGCAGCAGTGAAACCGGCGAGCAGCTGGTGGCTGGCGGCAGCAGTGCTGACCGCTGTCGCGGCCATGGCCCTGTGGGGTCTCACGAGGCTGAAGGCCGCAGCTCCGGATCCCACTCTCATACCTCCACCCACGGCCGTGGCGCTCGCTGCGCTTCCCGCCGATAACAGCAAAGCGCCGCGCCACGTCCTGACCGCCGACTACGTCGCCACGAAGAATGCAACGAAGGTTTCTCCGGACGTGCTCGGCCCATGGCTTTCGTGGGCGTCGACGACTTGGCAGGTCAACCGTTCGGTTGTGGCCGCCGGGATCAAGACCATGCTCTACACCGACCCTAACCGCCAACAGCCTCGCGACCCCATGTTCACAAACGACGAGTCGGCGTACGCGCATACATGCAGCGGATCCCGCATCACGTCGACGGCGTACGAAAACCAGTACCTGACGGATCCCAGCTCCGGCGCCCTGCGCGATATCTGGAGGCGGCATGTGGCGACCCGGAGCGCAGGGGCGCATTGGGACGCCATCTTCGATGATGATGCGAATGACATCGACTACGCGACGGGCGTGCCGTGCAACTACTCGCCATCAGCCTGGCTGTCGGCCACAAAGGCAGAGATTGAGTCCTTCGGGCTGCCCGTGGTCTATAACGGATTGCACCTCGAGAGCCAGATGAAGCTCAACGATGTGCGCAATGTGATAGGGGGGATGGAGGAAGGCTGCTACGCCGACTCTTCCAAGGTCCCGAAGACCTACGATCAGGCATGGGAGAAAACCGAGAATATCGAGCTTGAGATGGGGCGGCAACACAAGCTTTTCTTCTGTTTGGGCCGCGACAGCTCCGATGCATCGGCGGCGCTTGATGGGCGATTATATGTCTACGCCTCGTTCTTGCTCGCGTATTCGCTGCCGTCAAGCGTGCTCTGGGAGCTGTACGACACACCCTCACGCTTTCACGTGCAGCCGGAGAGCAAACTTGTCGTGATGGGACCGACCCCTTCGAGCATCACTGCGATATCCGAGCTGAAGACGTCCGCCGGCGTTTATGCCAGAGAATACAGTCGCTGTTACCTGAGTGGTGCTTTCCTGGGGGCGTGCGCGGTCGTCGTCAACCCCGATCGCTACCGGGCTCACGACTTTCCCTACGCGGGCAAGTACAAACGGACGCTTGTCTTGTCCGGAGGGGGCATCATCGACGGCGGACAGGCGGCCCCGAGCGGTCCGAGTCCGCCCTCAACGCTTGCACCGCTGAGCGCAACCATAGCCTTTCAGTGAAGGCCGAACCGAGAGATCACAACGCAATGCTGGTCGCGGCACAGGCATTGCCCAGGCAAGAAAGTCCCTTAGCATTTTCAATCCACTTCAAAATGCTGTAATGATTCACGTTGGTCGCGTTTTGTCTGACGGGCACGCCCGGACCCACGAAGATCAGGACGACATCATTCGGCGCATACTCGGCATGTTCGGCCTCATCCCAGACCACGATCGTTATACCCGACGCGGGCCAGTGACTTGCAAGCCACGAATCGCCTTGCGCGATCGTGCCGTCGTGCATATCCGAGATCAGGTTCGGCACGATGAAGTTCACGTCGCCGGTGACGGTGGTCGACGCGGTGAGGGGTGTGAAATACGCCCAAGGAACGTGCTTTTGCGCGTACTCACCGCTTGTACACGTGCGCAGATCTGCAGGCGCAGATTCCGCGTAGCCGCCGAAGGTCAAACCTTTGGCCTTCAACTGCGAAGAGAGGTTTGATCCCGAAAAGCTGTACGAGCAGCCGTCGTCTGTCACGCCTTGGGTCGAGCCCGAAAACAAAGCAAGATAGTTGGGTTCACTTGGATGAGCCACGCCATGCGCATTCGAGAAATACTCGCCTTTGCTCAAGAGCCCGTTGATGAACGGCGCACTGGAATTGCCGATGAGCTCGCTGGGCGAATGATTCTCCATGATGATGAGGTTGATCGGGCCTCCGCCTGCCGCCGGCGTCGCGGTGGGAGCGGGCGTTGCCGTGGGAGCGGGCGTTGGTGCGGGCGTGCGTGTGGCCACGGGTGTCGGCGTCGCCGTAGGCGCGGTCGCCGTCGGTGTGGGGCTCGGCGCGGTCACATGAATGATGAGCGCTGCCCAACCACCATGATTGTCGCGTGCGGTCACTGTGCATGACCCGGCTGCTTTTGCGGTGACGCTGAAGACCGCGTTTGGGCCAGTGCTGGAGGATGGGCTCATGGAGACGATATTGCCGCAGCTCGTGCTCGCGTCTTGTGTGATGGACTGGAGATAGAAGGACTCTTTCGCGCTGAAAGAGCTTGTCGCTGATAGGCTGGCGAAATTCAGGGCGGTTGGGCTGGCGATCAACAGACCAGGCGTCATGCCAGGTGTCGGAGTTGAGGCCGCCGATGCAGTCGGTCTCGGAGTCGGTGTGGTGACGTGCGTGGGCGCGGGAGTTGGGGATGGATGAGTCGACCCAGGTGTCGGGCTTGTCAGTGGCGGCTGGGACGGCACCGCAGTGCCGGCCGCAGTGGGCTGGCCCGTCGGGGCTTGGGTCGTCACCGCCGGCGGCGCCATCAAGCTTCCTGAGGAGCCGCCCGCGCAGCCGTCAAAAAGAACGCAAGCGCTCGCGAACAGTATCGCGCTGCAGAAGGCGACGCGCAAATGGTGTCCGCGGAAGCTCAAAACAAAAACCCCGACGTCAATGAGATTGGTGCACGTATGCAACCATCATATGGGTAAGCGTCAGGCGTTCATATGCGCCGAGTCATCCAAAGCGCTGTCGGCGGCCGGAACGTGACACCGACCACTGCAGCTCCGCTCGCTTTCGCGCTTGTGCGGCCGTGAAGTCCACCGTAGGCCAAAACTCGATCCGCACGCTGATCTTCTCAGCGCTCAACAGCGCGCTCGGGATCATCACGGGCATCGTTCTCGCAAAGACCATAGGGCCGTACGGGAAGGGTGTGTTCTCGGGCATTCAGGTCTTGCAGAACGGGATCACGGCGGTGACCGCGGGCGGCGGCGCGGCAATCCTCTATATGTTGACGAACCAAAAGCGCAGCATCGGCGAGCTTGCCCGGCCCTTGGGATTCCTTCTCATCGGCGTCACCGCGCTCGGGTGGCTTTTTTTATGGATCTGGGGACTGCATTATGGCAGCAGCACGACCTTGCTCGTGGCCGCCGCTGTGATCCCCGCGGCGATCGTGCTCTCCTGGCGCGGCTTTTTCTATATGGGCATCGATCAGCTGAGAAGCCTCAACTATCAAGGATTTGCTCTGACGCTCGGCGTTCTTCTGGCGGTCGTGACGACCGTCGTCGTGTTCCATCGAGGAGTTCAAGGCGCTATCGTCGCCTGGGCTGTTTGCCTCTATATCGCGGCATTCGTCGTGGTCGGGCACGCTGTGTACATCTCACGGGGCGCACCGACCGATGGTTTTTGGGACGACGTGAGATCTCTCGTCCGCTTTGGGTCGCGCACCGCGCTCGACGGCTTGCTGGGATTTTTCAACTATCGCATCGACTCGCTGGTGCTCATCGCGTTTCTCGGCGCCTCAGGCTTCGGCATCTATTCGGTGGCTGTCGCGGGCGGCGAAGTGCTGTTCATGATCTCACGCGCCGTCAATACCGCATCCGCGCACGACATCGGCGCGTTCGACCTGCGGTCCTCAGCCGAGCTGACGGCCAAAGCGATCCGCATGAGCACGTTTGTCATCGCGGTGGCCGCGGCCATCGCGGCTGTGCTGGGTCCGCTGCTCATCCCCATCGTCTACGGGCCCAGATTTCAGCCGGCGGGAACACCGCTGCGGATTCTCTTGCTGGGGGTGGTCATCTACGCTTCCGCCGGCACGTTCTCCGCGTTTTTTGCATTCCAGCGGGGCCGGCCACTCGTGATGCTATACCTGAACGCCGCGATGATCGCTCTGCAGGTCGGACTCTCGTTGTGGCTGGTGCCCTCCATCGGGATGTCGGGCGCCGCGTTGGCATCCACCGCCACGTATCTCTTTGCCGCAGTGTTCATGACGTGGTACTTCTGCCGCACAACCGGTTTGAGACCGGCGCGGATCTGGGTGGTAGGCAAATCCGATCTCGCCAGCCTCTCCCATGCGGTCAGGGCTATGGCCGCGCCGGCTCGCGGGCGTCCATGAATCCGGATTCGTTCGGGCGCCTCGTCCGAGCGACAGGCACCTATGCAGACGTTGCCTGACGTATCCGGTAATACGACTTGCAAACAAGCTTGACGATGAAGGGTTGACTATAGCGCAGCGCCGCGTTGTCGTACGCAGCGGCGTAGAACAGTGAACCGAACGGAAGCCGCAAGCGCCGCAATGCGGCATAGTACGCATCGATGCTTCGCCTGCGTTCTCTGATGAAATCCGCGTCGACGCCTGGCAGAGCCCGATTGCCGGCGAGAAAGGCCCGCGCGAATGTCACCAGGCCGTTGCTCTCCAAGGAAAGCATGCCGCAGACCGTCGATTCGATCAATCGTACTGCTTCGAGAAACACGACCCACACAGCCTGCAACAGCGGAGCGCTGTCGTTCTCGGTCAAGATGCGCCGGCGAAGGTCGTCGACTGAAGAGCTATAGGCAGCAGATGAGGCGGTCCCGGCGAGCGTGTCGAGGTCGCTCAGCGCATATCGCATCGAGCTTGCCACCGCGACCAACAGCCTGCCGGACGTCGCCGGATGCCGGGCGACGTTGTCGACGAAGAGCCGGTAGTTGCAATAGCTCTCAAACAGCTTGCACCAGCGCTCATCCATCCGATCGGTGGGCGAGCGGTCGCCAAGAATATCTCTCCCAGTGAGCAGTACGCGTTTGCTGTGGGACGTGTGCGCTATGAGGTCGAGCATGTCTGCGGGCAACACAAACGGTTCGTGCAAGAAGACCTTCAGGTACGATGCCCGCAGCCGCTCGTAGGCCGAGAAGTATTGAGCGTTATCGAACCGGCTCCCATCGGGGATCAGCAGCAGATCGATATCGGAAAGGCCGGGAAACGACACGTTGCCCACCTGGTAGAGCGCCACCGCTCGGTTTGCCACGTTTTCCGCGTATTGCCGCACCGCGCCGCCGTACAGTTCGAATGAGGTGTCGCGCGAAACGTCGGGCCGGATCACGGCGGCTGCGAGAAGGTCACTTGGCATGTGCGTTGCGTGCGATCGCTCCGGCGGAGTTCCACAGCTGGCCCGCATCGCTTCGCGTGGGCAACCACACGCTGCTCACCGGCAGTGAGCTGACCTTGCAGAAGTACCAGGTTTGGCCCAGCGTCGCGACGAGGTAGGCCGCCGTCGAAGCGAGGGCGGCGCCTGCGAGCCCGACGCGAGGGATGAACACGAAGCAGCCCGCGATCTGAAGCATCGTCACGGCTGCAAGCAGGTAGACGGCGAACATGGGCCGGCCCAGCTGATACGTGAAAAACGAATTGAAGATCCGCGTAGCCGAAAAAATGACGAGGCCGGGCAGCAAGATTCGCAGCGGCGCGGCGGCGGGATCGAAGAGCCGTCCGTACACCTTGTCGATCAAAAACGGGGCGAACGCGAACAGCAGCGCCGACACCAGTCCGACCACGATGGTGTTGAGCCGGATGGCCTTCGCCGTGATCAGGGCTGAGGTGTGAAAGTCACTGACGCCTATGGAGCGCGCGATCGAGGTGCCGAGCGCTTGCGATATCATATAGAGAACCTCGGCGATGCCCGTCGCCATCGAATAGATGCCAAAGCCGGATATGCCGATCAGTCCGATGACGATGAGCGAGTCCACGCGCGAATTCATGAAACTCAAAGCGCCGGTGAGCGAGGAGCGAAACCCGAAACTCAGGAGCTGCGCAAGCGCTACGGGCTCGCTCGCTCGGCTCTCAGCGCGCACCGCCTTGATCGTGAACGCGATGACGACGAGCGCGGTCCCGTACACGCAGATCACCCATGCGATGATGGCAGCGGACGTTCCGGCGTGGAAAACCAGCAGCACGACTGAGACGGCGACGAGCGTCGTCAGTGCCAGTCCCACGTTTTGATAGTTCAGATTCTTGATGCGATCCAGGCTGATGAAGATCGCAGGCTGCCAGGAGAGCACGACGGAAGCGGGAACGACGACCATAAAAATGATTTGGACAGTTGTGATGCCGCGCAGCAACGCCCACAGCGCCAGGGCCGCCCAGGCGAGACAACAGACCATCAGCAGGATCCGCAGCAGCGCCGGAATCAGGGCCGTGATCGGTTGAGCGCGCTTGGTCAGGTAGTACGTGATGGCGCCGCCGACGCCGCTCGACACCGACAGGACGGCCGTGTGCAGCAGCTGCACACCCGAATAGATGCCCTTTCCGCTTGGTCCTAGGGTGCGCGCGATGATGACGCCGGTCAGTATGCTGAAGACGCTCGCAACGGCACCGGTCGTAAACGTCCGCATGCTGTCGCGACCGACCTTCGCTTTGATGCTCACTCCCATCTACCGTGCATGAATTGGACGATGCCGAGACGAGTCATGCAGTGACGCAGGCGGGGATGCCGAGAGTCCTGCATGTGACGACGGTGCATACTCCGTTCGATACTCGCATCTTTCAAAAGGAAGTGCGCTCGCTGGCAGCGGCAGGCTATGACGTCCGCTTGGCGACCAACGTTCGCGTGCCGGAATGCGTCGACGGCATCTCACTGATCCCGTTGCAGCGCGCAGGCTCATCGGGCGACGGACGACTGGTGCGCATTCCGAAGAACGTGCGAGCGCTGCGCGAGATGCTCCGCGACTATGACCTCATCCATATCCACGACCCCGAACTGCTCATCAACGCTGCCATCTGCCTCATACTGGGCCGTCGCGTCATCTACGACGTGCATGAGTTCTACCACGAGCGCATGCTGGACGCTCATTGGATTCCGGCTTGGTTGCGGCCGCTGGTCAAAGCTGCGTACACTGGCATCGAGCGGGTTCTGCTTCCGCGGCTCTCGGGCGTCGTGCTCGTGAGCGACGATATGCTGCCCCACTACCGCCGCTACGTGCGCCCACAGCGGCTCGCCGTCGTGAAGAACTATCCGAACATCACTCCCGAGCAGCACCAGCGCGCCTGCAAGGCTGCCTCTCCCCTTGCGGAGCCGTATATCATCCACACAGGCGGAGTCTCTCGCTTGCGTGCGTTCGACATCATGGTCGCAGCGGCCGAACAGCTTCGGCTCCTCGGCAGCAGAGCGCCAATCGTGAACATCGGAGCGATCGACCTTTCGGCCTTTTCGACGCCGGAACAGACGGCCTTGCTCGCCCGCGCGCAACGCGCTGACGTGCGCATGCTCGGCAGGGTAGATTTCGAGGAGTCACTTAGCTGGATCGCCCACGCTCGCATCGGCTATATGCCCCTGGTTTTTTCTGCCAACAACGCGCGCGGCATGCCCCAAAAGATGTTCGAATATTTCCGTTTCGGACTGCCCACGGTGGCATGTGATTTCGGCATCGTCCGCGATATCATCAACGCGCATCACGCAGGCGTTCTCGTGCCCCACGACGTGCCTGCGCTGCACGCAGCGGCACTCCAAAAGCTCTTGTGCGACGATGCATGGCACTCCACCCTCGCCGCCTCGGCGCGGAACGCCGGAGCGCACTATTCGTTCTCAGCCGAATTCAAGAACCTGGTCTCCCTGTACCAGGCAGTGCTTGGAACGCGGTGACTTGCGCCATCCTCAACGTTCGGGGCGGAGGGAGAGCGATCGCAGCGGCGTCTTCTTCGTCCTGATGCCCAACAATGGAAAGCCCAGACCGAGGCGAGCCCACTTCAGGGATTCGCCGAACATCCACCAGACGCGCCAGATCGCATTCACACGTCGTCGGCCGGCTTGCAGCTTCTCGTAAAAATAAAGAAAATTGTCCCAGCGGTCTCTCAGCAATTGCTCCATCCTGTGCCGGTTCACGGGTGACGTGTGGTGAACCAACGGAGCATCCGGCAGCAGGAGCAGACGGCCATAACGGGCGGCGCGATACGAGAACTCCCAGTCTTCTCCGTACGAATAACCGATCAGCCGTTCGTCGAATTTTTCTGCCTCGAACAGACTCTGGCGAAAACCGGTAGCTCCTCCGGCGGCGCGTCGCAACTCCGTAAAGCCACGCCGGTGGATCTCCGCGGAGTTGAAGAATCCTCGTTGAAAGACGTGTGTCATCAACCGGCTCAGCGAAAATTCTTCTGACGATCGCGTGATCGCGCATTGCAAACAGATCGCGTCCGGGTGCAGATCGAAGCCTCGCAGGAGTTGTGCAATGCAGCCATCCAGCAGTTCGACGTCATCATCCAGGAAGAAAACGATGTCGCTTGAACTCAACGACCATGCCACGTTGCGAGCGGCGGCAGAACCGGTGATCTCTGGATTGTACACATGCACCAGCCCTTCCAGGGGCGGCAGCTCATACCGCGTTTTCGACTGATCGATGATGATGATCTGTTGCGGCCTCACTGTTTGACGCCGGATCGATTCCAAACAACGAGCGATGTCGTCAGGACGGTTTTTGGATGGGATGCAAATAGCGAGCGTCAGCGACCCGGCCGGCGCATGCGACTGAACAGCCTCTTCGTCCATGGCATTCAAAATAGTCAACAGATCCTCAGGAAATGTTTCTCAAGTCGTTAGGGCACGCTTCGGCGCCTCTCAGTGCTTTCTTTTGCGCAGCGGGCCGTCACATCATGACCAAAGTCCTCTGACGGCGTATGGAGCGATATGGCGCCCGATCGTGATAGGCTTCCCTAACACGCACGGACGCGATCCCGGCATCCGCTCCCGGTGAAGACGGTCTTGCTCATCACCTATTTCTTTCCGCCGCAAACCGAGGCAGGCGCTTTGCGCCCTTTTTACCTAGGGAAGTACTTGAAGGACTACGGCTGGGACGTGAGCATCGTTACCCCGCCCGCGCCTCCGCCTGGCGCGTCACCACCGGCTCCGCGGGGAGAGGCCGCGGCGTTCAAAAGGATACTGCGTAAGTGGCCGGCTTTTCAAATCCTTAAGAACGTCCGGAATAGCCTGGTGTATTTCCCCGACGCCGCCAGGAGCTGGATCCCCCAAGCAGTGCGCGAAGCCAATGCTCGTTTCCGTTCGCGCAGGATCGATGCGCTCATCAGCACGGCGCTGCCTGGCTCGGCGCACATCATCGGCGCCATCGTAGCCAAGCAGCAGTCTGCGCCGTGGATCGCAGATTACCGAGACTTGTGGACCGAAAACCCATATCGGCCATTCGGGCACGTGCGCAATTCGATCGAACGGTCCCTGGAGGTGTCCGTGCTGCGAAGGGCGGCGGCGATCACAACGGTCTCCGCGGCCTTCGCCGCATCGCTTTCCCTCATACACGGAAGGGATGACATCGACGTCATTCCCAATGCGGGAGATCCGCAGGACTGGCAGGGCATCTCCGATCTGAAACCGGCTGCGTTCAGCCTTTGTTATGCCGGCCGGCTCTACAAGGGCAAACGCTCGCCGGATCTGTTATTCGCAGCAATGGCAGCGCTCCGTAAAGCGGGTGATCCCGCGGGCTTGTCGGTCCGATTCGATTTTTACGGGCCCGAAGGGGAGATCGTGCACGAGGCGGCAAGCCGCCACGGCGTTGCGGACCTCGTGTTCGTGCACGGCGTCGTCAGCCGCCAGCTCGTGCTGGAAGCGGAGCGGGCCAGCGCGGCCCTGGTCTTGCTGCTGAGGGACGACGAAGCCGTCTCCGATGAGTACGGCAGCAAGATCTTCGAATACGCGGGGGCCAAGAGGCCGGTGATCGCCTTAGGCCGGTCCGGGAGCGTTCTGCAAACTTTCTTGGATCGAACCGGTCTCGGCATTTTCGTCTCGACAGCCGACGAATGTGCGGCCGGCCTGCGACGGCTGTATGAGCGCTACCGCCGCGGCGAGTTCGAGCCCGAATATCGGGAAGGCTGGTCTACCTTCACCGCGCCTGCGCTCGCTGAACGTTTTGCCGCAGTGCTGGATAGGATCTGCAGTCAAGCATGACTCATGTCAGGTCTGTAGACTAGGGTGAACTTCTTACTGCTGACGCAATACTTCGCTCCCGAAATCGGAGCAACTCAGGTGAGGTTGGGCGCCATCGCTCGGCAATTGAAAGCGATGGGCCATGGGGTAGAAGTCGTCACCGCGATGCCTCACCATCTCGTGGGCGAGATATTCCCCGGCTATCGGCGGAAATTCTACAGCACTGAGTCTTGGCATGGCGTCACCATCCATCGCACCTGGGTCTATCCCGCGACGGGGGCCGGGCTCAAGCGGCTCTTCAACTATTTGTCCTTCACCGTCAGCAGCTTTTTCGGCCTGAGCCGCGCGCGACGGCCCGATATCGTGTTCATAGAGTCGCCGCCGCTCTTCTTGTCGCTTGCCGGCATGACATACGGCGCGTTGCGACACACCAAGACCGTCTTCAACGTCTCTGACCTCTGGCCGGATTCGGTGCGCGAACTCGGCATATTGGACGAAGGACCCATCATGGAATGTGCCTACCGTTTAGAGCGGTGGTCATATCGCCGGGCCGACTATGTGAACGCGGTGACGGACGGGATCTATCGCGCGCTCGCTGACAAGAAAGGCGTCCCCAAATCGAAATTGCTTTTTCTGCCGAACGGCGTCGATTCGGAGCTTTTCGCGCCGCGACCAGCCGACGAGTCTTTGTGCCGCCAGCTGGATCTGGTCGGAAAGAAGGTCTGCTTGTACGCGGGCACTCATGGGATCGCGCAAGGGCTGGAAAACGTGATCCGGGCGGCAGCCCTTTTGCAGTCCACCGACATCGTTTTTCTCTTCCTCGGCGACGGGCCTGAAAAATCAAAAATCATAAGCCTTGCGGGCTCTTTGGGCCTTTCCAACATCCGTTTTGTCGATTCAAAACCGCTGGACCAAGTGCCGCGCTATTACAATCTGGCTTTCGCTTCCATCGTCCCATTGATAAAGAACGAGCTCTTCAAGGGAGCGCGGCCCTCGAAGATCTTGCCCTCTCTGGCTTGCGGCGTCCCGGTCATCTATTCCGGAGAAGGCGAGGCGGCCGAGCTCATCGAGGGCGCAAAGGCCGGCCTCGTGGTCGAACCGGAATCGCCTACGGCCATCGCTGAGGCGCTGCGAGTGCTGGCAAGCAACGCCGAGATGTCACAGGCAATGGCCGAGAATGGCCGGCGGCTGATGTTGAAGCGGTTCGCTTGGCCCGCTATCGTCAGCTCATGGCTTGCGCAGCTGGAGGGCGTCCAGGCACAGCCTTTAAGCTGACAGCTCGTCCAGGCTCTGCCGCAAGACGCCGGCGACGGTTCTCACTTCATCCTCGCTGAGGTTGTTGTGAAAGGGCAAGGCGATCGTCTTCTGCGACACCCGTTCCGTCACCGGACAGCCGGCAGGTGAGAAGCCCGGGCGGTTTTGCAGATACGGCTGCAAGTGGATTGGCGAGAAGTAGCCTCTCGTCGGAATCCCGCGCTCGAGCATCTTGCGCATCACGGCGTCTCGCCGGATCTGGCCTTGCAGTTCGACGACGTACACGAAATAGCTCATCCTCACGTGCGGCTGCACCTTCGGCGTGCGTATGCGCGGATCTGCGCTGAACGCCCTGTCATACATCTCCGCGACCGTCCGCCGCTTGGCGATGAACTCTTCGATGCGCTGCATCTGCTTCACCCCGAGGGCCGCGCTCAGCTCGTCCATCCGGTAATTGTAACCCAGCCGTACATGCTCGAGCCAAGGCCCAGACTCATCACGCCCCTGGTTTCGCAGGCTGCGGCACACCGCGTACACGTCCTTGTCGTTGGTGACGATCATGCCGCCTTCGCCGGTTGTGATCTGCTTGTTGGGAAAGTAGGCGAACGCGCCGCCATCTCCCATCGAGCCCGTCTTGCGCCCTTTATACTCGCTGCCCAGCGATTCACAGGAGTCGACGATGACCCGCAGATCGTGCCGGCGCGCGATATCGATGATGTGGTCCCAGTCAGCCGGATGACCGAAGACGTCAACTCCCACGATCGCTTTGGTCTTCGGCCCGATCGCCGCTTCGATGAGTTGCGGATCCATGCAATACGTGTCCGGTTCGATGTCCACAAACTTCGGGTGGCCGCCCTCATAGAGAAAGCAATTGGTGGACGCGACAAAACTGAAGGGTGAGGTGATGACTTCGTCGCCCGCCGTGATGCCGGCGGCTATCGTCAGTAAATGGAGGGCGGCGGTGCCGGAGCTGACCGCTACGGCGTAGCGCGACCCGCAATACTCGGCCGTCACGCGCTCAAATTCTTCGGTTTGTGATCCCATGGTAAGCCTGCCGGAGCGGACGACCTCCAGCACGGCATCAACATCGGTCTGATCCAAATCGGCGCTTGCCATTTGGATGCCCTTCATGAAGTCGATAATCGTAGGGACCTCTTTCTATGTCTCATAGCGCAGCCAACCGAGTTTGTACGAACTGATCGCCGCCAGCGCGACGAGCAGCGCCAGGCAGAGGACGTCGACGGCCGGCGACAACAACGACGCGAAAATGGCGCACGTCGCCGCAATCGCGGTGACCAGGTACGTCAACAAGACCGTGCTCGCGGCGTTCTGGATCGTCGCGTCGAGCCGATCGTAGAAGTGGCCGCGGTCGCCCTGGAAGATCGGCCTTTTTGCGAGGAGCCGGCGGACGATGCCGAGCAGCATGTCGAAGATCGGAACGATGGCGATGACGCAGCCCGTCAACAATAGTATCGGATTTTCCAGCATGAGCATTGACAAGGCGTACGCCAGCACGAACCCTAGAAGCAAGCTGCCTGAGTCTCCCATGAAGGTCCTTGCCTTGGGGAAATTCCACGGCAAGAACCCGAAAGCGGCGGCGGCGAAGATCTGCGCCGGCCGCGGATCCAGGCCGTTCAGAGCCGTCACGACGCTGAGCCCTAGGAAGATCAGAAACCCGTTACCCGCCGCCAAGCCATTCATGCCATCCAGAAGGTTCATGGCATTGAGAAGTCCGACGGAGAGGGCGAGAGCCACCAAACCGTAGAGCAGCCCGCGGTGGCCGGCGTGACCCATTATTGAATACGCCAAAATGCAGCTTGCGAGGACTTGGCCCCCCAGTTTGATTTTCGGCCGAAGATCGAAGCGGTCGTCTACGGCGCCCACGATGAACGCGGCGACCGAGCCCCACAGCAGAGAGGGGTCGTCGATGCGGAACAGCGCCATGCCCGCGACGACAGCACAGAGAATCCCCAAACCGCCAAAGCGCGGCACCGAACCGGAATGTATTTTCAGCGGATTCGGCATATCCGTGAGGCCGAAGCGCCTTGCGATAAGTATGGAAACCCCGCTGGCCGCTACAGCGACCAGGACGATCAGCGCGAGGGCGACGGCGTCGTGCGCGGGGCTGGGCGGTGTCAACGACAGTCTGCGCCGCCGGGGGACTGCGCAGACGTCCACCCGAGAACAGCGCGGTAGATGCGATCGTATTTGACGGCGTTGGCACCCCAGGTGAGCTCCGCCGCCGCAAACGCGCGCGCACCGCGCTCGAGCTGTTCCTTCAAGGGTTCGTCCGATTGTAAGCGCCGGAACGCTTGCATCAGCGCCGCCGGATCCCGAACGGGGACCACATATCCGGTTTCCAAGTGCCTCACGATTTCCGGGATACCCCCGACGGGCGTCGTGACGACGACGCGGCCGGCCAGCATGGCCTCGCACACGACGGCCGGCAAACCCTCGCGGTGGGTGGGGAGAGCCACGAGGTCGGATGCCGCAAAAACCCTAGCTAGACCTGCGTGCGGCAATACCCCCATAGCCCGATACTCGATGCGTGATTCCTGCAGCTTCTTCTCCAATGCGGGGCGATCGGCTCCGCTGCCGGCGAGCAACAGCAGCGGGTTGAGCTCGCTGATCCCAGCCAACGCTTCGGCCAATTCATAAACGCCTTTCGAGCGCAGAATGTAACTTGCAAATGCTATGACCAGCCGCTGCGGACCTATGCCGAATTCGTCGCGTGCGGTATTTCTGTCCGCCGGATAGAACGTACCGGCATCTGCTCCGTTGAAGACCGTCTCCGCGTTCGCAGCGCCCAGTTGCGTCAGCTTCTCGCTGATGAAGGCGCTGACGCCGACCACAGCGTCAGCCCCGTGCAGCGCTCGCGCGGCCACATCGCGCAGAGACGGGCCTCGCCACGGGTAATCGTACGCATCACTGCCATGACCCGTGATGATGAACGGGAGGCCCGTGCCGGCAGCGATCGTGCCGGCCGGCAGCAACCCGTGGGCGTGCACGAGATGAGGGCGGAATCGTTCGACACGACGCCGCATGAAAGGAGCCGTTTGCCTCTGCAAATACTGCAAGGACCGGAACCCGGGCAAGAATAGCGCCCGCGCCACGGTCACCGGCACTCCATCCATCACATACTCCGATGGCATGCGACGATAGCGCTGCCCGCGCGGCAGGAGCGGCGGAGCCCAAGGAATGACTCGCGCCACAGCGGTATCCCAGCCAAGCGCGTGCAACGCCTGGATCTGACGAAGCACGAAGATGCCGTTTTGCGGCTCGACCGCGCTTGGAAAGTTGTTCGCGACCACAAGCACGCGCATGATGGATAGTGTGTGAAGCGACGATGGAATATCCTCGTTTTGCTTTTGGCAAGCGCAGATTCAGCGAGGTGAAGCGCGCGTGTTGATCGCTCTGTTCGCCTACGACATGCCTCATCGCAAAACGCAAGATCTGTTCGCGCGGCTCAATGCTTCTCAGCACACCATCGCGGCGGTGATCGCTGCACCGCCGGTGGCATTGAACATCCCGCATGCCAGCATTCGCACGAAACTCAGGCACGTCGGGCTGATACATCCTCGAGAGTTGGCGGAAGCCGCGGGGATACCGTACCGCGTCGCCGAGCACAACAGCACGGAGTGCGCCGTAATTTTAAAGGATTCGGGCGCTCAGGCAGGAGTGATCGGGGGGGCGCGCATCTTGAAAGGGGCCGTGCTGAACGCAGCTCCGTTGGGCATCGTGAACTTCCATCCGGGGAAGATCCCCGAGGCGCGCGGCCTCGACGCTCTTTTCTGGTCCGTGTATCGTGACATCGACGTGGGCGTGACGTCTCATGTGATCGACGAGCGCGTGGATGGAGGCAGGATCGTGGAATGGCGGCCGCTTCCGCTGCACGCTGACGACACATTTCTGGACTTGGGAGAACGCCTCATCGAGATTCAAACCGACATGGTCTTGACAGCGATTGAGCGCATCGAAAAGGGCCGGCTGCAGCAGGTGCAGATACCCAAGGATTCCCTGAACCGCAAGATGCCGGTCGAATTAGAAGCGCAGCTGCCCGCTATGCTGCCTGCCTACTTGCGCAGGCGCGTATCGGCCTAGATGACGGCTGGCGGCCGTTTGGGAGCAGCCGCCAGGTGTCATGAGCGGACCGTCAGAGGAAAACGACCACGCCTTTCAAGGCCGAGAGCGTTGTCGGCGGCGCAGCTCCCGTCGCCGTGACCGTACCTCCATCGATGACGCTGCTTCCTGAGAGCGTCAGCGTGTGTTTGTACTTCGTGCCGTACGGATAGCTGTGAGAGTTGTACCGATCGGGATTGACGACCGTTGCGCACGCGCCTACTGCCGTGCCGTAGATGTAGCAGTTCGCATACTCGCGGGCATACACTCCCCCTGACGTCTTGAGACTGCTGACGTCGGTTGGAGCGGCCACCAGAGGATTCATGGCGACGAGCTTCACTTCAGGCAGAACGTTGAAGGCCGATGAAGTGCCGTAGCTCTCCCACAATATGCTTGAGGTCTGCGCCCATGTCAGCAGAAACGAGGCGTAGACGTACAACCTGGCATCGACGGCCGAACTGGCGCTCGTCGTGTCTCTGCCCAAGCAGATGAAAAGCTTGCCCGCCTTTGCCATCGCAAGCTCTGTGTTCTCCATGTTCAGCCAGTACGGATCATCCCAGATCTTCGGATACGTGGTGGAATCCGAATAACAGCCCTCGTACATGCCGCCCAAGACGTTGCTCGAGCTGTTGAGCGCCATCTGATCGTCGATCTGCAGGCCATTATAGATGATGGGAGTCGGACTCAACGAGGAGTCCTGACCCTGCGATGAGCTCAGCCACGATGGGGCGGAATAGTCGCACGGCGTCGCGGTCGTGTATAAAACGTCGTTCGTGTCGTCTTCGAAGATAGCGTCCCATGTTGCGCCGTCGCTCTCTTCCGCCACGTAGTTTTTCCATTGCGTTCGCATGCTCGACGACGCAGGGCTCATGAGATATTGACTCGTGATGTACGTGGACTTTATGCGGCTGCCGCCGCAGGTGTGAGCAAAGGTGGTCTCATCGCTCGTGTACATGGGGTCGCCGGGCTGCTGTCGGTTCGGATCGGTGTAGAACATGGCCTTGATCCCGGCGGCTTTCACGTCAGGGTTCTCTTGCCAGCTGGTTGACGCCCAGTTCAACCAGGGAGCCAAGGTGGACGCCGCCTTGGTCGTGCCGCCGTTGGTCGCGACGTAATCGGCGGTCATCACGTGATTGGGCACCGCTGTGCTTGAGGGCGCCGGCGTGGGGGCCCCGGATTTCGCGGCGTTGTAGTGAGCGGTCACTTGGGTGGCTGTGAGCGCATGATAGTACACGGCTACTTCATCTAATGACCCCGAGAACAGGTAGCCGCCGCCGTAGAAGTGGCCCACGTGCAGAGTCGTCGCTGTCAGCGCCGAGCTGGCGTCGGCTTTCGAGACGACCAAGGCCGAATCGACATAGATCTTCTTGGTAGCGCCATCATAAGTGGCGACCACGTGATGGTACCTGCCGTCGGCATAGGTGTACTTCGGACTGCTCAGATAGTCGCCCGCCGTTCCGAAAATGAGTTGGCCGCCCGACAGCATGAATTGTTGCGGTTCGATATCGATGAAGTGCTGCTCGGCGCTTGAGCTGCTCTTGATCCACGCCTCAAGTGAATACTCGCTGCCAAGCGTCGTGACCGTTCCTTGGATATTGGTGCTGGTGCCGTTGAATCCCATAGCGGTGTCCGAGTCGCTGGTCAGAGCACCTGCCACACCGAAGGTCTTGGTCCCATTGATCGTACCCGTGTGTCCATGTTGCGTGAAGTCATAGACTGTGGTTCCACTCGTCTCGTCGAGCCGGAAATAGACCGATGGGGTGTCGACCATAATGGCAGTCGTGTACGCAGAGCTGACCGACATGAGGGAGCGGGCTCCGGGCGGAGCACCAGGAGCGGGCATCACCGCTCCCGCTCCTGCGCCTCCGTGACCGCCGCAGCCCGCGAGAGCGCTCAGCGCGCCCGCGAGACTGACGCTCAACACCAGGGACGCGATCGAAGGGCGTCTGCGCGTGCTGAAGTGCAATGCTAAGAGCGCACGGCGCCAAAGCAAAGAGAATGGCACAATAAGGTCCTTCCAAACGCCTACGAGGTTAGTTGACGGGTTCGCGCCGGAAAGATAGCGCTATGCCTTTGCTCTGCTAGAGCGCGGGCAATTCACCCCTTTGGATTTTCCCCCGTTTGGCCGGTTCAATTAGGCGGCAGGCCGGCCTGAGTGTATCGGTTTGCTGCGAGTATAGGATGGAGCGGTCACCGCAGATCTTCTGCGCCCGCACAAACCACTGCGACGTGCACTTAAGAAGTGCGCGCCTCGATCAGTATAGCGAAGCGGCGCGAGTTCGTCTAGCCCCGTGTCCCATTGAACTTGCTTGCTGCTTAAGCATTCGTGGCATCGTCAGCTTGATTCACGGGCAAAAAGAAGGGGCTTGCAAGATGCAATCCTGTAAGCCCCGATGTAGCGCTCTCGTCGTGTTCTATTGGAAGACGATGGCCGAGCCGAGCGCAGGCACCGTGGTGGCAGGCGCTGACCCGTTGGTTGCGACCGTTCCGCCGTCGATGATACCGCCGCCTGAGAGCACGATCGTGTGGGTATATTTCGTGCCGTAGGGATAGCTGTGCGAATTGTAACGATCCGGGTTGACGACGGTGGCGCACGCGCCGACCGAAGTGCCGCCGATGTAGCAGTTCGCGTACTCGCGTCCGTACACGCCGCTCGATAGCTTCAGTCCACTGACATCAGAAGGCGTGGCGATCAGCGGGTTGGCGACCACAAGCTTCGACTCAGGAAGCACATGGTATCGTGAAGTGGTCCCGTAGAGCTCCCACAGCATGCTCGTGCTTGCCGAGTAGGTCAGCATGAACGACGCATATACGTATTTGCGCGCGTCGATGGCCGATGATGCGTTCGTCGTATCTCTCGTCAGGCACATGAACAGCTTGTTCTGCTGCGCCATCTTGATCTCGGTGTTTTCCATGTTCAGCCAGAAGGGGACGTCCCAGATCTTCGGATACGTCGTTGAGTCGGAGTAGCAGCCCTCGTACATGCCGCCCAGCACATTCGCGGATGAGTTTAATCCCATCTGTCCATCGACTTGCAAGCCGTTGTAGATGACGGGAGTGGAACCCATCGCGACGTCTTCGGACTGCGATGAGGCCAGCCACCCGGCTGACGTGTATCCGCACGGGGTGCCCGTGGCGAACAGCACGTTGTTGGTGTCATCTTCGAAGATCGCGTCCCAGACCACCCCTGCGCTTTTCGCAGCGATGTAGTTCTTCCAGGTCGTCCGCATCGAAGCCGAGGCAGGGTCGGAGAGATCTTGATTGAGGAATGTGGAGTGGATGCGCGAGCCGGTGCAGGTGTGGGTGTAAGCGGTTTCGTCGCTGGTGCGCATCTCGTCGCTCGGACCGATGCGGTTCGGATCGGTGTAGTACATGGCCTTGATTCCGGCTGACCGCACTCCCGCGTTGTCTTGCCAGGTCGTCTCAGCCCAGCTGAGGGACGGCCCAAGCAGGGACGGAGCCACAGTCGTGCCGCCATTGCTGACGACGTAGTCGGCCGTCAAGACGTGCTTTGCGATGAGGGGGTTGATCGTCGCGGCCGGGGTCGGAGCGCCGGTCGGAGCAGGCGTCGGCGTTACGACGTGTCCGATAGAGAAGTGGTTCAGGATCTGCGCCGCTGTCAGGACCTTGCTGTAGACTGCGACTTCGTCAAGACTGCCGATGAAGCTGTAGCCGCCGGCGTAGAATTGACCGATGCTCAAGCTGGAACTTTTGATGTAGCCGACCGTGTCGCTTGAAGACGCAGCCAGAACACCGTCGACGAACAGCTGCTTTGTCGATCCGTTATATGTGGCGACGACGTGATGGTAGTTGTTGTCGCCGTACGTGGATAACGCGCTCTTCAGGTAGTGGCCGCCGCCGGTGCCGAAATAGACCTGGCCGCGAATGACGAACATCTGCTGAGGGCTCATGTCAAGGAAGTGCTCTTCGCCGGTGCTTCCTACTTTGAACCACGCTTCCAGGGAGTACGCGGAGTTCAATGAAGGCACTGGAGCGGAGATCGATCCGCCGGTGAAGCTGGCGGCCGTGTCGGCGTCACCCGACAGAGCGCCCGCAACGGCGTGGGTGACCGCTCCTACGACCGTGCCGGAATGTCCGTTGCCGGAAGAATCGGCAAACGAGCTGCCGCTGGCAGCATCAAGCCGCCAATAGCCGGTTGGCGCATCGGCCAACACCGTTGCTTGGTAAGAGACGGGAAGCGACATGGCCTGCCGCAATTGGCCGCCATTCGATGCGGCATTGGGCAGGGCGCTTGTGAGCGAGTTCGAGCCGCCGCCGCAGGCGCTTTCGCCCATGGCGAGCAGGAGGACCGTCAGCGATGCGGCGACGCCTTGTTGTATGCGCCCAACCGATCGCTTGCGATCTTGTTTCGCGGACCTCGGGAGGTGATGTTTCATGGTTTCCTCACTGACGGGTGGTGATAAAAGGGAGCCTGCGACTGGTTTAAACAGCCGGCGATCTTCTTGTCCGCGAATCTCGCATGCGGCGATTCTGCCGCAAAAATACCGTTCAGGATCGGCGCCCATCCCGTTCACGGGTCGGGCGGGAAAAGGTCACTCGAAGGCGATGACCGCTTCCAGAGGCGGGAGTGATGTCGCAGGCGCCGGTCCGGTGGTTGAGATGGTTCCGCCATCCCAAACTCCGCCGCCGCTCAGCAGCATGCTGTGTCTGTATTTCGTGCCGTACGGGTACGGGTGCGAGTTGTACCGATCGGGGTTCACGATGCTGGCGCAACGGCCGACAGGAACGCCGCCGATGTAACAGTTGTTGTATTCCCGGCCATACGTGCCGCCGACGAGCTGCAGCGAGCTGATGGACACTGGGCTGGGAACGACCGGATTCAACGCGACCAATCGCGTCTCGGGTTCAACTTGGAAATGTGAAATCGTGTAGTAGTTCTCCCACAGGACGCTTGACGTCAGGGAGTAGCTCAGTAAGAACGAGGCGTAGGCGTAGGTCCGGCCGTCGATCGAGACGTCGCCTTGGGTGAAGTCCCGGCCCAGGCACAGGAACAGCTTGTGCTGGCTCGCCATCGCGAGCTCATTATTTTCGATGTCGACCCAAAAGCTATCCCAGATCTTGGGAAAGCCGGAGGAGTCCGCGTAACAGCCTTCTCGCATGCCGCCGATGACATTGGCGTTCTGATTCAACGTCATCTGGTTGGCTATCTGAAGGCCGTTATAGATGATGGGAGCGTTCAGCGATGCCTGCTCTGCCTTGGAGTCCGCGAGCCAGGCTGCAGCAGAGTAGTTGCAGGGCTGGGCGGTGGTGTAGAGCACGTCGTTCGTGTCGTCTTCGAATATCGCGTCCCAGTGAGCCCCCGGCGTCACCCGTGCCACCACGCTGGCCCACGAGTTGTGGGTCACGGCGGAAGACGGCTGCATCAGGTACTGATTTGGGATGTAGTTCGATTTGATTCGCGAGCCGTCGCACGCATGCGCGAATGACGACTCCGTGCTGGAATACATCTGATCGGCGGGCTGCGCACGGTTGGGATTGGTGTAATACATCGCCTTGATGCCTGCGCCGACCACTGGGCCGTTCAATTGCCAGCTCGTCTCGGCCCAACTCAGCCAAGGCGCTAAGAGATGCGGCGCGAGGTCCGTGCCGCCGGAAACGCCTACGTACGCCGCCGTCAGCACATGTTTTGTGGCGATGTTCGCGGGTGCAGCCGTTGGAGCCGGTGTGGCGGTGGGTCGCACTGTGGGCACCGGAGTAGGAGCCCGCGTCGGAGCCGCTGTCGGTGCCGCTGTCGGTGCCTGCGTGGGAGCGTGCGTCGGAGCCGCTGTCGGTGGCTGCGTTGGAGCCTGCGTTGGAGCGTCTGTCGGAACAGGCGTGAAGATCGGAGGCTGCGTGGAGGTCGGCGCCGGCGTAGGGGCCGGAGGCAACTGAGCCGGGGTTGCTGTGGGAACCAGAATTGGATCGGGACTCGGTGTTTGCGCGGGAGCTGGAGTTGGGGGTGCCTGCTCGACCGACGGCATGGGAGCCGGCGAACTCGGTGGCGCGGCAGAACCGGCGGGCTGCGCCGATGGCGACGCTCCCGGACCCGGAGGTACCGGCAGACCGCCGGACCGATTCGGCTGCGCTGCCGCCGCGCTCATGACGCCTGCGCTGCCGCCGCCGCCGCTGCATCCGCAGATCGCGGTCGACAACAAACCCAACGTCAAAACCGTCGCAAGCCATGCCGCCTTTTGTGTCATCGTGTTTCGCCTCATTCGTGCCGTCTGCCGGAGTGATGGAGGTAGCCGGTCCCTGTAAGGAACTGGCGAGTACATCGTATACCGGCATATGGACGACGCCTATGAGAAGAATCACGAGAGGCTCGGTGGGAAGGCCGGAAACGCGTGCTAAGTGAGTAGTTGGTAGTATTTACGGGCTATCTGTGACCGCGGCTACGGTCGGACGCGGCACATGCTTCGTAACACGACACGAAGCCGGGCGGTCGTTCCGGAACCGCACGCCTCATGACAAAAGGTCTGGGCGGGACTCGATCGGAGGGAGAGAGCTACCGCCTTGGGAGTTGTGTCTACTTGGGCACGGACGAGACGGCGTCGGCGGGATGTGCTCGCACGACGATGTCGCGCAGCGCGCCGGTAACGTCCATCACATCCTCGTCCGACATGGCCGGATACAGCGGCAGCGACACAATCGTCTTCCAAACGCGGTCAGTGACGGGGAGCGGTGCCTGGGCGGCGTGCGAGAACGACGAGAAAAGGTGTGTCGGGATGAAGTGCACGCTCGTGCCGATATTGGCCTGGTTCAGCCGTTCGATAACCTCATCGCGGCTGACGCCCGCCGCTTGTTCATCGATGCCGACGGCGAAGATGCAAAAGCTGTGCTTCGCGGGCAGAGGCGGCGGCAGCGTGAGCGGCGCGATGCCTGCCACGT
Source organism: Candidatus Eremiobacter antarcticus (assembly GCA_003244105.1). Lineage (GTDB taxonomy): Bacteria > Vulcanimicrobiota > Vulcanimicrobiia > Eremiobacterales > Eremiobacteraceae > Eremiobacter > Eremiobacter antarcticus. The sequence continues at coordinate 433,337 of QHBK01000003.1, read as the reverse complement.
CCTTCAGTTCGCTGATGTAGAGGCGCGCCAGCTCCTCGCGCCGACGTTGCATGGACGCGAGACGTTTGAGCTGGTGGATGCCGAGCGACGCCGCGGTGTCCGAAAGGTTGTACTTGTAACCGGTCGAGACGACGTCATAGCGCCATTTCCCGCCCTGCGTGTAGCGGCGCCAGGCATCGCGGTCCATCCCATGCAACGCGAGCACGCGCACCCGCTCGGCCAAGTCTCCGTCATTCGTGACGAACATGCCGCCTTCGCCGCACGTCATGTTCTTCGTGGCGTAAAAGCTATACGCCGCGGCATGGCTCATGACTCCCGCCCAGCGGCCGTTTTGGTCCAGGGTTCCGGCGGCGTGAGCGGCATCTTCGATGACCCGGAGCCCGGCCTGGCCCGCGAATTCCATCAGATCCGCGATCGCGAGCGGCTGCCCGCCGTACTGCATGGGCATGATCGCCTTGACGCGTGCCGTCATCACCCGTTTGACGGTCTCGGCCGTGATGCACAGCGTCTTCGGATCGATGTCGGCGAACACGGGCCGCGCACCCACGTGCCGGGCGCATTGAGCTCCCGCCACAAAAGTGAACGCAGGCATCACCACTTCGTCGCCGGGCCCGATGCCCCAGGCCGCAAGCGAGAGATGGAGCGCAGCCGTGCCGCTGTTGACGGCCACTGCATGAGCGACGCCACTGCCCGCTGCGAAGGAGGTTTCGAATTCGTGGACCCGGGGTCCGGTCGTCAGCCACCCCCCGCGCATGGATTCCAGCACGGCTTCCATCTCGTGGCTCTCTAACAAGGGCCGGTAGTAGGGGAGGAACTCCCTACGCATTCAGGGGCTCCGAGCGTACCCCGCCTGTTTCTAAAGCCGGGAACGGCATCACAAGATCAACGTCTTGCTCCGATGTCGCGTAGGCTCGCAGCTGAATCGAGCGCTGTTTTTGTTCTTCCTTCCACAGCAGATACGTCAACGCACCAACCAAGAACACGAGCCACGTGTATTTGGTGTAGAGGACATCCAGGAACATGGACGCGGTGAAGAGGCCGAGCACCGACGCTTGCGCGATGATCTTGAGATCGTACACAGCGCTGTCGCGACGGATGTCCTTCAGCATCAAGTACTGGGTGGACCACGCCAGCAGCATCAGCACGAGACCGATGACTCCGAGCTCGACGCTCGTAGAGATGATCAGATTGTGCGGGCCACGTCCCCAATGCGCGAAGTGTGCCAAGAATACATGAAGATACGATTTGTCGTAGGCCAAGGGGAAGTTGTCCAGGCCGACGCCGAGGAGCCAGTGCTGCTTGAACGCGTCGAGTCCCACGCGCCAGATGCCGGTCCTGCCCGCTCCGCCGGTGGACAAGGCGGCTGCGAATCTTCCCCAGATAGGGTTGGGCATGAAGAAGCTGGCGACGACCGCAAGCGCGGCGACGACCGCTAGTTGATACCGGTGCCTGGACATCCAAAAGATATAGGCGAAGACCACGGCGATGGCCAGCAAGCCGCCACGAGAGCCGCTGGCATAGACGCCCGCCAACAGAACGGCGTCCACTCCGATCAAGGCCAGCTTTGCCAACACCCGCCGCTGCTGTATAGCGGCCAGGGTTGTGATCGCGATCGGCAATATCAGCGCCGCGGCGAAGTGATTCGGATCGATCACGTCTTCACCGTTGCTGAGGAAGAGACGCTCGACGATGACGTTCAGGCTGTGGTAGAACAAATAGCTTCCATACGCCGCCGCGATGAACGCCCCGGCCACGATCGCCGCGATGAGGAGCTTCACATCCGCGAGTTTCGGCCGCATGCAACAGAAGGCCGCATAGAGGATGGCCAGCTCTAAGAAGACGCCAGCGCGCGCCAGGGACAGCTGCGGATCGATCGCCCAAAAAACGCTCATCACCATCCACAGAAATACGAGACCCCACCTCGAGAGGGATGCGGGCGGTCTCGTCACCGCTTTGCTGCGGACCAGCCAGAAGAAAATGGCGACGCCAGCCAGTATCCCCAACAGCTTCGTCAACGTGCCGAACCTGGAAAGGCTCAGCAGATTATCGAACGGGATAAGCATCACGTAGGGGCAGACCGGAAAAAGGATCGGCCGCTTGATCGCCGCCCACAGGAGCACGGGTCCCAAAGCGAACGCCAGCGCAATCGCAATCCTGGTCTTGGACCCGGTTTGGGCGCCGGTGACCAACACGTACGATACGAGCGCCAATGCGAGCGCCGCGCAGACGACGATCGCCACGCGCTTCGCAACCGTCAGCGCGTTGTGTAGCGTGAGCCCGCGATCAGTTGCGCGCACGGTGAACCATCGCCGTTGTGGGCGAACGGCTTGTCAGAATGGACTCGAATCGCGTGTGCATCTTTTCGGCCACGGTTGCGACCGCAAATTCCGAGTCCGCATACTCTTTGCCCGCGTGGTTGAGCGAAAGCCTTCCGGCTTGCTGCAACTGCCGAAGTTCGAGGACGCGTGCCCGCATGTCGTCGGCGGTGAGGGCATAGAGGCAGCCGGGCATGCGGTGGTTCCACACGACATGACGGCCGGCAGCCAGCGCCTCGATCACCATTGAGGAAAGCCCATCATGCTCGGGCATGCGGACCAGGGCATGGCAGCGCTCGTATATCTCATCCATCGTCGAGCGCCAGCCCAAAAATGTCACGTTGGCGCTGAGCGAACGGCCATGTCCTTCGTTTGCCGCTACGAGGAAGTTGACATCAGGGAGCTCGCGGGCCAATTCTTCGATCAGGCGACCGCCGTAGAAATCCCATCGCGAGTCGGGCAAGTACGCCAGCACAGTGAGAGCGCCGGCCGGCAACGGCGATGCAGGCCGCAGGGTGACGCCGCACGAGGGGACGACGACGGCGGATACGCCTGCTTGCGCGAGCTCTTCGACGAGCCACGGCGCGTCGGCCCAATGATGGACGATGCTGCTCTTGTCTTGCTGCCGCACCCGAGCTTCCTCACGCGCGCGAGCCGCGTCGCTGCCGACCCAGTGAAGCACGACCGGCCGGCCAAAGATCTTTGCCGCGGTGATGACGCGATCTTCAAGGAACGGCCCGCCGATCTGATACACGACGTCACACATGGGAACGCCCAGCAGCAGCTGAGCGTGATACGCGCGCTTGTGCAAGGGAGTCGGAGACGCGTTTTGCACCACGATCCGGCTGCACCACTCGCGATCATCGAGCAAGGCGGCGATGCGTTTGGTGAAGTATGGCAGCCCGGTTATGAGCACCCGCCGGCGAGCGCTCACGGACCTGCGCTCGCGACCGCAAAGCCGAGCTGGGAGACATCTGCCGGGTCCTGCGAGGCAGCCGTGGATGCCGAGCGCAACAGGAGCGTCGCCATCCGCCTCGCTGCGAAGCCGTCTCCGAACGGGCTGCCTTGAGCCTGCGAGGGTCGCGCGCGCTCGGCGAGACGCTGGATCTGAGCCGCGTCTGTGCCGGCGAGCGCATTCCAGCCGCCTTCCAGGGTCTCGTTCCACTCGGTCTCATCTCGCAACGTGACGCACGGCACCTCGAGCACATAGGCTTCCTTCTGCATGCCGCCCGAATCCGTGAGCACGACGCTTGCGTGTTTGATGAGCGCGATCATGTCGAAATACGACAGCGGCTCCAGCAACAGCACGTTGTCCCCTTCACCCGCGCCGAATCTCCGAGCCAGAGCGCTCGTGCGAGGGTGCACGGGAAAGACCACCGGCATTGTGAGCCGGCGGAAAGCGGAGAGGATTCTGTCGAAGGCGCGAGGGTCATCCGTATTGGAAGCGCGGTGCACGGTTGCGACGGCATAACGGCCGCCTTCAAGTCCGAGGCGGGCGAGGACGGGCGGTGCGTCGCCGAGCTGCGCTGCGGTCCGCAAGGCAAGATCGACCATGACATCGCCCACCACGTCGACACCCTGACTGATGCCCTCGGCGAGCAGATTGCGCGCCGCTGCGGCCGTGGGCGCGAAATGCAAGCTCGCGACGTGATCTGTCACCACCCGATTGATCTCTTCGGGCATGGATCGGTTGAACGAGCGCAGCCCCGCTTCTACGTGGGCGAGCGGAATGAGCTGTTTGACGGCGACGAGGGCGCCCGCCAGCGTTGTGTTCGTGTCGCCGAAAACGATGACGCAATCCGGGCGCTCAGCCTGTATGACAGGATCCAAGCGCTTCATCATCTCGCCGGTCTGGACGCCGTGACCGCCCGATCCCACCCCTAAGAGATGATTGGGCTTCTTGAGCGACAATTGATCGAAAAAGATCTGGGACATCGTATCGTCGTAATGTTGACCCGTGTGGATCAAACATTCTTCGATGCCGGATTTCGCCAGCTCAGCGCTCAGAACCGCGGCCTTGATGAATTGCGGCCGGGCGCCGACGATGCTGACGACTTTCACGCGACCACGGGAGTTCGGGTGGCTGCCTTCACGGCCTCGACAACCGTCTGTTGCGCTTGTTCGCTCAACTCGGGGTAGATCGGCAACGAGAGCACTTCCGCGGCCGCTGCTTCCGATTCCGGAAACGATCCCGGACCGAACTTCAGCGACTCGTGGACCTGCTGCAAGTGAAGCGGAACGGGATAATAGACCATCGTCTGCACGCCCGCTTTCTGCAGTTCGCTGCGGACGGCGTCGCGCTCCGCCACGCGGATGGTGTATTGATGATAGACGCAGCGAGCTCGTGGATCTTCCCAGGGTGGCGTCACCGCCGGGACGTCGGTGAACGCCTCGGCGTAGCGGCCGGCCACGGTGCGGCGGCCATCGGTCCAAGCGCCCAGATGCGGCAGCTTGACCCGAAGAATCGCTGCTTGGAGCTCGTCGAGCCGGCTGTTCACTCCTAAGGTCTCATGATAGTACTTCACCCGGCCGCCGTGCGCGCGCAATGCGAGGATCCGCTCGGCCAGATCATCGCTGTGGGCCGTGATCAAACCACCGTCGCCGTAAGCCCCCAAATTCTTGGACGGGAAGAAACTGAAGCACCCAACGTCTCCGAAGTTTCCGACTTTCACTCCGTCGAGGTCGGCCCCAATGGCTTGGGCGCAATCCTCCACGACCGCCAGCCCATGGAGCCGAGCGATGCGCATGATTTCCGGCATAGGGGCGGGCGCACCATACAAATGGATAGGCAAAATAGCTTTGGTGCGCGGCGTGATCGCAGCCTCGATGAGCCGCGGATCGATATTGAACGTCCTCGGATCGATGTCGACAAAGACCGGCGTGGCGCCCACGATGCCGATCGCTTCGGTCGTTGCGACGAACGTGAACGGCGTCGTGATGACCTCATCGCCTGCTCCGATTCCCAAGGCGCGCAAGCCCAAGTGGAGCGCGTCCGTTCCAGAATTGAGCGAGATCGCGTGCTTCGCGTCCAGAAAGCTCGCCATCTCACGTTCGAACGCTTTGACGTTTGGTCCGATGATGAAGTTGCCGCTTTCCAGCACGGCCGAAATCGCGGCTTGCATCTCAGCCTTGAGAGCGTGATATTGAACCGTGAGATCGAGGATTGGGATCATGTTCACCTCTAGGGAGCGGCTACCGGATGTAGAACTTTGAGCGGTCGCCCAGCGGAGGCGGCGGGCTTCTCCGCATCGACCATGGCCAACGCCCGCAGCACCGCCAGGCCCTCACGCGCGTCCGTCTCGGCGTTGTGGCCCTGATCGATCGCAGCGAGGAACGCCAGCAATTCCGCTTTCAGCGGCTCCCCCGCAGGGACGTCGACGCGCAACGGGTCCTCGCGCCAAACTTCAAGCTCGTGACCTTGATCTGTGCGCGGTCCGCACTTCGTGATTGTGAGAACGCTTCCGGCTCGGGAATCCTCAAGCGTCGCGACGCCGCGCGAACCGAACACGTCGAGCCGCGCCGTCTTTTGCGGATCGAGCCAGCACACTTCGATGTGAGCGCTGCGCTCCCCGGAGAAGTGAAAGTCCGCATACGTGAGATCGGCTGTCCCCGAGGGACGCCCATGCGCATGGGCCCCATGCGCTGCAAGCGGCTCCGATTTCATGAGCGCGAGCACGAGCGCCACATCGTGAGGGGCAAAGCTCCACCACACGTTCTCGTGCGCCCGTAATTTCCCCAGACTGAGCCGGCGCGAGCGGACGTGCCACACATCGCCGATGGCGCCCTCGTCGATTAGCGACCGCATCCGTTTCACAGCGGGGTGATACAGCAGCACGTGCCCGACGAAGACTTGAAGACCCGCTCGCTCCGCCGCCGCCGCAACTGTCTCCCCGTCCGCCACGGTCAATGCCAATGGCTTTTCGACGAAGACATGCAAGCCCGCGGCCAACGCGGCGAGCGTCATCGAGGAATGCAGTTGCGCAGGGGTGGCGATGACGACGGCGTCGACCGAGCTGCCGAGCAGATCGTCAAAGGACTGGGTGGTTGCCACCTCCGGGTATTGGTCGCGGACCGCTTGCAGGGCGGCCGGATTCGCATCGCAGACGCTGTGGAGCACTCCCAGCTCCCTGCAATTGCGGATCAAGTTCGGTCCCCAGTAGCCGGCGCCCACAACGCCGATGCGAATAGCGCTGCCCATCAGAGCAGGACGATATGATCGCGGCGGCTCGATACGTTCTTCGTCGCATTGCGGGTGTCCACGATGACTTGGGCGTGCTGCACGACGAAGTCCCAGTCCGTCTGCGTGTGATCGGTGGTGATGAGGACGCAATCGGCGTCCGCCAGCGCCTTGGCCGTCAACGGTATCGATTGCCGAACTTTTCCGTGCTCGTCTTGAAAACTGGGCACGAACGGATCGTGATACGTGACATCGGCGCCATCTCGCGCAAGGATGTCGATGACCTTCAACGCCGGTGACTCGCGCCAGTCGGGGATATCCTTTTTGTAGGCGATGCCAAGCACCAGCAGGCGCGCGTTTTTCAAAGCGCGGCCCCGATCGTTGAGCGTTCGCAGCACCTTTTCGCGGACGAAGTAGGGCATCGAGGCGTTGATCTCTCCGGCCAGCTCGATGAAGCGCGTGTGGAAGTCATACTGGCGAGCCTTCCAGGCCAGATAGAATGGATCCAGTGGAATGCAATGTCCGCCGACGCCCGGTCCGGGGTCGAAGCGCATGATGCCGAACGGCTTGGTCGCCGCCGCATCCATGACCGCCCAGATATCGATGTCCATGCGGTCGCACAGCAAGGCCATCTCATTGACCAGGGCGATGTTGACCGCCCGGAACGTGTTCTCGAAGACCTTGGTCATTTCTGCGACGCGCGGGTTGGCCACTGCCAGAACGTCGATGATGGTCTGCTTGTAGAAGGTGGCCGCGACGTCAAGACAGGCGCTTGTGACGCCGCCCACCACTTTGTTCGTGTTGCGCGTCGTGTAACGCTTATTGCCCGGATCCACCCGCTCGGGTGAGAAGGCGAGGAAATAGTCTCGGCCGACCACGAGGCCGCCGGCGGCGAACATCGGCAACAGCACTTCCTCGGTCGTCCCAGGGTAGGTCGTGCTTTCGAGGCAGATCAATTGCCCCGGACGCAGATGCCGCGCGACCTCTGCTCCGACGTTACGCACGTGCGAAATATCGGGATCTTTGTTCGGCGTGAGCGGCGTCGGCACGCAGAGAACGATGACATCGCAATTGCCGAGCGTAGAAAAATCCGTGGTTGCCACGAATTTGCCGGAGACGACGGCTTTGGCGAGATCCTCGTCGACCACGTCGCGGATATAATTGGATCCCTGGTTGATCTGCGCCACCCGAATGGCGTTGCGGTCGTAGCCGAAGACCTGATAGCCCACTTTGGCTTTTTCGACGGCGAGCGGCAGTCCGACATAGCCGATGCCGGCCACCCCGACGACGGCCGACTTGTCTTCGATTTTGCTTCGCAACTGCGAAACGTAGTCAGTCGGCCGCAGTGTAGATACGGCCGTTGGAACAGGTGACATGCGTATTTCTATTCTCTGTGCTTTCTAGGAACCTACCGCACTGGCAGGTTGGCTCTTGATATCCCGGCCGGAGTCGTCATCGAAGACGGCAGCCTCATCGACGTCCGTTTGAGTGTCGCGCACCGGCGCCAGCGGATGACCGTTCCGCATGGAAGCGGCCCGGCCGTTCGAACGCTGCTCAACCGGCATCTCAAGAGAGCTGCGCTTGGCGTCCGTCGGTATTCCGGGCTCGTCGATGAAGTGTTGGCCGGGCTGGTAAGTCGGCACGAATTCTTTGAGGACATCCACGATGACCTTCTGCTCACCGGTGCGTACGGCGTTCTCAAGCGTGTTGAGACCCAGCGCCAGGCGATTGTACTCGATGCGCTCTTGCTGCGCGATGAACAAGCGCTCATGGCTTGTGGTCGACATGCCCTCATGCGAGGTCAATATCTCTTCGAACAGTTTCTCGCCTGGACGGATGCCGGTCTCGACGATGCTGATGTCCCGGTACGGCGTGAGTCCGGAGAGCGTGATCAACGTCTCCGCGAGGCCCAAGATGTTGACCGGCTTGCCCATGTCGAGGACGAGCACTTGACCATCACGGCCGATGGCCATGGCTTCGAGCACGAGAGAGACTGCCTCGGGAATCGTCATGAAGTAGCGCTGCATGTCACGGTGCGTGATGGTGACCGGCCCGCCGTTCTCGATCTGACGCTTGAACGTCGGTATGACGCTGCCGCGACTCTCGAGGACGTTGCCGAACCGCACCGTCACGAACTCGGTGCTGGTCTGGTTCATGAACGACTGCGATATGATCTCGGACAACCGCTTGGTGGCGCCCATGACGCTGGTCGGGTTCACGGCTTTGTCGGTCGAGAGCAGCACGAACTTAGCAGCACCGGCCGCCGCGGCGGCGAGCGCGACCACGTGGGTGCCGAGAATGTTGTTCCTCACCGCTTCGCAGACGTTGGACTCGACGATGGGCACGTGTTTGTGCGCTGCGGCGTGGAACACCACATGCGGCCGGTACGTGGAGAAGACGTTGCGAATGCGAGCCGAATCGGCGACGTCCGCCAAGATGATCCGCGTGCGCTCGAACTCGTATTTGAGACGCAGTTCTTCCTCGATCGCGAACAGGCTGTTCTCCCCATGACCCAGCAGAAGCAAGAGCTTGGGGTTGAGGCCCGCGATCTGCCGGCATAACTCACTGCCGATCGAGCCCCCGGCTCCCGTCACAAGGATGACCCGATTTTCGAGGTGAGGCGCTACTGTCGCAAGGTCGACCTTCACCGGATCTCGCGGCAAGAGATCTTCCGGTTGCACCGACCGGATGCGAGAGACTTTGACGTTGTCGTTCAGCAGCTCCAGAACGCCGGGCAATATCTTCACGGCCGGCGACTTCCCATCGCGCCCGGTGGTCTTGACGCAGAGGCTCATGACGCGCTTGACCAGCTCTGACGACGCTGAGGGGATCGTGATGATGACGCAGCCGACTTCATGTTTTGCAATCAATTTGGGAAGATCGTCGACGCGGCCCACGATCGGCTTGCCCGCGACGCGTTCGGCAAGCGCCTGATCATCGACGCAGCCGACGACGGAGAAGGCGAACCTGGGATTGTCCTCGATGACTTGGATCAAGGAGACCGCCGCATTGCCCGAACCCACGACCAACGTCGGCACGGCATGCTCGCTCGGTGCGGACCGAACTTCGATCGACGGCGCGAACAGCAGAAGGCAAGCGGTCAGAAAGACGACGACGCCGAGCGCGCTGATGAAGATGACGCCCGCGCTCGACTGCAGCTCGCTCGGCAAAAACACTTGGATGACGAAGGCGGCGACGCTCGCCGCGGCCGCAGCGACGATGACTGAGACAAAACCGCGCGCTTTGTCCGTGCGAGTGCTCCAGCGAGGCATCCCGAGGACGATCTCAGCGCCGAAGAACAACAGCGTGAAAAGGACGGGGCTCAGCAGTCCAATGCCGCTGTATACATCCGATCGACCGAGGATAAGCGGGGCGAGCGCGCACGCGAGAGCCGTCAACAAGAACTGGACGAGCCCAAGGTTGAGCGTGCCCACTCTTTTGGCTTGGCGCGGCGATTGCACTTCGGTCATACCGTTTGCACCAGACTGCTCGACGTTGTCGCTGGATGGTCGTCAGGTGTTCTCACTGGCGGCTCAAACCTTTTCCGGCTCCGTTTCGTGCGGCAACGGCAAGAGGCTGTCTCCATTCAGGTAGTAAGCGCGATACCCGTTCGTCGCAGCCACCCGGTTCAGGACGACGCCGAGGACATTGATGTTGGGTGCGGCGCCTAACCGTTGCAGCGCTCGTTTGGTCGAAGGCATATCGGTCATTCCGGCCGAGACGACCAGCACCGCGCCATCGACCTTCGAACTGAGCACGGCAGCGTCGTGGACAGCCAGCAACGCAGGGGTGTCGAACACGATCGCCCGATGGCGTTGCAGAAGCTCGGCGATCATGTCATCGAAGCGTTGCGACTGCAACAGCTTCATAGGATTCGGAACTCTGGTGCCGCTCGAAAGCAGCATCAGACCTTCGTACTTAGTTTGTTGCAACACATCCCAGAGCCCTGCGGCCCCGACCAGCACGTCCGAGAGACCCCGCTCGTTGGTGCAGCCGGTGCGCTCGTGCAGCGACGGCCTGCGCAGATCGGCGTCGATGAGCACGACGGTCGGCTCCATCTCGGCCATGGCGATCGCAGTGCTGAGCGCTATGGTCGACTTGCCATCGCCCTGATTGGGGCTTGTGATGGCGAGCGTGCGCAGCGGCTTATCCGAGGAATAGCGCAGCGCCGTGACGAGCTGGAGGAATGATTCGATGGTAAGCGCGCGCAGCCAAGGCAAGCTGCGCGTCGACTTCGTCGTCAACGCCGGGATCGTGCTGAGCACCGGGAAGGGCAGCGCGCGCTGCACGTCTTCTTCGGTCTTGAAGGTGTTGTCGAAGAACTCCATGATGAACACGCCGGACACCGCTATCACCAAGCCGAGCATGAAGCCCAACAGCAGATTGAGCAGCAGCTTGGGCTTGACGTCTGCATCGCCGGGAGTGGCGGCCTGCGTGATCGCCACATCGCTCAGAGCGGTCGTCTTGGCGACCGTGGCCTCATTCAATTTCTGCTGCATGGCGGTGTAGACGTCTTCCGTCAACTTGGCCTTGCGCTGTAGGTTCGCCAACTGCACGGTCTCAGCGGGCAGCTTGCGCAGATCGGAGCTCATGGGATTGAGCTGTCCCTGCAGCGTCCCAAGTTGCGCGGCGTCTCCGGAGATCTGCGCGCGCAGCGTGGCGGCTTGCTGGCTGAGCTGTTGATAGACGGGATTCGGCACGAACGCATTGCCGGCCACGACCGTCGCCGGCTGCGAACGGATCTCTTTTTCGATCTGCGCCTTCTGTTCTTTCAGCGCCACGACCGACGGATGTTCGTCCGTGAACTGCTTGCGGGCGCTCTCCAGTTGGACGTTCACCTGCGCCAGCTGCGTCTGCAGCTGCGAGACGACCGGGTTCTGATTCACGTTCGAAGTACCGTTGATGGTGGGACTCACGGAACCCATCTGCGACAGGACGCTAGCGAGCTGGGCCTGAGCCTGCCCTTGGTCAACTTGCGTCTGCGCGACTTTTTGGTCGAGGGCCGTGAACTGATTGATCGCGCCTTGGTTCTGCGCGTTGATGGCGGCCATCGTATGCGTGGACTGGAAGCGGGCGAGCGCGTTGTCGGCTTTCTGCATCGCCTTCTCGGCGGACGGCATCTGCTTCGACAGATAATCGATGGCCGAGCTCGCCTGGCTCGCGATCAGCTCGCGCTCACGGTTTAAGAAGACGCTCGCGAACTCGTTGGCGATTTTCGCCGATGTCTGCGGATCGGACCAGGTCGCCGACAAGTTCAAGACCGAGGTGTTGGTCACGGGCTTGATCGTGATGTTGCGGCTGAGCAGCGTGGAAGCATCGATGTTGAGATGCAAGTTGCGGATCACTTGCTGGACGACGGGAGTTTCCTGGAGCAGCTCTGCGTAGGTCTCAGCGGACTGGACGCCGCTTGAGAACAGCAACGCGTTCAGAAGGGGATATGCTGTGTCGCCGCCGGTTTTCGTCGGCAAGCCCGGATTGGAATTGCCCGCGATCATCTTGACGCTCGTGGTGTACGTCTTTGGCGTGAGGAGCGTGAAAAGAATCACCAGGCCGAAAAACGTCAGGAAAAGACTCAGGAGCAGTCGCCTGCGCCGAATCAGTGGTCCGATGATCGAAGCAAAATCCGGCCCTGCCGGCTGTTCTTGCGCTACCCCCGGAAGCCCTGAAGGCAACTGACGCATTTGCTCGCCACGCATGGCGGGTCCGTAATACATGGTTCTACCTTTTCTTATACCTGTGGAGAAGTCCGAGCGCCGTATATGAACAATATTCGACGCTCGGCCGCAAATCCACGCTGTTTCTTAATGTCTGTGACTCCGGTCGCGTTTTCCCATGCGCCCTTCATCTTGGTCGTTACGGGGTCGGTTGTGCCCCGCAGGGACTATGTCCGCAGTTCACAGGAAGCGAGGCCCCGCTTACTCTGACCGCCGTGAGGTCGGTCTTGATGACATTGTTCGGCGTCTGCGCAGAGTTCCAATTGGGAGCGCTGGGATAGAGTGAGTGGCCCGCCGCCGTCTCCGTCACGATATGGTTCAAGAGCGTGTTTTCGGATGTCGTCGGCGCGTTGTGCAGGTGAGTCACCCACGCTGCGATGCTGTTGAAGTCCCAGTTGTCGAACAGCGTGCCCGAAGATGAGTTATCGAAGACGTACAGAGCGGCCGCTGCGGTGTAGGCATCGCTTGAGGCTGGATTTTCCAGGTAATGGTTCCGCGCCGGTACGCTGCCGAGAAACTCCATCGTCCAAGCTTCTTTCGTATTGGCGCCGCCGGCCGTCGATCGGGCCACAATCAGATAGTTGCGCCCCGGAACAGTGGTATAGGTCGGGTTCGGCGCAGCCGGCGTGGCGACCGAGTTGGGAAGCAGCGAGAAGTTGCCGCTCGCGTCAGTCGATCCGGTGCCTGCTTGGCTCGTGCAACCGCAGGTGAAGACGACGGTGCCATTGCTGGCTGGGACGTAGGTGGCATCAGAAGGGTTGGTCCCCGATGTGATGACCTGCATCGTTCCTTGCAGCGCCGAGGTCGAAGTGGGCGTGGGGGTGGGTGGGGAATTGAACGTTCCACCGCCGCCACCGCCGCCGCCACCGCCGCAAGCTGCGACGAGACCCGCGACACCCATGGCCGCGACCACTGAGAGAGCTTTTATGTAACGTGACATATGATGAATGAGCTCCTTGCTATGGTATAATGCCGAGTTGAAAATTTACAGGCCGAAGAGGCTGCGCAAGCCCCCGAGAATGTAGATCGCTCCCGAGCCGATCGTTTGCCCGATGCTCTTTTTTGCTTGAGGAACGTAGACGACGTCATTCTTTTGCAGGACGAGGTCTTTGTTGATATCGCCGTCTTTAAGTTCTTTATATAGATCGATATCGAAACTCGTCGTCTTTCCGTCGGACAGCGTACGGGTGATGTGAATCCTGTTCAGATCGGATTGGGCGGACGAGCTGTTGCCCGCTTTTGCGATGGCCATCGTGAGGCGGTCGCCTTCGTTGAGCTGGATCTCGCCTGGATGGTCGACCGCGCCGATCACTTCGACGTTGATCGTCTGGGGCGCGGGGATGTAGACGACGGAGCCCTCTTGCAGGGGAACGTTCGCCGTGGTGTCTCCGTCATGCAAAAGCTTCTGCAGCGAGACCGTTGCGGGCGCTCCCGTCGGTGCGCCGACGCGAGCGTTCGGGTAAGCGCCGTTGGTGGGGCCGATACCGCCCGCCGCTGCGATGGCATCCGTGACATGACTTGTAGGAGGCAAGAGGTATTTGCCGGGCGTCTTGACGTTGCCCAGCACGAGGACGTTGAGCTGGCCCTCTTGCGTCACCGCGACGCTCACCACCGGGTGACGCACGTACTTCTGCAGCGACTTGGCGATGTTCTTGGCCGCTTGGTCAGGGGTCAGGCCGCCCACATGAACGGCGCCGACCAAAGGAAGAGCTATGTTGCCATCAGGCAGGACGGTGACGGTCTGAGTCAGCGTTTGGTCACCATAGACGACGACGCTCAGTTGGTCATTTCCATGGATCAAATAACCCGGCGCCACGTCTGCCCGGCTCGCAGCCGCTGAGACGATCGAGATGAACGCAAACGCGATGACGATGAAGAACCGCTGCGCGGCTGTCATCAATTTTGATCTTCCCGTCCGGAGTGCTGCCATGGTGTCAACTTTTATGAATGTCATCAGTTTTTCGATATTTCCCCGCCATCAGGCTGGAAGTCGCCGTCGGCGCCTATTCGGTTGGTCCGCGACAGGTTGCGAATGCCCGCCTTAGCAAGTAATCGGCCGCCCAGAAGAGGGTCGACATACGCCTGGCCGGAGGACACGCTTTGCAGCGCTGCGATGAGGAGGTTCAGGGACGCTGCAGTGCTCACGGCGCCCTTGCAGCCCGTCGCAATAGCTTCCCGGGCGCGGTCGAGCCGATCCACCGCGACCAGCGCGCAGACCGGCAGCTGCGGGTTGGTCTGCCGCAAGCCTTGCAAGGTCACCATAGGATCGTGGGTCTGTGCGTCCAGCGCTAGCAAGAGGACCGACGGCGCCGTGTTGCGCAGAGACCGGCCCTCTGTCTGCTCGTGCCCTATACTCTGGACGACTGAGACCAAACCGCTATCCTCCAAAACCGCTACCAGCGCTTCCCGAAACAAAAGCTGGTCGTCGATATAGGCAACGCGCGTGCGGTCGTCCATGTTCCCATTGACTGCATTCATCATGGAGTTATCATACGGGAGGACGGGGTCCGCGCGACAGAATGGCGCGCCTTAAAGGCATAGGGTCAAAGGGCCCTTGTCGCCAGCCGCATCTAGGACCATATACCCCATAGGTCGCGGGACAAAGCCTGTTCCGCAGCCTCGCGGTACAATACTTTAACTAACCGCCTGCTTACCTAATGACGGCGGCGATTAGGAGTTCATTACAGCTTCAGCGATCATCGCCTTAAGATCTTTGAGCAATGCCTGCGAGTCGACGACATAGGTGCCCGCCGCATCGAACATTCCAGGCACTTTTCCTGGCCTCAAAATGCCGCTCGGGATGTGCTTGAGCAGATACGTGATCTCGCAGCGCAACCGCGGCGTCTGCGCAGGATAGTCGCTCTCCGGGCACACCACGGAGCCGGAGAATTCCACGTCGATCTCATCACCTGAGACGTTGACGAGGATCTCGCTGTCCTGCTCGTCACGAGGGCGCACCACATCCTTGCGCGAGAAATATCGGAATGAGGAATCGTCCAGCACACGCCGCAACGCGGCGACGCAGCGGTTCGCTGCGCCGGCTGACTGCTCGACGGACCAACGCCGGCGGGCTTCCTCTGTCCGCTTGGCCTCGGTCGCCTCGCGTATGGTGTCCGAAATGGGGTCGTTAATCATCTCGCCGCTTTCTTCGACTCACTTGGTATATACCCAAAGACTTGTGGCGCCCGTCACAGGGAGCTAACCCCCCGCGCGGGGGCGGCCGGCCGGTCAGCCGCCCTAGACTTCGCCCGCCAGTTGCCGGTCCTCTATCTCCGCGTTCGTCTCGTCGTACGCTTGGCGCAGCGCGATCAGCGCTCGGTGCCGGTGGGCGTCCCCTTCGTCGGGAGGCGCATCCGCGCCGATATCGCCGGTTTCGAAGACGCCGTACTTTTTCTCGAGCGCCTCCACGAGGCTGTCGATGTCGGCGCGAACCTCGTCCACTTCCTTGATATAGCGCTGCAGTTCAGGCGTTGGCGAGTGCTCGACCGCGGCAACGCGGTCTGCGTCGTCGGACATGGTGAATTTCTTCCACCGCGCGACCAGTGGATCGACCCGTTCCCAAGCTTGCTCCCTCATGAAATTTCCGCTACGTCGTCAAATACTGCCGGCGAAGCTGGTCGAGCAGCACCGCGATAAGAATCACCGCCCCCAACACGACTTCCTGGGCGTATGATTGTATGCTCAGGAGATTCATCAAATTATACAACATCCCGATGAGCAGCGCTCCTATGAATGTACCGCTGATGGAGCCACGGCCGCCCATCAGCGACGTACCACCCACCACGACGGCAGCGATGCTCTGCAGCTCGTAGCCCACGCCCGACTGCGGGCTCCCCGAGTTGAGATGACCGGCCAGCAACAAGCTGGACAGACCCGCCAACGCGCCCGCGATGATGTAAACGCTGAGTTTGACTCCGAAGACATTGATCCCCGACAGGCGGGCAGCTTCCTCGTTGCCGCCTATTGCGTAGACGTAGCGCCCGAAACGCGTCTGCGTGAGGACATAACCGCCCACGAGCACGACCGCCAGCATCACGAGGATCTGCGTCGGAATGCCCGGGATCCCGATCAGATGGCCGAGCGAGGGGAACATGAAGCCATTGCCGATCGAATTGAAGGCGTGGTTGTCGATCTCGATGGGCTGGCCGTTCGTGTACATGAAAGCAAGCCCGCGGGCCATCAGCATCATCGCGAGCGTGGTGATGAACGGCGGCAGGCCGAAACGGACCACAGGCAGGCCGTTGATGAATCCGGCGAAGCCTCCCGCCGAAAGTCCGACGAGCACGGCCAAGAGCAAGCCCACGGCCACCGAGGGATGCGACGCAAGGGTGCCTGCCATCAGCACGCCGGTCAGTGCGATGAGCGAGCCCACCGACAAATCGATCCCAGCGGTGATGATGACGAGCGTCTGACCGACTGCGATGATCGCATTGACGGCGATCTGGCGCAAGACGTTGAGGACATTGCCCGGGGCCAAGAAATTGCCGTGTGTCGCGCGATTGAGCACCGCCAGCACGATGACGAGAAAGATGAACAGGCCGACCGTCCGCAGCAGCGCGGCGCGCTGCTTTTTCGCAGCGGCCTTTTGCGTCTGTGTCTCGACCGCTTGAGCGGCCACCGACTCGCCGGCCGTCATCAGGCCGCCACCGTCCCCACAGCGTACCGCATGATCTCCTCTTGCGATCCTTCTCCGCGGGCGAAGATGCGCGCGATGCGCCCCTCGTGCATGACCGCGATGCGCATGGACATGCCGAGCACTTCCGGCAATTCGGATGAGGCCATCAAGATGGCCGTGCCCGACGCCGCCAAAGCGGACATCAGCTCGTAGATCTCCGCTTTGGCACCGATATCGATGCCACGCGTCGGCTCATCGAAACAGATGATCTTCGCTTTCTGCAAGAGCCACTTGGCCAGCACAACTTTCTGCTGGTTGCCGCCTGACAGATTGCGTACGAGCTGCTCGAGCGTGGGGGTCCTGATGTGAAGGTCGGCGGCCAGCTTTGCGACGGCGGCCGCCTCTTCGCGGCGGTCGATCCGTCCGCGATGGACGAAATCCGCGAGATGCGGTAACGTCACGTTCTCGCGCACGCTCATCCCGAGGATCAGCCCTTGGCTTTTGCGATCTTCGGTGACGAGCGCCAAGCCCGCTTCGATGGCATCGTGTGGCCCGCGCGGTTGAAATGGTTTCCCTTCCAACAGCATGGTCCCGGCGGCGACCGGGTCCGCCCCGCAGATGCCCCGCAGCAACGACGTCCGCCCTGAGCCGATCAAGCCGGCAAATCCGACGATCTCGCCCGCGTACAGGTCCAACGAGATGTCGTTGACGCGGCCCGGCATGGTCAGCCCCTGGACCGACAGCAGCGGCTGTGCGCGAGCCGGTTCGGGCGGCAGTGTGGGGAAATGCGCCGCGAGGTTGCGTCCGACCATGAACCGGATCATGTCGTCTTGCGTGAAGGAGCTCAGCGCGTCGGTTTTCACGTGTTTTCCGTCGCGGAAAATCGTCACCCGGTCGGCGATCGCGAAGATCTCCTCCAGGCGGTGGGAGATGTACACGATGCCGACGCCGTCGCGCTTGAGCGCAGCGATGATGTCGAAGAGCTTGCGGACTTCTTGCGTCGTGAGCGCGGCCGACGGCTCATCCATGACGATGATGCGCGCATCGGTTGACAGCGCCTTGGCGATCTCAACCATCTGCTGCTGTGCGATGGATAGCGTGCGGACCTCGACGTTCAAGGGCAGCTCCACGTGCAGGCGTGCCAACGCGCGAGCCGCTCGTTCCCGCAGTTGGTGCCAATCGATCGAAAAACCGCGGGTCGGCTCTCGCCCCAACATCACGTTCTCCGCGACGCTGAGGCCGGGAATGAGATTGAACTCCTGATAGATGAGCGCGATGCCCAGCTGCTCTGCCCGCTTTGGCGAATGGATGGCGGCCGGACGGCCGCCGACGAGCACGTCTCCCTTGTCCGCGGTCACCGCTCCGGCGAGGACCTTCACGAGCGTGGACTTGCCGGCGCCGTTTTCGCCGACCAGCGCATGCACCTCGCCGCGCCGCACGTCGAAGCTCACATCATCGAGAGCCTGTACGCCGGGATACGATTTGCTGATATGGCGCATCGCGAGGTACGGAACGTCCGCGGCGCTTGTGACGGGCGGTGATTCCGCCCCGGGGAACTGCATGCGGTCAGGCTGTGATCGGTATCGGACGTCTACTTTCCGCTGTACGATCCGACGGTCACGGGAAGCTTCGGAGGCGGCGAACCGCCGCTGAAGTAGACGTGGATCTGGTCGATGGTCAGTTTCCCGATCTGGTCCGGGTGCTGCTCGGGGTCGCCGACCATGGCTCCGGAATCGATCGCCTTCTTAGCTTCAGGGGTTGCGTCGTACCCGACAATTTTTATCTTCCCGACTTTGCCGGCCGAACGGATCGCCGCAAGCGCGCCGAGCGCTGAATCGTCGTTGATGCCGAACACGCCCGACAGATTGGGAAATTGCTGCATCAGGTTGTCCATCACGTCGGAGGCTTTCTTGCGGCTGCCTCCAGCCGGCTGATCGGTGACGATGGCGATGCTCGGAAATTTGGCACCCAGCTCTTGTTTGAAGCCCCGCACGCGGTCTTGCACGGAGGTCACTTCCGGCTCGTCGATGATCGCGATGGTGCCCTGACCGTGCAAGGCGTTGCCCAAGAGGTCAGCGGCGACTTTTCCGCCTTGGACGTTGTCCGAGGCGACGTGTGAGACCACGCTGCCGACCGATGCGGTGCTCGCGATGTCAGCCGTGAACACGGGTATGTGCGCGTTGTTCGCCTCGACGATGGCCGGACCGACCGCCTTGGAGTCTGCGGGCGAGAGGATGATCGCGTCCACTCGCCGGCTTATGAAGTCCTCCACCTGCGACGTCTGCTTCGCTTGATCGTGGTTGGCGTCTTGAAAGGCGATCGTGTAACCGTAGGTCGCGGCTTGGTCCTTCATGCCCTGTTCCATCGTTTGGTAGAATTGCGCCTCCAAATCGAGGAGCGACACGCCGATGGTCTTCGGTGCCGATGAGGCGGCGGGCGCGCCGCTCTGGGTGTTGGAGACGTTGGACGACGTCTCCGAAGTGTTCTGGCTCTTGCTGCAGGCGGTCAATCCCCCCGCCAACACCACCGCACATGCGATGCTCGCCAGCCACGCGGATCTGACAGCGTGAACGCTTGGTCTGCGCATCCTCACCGTATCTCCCGTCGTTCGCGTTTGTGAACACTTCACGAGCTCGCTCTGCCTTTCCTAAGAGATAGTGACGGCCGTTGTTTCTCACATTTCCATGCTATCCACACGCGTGGGCTGCGGCGGTGTGGATATGTGGATAGTCCGCACCGATTCCAGCGCGGAAGGTTAATCTTCTCGCGGTCCTGCAGCCTATTCCCTGTTCCGATACTCATGAGATGGGAGCCGACACGCCGCGCAGGACCCTGCCTCTGCCAGACGCCAGCAAAAACCCGCCCCTACGGCTGCTGCCGGCGGGCTCATTGGTCACCACGGGGCCCGTCGACCACGCCGACTGGAATTTCCGGCCGCTCATCGGGACGCTTTCGAGGTTGAGATTTAAAGCGGTCGTCGCGCTGCTTGGCAGCAGGCGGATGACGCGGCTGCTGGAGATCGGATACGGTTCGGGGATCTTCTTGCCGGAACTGGCGCGTCATTGCGACGAACTCTACGGTCTCGACATACATTCGGAAAACGAACGCGTCGCTTCCATTCTCCACGACTTCAGCGTGCAGGCGACGTTGATGACGGGCAGCGCGACCGACCTTCCGTTTCCGGCTTGCTCTTTCGACTGCGTCGTGTGCGTCAGCGCGTTGGAATTCATCGACGACCTGCCGCGCGCGTGCGATGAGATAGCGCGGGTCTTAGAGCCCGGCGGTTCGTGTATCGTCGTGACGCCCGCGATCTCAAAGCTGCTGGATCTCGCTCTCTTGCTTGCGACCGGACAAGACGCCAGCGACGATTTCAAAAACCGGCGCGAGCGAATTCTGCCCGAACTGCAGCGGCGCTTCACCGTTGTGAGGCGGCGCAAGGTGCCGTCATTTGTGCCGGGCTTTCGATTATACACGTCTTTGGAGCTGGTGCCCCTCCGAGGCGCAAGCGCGGGCTGATCCGATCCGGCCCCGTTGCCGCCCGAGGCCGATAGACCGGCGGACCGTACGACGTGAAAAGCGCTGCGTGCTCGCCATCGGTTATTCGGCCGCCGTGCGCGGCATCGACGCCTATATCGTCGGCGTTGAGGTTGTAGGTGTGCCGACAGCGGATCCGACCATCCACATCGTCGGTCTTGCCGATCGCTCGATCCAAGAATCCAAGGAGCGGGTCAACGCGGCAGTGCGCTCGTGCGGCTTCCTTTTTCCGACGTACAAGGTCGTGGTCAATCTCGCCCCCGCGGACATACGCAAAGAGGGAGCGGCGTTCGACGTTGCGCTCGCGCTCACGATTCTGGCGATGGATCAGCAACTCGACGGTGGCCGCTTGAAAGACATCGTCTGTTTGGGGGAACTCGCGCTCGACGGTGCGGTGAAACCCGTCGGCGGCATTTTGCCTGCCGCGATCGGCGCGAAACAGGCCGGGTTCAAAAAGCTCTTGCTGCCGGCCGACAATCTGCCGGAGGCAGTTCTGGTGGATGGCTTGCAGCTGTACCCCATTCGCACGCTGCAGCAAGCAGTGCAGGTGGTCTTAGGCTTGAACGAGGTGGCCGTTGCGAGCGGCGGGCCGCCGCCGCAGGCCGACGCTGGGCGGGCCTCTTACGCCGAAGACCTCGAAGACGTGCGGGGACAAGACTGCGCCCGGCGCGCGATGGAAGTGGCGGCCGCAGGCGGCCACAATATGTTGATGGTTGGCGCACCAGGGAGCGGAAAGACGATGCTGGCGCGGCGACTGCCGTCCATCCTGCCCTCGATGACCCAAACGGAAGCATTGGAAGTGACGAAGCTGTATAGCGTCAGCGGCCTGCTCAAACACAAATCCCGGCTCGTCAGCGCGCGACCCTTTCGGGCGCCGCATCACACCCTGAGCGCCGCGGCCCTTGTCGGCGGCGGATCAGTGCCGCGGCCAGGTGAGATCTCGCTGGCGCATCTTGGCGTGCTGTTCCTGGATGAGCTCCCAGAGTTTCCGAGGCACGTGCTTGAGGTGCTGCGGCAGCCCTTGGAGGACCACTTCGTGACGGTGAGCCGCGCGTCTGGCACCGTCACCTATCCAGCGGATTTCATGCTCGTCGCCAGCCTCAACCCATGCCCTTGCGGCTATCGAGGCGACCGCTTGCGCGGTTGCACGTGTTCCCCGCACGTCATCGGCCGCTACGTGTCCAAGCTTTCGGGGCCGCTGCTGGACCGGATAGACATCCATGTGGAAGTGCCACGGGTGCCATATGCGGATCTTGCACGTTCGTCCGTCGCGGAGTCGTCCGACCGCGTACGGTCGCGCGTCGAGACGGCGCGCATCCGTCAGCGAGCGAGGCTGGGTGACCGGGGCAGCAACGCGTCAATGCCACAGAAGCTGCTTCGCGACTTTTGCCGGCTCGATGATTCCGCTCGGGGTTTGCTTGCGACGGCGGTCGGCAAGCTGCACCTCTCGGCGCGGGCGCACGACAGGATTCTGCGGGTCGCGCGCACCGTCGCTGACCTTGCGGAAAGAGATTCAATCGAGAGCGCTCACGTGGCTGAGGCGATCTCATACCGCAGTCTCGATCGCTCGCTGCTCTCAAGCGTCGCCTAGAAACGTTGGGTGTGGCGCTCTTCCTCGAGGGCTTTTATTTCACAACTTCTTTGGGACCGCCGGCGCATTCGGCATGGCCGCACTCGCACTTCACGGAGGCGCCGCCGCGGTGCCGGCAATAATCGCTGCAGTAACTGGAACTCGTCGTATGCTCGGTCACGGTGCAGTTACAGGTCGCGTGATCGCATTTCGATTCGGCCACACCAACCTCCCGATTGTGTCAGGCGCGATTGGACCACGTACGGCCGCCGGCACGTTCGCGGCGGCGGGCGTGATGATCGCAAAACGGCAGCAGCGCGCTGCCGTTGCCTTGCAACGTCCAAACCTCCCGGGTGGCCGGGCGCAGACAGCCGGGATGATAGCACATCTCATGCTCTTCTTCGGATTTTGATTCTCGAGCGGCTGCCGGAGTGTCGTGCATGGCCCGCTAACTTTGCCCCGCACGTCCGGTTATCTTTCGCCCGGCGTCCGTGAACTTGCCCCACGAGCATAAGGGCGTGATAGCGGTTCAACGGTGCGAGCGACGTGGTTTATCGCGCTGGACGTCGTTCGGCGCAGAGCCGTTCTTCGGGGCCGACTCAAGCGGTTGGCTCTCGACGCGCTGAGGCGCGCGAGCTCATCGAGCGGCGTATTGGTGCTGGATGCCCGACTCTTGCCGATGGGGATTCGCGCGCTCGTATCGGCGCGCAGCCGAATGGAGCTGCGCTCGCTGCTCAAGCGCTTTGTAGCGTGCTTTTCGAGCACGAACACAGTTGTTGAAGCGAGGTGGCGCGCAAGCGCCCACGTCCACCGCATACTCCCTCATCAGCTCGGCGCGTATCGCGATTTCATGCGCCGGTGCGGCCGGTCCGGAGATGCGTCCATGTCGAAAGGATCCCAGCCATCATCCAATGCTCACATGCGAGCATTGACTGCTATCGTGCGGATGGTCGAGCGTTCCAACGAGTCGCGCTCGGGGAGCGAT
Organism: Candidatus Eremiobacter antarcticus; assembly: GCA_003244105.1. Classification (GTDB taxonomy): domain Bacteria; phylum Vulcanimicrobiota; class Vulcanimicrobiia; order Eremiobacterales; family Eremiobacteraceae; genus Eremiobacter; species Eremiobacter antarcticus. The sequence goes on along the minus strand of QHBK01000003.1, from coordinate 410,427 downwards.
GAAACGGCGGCTCGCGTCCGCCGCTACGTGGCTGAACACGACGCCCCGCGGGATGACCGTGACGCGTTCGCGCGCCTGTGCTGCGTGATCTTCGCTGCTGGTTTAGGCTTCGGACCGGTGGCGCGGTGTCGGGAAGCTTTGGAAGCGGCGTTTTGCGGGTTCGAACCCTCGCGAGTAGCTGAACTGGATGAGGCTCGGGCCACAGCCATGCTGGCGATGCCCATCATCCGCAATCGCGCAAAGATCGACGCCTGCATTGACAACGGCCGGCGCTGGCACGCGCTCACTACCGGCGGTGGTTCGTACCTGGCGCGCGTGGCCGCGGCGGCGGCCGATGATGATCCCTCGGAGGGTTGGCCCCGATTGAGCGCGATGCTGCGCGCGGATTTCAGCCGCTTGGGAGCCATGACGGCGCGCCTGACGCTCAAACGTTGGGGATTCTTCATGGCCGGGAGCCATCCGGGGGCGCGGCGCCTGCTGACACGGCTTCATTGCGTTGATGCCGCCGCTCCGGACGCGCACGTGCAGCGCCTGATCGCATCGCTCGCGCAAAAGGCCGGGAGGGATCCCTACTCAGTAGAGGCCTCGTTGGCCGACTTCGCGGCCGACGGTCCTTGCCGCAAAGAACCTCACTGCGAGCGCTGCGCCCTGCTCGAACGCTGCCCCACCGGGCTCGCTCAAGAGCCCCAAAAAGCTCCTGAGACAAACGCCCGCCGTCCGAGCGAGTCCCTGCAGACCGCTCAGAGCGCCTGCGGTTTGCCCCGGTAATCATCCCAGCGCAGCCGGCCGGAAGCAATGCCCGCAACCACGGAGCTGATGCGTTCATTGCTGGGCGCTGTCGCACCGGCGCTCAGGGCGTGCGACGCTACGGCGCCATTCAATGCTGTCACTTCCGAACGCGGCCTGCGGGCCCGCAAATCGGCCAAGAGCGACGGCAACTTGTCTCCGCGCGCTCTGCTCACGCGTCCGGACAGCGTCATGCGCAAGACCGGCGGCGGCAGCACCTTCACCGCGCGCGCCAAGACGGCCGCGGGATAGTCGATCAGATTCATGGGACGGATGCCAAGTGTCGTCATGACCGCTAAGGTCTCGAGCAGACACGCGCGTTCGAACGCGAACGCGGCGGGGTCCGCGTACACCTGAGATGGCATCCAATCCAGCGCCGCGCACACGGCATTGCCCAGGATGTTGATGCACAGCTTCGACCACTTCAGGGACCGCCAGCCAGACGACGCCTGCACCACCAGACCGCCGGCCGACAATGCGGCGATCAGCCAGTTATGGGAGCCGCCGCCCATGGGCGCCAGGCACAGTCCGCCCCGCGCCGTCGCTGCGACGACCGTGGTGTCGACACGGTCGACCGCAACCGTCAAGGCTCCCGCCACTATGCGGTCTGCGCCAAGCGCCTTCGAAAGTTCTTCCTCGTTTCCGACGCCGTTTTGCACGGTCAAAACGGAGGCGGCGCGGCAGCTCTCCAAGCCTGCGATCAGCGCGCCTGCTTCGCCCGTGGAGTACGCCTTGACCGCGACGACCACGAGTTCGAAGGAGCCGTCGAGAAGCGGATCGCTGTTTGACGCAGCGGCGGACACCCTGAACGTGAGCTCGCGGCCGCCGCAAATGAGGCTGACGCCTTGCGCGTTCAGCGCTTCGGCTTCGCGCGGGCGAGCCAAGACTACCACGTCCTGCGCCGCCTGTGCGAGTCGCGCGGCGAAGAACTGGCCGATCGCGCCGCCGCCGACGATCAAGGTGCGCACGCGATTCAGAGCTTTCCGGTCGAGCCGAAGCCACCACCGCCGCGCGCGGTCGCATCGAGCGTCTGCGTGCGCCGGAACTCCACACGTTCGACCCGTGAGATGATCATCTGCGCGATCCGATCGCCTCGGCGTATGACGAATGGTTCTCGCCCGAGGTTTATCAAGAGCACGCATACGGGGCCGCGGTAGTCAGAGTCAATCGTGCCGGGCGCATTAAGGCACCCGATGCCGTGCTCCACGGCCAAGCCACTGCGCGGGCGGATCTGCGCTTCGAAGCCTTGCGGGAGCGCCATGCAGAACCCGGCAGGAACGAGCGCCCGCTGTCCAGGCTGCAACGTCAAGGGGTCGCTTTCGCTCACGGCCGCTCTCAGGTCGCAGCCGGCCGCGCCATCGGTCATATACGAGGGCAACGCCAACCCGTCGCCTTCCGGCAGGGGCTGAATTTCGACCGTGAGCCGATGCACCTCGCTCATTCGGTCTTGGCAAGCAGCTGCGCCAGCTCTTCTTGGAACGAACTCAGATCCGCAAACGAACGATAGACCGATGCGAAGCGTATGTATGCGATCTTGTCGAGGTTGCGCAGGGCTGACATGAGCAGCTCGCCGATCACGCTCGAGTGCACTTCTTGCTCGCCGCGAGCGTTGAGATCCCTTTCCAAACCATCGGCGATCTCTTGCATAGAGCTCTCGGAGATGGGCCGCTTCTCGGAGGCCCTGCGCAGACCGGCGAGGACCTTATCGCGCGTGTACGGCTCGCGCCGGCCATCCTTCTTCACGACGAAGAGCCGCGGCGCTTCGGGCCGTTCGTAGGTGGTGAAACGGTGCTTGCATGATTGACACTCGCGGCGTCTGCGCACGGCGTTTTCATCATCACGGCTGTCGACCACGCGCGTCTCGCCGGTGCGGCAGACCGGACAGAGCACCTTCAGCGCTCCGCCAGCGCAGGAGGGCCCTGCTTGGTTGCGAAGCGCAAACCGGTCACCATGAAGCGCGACATCCAAGCGGTCTTCTTCGACGCCGGTTACACGCTCCTGTGCATGGATCCGGACCAGCGCACGCTGTTCTTGCGCGCATGCGCACAGCTCGAGATCGAGATCGTCGCGGAGAAATTCGACGAAGCCGCAGCCCGGGCGAACGCGTTGCTCGCGCCGCGCAAGCCGGGCGCCGTCCCCACGCCGTATTCACAGGAAGCGGTCGACCGGTTCTGGACGAGCTACAACCGCACGCTGCTGTCAGCGTGCGCGCGACACCCGGAAGACGCGGCCAAGGCCGGTCCCCTCTACCAGTGCTTCACCGCGGCCATGGGGTGGCGCATCTATCATGAAGTGCGGCCGGTGCTCTCGCGCTTGCGCGAGCGCGGCATGCGGCTGGGCGTCATCTCGAACTGGACGGGCGATCTCGAAGACGTGTTGCGCAGCGTCGGCTTGCACCAGGAATTCGACTTCATTCTCGATTCCGCACGGCTGGGACACGAAAAACCTCACGGCGAAATATTTCGTGAGGCTCTCAAGCGCGCTGGCGTCGCATGCGACTCGGCCCTGCACGTCGGTGATTCACCCGAGCATGACGTCGACGGAGCGCTGGGCTGCGAGCTTGGCGCTCTGCTGCTGGACCGCACCGGCCGGTACGAAGGCTTCAGCCGCGTCCCTCGCATCTCTTCATTGGAAGGTCTTTTCGAGCACGTCTAGCTAGGGACTCGCTCCACGCGGAACCGGCGGCGCCTGCGGTTGTTCGACCGTTTGACGCGAGTGATAAGCCCGCAGTGCGATCGGACCTTGAAGCGGGGTATCTGTTAGCCGTCTGCGCCGCCGCCGTCTGGACGCCCGCGCCGCTCGTGGCGATGCTGGACGCGCTTGGCAGCGCACGGAAACTCGTCGAACATGCGAGGGATCCCTATCGTAAATCCGCAGATCGCACCGTCGGCCTGCGGTTGGGCGACGATGTCCTCGCGCGCATCGCTCGAGTGGACGATCGAGCGGCGCTCGACGCGCTGCGGGAAGCTCATGAAGCGGACGGCTCCTTCGTCACGCGCTCGTGCGCCGGCTACCCGAAGCGATTGTTGCATCTGTGCGACGCGCCGCCTGTGCTCTATCATCGCGGCTCCTTGCAGGCCTTGGAGAACCCAACGGTCGCGATTGTCGGCAGCCGCGCAGCGACGCACTACGGCACGTCGATGGCGTCCGTACTGGGCTCCGATTTCGCTGCATTCCGCGTGACCGTCATCTCCGGTCTCGCTCGCGGCATCGATGCCGCCGCCCACCGCGGCGCGCTTGCGGGAGGCGGTCGGACAGTCGCCGTCATCGGCTCCGGTCTCCAAGCGCTCTATCCTCCGTATCACGCGTTACTGGCAGACGAAATGGTCGCTCGGGGAGGCGCGGTTGTTTCAGAATTTCCGCCGCGCGTCGCTGCTCGCCCTCACCAATTTCCCATGCGCAATCGGCTCGTCGCCGCGTTGGCCGACGCCACGGTGGTGGTGGAAGCCGGCTGCAAGAGCGGCGCGCTCATCACCGCGAGGCTGGCAGCCGAACTCGGGAGGCCGGTGTTCGCGTTGCCCGGAGATGTCGGGAGGCCGACGAGCGAAGGCACCAACGGCTTGATCAAGGACGGAGTGACGCTGACCACCGGCGCTCTCGACGTCCACGGCCTGCTCAACTGGCCGGCCATTCCAATGACGGACCCAAGCACCCGTTCTCCCCAGCGGAGCGCCGGAGCGCAAGAGTCTGTTGCGCTTTCAGACCGAAGGGGAAGCGACGCTCTTCTGTCTGCTCTCACAAGCGGCGGCAGCGACGTGGAGGAGCTCAGCGCGCTGACCGGTTTGGACGCTGCGACGATAGCGGCACGCCTTACCGTGCTCGAGATTCAAGGCTTGGTAGAGCGCCACCCCGGCGGCCGCTTCTCGGCAGTGAAACGATGAAAGCCGGTGCAAACGGGTGTCATGAACTGCACGTTGATCGCGGTCGACAAGCTGCGCGAGCCGTACGTTCGCGACGGATGCCGGCTGTATCTCGAACGGCTGTCGCCGATCATGCCCGTAACCGTTCGCGAGATACGGCGTGGCGTCGGCGCGCATGCGGCCGACGATGAGGCCCAGAGGATGTTGCGCCACGTCGGCGATGCTGCTGTTTGGGCGTTGGACGAACGCGGAACGCTCGTGAACTCCCCGGCGTTCGCGCGCATGCTCGCGGCACTCGGACGAACCGGCGCGCGTGACCTCACCCTCGCCATCGGCGGCGCAACCGGCCTGGGCGCCGCAGTGCGACGACGGGCGGACTTCATCTGGTCGCTGTCGCCTCTGACCTTCTTGCATGAAATGGCCCGGCTGATCGTGTTGGAGCAGCTGTATCGCGCGGTCAAGATCAACCGCGGAGAGCCCTACCACCGATAGCGCCGCCGGCCTAGGGGTTCCGCCCCCGGGCAAAGGTCCGGCCGCGACCCGCGCCAACACCGTTATCGATGAACTACGCATACGACCGCGCTTTAGGGGAAATCGCGCGCGAACTCTCCCAGCGCGTGGCGCGTCTGGCCCCCGCTTTGGACGGTGCGGCGCAGGCAGCGCCTGCCATCAACCTCAATCCGACGCGCGACGCGTCGCACGGCGACTTCGCCACGCCGGTCGCCCTGGCAGCCGCCAAGATGTGGAAAGGCGACCCGTACGAGATCGCGCAAGGCGTGGCCGCTCAAGGCAGCGATGGGATGCCGGCCGTCGCTCATGTCGATGCAGTGAGACCTGGATACGTCAACCTCACCATGGGAGTCCCTTTTTGGGCAGAGGTCGTCCGCGACGTGCTGCGCATGGGCCCGGACTATGGCAGATCGACGGAATTGCAAGACGCCGGGCCGCTCGTCATCGAGTTCGTGTCGGCGAACCCGACGGGCCCGCTGGTCGTCGTGCAAGGCCGTTCCAGCGCCCTTGGCGCCACGCTCAGCGAGATGATGCGGTTCGCCGGTTGCGCCGTCACGGCAGAGACCTACGTGAATGACGCGGGCGCACAGCTTGAAGCGCTGGCCGGTTCGGTCTACGCTCGGTATGCTACGCTCTTAGGCAGGGAAACCGCACTGCCCGACAACGGCTATCCGGGATCGTATATCGTCGACATCGCGCGCAAGCTGATCGAGCGCGACGGCCCACGTTGGCTTGATGCTCCTTTCGAAGAGCGCCACTCGGCGATCGGCCGTTTCGCGCGCGACCTGATCGTCGACGAACAGCGCGAAGATCTCGACCGCTTCCGCGTCCACTTCGATCGCTGGACTTCGGAAGCGGCCCTGCACGATTCAGGGGCGATCGCGCTTGCGATGGACGAGCTGCGGGCATCCGGGCACACCTTCGAGCGGGATGGGGCGCTCTGGCTGCGTGCGACGGACTTCGGAGACGATAAAGACCGAGTGCTCCTCCGCAGCGACGGGCGGCCGACGTACCTCGCCGCCGACGCCGCCTATCACGCCGACAAATTGCGGCGCGGGCACCGCTACTTGCTGAATATCCTGGGACCCGATCACCACGGCTACATCCTGCGGCTGAAGGCTCTTGTCGCCGCAATGGGCCATCCTGGCAGCCTGGAAGTGCTGCTGGCTCAGCATGTGACCTTCAAGCGCGCTGGAGAGACCGTCTCGATGAGCAAACGAGCCGGTGATCTCGTCACCTTGCGCGAGGTCATGGATCAGGTCGGCGTGGATGCCGCGCGCTATTTTTTCATCGACCGAGCGCCCGAATCGCATCTCGTGTTCGACATGGAGCTGGCCATCGAGCAATCCGCGAAAAACCCGGTCTACTACGTTCAGTACGGTCACGCGCGCATCGCCTCGATCCTGAGACGGGCGGAGGGTGACGGCAAGTCGCCCCTCTTGGAACGCGGGCGTGCGGGAGCGGATCTCGACCGGCTCGAGCACAAGGCCGAAATCGCCTTGATCCGCCGCATCGCCGATTTCAGGCGCACGGTCGCCGCTGCTGCCAGAGCGCGAGCGCCGCATCGTCTCGCGGAGTATGCGCATGCGGTTGCGACGGATTTCCATGGCTTCTACACGGACTGTCTCGTCTTGAGCGACAATGATGCGCTCACAAGCGCCCGTTTGTCGCTGTGCCTCGCGGCCAAAACCGTGCTGGCGTCCGCGCTTCGGCTGATCGGTGTATCCGCACCCGAGAAGATGTGACGGTTGACGGCAGCCCCGTCAGCGGCCGGCCAGCGACGTTGAATCTATGGGGACCGGAGTTGATTGCGTCACCGCCTCGAGCGTCGACGGCTTGCCTGTGATCCAAGGGAGGAGCCAGACGACCCACACGACTTTGAACAGCGCGGCCGCTGGAATCGCGAGGATGAGCCCCCAGACGCCGAAGAGCTCGCCGCCGGCGAACACCGCGAAGATGATCGCCATAGGCGACACCCCGACGCTTTCACCCATCACCTTGGGGACGAGCACCGTGTCCGCGATCTTCGTGATGGCGAAAATGATGGCCGCCGTCCACGCCGCTGCCGCCCACGATTTCAACAGCCCCAACAGCACGCCGATGACGAGCGCACCGAACACGCCCAAGTAGGGGATCGCGTACAACACGCCCGTCAGCACGCCCAGCAACAGCGCGTATTGTGGCACGACGAATTCCAAAGCTCCAAACGTGAAGACGCCGCTGAACGCGCACAAGACGATCTGTCCGCCGATGAAGCCGCCGAAAACGCGCGCGACCTCACGCACGAAGTGGCGGGCGCGCTCCTGCGAGCGCTCGGGGAAAAGGCTGAGAAAAGAGTTGCGAACCGCGTTGGAATTCACGAGCAGATAGTATGACAGGATCACGGCCGTGATGCCGATCAGCAGGTAGTTGACCACCAGCACCAGCAGGACGCCGACGCCCGCCAACGCTGCTTGGAAGATGTCGGACAGCCGCGCGATCGCCTGACCTTCGATGTTCCCGAGCTGGGGCGGCAAGGCGTGACCGCCGAGCTTTTTGTTGATCCATGTCTGCACGCCATCGATGAAGGTCTGCGCTGAGGCGAGGTAGGCCCCGCTGTGCGAAAAAACGTTTTGCAGCTGCTCGACGATCGTCGGCACGATGATGACCGCTCCCACGAACAGCAGCAGCAAGAAGAGCGCGTAGATGATGACGATCGCCGCGAGACGCGGGACCTTCACAGACAGCCTTCGGATGAGCGGATTGATGCCGTACGCGATGAGCGTCGCGATGATGAAGACTTCCACCGTCTTGGGTATGTGGGCGAGCAGCCAGATGAAGACGGCGATCGCCGCGATGATCAGCGCCGTGCGCAGCACGTTGCGCCACATCACAGCTCCAGGTTGGGCCAAGACCATCTACAGCGCTTTCGTCATCAAGATACGCTCCTCGACGAACGCTTCATCCGCGTACAAGGATCGTGCCGAAGCGTTGTTGCTGCTCACCATCAAGCTGACATGGGGGATGTCGCGCCGCTTGCACTCGCTGACGGCGGCCTGTATGAGCGCGCGGCCGACGCCCTGCCCGCGCTGGTCCTCGGCGACCGCCACGTAGGCGACGAAGCCTTGCTCCAGCTGGGTCACGTCATCCGGAACATCCGTGATCAGCATGAGAAAGCCCGCCCGCTGCGAGTCTCGCTCGGCGACCAAGGTGACGGTGCCCTCCCGCCGGCGGCAGAACTCCGCCATGCGGCGATACGCCCGCATGGCTCCCTCATTGGAAACGGGCCGGACCGGTGAGGTCGTCGCCAAAGCCGTTTGCGCGCCTAACTGGTCGATGAAGCCGCGGTCATCACCGCGCGCCTCCCGGACACGAATACTGCCCGCGCCGCTTTGGCTCGTCATCCTGGCATTGGCATCTACAGCAGTGTTCGGCAGGTGCGTGGGGCGGCGTACGGCCTCACACGGTCGCCGGGACCGGCAGATAGCCCAGCTTCGCGGACAGCGCTCGGCCGCATTCGAGGACTTCGGCGATCACCGCTTCCATGTGACGATCGTTCAATCGCGTCACCGGCCCGGAAACGCTGAGGCTGGCCACGACCTGACTCGACTCGTCGCGGACCGGCACCGCGACACAGCGCACGCCTTCTTCCTGCTCCTCGTCGTCGATCGCATAACCGGCGGCCCGGATGCGCTCCAGCTCCGCGCGAAAGGCGTCGATGTCGACGATGGTGTGGGCCGTGCGCGCCGGCAGACCGCAGCGCCGCAAGATTCCTTCCATCATCTCGGGCGGCGCGAACGCCAGCATGACTTTTCCGCTGCCGGTCGAGTGCGCCGGCAGGCGATGTCCGACTTGCGTGAACATCCGCAAGATGCGTGAGGATTGCGCTTGATCGATATAGACGACGTCGCTGTCGTCGAGCACTGCAAGGTTGGCGCTCTCGCCGCTGCGCTGCATCAGCCGCTGTAAAAAGGGCCGCGCTTCCAGCCTGAGGCTGAAACGCTGGCGCATGTCGCTGCCCATTTGCAGCGCTCGAAAGCCCAGCGCGTACTTGCGGTTTTGGCGGTTTTGCTTGACGTAACCGCGGGCGATCAGCGTTCCCAGCAGGCGGTGCACGGTTGCGAGCGGCAGAGAAACGGCTTGACTGATCTCGACCAGGCCGACCTCGGAGCCCAATTCGACGAGGGCTTCGAGTATGTCCAGCGTTCGCTCGACGGATTGGACTCCGCTTCGCTCCGGACGTTCTCGATCGGCCGCCGCGTCATCGGTGGGACCCGTCATGATGACTCTGCCTTCGCAAGTCTGATGAGGAAAAATCGTAGCACCAAGGCTAAAACGCTGTCAAGGTTCGGGACTTGGGGCGCTGGTCCCGATTGTGCCTGAAGCGCCGGGGCGAACCACCGAACGGGTCCGGCTCGCCGCAAAGGCGATGCGCTGGTCGGTCGGCGGGTGGCTGTAGAAGTACCACACGGCCAAACGCGAGGGGTGCAGCACCTGAAGATCTTGCGATGCAAGCCGCGCGAACGCGCGCACCCCGGCCGCGCCGAGGCGCGTGTGCTCGGCTGCGAAGGCGTCGGCGGCCTGCTCGATGTTGCGCGACAGCGCATTGCTCAGCGGAGCGGTGAGGAGCTGGAACAGCACCAGCATCGCGAGGATGATCGGAACCGCGGCCGGATCGGCTATGCTGCCGCATCGCCGCGTGTCTCGTCGCAGCCACGACGCCGCCAACCACACCCAAAAAACGGCGGCCGCCGCCCCGAACCAGCCTTCGAAGGTGCCGATCCAAAGATGGCCCAGCTTGTAATGGCCGATCTCATGCGCGACGACATACATCACCTCCGGGCGCGGCAGCGCCCGCAGCAGCGTGTCGGCCACCGCGATGCGTTCGGTCTTGCCGAGACCCGCCACGTAGGCGTTGGCTTCGCGCGTCTGGGCGCTCATGTCGTATTCGTAGAGGACGGACGCGTCCAGCCCTTGCTCCTTTGCAAACGCGAGGATCTCGCGGCTCAGAGGCGTCGGCGGCATCGGCGTGTAGCGATTGAAAAGCGGCGCCACGTACAGCGGATAGATCGCGCTGCCGAAAAAGAGCAGCGGTCCGGCGGCGAGCGCGGCAATCGCGGGCCACGAGCGCAAACGCGCCATCGCGCGCAGCAAAGACGCGCCGACGAAGCCCGACACGACGGCGCTCACGCCCACGCCGATCGTCCAATCGCGAAACCAGCGAGCCGCGCTCTCGTCGCTCAGTCCGAAGCGATGCGGCGTTGTGAATCCGGCAAAAAAGCTCAAGGGCACTTCCGCGACGGCAAGCCCGACCATCAACAGGACGATGTAGACCGCGGCGCGCAGCCATGCCGCTCCGATCGCCGCTTCAACGACACGGCGCAGCCGCGTCGCCAAGCCGCTGAAGTAGAACGCGCTGAGCAGGCCAAGCTCGAGGGCGACGACGGCGAAGTAGGTGAGGTAATGGACGTGCGCGAGGTCGACCGCGAGCGTCTGCCGTTGCGGCGGATAGAGCCCGTCGACCAACCGCTCGAGGTCCGGCGGAAAGCGTATCATCCGCTCGCGGCATGCGAGCGATCGAGGAGCTCGCCGCGAATATATTTCGCCTTAACTAGATCTTGAACCGAACGTTCAGAGACGCTTGCATCGGGATCTTCACCCCGACGAACCCGGTGTTGTTGTTGTTGAGCCACATGGCGTAGGGGAACTTCAATTGCACCGGGCCGGCCGCAGCATCCCCAAGCATGCCGCCTGTGGGTGACAGGAACGACGACGGCAGCGATGAGTACGTGCAGACGCCCGCGTAATCCCAAGCGTAGCCGCGCTGGTTGCACTGGTCGACGATGTTCGTGAGCGTCAGAGCCGCGTGCACGTTCTTGGAAACATCGTAACCGATCCCCATGTTGAGCGTGAGCCGAGTTGGCTGACGGAAGTCGCCGAAGTTGTCGAACTTGCCGGTGTACGGGTCTGGGATCATGAGCGGTACCCCGTAGCCGTCTCCCGGCGCGAATGGCTGCGGGCCGGGCCACGACAACGGCGAGCCGTACACCGAACCCGAGCTGTACGTCAGACTGGGCGTGAGCGAAAGCGGGCCGCTCTTGTAGTTGACGATCAGCGAGGCGACGTTGGGAACCTCGTAGCCATTGGCAGCGGCGAACGGCACCGGCACGAGGTCGTACGGGGCGTACTCGGCGTTGCGGTCGAGCAGCGGCTGCGGCGCGTTGAGAAAGTACGGATTCGCAGCTGCGTTCGGCTCGGTGGCAAACGCCTCGGCGCCGCCGAACACGCCGCAGCGCGAGGTGGCATCGCTCGAAGCAACTGCCCCGGCGCAGGCCGAGGTGTACGAGTTGTAGAGCTGGATGTAGGCGTTCATGTTGTCGATGACGTTGCGGCCGTTGGAAAAACTATTGTACCGAATGTGACTGTTCGTATGCGTGAAGGCAAGGTTGTACGCCCACCCGTTGTTTGCGAAACTCCCTTTTTGAAGCGCGAACTCGACTCCGGACACGGTTTGTCTGCCGGTGTTGAACGAACCGAACAGGCCGCTCAGAGCGTTGATGATGATCTGCTGGACCTGGTCCTGCGTGCTGCGATAGAAGGGGGTCACCTTGAAGCTCGTGTCGGAGCCCGCGAAGTGGTGCTCCCACGAGATGTCGAAATTCGACGAACGGTCGGGGCGCACGTCGTGGTTGGGTGTGAATTGACCGTAGGCCGCGAAGTTGACGCCGAGGAACGCCGCCAGGTTCTGCTCCGTCACGTTCCAGGAAGCCTCGCGCGTGCTCGCCGGCCGCGAGTAGAGGCCGGCGGAGAACCGGAAGATGTCGTCCGAGCTCGCGCTGTACGTCGTGCCGAAGCGCGGCTGGAATTCCGTGTGCGAGAACGAGCCGGGATTCTCGTTGACCATATGGATCGGCGTGGTCAGCGGCCAGTCGGCTGCGCAGCTGTCCGTTGGTGAATTGATCTTCTGCAGCGGCTGGAAATAGCCCGGAGCGTAACAGAACTCGTTGTTGTACGCGTTGAACCAAAACGCGCGAGCAGGAAAGCCGTTCACGGTGTTGTCGGTCAAGTTGTTGCGGTAGTTCTCGATGCGCGCACCGATGTTGAACGTGAGCCGGTCGGTCGGTTTCCAATTGTCGTTGATGGACAAGGCTGAGAACACGGGATTGAGCTTGTTGAAGTTCGCCCGATAGCCCGTCTCGGTGACGAGCCATTGGCCCACGGCCGGCACGGCCACGCCGGCGAATGGATCCTGCAGCGTCCCTTGCACTTGATTGCCGAACGCGTCGGTGTACGGGCCGCGATAGTGCGGCGGACTTGGCGCGACGCAGAACACTTGGACGCCGTTGACCGGGTCGAAGCAGTTTCCGCCTGAGCTTACGTCGCTCGTCACCGCCACGAAGGCGGAATTGCCGGGAAAGCCGCCCGTCGTCGTATAGCGCTGGATGCGCGTGGTGGAATAGTATCCGGAAAGCGTCACGAGGTGTTTGTCGTTGAGCTGATTCGAGTAATCGGCCACCACGCCGTACGTGTGCGAGGGCAGTTCGTAATCTCCGAGAGAAGCGTCGAACAGCAGCACCGGAGCGAGCGGACCGTGGATGAACCACTCCGAGTACATCCCGTACCCGAATAGGCGCAGATATGACCTGCTCGAGAAATTTTTCTGATATTGCAGTTTGGTGATGGAAACGGTGTTGACGTTGGTGTCACGCAAGTTGCGATCGATGGGGGCACCGTAGAAATGCGGAGTGCTCGGGTATAGATAGCAGACGCCGTACGGCGAATCGCCGATGTTGCCGGAGGGATCGTGGCATGGATTCGCCGGCTGCACGGGCGGTTGCATCAGCGCGCCTTGATACACCGCTCCGTCGGCATACGTCACGGCGAAGCCTTGGTTGGCATTGATGGTGCTGTAAGGGGTATTCGCACCGTAGAGATCGTTGAGCGAGCTTGGGATGTCGAACCACAAATAGCTTGTCAGGTAGAGAAGCTGCAAGTCGTCGGACTGACCGACGCGCAGATGGAAGTTCGCGACGTTCTCGCCGTCACGCGTGTCTGCGATGCCATACATATAGCCTGGGCCGAACTCAGGACCGGTGCCCGCCCCCGGGCTGATCGGATAGAAAAACCCCTGGTTGATATGGCCGGCGCCATTGGATTGGTCGAGGTAGCGAAAGGATTGATCGGCTTTGGCCAGGCCCGCGTAGTACGAGAATTTCTGATCCGGGGTGGCGCCGCCCGCCTCGATGCTGGCCTTGTTGTAGAACACGGGCGCCCCGATGCCGACATCGAGGTTGCCGAAGCCCGGCCGCGTGCCTCTCTTGATCACCTGGTTTACGTAGCCCGCGATGCCCGATGCGTCAGCGTTGGCTGACGTGCCGCCCGTGTACACCTGAAGCTCCTGCTGGCCCAGGTTCGACAAGAACGTCTGCGGCGCGTTGTCGTACGTGCGATTGACGGGGATGCCGTCGAACTCCCAGCCGACTTGGTCGAGATCGCCGCCACGGATGTACACTGGCTGGTACCAACCCTGCTGGCCCTGCACGGAGGAGACGCCCGGCACGGATGCCATGGCGCTATACGCCTGGTTGAGGTTGCCAGAGCCGGCAAGGGCGACTGCGGCCGCTTGACCGGCCGGGTTGACGGAGTAGATATCGCTTGTAGTTCCCGGCTTGAGCAGACCGGTCGTGCCGACGACGTTTATCCGTCCGATGACCGTCGGGCTTTTGGTGACGCTGATCGTGACGGTCTGTGTTTGGTCGGCCAGCACCGTGACCCCGTGCTGCACCGTCACATCGTAACCGTCTTTGGAGGCCGTCAGGGTGTATGTGTCCGGACCGAGCGAGACGAAGCTGTACGAACCGCTTGCGTCGGTCAGCGAAGTTGCGCTCTCCGAAGGTGCAACCGCTGTGACCTTGACGCCCGCGACCGGCGCACGCGTGGCGCTGTCAAGCACACGGCCGCTGATGCCTCCGGTCGTGCCGGCCATGGCGACGCTCCCTGCGCAAGCGCCCACGAAGAAAGCCAGCCCCAGCGCTATGATGAAGCGGCGAGCGTGATGCATGACGACCTCCCGGTTTGCTTTTGCCACGATGCGGCGCCAAAAGTTTGGTCGGATGAGTTCCCTCAAAGGATAATCAGTCCTTCGCTTTGAGCCAGGAGGGTCAGCGTTGATCGCACATACCGAGTACCTCACGATGAATACGAAGAAGCGATACGAAATTTTGGATATCACCGAGCAGGTGGAAGGCGTGCGCCAGCGCGCCACATTGCGCGATGGCTTGCTGCTGGTCAGCACGATGCACATCACCTCGAGCATCTTCGTGAACGACCACGAGTCAGGGTTGTGGGCCGACATCATGCGCTGGCTCGAAGATCTGGCTCCAGCGAAGCCTGAATACGAGCATCATCGCACCGGCGAAGACAACGCCGACGCGCACCTGAAGCGAATGCTGCTCGGGCATCAGGTCATCGTTCCGGTGACCGGTGGAGCGCTGGATCTCGGTCCGTGGGAACGCATCCACTACGGCGAATTCGACGGGCGCCGCCCCAAGCGGATCTTGCTGAAGGCGTTAGGGGCTCAGTGATGATCGACGCGATGGGCCGGCCGGCGGCTGCGCATCTCGTCGATCAGCTCGACGATGCCGTGGGCCGCAGCCGCGAGCAGCCGTTCGCCTTTTTCGGCGGTTGCTTTCGTCGGGTCGCCCATCACGCCGCTGCGGGAGAGGGCGCTCCAGTATTCCATCATGACAAGCGGACCCTCGCCGCCCACCAGATCCATCCAATAGTTCTTTGACGGGTTATACGTGAAATCGCGCTCGGCCTTGGACATGTCGACGAGGTCCGGCCGAAGAGCGAGATAGATGGATGTCTCAAACTCGCAGGCGTGGTTCATGCCGCCGGTCTCTGAATCGCGCAGTGCTTCAGCTACCTGCCGCACTCCGGGGGCGGCCCAATAGTTGACGGCCGCGGCGAGCGCGCCCGTCTCGACGACTGTGAGGCGAGCGATGATGTCCACGAACGGGGTGTTGCTCCCGTGTCCGTTGACGATCAGCACGCGGCGGAATCCGTGGGCGACCAAGCTCTTGCACACATCGACGCCGTACTTGATGAAGGTGTCCGCGCCGATCGTGATGGGCCCCGGGAAATCCATATGATGAGGGCTGTAGCCATGGTTGATGGGCGGCACCAGCACTGCACGGTCGGGCGCTTGGGCCACCGCTCGCTCGCAGGCAGTCGTGCAGAGCAAGACGTCGGTATCCACGGGCAAGTGGAGACCGTGATCCTCGATCGTCGCGACCGGGACGACGGCAACGCGGCCAGCTGCGGCGGCGTCTTTGATCTGCTGCCACGTCATCTCACCGTACTTGTACAATGCTGTCATGGCCGTGGCGGTTCGTCGAGTTGCGAGCGTCAGCCTATGGATTCGGCGCGATCCCGCCGGAGCGGCGCAGCCACCATACGGCCAACAACCCCGCCATAACCCCTCCTACCGCTCCGCACGCGAGGTCTAAGATGACGTCATCGATCTCTTCGGGGAACTCAAATGCTTCGATGATCGCCGACATCGCGACGGCCGCGAGTATGGTCACGGTGAAGACGCCAAGCGTCGTCTGCGTCACTCGGCGCCGCAGAGCGACCGCGAACAGGCCGACGATTCCGAAATAGAAGACGCTCCCGACTTTTCGGACGAGCCACACCGGCGTTTTTCCATAGATGGGGAGCCGGTCGCGGATGCCTGCCAAGATCCGCTTGACCGGCGCCGGCAAAATCCGCCGCACAGCCGGGGCCGCTTTTTGGATTTGCCGGCCGCCTTGTCTTTCGAAGTCGTGAGTGCCGGCTACGAACACTCCCAGGATGCAAAAGCCGGCGGCAAGCAGCCAGATCAACCGTCGCCGCCGCCTCTTCGGCCGCTCAGGAGAACGACGCCCGATGAGGCCGGTATTCATGAAAGGAGCGCCAAGCTGGAGTTCAGCGGCGTGGTATCGGGCCCTCGCCAGGGTACCGTACCTCGCGCGGCAGCGCCCGAACGCGAGAGAACTCCACGCGGTTGCGTCCGCAACGTTTGGACTCGTACATGCAGGCGTCGGCCGCTTCCAGCAATCTGTCCGCCGGCGCCGCCGAGTTGGGCGGTACGTCGACGGGAAAGTGCGCCACACCGATGCTGATGGTCACGGGGATGCGACGCGCGGGCGATACCTGCGATGCACCCATCAGGTCGCTCTTCTCCACCTTCGCGCGCAGCCGCTCGGCCGTCTCAACGGCATCATCCTTGGTGCGATCGAACAGAGCGATGCAAAACTCATCTCCGCCGTTGCGTCCGGCGAATCCACCAGAGCTTGCGACTTCCTGGAAGGTCTCCGCCAAGCGCTTGAGCAGCATGTCGCCAACCGTGTGACCAAACGTGTCGTTCCACGACTTGAACTGATCCGTATCGATGAAGAAAAGCGCAATGTCCTTGGACGCCGGCCCCGCGTCATAGCGGCGCTTTTCGATTTCTTCGCGCAGGCGTTTGCGGAACGCGCCGGCGGTCAGCAGTTGCGTGAGCGGATCGATCTCCGATTCCTTGCGGACCGCATCTGCGAACCGTGCACGCGCCAGCGCGTCGCCCGCCAGCCGCGATATCAGCCCCGCCGTACGCAAGTCGCCGTGCGTGAACGGGATCTCTCGCTTGCGTTCCGCATAGATCGCGCCGACACACGCGGGCCGCAGACCGTAGCCGCGGTAAAGCGTCATCGGCATGCACAGAGCCCAGACCCGGTCGCGGCTGCCCGCAAGCGGGCCCCCGAGCCTCGCACCGTCGGCTTCTTTAGAGAGGTCGGCGATCGCGACGTCGGGCGGCACGTCGGCCTCGCAGGGCCCCGTGAGGGCGGCCGTCGACCGGTTCTGCGTCCACGTCAAGATACTGTCACCTTCGTAGCCTTCGCCCACTCGGAGAAACCCCGCATAGCCGACGTCGGACTTGGCGCCCAACACCGGACGTCCGTCGACGTCGACGAAGCACAGGATCACGTCGGCTCCCACGAGCGTTTCAAAACGTTCGACCACGCGGCCGCACGTGGCAGCCACGGAATCCATCGACGCTTCGGTCATGGAAGGCGCGATCTGCGTCAGCAGCGCCACCTTGCGTTCCGCCTCGGTCGCGCGCGCTCGCACCGCAGAGAAGCGACGGCGTATCCATGCTCCCAACCCAAACGCTGCGATGATCGCGGCGGCGATCGCGATCGATTCCCAGATGTGCGCGCTCATGGCTTGGCGTTTTTCTTCGGCAGCGCTCTGGCCGGGTTGCCGACCACGCGTTCCCCTGGGGGCACGTCGCGGATCACGACGGAGCCTGCGCCCGTGAGGGCGCCCTCACCGACGTCGAGCGGTGCGACCAACGACGAGTTCGAGCCGATGAAAGCGGATTTGCCCACTTTGGTCTTGTGCTTGTGCGTTCCGTCGTAATTGCACGTGATGGTGCCTGCGCCGATGTTGGCGTTTTCGCCGACGTCTGCATCGCCCAGGTACGTCAGGTGGCCCGCTTTAGCGCCGCGGCCCATCCGGCTCTTTTTCATCTCGACGAAATTGCCGATGTGGGCGCCGCTCTCCACCGTCGTGTTGCTGCGCAGGTGTGCGAATGGTCCGATCGTGACGCCCTCGCCCACAGCCGAATCTTTGATCGTCGACTGCTGGATCTGCGCGCTGTCCGCCACCCGGCTGTTCGCGATGACCGTGTTCGGCCCGATTTCGCAACCCTGACCGATCACCGTATCGCCCAGCAGATGCGTCTGCGGATGGATGGTCGTGTCTTGGCCGATGGCCACGCCGGAATCGACGTACGTGCTGCGAGGATCCACGATCGTGACGCCGGCCAGCATGTGCTCGCGCAGGACTCGTTCTTGCAGGAGAGCCCTCGCCGCCGCGAGTTCCACCTGGTTGTTGATGCCGGCAACGTCGGCAGCCGCCTCGGCCTCGACGGTTTCCACCCTGCCGCCGGCCGCGACAATGGCGGCGATGCAGTCGGTGAGGTATAGCTCTCGCTGCGCGTTGTCGGCGCGCAGCTTGCCGATCGCGTGACGCAGGCCGGGACCGTCGAAGCAATAGATCCCCGCGTTGACTTCATCGATCTGCAGCTGCGGCGGCGTGGCGTCGCGCTGTTCCACGATCCGCACCAAAGCGCCGCGCTCGCGGATGATTCGACCGAAAAACGAGGGCAGCGCTACGCGAGCGGTCACGAGCGCCGTCGTGCCAGGGCGGGAGCGCGTTGTCGAGATCACACGCTCGATCAGGCTCGCCGGAATGAGCGGCATGTCGGCGCCGAGCACGAGAACCCCACGGTCGAGCGCTGAGGGCGCGATCGCGTCCAAGTGAGCCAGAGCCATCTGCACGGCGTGCCCTGTGCCCAGCTGCGGATCTTGGATCACCGCCTCAAAACCGTCGTCCTTCGAAACCTGCGCGTACATCTCTGGGCTCACGACGACGCTGATGCCATCGATCCCGCTCGCGCGCAGCGTGTGCAGGATGTGGCCGAGCATGCTGCGCCCGCACAATTCGTGCAGCACCTTGGGGCGGCGGCTCTTCATGCGCGTGCCCTTGCCGGCCGCAAGCACGATGGCGTCGACGGACGCGCCTGGAGGTTCGCTCCGGCTGCTCATCGCGCGGGTTTCGCGTGCGCGGCTGTGGTCTTCTCCGAAGCCGCGGAATCCAAGAAGCTCACCAGCGCGTCGACGCGCGCCAGAACTGTCTCTCGTCCAAGGATCGAACATACTTCGAAGATGCCGGGGCTGACCGCTTGCCCGCTGACCGCGGCTCGCAGAGGATGGATATAGGCAGACGCCTTGGTCTTCGTTTCCTCCGCCAGCTCGCGGATCGACTTCTCAACAGTGCCGACGTCGAAGCGCGGTGCGGCTGCAAGCGCGCTTCTCACGGCGCGCAGGCTGTCTCCCGCCGGACCTGGTGGGGAACAATATTTCGCGAGGGCCTCCTCGCTCGGCTCGATGGGATCGCGCGTGAAGAAGTACGATCCGAGCCGCACGATGTCGGCCAACGTCTTGGCGCGTTCCCGGAACAATTCGGCGACTCTCTCGAGATATGGAAAGTCTGGCAGCGCGGCCCCATGCTCCGAGTGCCGGCGCATGAAATCGGCAAGCCTGGTGGCCAGCGCTGCGGCCGGCAGCGCCTTGATGTACTCCTTGTTCATCCAACCCAGTTTCGCCGTTTCGAAGATCGCGGGATGTTTCACGACGCCCTCGAGATCGAAGAGTCTCACGATCTCATCGCGCGTCAGCAGTTCTTTGTTGTCGCCGGGCGACCAGCCCAGCAGCGCTAAGAAGTTGACCACCGCCTCAGGCAGGTAGCCCATGCCTTCGTAGTCGTGCAGCGACGTGGCGCCGTCGCGCTTGCTCAGCTTGCGGCGCTGCGCGTTCAACAAGATCGGAAGATGAGCGAACACCGGCGGCTCCCATCCCATGGCTTCATAGATCAACAACTGCTTGGGGGCGTTGGCGAGATGTTCTTCTCCCCGGATGACATGTGTGATTCGCATCTCGTGATCGTCCACAGACGCTGCCAGGTTGTAGAGGGCTCTCCCATCGCTGGCCGTCAGAATGAAATCGGGAACGGTGCCGGCGGGAAACGTGACGCGCCCACGGACGGCGTCGTCGACGACAAGAGCCCGCTCGGCCGGAACGCGCAAGCGGATGGCCGGCTGCGTGCCATCAGCTGCGGAATCCGGCTTGTCAGTGCGCGGCGACAGACCGCAGAGGCAGCGCGTCTGCGATCGCAGTGCTGTTCTTTCGATTCCCCCACCGTTCACCGACGCCGGCGCGTCCGCATCGCTCGCGTCCTCGAGCGCTTCGGTGTCGGCGCCTGCCGCAGGCGGACACCAGCACTCGTAGGCCGCACCCGAGCGCAGCATTGCGTGAGCTGCGGCCAGATGCAGGGCCGTTCGCTCGCTTTGCGCATACGGCGCGTATGGGCCGCCGGTATCCGGGCCTTCGTCCCAGTTGATCTGCAGCCAGCGCAGCCCGTCGTACACGGCCTGCGCGTATTCCGGGCGATTGCGCGCTCTATCGGTGTCTTCCAAGCGCAAAACGAACCTGCCGCCATGATGCTTGGCGAACAGCCAGTTGAACAGCGCGGTGCGAGCGCCGCCCACATGCAAATAGCCCGTCGGACTGGGGGCAAAACGCACCCGAATTGGCATCAAATCTCCGAGGTCAGACCTCTACCCGTTTGCCGCATTCGCGGCGCACGAAATCGACGATGCCGGCGATCGGAGCGCCCGGAGTGAAAACGGCCGCAACCCCCGCCTCGCGCAGCGCCTCGATGTCTTCATTTGGTATGGTGCCGCCGCCGAACAGAACGACGTCGCTCGCTCCGTCCTTGTCCAAGAGTTCTTTGATGCGCGGAAAGAGCGTCATGTGCGCGCCGGACAGAACCGAAAGGCCGATGCCGTCGACGTCCTCTTGGATGGCGGCTTCGACGACCTGCTCGGGCGTCTGGTGCAGGCCGGTGTAGATGACTTCGAATCCGGCGTCGCGCAGGGCGCGCGCGATCACCTTGGCCCCTCTGTCGTGCCCGTCAAGACCGGCTTTTGCGACGAGGATCCGGATCGGACGCGCCATCAGATGACCGCCGGCTCGCGGTAGCGGCCGAAGACCGGGACCAGCGCCTCGGATATCTCTCCCAGCGTCGCCTTCTTCTTCACGCAATCGATGTAGTGTGGCATCATGTTGTCGCCGCCTCGAGCCGCGCTCACGAGCGCGGCCAGCGCGTCTGCGGCGGCTTGGGAGTCGCGTGACGCGCGAAACGCCTGCACGCGCGCGCATTGTTCCAATTCGATCTCGCGCCCGATCTTGAGCAGTGAGATCGGGTGCTCTTCCTCTTGCACGAAGTCGTTCACGCCCACGATGATCCGCTCGCCGTTCTCGATCTCGCGTTGGTAGCGGTACGAAGCGTCGGCGATCTCCTTTTGAAAAAAACCAGCGTGGATGGCCGGGATGACGCCGCCGAACTCGGCGATGCGTGCGAAGTATTCCTCGGCGCCTTCTTCCATCTCGGTCGTGAGCCGCTCGACATAATAAGAGCCGCCCAATGGATCGATCACGTTTCCGACGCCCGTCTCGTACGCCAGCACCTGCTGCGTGCGCAAAGCCAGTTGGACGTTCTTTTCGGTCGGCAAGGCCATCACTTCGTCGAGCGAATTCGTGTGCAGCGACTGGGTGCCGCCGAGCACCGCTCCCAGCGCCTGGAAGGCGACCCGCATGACGTTGTTCTCCGCTTGTTGGGCGGTGGCGGAACATCCCGCCGTCTGCGTATGGAAGCGCAGCGTCCACGAGCGCGGATTCTTTGCGCCGAACCGCTCGCGCATGTGACGGGCCCAGATCCGGCGCGCGGCGCGATACTTCGCGATCTCCTCGAAGAAGTCCGAGTGCGCGTTGAAAAAGAACGACAGCCGCGGCGCGAAGTCGTCGACATCCAGCCCGGCCGCTACGCCGGCCTCGACGTATGCGAAGCCGTCGGCCAGAGTGAAGGCCAGCTCCTGCACGGCGGTGGAGCCCGCCTCCCGGATATGATAGCCTGAGATCGAGATCGTGTTCCACTTGGGCACGTGTCTCGAGCAGTACGCGATCATGTCGGTGATGATGCGCATGGACGGCTCGGGCGGATAGATCCACTCCTTCTGCGCGATGTACTCTTTGAGCATGTCCGCCTGCAGGGTTCCGCTCAGCTTTTCTTGCGGCACTCCTTGGGCCTCAGCCGTGGCGATGTACATCGCAAGCGCGACCGGCGCGGTGCAGTTGATCGTCATGGACGTGCTGATGCGGCCGAGGTCAATGCCCGCGAACAGATCCTGCATGTCTTGCAGCGTCGAGATCGCGACGCCGCACTTGCCGACCTCGCCCAGCGCGCGCGGGTGATCCGAGTCATACCCCATCAGCGCGGGCATATCGAACGCGACCGACAGCCCGGTCTGCCCTTGGGCGAGGAGGAAGCGATAGCGTTCGTTCGTCTGTTTGGCGTTGCCGAAACCTGCGAACTGACGCATGGTCCAGAGCCGGCCGCGATAGCCGCTTGCGTGGATCCCGCGAGTGAACGGATATTGACCGGGATATGACAGGTCGCGCTCGTAGTCGATGCCCGCGGCGTCGCTCGGGCCGTACAGCGGCTTGAGCGGATGGTCCGAGATCGTGCGATCGTTTGCGCCCGGCAGCTTTGCCGCCGCGTCGAATTGGGCTTGCCAGACCGCCTGCGCCGATGACGGCTTACCGCTGTGCTTGCCGTTCGGCGATCCGGTGATGTCTTTTTCCTTTTTCACAGATGAGACTTCCCTTAGACGCAGTGCAGCGCGGCCGCGCTTAGAACTCGATCCCGACGCGGGCGGGAACGTTCCTCTGATAGGGATGCTTGATGTCCGTTATCTCATTGACGTAATCGGCTGCATCGATGATGGCCTGGGGGGCGTCCCGGCCGGTCAGGATCACTTCCACGTGCGCCGGCCTCTCTCGCAGCAGGGCCACGACCGCATCCGTAGACACAAGTCCGAAGGCGAGCGCGACGTTGATCTCGTCCAAGACGACGACATGGTATTCGCCGCTCGTGATGGCTTGAGCAGCCGCGTCGAATCCCTCTTGGGCGCGCTGCACGTGTTCCGGTTCGGGGTTCTTGGGGTCGACGAAGCGATCCAGCCCGAACTGCTCTATCTCAAGCTCGGGCAGCCGCTGCCGGATGAGAATCTCGCCGTAAAACGGATCGCCCTTCATGAACTGGATGATCTTGACGCGATGGTGATGGCCGATGGCTCGCAGGGCAAGCCCAAGGGCGGCCGTCGTCTTGCCCTTGCCAGGTCCCGTGTTCACCATCACAAGACCCAGTTTGCGTTCGTCGGAACGCTTTTTTTGCCACGGATGCGCCGTTTTATAATCTTCTTTGACCACGCCGCGCAATTCGCGCAGCTGCCAAATGCGGCCTTCGCTGCCGCGTCATGCCATCATGTCCCATTGCCGCTTTGGGCGGCCGCCACAGCCGGCTTGACCCCCGCCGCACGGCCTTGCTATAATCGGAAAGCATCGACTACCCTTCGCACCCCGCGGCGCCTCCAAGCAGCCGGCTGGGTTCGAAAGACGAAGGCAGCGGAAACGTTTGTCACCGGCCGTCACCGGGTAGCCTGCAACCGCAGGTTTTTTTATTTCACTCACTGCGCTGACCGATGAGGACCGCACTATCCGAACAATCGCGCTGCTTCAAGAAGTTCCCGCTCATTAGCAAACAGCTTCGCGTCAACGAACAAATTAGAGTGCCCCAAGTCCGGGTGATCTCGGATGACGGGGCGCAGCTGGGCATCATGTCGACGTACGATGCCCTTTCCCTGGCTCGCGAGCGCAGCGTGGACCTCATCGAGGTCTCTCCCAACGCGGTACCGCCCGTGTGCCGCCTTGATGATTACGGCCGCCTGCGTTATGAGCAGAACAAAAAGGACAAAGAGGCGCGCAAGAGAGCGCATAACATGGAGCTGCGTGAAGTGAAGCTGCGGCCGAAGATCGAGGAGCATGATTACCAGGTGAAATTTCGCACGGCGGAGCGGTTGCTATTCGACGGCGACAAGGTCAAGGTCACGATCATGTTCCGCGGCAGAGAGATCGCCTACGCGCAGCAGGGTCGCAGAATACTTGAACGCGTCGCTGCAGACACGGCGAAGTTCGCGACCGTCGAGCGCGAACCGCGGCTGGAAGGGCGCAATATGTTCATGATCTTGTCCCCGCGCAGCGAAGCCATCGCAAGTGCGGTCAGCGCGAAGACGCCCGCGGTGGCGACCGTCGCCGACGCGCCGCCGAGCTAAAGAGAATCGAGAGAGACATGCCGAAATTGAAGACGCATCGGGGCGCCGCGAAGCGCGTGAAACAGACGGGCACGGGCAAGTTCATGCGCGAGCGGCAGTTTTCGGGCTGCAGCCACATCCTGACGAAGAAGTCGCCCAAGCGCATCCGCGGCTTTCGCAAGCAAGTCGTCGTTGACAAGACCGACTCGCCCCGCCTGAAGCGCCAACTGCCTTATACCTGATCGAAGCGAGCCGGAAACGGCGCAGCGAAGCGCCATGTCTTCAGGGACGCAACACGGGAGCATTGCACCATGGCACGGATCAAGCGCGGGATCATGTCGCTCAAGAAGCGGCGCAAGGTCCTCAAGGCGGCCAAAGGGTTTCGCGGAGCCAGAGGACGCACGTACAAGGCGGCCAACGAGGCGCTGCTGCATTCAATGGTCTACGCCTTTCGAGACCGGCGGCGGCGCAAGCGTGATTTTCGATCGTTGTGGATAACCCGCATCAACGCGGCTGCGCGCAGCGAGGGTCTGACCTACAGCAGGCTAATGAGTGGCCTCAAGAAAGAGGGCCTGAACGTGAACCGCAAGATCTTAGCCGAGCTCGCCGTCAACGACCAGTCGGCTTTTTCGCACCTGCTCGAAATCGCCAAGAAACATCTGCCTGCCGGCACCCAGCGGCCCTAAAGCATCCAGGTGAGCGCCGGTTCCGCGGGCTTCCATCACGCCGCGGTCCGCAGCGCGCGTCTCCTGCAGCAGAAAAAACACCGTCTGCAAAGGCGGTGTTTCCTCGTGGAGGGGCCGCTCGTGCTGGCGGCGGCCGTTGACGGCGGTGCCGTCGTCGAGCAAGTCTTCATGTCGCAAGGCGCAGCGGCAAGCGAGGAACTGCAATCGCGTCTGGCCGGCGCCTGTGAAGTATGGTCGGTAGACCAGCGCACGCTCGAATCGCTCGCACAGACCAAAACTCCCCAGAGCATCGTGGGGGTCGTGCGTTTCGTCCACGAGCCCGTCGAGCGCTTGCCCTCGCGATTGCCCAGCAGCGGCGCCGTGCTCGTCGTCACGCTTCCCGACATCGCCGACCCCGGCAACGCTGGAACCCTGATCCGCAGCGCCGATGCATTCGGCGCGCGGGCCGTGTGCTTTGGACCCACGGCGGTCGAGCCCTATAACGACAAGGTCGTGCGCGCCTCCATGGGCGCGCTTTTCCGAGTGCCGATCTTCCAATATGCAAAATGGCAGCAGCTCGTCAGCGCCGTCCGGGAGGCGCGCCTGTTCGTCATCGCGGCGGAGGCCTCGGGTCAAGACGTCCGTCTTTTCGAACCGCCCGAGCGAGCCGCGCTTTTGATCGGCCAGGAGCGGAGCGGCCTCGAAGACATACCTCGCGCGGACATCGATGCCTCGGTTGCCATTCCGCAGCGCAGCGGTGTGGATTCGCTGAACGCCGCTGTGGCCGGCTCGATCTTGATGTACGAGTTCGCCCGCGCGCGTGGAACGAATACGACGTGAAAGTCAAGAGGCCGTGCAGCCTTGTTTTTGGCGACGCTCCTATGCTATACTGGGGCCCGGTAGAACCCGGAAACAAGCTCGGTTTGAGAACGCAAGGAGGTCGGTTACTCTGTTACTATCTCCGGAGCTGTTCTGGAAGCTGTTTCTCACCACCGGTTCGGTCAAAGCATACTTGCTTTACAAGCGGATGGCCCCTCAAGATTCCCGTTAGGATATCGTGGGTGCCCGCGCTGTAAGGCGCAGCAATACTACGTGGTATCATCCGTGGCCGCACCTCGAGCGGCCACGTTCTTTTCGTGCACCAAAGCTCGCGTAGGCGCCCGAAACATTGACCGATCAGCTCAAGGACCTGGAAGACGAGGTCGCCGCGCGCACGGCGGCCCTTAACACGCAAGCAGAGCTCGACGCCTTGTACACGAGCGTCTTAGGACGCAAGGGCGGCCGGCTTTCGCAGATCATGGCCGGCGTCGGCAAGCTTCCCAAAGAAGAGCGCGCGGAATTCGGGCAGCGCGCAAACGAAAGCAAGCTGCGGATTGAATCTTCGTTCGCGAGCGCAGCGCTTCGGCTGCGCGACGCCGGACTGCGCTCGGAGCTTGCCAAGACCTACGACGTCACGTTTCCCGCGACTGCGCCCAAGCGTGGTTCCATCCACATACTGCGGCGGACCCTCAACGACGTCGTGAGCTTTTTTCGCAGCCGCGGCTTCGCGGTTGTTCTGGGGCCCGAAGTCGAAAGCGAATATTACAACTTCGAAGCCATGAACATTCCCGCCGACCATCCGTCGCGCGAGGCGATGGACACATTCTACCTCCCCTCGGGGGCGCTCTTGCGGACCCACACCTCGCCCATGCAGGTGCGCGCGATGCTCCAGCACCCACCACCCATCGCGATCCTCGTACCCGGCAAGGTCTACCGTCGGGATGCGCTCGATGCGCGCCATGCATTCATGTTCCATCAGTTCGAAGGGCTGCAAGTCGGTCGCGGGGTCACGTTCGCGCATCTCAAGGGGTTCGTCGGCGATCTTTGCCGGCATCTGTATGGGCCCGAGCGGCGGACGCGGTTCCGGCCTTCTTATTTTCAATTCACCGAACCGTCGGCCGAAGTCGACGTCTCCTGCGGTGTCTGCGCGGGCAGCGGATGCCGGTCGTGTGGCGGCGCCGGCTGGCTCGAGATGGGCGGCAGCGGCATGGTGCATCCTCATGTGCTGCGCAGCGCAGGCTATGACCCGGAGCTGTACACCGGTTGGGCGTTCGGTTTGGGCATCGAGCGCATCGCGCTCGTGCGGCACAACATCGACGATATCCGCCTGCTCACGGAAAACCAGCCCGCCTTCGTGGAGCAGTTCCAGTAGGTGCGTGTTCCGCTTTCGTGGCTGCGCGATTTCATGCAAAGCGACGCGTCCGCGCACGCGCTCGCGGCAGGCCTGACTGCGCGCGGCCTCACCGTCGAAAGCGTCATCGAACAGCCAAGGCCAGACCACATCGTCGTCGGCCGTATCGAGGCGTTGCAACGCCATCCAAACGCTGATCGGCTGTTCTTGAGCAGCGTTGATGTCGGCCGCGAGCGCTTGCAGATCGTCACGGGCGCCCAAAACGTTCGGGCCGGCGATAAGATCCCAGTCGCGCTACCCGGAGCGGTCGTCTTCGAGCGGACGAGCGATGAGGTGGTCAAAAGCGCTTCTGCAAACTCGGCCGGAAATGGAGGGCGCGGCACAAAGCGCATCGAGCGAAGCGTGCTGCGAGGTGTGGAATCGGTGGGCATGATGTGCTCACCGGACGAGCTGGCGCTTCCGGGCGAGTATGAAGACGGCATCGTGATCTTGGAAGACGACGCACCGGTCGGCGAGGACTTCTGGAAAGCCGCCCGGCTTCCGGAGGCGGTGTTGGACGTCGAAGTGCCCTCCAACCGGCCGGACTGCCTATCGATCGCGGGACTCGCGCGTGAAGCTGCGGCAGCTGTCGGGGCGACGTTCCGCGCCGCGGCGCCCGAGGACCAGGCCGGTTCTTATGACTCGCCGATCACGGTTGAGATCGGCGATCCCGCCGTTTGCCGGCGATTGCTCGGGCAGTTCTTCCGCGGCGTCAAGACCGGCCGATCGCCGATCTGGATGGTTCTCCGATTGCAAGCAGCCGGAGTGCGCAGCATCAACTCGATCGTCGACATCTCCAACTACGCCCTCCTGGAGACGGGTCAGCCTCTGCATTTCTACGACGCGGATGCGATACGCGGCGGACGCATCATCGCGCGCGCCGCCTTCGATGGCGAAGCGGTCACGACGTTGGACGGCGTTGCGCGTACGTTGGCCCCGGGGACGCCGGTGATCGCAGATGCGCAAGGAGCGATCGGGATCGCCGGCATCATGGGAGGAGCGGCGAGCGCCGTCACGGCCGCCACCAAAAACGTCTTCGTCGAGTCGGCCAACTTCGTCGGTTCCGCGGTCCGCCGTGCCTCGCTCGCGCTGCGCTTGCGCACTGAAGGCGCTTTGCGTCACGAAAAAGACTTGCCGCTCGAGCTGCCCGAGCAGGGGCGAAGGCTTGCTGCCGCGTTCTTATCCGGCGACGGCGGGGCGGCTTCACGGGTGGAGGCGTGCGGCGAAGCCCCCCAAGCACCACACTCCGTTCGCGTCCGCCCAGCGCGCGTGAACGCGGTCTTGGGGTCGTCGTTTTCCAGCGGCCAGATGCGCGCGGCGCTCGACCCCATAGGCATCGACTCTCACGAGAACGGCGAGCTGTCGGTCACGATCCCCTACTGGCGAACTGACGTCCGTGAAGAGGTCGACATCATCGAGGAGATCGCGCGAGGCATCGGCTACGAAGCGATCGCCGCCGAGCGGACCGTCGCTGCGCCGCAAGCCATAGACGAAAGCGCCTTCGACCAAGAGACGAAACTCGCCGACACGTTTGCGGCACTCGGTTATCACGAGATCGTCAGCGTCGCGCTGCAGGGGTCGCGCGTGATCAGCGCGTGGGAGCGCTCGGGCTTGAAGTATTGGGAGGACGTGGTTGCCGTCGTAAATCCTCTTTCCGAAGACCACCGGTTCCTGCGGCCAAGCCTGCTTCCGGGCGTTCTGATGTCGGCCGCGCAATGGTGGCCACAGTGCGATGGGGAGCTGCGGCTCTTCGAGATCGGGCACGTCTTCCGGCCGTTGCCGGCAAACGGAAAGCCCTCGCAGGCCCGCGACGGTGCGTACGTCGATAGTGATGTCCTCGAGTGGCGATCCGCGTGCGGGCTCGCAGCATTTTCCGATGCGCCGGAATCAGCCGGCCGCCAGAGCCTGGACAAGCGCCTGCTGACCGTGAAGGGCGAGCTGGAATCGATCTTGCGCACCTTCATCGCCGGTCCGCTGCGGTCTGCGGCGCGCGCCCGCATGTACTTTCATCCCGGAGCGGCGGGCATAATCACAAGCGATGGGATGACCGTCGCAAAATTCGGCCGTTTAGATCCGCGCCTTGCGTCTGCATACGAACTGCCGCTCGCGACCTATGCGTTTGCGTTGTATCTGGAGAACATCCCGCGCCGCAAGCCGGTCGAACAGTACCGGCCGCTGCCGAAGTTCCCCGCTGTCAAGCGCGATATCGCGGTCGTGATCGACGAGGCCGTGCCGGCCGGGGATGTTGTCGAGGCGGCGGCCGCCAGCGGTGCGGGCCACCTGGAACATGTGACGGCGTTCGACGAATATAGCGGACGGCAGATCGGGGAAGGCAAGAAGAGCGTCGCGCTCACGCTGACCTTCCGCAAAGCTGATGGAACCATCACGGACGAAGAAGCAAACAGTTTGCAAGGCGCCGTGGTGGCGACGCTGGCGCAGGCGTTCGGCGCGACACTGCGCGGATGAAGGCGCTCCCGTCAGCATGCTGACGTGGGCCGACGGGTTGGTCGCGCTGACGCTGGGCGTCGCGTTTTGGGGCGGGTATCGCAGCGGCCTGATCCGCGAAATCGTGGGCATCGCCGCGGTGATCGTCTCGTGGCTTGCCGCCGGGCTATTCGCGGGCAGCCTTGCAGCGACGTTGCAGTCGACGTACGCTCTGGGCACCGGAAGCAGTCATCTCCTGGCTTTTTGGCTGCTGTTTCTGCTGATCTTCGCGGCGGTGCGCGCTGCCGGATGGGTCTCTGAACGGTTTGCGTCGCTACCAGGCCTGCGCATCGCAAGCGGCATAAGCGGCGGTGCAGTGGCGTGCGCGAAGGCTGTGCTGCTGCTGTGGCTCGTGATCTTCGTGGCGCTGTTCTTTCCGATCGCGCCTGACGTGCGTTCGGTTCTGAGAAGCTCGCCCACCGTGGAGGCGATCGAGACGCTGAATGGTCCGGCATACGCGATGATCGGCGAGGCGCTTCCGCATGGTGTGCGGCCGTTCGGCCGTCTCATACTGAAGCGCCATCGCTTGTGAGAGAGAGATTGCTAGGAGGCTAGGCTGAAACGTTCACCTGGGCACGTGCGGACCATGCGGGTCCTTGGGCGCTTGGGGCTTGGGAGCCCGCGGCGCCTGCGGAGTGACCGACTGAGGCTTGGGCGCTCCGGGTGCAGGTCCGGGTTTCTGCGACCCTGCAGCCGGATGCCGCGCGGTTGAGAAGGGCCCAAAAGGCTGGCTATGTGGAATCAAAGCGTCGCCGAAGATGTCGTGAATCGCGGATGTGAACGTGAACGTCACCTGGTCCCCGAAAACGATGGTCCCGCTGGAGCTGACGGTCAAAACCGTGTGCGTGCCGTCGAACGTCGGAGGCGCACCGCCAAGGTTGGTCAACGGGGCAGGAGGATTCGGCTGGATTCCCCCGTGCATTATCTGGTAGCTCGCGAAGGTCGTCG
This sequence comes from Candidatus Eremiobacter antarcticus, assembly GCA_003244105.1. GTDB lineage: Bacteria > Vulcanimicrobiota > Vulcanimicrobiia > Eremiobacterales > Eremiobacteraceae > Eremiobacter > Eremiobacter antarcticus. The sequence continues at coordinate 380,187 of QHBK01000003.1, read as the reverse complement.
TCGCGAAGTCTACAGTCGTGGTGTCAACCGGCTGACTGAATGTGAAAACAAACGTCGGGTTCGGAGGCGCGCCAGTCGAGATCCCTGTGACCGAGAACGAGGGCGCCACCGTGAAGGTGGGAGACGGCGCAGGAACGACGTTGGCCGGCTGGCCGTGATGTCCAATCGCGAGCAAAGCGGCGCCTGCCACCACTAAGAGCGCGAGCGGGTTGAACGTGTTGACGCGGTTGGATGGCGCGGGTGCGATGGCGGGCAGCGGTTCCGTTCCCACGAGTTGGTCGCCGATCGCTGGCGAATAGCCGCTGGTCGTATTGCTCACCGTCATGCTTGCGTCGTTCAGTTGGATGGTCGCGATCTGCGCCTCGGCGACTTTCGTGCCGTTGCGCATCACGTTGAAGCGCTGGCCCAGTGAGAATCCGGTGGACGTTCCGAGGTCGGCATGCACTCCGTCGGTCACGGAATAGATCATTCCGACCGCCGTGCGCGGCGCATGCAGCGTGGACAAGTTCGTGACAAAGCCGGAGACGAGGCCGGCCGTGGAAGAGTTCGGTTGAGAGAAGACCTGCGAGCGGATGAACGCCAAAGGATCAACACGATACGCGCTCAGCCGGTAGGTGACGGTGCTGCGGTTGATCTGCAGGACCTCGCCCAAGAGGATCTCCGAGGCTCCCGCCTTGGCGCCGGCCTCCAAGCCGGCGGTCATGTCGTCACCATTGATGGCCGCGTTCACCTTCAGCGGTCCACCGCCGACAGCTGTGAAGCGCCCAGACGACTGAACCGCTTGATAGAGCGCGTTGCTCAGCGCGCTCACCGCGGTTTGCGGGGCTTTCGCGCCGTTGACGAACTGGATGACCGCAACCGTTGGCTGCGTCGCAACGCCCAGGGCCGCCGGAGGCTTGGACGCAAGCGCCGAGAGCGCCACGACGACTGTGAGGGCTGTCAGGCGCCAGGCGGCTGCGGAGCGGAATAGTCGTTTCACCGAGTTGAACTCCTCGCATGTGGTCGAGAGCGCGTGGCCAAATCGGGGCGCACGCAGGTCGTGAGGACCACGATCAGCGGTCCCTTTTGAGTACTATATCGGCGCTGACCCAAACGATAATAGTCCGTCTTTGGGGACACCAATCGCGCTACTGCCAGCACAGGGCCGCCTTGCAGCACCATGCAAGCTAGAGCCGGATCATGACGCGCAGCGATATTTTCCGGCTCACCAATCTGTCGAGTTGCGCCGGCTGAGCTTCCAAGGCTGACGCGAGCGTGCTCGCGCAATTGCTCAGCGGCTTGCCGCCGCTCGATGACCCCAACGTCATCGTCGGCACCTCGACCGCAGACGACGCCGGCGTCTATCGCTTGTCGCCCGAGGTCGCCTTGGTGCACAGCGTGGATTTCTTCACGCCGATCGTCGATGACCCGCGGACATTCGGGCGGATCGCCGCGGCCAATGCGTTGTCCGACATTTACGCGATGGGCGCGCGCCCTTTGAGCGCGCTCGCAATCGCCGCCTTTCCGGAATCCGGGTGCGACATCGCGATGCTTGCCGAGATCCTAGCCGGAGGCGATGAGAAAGCGCGGGAGGCCGGGATCAACGTCATCGGCGGCCACACCGTCAAAGATGCGGAACCAAAATACGGACTGGCGGTCACGGGAATCGTTCATCCGGATCGCGTGATCCGCAACTCGACGGCACGGCCCGGCGACATGCTCGTGTTGACCAAGCCGCTGGGCACCGGCATTTTGACGACCGCATTCGGTCGCGACCTGATCTCGACCGCGGACCTTCAGCCGGCCATCGCATCGATGGAGGCGCTCAATCGTGCGGCTTCTCAAGCGATGATCGGGCTCAATGACGAAGGGACGACTGCACCTCGGGCCGGCGATTCGAGTCCAGTGCATGCAGCCACAGACGTCACCGGCTTCGGATTGGTCGGCCATCTGCAAGAGTTGGCGCGAGGCAGCGGAGTCGGCATCGAGCTCGAGGCCCGCCGAGTGCCGCTCTTCGAGCGCGTCCTGGAGCTTGCCATTGCGGGTTGCGTTCCCGCCGGCTCGCGCGCCAACCACCGTGCCGCCGTCGATGCGGGCGTCAAGTTTTCTTCCGGTATCTCACAGGCGCTGCAATGGGCGCTGTGCGATGCACAGACATCCGGCGGATTGCTCGTGGCCGTCGCAGAGTCACGCTGCGTGGACCTGGTCGCTGCGCTGCGCAGCTGCGGTGTCAGCGCGGCGATCGTCGGCAAAGCGACGCCGGCCTTAGGATTCGCTGTGATCTAGGGGGAGTGTCGCTCTCGTATCACCGAGGTCGCACTGGGCACGCTCGGCTGAAAAGCAGCGCTGCGAGGAAAGTTCGGACCCGAAGCTGCAAGTATACCTGCCGCCGGATTCGTCGCCCCAACAGCCACGCGAGTCGCATGTCTGTTCTTCATCCGCGCCGGGCGCGGTCCGCTCGCGCTCTTTGACCTTCCCGCGGAGGCCTCACCTTGAAAGCATCTGCCGCTTTGGACCGCGCCGCCGTCGACGAACTGTGCATCAACACGATTCGCACGCTGGCCATGGACGCGGTGCAAAAAGCCAACTCGGGCCATCCGGGCACACCGATGGCGCTGGCTCCGCTCGGCTACGTGCTGTGGACGCGCCATCTGCGCTTCAACCCCAAAAATCCGCAGTGGCCTGACCGCGACCGTTTTATCCTGTCGGCCGGACACGCATGCATGCTTCAGTACGCGCTCATGTTCCTGACCGGCTACGACCTGACGCTCGACGATATCAAAAACTTCCGTCAATGGGGCTCAAAAACCGCAGGCCACCCCGAACTCGAGCTCTTAGCGGGCGTGGAAGTCACGACGGGACCTCTCGGGCAAGGCTTCGCCAACGGCGTCGGCTTCGCCATCGCCGAACGATTCTTGGCTGCCCGCTTCAACAAGCCGGGCCACGAGATCGTCAACCACTACACCTACGCGATCTGCAGCGACGGCGACCTGATGGAGGGCGTCAGCGCCGAAGCAGCCTCGCTTGCGGGCCACCTGGCCTTAAGCAAGATGATCTATTTCTACGATGACAACCACATCACGATCGAGGGTGACACAGCGCTATCGTTCGACACTGAAGACGTGTGCGCGCGATTCGCAAGCTATGGCTGGCATACGCAATTCGTGGACGACGGCAATGATGTGGAAGCGCTCGACCGCGCGATTGTGGCAGCCAAAGCCGACGAGCGCCCGTCGTTCATCCGCATTCGAACGCACATCGCCTTCGGCGCTCCTGATGCGCAAGACACGGCTGAGGCGCATGGTGCGCCGCTCGGCGAAGAAGAGATCCGCAAGACCAAGAAAGTTTACGGCTGGCCCGAGGACGAGCACTTCTTGGTGCCCGAGCCGGCGCTCGAGCACTGCCGCGAGGCCATCGAGCGCGGACAGCGATATGAATCCGAATGGCGAGAGCGCTTCGATGTCTACGCGGCCGCGGACCCAAAGCTCGCGCAGCAGTTCGAGAGCGAGCAAAAGGGCGTGCTCCCGGAGGGTTGGTTCAACGGCATTCCCAGCTTCGCCGTCAGTGATGGGCCGCTTGCGACCCGGGCAGCCTCGGGCAAGGTCATGAATGCGATCGCCAAGGCCGTGCCGGCTTTCCTTGGAGGCTCCGCCGACCTGGCACCATCCACGAGCACCAATCTCAAGGACATGGGCGACTTCGAGGGCGGCCACTACGCGGGGCGCAATTTTCATTTCGGCATCCGCGAACACGCGATGGGGGCCGCCCTCAACGGCATGGTGCTGCACCGCGGCTTGAAACCGTTCGGTGCAACGTTCTTCATCTTCTCCGATTACATGCGGCCGCCGGTGCGCTTGGCGGCGCTGATGAAGATCAACCCCATCTACGTGTGGACTCACGACAGCATCGGTCTTGGAGAAGACGGCCCTACGCACCAGCCGATCGAGCAGCTGGCCTCGCTGCGGGCGATGCCCAACATGACGATCATGCGTCCTGCCGATGCCAACGAGACCGCCATCTGCTGGCGCCTTGCCATGGAGCACGAGGACGGCCCGGTCGGGTTAGCGCTGAGCCGCCAGAAGCTGCCTGTGCTGGACGCCGCGTCGACGCAGATGGCAAGCCGCGGCGGTTACGTGCTGCTTCACGAGAGCCAAGCGAGCGACGAACAGAAGATCGGCGCCCCCTCCGCAAACGGAGATGGCAAAGCAAGCGGGCGCAACGGGCTCCCCGCCGTTATCCTCATCGCCACGGGTTCAGAGGTGTGCTTGTGCCTGGATGCAGCCAAGCTGCTGCGGGAAGAAGGCATCGCCGCTCGCGTCGTCAGCTTGCCGTGCTGGTCTGTCTTCGATCGCCAGCCTCGCGAATACCGCGACGAGGTGCTCCCGCCGCGCGTGACCGCTCGGCTTGCCGTCGAGGCCGCGTCGCCATTCGGCTGGGAGCGCTATGTGGGGGAGCGAGGCGCCGTCATCGGTTTGACGCACTTCGGCGCTTCCGCGCCCGCCGAGGACCTCTTCAAAGAATTCGGCTTCACCCCGGCCCGAGTCGCCGAGCGCGCCAAAGCGCTGGCGTCGGCTTGAGCGCCAATCTGCTGCACCGCGGCATAGACCAAAGGAAGAACTGAAATGGCCAACCCCCTCGCCCGTCTCATCGAGTTCGGTCAGAGCTTCTGGCTGGACAACATCCGCCGGGGCTTCACGCGATCTGGAGAGCTCAAGCGCCTGATCGACGACGACGGCCTGCGCGGCGTCACGTCAAACCCGACGATCTTCGAGAAAGCCATTGCCGAGAGCAAAGACTACGATGACGCGTTGAGCGATCTCGTGCAGCGTGGTCAACGAGAGCCGCGCAAGATCTTTGACGAGATCACGAGCAACGACATCCGCGAGGCGTGCGATGTCTTTCGCGAGCTGTACGACGCGAGCGACGGCGGCGACGGCTACGTTTCCATCGAGCTTCCGCCGGATCTCGCCAAGAACACCGACGGTTCCATCGCCGAGGGCCGGCGCTTGTGGAAGCTCATCGACCGACCGAACGTGATGGTGAAGGTGCCCGCCACCGACGAAGGCATTCCTGTCATCCGCCGGCTCATCAGCGAAGGCGTGAACGTGAACATCACGCTGATGTTCGGCGAGCAGTACTACGAACGCGTCATCGACGCGTACTTCACGGGGCTGGAAGACCGCCTGCGCGACCATCTGCCCATCGACCGCATCGCGTCGGTCGCGTCATGTTTCGTCAGCCGCGTCGACACCGAGGCGGATAAACGCATCGAGGCAGCGCTCCCGAACGCTGACGATGCGAAGAAAGCGCGCTTGCAGCAATTGCTCGGCCGGACGGCGATCGCCAATTCGAAGCGATTGTATCGCGTCTATCTCAAATCGCTTGAGACGGAACGCTTCAAAAAGCTCGCCGCAGCAGGCGCACGGCGCCAGCGTCCGCTCTGGGCCAGCACATCGACCAAGAACCCGAAATACCCCGACACGTACTATGTCGAAGCGCTGATCGGGCCGGACACTGTTGACACCATGCCACCCGCGACGATCGCTGCGTTTCGGGAGCACGGAAAGCTCGCGCGGACGCTCGACGCGAATATGGAACAGGCGGATGCCACCATCGATGAGCTCACCGCACTCGGCATCTCGCTCAAGGAGATCACCGACAAGCTGCTCGCGGACGGCCTCGTCGTCTTCGAGAATTCGTTCGATCAGCTGCTCGACGTCATCCGCGAGAAAGCGGAGAAGCTGCGCTCGAACGGCGCCGACCGCCATGTGCTCAGCGGCTTTGACCAGGCGCAGCACTTTGCCGAGCTCGAACGCTTGGAGCGCGATCGTTTCGTCGCCCGCGTCTGGCAACGCGACCCGACCCTGTGGAAGGCCGGCGACCCGGCAACGGCCGCCGTTGTGAAAAACCGGCTGGGCTGGCTCACGATCGTCGAGACCATGGAAGGACGCATCGAGGAGCTCTCGCAGTTCGCGGACGACGCGCGACACGAGGGTTTCAAGCACGTCGTCTTGATGGGCATGGGCGGAAGCAGTCTCGCGCCCATCGTTCTGCGCGACACGTTCGGAGTACGGCCGGGTTTCCCGAAGCTCTTGGTCTTGGACAGCACCGTTCCGCAAGCGATCGCTGATTTGGAAGCGCAGCTCGACATCGAAAAGACGCTGTTCATCGAGGCCAGCAAGTCGGGCACGACGCTCGAGAGCCGCTCCTTCGGCGAGTACTTCTTCGAGAAGGTGAAGGCGGCGCGCGGCGATGCGGCCGCGGCTGCCAAGCAATTCGTGTACATCACCGATCCGGGCACGCCGCTGGAGAAACTGGGGACGGAGCGCGGCGTGCGCCGCGTCTTCGCCAATGCTCCCGATATCGGCGGCCGCTACTCGGCGCTCTCATATTTCGGCCTGGTGCCTGCGGCAATCGCGGGCTATGACATCGCCGGTCTTTTGGATCGCGCGCAACTCATGGTAACGGCGTGCGCGTCGGGCGTCAGCGCAGCGCAGCATCCCGCCGTCTCGCTGGCAGTCGCGCTCGCGCAAGCGGTCGGCAAAGGACGCGACAAGCTGACCATTCTCAGCTCCGGCGGCATCGCAAGCTTGGGGTTGTGGCTCGAGCAGTTGATCGCCGAGAGCACCGGCAAAGACGGCAAGGTGTTGATACCGGTTGCCGACGAGCCGCTGGGCGATCCCGGCGCCTACGGCGACGACCGCATCTTCGTGCATCTGCGCTTGGGAGATGACGACTCGCTTGACGGTCGCCGTGAGGCGTTGCGCCAGGCGGGTCATCCGCTGGTGCAGGTCTTCCTGCGCGACGAGCTCGATCTGGGGGAGGAGTTCTTTGCTTGGGAGTTCGCGACGGCCGCGCTCGGGTCGCTGTTGGGCATCGATCCCTTCGACGAGCCCAACGTGCAGGAGAGCAAAGACAACACGAATCGCATCTTATCCGGCAGCGCCAACGGCGAACTGCGCGACGGCGCCGTCGGTGCGGCGAAAGCGGTCCCGCCGTCGGACGAATCGGCTATCGCAGCCGCGTTGCAAGCAGTGCGGCCGCACGATTACATCGCGATCGTCGCGTTCATCGGTCAGACCCCCGCACGCACCGACGTGCTGCAGCGCATCCGCGCGACGCTGCGAGACGCGACCAAAGCGGCGACCACGCTCGGATACGGGCCGCGTTTTTTGCACTCCACCGGTCAGATGCATAAGGGCGGGCCCAACACCGGCGTGTTCTTGCAGCTGGTGGGCGGCGATGACAAGCGCATCGACATCCCGGGGAAACGCTTCGACTTTGCGACCCTCAAGAACGCTCAGGCATTGGGCGATCTTCAGTCGCTCCAGAATCACGGCCGCCGCGTCATCCGCATCGATCTGGGGCCCGACGTCGACGCCGGGCTGCTCACGTTGAAGCGAACGGTCAACGCCATCGCGACGCATCTGCCGGTCACCGCGGCAACGAAGGGATAACGAATGGAAATCGGCATGGTCGGGCTGGGTCGCATGGGCGCGAACATGGTCGAGCGCCTGATGGGCGGCGGACACACGGTCGCGGCGTTCGACCGCAGTCCGGATGCGGTCAAAGCATCGGCCGCCAAGGGCGCGATCGGCGCAAACTCGCTCGAGTCTCTCGTGAAAGCGCTCAAACCGCCTCGCGCCGTCTGGCTGATGGTGCCGTCGGGAACGCCCACGACCGACAGCATCAACGCCCTCGAGGGCCTGCTCGAGCGCGGCGACGTCGTCATCGACGGCGGCAACTCGTATTGGAAAGACGGACAGTCGCAATCCGCACAGCTCGCGCGCAAGGGCATCGATTTCATCGACGCCGGCGTCTCGGGAGGCATCTGGGGTCTGAAAGTCGGCTACTGCCTCATGGTGGGCGGCGACGCCGCGGTGTGCAAGCGCCTGGAGCCGATCTTCCTGACGCTGGCACCGAAGGACGGCTACCTGCGGGTCGGCCCCGTCGGCGCCGGCCACTTCGTGAAGATGGTGCACAACGGAATCGAGTACGTCATGCTGCAGGCGTACGGAGAAGGCTTCGAGGTGCTGGAGGCGTCTGAGTTCGGCGCCGGACTGGATCTGCAGAAGATCAGCCATTTGTGGAATCAGGGCAGCGTCATCCGCTCGTGGCTTCTCGAGCTCGCCGAGCTTGCCTTCGCGGCCGATCCTAAGCTCTCGAAGATCGCCGGCTACGTCGACGACACGGGAGAGGGGCGCTGGACCGTCACAGACGCGATTGATCTGTCGGTGCCCGTTCCCACGCTCGCGCTTTCCTTGTTCATGCGCTTCCGCTCGAGGCAGCAAGACTCGTTCTCGGCAAAGGTCATCGCGGCGCTGCGCAACGAGTTCGGCGGCCATGCGGTGCGCGCGGAAGCGCAGGCGCCTCACGACGGCGCCGCCACATCGGCAGCCTCTAAAACCGCAGGGTAACTCTATGGCTACGATCGCGGCTCCCAGCGCCGCACCCGCGGAGATCATCAACCCGTTCCGAGAAGGTCTGCGCCTCGAAGGGGCCACCACGCCATGCTTGCTTGTGATCTTTGGAGCGTCGGGCGATCTCACGAAGCGAAAGCTGCTGCCCGCCATCTACAATCTCGCGCAAGCGTCGCTCTTGCCGCCGTCGTTCGCCATGATCGGGTTTGCCAGCACGCAGATGGACGACGCTCAGTTCCGCGACGTGCTGCGCGACGCGGTTGCCAACTCGAGCGAGGTGCGGGTCCGCGATCCGGCCGTTCTCGCCTATTTGCAACAGCGGTGCTACTACATCAGCGGCGACTTCGGCGACCCCGCCGCGTTCGGCGCGTTGAAGGCTCAGCTCGGGGTGCTCGACCAGCGCTACGGCACGAGCGGCAACCGCATCTTCTACACGGCCACCCCCGCCAGTCTGTATCCGCCCATCGCCGAGAAGCTGCATGAATCAGCCCTGACGGTGCCGGAGCCGGGCCTGGGTCACTTCGTGCGCATCATCGTCGAAAAGCCGTTCGGCCATGATCTTGCGAGCGCGAAGATGCTGAACGCCGAACTCGAGAAATTCTTCCAAGAGGGCCAGATCTATCGCATCGATCACTACCTCGGCAAAGAGACGGTGCAGAACATCTTGGTCCTGCGCTTCGCCAACGGCATCTTCGAGCCGATCTGGAACCGGCGCTACGTCGACTCGGTGCAGATCACGGTCGCGGAGAGCCTCGGCATCGAGGACCGCGGCAAGTTCTACGAAGAGACGGGCGTGGTGCGAGACGTCATCCAAAATCACGCGCTGCAGCTGCTGTCGCTCGTCGCCATGGAACCGCCCCTGACGTTCGACGCCCGCGATTTCCGCGACGAGAAGATCCGGGTCGTCGAAGCAGTGCACCCGATCTGCAAAGAAGACGTTCCCAACGCCGCGGTGCGCGGTCAGTACGGCCCCGGATTTGTCGCGGGGGTCAACGTGCCCGGGTATCGTCAGGAGCGCAACGTCGCGCCGGATTCCATTGTGCCGACCTACGCGGCATTCAAATTCACCGTTGACAACTGGCGTTGGGCCGGCGTGCCGTTCTACGTCCGCTCGGGCAAGCGCATGCCCAAGCGCGTCACCGAGATCGCGATGCAGTTCAAGGAAGTGCCCCATCTGCCGTTTCGCAAGAGCCAAGTGGAGATGATCGCCGGAAACGTCCTGTCCCTGCGCATCCAGCCCGACGAAGGCATCACGCTCAAGTTCGGCGCGAAGGTCCCGGGACCCGTGATGCGCATTCGGTCGGTGGCGATGGATTTCGACTATGGCGCCACCTTCGGCACCGAAGATGCGTCCCCGTACGAGCGGCTGATCCTGGACTGTATGAAAGGTGATCAGACGCTGTTCGATCGCGATGACGGGGTGGAAGCTGCTTGGTCCCTGATCGATCCCATCCTTCAAGTGTGGCAAGAGCACCCGACGGTGAAGTTTTCCAACTATGCCGCGGGCACGTGGGGACCGGCTGAGGCCGATGAACTCCTGGCTCGCGACGGGAAGAGCTGGCGCTTGTTATGACGCCCTCTTCGACGAGCGATGGTGCAGCGGCAGCCGGCCCTTCCGCGGCTGATCTCACGCCGGTGGCGGTGGGCGACATCGAAACCGAACTCGCGCGGCGTTGGAAAGCGGCGGCAGCGGAGGCCGGGCGTCCGCGCTTGCACTCCTCGGCTCTCACGCTGATCGCGTGCGTCGAGGAAGAGCAAGACCATCAGAAGGTGATCGACGCGGTCGAGGCGCTTGCCGGCAAGCACCCCATGCGCGCGATCGCTTTGCACGCGGCCGCTGCAACCCCCAAAGGTTCGGTCGAGGCGTGGATCGGCGCAGGCTGCAGCGGGAGCGACGGTTCTCACTCGATCTGCAGCGAGGAGATCGTCTTGGAGGCGAACGCGGCCGAACCGGAGCGCGTCCTCTCGGCGGTGCAGTCGCTTTTGGTGCCGGATCTGCCGGTCTTCTTGTGGTGGCGCAGTTGTTCGCCGCTGGGCAACGTGGTTTTCGAGCGGCTGGAACCTTTGTGCAGCCGCATCATCGTCGATTCTCTCCGCTTCGGCGACGGCGCGCAGGCCGTGGCTTCCATGCGTGAGATCGTCAAACGTTTCGAAGCCCGTCTGACGGTGCGCGATCTGAACTGGCAGCGGACCGAGCCCTGGCGCAATGCCATCGGCGTGTGTTTCGATGACCCGCTGTTGCTGCAGCTCCTGCCGGTGTTCGACCGCTGCTCGGTGACGTTCGCGGCGGCGGCCGGCGCAGAAGTACCCTCGGCCCGCTCGTTGCTCATGGCGGGTTGGTTGACGACCCGGCTGGGCGCGCTGCGCGGCACATGCACGGTCGCACCTGGAAAGCATTGGCCCGACATCGAGCCGGGGCGCGTCGTCGCCATTTCCCTCACGTCCAGCAGCAGCAAAGCATCGCTCGTGCTGGTGAGGCAATCCGCGCCCACCGCCATCAAGGCGGAGGCGCACGATACTGATGGAACGCGTTTTCGCAGTTGGCTCTTCCAGGCAGCGACGGTGCCCGAGGCGAGCTTGCTCGATCGCTGCATGGACACGCTCGGCCGCGACAGGCTATTCGAGGCGGCGGTTACCTGAGCGGCCTTGATCCTAGGCCCCTTCGCGTCCGCGCAGGAGTGTTGCGCGCTAGTTCCTGCGCTCCAATTTGGCGGCGGCCGCCGCGTCGAGCAGCCATGTGAGGGAGCCCTGCGGGGCGATTGCTTGCGCCGGCAGCTCGGCATTGAGCGGGCTCTCGAGCACGCGGGCAACGATGTCCGCCTTCTCGCTGCCTTGCACCAAGAAGATCACGGCGCTCGAGGCGTTGAGCGCCCGGTAGGTGAGCGTCAGGCGCCAGGGCGAGACGACTTTTTCCACTTGGTTGGCCACGCAGTCGGCGTCGCTGACGGCGAGCGCCTTGGTTCCCGGAAACAACGACGCCGTATGTCCGTCGGGCCCCAGTCCGAGAAACGTCAGATCGAAACGCGTGGGGCCGTCGAAGAACCGCTGCAGAAGACGGTCGTAGTCACTCGCCGCTTCCGGCGGCTCGAGCTCTCCTTGCATGCGATGGGTCTGCTCACGGGGAACGGCGACGTGGCTCAACAGCGCCGTATGTGCGGCATGGAAGTTGCTGTCCGCGTCCTGCGGAGGAACGCACCGCTCGTCGCTCCAGAAGATGTGCGTCCGGCTCCAATCGATGCGTTGCGAATATTCCGGCGTGGCCAGCAATCGCATCATCGCGACCGGGGTGGAACCTCCCGACAGCACGAGCGTGAAGCGACCGGATTGCTCGATGGCAGCTTTTGAGCGGACCTGCACCTCCAACGCCGCCTGACTTGCCAGATGCTCGAGCGTGTCCACGACCAAAAGCCTCGGCAACCCAGGGCGTTGGCGCGGATCTTCCATCACCATAGCGGTGGCCGGCTCCTCAACACGTCAATGTGTGTGCGCCGCTTGGCGGGGCCTACGGCTGGCCGTGGAGCCATGCGCCCAACCGCGCCGCGGCGGGCAGCCGGCCGTTGCGGCGGCCGTTGGTGGTGAGCACCGGCGTGATCATAGGGGAGCCCAGCGCCTCGTTGAGCACCTGAGAAAGCTCATCTGCGTACACGAACTTCATGCTCTTGCGTATCTCGGCCGGTACGTCCTCGGCGACGTCGGGCTGGTTTCGCGACGGCAGAATGATTTTGCGAATGCCCGCGCGGCGCGCGCCCAAGACCTTTTCTTTGATCCCCCCCACCGGCAGCACTTGGCCGGTCAGCGTTATCTCGCCAGTCATCGCCACCGATGAGTGGACCTTCCTGCCGCTCAAGGCGGATACCAGCGACGTGGTGATAGCGACGCCGGCGGACGGGCCGTCCTTGGGCACGGCTCCCGCAGGCACGTGCACGTGGATGTCGTGTTTGTTGAAGAAACGATCGCTCAAGTGCAGCTCGCTCGAGCGGCTGCGCACGAACGCGAGCGCCGCCTGCGCGGACTCTTTCATGACATCACCGAGCTGACCGGTCAACGTCAGTTTGCCTGTGCCGGGCATGACCTTGGACTCTATGAACACGATGTCGCCGCCGACGGGCGTCCACACCAAACCGGTGGCGACGCCTTCGGTCGCGGTGCGCTTGGCGATCTCCGCGAAGAATCGCTGCTTGCCGAGATAGTCGGCCACCGACGCGGCGGTGACCCGGGCCCGGTGGGACGGGTTCTCGGCCACCTTGCGCGCCACTTTGCGGCAAATGGTGGCGATCTCGCGTTCCAGGTTCCGCACGCCGGCCTCGCGCGTGTAGTTCGCGGCGATCATCTCGATGGCCGGCTTCCCGATCGCGCACTGCCGTGCGGTCAGACCGTTGGCCGCCAACTGCTTGGGAACCAAGTACTTGCGCGCTATGCCGACTTTTTCAGCCTGCGTGTACCCGGCCAGCGTGATGATCTCCATGCGGTCGCGCAGCGGCGGTGAGACCGTGTCCAGCTGATTGGCCGTCGCTATGAACAGCACTTTGCTCAGATCGTACGGCAAGTCCAGGTAGTGATCGCGGAACGAGTTGTTCTGTTCGGGATCCAAGACTTCCAAGAGCGCCGATGAAGGATCGCCGCGGAAATCCGCTCCCACCTTGTCGATCTCGTCGATCATGATGAGCGGATTGGAGGAGCCTGCGTCGCGGATGGCGCGGATGAACGTGCCGGGCATCGCGCCGATATACGTGCGGCGATGCCCACGGATCTCCGATTCGTCGCGCACGCCGCCCACCGACAACCTGATGAATTTGCGGCCCATCGCGCGCGCGATCGATTTCCCGAGCGAGGTCTTGCCCACACCGGGCGGTCCCACGAAGCACAAAATCGGGCCGCTGAGCGTGTTGCGCAGCTTGCGGACCGCCAGATACTCCAAGATGCGGTCCTTCACTTTTTCCAGATCGTAATGGTCCTCGTCAAGGATCTTGCGCGCCTTCTCGATGTCCAAAGAGTCTTCAGTGGTCTTCGACCACGGCAGCGTCACGAGCCAGTCCAAATAGGTCCGAATCACCGAATACTCAGGGCTTGCGGACGGGATCTTCGCGAGCCGGTCGAGCTCGCGCACGGCGGCTTTGTTGGCGTCCTCGGGCATGCCGGCCACTTCGATCTTCTGACGCAGCTCGTTGACGTCGGCCTGCGTCGGATCCGTCTCACCGAGCTCGTCTTGGATGGCTTTGAGCTGCTGGCGCAGGTAGTACTCGCGCTGGCCCTTGTCCATCTCTTTTTGGATGTCGTTCTGGATCTTGTGGCCCAGTTCGACCACTTCGAGCTCGCGCGCCATGAAGGCCGTCAGCATGCGCAAGCGCGTGTGCGTGTCGCGCTCTTCCAACACCGCCTGTTTATCGGACGTGTCCAGGCGCATGGTCGACGCGACGAAGTACGACAGCAGGTTCGGATCGCTGATGTTGTTGACTTCCAGCTCGAGCTCTTTGGGAGCCGACGGCAAGTACGAGAGCAGCCGCGTGTACATGGAGGCGAGATTGCGCGATATGGCGGTGAGCTCGTCGCTTTCGACCGTCACCTCCTCGAGCTGCTCGACCTTGCCTGCCAAATACGGCTCGGCTTGCGTGAACTCGGTGATCCGAAACGGCACGGTGCCGGAGATGATGCAGCGCAAGGTACCGTCTGGAACTTTGATCATCTTCTGGATGATCGCAAGCGTGCCGACCGAGTACACGTCATCGGGCGTGGGCGGCGATGCGTCGCGGTCCTTGAGGGCGACCACGCCCGCCGGAGCGCCGGAGCGCAGAACGTCTTCCACGAGTTTGATGCCGTGAGGTTTTGTGACTGCGAGCGGCATCACGGTGTTGGGAAACAGCACTGCTTCCTGCAACGGCAGGATGGCGAGCTCCGCCGGAATGGTGGCACTGCCGGTTTGCGCGGTCGTCGCGGCTTTGTCAGCCATCTACGAGCGTCCTCGCACGACCATACGGATCTCGACGCGATTGGCCGGCGTCATGCGGCTGCGCGTCGCCACCGGCAGCTTGATGGTCAGCATTCCTCCATGATACTCCGCACGTGCCGACTGCACGTCGACGGTGTCGGGCAATGGGATCTTCTTGAAGAAATATCCATATTCGATCTCTTTTTGCGTCACTTCGGCGCAGCCTTGAGCGTCGCTCTCTCGCGCGCCCGCGAGGTAGAGCGTCGGACCTTCGACGACCAGCTTGATGTTCTCGCGCGTGACGCCGGCCAGTTCGACGCGGACGATCATGAGCGAGCCGCCGCTCGTGACGTATACATCGGCATTCGGATTGAACGAACCGCGGCGCGCATGGCTCGTGATGGGCAGGCTGAGTTCGGCGAACATCCTGTCGAACTCGCGGAACAACTCGTCCGAGTACATGTGGCTTTTGGCTCCGGAAGTGGTGAATATGCTTCTTCGTCTCGGAGGCTGAAACTACCCCCCGAAGTGGTCGCTGGCACGTTCTCGTCGAGCGCGTTGTTGTGACGCGCGCATCATAATCGCACGCATGAGACGAGCGCCTTACTTTAGAGGCCGATATTCCAATTCTGCGGAGGCGTTTCGGTGGCTCACACATTCAGCATCAAGCGGTTGGATCGTTCCGGTACGTGGTACCTGACACCGGGAATGAAATCCATCTATGACCTGCAGATCAGCAACGATTCCAAGAGCGCATCCGACTGCTCGCTCGCGTTGGAACCGCCGGCGTCCGGCGTCAGCGTGGAGCCGCGGTCGCTCTCCCTGCGCAGTCACGAAGTCAGGACCGTCACAGTCATCTTCGCCGCGGATGCCCTGCCTGGAGGGAGCGGACGCGTCGTGATGACGGTGCGCGACGGAGCTGACGCGCTGCAAGCGACATTCGAGCAGTCGGTTGCGCTGACACCGGAGGATGAGCCGATCCGGCAGGCTGGTGCGGGCAGCGACCTTCCGTTGTTTACCGGCCAAGCTGCGCCGCTCGCAACGCGCGCCGCGGCGGACGGCGCGCGCAAAAACCCAGCCGGTGAGGGCGACGCCGCCGTCGTGGGGATGCTCACAGAGCAGACGCAGCTCGCGCTGACCTTCCCGGTTGGCACGCCTAGCGCCCAAGCGGCGACTCCCCCCAAAACGCCCGCCACGGTGGCGCGGACTTACCGCTCTGTCTATACACCCCAGCCCCGCCGGCAAAGAACCGGGCGTCTTGGAGAAGTGCTCGTGGTCGCCCTCGCGCTCGTCGGCATCGTGCTGGCCGCGATCTTGCTGAAACCGGTCAGCTTGCATGCGTTGCCATCACTTGCACGCGCGACCATCGGCCGCGCCCTTGCACACGTGGCGGCGCACCGGGTCGCAAGGCCCACACATCGAGCGGCCGCGATCCATACTGGCGCCTTACATCCGCGCACACGATTGGCTGGCATAGCGAAAGCAGCGAGCCTGCCCGCGCCGGTTTTATCCTCGCCGCCCCAAGCGCTGTCTAAACAGAGTACCATTCAAGGGAAGTCGAAACGAACGCACCAGCTTGCAGCGCCAAGAACTCACGCGAACAGCGTCGCGCTTTCGATTCCGATCACGAACGAAGAACACGCATCCGGTGGCAGCCTGACGGCGCCTCCGGCAGACCCGACCGCGCTGTCCCCGGCGCAGCGTCAGTCGATCGCTCGGGCCGAGCTCAAGGCGAAACAGCCCAGGATCTCGCCGGTTGCAGCGCCCGTGGTCAGCGTCGAAGGTCTAGAAGCACGCTATTCGCCGGCGGGAAGATCCGTTCGAATCGACTGGAGCGCAGGGGGGCAGGCGTCGGCGCACCTAGTGCTGATCGACTCCCGCGGAGCGGGCTTGACCTCCCTGACGGTTCCGGGAGCCCAACACAGCGCCCGTCTGAATTTGCCGGCGCTGTATCGCGGCGGTGTCGTGGTCCAGCTGACGTCGACCGGACGTTTGGGCGAACGGGTCGTTGAAACGGTGTCGCTGCCTCCCTTTTCGCGCTGAGCTGCTAAACGTGAGGCTGCGGCTGATCGGTCAGCCTTCGCTCAGCCACAAGCGCGGAATCTTGCTCCAACCAGCGATCGACCACTTTCGCTCGCGCCATTTTGGGCGGAAACGTGCCATGCGGATTCTTTTCCAGCCACTCGCGCGCGCGGATGGCGACGTACTCGAAGTTTGCATACTGTGAGTTGCCGCGGCGGCGGCGCAAGATGGCGATCACGGGGCTCAACCGGTCCCAATAGTTCACGACGAGCCGGCTGAACAGGTCCATCCAGGCGCCCTCTTCCACGAGATTGTGCTTGAGGAGCGTCCCCATCGCGTTGAACCAATTGCAAGCCTGGATCTCTAAATGGCTGCGGGAGTCGATGAATCCGATCGCGTCGAGCTCCGCGCGGAATTCTTCCTGGTACAGCTTGTAAGGCAGCTCGCTCTGCACGAAGCGAAAGGCTTCTTGCATATCGGGCGTGCGCATGTCGCGCTCCATCGAGAGCACCGCGCTGATCTGATTGAAGGCTTGCGAGTGATGCAGCGATATCGCCGCCGCGATGACGCTCGCGACCAGGATGACCAGCGTGACAAGGCCGACGATCGAGTTGATCGCCTCGTACGAGATGAAATCGAAGGTCATGCTTGGTCCTCGGCAAGCCAAACATCATGCATGGGCATGCGCGGCACTGCTTTCGGGAAGACGCCGTGCGGATGCTGCTCGTGCCAGAGTTTTGAAAGCGAGGCGAGGTACTCGAAGTTCTGGTACTGCTCGTCGCCGCGCCGGCGCCGCAAGATCGAGACCACCGGCGCCAGTATTTTCCAATACTGGTCCACCAACCGGCTGAACTGGTCCAAAAATGCGTCCGGGCTCACGATGCCGTTTTTCACCAGCGTGCCCATCTGGTTGAACCAGTTGCACACACTCATCTCGGGATGTTCGCGAGCGTCGATAAAACCGAGCGACGCGAGATCGGCACGATACTGGGGATCGCTCATCCTTTGATCGAGATAGTATTGGACGTAGCGCAGCGATTCTTGCAATGCCGGCTCGCGGAAATCGCGTTCGACTGCCAGGATGGCGTGCAGTTGATTGCGCGCTTGCATGCTGCGAAGCTCGATGGTCGCAGCGATCGCGGTCGCGGTGATCACGAAGAACGTTCCGACCGCTGCGGCTGTCTGCCAAACCTCATAGTGCATAGGTCAACGCCGCGCGCTTTTCGGTGTTACCGCCGGGTTCCCTAGATTGCGAGCTCATGACGACGGCCAGGCGGGGCCCAGCGCGTGCGCGAAGCCGCGGATTGCATGCGTACGCGAACATTTGGACCCATGCGGCGCCACGTTCCGGTCATCGGGCAGGGGACGTGGCAGCTGCCCGATCGCGGGGCGGCTGCAGAACGGAGCGTGACTGCGCTGCGGCTAGGGATCCAGTTGAACCTGTGCCACATCGACACAGCCGAGATGTATGGCGACGGCCGAGCTGAAGAGCTTGTCGCCGACGCGATCGCCGGCGTTGCGCGCGACCGGCTCTTCATCGTGTCCAAAGTGCTGCCGCAGCATGCAAGTTTCCGCGGCACCATCCGCGCCTGCGAGGCCTCGCTGCGGCGGCTGCGCCTCGATTATTTGGATGTGTTTCTCTTGCACTGGCAGTCGCGACATCCCATCAGCGAGACGATGGGGGCGATGGAGCAGCTCATGGACGAGGGCAAGATCGCAGCGTTGGGCGTCAGCAATTTCGACGTCGCCGATTTGGAGGCCGCCCGGGCAGCGCTGCAACGCCATCCACTCGCCTGCAATCAGGTCTTGTATCACGTGCGGGAGCGCGCCGCGGAAGCGCTCGTGTTGCCATACTGTCAGCGGCATGGGATCGCGCTCGTCGGCTACAGTCCGTTCGGGCAGGGCGACTTCCCGTCGCCGCGCTCGGGGCAGGGCGCAGCGCTTTCGAACATCGCACAGCGTCACGATGCGACCCCGCGTCAAGTGGCGCTCGCCTTTCTCACACGCGAGCAAGGCACGTTCACCGTTCCAAAGGCGAGCGACGAGCAACACCTGCGGGAGAACGCCGCAGCCGGCGACCTTGAGCTGACTCCGTCAGATATCAAAGAGATCGAAGCGGCGTTCCCCCTGCGTCACACCACCTCGCTGCCGGTCCTCTAGCTTCCCTCAAAAAAGAGTCCGGCGCGCGCGCCGGACTCTTCTTTGTCTTGCAGCCCTTGGGGGCTACATCATGTCGTAGCCGCCCATGCCGCCCCCGGGGGGCATGCCGCCGCCGTTCTTCTTCTCTTCCGGCTTCTCGGAGATGAGCGTCTCCGTGGTCAGCAGCAGGGCCGCGATTGATGCCGCGTTTTCAAGAGCGGAGCGCGTGACCTTGAGCGGGTCCACGATGCCCTTCTTGAACATGTCGCCGTAGTCGCCGGCCATCGCGTCGAAGCCGTGGTTTGCCTCGAGCGTCTTGACCCGCTGCACGACGACCGAGCCCTCAGCGCCTGCGTTGTCCGCTATCTGGCGAAGGGGCTCTTCCAGGGCCCGCTTCACGATGTTGACGCCGACCATC
Organism: Candidatus Eremiobacter antarcticus; assembly: GCA_003244105.1. GTDB lineage: Bacteria > Vulcanimicrobiota > Vulcanimicrobiia > Eremiobacterales > Eremiobacteraceae > Eremiobacter > Eremiobacter antarcticus. The sequence continues at coordinate 361,283 of QHBK01000003.1, read as the reverse complement.
TCGTCGCTCGCGATGCCGTTACCGCTCTTGAGCGCGTCGATGGCTTTGATGGCGTGGACCAGCGCAGCGCCGCCGCCCGGGAGCATGCCCTCTTCGACCGCTGAGCGAGCGGTGGAGACGGCGTCTTCCATGCGGTGCTTCTTCTCTTTGAGCTCCGTCTCAGTGGCCGCGCCGACCTGAATGACCGCGACGCCGCCGGACAGCTTAGCCAAGCGCTCCTGCAGCTTCTCGCGGTCGAAGTCGGAGTCGGTGTCCTCGATCTGCCGCTTGATCTGCTCGATGCGGCCTTTGATCTCTTCCTTCTTGCCGGCGCCGTCGACGATGGTCGTCTCTTCCTTGGTGATCTTGACGGTCCGCGCTTTTCCCAACTCGTTGATCGTGACTTTGTCGAGCTTGAGTCCGAGCTCTTCCGAGATCACCGTGCCACCGGTCAGGATGGCGATGTCCTTGAGCATCTCCTTGCGCCGGTCGCCGAAGCCGGGCGCCTTGACGGCGACGCAGGTGAACGTTCCGCGCAGCTTGTTGACGACGAGCGTCGCCAAGGCTTCGCCTTCGACGTCCTCTGCGATGACCACGAGCGGCTTTTGCACCTGCACCACTTTTTCCAGCAGCGGCAGGATGTCGGCGATCGCCGAGATCTTGCGCTCGGTGATCAACAGGTAGGGATCGCTCAGCGTGGCTTCCATGCGCTCCGCATCGGTGACCATGTACGGCGAGATGTAGCCCTTGTCGAACTGCATGCCTTCTTTGAGTTCGAGCTCGGTCTTGGTCGTCTTGGACTCTTCGACGGTGATGACGCCGTCCTTGGTGACCTTCTCCATCGCGTCTGCGATGATCAGGCCGATGGATTTGTCCTTGGCCGAAATGCTCGCGACCTGGGCGATCTCTTCCTTGGTCTCGACCTTGCGGGCCATCTTCTTGAGCTCGGCGACGGTGGCTTCCACCGCTTGCTCGATGCCGCGCTTGATGGCCAGCGGATTGGAGCCCGCTGCCACGTTGCGCAAGCCCTCGCGGATGATCGCTTGAGCCAGCACCGTTGCGGTGGTGGTGCCGTCGCCGGCGATGTCGTTGGTCTTCGAAGCGACCTCTTTCACGAGCTGCGCGCCCATGTTCTCGAAATGGTTGGGAAGCTCGATCTCTTTGGCGATGGTCACGCCGTCGTTGGTGATCGTGGGAGATCCGAACTTCTTGTCAAGGACGACATTGCGGCCCTTCGGACCCAGCGTCACCTTCACCGCATCGGCGAGAGCGTTCGCGCCGCGCTCGAGCGCGCGCCGCGCGTACTCGTCAAACAGTAGTTCTTTGGCTGCCATAATTCTTGATGTGCTCCTTTAGCGTTTCACGACAGCGAGAACGTCCTTCTCGCTGATGATGAGGTATTCGGTGCCGTCGAGTTTGATCTCGGAACCAGAATATTTCGAATAGATGACTTTGTCGCCGACTTTGAGCTCGATTGGAATCAGCTCGCCCTTGTCGGTCTTGCGGCCCGGCCCGACGGCAAGGATGACGCCTTCTTGCGGCTTTTCCTTTGCGGTGTCGGGAAGGATGACGCCGCCTGCTGATGTGGGGGCCTGCTCGATCGATTCGATGACGACTCGGTCACCCAAGGGTTTGATATCAACTTTTGTCGCGGTTGCGGGCACGGATTTCTCCTCCTTATTCGCCTTGACGCTTCACGGGTCGAGACCGACGCTAGCGCGCGGCGTACCCTGAAGCGGATACGGCGGCGTACTGCGGTGGTCAGGAAAGACACACAAGGGCCGTAGTGATTAGCAGTCTCAAGCCTTGAGTGCTAACCCCATTATAACCGGGTACAAGGTCCTTTACAAGACACTCGCGGAGCGAAAAAGGAGCGGGCTGCTACCATGCCCTCACCGCCACGATCGCTGCTTGCTCGCTTGTGACGGAACCGCCGGCTTTGGAACCGAAGATAGGGCGGCCGGGCGAACTCGTACGATTTTTCGGCCGTCTTGCGGCCAGTCAAGGTCACTCATGACTCCCAGAGGTTGCCACCCTTCGCCTCTCGCCGGGCTCGCGGCCGTCGCGTGCGCGGCTCTCCTGCTTGCCCATGGTTCTCCCGCTCGTGCAGGCGATTCGCGGGCGCCGGCAATTCTGATCGATGGGCAAAGCCTGCCATCGGATGTGCCAGCCCTATCCGTCGGCGACCGAGTGCTCGTGCCTCTGCGAGGCGTGCTCGAGCGGCTCGGCGCCACCGTTTCTTACGACGCAGGCGCTCAAATCGCAAGCGCCGTTTTGGACGGCACCACCGTCAAAGTATCGCTGCGTTCTCCTGAGGCCTGGGTGAACGGCGAGCACCGCCGGCTCGACGGCGGAGCGCGCGAGATCGCCGGCCGCACCATGATCCCGTTGCGCTTCGTCGCCGAAACTTTGGGTGTCTCGGTCGCGTTCGACGGTGCCAGCAACACCGTCCTCATCGTGAGCGGACGCAAAGCCGGGAACTTCGCGGCCAGCGCGCTGTCTGACACGGCTTTTGCTTTGACGGGAAGCGGGGGGCCGAAGATCGGTCCGAGCGTGGAAGATGAACGGCCGAGTTCGGGTGAGCTCATCGGGTCGCAATATCCGCAGATCTATGCCCGCTTTGCGGGCGGTTCGTCGCCCGTCAATCCCGCCACCGTGAGGATCTCCGTGGACGGCGTCGACGTCACCGGTGCTTCTGCGGTGTCGTCGGCTTATGTCTCATACACGCCGGAGGACGCGCTTCAGACAGGCAGCCACTCGGTCAGCGTCGAGGGCGCTTCTGACGACGGCACTCGCTTCGCCGACACGTGGAGATTCCGCGTTGATGCCGGCTCGAGTTCACTGTACATGCCGTCCGGCTTTGCAGGCGCGGGCGCGGGCAATCAGTTCTTCAACGGCGGCACGTTCAACGGGGGTCCGTTCAACGGCAATCTGTGGAACGGCGCGTTCAACCCCTTGTTCCCGCAGTTCGGATTCTTCCCGCCTGGATTTTCTGTATTCACGCCGGGCCCGCTGTTCTTCGTCTCCGGCAATCTCATCGAAGTCGTGTTGGTCACAAGGTTCTTCCCATTCGGGCAAGCGTTCTTCACCATCAGCGGCTTCCCAGGAAGCTTCCCGCTCTCGCCGTGGCCAGGTAATCCCGGGTTTTTCTGGGGCACCACCACTGTGCCGTTCGGCGCGTCGTCTCGACACGCGGTGATCGCGGCGAACTTCACCACTCCGTCCGGACGGCGCATCGTCGTCCACTCGACGGCTCCCCTGACGATCGACGGCACGAGAAAATCGCTGCCACGCGACCTGCGCTATGCGGTCTTGCCGAAGCTTCTCACCCAGCCGACGTCACCGCACCGGCTCGTCGTCTTCCAGCGCGTGGGAGCGCCCGCCTTCGTAGACCGAGCCGCGCCGGTGCGGGCAGTCCGGCCTGCGGCGGTTTCAGGAGCGCGCACGAACTCGATCATCCTGCGCACCGCTCCCAGTCTGCAACGCAGACCGGATGCGCCGCGCATCGTCGCTCCCGCCCTGCCCGCGGTCTCTGCTCCCGCGATTCGCTCCGTGGCCCCCGCGATCAGTCGGCACGCTGTTCCCGCAGCGATTGCGCCTGCAGCGCATCCCGCCGCGCGATCGGCGCCCGTGATGCGCTTCGCCATTCCGAGCGTTGCGCCCAGGCGCCCTGGACCGGTTCTGATCCCGCCCGCGGGCCGGCCGCAGCCGCCTTCAGCGCCGTTTGTGATTCCTCAATCGCGCGGGCCGTCATGGTGGATCGCTCAGCCCGCGAGCGCTCCTTCGGCGACGCATTTAAAAGCGATGCCCCCGCCGAAGCCGGCGCCGGCAGCGCAGCCACGAACCAAGTAGCGGCCTGAGCGTCTACGCGGCTCGCGAGACCTCGCCGCGGTTGTCTTTGTGCAGCGGCAATCGCCGCAGGATGCTTTCACGCGTGACAAAACCGACCAGCATCCCCTGTTCGTCGACCACGGGTATTTGAGCGACGCCAGCTTGAGAGAGCATGCGCACGACATCGAGCGCATCCGCCGATGGCAGCGCCGAGCGGACATCCTCCATGCGGGTCATCAATGAGGTCACGTATGCCTCGTTGGGCGACCGATCGCCCAGCTTCGCGAAGTCGGACATCGTCAGAATTCCCAAGAGCTGATCGCCGAGCATGATCGGCAACGCCCGGTTGCCGCTCTTCATCATCCGCTGCAGCGCGACGTCTCCAGTGGTGTCTGCCGGCAGTGCTTCGGGCGCCGCAGTCGCGATGTCGCGTGCGCTCAATCCGACGAGCGAGTGCGCAAGTTCGGCCTGCATGCGCTCCGCGCCGCCCGCCTGGAGCAAGAACCAGCCGATGAAGACGAACCACAGGCCGCTGCCGGTTCCGACCCCCTTGTACAGCGTCTGGAACGCGCCATAGGTGACCAGCATAATCGCCATCACCCGGCCGGCGGTCGCCGCGATCTGCGTCGCTCGAAAACGGTTGTTCGTCCAGCGCCAGATGAGCGCATGGAGCACTCGACCGCCGTCGAGCGGATAGGCCGGCACCAGATTGAAGATGCCGAGCAGGATGTTGACGCCGCCCAGATAGCCGGCGGCGGTTCCGGCAGCTGTGTGCGCTCCGAACAGCGCGGACAGCGCGAAGAACAAAGCTCCCAGCACGACACTCGTGAGCGGCCCCACGAACGCGATCCACGCCTCGATGGGCGCTGTGGTCGGCTCTCCCTCTAAGCTGGAGACGCCGCCGAAGATGAAGAGCGTGATTCGGGCGATGGGGATGCCGCGCGCGCGCGCCACCAGCGAGTGCGCCAGCTCGTGGGCCAAAACGCTGGCGAAGAAGAGGAGCGCCGTGACGACTCCCAGCGCCACGCGCTGAAACGGCGTGAGATCGATGAGGCGAAACGGCCCGACCTGGGCGAGCGACCACGCGACAAACGCGAAGATGAAAAGCCAGCTGAGGTTGATGACGACGTCGATGCCGAAGATCTTGCCGATGCGCATGCGGCATTCGCTCTTACTTAGGGGCGGCTGAAAAACCTCGGCTCAATCTAGTCCGCCGCACAGCGGCCCTACGTGTACGCTGAGGCGCTGATACGATCGAGCAGCCAGGTCCCGCCCGTTCCCGATGCCGTCGCTCCGCAAAAGGCGCAGTGCGCGGCTCCCTCTTCTAACGGAGCGCCGCACGACGGGCAATGCACATTCCCGCCGCCGGCCGGCGTCAGGGGCGTGCTGGAACCCGCTGCTCGGACGAACGTCGCGAACTCGCTGAACGATTCCGGCTCTGCAGCGCCGTCGACGACGATGTTGGTCATGTCTTCGCGCGTGAAACGCCGGGCGGTCCCGGTGAACCGCACGGTGATCGACTGGAATTGCCCGCCGCTGGCCACCTTCAAGGTGGTCGGCGCGTCAAGTTTCACATCGCTGACCACGCGCGTGAATCCGGCACCTCTCCATCCGCTGAGGCGCGTTTGAAAGCGCCTGAGAAAGTCTGGCGTCGCAAGCGAGGCGAGCCCATCTGCGTTCATCGCTCCTTCGGCGGCGAGGGCGGCTGCATACGAGCGGGCGGCTTGCGTCAGAAAAGCGCTCTCGGAGAAGTTCGGGTCGCCTTTGCGCAGCGATTCGATCTGCGCTTTAGCTTGTACCCACATGGGCGGCAGCGGCGGAGCCGTTTGAGCGTTCCCTATCGACATGGCAAGGCCGCCTGCAGGCTCGAAGTCAGTGCCCGCGATGATGGATCCCGATCTGCGGCCGCGCAGCAGCGCTGAGAGTAAAGCGACCGCGCCGCCCAAGAGGAGCGCCCAGAATTGACCCATAGACTAGACTTCGGCAAAACCGGCCGGCGCGAGCATTTTTCCGCTCCTCGCGGCGCCGCTGACGCCTGCGTTATGAGCGGGCCAGCGCAAATCCCAGTAACCGTTCTACAAGAGCCTCGTAGGCGATGCCGGCGGCGCGTGCGGCGTCCGGGAATAGGCTGAGCGGCGTCAGCCCCGGGAGGGTGTTGCACTCGAGAACGGCGACGCGGCCGCCGTCATCCATGAGCAGATCAGTTCGGGAATAATCGCGGCAGCCCAACGCGCGATGCACCGCCAGGCCAAGCCGCTGCATCTCCTCAGCGGCTGCCGGCTCGAGGTCCGCAGGCACCGTGTGGGTGCTGCCGCCCGCCGTGTACTTCGCGCGATAGCTGTAGAACTGTTCGTGCGGCGTGATCTCGACCACCGGCAGCGCCTCCTCCCCCAAAACGGCCACGGTGAACTCCCGGCCGGCGATGTAATCTTCAATCAAGACGTCGCCGCCATCCGGTGCGGCTGCCTGCGCGGCGGCGGGCAAGTCGGAGCTCGATCGGACGATGCTGACACCCACCGCGGACCCTTCCGCGATCGGCTTGACGACGCATGGCAACGCAACGTCGGGTGCGGAAGCAGACGCGGAGAGAGCGCGCGCGGGGAGCCGCCTGCCGGGCGGCACGGGAATGCCCTCTGCGCGGAAGGCCGCTTTACTGAGCCACTTGTCCATCGCGATCGCGGACGCGCGTACGCCCGAGCCTTGATATGCAACGCCCATCCAATCCAGCAGGGCGGCGGCTGTTCCGTTCTCGCCTGCCCCGCCATGCAGTGCGTTGAAGACTGCCGCGGGCCGCAGGCGTCTGATCTCAGCGACGACGCGGTCGTCAAAATCCAGCGCTGTAGCGCGATGGTGCAACGCTTTCAGCGCTTGCATGACGCCGGCGCCCGTCTGCAGGCTGATCTCCCTTTCCGGCGAGCTGCCTCCCATCAGCACGACGATATCCAACGTCACAGCACATGGACTTCCGTCTCGAGCTCGATGCCGCTGTCGCGTTTGACCGCCGCGCGCACGCGTTCGATCAGCTCGAGCACATCGGCGCACGTCGCGCCGCCGCGGTTCACGATGAAGTTCGCGTGTTTGGGCGAGACCTCGGCGCCTCCGCAATGCCAGCCTTTGCAGCCCGCACTCTCGATGAGCCGCGCCGCGTGATCGCCAGCAGGGTTGCGGAAGATGCTGCCTGAGTTCGGGAGCTCGAGCGGCTGAGAAGCGTTGCGCTCTTGGATGCGGCGCCGCAGCTCGCGGCGCACTTCGACCGGGTCTCCCCGTTGCAGTTCGAGATCCGCGGCGCACACGACCGCATCGCGCGCGAGGGTAGACGAGCGGTATGAGAACTCGGGCAGGGTCACTGCGCGGACGTCCTTGCCTGCGCTCACCACTTCTACCCGGCGGACGAGATCGCCGATCTCCACGTTCGTCCCCGCGTTCATGCGGATCGCGCCGCCAACCGTGCCCGGCACGCCGACGAGGGGTTCCGCCCCACGCAGTCCGTACTGCGCCGCTTGACGGCAAACGGCCGCAATCGGAGCCGCACCGCCTGCATGCATGATCGTCCCCGTGATCGCGATTGCGGTGAACGACCCGCCCAGGCGGATCACGATTCCGGCGAAGCCTTCATCGTGCACCAGCACGTTGCTGCCCAGACCGAGTATCGTCCAGACGACCCCTTGCGATTGGCAAAAATCCAGAAGAGCGATCAGCGAGCCGACATCGCAGATGTTGACGAGCGCCGCCGCCGGCCCGCCCACGCGCATCGAGGTGCGCGGCGCGAGCGGTTCGTCGAAGCGAACGGCGTCGCCGAATAGCGCCGCAAGCCCGCGCCGCTGGTCGTCGCGCAGCGCATCGCCGGGGACCAAGGCGCGTGAAGCGGACAACGGAGAACTGCTAGACGGACGCGACGCCGGCGTCCGCGGCGGACAGTCCGGCAGCCAACTCGTGCGCGACGCCGCCGATGTCGCCCGCCCCGAGCGTGAGAACCAGGTCTCCGCACGTCACGGTCCGCTGCAGATAAGCGAGGACGTCGGCGACCTTGGGCAGATGCAAAGCGTTCTTGGCCGCATCGCAATCGTGGATGAAGTCGACGATGGATTCCGAGCGCACGCCGGGCAACGGCGTCTCGCCCGCAGCGTAGATGTCGGTGATGACGATGGCGTCGGCGCCGAGCAGCGCGCGCGCGAAGTCGCGCATGAGATAGGCGGTGCGACTATAGCGGTGCGGCTGAAAGGCCACAACGATGCGACCCGGCCAGTAGGCGCGAGCGGCGGCGATCGTCTCCTGCACGGCCGTCGGGTGGTGGGCATAATCGTCGACCACCATCATGAACTCGCTCTCGTACAGCACTTGAAAGCGTCGAGCCACGCCGCGGAACCGGGCGAGCGCACGCGCGATGGTCTCGAAGGGAACCTCCAAACGCGTCCCCACGGCGATGGCGAGCAACGAATTCGAGATGTTCATGCGCCCCGGGACGCGCAAAGCGACCTCGCCGCAATCCTGGCGGTTGATCCGCACACGAAACGAAGAGCCGAAATCCGCCAAGGTGCAATCCACTGCCCGCACGTCGGCGGACGTTTCAAACCCCGCCGTCATGATGTTCGCGTCGCCCAACAGGTTCGGCATCCGGCGAAAGCGAGCCAAAAGTTCGGTCACGGCGGCGCAGTCGGCCGACGCGATGATCCAGCCCTGCGACGGAACCCTCTCGATAAAGGAGAGAAACGTCTCGATGAGGTGCTCGACGTCGCGATAGTATCCCAGATGGTCGTTCTCGATGTTCGTCACGACCGCATAGGTGGGACGCAACCGCAAAAACGATGCGTCGCTCTCGTCCGCTTCGGCGACGACGATGTCGCCCGCCCCGAGACGCGCGTTCGCCCCCAGATCGTTCACTTCGCCGCCGATGAGGACTGTCGGCGCGAGCCCTGCTGAGTCGAGCACCGATGCGATCATCGAGGTCGTCGTGGTCTTTCCGTGCGTGCCCGAGACGGCGACGCTCTGCTTATCCTCCATGATCTCGGCGAGCATTTCGGCGCGCTGCATCACGCGGATGCCCGCGCGCTGTGCCGCGATCACCTCGGGATTGTCTTGAGGGATGGCCGAGGATATCACGACGGCATCCGCGCCGTTGACGTTTTCAGAGGCATGGCCCAGCGTCACCGCCGCGCCCAGCGTCCGCAATTTCTCCAAAGTGCCGTTGATCTTGAGATCTGATCCCGAGACGCTCATGTCCAACGCGAGCAGCACGCGCGCGATCGCGCTCATGCCGACACCGCCGATGCCCACGAAGTGCACGCGCTGATACGAACGCTTCATGCGTGCAGCCTTTGGCTGTCGCGCAAGGTCGCCCTTCGGCTGTGCGTATGCCCGAATTTCAGGCCGCAGAACCCAGGCTCCCGACCTTAGCGCGCGCGATACGCTCCACCATGACGGCAAGCGCTTGTGGATGCGAAAGCTTGCGCAACGCGGTTTGCAAGCCTTGCAGTTTTGACGTCTCCGCCGTATCCATCAGCATCCAATACAGAGAATCCGAAGTCAACAGCTCGTCTTGCATGATCAAAGCGGCGCCGTGATCGACGAAATGGTCGGCGTTTGCCCGCTGATGGTTGTCCGCCGCGTGCGGGTAGGGCACAAAAATCGCGGGCAACCCCACGGCTGCCAACTCGGCAAGCGTCGAGGCGCCCGAGCGGCACACAGCCAGGTCTGCTGCTCGGTATGCAAGGGCCATATCATCGACGTACGGCAACAGCGAGTACCGGTTATCGTTGGGCTCGGCGCGCCGTTCTGCCGTCATCCACTCGAAATCCCGTTCGCCACTGATGTGCAAGATCTGCCAGTGGGCGGGCAGTCTGCGGTGAGCGACCATGCCCGACGTCGCCACGTTGAGCGTGCGCGCGCCTTGGCTCCCTCCGAAAACAAGAACGAGAAAACCGTCGGGCTGCAGTCCGAGGCTGCGGCGCGCATCCGCTTGGGACAAAGGCGTGACGAGCTCGGGCCGCACGGGAATCCCGATGAGCCGGAACTTCTCTCTGAAATGGTGTGACGTGCCCGTGTTGTCATATCCTCCCCAAACCTCATCAGCGAAACGGGCGAGGCGCCGGTTGGCGTGACCTGGGATGACGTTAGGCTCGAGCAGTACGATCTTCGTGTTGCGCAAGAGGCCCGCGGCGCGCAGCCAGGCGGACGCGATCACAGCCGGAGCGGAAGCGTAACCGCCGCTTGCCACCACGACGTCCGGCCGGAAGCGCGAGACGATGCGCATGGCCTGCGCCGTCGCCACCGCGTTGCGAGATAAGCCTCCGACGGTTTCGACCACCGAACTGCCGCGAAGCGGCGAGCTTCCGAGCGTCACATGCGGGATGCCGTCGCGCTCCAAGAGCTTTTGATCCACCTTTCCGCGGGCGCCAATGAACAGGACCTCATCGGGCGCGTCGCTTGAAGGTGCCTGCACGTCGTCCGGCGCGCGCGGCGCTGTGCAGAGCCCGGCTTCGCCATCGGCACGCAGCAGCGCTCTGGCCAGCGAAAGCGTCGGGTACAGGTGGCCGCCGGTGCCGCCGCCCGTGAACAGGACCCTCATTACGATGCTTTCCTGCGTGAGATGTCGAGCGCAGCCACGCGCTGGCGGCGTCCGCGCGAGATGCTCGCCAGAATGCCAACCGCGAACAACGTGGTGGCAAGCGACGTACCGCCGTAACTGATGAAGGGAAGAGGGACGCCTGTCACGGGCCATGACGACGTCACGACGCCCACATTGATGAAGGCCTGCAGCGTGATCGAGGCCGTGATGCCCACAGCGAGATAGAACCCGAAACGGTCGTCCGCTTGCATAGCGATTCGGATGCCCCGGTAGGTGAACGCCAAGAACGTGACGAGCACCGCCGCCGCTCCGATGAAGCCCAGTTCTTCTCCGATGATGGAAAAGATGAAGTCGGTGTGTTGGGCGGGCAGATAGCCGAACTTTTGGCGGCTCTGCCCGAGCCCCAACCCGAAGAGACCACCGGATCCGAGCGCGTAGAGCGACTGGATGATGTGGTAGCCCGTACCGGTGGGATCTTTCCACGGGTGCAGGAATGCCAGAAATCGCTCGCGGCGGTAGGGACTTCCGTAGATGAAAACGAGCACCGCGGGAACGACGGTGCACGCTTCCAAGAGCAGATGCACGGGCCGCGCTCCGGCTGCGAACAGCATCACGAACGCCGTGAGCAGCAACATCAGCGCCGTGCCGAGATCCGGCTCGCGCATTACGAGAACGAAACAGACGCCGACACAGAACAGCACAGGAAAGCCGACTGAGCGGAACGACCGCGCCCCATCCGCCCGCGCCGACAAGAGTCTGGCGATGAAGAGCACGAGCGCCAGTTTTGCCAGTTCGGACGGCTCGAAGGACACGAATCGCAGCGACAGCCAGCGCCGTGCACCGCCCGACACCGTTCCGATATGGGGCACGAGCACGACGACCAGCAGCGCTACCGCGATCGCGAACATGAGCGGGGCCAGCGGCCGCAATTTTGCGTAGTCGAAACGCACGGCCGCGAACAGCGCGGCCCATCCAACTCCGGCCCACAGCAATTCCCGCTTGAGATAGTACGTCGTGTCTTGATACTGCGTGTATGCGACCGCCGAGGAAGCCGAAAAAACCATGACGATGCCGATGGCGGTCAGCAGGCCCGCGATGCCGATCAGCACCAAGTCCGGGGAGCGGCGCTCTAGCACGGAGCCCGCCGCCGGCTCATGAGGCTGCCAGCCCCGAACTCGTGCGGGCCCTGACGAGGTCCGCGAAGGCGCGGCCGCGCTGCTCGGCGTTGTCGAACATATCGAAGGAAGCGCACGCGGGCGACAACAGCACCACGTCTCCCGGCACCGCCACGTTGGCCGCCGCGTTGACCGCTTTTTCGAGGGTGGGCGCGATGACCACGGGCGGTCCGTCGATGAGATCGCCCATTTCCGCAGCGCTCTCGCCGATCAGCACGACGATCTTCGCGCGTTTCGATGCCTGCGCTGCGAAATGAGAAAAGTCCGTCCTCTTGCTCTTGCCACCCGCGATGAGGATCAACGGCTCGCCGAACGATTCCATCGCTTTGATCGCGGCGTCCGGATTTGTCGCCTTGCTGTCATCCACCCACGTGATGCTGTCGTCGGTTCGCACGACCGCCAAGCGATGCGGCAACGGCTCGAACGTCGCAAGATTAACGGACAGCGATTCCACCGCAGCCCCGGCGGCCAGCGAGGCGAGCACCGCGGCCATCGCATTGCCGGCGTTATGCTTCCCTTTCAGCCGCAGATCCGCAATCGCGGCGATCGCTCGCTCTCGACCGCGGATGCGCAGCACGAGCGAGTCGTCTTTGAGCAGCGCGTTCAGTTTTGCGTCGCTCGGGTCGGTGCCGTACCAGAGCGTCTGACAGGGGACGGTGCGGCCGCGCCCGTCGCGAAGCGCGGCGCAATACGGATCGTCCGCGTTGCCGATGAACACATCTTTGGGCTTCTGATTGGCGAAGATGCGGTATTTGGCTTCAGCGTATTCGTGCATGGAATGGTAGCGGTCCAGATGATCTGGCGAGATGTTGAGCAGGACGCTGATGTCGGGAGCGAACGTCCGGATGCCCTCGAGCTGGAAGCTCGAGACCTCGGCCACAATCCATTCGTCGCTTGTGGCCTCGGCTGTCTCGCGGATGAGCGGATTGCCGATGTTGCCGCCCACACGATTGCGCTTTCCGGCCGCCGCCAGCAGATGTCCGATGAGCGCCGTTGTCGTGGACTTGCCCTTGCTGCCCGTGACCGCGATGATCGGCGCCTTGGAAAGCGTGTACGCGACCTCGATCTCGGAATCCACTGATATGCCGGCGCGAACCGCGGCCAGGACAGCCGCGTTGGTCGGCGGCACGCCCGGAGAGACCACCGCCCCCTTCGCGGCAGCAATGGCGGCCGGTAATTCCGGCGGCCCGATGAGCGGCACGCCCACACGCATGAGCGACTGGCGCTCCGCCGCCAACGCTTCCTGCGGCTTGTCGTCATAGACGACGACCGAGACGCCGCGCGCGTGAAGCACTTCGGCGGTGGCAAGACCGCTGCGGCCGGCGCCGATGACCAACACCGAATCACGGCGCTCAAGGAAATCAGACATGAGATTTTACGTCGAGGGCTGGTTCATTCACGGCGCTTGCGCGCCCCGCACGTTCGAGGTGCACCACAGCAGCCACGCTGCGGCGGCGCACGCCGTCTGGCACGCGACGAAGCCCGCCGTGACCGAGGTCTCTCGCCAGCCAGACAGCTCGAAGTGATGATGCAGCGGGCTCATGCGCAAGATGCGTCGGCCGAACATCTTGAAACTGGCGACTTGCGCCATGACGGAGAGCGCCTCGACGACAAACACGAGCCCGAACAACGGCAGCAGCAACAGCAGATGAGACGCGATCGCGCTGCCCGCGATGAGCGCGCCGAGCAACAGCGAACCGGTGTCGCCCATGAAGACCCGCGCAGGATGCCGGTTAAACCACAGAAATGTGAAACACGCTCCCAAGACCGACATCGCGACATTCGTGGTGACGATCGGAGCGATCGAGGATGCGGCAGCGGGCAACTGGAGAGCGATCAACGCGGGGATGACCGTGCCCACGGCAAGCCCGTCGAGCCCGTCAGTGAGATTGACCGCGTTTGCCGTCCCCACGAGCGCCAGAACGGCCAGCGCGAACCACAAGGCATGCGGGATGTCGACGGTGCGGCCGAACCAGTTCTCGGTTGCGATGCCTGGTTGTTGTCCGATCCACGCTGTGTACCCGAGCGCGAGCAGTGCCATGAAAGCGAACTTCCAGCGGGCGCGCAAGCCCAGGGCTCGGCGGCCCTTGAGGATGAGAAGGTCGTCGGCGTATCCCACAGCCGCCGCGAGCGCCACCAGACAGAACAGACCGCGCTCCGGCGCCGCGAAGCCGCTGATGGCTAGACCGGCGAACGCCGCAGCCACAAAGGCGAGGCCGCCCATCGTTGGCGTGCCCTGTTTCGCGGCGTGGCTGCTCGGCGCGTCTTCGTAGACGTGTTGACCCAAGCGGTGCCGGCGTTGCGCTGCGATGACGAATGGAATAGCGACGCTGCAAAGCACCGCTCCGGCGAGCAGCGCCAGAGCCGCTTCCCGGATGCTCACGGTTGGCCGACCAAGGGAGAAAGGGCCGGACTTCCTCGCTGCGGCCTGTACTTGAGGACGACCACCGGCGTCTGCTCGTCCGCGTTTCCCGCGGGGTTGCACAGGAGGCACAGGCGGACCGCCGTCTGGTCGACTGCGGCGCTCGCGCCCAAGATCTGCGCCTTGCCCAGGTCGTTGGCGTCCACGATGCATGCGTTGGCAGCGCACGCAAGCGCGATGGCCTCCGCGACACCCGCGGGATCTTGAGGTCCGAGAACGATATGGCGTTCGTACGGGGGCATCGTGCCGGTGTAGCCGTCGACCTCGGCCACTTCGGAGCCCAAAATGCGGTAGAAGTCGCCGCGCCGCCCGATGAGCCTGCCTGCGGCCCCGGCGGCTGCGGCTGTGAGCACCTTCCAGACGCCGGCGTTTTCCAATACGAGCTGCATGGATTCCGGCTGATTCACCGTCGCGTACGAACCTGCGCGCTGCGACAACATGCGCGCGAGCCTGCCGGGCCGGATCGCCTCGGCGCGTATAGATCTGCCTTGAGCGATGGCGACCGCTGTTTCCGAAACGCACACGACATCTGCAGACGATATCATTCCATGCAGCGACTCGCTCACGATCGCGGCAAGGTCGTCGCCTTCCTTGATGAGGGGAGTGCGCACGGGAATCGCTACGATGTGCTTGGGGAGAGTCTCGAGCTCGAGCGTGAACGACCGCAGGCTCATGAAGCGACCGCGCTTGGCTCCGCAAGCCCTTCCAGGATCTGCTCCATGTGCTGGATGCGGGATCCTTTGAGCAGCACGCAGTCTCCGCTGCGCAGTTGCGCGCGCAAAAGTTGGGTCACCTCCGCGTTGGAGCCGTACGCGATGACCGTGTCGCGGGGCATCCCGCCCTGTGCGGCGCCGTCGACAAGCGCATCCGCGTGCTCGCCGCTGCAATACAGCAGGTCGACGCCGCCTTCCGCCGCAGCCTTACCGACCGACTGGTGATGGCGGGCCGCCTGCGGCCCGAGTTCCGCCATGCTGCCCAAGACGGCGATGTGGCGAGATGCAGGCAACGCGAGGAAGGCGCGCAGCGCGTGCAGCGCCGCCGTGGGACTCGCGTTGTAGGCATCGTACACGATCGTCGCGCCCGCCGACGTGCGGTGCGATTCGAACCGGCCCGGCGGCAGCCGCAGCTCTCCGAGCCTGGCGCAGAGCGATTCGAAGGGCACACCGCTTTGGAGTGCCGCTCCGCAAGCCATGAGCGCGTTGCGCAGGTTATGATCGCCCGGCAAGCGCCAAGACGCAAAGGAGTGTGACGCGCCCAGAGAGATCGCCACTTGGCCGTCCTGCGGCGACCCCGCTTCCAACGCGAGGCCCGGCACCCGCGGATCGCCGCACAAGCGGATCCACAGCGCCGTCGTGTCGATCTTCGATTCCGCCGCAAGAGAGCGCGACCACGCATCGGCCGCGTTGCAGACGGCGTGCGCGCCGCGCCCAAAGATGGCGAATTTCGTGCGCGCTAGGTCTTCCTCTTCTCTGAAGAACTCCATGTGCGCTTCCCCGACGTTGGTCAGGACGCCGACATCGGGCAGCGCGATGTCCACGAGCGCGGCGATCTCGTTCGGGTGCCGCGCGCCCAGCTCTGCCACCGCAACATCGACGTCGTCGTTCAAGCGGAAGCACAGCTTGGCGACGCCGAGCTCGTTGTTCTCGTTGTTCGGCGTCGTGACGACGCGCTTGTCCGCCGCCAGCAGCTGCGCCGTCATCTCCTTGGTCGTCGTCTTCCCATTGCTGCCGGTGATGCCGATGAGCCGCCCGGAGAACTCTTGCCGTGCGGCAGACGCAGCTGCCAGATAGGCCGCTTTGGCGTCGTCTACTCGCACGATCGGCACGGCCGATTGACGCGGCCCTTTGCTCGCGTCGTCGACCACGATTGCCGAAGTGCCCGCTCCGATCGCCGCCGCGATGAAGTCATGGCCGTCGTAGTGCGGACCGCGCAGACACACGAACACTTCGCCCCGCGTCAACGTGCGCGAGTCGGTGCTGGGCGCAAACAGGGCGGGGAGCGCTTCCGCATCCGCTACGAAGCGCGCGTTGCAGACTTGCAGAAAGCGCTGAAAACTCAGTGGCATGGCCGCGCCTTGTCGAGCGCGAGCCGAGCGACCGCCACATCTGAGAATGGCAGCCTGCGATCGCCGACGATCTGGTGCGTCTCATGGCCTTTGCCGGCGATGACGATCACGTCTCCGGGCCGCGCCTCGCTGATGGCAAGCTCGATGGCCTGCGCCCGGTCTTCTACGACCTCGTGGCTCCCTTGTATTCCCGAGACGATGTCCGCGATGATCGCGTTGGCATCTTCGTCTCTGGGATTATCGCTCGTCACGATCACCCGATCGGCGAGCGCGGCGGCCGCCTGCCCCATGAGCGGCCGTTTGGCACGGTCGCGATCTCCGCCGCAGCCGAAGACGCAAACGAGCCGGTTAGCCGTGAGCCGGCGCGCCGCTTTTAGCACTTCTTGCAAACCGTCGGGGGTGTGCGCGTAATCGACGTAGACGGAGATGTCTTTCGTCGACATGACCGTCATGCGGCCCGGCACCGCGTTGACTGTTTGCAGCCCTTCGGCGATCGCCTCGGGATCCACGTCCATGGCGCACGCGGCCGTGATGGCTGCCATCGCGTTGCTGACGTTGAACGGCCCCGGCAACTTCACCCGAAACGCCGCCGGTCTCAGCGCTTTGACGAAGAACGTCGAGCCGGCGGGGTCGAACGTCACGCCGGTCGCGTTCAAGAGCGCCGCATCGTTATCGACGCCGAAGGTCAGCCGCGCCTTCATGGATGACGCCAGGCGGCGTCCCTCTTCGTCGTCACCATTCAAAGCGGCCCGCAACGGCGCTTTACGCCGCCCGTCAGGCGTTCGGAAGAGCCGCCGCTTGGCGGCCCGATACTCGTCGAGCGTTTCGTGGAAGTCGAGGTGGTCGTGGGTGACGTTTGTGAGCACCGCGACATCGAACTCGACGTCGTCCACGCGATGCAGCGACAAGGCGTGACTCGATACCTCGATCGCCGCGCCATCTGCGCCCGCAGCCGCAAAGGCCGCCAGCAGGCGCTGCACGTCGTGCGCCAACGGCGTCGTGTGCTCCAGCTCCTCGACCGTGCCGAGCTCGCCGCTCGGCTCCCGCAGCTTTGCGCCAAGCGTGCCTATGACGCCGAACCGCAGACCAGCGGCGAACATGATCGCCTCCAGCAGCACGGTCGTAGTGGTCTTTCCGTTGGTGCCGGTGATGCCGACGCAGGTCAGTGCCGCGCTCGGGTGATGATAGAATTCAGCGGCGACCCGGGAAAGAGCGCTCTGGGAGTCATCTACGATGGCCACGCCGACGCCGGCGGGCGCATCGATCTCGCGCGACGCGACGATTGCCCGCGCGCCGGCAGCGATGGCCGCAGGCGCGAACGCATGTCCGTCGACATGCTGGCCCGGCAGACAAAAAAACAGCGCGCCAGGGCGCACCCGGCGCGAGTCGGTGGCGATGGAAGTCAGGGGAACGTCGGTCTGGCCGCGGATGCGGGCATCGACGCCCGTCAACAAGCGCTCCAGCGTCGCGGCGGTCGTCGCTTGCATCTACGGCTGTGTTCTCGGTTTGCCGGTTGCCTCTCCCGCCGCTGTGTTGGCCGCCGCCGCGGGCGCGCCGAATGCCTCATCTGCGTGTCTCGGAGTCACGCCTTCGCGCCACATCACCGTGCCGGCGAGCGTTTGAAAGGCGGGCGCCGCCACGATGCTGCCGTAGTAGGCGCCGCGCGGACGGTCGATCTTCACCAAGATCACGTACTGCGGCTTGTCCGCAGGCACGATGCCTACAAAGGATGCGGTGTACGCCCCCCCGGCATACGCGCCGTCGATCACCATCTGCGCGGTTCCCGTCTTTCCCGCCAGCGCATAGCCGGGCATGGTGATCCCCTTGCCCGTGCCCCGCTTCATGACGTCGCGCAGCATCGCGAGCAGCGCAGCGGATGTTTGCGAGCTGATCGCACGCCGCACCGTCTGCGGGTCGTACCGGCGCAGGACGTGGCCGTCAGGCGCGACCACGTAGCGCACGATCAACGGCCGCATCAGCAGGCCGCCGTTGGCGATCGAGCAGTACGCGCGCGCCAACGCGAGCGGCGTGACTGAGATGCCTTGGCCGAATCCTATGGTGGCGAGGCGCGAGCCCCACCAGTCGTCAGGGGTTCCTACGATGCCCGCGCTTTCACCGGGAAGATCGATGCGGGTCTCCCGATCGAAATCGAAGCGCCGGATGTACTCGTACATCGTGCGCTTGCCGACGCGCAAGGCCACCTGTGCAGCTCCCACGTTGTGAGAGAACGTGACGATATCATCGAGCGTCTCGCTGGCATGCCCTGACGCCATGAGGCCGTCATCGGCGTTGTGGATGATGCGGTTTCCGACCTCGATCGAGTCTCGCGCTGGAAACGTGTCAGCGAGGCTCACTTTGCCGGAATCGAGCGCCGCGGCCGCGGTGATGAGCTTAAAGGTGGATCCCGGCTCGTACGGATCGGTGACCGCCTGATTCTTCCAAGCCGCCGATGGAGACGCCGCATACCGGTTCGGGTCGAAATCCGGCCAGTTGGCGAGCGCCATCACCTCGCCGGTCCGTGCGCGCATGATGATGATGGAGCCATCCGCGGCGTGAAAGCGCGCCACGGTCGAGCGCAGCACTTCGTCAGCGGCGAACTGCAAGGATCGATCGATTGTGAGCACGAGACTGGCGCCCGCCTGTGACGGCTGCACCGTGCGCCGCCCGAACGGAATCGGGCGGCGTGCAGCATCCGTCGCTTGGATGACTTTGCCGGGTTTGCCGCTCAAGAGCTCGTTGAAGCGGTACTCCAGACCTGACAGCCCTTGGTTATCGACGCCGGTGAATCCGACCACGGTCGATGCGGCTCGCGACTGGGGCTGCACGCGAATACCCATCGGTTCGTCCGAGGTGCCGATGCCGGGCAGCGCGAGAGCGTCGATGCGAGCGGCGACCGCTTGAGGAACGTTGCGCGCCACGTACACGAACGTCGTCTTTGACGAAAGGAGCCGCTGCAGCGCGCCGGCATTCATCCGCAGAATCGCCGCCAGACGTTTGGATTCAACCGCCGGCTCCGTGACGCCGGCCGGCTGCGCGAAAATCGCTGAAGAAGGCAAGCTGGTTGAGAACACGTTTCCGAAGCGATCGACGATATCGCCTCGGCGCGCGCTCAACGGGAATTGCGCCAGGTGCTCCTCGCCGGCATTTGCGGCCAGACCGGCCCCCTGATGGATCTGCACGATGAAGAGCCTGGCGGCGAGCATCGCTGCGAAGAAGAAGAACGCCCAAAAAATGACGAGCGCGCGCACGAGGAACGCCGATCGTTCTTTGTCTTTCACGCGCTCGCGCGATGGATGATCGGCGGGGGGACGCCGACTGGCCGTCAGCGCACCACGAGCCAGTGCGCGACGCCCGCGACCCGTTCCAAAAGCGCTGTCCGCCGCTGCTCCGCGACCGGCGCTCTCGGCAAGGGCAGCACGGCGACGCGCTTGGGAGGTCCCATGTGCAGCTGTCGTGCCACGGCTTGCAGCCGGTCAACGGATTCGAGCTGGGCGACGCGGCTTCGCAGACTTGCATCGCGCTGGATGAGATCGCTGCGCAGCCGTTCTTGGGCGCTCAGCCGATACGTTTGAGCGGTGAGTCCTGCCATCAGCCCGACGTACAGCAGCACCATGATCACGGGCGCCAGACAAAAGCCCAGCGCTTTGGCGTTGGCAAAGACCTTCAGGCGGCGCCGCGATTCCCATCTGAGCCGCCGCCCGGCCTCGTGGCCGTCGCCCTCGCGCTTTGCGTTCGCCTCGAGTTGTGGCTTGTACGCGTAAGCGGCCATTGCCATGTTATGCGCTCGCTCCTCGTCTCGATCTCGCGGGTGCAAGCGGCGCCTGGGGAGCGTCTGAAACGCGCTCGGCGGCGCGCAGCTTCGCGCTGCGGCTGCGGGGGTTGGCGGCGACCTCCGGGGCTTTTGGCCGCATCGGTTTGCGCGTCAGGGTCGCGGTCAAGCCGGCCGCTTGAAATTCTTTGAAGCGGTGCTTGACGATCCGGTCTTCAATCGAATGAAAGCTGATGGCGACGATGCGGCCACCCGGCGCGAGGGCTTGAGCAGCGGCGGTCAAGCTGCGCTCGAGCTGGCCGACGTCGTCATTGACGGCCATTCGCAACGCCTGAAACGTCCGCGTCGCCGGATGGATGCGCTGGTGGCGGCGCTGCTCGCGTCGAGGCTGCGCGCGCAAAACGGCTCCCACGAGATCGCTCGTGGTCCAGCGTTTGAGGGGAGCGCGCCGCTGGATGATCGCGTGCGCGATCGCTTTGGCCCTGCGTTCCTCGCCGTAGTCGCGCAGGAGCCTCTCCAGACCGGCGAACGGAAGCGTTTGCAGCAGGTCGGACGCGGTGGCGGCGTCCGATTGCGGATCGAGGCGCATGTCGAGCGGGTCGTCGCCGGTGAACGAAAACCCGCGCGTATCCGCAAGCTGGAATGACGAAAGCCCCAAGTCATAGAGGACGCCGTCGATACGCTCGACGCCAGCTTCTTGTAAGACGGAAGTGAGATCGCCAAAGCGCCGCTGAAAAGCGACGAATCGGCCGCCGAAATCTTGCGCCATCGAGCGCGCTCGCGCGATGGCAGCCGGATCGGCGTCGATCGCAATCACATTGCAGGACGTCACCTGATCGAGCAGCGCGCGCGAATGCCCGCCGCCGCCGAAGGTCGCGTCGACGAAGGTGGGAGAGCGTTCCAGAGTGGCGGCGGCGCGCAGCAACGTCACCGCCTCCTGCAGCATGACCGGCGCATGCTCAATAGAGCCCAAGCTCGGTCATGAGGTCAGCCATGCCGTCCGGCGCGCCATGCGTCGCGCGCCAAGCCTCAGCGGGCCACAGTTCAACGCGCGTCAGCGCGCCGACGAGGACCGCCTCGCGTTGCAGGCCCACCGCGTCGCGCAGCACCGAGGGGATCAGCAGCCGGCCTTGAGCGTCAGCCGAGACTTCTTCCGTGTTCGCGAACAGGTGGCGCACGAAGGCCCGATACTGGGCGTCCTTGCGCGGGGCGGCCTCGAGCTTGCTGCAGAATTCGGACCACGTGGACTCAGGGTACATCGCTAAGCATGGATCAGGCGGCGCAATTGTCAGCACGAAGTGGTCTCCAAGCCGTGCGCGGAAGCGCGATGGTATGGTCAAGCGGCCCTTCTCGTCGAACGAGTGATCGTATCGTCCCGTAAACTTCGGAAAGGGGTTCATCTACTGGCCACTTTACTCCACTACGTACCACTAAGCCCCACTATAATAATAAATCGGCCATTTGTAAAGACAAATGAGGGCGTGGTCCGCGCTAGAGCAGCGCCGAAGGATCGGGCTAGAAAGCTGTTGTTTTAGGGCTTAGCTGGCGGTGATGAGAATCGCAGCTTTTGCCGTTTTGGCGTCGAGGTTCACGCGCGCCGTCGAGCCGCCGGAAACGCTCAGGCTCATCGACCAGGGTCCGCCTGTTTCTCGCAACGGCGCGACCAAAAGCTCTACGCGCTTGCTGCCTCGCGCGGGCAACGCGAATGAGACCTTGTACGGGTTGCACACGGTGCCGTAGCAGAACGAGAGGAGCCAGCGGCTGGGCAGACCGGTGGCGGCCAGATTGACCGCGCGCGCCTGGGCCGACGGATTGCGCACGTTGACGAACACGTGCGCCGGATTCATCGATCTGCCGCGCGCCCCGCGCTCGCCCGAGCCGTCGATGGCTATTTGCGAAGGTCGAAGCGCCGCCAACTGCTCGGCGGCCTGCTGGTCGACGATCGTCTGGGGAGCAGCAGCGGACGCTTGCCGCAGCAGCGGACGCGCTGAGGCCGCATCATGGGCCAAAATCTCGGTGCGCGCCATCTTCAGCCAAACCCGGCCCAGTTCGTAGGCCGCATCTTTGGCTGACGGCTTGCGCGCGTACGCTTGCGAAGC
The DNA here is from genome assembly GCA_003244105.1 of Candidatus Eremiobacter antarcticus. Lineage (GTDB taxonomy): Bacteria > Vulcanimicrobiota > Vulcanimicrobiia > Eremiobacterales > Eremiobacteraceae > Eremiobacter > Eremiobacter antarcticus. The sequence goes on along the minus strand of QHBK01000003.1, from coordinate 339,378 downwards.
CAGCGCCAAGGCTTTTCGCTGCGCTTCGAGAGCCAGGCCGTATTGATGAAGGGAGTTGCGCGCCGATGCGACGGTGAGCCAGCTCTCGGGCTCCTGCGGCGCGATGCCGGCTTCAGCCTGGGCGATCTCAAGCGATCGGCTGTAGGCGTGCATCTCGTACTGCGCTAGGTAGGCGCCGTCGTAGCCTCTCGTGTCCTTGGGAGCCATCTGCATGGCCTGCTCGTACTGCGCGGCCGCATCCGCAAAGCGTTCTTGATCCTCATACGTCTGACCGCGCAGCAAGGCGGCTTCCAGCGCGTCGCTGCCCGAAGCGCGCAACGCGTAGGCCTCGGCGAGCGCATTGTTCAGCGCACCGCGCGCTTTGGTCACATCGAAGTAGCTCACGGATGACGAATCCGGACCTGACAGCAGCGTGTCAATCGATTTGTTGGCTCGCGTGCCGGTGTTGATAGCGGCGTCCAGCGCGGGCGTCTTGCCAGGCGCCGCAGCCTTCGCGCTTTTCAAGCCTTCGTTCAGCGAGCGCAGCGCTGTTGAGACAATCCCATGAAACCGTCGCGTCGCTTGGCTTTGCGGTATCGGCTTGCCCGCGATGACCGCCTCGAGCACTGCTGTGAGGGTCTTCGCGTTAAGCTCGTCGACTTGCCGATAGCGGACGATGCCGCGGCGATCCAAGACGTACGTCGTCGGGATCGCTCGCACGTCGTACGCATGCTCGACCGCGCTTTTGGAATCCATCACGATCTGATAGCGCACGCCCTTCGTCTTTGCGAACACCGAGACAAGCGCCGGGCTCTCCTCATCGTCGATGCCGACGAATGCCACTCCCTTGGCGGCATAACGCCGCTCGATGGCATTGAGGTCAGGTGTCTCTGCACGGCACGGCGGACACCAGGTCGCGAAGAAGTTCAAAACCGTGACGCGGCCGCGCGTCTGGGCCAGCGTCCAGTTGCGCGCGTCGAGCCCAAGGAGGCTGAACGGGGGAGCGGCCGTTCCTTCAGCAGGAGCGCGAGCGCCGCTGTTGAGCGCGGGCGGATTCAAACCGAGCGCCGCGCCGCGCGGCAACAGCAGCATGCCTGCGCCTGCGCACCCCACTGCAATGGCCAGCTGAATTTTGCTCATCCGCATAGCTATGAACGTTCCCCTGTGGAGGCTCTCCAACCGCCTGCCGAAGTTGCTTTTTCGCTCAAAACGTGCTAACGTCTTCTCGGGAACGCTGCGCCGTAACCACGGCGCGGACTTCATCATTTCCGGTTTGCGAAGCATCTGGGAGACTGCCGTGGCGTTTCAAGATCGGACTTCAACGTGCCGCGATTGCGGCGGCCAATTCGTGTTCACCGCCGGCGAACAGGAGTTCTACGCGCAAAAAGGTTTCGAGCACGAGCCGACGCGTTGCCCTGACTGCCGCAAGGCGCGCAAGCGCGACCGCAGCAATGGGGGCGCCGATCGAGTGATGTTCGACGCCGTCTGTTCCCAGTGCGGGTCCGCCACGCAGGTGCCGTTTTCGCCGCAGCCCGACAAGCCGGTCTACTGCCCAGACTGCTACCGCTCGGTTGCCGGCCGGCGCGCCCGGCAGTAACTCACCTGCGCGCCCCTGTGCGCAGGTTCTCACTTTCGGCTCATTTCGCGCAAACGCCGAAAACAGCCGAAATGCACCGATACAACGTTAGAGAGACATGGCGCCGTCGTGCGCCGGAAGCAGGCTGCATCGGCCTGCGCTCATAACTGCTGCGAGAAATGGCCGTGAACGCTTCATGATGATCCCGCGCCTCGGGCTGTTGCTGCTCATCATCGGATCAGCCACGGTGGCCGGCTGCAGCGGAGGAGGCTTCTTGCCGCTCGTCAGCGGGCCGCACAGCATGGATGCGGCGCGTCTCAACGCGATCGTCTCCGAACAGTCACGAGCTCGGGGCGTGCCGCAGTCATTGGTGCAAGCCGTGATCGCGCAAGAATCCGGCGGCGACCCTTCAGCGATCTCCAGCGCCGGTGCTATGGGCTTGATGCAGTTGATGCCCGGAACCGCCGCAGCCTACGGCGTCGTTAATGCTTTCGACCCGGCGGCTAATGTGGCCGGGGGCGTCGCGTATCTGCACGATCTGCTGCAACGGTACCACGGTGACGTGTCGCTGGCGCTGGCCGCCTACAACGCCGGCAGCGGCGCGGTCCAAAAGTACGGCGGCATACCGCCATACGCGGAAACCCGCGCCTACGTCGACAGCATCAACGCGATGTATCGCTCAGCGCCGAAGCGCTGAAACGGCGACGGCGAAAGCGCATCATCGCCGCGCCCTTTGCGCGGCACCGCACGCTCCATCGCAACGCCAGCCCAGGATAGCCCGTAAAAGCAAAGGAAGTGGCGCTTCATGTCCACATCCAGCGAGGCATCGGCGCCCCACGGTGAAAGCTACGGCGTTCTCTCAGAGTCGCCGCGGCTCGCGCCCGCTGCAGGATCCTCGCTCGATTGGCTGACAAGCGAGGGACCGCGCAGCCTACCGTCGGCGCCGATCAAGCCGCGGCGCTCGATCTTCAGTATCCTCGACGCCTACCTGACCCGGGAGATCGCCGCGCCGTTCGGCTTCGCAGTGGCCGCTTTCACACTGTTTCTGCTGATCAACACATTCTTTCTGGCGGCGGACTATATCATCAACAAATCGGTGCCGTTCGGCTTGGTCATGCGGTACATCGTGCTGCAGGTGCCGTCGTTCGTCTACTTGATCTTGCCGTTCTCGGCGCTCTTCGGCGTCTTGCAAGGTTTCGGCCGGCTGGCCGGCGACAACGAGATGACCGCGATGCGCACGAGCGGCATCACCCTGACGCGCATCGCCATGCCGGCCTTCGCGATGGGCATAGCGCTGGCCATCGTCGCCTTTTTGATCAACGAATTCGTCGCGCCTCAGTCACAGCATAAATCGCAAGCGATTTTTCGGCAGATCGCGTACCACTCGAGCCAGCCGATCATCGCGCCGGACCAGTTCATCCGGACTGACGACGGGAAGCACAGCATCTACGTGGGCTCGACTGACCCTCAGACCAAGCTGATGCACAACGTGCAGATCTACTCGCTTGGGACCGGCTTTTTTCCGGAGACCTTGACGGCGGCGACTGCGCGTCAGGCGCAAGGCAAGCTGATATTGGCTGATGGAGTCCAGACGATCTACGGTCCGAGCGGCTTGGTCACGAAGCAGCAGCGCTTCCACACGCTTGAGTTCCCTTTGGCGAACGCCTCGGTGTTGTTCGAGGGCGCGCGCGGCCCGTTTGAGATGAACTCTCGTCAGTTGTCAGCGCAGATCAAGGCGCTCAAGGGCAGCGGCGACGACGTCCGCCAATACCAGATCTCGCTGCAGCAGAAGTACGCGATGCCGCTGGCGTGTCTGATCAGCATCTTCATCGCGCTGCCGCTCGGCGTTCGCTTCGGAAAGCGCGGCCGCGGCGTGGGAGCGATGCTCGCGGTCGTCGTCCTCTTTGTCTACTATCTGATCATGTCGGCCACGTACGCGTTGGGAAAGGACGGCGCGCTGCCCGCCAACCTCGCGCCGTGGATACCGAACATGATTCTCGGGCTGGCGGGCTTGGTGATGATCTGGAGAGAGGAGCGGTAGGTCTCGCGGCTATCATTTGACGCACGAGGAGAACGCCGGTCAATTGATTGTCGGTCAAGCGCGTGGAGGACGGCCGTGGCCGTCCTTTTCATCGTCTGCGATTGGAGTACGCGCGCAGTAGCGTTACCGCTGCCGTCTCCATCGCCGTCGGCATCGCCCGCAGCCATGTCAACCCCGTTGCCCGGCACGCCGGCACCGGCGCTCACGACCCCCACCCCTTCGTCTGAAGACTTCCCGCGCATCAACCGCGGAGCCACCCCCATTCCGACGTCCGGCCCCGCCGCCTCGCCTCAGCCCGGCCCAAGCGCCGCGTTGCCGCCGCCGGGCGAAGGCCTGGCCCGGTTAACGGCTGACCAGATCTATGGGAACAGCAGCCCTTCGGGCGGCTTCACCGCCACGGGGCATGTGGTGCTGGTGTATGGGGACAGCAACGTCAAATCCGATCAAGCGGTGTACAATGCGGTGACGCAGACGCTGCGCGCGACCGGCCACGTCGTTTTCACGCAGGCCAACGGTGATTCCGCGACGGCGGCAGCGCTCGAGTATCACGCCGACAGCGACCGGGCGACGCTTTTGGGCGTGTCCGGCCAGACGACGGCCATCTACCACGAAGGCCGGCAGATCCAAGGGCAGCTGTACTATCGCGGCGAGCAGGCGTTCATCGACGGCAACGGTCACACGATCATCAAGAACGGGTGGGTCACGACGTGCGATCCGCGCCACGTCGCCTATCACATCACTGGCAAAGAGATCGAAGTTCGCCCGCACGACCGCCTGATCGTGCACAGCTCAGCCTTGTTCTTGGGCAAACTGCTGGTCGCGGCGCTGGGGCTGTTCGTGCTGCCTTTGACCGAAGCCGAGAGCCGTCCGACCGCCTACGCGCCGCGCGTCGGCTACAACTCCACGGAAGGGCTCTTCGTCCGCAACTTCTTGAACTTCTACCGCAGCCCGCAGTGGTACGGCACCTATCACGTCGACTATTTCCAAAAAGTCGGCGTGGGTCTCGGCGCGGATATGTATTTCCAGCGCCGAGACGGACGCGGAGGCGGATCGCTGACGCTGTACAACCTGCGCAACAACAGCCGTCAAGAGGACCTGACGGGCACGAAGAACTCCACGCAGGCCAATCTCAACGTGCAGCGCTTCTTCAACGAGCACTTGACCGGCTCGCTTCAATTCAGCTATTCGGGGCAGTCGGCGGTCTTCACCGCATTGCCGCCCACGACCAGCGCCAACCTGTCGGTGACCCATACAGGCGCGCGCAGCAACACGAGCTACATCCTGACGAATACCAGCACCGGTCCCTCCACCTCGTTCGGCGGCATCTTCAATCACACCATCGCCTTCTCGCCGGCCTTCAGCCAGACGGTCGGGCTCAATCTCCAAGACAGCACCAATCCGCAGTCGTTCTCGCGAGCCGTCGGTCTGAATCTCGACACGCACGTGAGCGCCCGTTCCTTTGACGCCGATCTGATCACCTCGACCAACCACGGCTTCTCGACGTCAGGCGTCGGCACGCCATTCGAGACCACGACACCGGTCATCGGCATCCAGCGCGTGCCCGAACTCACGTTGCGCGCGCGTCCGTTCCTCATCAGCTCCCTGCGACTGCCCGTGTCGCTCACGCTGGTGGACGGCATCTACAACGATGAGTACGACAACATCGAGACCTCGCGTTACGAAGCCAACGCCCAGTTCGGCCCGGCGCTGCTCAAGGTCGGGAACAGCACGCTGCTCAACGCGTCGGCGACCGTCCGTCAAGACGCCTACGGCAGCGGAGATCTGCTCGGCAGCATCAACGAGCAGGTCTCCCTGCAGCAGTTCTTCGGCCGCCATGCCGACAACACGCTCTCCTACAGCGCCGCCAGCGTGCGCGGCTATACGCCGCTGCCTTCATTGGACCGCCAGTTCGGTTTCGATCAGATCAACGAGTCGCTCAACATCTACAACGCGAGCTACTACCGGTTCACGGCTTTCACGAGCTACGATTTCCACAACAAATTCTTGTCGATCGTGAACTACCAGCTCAACGTGCAGCCCAGCTCGTCTTCGCTCGTCACGCTCGGGACGTCATACGATCCGCATGGAACCGGCTACTCGCCGCTTGCCATCACGCTGGCGACCCCTTTGTCGCGCAACGATTACTTCCAGTTCTCAGGCAGCTACGACTTCAAGCAGCATGGCTTGCAAGGGCAGAACTATTTCCTGAGCCACACGGTGAACGATTGTTATCAGGTGCGCGTTGCGTATCTCCAGCCGCTCAAGGAGGTCGACCTGTCGGTGAGCCTGCTCGCCTTCCCCGGCGAAAGCGCCACCTTCGGCATCAACAACAACGGTCCGATCATCGCGCAAAGCTTCGGTCAATGACCTCAAACGGTCAGGGCTGCACCACGATCTGGCCGCCGGTGATGAACAGGTTAGGATTGCTCGGCCCCGGCGCGTTGGAGAAATTCGGCAACAGGATGGTGGCCGGTTGGGTCAGGTTGATGATCTGCGTATATCCCGTGCTGTTCAGACCGTTCGGTCCCAGTTGATCCTGCGGAATCCCCGACGTGTCGGTCGTGATGTAGTTGACGTAGATCTGCGTCACCGGGGGCGTGGTGATGGTGGGCGGATTGGACGTTTGCGGATTGCCCCGGATGGAGAGCGCTGCGATCGGCAGTGTGATGCTGAGCGCGTTATTGCTGCCAGTGCCCACGCTGCCGTTGGGGATGAGCGTGAACTGATTGCTCGTCAACACGATCGGCAAAAATTGCGCGGTCGTCGTGCCCGTTCCGCTGCTGAGCACCTTGTAGGCGTACAAAAAGCCGTTGGGTTGGGTGCTCGTCGAGGAGCCGTAGACGAACTCCTGATCCCAATGCGTGTAGGGCGCAGGGTTGCCTTGCGCCTCTTGCGCGGTCGGCTGCCCCGGATTCTCGCCAGGGTTGACGTTGGTGGCCGGATCCGTGTTCGCGTTGATGGCGATGATGTAATTCCCTTGGCTGGGGTTGATCTGGCCGCTGACGAAGAACTGGAAGATTATCGTGTGCGACGAAACGATCGGCTGCGGCGGCCGCACCGGCCCGCGCCCGCACCCCGCCATCGCGGCGATGAGAACCGCCGCGAGTGAGTACCGGTTGGCGAGATGGTGAAGGACGATGATCGGCACCGCCACTGAACGCCGCTTCAACGCGACCTCGGCGCTCGAACGCCCCATGTTCTGGCCGTATGCCATCGCGGCTGCAATCGTCTGTCCCTTTCTGTTGGGCCTTGCGTTCCCGAAAACCACGTTGCCCTGGTTCGCGTTCGTCGCGCTCGCCCCGCTGTTCTTGGTGTGGTCGAAAGCGACCTGGACGCAAGCGCTGTGGTCCGGTTGGCTCACCGGCACGGTGATGTTCGCGGTCCTCTTCCAGTGGATGACGACGACGATCGGCGACTTCGTCGGTGGCTGGTCGATTCTCGCTCTCGTGTTGCTCGCCGCCATGGAAGGCTTGTCGGTCGCAGCGGCAGCCGTCCTCGCAGCGCTCGTCTGTCGCGGGTCGTTTCGCGCGATCGCCGTTGTCGCCATTCCCGCCGCCTGGCTGCTCGTCGAGTCGATCCGCACTCGCGGCGCGCTCGGCGTGCCGTTCGGCGCGCTCGGCCTTGTAGCCGCGCATCTGCCCTGGCTTCTGCCGGTCGCGGCCTACGCGGGCGTGTACGGCCTCAGCATGATCGTCGCGCTCGTCAACGCGGCAGTGGCGGCCCTGTTCGCGGGCACGCGTGGCGCCAAGATCACCGCTGCTGCGTGCATCATCATGGTTGCCGCGCTCGTCGCGGCTGGGGACCTCGCGCAGTCACGCATCGCGCTCCCGCCGCCACAGGTGAAGGTCGCGATCGCGCAAGGCAACATCTCTCAGCGCGTGAAGTGGTCGCCTCAGATCTTCGATCGCACGCTCGTCACCTATGCGGAGCTGACACGGCAGGCGGCGCACCGAGGAGCTCGCCTCGTGGTGTGGCCGGAGACGGCGATCACGTCGACGCCGTTGCAGAACCCGCTCCTGCTCGCAACGCTTACGCAGCTCGCTTCAAGCAGCGGCGTGTGGATCATCGCCGGGACGATCGACCGGCCGCTCCCGAACGGGTATTACAACGCCGCCATCGACCTGAGCCCGCGCGGAACCCTGGAAGGTGTATACCACAAACGCTGGCTCGTGCCGTTCGCCGAATACTTGCCGCTCGACGCGATCCTGCGGCCCCTGCCGTTGATGGACAACATCTCGCACTTCTCAAGCGGCAGCGGTCCTCGTCTGCTGCCGGCAGCAGGCTTGCAGTGGGGCACGTTGATCTGCTACGAATCTGCGTTCGCTTCGTACGCGCGTCAGACCGTCAATTCGGGCGCTGATGCCCTCATCGTCGCGACCGACGACGCGTGGTTCGGACAAAGCGGCGGCCCCTTCCAGCACGCGGACGCAGCCGTCGTGGATGCCGTCCAGACCGGACGCTGGGTTGTGCGCGGTGCCGATACGGGAATCTCACAGATCATCGATCCGAAGGGAAAGATCGTCGCGTCGCTTCCTCTTGATTCCAAGGGTGTTCTGGTCGGACTCATCGGCCGCGGAACGCAAACGCCATACGACCGGTTCGGCGTCTTCTGGCTGCTGCTGCTCTGCGCGCTGGCTTTGATAGCGGGCCTGATCCGGCGGACCGAGGAGGCGCCGGGGTGGCGGTCACGGCGAGGACGATCTTGAAGTCCGCATTTCTGTCCGCCGTTCCCAGACGCACGCTGTTGATCGCTGCGCTGCTGATCGCATTTTTTGCGATGTGGTTGTACTACTTCTTGAGCGCCATGCTGTCTCCTGATCTTCCCGCGACGACCGGCCAATCCACGGTCACAATGAAAGGCATCAAGGGCCAAGGCGAACGCGGCACGCAGATCGGCTGGCAATTCTCGGCGGACAGCTCGGATGTGAGCGCCGACGGCATGGTGACGACCTATCATAACGTGCGCGCCGGCACCTATTACCTCGATGGCAAGCCAGCCTACCGGCTGACGGCGGGCACGGTCACCTTGGATACCCGCACCCAGAACTACGTCGCCACCGGCGGCGTCCATGTCCACAGCCTGCAGCCGCGCGCGATCCAAGATCTGCAGACGCAGACGTTGACATGGAACAATCCGCTGCAAACGCTGACCTGCCCGGAAACCGTGCGGGTGCTCTACAAAGGATACGCTTTGGTCACGTCGCGCTTGAGCGCGAACTTCGCCAACGGGTCATCATCGCTCGGGGCTACATCGATCAAGTCGAACGGTTGAGGCTCGAGGCGACCGCGCCCAGCGGTCGCGCGACGCTAGTACGGTTTGCCCAGCTCCGATTTGAGCCAATCGATGACGCCGACCGGTGTGGGATCTTCACCGTACGCGATGGCGAGATACAAGGAAGCAAAATCCCCGACGTACACGAGCGAGAGCATGCGCGCGAGCGGCGACTCCCCCTCGGACCAGACCTCGCTGATAGCCGCCGCGTGCCGAGAGATGATCTGTTTCGTGAGCTCCACGCGCCTGCGGATGTGCGCCGGTTCGGCTTTGTCGCGCAGTATGACCACCGTCAAATGCGACTGCGGCCGTTCCTGGCCGTGAGCGCCGCTCCATCCCACCGTTTCGTTGTGGTTCAATTCCGGAAACACGTTTGAAACCGCGAACGCCTTGGCGTTTTCGTTGATCTGGGTCTTCCAACGATAGGCCACCACCCCACGCTCGCCTTGCGAACCGTAGATGACGGGAATCATTCCTTGCCAGCGCCCCGCAAGGCGTTTCGCCTCGTTGCTGTCCGACGGCGCGTGTGGTCCGCAGCGTTCTCGAACGGCGCGCATCACGGCGCTCGCCTCATCGATTTCGTCGATGGCGGTCTTCGGCAGGATCCCCAGAGCGGCGCTTGCGACGATCAGCGGAATGAACGCGTAGCCGACTGCGGCGCGCGGCTGCAAGCCTCCAGGAAAACTGACGACGGGCACTCCATCCGCGCGCGCCAGCTCAGCAAGCTTTCCGCCGGTGGTGAAAGCGATCACCGTCGCCTTGGCCTCGTGCGCTGCGGCGTACGCCGCCAGCGTCTCCTCGGTGTTCCCTGAGTTGCTGGAAGCGAAGACCAGGCTGTCCTCGCCGACAGACGCCGGCAGGTCGTAATCGCGTACGACCGTCACCGGCAGACGGAGCGAAGACTCGAAACCGGCTCGCAAGAGATCTCCGCCGATGGCGGATCCTCCCAGGCCGGCGATGACGAGCGATGAAAACCGGCGCTTGCGGATCGATTCGAAAGAAACGGTGAGGGCGATGCGCTTTGCATCGTCCACTTGCTCGGGCAAACCCAGAACAGCGCCGAGCATATCCTGCGGATCGAGCGCTTGAAATGAGGAGGCGTCCAGTGCCTGTGGCACCGTCATGCCTTTACCTGCCTGCGCGTTTCGCCTCTTCGATGAGGCGCTTCACTTTCTGACCGCCCTTGTGACCGATCTCTTCGTAGAATTCTTGGCCGTACTTGTCCTTGACGGCGTTGCCGCCTTTTTGCCCGATGTTCTCGAAGAACTGGGGGCCGTGGCGCTGTTTTGTGGACTTGCCGCCCTTGCGGCCGATCTCTTCGTAAAACGTCGCGCCGTATTTCGCTCGCACGGCATCGCCGCCACGTTTGCCGGCCTCCCGCACCGTCAAGTCTCGAGGTTGATCTGCGGCCTGGCCCCTGTCTTGGGTCATCGCGCACCTTCCGATTTACGGCGAACGAAAAACCCTGCGGGGTTATTCGTCAGTGCGGCGGCCGTCCTCGACATATCGCTTTACCCGCTGGCCGCCTTTGTGGCCTATCTCTTCATAAAACTGAGATCCGTGCCGCCGTTTGGTGCTCTCCCCACCCTTGCGGCCAATCTCGACGTAAAACTCCGGCCCATATTTTGTCTTGACCACGTCTCCGCCTTTTTTCCCGGCCTCGCGGACAGTCATGCCGCCGTTCTCATTCCCCATGTAGTCGATCCCTCCAATGCATGTGCTTGAATGGCTATAGGACCTAAAATGTTCTCTACCCCCGGTTTTGCGCAGTAAAACACCGGGCTAAGCGGTACAAGGCCTCACTCACAATCTGTCCGTAGTAATCATACGTGCTTGATATCGTGTTAGAGAACGGCCGCGTCATCGACGGGGTGCGCGACCGCGCGTATGTGGCCGACCTCGGGATCGTGGCGGACAAAATCGTGAAGATCGGCAATTGCGCCGGCGCGGAGGCGGCCACGCGGCTGGATTGCGGCGGCCTCATTGTGGCTCCCGGCTTTATCGACATGCACAGCCACTCGGACGAACTGCTGCTGATCAATGCCACCGCCGACAGCAAGATCCGGCAGGGAATCACGACCGAAGTCGGCGGCAACTGCGGGTCCTCTCCGGCGCCGCTTTCCGACGATATGTTCGCGCGCAAGGCGCAGGAGCTGCGAGAGCGTTATGACTACGAGATCTCGTGGCGTGGATTCGATGGTTTCTTTGCCGCGTTGGAGCGGGCGCCGGCCGCGCTGAACTTCTGCTGCTTGGCCGGGTTGGGCACCGTTCGATCCGCGGTGGGCGGATCGCAGCCCCGGCCGCTCGAGCCTGACCGCCTCGCCCTGGCGCAACGGCTCACTCGAGAGGCATGCGAACAGGGGGCTATCGGCGTCTCGTCAGGCTTGATCTATCAGCCCGGCAGCTTCGCGGATTCAGATGAGCTTTCTGCCCTGGCGCGAGCAGCTGCCGAGGCCAACAGCCCGCTCTACGCGTCGCATATCCGCAGCGAAGGGGATGCGCTGCTCGAGGCGGTCGATGAGGCCATCGACGTCGGGCGCCGCGCGGACTGCGCGGTGCAGCTGTCGCATCACAAGGCGGCCGGACCGGCCAACTGGGGCAAAGTGCACGACTCGCTCGCGCGCGTCGACCGCGCGATCCGCTCGGGGCACGACGTCGTGCTCGATCAATATCCCTACAAAGCGTCGTCCACCGGGCTTGACGTCATCTTGCCGGAGGACGTCAACGTCGGAAGCCCTGAGGATATCGCCTCACGGCTCGCCGACAAGCGCTATGCCGCGCTCGTCGCCTTGCGGGTGGACCTCAAATACGGCGGCCGTTGGCATAGCGTGGTCGTCTCATCCGTCGGATCCGCCAAGAACCGGCATTTCGAGGGTTTGACGATGGTCGACGTCGGCAAAGCGATGGGCCGCAGACCAGTGGATGCGGCGCTGCAGCTTTTGGTCGAGGAACGGCTTGACGTATCAGCCATCTATTTCACGATGTGCGAAGAAGACGTGCAGACCGTGCTGTCCTACGGGCGCACCTGCGTCGGCAGCGACGCTTCCGCGCGCGTGCTTGCAGGGCCAACGGCGCGCGGCAAGCCGCATCCCCGCGCCTTCGGCACGTTTCCGCGCATCTTCAAACGGTACGTCCGAGACATTCGCGTCCTTTCGTTGGAAGAAGCCGTTCGGCGCACGTCGGCGTTGCCTGCCCAGAGGCTCGGCTTGCGCGGGCGAGGCGTCATCGCGGAGTCCAACTTCGCCGACGTCGTCGTGTTCGACAGCGAGCGCATCGCAGACAATGCTACCTATGAAGAGCCCCAGCGGTTCCCGTCAGGCATCGAGCACGTCTTGGTCAATGGAATCGGGGTCGTGCGCAATGGAGAGATCACAGGCTCGCGGCCAGGCCGGGTGCTGCGGCGGGGACGGGATCTCTAGCCGGCATCAACGCGGGGGTGGCGCCTTGACTCCGGCCGGCCCAGGGTTATACCTCCTATGAATGCCGCGAGCCAAACGAAGACCGCCCCAGAAGCGTTGGATGACTAGATGAAGACGATGGCGTGGGCAGCCATGTTCGTGGCTCTCGGATGCACGGGCGCACAAGCGGCGCTGCCGGTTCACACCGCCGGACGCGCTTCGCATTTTCAGCGGCCCTCGGCTGTGCGTGCACCGTGGATCGAAGGGGTGACGCCGAACCTCGAAAGCCGGCTGTTCGCGAGCACCTACAGAGTCCTGCCCAGCCACAATGTCTTGAAGGTCTACGTCTTCGATGCAGGCGGCTATGAATCGGCCGGCATCCGGTTTTCTGCGCGGGTGCCGCACCGCGCGCGCGATCTGAGCGACGAAGAATTGGATAGCGAGGCGGCGGCGCTCATACGGAGCACCTTTGATGACTTTCCGGAGGTTGAGACGATCGATGTTTGGGCGACGATACCGGTGGCTGCCGCCCTGCAGACCAGAATTGAAAGCACCGTCTTTTCGGTCTCTGCTGACCGCTCCACGTACGAAGCCGTGAAAGCGAAAGGGCTTCACAACTCGGACAAGTTCCTGGCGGCGTTCGGACGCGTGTGGGTGTCGCCGGAGGTGCCCCGATGACGGGCCTCGCGCTGTCCGCGGTTGTGGCCATGTTGGCGCTGCGGCTTGCCGCGCTGCTTCCCGCGCATCCGGCGCATGTGCTCGAGCCGCCGGCCGTCCACATGTTGCCGACGAGCGCGGTCGCGAAGTACGGGCGCCATGATGAGGTCTGGCGCGTACCCATGCAGCGCCGTGAAATCGCCCTGACGTTCGACGACGGTCCCTATCCATTTTACACGCCGCTGCTGCTGCACGTCCTGGAACGCTCCAACGTCCGAGCCACGTTCTTTGTCGTCGGCCGGTCAGCCCAAGAGTTCCCGGAGCTTGTGCAGCGCATCGTCTCTTCAGGCGACGAGCTCGGCAACCATACGTTCAACCACTTCACGCTGACGGCATTGTCGGACGATCGGATCGCGTATCAGATCGCCACAGGCGGCGCCTTCTTGCAGCAATTCACGGGCCGCCCACTAACCCTGTTCCGGCCGCCACACGGCCGTTACAACGAACGCGTCGTCGCCATCGCGCAGGCATTGGGATATCGTACGATTTTTTGGAGCGATAGTCCGGACGACGTGAAGCCCCTCTCCCCCGATGTGGTGGCGAACCGCGTGATCGACGCGGCGGAGGACGGGGGAATCGTTCTCCTCCACTCAGGCCAATACAAGACGATCGAGGCGCTGCCGCTCATCATCGCTCGCCTGCGCTCCGAGGGATACGCTTTCGTGACCGTGACCCAACTGCTCGACGATGGCGAACGCGAAACTCTGGTGCGCCGCCGCTAGACCGGCGGACCCGCGTTCGGCAGCGCGCGCTCGCTGTGTCCGTCTCCCACCCGCAGCCTCTTCCACACCTGATCGACGGCCAGCCGCAGCTCCTCGCGATCGCCATCGTTCGGCAGGATGAATGCGCCGCGGCGCTCGTACTCGCTGGCGTCGAGCTGCGCGCGCATGCGTGCTTGGATGTCGGAGTCGGTCAAGCCGTCGCGCTCGTGCAGCCGGCGGCGGCGCGTGTCCTCTGAAGCCGTGACGGCGATGACCGAGTGGCAGTTGCGCTCGAAGTTCGACTCGTACAAGAGCGGCACGACGACGATGACCAGGGCGTCTTTCGGAAGCATCGCGATCGTGGCCAAGGCTCGCTTCAAGATCGCCGGATGAGTGAGCCGGTTCAGCTGCGCCAGCTTTTTTTCGTCGCTGAATACGAGCCGGGCGAGGGCGGCGCGATCCAGGGTCCCGTCTGCAGCCATGATCCCGTCGCCGAACGCGGCGCGGATGGATTCGAGGACGGGGCTCGGGGGAGCGACCACCTCCCGCGCGACGGCATCGGTGTCGACGACGCAGGCGCCGCGCTCGGCCAGCATGGCCGCGACTGTGCTTTTTCCGGAGCCGATGCCGCCGGTAAGGCCGACGATCATGGCACGGCCGCCGCCGCGGTCGGACGGCGCGACGTCGAATGCCGGTTTTGCGATTGCGTTTTAGGGAGAGGCCTCTTCGCCCGCGGGCTGAGGCTCTTGAGCGTCCGCTGCGCTATCGGGCGTTGGGACCTCAGGCTCGGCTCCCCGCTCAGCGGACTGTGACTGCGACCCAGCCGTAACTTCCGCGTCCGAAGTGGCGGATGCATTGAGACTGGCGGTGATGCGGCGTGAGCCCAGATTGATCGAAAGGATCTTCACTTGCAGCTGCGCTCCCACATCCGGGGGCGCCGCTGCGTCGAACTCGGATTTGGGAACCATCCCCGTCACGCCCGGCACCACTTCCACCAGCAGGTAGTTGGCGTTGATCTTGGTGACGGTCGCCGGAACGATCGCGCCTTCGCTCAACGCTTCCGGCACGGCCTTCCAGGGATCATCGAGCGAGTGCTTCAGCGACAAGCTGACCTTCTTGCTCTCCGGGTCGAACTTCATGATCTCGACCTGCACCTTCGCGCCGATCTTCACGACCTCGCTTGGATGTTTGACGCGCGCCCACGACAGCTCGCTGTTGTGGATCAGCCCGTCGATGCCGCCCAAGTCCACGAACGCTCCGAAATCGGCCAAGCGCACGATTGTGCCTTCGCGGATCTGGCCCGGCTGCAGCGTCGACAGCAGCTCCTGTTTCTTCTGGTTCAGTTCTTCTTCAAGCACGACGCGCTGCGAGAGCACGACGCGTCGCCGCTTGTGATCGAGATCGATGACCTTGAGCCGCAGCATCTTGCCGATCATCTCATCAAGATTGCCGACCGGCTGGCGGCGGATCTGCGACGCGGGGACGAACCCGCGCATGCCGAGATCAACCAAGACGCCGCCTTTGACGACTTGCGTGACCGTGGCGGTGATCGCTTCGTTTTGCTGATGCGCCTCGAGGACTTTCTCCCACGTCTTGAGAGCGCGCGCGCGCTTCTCGGAGAGATACATGGTCCCGTCGCCGTCGCTGTCGATGCGATAGACGAGCACTTCGAGATAGTCTCCGACCTTGAGATCGCTGATGCTCATGCCGGGCGACAGCTCGCGAGCGGTGACGACGCCCTCCGACTTGCCGCCGATATCGACCAGCAGCTCGTCATTGGATTTCGCGACGATCAGGCCGTGGAGGACCTGGCCTTCATCAAGCGTGCGAAGGCTCTCTTCATAGAGGCGTTGGATGACGGAGAACTGATCATCGAGCGCGGCTTGCGTCTGCAGCACAGGGGTGTCGGACATGCGGAAGATATCACCTTTTCAAGTTTTTGAATATGAAATCGTCTGGGCGCGAGCCCCGAGTCAGCGTTGACAGGCCGGGCAATAAAATGTGCCCCGTTGCCCGAGCACCATGCGGTTGATCGGCGTGCCGCAGCGCCGGCACGGCATGCCGGCCCGACCATAGACAGCAAGATGGTTCTGAAATCGGCCTGACTCTCCTGCCGCATCGACGTAGTCATCGACGCTGGAACCCCTATGATATATGGCTTTGCGCAATACTTTGCGCAGAGCCAGCAACAGCCTGTGACGCTCGAGCGCCGTCAATCTTCCGACTCGTCTTTTCGGCCGTAGGCGGGCGTAATACAAGGCTTCGCACGCGTAGATGTTGCCCACACCCGCCAGGCGGCGTTGGTCCAGCAGCCACATCTTCACGGGCGTCGTGCGCTTGCGCGTGAGCGCGGCAAGCGCAGTCGCGTCCAACCGCCGGTCGAACGGGTCGACCCCCAGCGCCAGCGCGTCTTGCGCGCCGCCGCGAAAAACTCTCAGGCGTCCGAACTTGCGGACGTCTGCGAAGAGCAGTTCGGCGCCTCCCCGGAAGCTCAAGGTGGCGCGCGCGTAGCGCTCGGCGTCCGGCGGCAGCGGCGCGTGGACGGGCCGGAAGATGAGGCGGCCCGTCATGCGCAGGTGCACCGCCAGGCGCAGACCCGCTGACAGCTCGATCACGACGAACTTGCCGGCGCGCTCGACCGCGATGACGGTGCGGCCCGCCAACATCTCGGGCGGAAGGCTGTGCCGATCGAAGACGGGCGGCTGAGCTGCGTGCCAGACCTTTGCGATGCGCAAGCCTCGCAACAGCGGCGCAAGATCGCGCGCGATCGTCTCCACTTCGGGAAGTTCAGGCATGCAGGCCTATTCCATCGCCTCTGCCTGCGCCCAGTTGGGACCCGCCTTGAGATCGACCGCGAGCGGCACCGAGAGCTGCACGGCGTTTTCCATGGCATCCTTCACTTCAGCACGGAGCTGCGCCACGGATGCAGGAGCAACATCGAAGATCAGCTCGTCGTGCACTTGCAGGACAAGCCGCGCAACGCTTTTGATCTCGCGCAGGCGCCGCACGACGCGCACCATCGCGAGTTTGATAAGATCGGCCGCACTGCCCTGGATCGGTGCGTTGATCGCCATGCGCTCGGCAGCGGCGCGCAGCGGGTAGGCGCGGGCGCGCAAGTCGGGGAGATAGCGCCGCCGCCCGAAGAGGGTCGTCACGAAGCCGTGGTTGCGCGCTTGCTCCACGCTGCGGTCGATGTATTGCTTGACGGTAGGAAAGCGCGCCAGGTAGTCCGCGATGAACACCTTGGCCTCCGCGCGCTCCATGCCGGCGCTCTGCGCCAATCCGAAATCGCTGATGCCATAGAGAATGCCGAAGTTGACCGCTTTGGCGCGGCGCCGCATCTCGGGTGTGGTCATTCCGTTGCCCGTGCCGAAGACCGCTTGCGCGGTGTACGCGTGGATGTCATCGCCGCGGGCGAAGGCAGCGATGAACTCCTCGTCGGCAGACATGTGCGCGAACAGCCGCAGCTCGATCTGCGAATAGTCGGCGGCCATCAGGAGATTCCCCGGCGTGGCCGGCAGAAACGCGCGCCTGATCGCTCGTCCGACGTCAGAGCGCACAGGGATATTCTGCAGGTTGGGATTTGTGCTCGAAAGCCTTCCGGTTGCTGCGCCAAGCTGGTGCAGGGTGGTGTGCAGCAGCCCGGTGCGCGCATCCACCAAGGTGGGCAGTGAATCCACGTAGGTGGATTTGAGCTTCGAGACCTCGCGATATTGCAGAAGTTTCGCGGCGATCTCATGCTCGACCGCAAGCGGCGCGAGCACCTCGACGCCCGTGCCGTAGCCGGTCTTCTTCTTGGCGCCGCTCGGGAGGCCGAGTTTTTCGAACAAGATGGCCCCGAGCGCCTTGGGCGAGTTCAAATTGAACTCTTCGCCTGCCAAGCGATAGATCTCGGCTGACGTGCTGGCGATGACCTCGCTCAGCGACTCGGAGATGCGCTCCAGCTCCGCGAGGTCCAAGCGAAAACCGGCGGCTTCCATCTCTGCCAAGATGGGCGCGAGCGGCTGTTCGATGTCGAAGAGCACGCGCTCCATGCCGACGTCTCGAATCGAGGTGGTCAGGTGCGGGGCGGCGCGCAACACCGCGTCGGCCGCTGTTGCCCACTGCGGCGTGACCTCGGGCGGCTGCTCGAAGAGCGACGATTGGCCGGAGGGCGGCAGCGCCGTCAGATCGGCGCCTTCCCCTGGCGTGCCGCGCAGCGATTCGGGGAGCGAGGGTTCACCGCGACTGGGGTCGAGCAGCCCCGCCGCCAGTTTGAGGTCGAGATCCAAGCCCTGAAGCGAAAAACCGTTTGGGACCAACCAGCCGGAAATGTTCTTCGCATCGTGCACGATTTTGCGCGCTGTCGTCGACTGCAACAGGTCGGCGAATCTCGTGCGGATCGTCTGATCGGCGAGCAGCGACACCGGAAAGACGATCGCCTCGCGCTCCGCGTAGGAGAGCGCAATGCCGGCAACCTCTGCATTGCGCCAGCTCGCGGGCTGCGGAACGAGCGCCACCGAGACGAGGCTCGCGGTGCGCGCTTTGTCCAAAGCGCCTGCCAATGTCGCTGCCTCGAGGACGGCTTGATACGAGCCCGGCTGAAAAGCGGCCGCCGGCATGGACAGCGCCGCCCCCATCTCAGAATCGCCCGCTGCTCCGGCGAACGCCGGCGTCGACAGTCTGCTCAGCAGCGACTTGAATTCGAGATCCGAATACAGCTGCGCCATACGCTCCGCTGAAGGCGGCTCAAAGCGCCATCGATCCCACAAAAGCTCGATCGGCAGGTCGCGTTTCGCGAGCGACACGTCGCGGCAGCTGCGGGCCTTGTCCGCGTGCGCGCGCAGCAGCTCTGCGATGCGCTGAGGGCTCACCGAATCGACGTTGGCCAGCAGCGCATCCAGCGAGCCGAACTGCGCGATGAGTTTGGCGGCGGTCTTCTCGCCGATCCCGGGCACGCCCGGCAGATTGTCGGACGGATCGCCTTTGAGCCCGCGGAAGTCGGGCAGCTGCTCGGGGCGCAAGCCGTAGCGTTCGTGCACGGCGGCTGCGTCGTAGCGCGCCATCTCGCTGATGCCCCGGCGCGTGACGACCACGGTGCAGTGCTCGTTGACCAGCTGCAGCAGATCGAGATCGCCGGACACGACGGCCGAATCCAGACGCCGCGCCGTCGCTTGAGTGACGATGGTGGCGATGCAGTCGTCCGCTTCCTCGTCTTGGACCTCGATGATGGGGATGCCGTAGGCTTCCAGAATGCGGCGCACGAGCGCGAACTGAGGCCGAAGGTCGGCGGGTGTTTCCGAGCGGTTGGCCTTATACTCCGGCACGGCTTCAAAGCGTTCGGCCGGAATGCCGGCATCGAAGCACGCCACCACGTGCGTCGGTTTCTCATCGTTGAGCACTCGCTGCAGCATGCGTTGAAAACCATAGGCCGCATTGACCGGCTGACCGCTCGACGTGTTGAGCGGAGGCAACGCGAAGAACGCCCGGTAGACCAGGGCGTAGACGTCGATCAGCAGCAGTTTTTCGTTCGTCGTCACGGACGTGCGTGTTTCGCCGCTCATGCGGCGCGCGCTTGCCCCGTGCTCATGCCTCGTTGCCGCCCGCGAGCTGCGCGAAGGCGCGCATGCGCTGTTCGGTCGGCAGTACGAGCGTCAAGGAAAATGCCGAAACCGCGATTCCAACCAGCAGCCAAAGCGCGACGGACAAACCGAACGCATCTGCGATCCTTCCGACGACCGCCACACCCAGAGCCCCCAAACCGGTCGTCAGGCCGATCAAAAGCGCGGACGCAAGCGCGACTCGGTTCGGCAGACATTCCTGGCCCAAGACCACCGTGGTCGAAAACGTGCCGATGATGCACGCGCCGCTCAAGGCAAGCGCGATCCATTGGAGCATGCCGTCCGCGAGCAGATAGCCGCACAATGCGAGCGGCGCCAACGCGAGGCTCACGATCATCGTTGAGCGCACTCCGTGGCGATCCGCCAAGGGTCCGGCGATGAGGGTGGCGAGCGCGCCCGTTGCCAAAAAGGCGAACAGCAGACCACCGTTCTGGGTCACCGGATGGTGCAAGACGTTGATGGAGTAGAGCGGCACAAACGTCAGGATGCCGGCGTAGACGAGCGACCGCAGAGCGGCGATCGCGATGAGCACCAAGAGGACGCGCGGTCGGGAGGGACGCGGCGCCGTCGCCGTCGCGAGTGTCACTGCCTGCGCGCGGCGCAGCGGCGCAATGGCGGTCGCCACCAGCGCCGAGATCAGAAACGCCGGAACGATGAGATAGCCGATGGCATGCAAACCGCGCGCTGCGATCAGCGCCGTCAGGATCAACGGACCCAGCGCGACGCCCACGTTTCCGCCGACGGCGAAGTACGACATGCCCGTCGTGCGCAGCGAGCCCGACACGGACCGCGCCGATTTCATGCCTTCGGGGTGGTACATGGCTGAGCCGATGCCCGCCATTGCGACGAGAGCCAGCACCCCCGCATAGCTGCCCGCATGGCCGATGGCGGCAAAACCGGCCAGCGCGCAAAGGACGCCCACGGGCAGCAGGTAACGCGCCGCGGCGGCGTCCGAGGCGATGCCGAAGAGCGGCTGCAAGATCGACGAAGTGACGCCCGATGTCATCACGAGCGCGGCGACCCAAAAATATGATAGGTGGAATTCACGCTGCAGGAAAGGCAGCGTGGCGGGCAACGCTCCGGCGGTGAAGTCGACCGCCAAGTGACCCGTCGACAACACTGCCAACACCCGTCTGTTCATCTGTCTCACGAAGGCTCACAAGGGCTTGCCGTCGGCACGCACATAGGGCTTGAGTACGCGCAGCGTCAAAGGCGCTGGCCGGACTGCGAGCACGCATCCGCCGGCCACGCCAAGCGAGAAATGCTCTCTTATGAATCCGGCAGCGCTGTCCATTTTGGTGGCTGCGACGGTCGTCGTCTTCAGCCGCGCGGCCCGCGCCTGATGAAGGCTACTGTCGCCGCGGCGCTGATGCTGGCGCTGCTGGTGCTGGCTTTACCGCTGCAGAGCGCTCTTGCGTCGCGCCGGCGCCGCAAACCAAGCGAACTCGGCTCGGCCAAACTGATGCGTTACGCGCGAACGATCGTGGTGCTGTGGACGCTGTGCGGCTTGGCCGTCTACGCGCTCGCTCTGCACGGGTTGAGCCCTCGCGACGTCGGACTGCGGCCGCCCCGCTCCATCGTGGACCTCTTCCTCGGCGCGGCAGTCGTGATCGCGCTGCTGGCATCCGGCCGGCGCCGTCCGGCTGATGGCGAGTACCTGCAAGCGATACGCGCGGTCGTCCCTTCTTCGCGTGCCGAATGGGCGCTGTTCTTGCCGCTTGCCTTGAGCGCAGGCGTCTGCGAAGAATTTCTCTACCGCGGCTATGCGCTGACGGTCATCGCTTCTTTAAGCGGCAGCCTGATAGTGGGCGTCTGTCTCTCCAGCCTGGCCTTCGGGGCAGCTCACGCCTACCAGGGCAGGACGGGCATGCTGGCGGCGTTCGGCAGCGGCCTCTTCTACGCTGCGCTGTTTTTGTACACCGGCTCGCTCTATCCGTGCATGCTCGGACATTTCGCGCAAGATCTGTGCGGAGCGGCGTTGCTCTCGGGCGCGTTGCGCAGAGGCATGTTCGCGACGCGGGAAAGCTAAGCGAAGCGGTCGATCGCCTCGTCGACGGCGAGCTCCTGCATCGCGGCTCGCGACCGTTGCGGCAAGCGGGTCGGTGTTTCGGTCGTCAGCGAATGGTCGGTGTGATAGTCGAA
This sequence comes from Candidatus Eremiobacter antarcticus, assembly GCA_003244105.1. Lineage (GTDB taxonomy): Bacteria > Vulcanimicrobiota > Vulcanimicrobiia > Eremiobacterales > Eremiobacteraceae > Eremiobacter > Eremiobacter antarcticus. Next base: position 317,952 of record QHBK01000003.1, on the reverse strand, counting down.
GAGATACACGGAAAAAAACCCGACGATCTCAGACGTGCGCTCCTCTTTGGGCACGACGCATCCGTCGTTCATGACGTAACCCTCGACGGCAGCGCCGCTGTGGATCGGATAGCCGGCAGCGCGGACCCGCGCCACCATCGCAGGCCCAAGCTCCCGCCCCGCTCTCGTGTGCTCGTAGACGTAGAAGCCATCCGCGTCTTCGTCTTCATGGAGATCCAATGTGAAGGCGAAATGCCGGCCGCCCAGCGCTTCCCGAACCAACGCGATCTCGATGGGAGCGGGATCTTGGCCGAAGGTGCGGTTGAGGTCGTAGCCGATGTCGTTGCTGCGGATGCCGGCGCAGAAACCATAGGGATTGATGCACGGCAGCACGAGCGCTCCTAGGGCGCAATCGTCGGATGCAAACCTGCTGATGCACGCGACCGCCGCGTCGACCCCGGCGCTTTCGTCTCCGTGCAAGCCGGCAGAGATCAAAACAGTGCGCTTGCGCCCGGCTCCGACCGTCACCATCAGCAGCGGCAGGGCATGGCCGCTGCGACGCAAGACGTCGAGGACCGTCACCTCGACGTTGGGCTGTCGCGCGAGGGCTTGCACGCGGCTCACGAGCCGCGTCATGCGCGCTAAGACGAACGCTGTGTCCAACATATCAGACCGGTCCCTTTGCAGTCGCCGCTGTTCTTTTTCTCGCATGGCAAACCCATTCTGCGCCCGCCGCCCGGTAGGTTCCGGTTGTACAGCGCAGAACGACGCCAAACAGCTTTGGGGACCTGGCGTCAGCGCCGCTTTGAGTGTGGAGGCCCGCTTCTTGACCTACGTGATCTGTCAACCGTGCATCACCGTCAAAGACAAATCGTGCGTCGACGTGTGTCCGGTGGACTGCATCCATGGAACGGACGCCGACGAGCAACTGTACATCGACCCCAGCACCTGCATCGACTGCGGCGCTTGCGTGGCCGCCTGCCCGGTCAACGCGATCTACAACGAAACCGAAGTGCCGGAAGAGTGGAAAGACTACACGCAAAAAAACGCGGACTATTTCAATACGTGATCGGCCCGCGGCCGCGGCGCCGCGTTACACTTCTTCTCTGTCGCGCCTGCCAACGAACTGCCAACCGAACCTGCCTTTGACGCACAGATGACCGCGCGTCACACTGTGATCCATGGGTGAGCTCACCTTGACGATCTCGCCGTCTTGGGCGTGCACCGTCAGCGTGCAGCCCACGCCGCAGTAGCCGCAGATCGTATCCGCTTTGGTCTGACGAGATTCGTCCCAGGTGCCTTCGTCACGCATGTCTCGCTCGGACTTGAACATGAGCGCGCCGGTTGGGCAGACACCGATGCAGTTGCCGCAGTAGACGCAGGCCGAGTCGGGCAACGGCACCGCGTACTCCGTGGAGATGCGCGCGTCGAAGCCGCGTCCGGCGACTGCGATGGCGAACGTGTTCTGCGCATCGCTGCCGCACGCTTCCACGCACTTGTAGCACAAAATACACTTCGAGTAGTCGCGCACGTACAGCTCGTTGTCGACTTTCACCGGCTGTTCCACGGTCTGATGACGCTCGCCATTGGGCGCGTGATGGTGCCCAGGCGTCGCGCGGTCGCGCTCGCCGGCCGCGTGAGGAGCGGCTGCAGATCCGAAACGCTCGGGCTGCGCTTGATATCGAATCATCGAGCGCTGCATTTCAGAGGCCAGAGAGACGTCAACCGACGAAGCGAGGAATTCGAGCACGAGGCGGCGGCTCAGGCGGACGCGCTCGCTGTCCGTGCGGATCTTCATGCCGGGTTCACAGGCGCGCGAACAAGCGGGCACGAGCACGCGCGAGCCTTCCAGCTCGACGACGCAGACGCGGCAGACGTTGACCGGGGTCAGATTTTCGAGGTAGCAGAGGGTCGGCGTGTCGACGCCCATCGAGCGGCACGCGTCCAAAATCGTGGCGCCGCGCGGAACCGTCAGCTCGGTGCCGTCGATCTCAAGCGTCACGCCCTCAGCAGCCGGCCGCGCTGCCGCCACGCTCATGTCGCCGTCCTCGTGAAGGCGTTGAGCTTGGTCATGGCCGACTCGATGGCCGCGGACGCGGTCTGGCCAAGCCCGCAAATGGAAGCATCCCGCATGGCTTGGCCCATCTCGGTCAGCAACGCCCGCTCTTGCGGGAGCGAGCCCAAGGGCCGTCCGGCCGCCAGCCTGCGAAGCGATTCTTCTTGGCGCGCAGTGCCCACCCGGCATGGGACGCATTGCCCGCACGACTCGTCGCGGAAGAACGCGGCGATGCGCAAGAGCAGTGCCTCGAGGTTGACCGTATCGTCCAGCAGGAGAACCACGCCGGATCCGAGCGTCGCTTTGACCGCGCGCATGTCCTCAAAGGTGAGCGGCGTGTCGAGCTCGTCCGCGGTCACGAAGGCTCCCGCCGCGCCGCCCATGAGGACCGCTTGCAGCCGCTTCGATCCTGCCACGCCTCCGGCCGATTCGATGAGCTGTCGCAGAGTCACGCCGAACGGCACCTCATAGAGTCCCGGTATGACCACGTGGCCGCTCAGGCAGAACAGCTTCGTGCCGGTGGATGCGGGCGTGCCGATGGCCGCGAAGTTTGCGCCACCGCTCACGATGATGTCAAGAACGTTGAGCAGCGTCTCGACGTTGTTGACGACCGTGGGTTTGCCGAAGAGCCCTTTTTGCACGGGGAACGGCGGCTTATTTCTTGGCTCTCCGCGAAAGCCTTCGATCGAGTTGAAAAGGGCCGTCTCTTCGCCGCAGATGTAGGCGCCCGCTCCGCTGCGCAGCTCGACGTCGAACCTCAGGCCGCTTTGCAAAATATTCTGACCGAGAAAGCCGCGAGCCCGAGCCTGTTCGATGGCGCCGGATAACCGGCGCGTCGCCCGCGGGTATTCGCCGCGCACGTAGAGGTAACCGTACTCGCACCCGCCGGCAAAGGCGGCGATCGTCATCGCCTCAAGCAGCGCGAAGGGATCTTCTTCCATCAGAACGCGATCTTTGAAGGTGCCCGGCTCTGACTCGTCGGCGTTGCAGACGAGGTGGTGAGGCTGCTCCGGCTGGTTGGCGACCGCCTCCCACTTGCGGCCGGTCGCAAACGCGGCGCCCCCCCTGCCCAGCAGCTTCGACTGAGAAACTTCGGCGATGACTCCTGCCGGCCCCAATTCAAACGCGCGGCGCAACGCCGCATAACCGCCCGCCGTCAGGTATGCATCGATGCTCGTGGGGTCGACGCGTCCGATGCGTCGCAGCAGCCGCAGATCGGAACTGCCATGCTGGGGCAGCTGGTACGGTGTGTAGGCGGGCGTCGCGACGCCGGCCAGCGCTGCCCGTAAGTCCGCGCTGCTCGCCGGAGCGATCGGCTCGCTCCGCGGTTGTTCGCCTGCGACGGTCTGAAGTGCGGCAGGGGCGCGTTCGCACAATCCCAGGCATGGGCTGCGAAGCCAGAGCGCGCTGCCGTCACCAACGGGTGAGCCCGCAGGGCCGACGGTGCGCTCCAGATCCGCGCACAGGGCCTGCGCTCCGCTGACCATGCACGCGATGTCGTCGCACACGTGGACGATCGTCGGCGGCCGGGGCGTCGCGGAGAGCAGTGCGTAGAAACTGAGAACGCCATACGCATCAGCGGGCGGAACCGTCAGCCTTCGGCAGATGTAGTTGAGCGCGCCCTCGCTCACCCAGCCAACTCGCGCCGATACGGCGTGCAGCGCCGGCAGCAGCAGATGGCGGCGACCGCGAGCCTCTCGCGCGTCGGGCGCGGTGTGTCCGTCGATCGGACGGCGTGCTCCGCCCTCCCATCCGGACGTGGGCGGGCCCAAAAGCTGGTCAACAGCGGCCCGTTCCTGCGCGGTGGGCGCGGCAGCGGTGTAATGCAGGTCCAAGCGCTAGCCTCCCGCCGCAGCCAGGCTGTGCGTCAGCGGTTGGATGCGCACGGCCGAAGCCTTGAACTCCGCGGTGCCCGACTTCGGATCGTTCGCTTCGATGGTGAGGACGTTGGAGGGCGCGTCGAAGTGGAACGTCATGAAAGCATTGCCAGCGCGCAGCGTGGGGTCTATGCGGATCGGAACGACGACGGCTCCGCGCCGCGACTCGACGCGCGCGTCTTCACCGTCGCGAAGACCGTAGCGCACGGCGTCTTCGGGCGATACGTCGATCGTCTCGCCACGGCGCAGCGGCGACGTATAGCCGCCGCTTTGCACGCCTGTGTTGAAAGAGTCGAGCCGGCGGCCGGTGCTCAAGGTGAGCGGGTATTCGTCATTGACGAGATCGACCGGCGCATCGTCTTCGACGGGATGGAAGGGCGCGCGCGGCCCGCGCACCGGAGTCTCCCACAGACGAGCGTGAAGGAACGGCTCGCCTGGGTGCGACTCGTCGTAGCAGGGCCATTGCAGACCGCCGAGTTCCTCAAGCCTGCGATAGGACATGCCGGCGTGCATGGGGCTCAGCGCCCGCAATTCATCCCACAGATGTTCCGCGGTCGGGCGCCCGAAGTCATGGCCTAGCCGTCTCGCGACGTCGCAAATGATCTCGATGTCATCGCGCGCCTCTCCCGGGGGATCAACGATCTTGCGGACTCGCTGGACGCGCCGTTCCGAGCTCGTGACCGTGCCCTCGGTCTCGCACCATCCCGCGGCCGCAGGCAGCACGACGTGAGCCATCTTCGCCGTGTCCGTCAGGAAGAGATCTTGCACCACGATATGGTCCAGCGCCGACAAAGCGTGTTCGGCGTGGCTGCGATCGGCCTCAGAGGCAACCGGGTTCTCTCCGACCACGTACAGCGTCCTCAGTTCGCCGCGGCCCATCGCATCGAACATCTCATTGAGACGCCAGCCAGGGATGTTGGGCACCCTCGTACCCCAAGCGCTTTCGAATTTGGCGCGCGCGGCGTCATCCGCCACGTGTTGGAAACCGGGCAAGCGATCCGGTATCGCTCCCATGTCTCCACCGCCTTGGACGTTGTTTTGGCCCCGCAGCGGGTTCAGGCCGCAGCCATACCGTCCCACGTGACCGGTGAGCAGCGCCAAATTGATCAGCGAAAGGACGTTGTCCACTCCGTTGTGATGCTCGGTGATGCCGAGCGTCCAGCAGATCATCGCGCGCTCCGACGTCGCATAGCTGTGCGCCGCCTCCCTGATCAGCGCGGCGGGCACGCCCGTCAGCTCCTGGGCACGCTCCGGCGTATACTGTTCGACGCAGGCGCGATATTCTTCAAAGCCGCTGGTCGCGCGGTCGATGAACTCGCGGTTTTCTAGGCCGCTCTTTAGGATCTCGTGAGCCATGGCATTGGCGAGCGCGACGTCGGTGCCGACGTTGAGGCCGAGCCAGCGGTCGGCCCACTGGGCCGTGCCGGTGCGGCGCGGGTCGACGACATACAATCTGGCGCCGGCGCGAACGCCCTTGAGGACGTGGTGGAAAAAAATAGGATGCGTCTCGCGGGCATTGGACCCCCACAAGATGACGAGGCCGGTCTCTTCAACCTCTTGATATGAGTTCGTGCCCCCGCCTGCACCGAAGACCGCCGCCAGACCGGCGACGCTGGGAGCGTGTCAGGTGCGGTTGCAGCTGTCGATGTTGTTGCAGCCGATGACGGCCCGGGTGAACTTCTGCGTCAGAAAATTCAGCTCGTTGGTCGTCTTGGAGCAGCTGAACAGCCCGAAAGCTTTGGGACCGCCCTTGGCGACGGCGTCCGCGAACCCACGCGCGGCCCGGTCGAGCGCCTCGTCCCAGCTCGCCGTCCGCAATCTCCCCTCGTCACGCACCAGCGGGTGAGTCAGGCGAGTCAAGCTCTCTTTCATTGGTGACATTGTACCTCGAAAAGCGGGACTGGCGACCTTCGCCCGCACGAACCGCGGACCCCCCTTAGCACTCGCCCCCGAAACTGCTGACGCGATGTCTACGCCCGCTAACGTCCCTTGAGGGGGCCGCCGATGATTCGCAAGAGAAGCGCTTCTTGGCGACCCTAACGACAACTGCTGACTTGTACTGCCCGGCCAAGCGCCGACCGCGAGTGTGAACCTGACGATGATGTTGTCCGTAGACGCCGGCCGCTGCGCCGTCCAGCGACCGTCATGAGCCGCCCAAAAGCGAATCAGCGTCTCGGACGATTGCTCGGATTTGTCACGGGCGACGCTACGCCGCTTCCTCAACGGTCGGACGCCGAAGTCGAAACAGCGCAAAGCGAAGATCAGCCTGGCGCACAGGTCGCACAGATGCCCACGCGTGAGGATGCCGGCGCCGCGCTCGACGATTTTGACCGCCTTCTCAAGGAAGGGCGCGTCCGCACGTTGTTCCAGCCGATCGTCTCCCTCTCGGACGGGAGCGTGTTCGGCTACGAAGCGCTCTCGCGCGGGCCCATCGGGACGCGCCTTGAGAGCGCTGACGCTCTCTTCAAGACCGCCGCCCAGCGCGGCGTGGCCGCGCAGCTCGAGCGCATTTGCCGTTTTAAAGCCATCGCGAACGCCTCGGCCATCCCGCCGGGGTGCTTCTTGTTCCTCAACATCAGCGCCCGCGTCTTCGAAGAGCGCAACGAAGCATTGTCGGCCGACGTCGTGGATCAGAACCGGCTCGGTCAAGGGCGCATCGTCTTGGAGATCACGGAGAAAGAAGCCATCGAGGACTTCGATCTCTTCAAGCGCACGCTGCTGCACTACAATCGCCAGGGCTTCAAAGTCGCGATCGACGACGCCGGCGCCGGCCACAATTCCCTGCGCGCCGTCACCGAAGTCCGCCCCCATTTCATCAAGCTCGACATCGCGCTCGTGCGCGACATCGATCGCGACCGCGCCAAAAACGCCCTGGTCTCCGCCATCATCATCTTCGCGCGGCGCATCGACGCGAAGCTTGTGGCGGAAGGCATCGAGACCGTCGCCGAGCTCACCACGCTGATCGAGATCGGCGTGGAATACGGACAGGGCTTCTTGCTCGCGCGTCCGTCTTCTGTGTTCGCCGAACCGAAAGCGGAGATCGCCGCGTTCATCCGCGAGCGGTCGTCCGCCAGCCGTCGAGCGCCCGCCCCCAAACGGACGACCATCAGCGCGGTCACGCGCCGCGCGCCTGCCCTTTCGCCGTCCGCCTACACGATGGAAGTGATGGAGATCTTCGACCGCAACGCCGATCTCGACAGCGTCGTCTTGACCGATGGAGACGTCCCTATCGGACTCGTCAGCCGCACCAAGCTGTACGAGCGGCTGTCGCATCGGTTCGGCTACTCCATCTACGCGAAACGGCCGGTCCGCTTGGTCATGGACGACGCGTATCTCGCGGTAGACGTCGGCGACTCGGTCGACGACGTGGCGCGCAAGGTCATCCATCGACGCCGCTCGGAGATGTACGACGAGGTCGTCGTGCTTGAGAATGGCTCCTATTCGGGCGTCGTATCCGTGCGCGATCTGCTGCACACCATGACCGAATTCCAAGCATCCGTCTCGCGGTATTCAAATCCGCTCACGGGCCTGCCCGGGCGGACGCTGATCCAGCAGGACATCGAGCGCAGGGCTTCAGCCGGCACGCCGTTTGCGCTGCTGCACGTCGACCTGAACCATCTCCGTCAGTATAACGAGCGCTTCGGCTTCGGCCGGGGCGACGAGGTCATCAACATCCTCGCGGAGACGCTGGGCTCGACCGCCCGCTCAATCGACGGACCGCATGCAGTCGTCGGCCATCTTGGCGGCGTCAATTTCATGGTGTTGTGCCGCGAGTCGAAGCTCGAGGAACTGGGCGTGACGCTAATGGTCCAATTCGAGCGCCGCGTCGCATCCCTGCATGTCAGCCGCGACGCCTCGCACGATTCGCCGGAGCAAGCCGAGTTGGTCCCGCCCGAGGTGACCCTAACCCTGGTCGGCCTGTCCAGCTCGCGCTCTCCCATGCCCTCGTACGCTTCCGTCTCGACGGGAGTGGCCCGCCAGAAGCGTACAGTCCGCAACCTGCGCAGCAGCTCTTTCGTCCTCGACGGCCTCATCGTAAGGCCACAATTGGGCCGCCGCACCGGTTGACCTGCTAGGACGGGTTGTACGGCTTGCGCCGCCACAAGCTTTGGCTATATCGGGATGCGCGAGTGTGCTATGATGACCAGGGCGAGCGGATGCATTGTGTCAGGGCCGCTGTTGTGGAGGGGGAAGCGTTTGATGCCGTTATCAATTCGCTGTGCCGGCCTTTGCAAGAGAGCTAGACGCTAGAGACCGCACCGACAGGCAAGAGCGCGTTCGGATGCGCCCGCCCTTCCTCGACCGCCGGGCTGCCGGCTTGCAGTTGGCGAAGCTGTTGTCTCCGCAAGCCGGTACGATGGTGCTCGGCGTGGCGCGGGGCGGCGCGCTGTGCGCCGCCGCCGTCGCAGAGACCCACGCGCTGCCGCTGGATATCATCGTCGTCCGCAAGATCGGCCATCCCATGCAGCCGGAGCTGGCGCTGGGCGCCGTCTCCTCGTACGGTGAAGCGGTGACGACCGAGCACGCCGGCGGTCTTTCACCGCACCTTTTCCAGTCGCTGATCGCGCGCTCGCGCCGCGAAGCGCTGTCGCTCGAGACGCGGCTGCGAGGCGATGAGCCTGCGCTGCCCGTCGACGGCAAGCCCGTGATCGTCGTCGATGATGGGATCGCCACCTCGGCGACCATGATGTGCGCCCTGCATGCACTCCGCAACCGCGGCGCCACGTCGATCACGTGCGCCGTGCCGGTCGCTCCAACCGACAGCCTCGCGTACCTGCGCGCGCAGTACGACCGCGTGCGCGTTCTGATCGAAGCGCCCGATATACCGTTTGCTGTCGGCCAGTACTATTTCTTGTTCGGCGAAGTCCCCGACGCTCGCGTGCGCGAAGAACTGGCCCGCTTCCGGAATTCTTAACGGATCTTGCGCAGCGCTTTGGGCGGCAACAGCCACACGAGCGTGCCGTTCGCTTTTTTCTTGGGATCGAGATCGATACGGCACAAGGCGCCCTTCTTGAAGTCCACGCTCACCCCGTCGCTTGCGCCGGTCAGGTGCTTCACGGCCGCGCTCAGATGGGGCTCGTGCCCGACCAAGAGGACCCGTTGCGAGTCCTTGACGGTCTTCAGGAGGGCCAACAACTCGGAAGGGCTGCTCTCGGGTTCGAGCGCGGGCGCGGCTTGGATGTCCCTGCTGTCCACGCGGTACGCGTCGGTGACGGCCTCAGCAGTCTGACGCGTGCGCACGTACCCGCTGTCGAAGATCGCGTCGAACTCGACGCCGAGCTTGAGCATGCCGCGCACGATCTCTCGCATCTTCTCCAAGCCTTCAATCGTCAGCGGGCGCTGCCGGTCGTCCGGAAATTTCTTGGCATCGCGTTCGTACGCCAAGCCGTGGCGAAGCAAGTACACTTCCATGAACGACGGTTTGGGCGGGCTTTGAGGCCCCGCCTCCCCCGGCGAGAAGGCGACGGCAGGGGTCTGCCCCGCCGCAGCGCAGAAGGCGCGACGCGTTCATGCTGCTTCAGCTTTGGTCGTATGCAGGCGAACATCAGCATGAGTTGATGACCGCGGTGCGTACGCATATCGCGCTGAGCTTCAGCGCCGTCGGCATCGCGATCGTAATCGGCCTGCCGGTGGGCATCTGGACGGCGCGTTCGCGCTTTGGCCCCTCGGTCGTGAGCGTGATGACCGCAGCGCGAGTGGTGCCGAGCTTAGCGGTTTTGGCCTTAGTGCTGCCGGTTCTAGGCATCGGCTATAGACCGGCGCTGGTCGCACTTATCCTGCTCGCCTGTCCCCCGATCCTCATCAACACCGACATCGCGTTTCGCGGCATCGAACCGGCCGTACGCGAAGCGGCGTTGGGCATGGGCATGGGCCGCCCGCAGATGCTGCGGCGCGTCGAATATCCGCTGGCGTTCCCCGTCGTCATCGCCGGCATTCGCACGAGCACCGTCGAAGTCATCGCGTCAGCCACCTTGGCTGCTTTCATCGGCGGCGGCGGATTGGGCGATCTGATCCTCGATGGCCTCGCGAACAACGACGTGCGTCAGCTCTTGCTGGGCGGCTTGTCGGTCGCGCTTTTGGCCCTATGGGCCGAAGCGCTGCTGGGTTGGATGGCGCGTGCAGCCGCGCGTAGATACGGGAGGTACGGCGTTGCCTGACGAGCTGATGTCGCGTGCGCAGGCTTTGTCCAAACTCGCGGGTGTCGCGTCGATGGCATTCGTCGCGAGCTGTTCCCGTGGAAGCTCGAGCGCGCTCAAAATCGGTTCGAAGAACTTCACCGAAGAGCTGTTGCTCGGGGAGATGTATGCGCAGCTGTTGGAGCGCCGGGGGTATGCTGTCGAGCGGCGTCTCAACCTCGGCGGCACGCAGATCGCCATGGCTTCATTGCTGCGCGGCGACATCGATCTCTACCCGGAGTACACTGGAACTGCGTTGCTCACACAGCTGCACGAGCCTCCCGCGCACGATCGTGCGGCGGTCTACCAGACGGTCAAAAAAGCCTACCGGTCGCGCTACCAGCTGACGTGGCTTGCGCCGGCTCCCATGAACGACACCCAAGCGCTTGCGGCCACCGCGGACACTTCGCAGCGGCTGAAGCTGCGCAGCCTTTCTGACTGTGCGAGGCTTGCGCCGCAGCTTCGCTTGGGCGCTGTGCCGGAGTTCACCGACCGGCCCGATGGGCTTCCCGGGCTGCGGCGCGCGTATGGCGGATTCCGGTTCAAGAGCATTCAGCTGATCGACATCGGCCTCAAATACAGAGCGCTCTTGAACGGAAACGTTGACGTCGTCGTCGCCTTCGGCACGGACGGGCAGATCGACGCTCACAAGCTGGTCGTGCTCGACGACGACAAACACTTCTTTCCACCGTATCAAGTCGCGCCGGTCGTGCGCGACGATGCTCTTGCGCGCTTCCCCGCCCTGGCCGCGACCCTCGACCGGCTGGCGCCGCGGCTCACCGACAGCGCGATGCGCCGCCTGAACTGGCTCGTCGACGGCCAACACGAGGAGCCGGCCGATGTCGCGCAGCGCTTTCTGAGGCAAGCGTCGCTGCTGCCGGCGGCTTAGCCGTTGGCACACGATCCCGTCATCCGCTTCGAGCGGGTGGGCAAGCGCTACGGCGATGGCGACGCGGTGGTCGAGGGCGTCACCCTTTCGATCGAGCGCAGCCACTTCGTGGTGGTGCTGGGGCCTTCAGGCTGCGGCAAAACGACGCTGCTCAAGATGGTGAACCGGCTGGTGGAGCCCACCTCCGGCAGCATTTTCATCAACGGCGTCGACTCCAAAGCGATCAAGGTCACGCAGCTGCGCCGCAGCATGGGCTATGTCATCCAACAGATCGGGCTGTTCCCGCATATGACGGTCGCAAAAAACGTTTCGACCGTTCCGGAGCTGCTGCGCTGGGAACCGGCGCGCACATCCGCGCGCGTGCGAGAACTGCTGGAGCTCGTGCGCCTGCCGTACGATGAATTCGGGCTGCGGCATCCGGCCGCATTGTCGGGCGGCCAGCAGCAGCGCATCGGCCTGGCGCGAGCCTTGGCGGCCGATCCCGACATTCTGCTGATGGACGAGCCCTTCGGGGCCCTGGACGCCATCGAGAGAGTTCGGCTTCAAGCCGAACTCTCGGATCTGCATCAACGGCTGCACAAGACCGTCGTCTTCGTCACGCACGATGTTGAAGAAGCGCTGCATCTCGCCGATCGCATCGTCGTGATGCGAGCCGGGCGCATCGAGCAGTACGGCCGGCCCATCGATATCTTGGAACGGCCGGCCAACGCGTTCGTCGCCGAGCTCGTGAGCGCGCAGGATGCGGTGCGCCGCTTAGGGGTGATAAAGATCGGTGATGTCCTGCCGCTCGACGGCGCCTCGAGCACTGCTCATGCAAGGACCGCCGCGCCCATCAAGGCGCCCTCGGACGCCGCACCGCTCACCGCCCAAACCGACCTGCGCACCGCTCTCTCGCTGATGCTGGCCGCCGGAGTGCGCGAACTGCCCGTGTTGTCTGACGACGGAGCCGCGCTCGGCGCGTTCACGCTGGAGCAACTGCTGCAAGCCGCGCGCACTCCCGTCAGCCAGGTTGGCGTGAGCGATTTCTAGCGACCATGCAGTATCTCTACCACCATACGGGTCAGATCTGGCAGTTGAGCGCGGCCCACCTGGCGTTGGTGTCCACCGCGCTCGCCATCGCCTTCGTCGTCGCGCTCCCGTTGGCGCTGCTGGTCGCGAGCAAGCCTGCGGCGGCAGGCCCCATCCTCGGAGTCCTGGGCGCCGTCTACACGATTCCGAGCTTGGCCCTGTTCGCGCTGCTCATCCCCGTGTTGGGCCTTGGTTTTTGGACCGCAGTGATCGCACTCGCGGCGTATGCGCAGATGATTCTCGTGCGCAACTTCGCGGCCGCGATCAACGGGGTCGATCGGGCGACGGTCGAGGCCGCCCGCGGTATGGGGATGCAGCCGTGGCAGATCTTCTGGCTGGTCGAACGCCCCCTGGCCATGCCGGTCGCTCTGGCAGGCATACGCCTAGCAACGGTGTCGCTCATCGGCATCGCCACAATCGCCGCGTGGATCAACGCCGGCGGACTTGGGACGCTCGTGTTGGACGGCATTCAGCATGATTATCCGCAAAAGGCCGTCGCCGGAGCGGTCGCCGCGGTCGCGTTGGCCCTGGCTGCCGATTTCGGATTGAGACGCATCGAGGCGACGTACTCGATAAGGCTGGAGCGCGGCTGACCCGCAGACCGGCAACCGGCCGGTCAGGCCACGCGCAAGAGACTACAGGCGAAGCGCCGAGCGCTGTCCGTCCACATCGTTTCGAATGCGAGGTCTGCGCTGCGCGCCAGCTCCGCTATCTCGTCGGGAGAGAACTTGTGCGAAGATTCGGTGTGGATCGTCTCTTCCTCGGCCATCCGCACTTCCAAGCCGATCGCACCGATGGTGAATGTCTGCCGGCTCCGGCTCTGCAGATGCATCTCAACCCGGCCCGCCGCCTCATTATAGATAGCTACATGACGGAACGAACGCACAGCGATGTCCCCCGCTAACTCGCGATTGATGCGCGCCAAGAGGTTGAGGTTGAACGCAGCCGTCACGCCCAGAGCGTCGTCGTAAGCGGCTTCCAAGATGGTTGCGTCTTTCTTGAGATCGGTGCCCAAGAGAAGGCGGTCTCCAGGCTTCAGCACCGCTCGGATGGACTGCAGAAATGCGCGCGCTTGGGCCGGCTCGAAATTGCCGATGTTGGAACCCAAGAAAAGAGCCAGGGCCCGACCGTCCGGCGTGCTGGGCAGACCTGGGGAGCTGCGCGCCGTTGAATCCTTGGCGAGCCTCGTGAGGCCTTCCAAGTAATCGTTATGGTAACGGCGCACCGTCAGTCCAGGGTATTCGCTTTCCAGGGCTTTGGCCGTGGACTCGAGCGCGCTCTGCGAGATATCGATGGCGACGTATTCGAGATGCGAACGGCGGCGCAGCACGGCATCCAGAAGTATGCGGGTTTTCATGGCGCTGCCGCTGCCAAGCTCGATGAGCCGGTCGGGCCTCGCGGCGTCCACGATCGCATCCGCATGCGTGTTGAAGATCTCTGCTTCCGCCCGCGTCAGGTAGTACTCAGGCAACAGGCAGATGGCCTCGAACAGCATCGAGCCGAGCGCATCGTAGAAATACTTTGAGGGCAGCGACTTGGGCGCCGACGTCAGGCCGTGCCGGACGTCTTCGGCGAAGCGCAGCGAAGCTGACTCGACCACCGGAGTCATCCGCTCGAGCGCGACCCAGAACGAGCGATGAGACGCCGCACTGCCTCTCCCAGACGATGTTCCCCAACCTCCATTGCGCTGTAGTCGCCTTTATATCCGGCGTCCAGGGGGCCGAGAACGGCGTTGGAGTGGACATCCACCACCGAAACTTCCGTGCTCCAGATGACAGCCATGAGCCGCGTGACGCCGCCGTACACGACGAGGTCAGCGCCGACCGCTCGCCCGACGTCGGCGGCACACTTCGGTTCGGCACACGAGCGCTGCGTCGTGCTCTGGTCGAACCCCCTCGCTCGAAGCTCCCGCGCCGCGTTCGCCGAGTTCTGCACGTGAACCCCGGCTGAAGTCCCGACGCCCGCCGCGAGCAAACGCGTCAAGGCCGACAACTGCGCAGCCGTCGGCAACGGGGCGTATGGCAAGCCTGTATCGACCGGCGACAACGGCAAAATGGTCACCGTCGTGGGCCTAGCGCCGCCCGCCCGAGGCGCGGCGAGCGTTGCTTGCATCATGCAAGCCAACAAGACGGCTGCCGACCAAGCGGTCAGCGCTTGCCGCCTTGGGGAGAACCCGGATGTCGCAAGCGCAGGAGGGGTGTTCTTCGGGCCAAACTTTGACGTCATGCGTGCATCCCGGTTTGGGCGCTCCGTTCTCATGGACGCGGATAGCCTCCAGGCGAAGGTGACGAGGTACGCTGCGCTGGTCTGCGCTGCCGGGCTGGCCTTCGCGCCGCGTAGCGCTTTCTCCGCGCCGTCGCCGCATTGTGCGGCAGAGCTGCGCGCTGCGCGCGCGCACGCCGATGCGTCGAGGAAGGCCAAACTTTCGGGTTGCCGTCTTTTGGACGTCGATATGACCGGCGTATCCTTGCGTGGGGCGGATCTTCGCGGCGCCGACTTGCTGGAGGCGACCCTGATCGGGGCAGACTTGTCGGCTGCCCGTCTTGACGGCGCCAACCTGTCGAGCGTCAAAATGGCTCATGCGCGGCTGGTCAAGGCAACGCTGCGGCGAGCTACCTTCCTGACGACGATGGAAAGCGTGACCGCGCGCCAGGCCGACTTCAGCGGCGCCTCCGGCTACTTGATCGCGCCGGACTCTGACTTCACATCGGCGGTCTTTCGCCACGCGCATCTGGCTTCCGACCTGAGCAATCAGCCCATGGGCCTGCTGCACACCATCTTCGCGCGGGCGACGCTCGCAGGCGCCGACCTTTCTTTCGCCGACCTCTCGTTCGCCGATCTCAACTCTGCGGATCTGCGAGGCGCAAACCTGAGCTTTGCCAATCTGCGCGGCGCCGATCTGAGCGCTGCCAATCTCACGGGCGCAGACTTGCGCGCGACGAGGTTCGCGCAGGCCAATATCGACGGGGCTATCTTCGGGCGTCTCAACAACCCCGCCACGATCAAAGCGCTGCATGCCGCCCGAAACTTCGACCAAGCCATCTTTCACCGCTAGCAGACGACGAAAGGACAAAGCGATTGGAGCAGACGGTTGCGCTGAGCGACGGCGCGGGGACCCAGCTTGAATCATGGGGCAGCAAGGGGCCCGCTGTCATCTGCGTGCATGGCATCACAAGCTCGCGCAAGTCGTGGAAGCGCACCGCGGAGGCGCTCGGCGACCGCTTCCGCGTGTTCGCCTACGACCAACGGGGCCATGGCGACAGCGCGGACAGCTTCGAGGACATGTCGCTGCGGCGTTCGCTCGATGATCTGCGAGCGGTCGCTGCTTGCGTGGGCGAACCCTGCGCGCTCATCGGCCATTCCTGGGGCGGAGCCGTCGCGCTGCTCGTCGGACGCGAGGATTTTGCGACCAAGGTGCTGGCCGTCGACCCGATGGTCGTCGTCGAACGAGGCACCTGGGAGCGCGAGTATCTCGAGGATGCGGAAGCCGACCTTTCGCTGCCGTGGGCACAACGCGAAAGCGCGCTGCGCGAACGCCACCGCGAGTGGCACGCGTTGGATGTGGAGGGCAAGCTGCATGCCGTGCGCCGCATGAAGGCGGAATCCGTCCGGCGCTTAGGCGAGCAGAATCGTGTGGACGAGGGCGGATGGGATCTGCGTGCGATCGTGGCCGACTATCCCAAACCGCTGCTCATCCTCGCCGCAAAACCGGGCGAATCAACGTTGTCACAAGGGGACGTATCGTACATCCGCGCACACGGCGGATCCAACGTCACCATCGAGACCTATGCGGACCAAGGCCACAACTTGCACCGCACCGACTTCGGGCGCTTCATCAAAGCCGCCGAAGCTTTTTTGACCGGCGCCTGAATAAGAACGGAGGACGACCTGTCGATCGCCCTCCGGCTGTGATGCTCGGCTGAGGTCAGCCCTTGGTGACTGACTGGTGCAGCTCGTGCAGGTCCTCGAGGCTGTTCAAGGTCACCGCGTCTTTGATCTGGCCCTGTTTCAAGCCCATATCATCGCGCATATGCTGCGCCTTGTCGTCGGCATGGTTGTAGCCGCGCACGGCCTCGTTGTGCTTTCTGATCGTCTCAGGATCGGTCTTTCCTTTTTGACGGACGTATTCTTCAAACTCGACATATGTCGGCTTGCGTGTGCGTACGTAGGTTATGGTCTCTTCTTTGTTGAGCCCGAGATCGCTCAGCGTCATCTGGTCGAAGCCCTGTCCGCATTCATCGTAGCCTTCCGGCAAGACGCCGGCTGCAGCCAGTGTGAGCTTCGACCATAAGCGGGGCAAGTGAATGGCTCCGAGCGGACCTGCTGTCCCCGAGCTGACCAGCGGGATGATTTTGGTTTGAGAAGCTACCGCCATTGACGATCCTCCTTGCAGCGGCGAACCAGTGATGATGAGGTTTACGTTGTGCGTGCGGATACTTTGCCTCGCGCGATCTTGCTACGCCGGTGTCCGCTCGCGCGCGCGGCGCGATTTAAAGGTGAGCTCTGCGATTCCAGACTTGTCGAGTTCTCCCAGGCCCGAAGTCACCATGCGGTCGTACTGCTGTTGCGTCGCCTCCGCCAGCGGCAGCTCCAACCCCACTTCCTTGGCGATGGCGACGGCGATGCCGGAGTCCTTGGCCGCGTGAGCGGCCGAGAAGTAACAGTCGTGCGCTCTGTTCTGCATGTCTTCGCCGTCCGTGACGAGCACGCGAGAGCCTGCCCCGGTTTGGCTGAACACCTCGCGCAACCTTTCGAGGTCCAGAGCTAGCGCTTCGCCCAGGCCCAGCCCCTCCGCAAGTCCCGCGGTGTTGATGTTCATCACCATGTTGACGAGCGCTTTGACGCGCGCGGCTTGGCCGCTCTTGCCCACGTACATCAGCGACGAGCTCATCTTTTCCAGCATCGGCTTGGCCCGCTCGAACGCTTCCTTTCGTCCCCCGCACATCAGGTAAAGCGTGCCTTCCCGCGCCTGCGGGATGGAACTGGCCATGCAGGCCTCGAGACTGCTCGCGCCTCGCTCTTCGGCCAACTTCTCCACCTCGACGTGCACGCTCGGCGTGATGGTGGCGCAGTTCACGAACAAACGCCCTTTGCAGCCGTTGAGCAGGCTATCGCCCGAGGTGGCGAAGATCTGGCGCATCGCCGCATCGTCCGTGACGACGGTGATGATCGTATCGCTTAGCTCCGTGATCCGTGACAGCGTCGAGCAGGCTTCCGCGCTCAGCTCGGCTGCGATCTCCTTGGTGACGTCAGGGCGGATGTCGTAGACGGCCGCCACCTTATAGCCCACGTCGTTCAGACGACGGGCGATGTTCGCGCCCATCCGCCCCAGACCGACGACGCCGACGCGTTCAGATGCTGCTGCCATCGTTAAACTCCGCTCCTGCGCTCATCCGCATTCACTGGCCCGCCGGCCGGCCAGCCGCGACCAGCCCGACGCTGCGCGCCTTCACATATTGGTAGACTTCCATGAGTTCTGCTTGGCTGAAGAAACCGGCCCAGCTGGGCATCCCTTTACCCGGACGCCCGGCCAGAGCGGTGCTGATGAATTGATCCTTGGTCAGCCCGCCCTGCAGACTCATGCGCAGGTCTGGGGCGAGCTCCCCGCCGACCGCGTCCGTGCCGTGACAGCGGAAGCAGTACGAATCAAATCTTTCCCAACCGCTGAAAATAGGATGCGTCACCTCTTGGCCAGTCTTGAACACCGGAAAATCCAAGCTTACCTTTTTGCCCCCCGAGAGGGTATAGGTGTAGGTCTTCCCAGGCGCGATCGATGACGAGACCTTCTTTGACGACGCCTTCAAAGACAACACCCACGTGACCATGGCACGAAGGTCGGACGTCGGCACGTTGGGATGCGGCGTCATCGCGACGCTGCCCCAGTTGCCCGCTCCGCCGTTGCGGACTTTGGCGACGAGCTTGTCGAGCGCTCCGGGCTTGCCTGCGTAGCGCTTCGCGACGGAGACGAACGCCGGCCCTACGACCTTGCGATCCACGGCGTGGCAGCTGAGGCAATCGCTCTTGCGCGCGAGCGCCTCACCGCGCGACTGACTGCCGGCCGACGCCGCTTGGCGCGTCGACACGAGCAACGACGTCAGCAGGCAGGCTACGACAAAGAGAAGCGAGATGCCAAGGATGTGTCTCATCGTCTCATCATTCTCTCTTCACGCACCCTGTCGCATCACTGTTGGTCTTGGCTTCCGTAGGGATCCACGTTGGGGCGGTAGAGCTTGACGCCATACTGATCCAGGATGGAGACAAGCTGGCTCTTGTGGCGGGCGATGACCTGATTCAAACGTTTTTTCAACGCTTGATCGTTCTGGCGAACGCCCATCGACATCGGGAAGATGTATTGCTCGGGTGTGCCACGCCCGCGCGAGTTCGGGACCGGCACTACGGCCAGCTGCGAGTAGCGATTCTTCAGGAAATAGCCCACCGCCGGCTCCCAGGTTATGCCGACCTGGATATGGTTGCTGCGAACCGCATCGAGCATGACCGCAGGCGACTGGCCTTCCGTGCCGCCGATATCGAAGGGCACCGCACCCAACAAGATGCCGCGCAGCTTGAGCCCGCTCTCCGGCGGCGTGTCAGATTCATAACCGATCTTGACGCGCTGCAAGATCGACGAATCCAACGATCTGAGGTCGTAGTTCTTGCGCTTGTCGAAAACGAAGACGTACGAGGAGATGTAGTAAGGGTCTGACGTCAGCAGCGCCTGATTGGCGTACGGCACATTCATCACAACATCGCATTTGCCGGCGTTCAGCGTGTCGTGGATGAACTGGTCCCATCCGCCCGTTCCGCGCGTCGTCGCCCACGTGTATGACAGGCTTTCACCGAGGTCTTTGGCGACCGCGGCGGCGACTTTGTTCTCCCAGCCCTGCCGCGCCTGATTCGAGTACGGCAGGTAGTTCGGGTCGGCGCACACCCGCAAGGCCGCGGCATGGGCCGCAGCCGGAAACATCGCCGCCCAAACGGTGAGCGTCAGCGCCAGCGCGACCGCGCTACGAGCCGATGCTGCGGACACAGCTGTTAGGGTCATTCCAACCGCTTTCCGAAGATAAGAAAGCCCCGATGCCGGTATGCGCCGGCACCGGGGCTAGGTGCCCTTCCTAGAGTGAGAACACCATGAGCGTGCCGCCCAGGCTCGTGTAGTTCTTGAGGTCTTGTGCGGCATTGACCGCGCCCAGGCCCGCAGTCGGCTCAGTCAAGCCCGCAGCCAGTCCCAAGGCGGCCCAGCCGCCGACGCCGGTGAGCACTGCCACGTATTGTTTGCCGTCATGCATGTAGGTCATCGGGTTGCCGATGATGCCCGACGGCACGTGGAACTTCCACATCAGCTTGCCGTCCTTTGCATCCACGGCCTTTAACCAGCCGTCCATGGTGCCGTAGAATGCAAGGCCGCCCGCAGTCGTCAACACGCCGCTCCATGCCGGGAAGCGCTCGTGGTCACTCCATGCGATCTCACCCTTGACGGGATCCCATGCGATCACGGCACCGCGATAGTTGCCAGGGCCCGGGTACATCAACACGATTGCGCCGACGTACGGGAACCCGGCTTTGTATTTGACCGCGAAGGCTTGGTAATCCATGCAATTGTGGTTGGTGGGCACGATGAACATGCCGGTCTGCTCGTCGTAGGATGCAGGCTGCTCGTCCTTGTTGCCCATGGCCGCCGGGCAGATGTTCTTCACGTTCACGCCCGCCTTTGTCTCTTTGGACGGGTCGACGATCGGGCGGCCGTTCTTGTCGATGCCTTTCGCCCAGTTCACCGACGGGTCGAACGGCTTGGCCAGCAGCACTTTGCCCGTGCGCCGGTCGAGCTCGTACGCATAGCCGTTGCGGTCGAAGTGCACGAGCGCGGGTACGGGATCCGTAGGGGTCACGTTGAGCGAGGCCAAGATCATCTCGTTGACGCCGTCGTAGTCCCAAGCGTCATGTGGCGTCATCTGGTAACCCCACACCGCTTGGCCGGTGTCGGGGTTGCGGGCGAAAATCGTCATCGACCACTTGTTGTCACCCGGACGCTGCGAAGGATTCCACGTGCCGGGGTTGCCGGTTCCGTAGTAGAGCAGATTCAGATTGGGGTCGTACGAATACCAGCCCCAGGTCGTGCCGCCGCCAAGCTTCCAGTCTTCGCCGCGCCACGTGCTCGTGCCGGCATTGCGTGGGCCGTGGAAGCTGGATCCGATCAGCACATCGCTGTCCGGTCCCATGCTGTAAGCGCGCCAGACTCGCTTTCCGGTGTTGAGGTCATAGGCCGTCAGGTATCCGCGCACGCCGAACTCACCGCCGGAAACGCCCACGATGACTTTGTTGTGCACGATCAGCGGCGCGCTGGTGAGGGTCTGGCCAAGCTTGGGATCGGCATTCTTGGCCTTCCAAAGCACCTTGCCGGTCTGCGCGTCCAGCGCGATCACCTGGCCGTCGAGCGCGTCCTCGATGATCTTGCCGTTCGCATAACCGACGCCGCGGTTGACCAGGTCGCAGCAGGCGACCGCCACGGCGAATTCGTCCTGGCGCGGCGTGTACTGCCACTTGATGTGGTAGTCGCTGAGGTCCACGGCGTACACGTGGTTGGGATAGGCGCTCTGGAAATACATCGTGTCGCCTACCACGAGCGGCTGGCCCTCGTGGCCGCGCAAAGCGCCCGTGGACATCGTCCAGGCAACTTTCAGATTCTTGACGTTTTCGGTGTTGATCTCGTCGAGTTTACTGTACCGATGATTCGAATAGTTCTGACTGGGCATCACCCATTGGTTTTTGTCCTGCGACAGCGTGTCGAGAGCATCCGTCCGCCCCAAGCTCGGAGCGAGCAGCGTGCACGCGAACATCGCCGCCGCCCAAAGCCACAATCGTCTCCCCTTCATCGTCTCTCTCCCCCAGACGCTCGCGCGTCCACACATAAGAGGTGCAATGCGTGGACACCCATGCATGCACTGATTCATAAAACCACCACGAAGCACCACGGACATGGCATCGCGTTTTCCCAAATCGCGATGACCTATTTCAGAGAGCAACCGTGCGCATCTTTGCTATAGTAAAGCCCTGCGGTTCCCCATTTGGGGAAGCTGAAGTTCTTTTCAAAATGCGGCTTTTCCCCTCCGGCAAACGAATGGCTTTAGCGAGACGCCTGTCAGTTTCTTGGATCGGATGCGCAAGAGCATACAAAGGAGGCGGCCCAAGCTCGAAGAAAGGTCTGTACCGGGCAAACAGCCTTGGTTTTCCATGAGGGAGAAATAATCGAATGAGCTGGGAGAAACCCGATTTTCAACACATCCCTCTCGGCGCCGAAGTGACGGCGTATCTGGGAGACGACGTAGACCGCTAACACCCGTACTGCTTCGATGACGCACTAAGCCACAGCTGCGCTGTGGCTTGAGTGTTTTCCGGGCTCCATGATCGTTAAAGTTTTAGGAAGCGCCGCCGGCGGCGGAGTGCCGCAGTGGAACTGCGGCTGCTCGAACTGCCAAGCCGCGCGCGAAGGCAGAGCGCCGTATAGGCTGCAGGCATCGATCGCCGTGAGCGGCGACCGCATCAACTGGACGCTCGTCAATGTCACAACAGACATACGATTGCAGCTGGCCAGGTCTGCGAATATGCAGCCAAGCAAGCCACGCGCGACGCCCTTCGCGGCCGTGGTCCTGACGGATGCGAACATCGATCATGTGGCCGGGCTGCTTGAATTCCGCCAGGCAGACGTTCTTCATATCTACTCCACTGATGTGGTCCGCGAGACGGTGTGCTGCAACCCCATGTTCGAGCCGCTGCGCCGCGGCGGCAAGGAGTGGCACGCGTTTGAGGCGACCGCAGACGTCGCAACCGTCACATTGCCTGTTCCGGGGTTGCACGTCAAGGCGATCGCCGTACCCGGGCTGCTGCCGTCGTACGCTGGCTCCCAGGCGCTGGATGGAGCCACTGTCGCTTATCTTATCGAGGGCGGTGGCAAGCGGCTGCTCTATGCCCCCATTTTTCTCGAGCTGAGCGCCGAGCTTTTGCGGCAAGCGCGGTCGGCGGACGCAGTGTTTCTGGACGGAACCTGTTGGAGCGACGGTGAACTGATCGATCTCGGCCTCGGGCGGCGCACCGCACGCGCGATGGGTCATGCCCCCGTCGGCGGACCGGACGGCTCCCTTGCCGTCGCGGCCGGCATTCCGGCCGAGCACCGGTATTACACGCACGTAAACAATTCGAACCCGCTCCTCGATCCGTCGTCAGCGGCTTCCCGGGAATTGCGTGAGGGCGGTTTTGCCGTCGCCCTGGATGGTTTGGAGATCGACCTCGATGGCCACTCGTGAAGCGGAACGTTTCTCTGAAACCGGCGATCTTCTGGATCGCTTGCGCGCCGTCGGCGCAGCGCGCTATCACGACAAGCACCCGTTCCACCTGAAGATGCACGCGGGCGTCTTGACGCCGGCGCAGTTGCGCGGTTGGGTCGCGAATCGATATTACTACCAGAAAAGCATTCCCATCAAAGACGCCGCCATTCTTTCGAATCTGCCCGATCGCGAGCGGCGCCGAGTTTGGATCAGGCGCATCCTCGACCACGACGGAACGCTGGAGCACGGCGGCGGCGGCATCGAGTCGTGGTTAGCGCTCGCTCGCGCGGTGGGGCTTGACGAACGCGATGTGATGCAGGAGTCGCTCTTGCTGCCGGCCACGCGATTCGCCGTCGACGGCTACGTGACGTTTGCACGAACGCAGCCATGGGTCGTTGCGGTGGCTTCGTCGCTCACCGAGCTGTTCGCGCCCGATCTGATGTCGCAACGCATCGACGCGCTCGTGGAGAAGTATCCTTGGATAGACGAACGCGGATTGCAGTATTTCCGCAAGCGTCTGCAGCTGGCGCCCCGCGACGCCGAGTCGGCGTTGGAGTGGGTGCGCGCTTTCGCCACCACGCCGGAGCTGAAAGACGCCTGCGTGAGAGCTTTGGAATTCAAATGCGATGTGCTGTGGGCGATGCTCGATGCGATTCTCTTGGCATATGGCGCCGGAACGACCGGCCCGCAGGAATCATGAACTCTGCAACCCCAGCGTTGGCCCGCGGCTGCCGTTTTCGACGCTCGGCGAACAGCGCCGGAACCCTGCTCGTGCCGGAGGGTGTGGTCGAGCTCAACAGTTCCGCCTCGGCCATCGTGGAGCTGATCGACGGGAAACGGACTGTGGAAGAAATCACCCTTGAGCTCTCCGAACGCACCGCGCTCGATCTGCAGTCAATGTCTTCGGACGTGCAAACTCTTTTGCAGCGTTTAGCGGCGAAGTGCTGGCTCGTCGTGGGCGACAAGGCCGCTCTGCCTTGATCGTGGACGCAATAAAGGCGGTGGAATGCCGGCCCCTTTCACTTTTGGCCGAGCTCACCTACCGCTGCAACCTCCAGTGTCCGTATTGCTACAATCCTTTGGACTTGGGCAGCTATGCGCGGGAGCTCGACGTGGAGACCTGGGCGCGCGTGCTCGATGAGGCAGCGGCCATGGGAATCGTCCACGTCCATTTCTCGGGAGGCGAACCGACGCTGCGGCCGCGCGAGCTGTGCGCACTGGTATCGCATGCCCGCTCCAAGGAACTCTACACCAATCTCATCACCCAAGGCACGTTCTTGACCGACGCGTTGCTGGATGAATTGCTAAGCGCCGGTTTGGATCACGTGCAGATCAGCGTGCAGGCCGCACATGCTGCGCTCGCAGACTATATCGCGGGCACGCGCGTCCACGAGAAAAAGGCCGAAGTCCTGCGCCGCGTCGCCAGCCGCGACGTCGCGCTGACGTTGAACTGCGTTCTGCACCGCCACAACATCGATGAAGTGGCCGATATCATCGCCTTCGCCGAGACGATCGGCGTGAAACGGCTGGAACTCGCGAATACGCAATTCTATGGCTGGGCCTTCAAGAACCGCTTTGCCATCGTTCCGTCGCGGGCGCAAGTGGAGCGGGCGCGCACGACCATCGACCTCGCGCGAGAGCGCCTGCGTGGACGGATGGAGATAACCCACGTGCTGGCGGACTACTACGAGCTGTTCCCAAAGCCGTGCATGAACGGCTGGGCGCGGCAGTTCCTCACGGTCGCTCCGGACGGACGCGTTTTTCCTTGCCCGGCCGCGGCCGCCATCACGTCCCTTCACTTCGACGCGGTGACCGATGCATCGCTCGAGTGGATATGGTCCCATTCGGAAGCGTTCAACGCCTACCGTGGGACGTCGTGGATGCCCGAGCCTTGCAGATCATGTGCCCGGCGGGAAGTCGACTGGGGCGGGTGCCGGTGCCAAGCCTTTTTGTTGACGGGCGATGCGGCCGTCACCGACCCCGCCTGCTCCCTCTCGCCCAGGCGCGACGCAATCGAAGCCTTGAGAGTCGAGGACGAACACCCCGCAGTGGACCCCCGCGAGAACGGGTTTGTGCCCAGGCGCTTCCAGCGCCAGCCCGTGCCCTAAGGGTAGACGCCGCGCAGACTCGTCGCTTCTGCTACCCGGCCGACTGCGACAGCGTAGGCGCCGCGCCGCATGTTGACGTTGTATTTCTTGGCGCGCTCGAGGGTCTCGCGAAACGCGCGCACCATGATGATGCGCAGGCGGTCATTGACCGTCTGCTCTTCCCAGAAGTTCTCTTGAAGGTCTTGCACCCACTCGAAGTACGAGACCGTGACGCCGCCGGCGTTCGCGAGGATGTCGGGCAATACCATGATGCCGCGTTCCTGCAGGATCTCGTCCGCTTCCGGCATGGTGGGGCCGTTGGCCGCTTCGGCGATGATCTTCGCTTTGATGCGCGGGGCGTTTTCCGCCGTGATCACTTTTTCCAGCGCGGCGGGGATGAGCACGTCGCAATCGTATTCCAGCACATCCTTGTTGCTGATCTGCTCCCCGCCGGAAAATCCCACGACGCTCCCGGTCTCGGCCTTGTGCGCGACGATTTTCTGGACGTCCAAACCGTCGGTGTTGGCCACGCCCCCCCGGCTGTCGGAGACGGCGACGATCTTGTAGCCCGCTTCCAGCATGAGTTCGGCAGCGTTGAGTCCCGCGTTGCCGAACCCTTGGATCGCAACGCGCGCACCATCGCTCAACCCCAGTTCTTTCATCGCTTCTTGCACGACGTACAAGCAGCCGCGCGCGGTCGCTTTGTCGCGCCCGAGCGAGCCGCCGATCGCGATGGGCTTGCCCGTCACGACGCCGGGAATCGAATAGCCCTTCTGCATCGAAAAGGTGTCCATGATCCACGCCATGATCTGTGGCGTCGTGTAGACGTCCGGAGCTGGGATGTCTTTCTCGGGGCCGATGATGATCGAGATCTCCGAGGTGAATCGGCGTGTGAGATTTTCGAGCTCTTGCATAGACATATTCTTGGCGTCGCAGATGACGCCGCCCTTAGCGCCGCCGAACGGGATGTTGACCAACGCGCACTTCCAGGTCATCCACATCGCGAGCGCTTTCACTTCATCGATTGTCACGTCTGGATGGAACCGGATGCCCCCCTTAGCCGGTCCGCGCGCCATGTTGTGCTGGACGCGGTACCCTTCGAACACCTTGATGGCTCCGGAGTCCATGCGCACCGGAACGGACACGATCAGGGCCCGCTTGGGTTCTCGCAAGTAGGCATGGATCGACGCGTCCAAACCGATGATGCTCGCGATGTCATCGAGCTGACGCTGGGCCATTTGCCAGACGTTCAGCGATGACTGTACGGCGGACCGATCCAATGTGGATGACATGCGGCTCCTCCAAAGACGATGCAGGACACGCGCGTTTCTCAAGCTGCCCTGGAAGGGACTCGAACCCCTATGGCCTTGCAGCCACTGATACCTGAAACCAGCGCGTCTACCAATTCCGCCACCAGGGCATGAGGTTTTGATAGAGGCCGACACTCCGTCTTGTCAATGATGACATTTTTTTGTGTTAGAGTCTGTCCGGTGACTTCNNTCTACCAATTCCGCCACCAGGGCGCCGTGGATCGCACGCGTGGAAAAGCGCGGAGAGCAACGCTTCGGCGTCACGCCGGGGCTGCCTTTCCCTTCCTGCGGTGCAGGTCACAGAAGGAACCCTGCGCCGAGCGACGACCGTTGCAGTATATGATGAAACTATTGCCGCGGCGTGCCTGCGCCTGCGCCTTGCTCGCCGTCATCGGCGCCATGACGACGATCGTCAGCGCCGGCGTGATCGCGCCGTTTGCAGTGCCCTATCTTCCGGTCCCCAAGGGCGCCGCGGTCATCTTGAACACCGGGTCGACGAACACGGCCGGCTATCGCATCGTCGTACGTCCGACGGGTGAGAGCGAGTACGCGATGCGCAGCGGGAGCCTCAGCGGGCGCGGGCGCCAGATCGGGGCAGTCTCCCAGGCACAAGCGCAAAGGTTTTTCCGCGATCTTGCCGCTGCAGCTCCGTTGCAGAATCTTCGCAGCGTGCCATGCATGAAAAGCGCATCGTTCGGAAGCTCGCTCTTCGTCTGGTGGAACCACGAGCGCTCTCCGGATCTCAGTTGCGCGCGGGGCACCGCGGCGCTCGCGCTCGCAGGCGACGCGGCTGAAATCGCGACTGCCTTGAATGTCGCCGCTTTTGGAAAACCTCTCGTGCGTCCGATGATGCCCGGGGAATCGCACAGGGAGGCGCCGCAAAGCTCGAGCGCCCCCGTGTCGCCTTCACCGCTTCCGTCGAGGCCTTGAAGCAGCGGCTTCTCTGCGGCGTGGATGCCGCGGAAGGTCAGCGGCCGGTTATGGCTTTGATGAGGTTGCGCGCGTACGGAGCGCCGATGCCCGTCGTGAGATCGTAGCCTGGGGCTGCCGAATACCCGGCATCGGCGGTGCTCGGATTCAGCGTGTTGAGCGAAGCGTTGTTGCCGTACACGACGTCGTAGATGCTGGTCGGGTATAGCGTCGGCCGGCTGAGTATCTCGTACATCAGCTGATCGGGGTTGCCCAGACGGTACGGATGGGCCGATGGACCAAAACCGCAGCGCGGCGTAACTTTGCAGGCCTCGAGCACCAACGCCCACATCGCCGCCATGTCAGGCGCGGCAACGCTGGTGCCGCCGACCGCCACTAATATCGCTCCAGGATTTTGCTGGAATCGCGGCTCGGCGTACAGCAGCGTGGCCGCACCCGTGAACACATCCGCGTTGGCTGCCACGTCGGGCACTCCACGGTGCGTACCGACGATCCCGCTGACCGGGTTTTGATAGGCGGGCCGAGAGAAGAAGGCCGACAACCCCCCTCCGCTCGCACCGTGTCCGCCGATGACTGCGGTCTGCAGGCCCCAGGCGACGAGCGGCCCGGTCAACCGTCCGTCAGAACCGATCGGCGTAGTCGTGCCGCCGACCGCTGTGATGTTGGGATCGGTCGCGGGATAGACAGCGCACAAGACATCGGCCGTGCTCGGAATCTGGTCGATTTGACACCCTTCGGCCCCTGTGTCGCCGGTCGAGGCGAAAACGCCGATGCCTTCAGCCGCAAGCGAAGCGAATTCGGTCGGTTCTAAGCCCGTTCCGTCGGCTTGAAACGGTCCGCCGACGAGGTCCAATTCGCCGCCGCCGGCGCTCAGCGAGATGACGTCTGCGGCGTTGTCCGCGATGGCTTGCTGGATCTCGTCATCCAATAAGTCGAGGCCACGCATCGGCGTCGGCGGATTGTTGTGACACGGCCCCGGCGCTGCGCATTCGTTCGGATTGTACGCGAAGTAGAAGAGCACGTTGGCGTCGGGGGCCAGGCTCGAGCTTTGTTCGGTGTCAAGTTGCGCTTCGATGTCTTCCGGATTGCAGCCGGGCAGCGGACCGTCGCACGGCGGCGTTATGGGCGGCGGCGTCTGCAAGCCGCTGCTGAATCCCGGCGCCACCGTGGTGACGTTGACCTGGCTGACCGTGCCTCCGCCGACGACGCTGAACAGCGCGCGAAACGTCGGCACGTCCGCAGCCGAAATAGGACCGGTGCCAAGGATACCGATCGTGATTCCCCTTCCGCCGAAGCCCAGATCATACGCGCCGGTGAAATCAAATGCAGCGGCCACCTGCTGGGGGGAGTAGCCGGCAAGCAGGCCGTTTGCAAAGCCGTTCGCCAGCCGTTGCGATGACACGACACGCAAGTGACGGTGCATCGAACGGTAACCGACGAGCCTGCTGACGCCGGCAACCGGCAGCCGCTGCGACAAGCGCGGCGGACTCACGGGTGCGTAGAAGACGCGCGCGCCCCTGCGGAAGATCCCAAAGCGGGTGCCGAATGCTCGCTCCATGTCCGCTTGTCGGCCCTCCACGCGCACGACCTCCCGTTGAGGCCACGTCTGCGTGGACAGACCATGCCGCGAGAAATATGCAGCCACGTCGGTTTGATCGCGAGGCGGCGCTCCGAAGATGGCCCCGATCTGGCGCGGCGTTAGGAAATGGCGATAGAGCGGAGAGCGCGGATTGGCGGCCGCGAGCGCGAAGTTCCGCAGACCGGCGGGATTGCGCATCTGCAGCACGACGTCGACGCTGAGCGATCCGAGATCCGCTGGACCGCGATACGTGGCGCCGTCGAGCGCCCGCGAGTCGTACGCAACAAAGCCTGCGCCCGGGTAGCGCGCGAGGAAAAGATGGTGCGTCTGTGCGGCGGCATTCGCAGGAGCAGAGGCAAACAGGGCCGCGATCGCTGCGAGCAGCGCATTACGCATCGTGCACCGGCACGCCCAATCGCGGGCTCGCCGCATCATCGCAGGCCCGCGCGCCGGCCGAAATTGCGGTCGCCAAGGCGCCGGTGCAAGGCTTGCAATTGCTTGGCATGGCGAGCTCGGACGGCTCGCCAGAAGCGCGCCTGAACGATCTGAAAGGGCGAACGCGCTCTGGCGACAGCCGTGAGGACTGCGCTGCTTTTGACGGTGGCGTTTTTTAGACCGATCGTCTCGTTCAGCGAGGTGATCTGTTGCGGCACGGATGCGAAGAAGAGACCTTGGCCGGTGTAGTCGTAATACGCCGTGACGGTGTCGGCCACCACGACGCATGCAACTCCCAATCCGGCGACCGTATAGGTCGTGGTGACCTCGCTTTCCAGCTCGCCGAACAGCGTGTCCAGCCGGGAGCGGTTCTGCACGAGCTTATTCGCGGTTGCGCTGTTCGCGGCCGTCGCACCGCAAGCGCCGGGGATAGCCGCAGGGCCGAGGTTCTGATCCGTTTCTGCTGCCAAGCGCAGCGGACCGCCAGGATACCAGTCTGCCACTGAATCGACTTCGGGCGGCGAGCCGGGCGACGTGAACGTGATGGGAATTCTCATGCCGCCGATGCCAGGCGCCGGTGTGCCGATGGTAACGATAGTGTTGCCGCCTGCGTTCGGACCTCCCACAGGCGCGGAGTATGTCGCCGATCCGTCGCTGTGCTCGACGGCGTCGCTTGTGGTGCCGTCGGGGAATTGCACGGTCTCCACGTAGGAGCCGTCCGCATTGACCGTCTTTTGAGTCTGCTGGAAGTCGGCGTCCACCTCCGCGAGCGTCAGCGCGGCGTTGTTGCTCCACGACGCTCCTGCCAACTCCGGCAACTGATCCACCAAGCCATTTCCGGCGCCAAAGGTCACCGTGAGCGCTACACCGTTGCTGTCGTTCGAGGTCCACCCCGCCTCGATGTCGTTTCCGGCGCCACCGGGCGGGCAGGCGAAAAATTCGTCCGTCAACGACGTGATGGTCTGCAGCGGTTGCGCGTCGGTCTCGACGATGCGGAAATCCGCGAGGTTGGTGCGTCCGCCGAACGCGGCGCTATTGGAGACGACGTTGACGGCCTGTTGAACGGTCACCACAGAGGTCGCCGTCGGCTGCGGAGAAGGCGGTGCAGGCGACGGCGGCGGCAGGGGCCGCTGGATCGTCTGCAGCGCGGTACCCGCGAATGCGAAGGAGGCTCCGGCGTTGCAGGGCCGCGAGGATGTGCCGGCGGGCCGCACGATGGGAGTCCCGCCTGCGCCCGTGCCGCCGCCTCCGCCGCAGGCGAAAACGCTTGCGGCGATCGCGAGCAGCGCCGCCCCACTAAAACTCCGTGCCGCTGCTGAAGTGGAAATCATCAATTCTGACGGTCGGCACGACGTGGTTTTCGGAGCGCACCAACTTGTTGGCGAGCCGGCACCGTCCCAACGCGCCGATGATCGACTCGTTGAAACGCATGTTCTTCAGGCCGCGCGTCACTCGGCCTCGCTCGATGAGGAAGAGACCGTCACGGGTCATCCCGGTGATGATCGTCTGCTTCTGATCGACCAAGCGGATGTACCATGATCTCGAAACGAGCACGCCGTGCTTGACGTCCTTGATGAGATCCTCTTCGCTTGTTGTGCCCGGCTCGACGACGATGTTGAGCGGCAGCGGGCCCTCCGAATTGGGCGCAGGCAGCGCGTGACCGGTGTTGACATGACCGAGTTTTGCGGCGTAGTAGGAATCGTACACGACATTGCGGGCGACGCCTTTGTCGACGAGCGTGACCTGCTGACGAGGAACGCCCTCGAAGTCGAACGGCATCCCGTCTCCCAAGGGATGGGAGAAATCATCGCGGATGGTGACCTCGTCGCCGACGATCTTGGAACCGATGTTGCCCGCCATGAACGAGGAGCCTTCGTCGAACGGCTGCGCCCCGAAGCCGATCCACGACAGGTAGCCGATGAACTCACGGAAAGCCGGCGGCTCGAAGACCACCGTGTAGGCCCCGGGTTCCAGCGCGCGTGGATTCGCACTGTCGCGGGCTTTTTTGGCGGCGCCTTCGGCCAGTGCTGACGGATTCAAGCTGCTGAACTTCCGCGAGAAGCCTTCCGCAAAGCCGCTGGAGTCTGGGCCGATCGCCTTGATGTTTATGGCGGAGTCGCTGCCCTGATAATAGCGTCGTGTACCTTTACTGTTGGCGATGGCGATAGCATCGCTTTGGGTGGAGACGTAGCCCGCGGCATAAAGGTTGTGAACGCGCATGACGGCGGCGATTTGAGCGACCGCTGCGGCTCGCATGTCGGCGCTCGCCGATGCGGTTGCAGGATCAAACGCGTCCGGCAAGTCGGCGGCTTGTGTGGATCCGTACGGCAGGCCGGGAAACTGCTCGTCGTCCGTGGAGAGGAGCGCGATGTCGTGGGCCCGGCGCACCACGGCCGCGACGTTTTCCGCATCGAGCTTGTTGGTGGCGGCGACGCCTGTCCGCTTGCCGACCACCGCCCGCACGCTGAGCTGACAATTCCTCTCATTGACGCTTTCGTGGATCGCGTTGTGCGTGAACCGCGTCAGGGAATGGTCGCTTGCGGCGACGAGCGCTTCCGTCTCGTCCGCCTTTGACGCCTCCAGCGCTTTCGAAAGCACGGACTCGAGTTCGGAGCGGGTATCGAGGCCTTCAACCATCATAGCCGACACCGACCTCGACATTGCGGAAACGGGTGGGGGCAGCTCCCTGGCAGGACCGCGCGGTTTGCAGCGGCTCCCCCTTGCCGCAATTGGGAGTGCCCCAAGCCACCCAAGAGGCCGCGTTCCCGATGGCATCGCACGAGCGCCAAAAGGTCGGCGTCATTCCGGCGTACGTCGGGTTTTTGAGCATGCGCCCTTTTTTGCCGTTCTTGATCTCATAGCCGATCTGACAGCCGAATTGGAAGTTCAACCGCTTGTCGTCGATCGACCACGAGCGGTTGCTCTCCATATAGACTCCGTTTTTGACGTCGTCGAATAGGTTTTCGGCCGGGACAGAACCAGCTTCCAGGTTGACGTTGCCGATCCGGATCATCGGCAGCCGGCCCCAGTACTCAGCCCGCACGCAACCGCCCGGTTCCACGTTGGCCACATGCGCGGTGTCGCGGCCTGCCATGTAACCGACGAGCACGCCGTCGCGTATAAGGTAAACCGACTTCGCGGGCGTCCCTTCATCATCGTATCCATGCGTGGCCAGCGCAAGGGGACATGTCATATCGCAAACGACGTTGACGTGCTCGCTGCCGTAGCGAAAGCTGCCAAGTTTGTCAAGCGTCGCAAACGACGTTCCAGAAAAATTTGCCTCCCAACCCATGACGCGATCCAGCTCCAACGCATGGCCGATGGATTCGTGGATCTGCAGCGACACTTGGTCGCCTGAGAGCACGACATCCATCGTTCCGGTGGGGCAGCGCGGCGCGCTGAGCAGGGCCACAGATTCTTCTCCGATGCGGCGCGCGTTGGAGATCAGATCCGCTTTTTTGATGATCTCGTAACCACCTGACTGATACAGGCCGCCCGTTCCGGGAAAGACGCGGTCCTGCACGTCGTTCTCGCCCACCGCCAGGGCGTGCACGCCGCTGCCGCACTGCAGCAAATCTTGATCGATGCGGCTGCCCTCCGAGCTTGCGAAGAACTTCTTGGTGCGCCATACATCCATCCACGCGCGCGCGACGGTGACGCCCTTTGCGGCGCGTACCTCCGCCTCGGCCGCCAAAAGAAGACTCAAGCGATCGTTGAGCGATACGGCGCCAGGATCGATCTCGCGCGGGGTTTGGAAGCTGTCCTGAAACGAACCGGCCGGCAACAACGTGATGCCTTGTCCTCTGGTTTTGCCGCTCGCTCGCGCGATGGCGACGGCCAGCGCGGCGACGCGATCGAGCTCGCCGTCATTGATGTCGGCGCTTGCCGCAAAGCCCCAAGCACCCCCCACCAGCACTCGCACGGAAAACCCTGCGCTCTCCGAGTCGCTGAAGCTTGCGACAACGCCGTTGCGAACCTCGAGATTTTCGTCGCGCGACTCGCCGAGGCGCACGTCTGCATAATCCGCACCCAAAGATGCGGCCGTATCAAGCGCGCGTTGCGCCTGCGCCTCCAAATGCAAAACGAAACCTCCCGCGCATCACTACCGATGTCGTCCGTTCTCTTTATGCGCGGCCTAAACGGCGACCTTGCGGACGGTTCCTGCGGCGCCTTGCACGACTATCGGGGGGCCGCCAAAAAGGCTAGCGCTGCGCTGAGCGCAAATGCGCTCGGGATGTTCCCGCTGCGGAACGGCGCTCGCGTGCCGGCCGTCTTCAAGGCGTTCAAACTGCTCGAGACCGTCAGCCTTTCCGAAAAGCCTTTAGGCGTGTCGGAGCTCTCCCGCCGCTTGCAGATGGGCAAGAGCACGATCCACGGACTCGTCACGACGCTCGAGAGCTTGGGCGCTCTCGAAGCGGTGAACGGTTCCAAGCGTTACGCGCTCGGACCGCGTCTTCACGCGCTGTCTGCGCGCGCCGGCAACCACGCGGATCTTCGTCGCATCGCGCGTTCGGCACTAGAGCGGCTTGCGTCGAGAACGGAACAGACGAGCTTTTTGGGCGTTCCCGCAGACGGTCAGGTCACGATCTTGGACATCGTGCATGGACGCCCGGCGCTCTCCATCTCCGCTCCGGTCGGATCTTCCATTCCGCTCGTCGCAGGCGCCGTCGGTAAGGTGCTGCTTGGCGCCTGGGAGCCGCAGCGGCGGCGCACCTTTCTGCAAGAGCGGGCGCTGCCGGCCTTCACCGCAAGCAGCATCGTCGATCCGGAGCGCTATGAAGATGCTGTGATGCGCAGCGTCGAACGCGGCGTCGCCATCGATGAGGACGAATACATCGACGGCGTTCGCGCAGCCGCATCACCGGTCTTCGGCGCCAAGCGCCAGCTCGCTGCCATCGTGTGGGTTGCCGGTTTCTCACGACATATCGACACTGCGAATCTCGAGCGCATCGCGACCGCAGTCATGACGCAAGCGGCGGAAATAAGCAAGCGGCTGGGAGTGTCGGTGGACCCCGAAACTTTTCACCCGTCAGACGGAATTCCCAGGACCTGACAACGGGGCTCGCCTAATTCTGGCGCGTGAAGCACCAACACCGGTGCTATCCAGATCGTGGTGGCTTGCCGTTGTGCAAGCCGCGCGTACATTGCCGTGCTGGTTGCGCAACGTCGGATTGCAACGAGCGCGTGCAGGCGCGGCTGGCTGCGCGTTCAATCACCGGACAAGAGTTATGTGAGAGGAGCACGGGATGAAGCGATTGCTATCCATCGCCGGAGTTTTCACGGGTGCGCTCATGCTCGTGACCGCAGGGCAGGCTTGGTCTGCTGGGACAGACCAGCCGCCGAGCACAGTTGCGGCGGCGCAGTCGAACGCTCCAGCGGTGACGCGCACGAGTTTGGCGTCAAGCAAGAATCCTTTTGAGATGCTCAGCCCGGATAGTGCCGAGCTTCAAGCGCTCAACCGGTTGGCGAAAGATGGCTTTATCAAAGATCATCTAGGGGCGCTGGCGGGCGGCCGGTCCATCACCCGGTATCAAGCGACCGTGATAGCCGCCGAGGCTATCAGCAACGCCGAGGCGATGATCCACGATGGGAAAATGGTGGCCGACATCAACCCGAAGGATTTGCGAGATCTGCAGCAGACGTTTGAGACGTTCAAGAACGATCTCACGACGCTGAAAGGGCGGGTCGATACGCTCGACACGCGCGTCACGGCGGTGGAGCAATCGCAGACCTCGATGCACAACGAGATGGTGAAGCTCGATCAATCCATCGCCGGCGTCACCGCGTCGAACGCCAAGCCCGGCTTCGAGCTGCACGGTGAGTTCCGGGTACGTCCGGTCAATGCGCTGCGCCAGCAAGCGTCCGGCACCAACGATATCGGCACACCGCTGCCCCCCGGCGCGACGGTGACGCGCACCGGCGTGGTGGGTGACAGCGCCGCGGTTCCGATCGGCAGCAACGGCTTCGGGCAACAGCAGGCGCGCTTGCGTCTGATCGGCACCGGTAACATCGGCGACACGGCCAAATACATCATCCGTCTCTCCACCGAGGAGCAAGGCGGCGCGAACAACGGCCTCGGTTCATTCGTCCACAACGACTTCGACTTCTTCGAATACACGGTGCCCAAGACCAAATGGACGTTCTACGGCGGCAAGCTGCTGTATTGCTGCAATACTCCCTGGCTCCCCAACGGCAGCGGGCTTGTGGCTGACGCGGTCCCCATCGGCATGGCAGCCAAGTGGACGTCCAACGACACTCACTGGTCGGCCTGGGGTTCGGTCGGTTCGGTGAAAAACGCGCAGACGAGCCCCACGATCTTCGGCACCGGCAACGGCACCGGCCTCACGCAGAACGTCGCAGCCTTTCAGGTCGGAGCGAACCTCGGCCCCACCACCTACGCGAGCTACCAATATCTGGGGCTGAACTCTCAACCCGCCACTAACTTCATCAACGGCGCTCCGGTCAGCGCGCTGGGTGCGGTGACGGTCAACTCGCTGTTCTTGGGGCACCACTTCACGCCCATGTTGTACGCTCAAGCTGAAGGCCTGGTGCGCCTTGGCAACGACCCGACGACCAGAACATCGTGGAAAGACAACGGCGCGTTCTTGCTCGACGTGAACCTCGGCGCAGGCGGAGTCTACAAGTCAACCGGCTCCGCGCGCTTCGTGACCACCGGCAAGAACTCGGTGATCAGCGGCTATTCCATCATCAACAGCGTCGACAGCATCTGGAACGGTCAGCTTCCCTATGCGACCAACGTGAGGCTGTTCGAGCTTGGCTACACGTATCAGTTCGACAAGAACGGACACTTGGATCTTCAATACGGCCATTCGGCCCTGGGGCAGTCCGAGCGTGGCATCGACGGCAATATCTTGACAAAGGACGATCGCGACCTCTTCGTGATCCAGACCGGGTTTAATTTCTAGCGCACACTCCAACAACCGGTACGACAGTGCCGCGGTGAACGACCGCGGCACTGTGCTATCCGGCCCGCGGCGGACGTCAGTTGGTGGCGGCCAACGCCTGTTCCAGGTCGGCGATGATGTCCGCCTGCGCCTCGATCCCGACAGACAGCCGCAGCAGCGCGTCGCTGAAACCCCGCGACTCGCGCATTTCCTTGGGGATCGAGCCGTGCGTCATCGAGACCGGGTGGCAGATAAGCGATTCAACGCCGCCCAAGCTTTCCGCCAGCGAGAAGACCGTCGTGGACTGCGCGATGGCCCGCGCTCGAGGTGCGCCGCCCGTTGGCGTGAACGAGACCATTCCGCCGAAACCGCGCATTTGCCGTTTAGCTAAATCGTGTTGCGGGTGACCCACAAGCCCAGGGTAGTACACGCGCTCGATGTCCGGCCGTCCGTCCAGGTATGCCGCCACTGCGCGCGCGTTGCGTTCGTGCTCGCGCATGCGCAGCGCAAGCGTCTTCGCGCCTCGCAGCGTGAGAAAGCAGTCGAACGGGCCGGGAATCGCACCGACCGCGTTCTGGTGGAACTTGACGATCTCGTACAGCGCGTCTTTGTTCGTGGCCACGAAACCGCCGACGACGTCAGAATGGCCGCTGATGTATTTGGTGGTCGAGTGCACGCTCAGGTCAGCGCCGAGATCGAGCGGGTTTTGCAGAAAGGGAGTGGCGAAGGTGTTGTCCACGGCCAGCAGCGTGCCGTGGCGGCGGCACATCTTCGCGATGCCTTCGATGTCCGCCAGTTTCAGCAGCGGATTCGTGGGCGATTCGAGCCACACCATGCGGGTCGAAGCGTGCAGTGCCCGCTCCACGGTTGGGACGTCGCTCTGGTCGACATACGAGAACGTCAGGCCGTATCGTGCGAGCACTTTGTCGAACAACCGGAACGTGCCGCCGTAGAGATCGTCCGAGACGACGACGTGATCGCCCGCCGAGCAGAGATTGAGCACGGCTGAAGTCGCCGCCATGCCGCTCGCGAAGCACAGCCCATATTTGGCGTTCTCCAGGGAAGCAAGGCAGCGTTCCAGCGCCAATCGGGTGGGGTTCGCCGTGCGGGAGTAATCGAAGCCCACATGCACGCCCGGGGAAGTCTGTGTGTACGTGGAGGTCGCAAAAATGGGAACGATGGTCGCACCGGTGCTCGGATCGGCTTCTTGACCGACATGAATCGCTTTTGTCGAAAATTCCATCGCGCTCGTCTAGGTGGCAGATAGGTAGTTGATGATATCCATCTTGGTGAGCAGCCCGATCGGCTTGCCCTCGTGGCCGACGACCACCGCCGCGTGGCCCAACGATAATTGCTTGTAGGCTCTGTCTACTTCTTCTCGTTCGTCGAGCAGCGGGAACGGCCGGCCCATGACGTCCTTGACCTCAGCGTGGACGATGTCCGCGCGGTCGTAGATGAGCTGCATCACCGCCACCTCATTGACGCTGCCCACCATCTCGCCGTCCTGCATCACCGGTATTTGCGAGATCTGAAACTCGCGCATGAGCTCGACGGCGCGCCGTACGGTGTCGGCGGCCGTGAGGGTGATGAGTTTGGGCAGCTCTCCTTTGGCGCGCACGACGTCTCCGACCGTGGCCGCCAGGCCCACCTCGCCCAGAAAACCATTCGTGCGCATCCATTCGTCGTTGAAGATCTTCGTCAGATAGCCGCGCCCGTTGTCCGGCAGGAGCACCACCATGATCGCCTCAGCGGGGAGCGTCCGCGCGGCGCGGTTCGCCGCGACCACAGCGGTGCCTGATGATCCTCCCGCCAGCAGACCTTCCTCCCGGCAGATGCGGCGGGTCATGAGAAAGGATTCTTTGTCCGAGACTCGTTCGATCTGATCGATCGCTTTCAGGTCGACCGTCGCGGGCAGAAAATCCTCACCGATCCCCTCCACCTTGTACGATTTGGCCGTGTCGCCCGAGTAAATCGATCCCTCCGGGTCGGCGCCGATCACGGTGACGGCGGCGTTCTGTCTCTTCAGAAAATGGGAGACTCCGGAAATCGTGCCGCCGGTGCCGATGCCACTGACGAAGTGCGTGATCTTGCCCGCCGTCTGCTCCCAGATCTCCGGTCCGGTCGATTCCTCATGCGCTTTGGGGTTGAGCAGATTCGCGAACTGATTGGGCTGGAAAGCCCCGGGAATCTCGCTTGCAAGTCTGGCGGCCACGCCGTAGTAGGACTCGGCGCTGCTCGCCGGCGCTTTGGTCGGGGTGATCACCACCTCGGCGCCGTACGCGCGCAGCAGACGAACCTTCTCTTC
This sequence comes from Candidatus Eremiobacter antarcticus, assembly GCA_003244105.1. Taxonomy (GTDB): domain Bacteria; phylum Vulcanimicrobiota; class Vulcanimicrobiia; order Eremiobacterales; family Eremiobacteraceae; genus Eremiobacter; species Eremiobacter antarcticus. Next base: position 280,037 of record QHBK01000003.1, on the reverse strand, counting down.
GCTCACTTTATCGGGCATCACAAGGATGCAGCGGTAGCGCTTGATGGCGGCGACCATCGCCAAGCCGGTGCCCGTATTACCGGAGGTCGCCTCCACGATGGTGCCGCCGGGCCTCAACAGTCCGCGCGCCTCCGCATCGCGGATCATGGCGAGCGCAGGCCGGTCCTTGACGGAGCCTCCCGGGTTGAGGAATTCCAGTTTCGCGAGCACCGTGCAGCGTGCCCCGTCCATGACGCGGTTCAAACGCACGAGCGGAGTCCAACCGATGACGTCGAGCGCGCTCGCGCTGTAGGTCATGTCTTTGGGTGCCGCGCTATGAGCGGATGCCGGCCCCGTCTGCAGCCTCATGACGCCGTCCTCACGTGGGCAAGTTTGAAGAGCGGCCGGCAAGAAAATCCTCGGTGCGGGTGTCCGTCGGCCTGTTGAACACGTGCGGAGTTTCACCGGTCTCGACGACTTCACCGTTCGCGACATAACACGTAGCGTCCGACAAGCGTGCGGCTTGCTCCAGATTATTGGTCGCCAAGACGACGGTGTGGTCTCGGCGCAGCGCGAGAATGGTCTCTTCGAGCGCCAGTCCGGACACGGGATCGAGCGACGCCGTCGGGTCGTCCAGCAGCAGCACCTCCGGGTCGAGCGCCAGCACGCGCGCGACGCAGAGATGCTGTAGGAGCTCGCGCGGAAGTTCAGGGGCCGGGTTTCGCAGCATGGAAGAAACACGGTCCCATAGCATCGCCCGCTGCAGGGCGGCCCGGCATCTCTCTTCGAGTTCCGCTTGGGAACGGACGCCTTTGGCGCGCAGCCCGAAGGCCACGTTGTCGAAGACCGAGCCGGGCAGCACCGTGGGTTGGGTGAAGATCATCCCCACTCGCCGGCGCAGGGACCGCACATCCACTCGCGGGCCCAGAACCTCCGCGCCGTCCAGCTTGACGCTGCCCTCCACCCGCACGGATGGATCCAGATCGTGGAGTCTATTGAAGCATCGCAGCAGCGTTGTTTTGCCGCTGGCACCGGCGCCAATGATGGCCAATGTCGTCCCCGCCACGACCGAGAGGTTGACTCCCTTGAGGGCGTGCGTCTGCCCGTACCGGACGTGAAGCCGGTCCGTCTCGAGCTTGGTTTCGACCAGCGGGTTTCGGCTCTGGGGCATCCCGGGAGACCGGATAGACTCTCTCACGTGCCCACCCCGAGCGATGCCCGAGCCGCGGAGATGCGGCGACGCGGCCTGTAGCTGCTCACGGCACCGGAGGCGGCGACGAAGAAGCCGCAAGCAGCGACCAGCAAGAGCGATTGGGCGCCTTGAAACCCCGCAAGTCGCACGTCGGGGGCGAACTTCCATATCTGGACGGCCAACGGCTGGTCGCCCGTAAGGCCTCCTGCCAACACGATAACCGCGGCTTGTCCGAGCAATTGCGCACAGAGGGCGAGCGCCAAAGCTGCCAGCGGACGGCGTATCGTGCGCAGTGCGACCGCGAAAAACGCGAAGGCCGGCGCGGCGCCGGCCGCAGCGGTCGCGTCTATCGTCTGGGCCGGAATGTACCCCAACATGCGCACTATTCGAGCGGTTGTCCGCGGGACGTTGAGCGCTACCACGGCCGCCAGCGCCGTCCAAATACCAACGCGCAAACCGAGCATTGCGCAGAGAAGAAACACTGTGGCGCCCACGACGACGGCCGGCACGGACGTCGAGAAGACCAACCAGCCTCGCAACGTCCTCCCGACGGTGCCGCCGATGTTGATGTCCCAAGCGCAGGCTGCGGCGAGCACCGCGATCGCAAGCGTGGCGGGCATGGTCAACACCACGAGAACAAGGCTTATCCAGATCGCGGCAGCGGCCCCTTGCGGCACCGACGCAGTCAACGCCGCGGGCACGTATTTCCAGCCCACCGCGATGAGAGCCGCCGCAAATCCCAAGGCGATGAGCGCGGCTAGCACAGAGGCGAAGCAAGCTCCGAGTATCGGAAGCCGGCCGAAGAAACCAGCGGCCTCTTGCGCCTTGCCGCCGTTCGCCGGCAGCAAAGCTACGCCCATTCGAATCGTCCGATAAGGCGCCCGGCCCAAACCCGGGTGCATGCGCACAGCGCGAAGACGAACAACGCGGACAGCGCGAGCCCCGAGTCAAAGGTCTGGCCGATGCGGGCGTGCGTCAGCATCTGCGCGGGAATAGAAAACGCCTTCAAGTCGTAACCCATGCGCACGGCGCTCGCGAAGACGATGCTCAGCGCCGTCGCTTCTCCCAGGCCGCGCGACACCGCGTCGATGTAGATGCCGAAGAGGCGCCGTCGCGTGGCCGGCACAATCACCTGTGACGTGAGACGCGTAGCGTCTGCGCCCAGCGCGAGCGCGGCCTCGCGCAGGGAGGCCGGCAACGCTTTTAAGGCCCGCACTGTGAGCGAGTATGACCGTGCCGCCACGCAAAGCGCCACGACGGTTCCCGCCACCACCATCACCGCCACAAAGCTGCGCGCCGCGACAACCGGCAGCACGATGGCTGCCGCAAGCCAGCCTACGACCACGGCGGGAACAGCGGCCGCGAAGCGGGGCGCGATTCGTGCTGCTTTGGCAGGTACGCCGGTTACGAGCTCGTGCGCGAACAGGGCGGTTCCCGCGCCGGCTGTCGCTCCCACCAGGCCGCCCACAACTGCCAGGCCCAGCGTCACCACAAGCGGGGCAAGCAATCCCGCGACGGAAGCGCCCGGTGCGACGCTCCAACCCGCCGACAGCAGCGCCGCAACGATGGCGGCCAAAAGGGCCAGCGGCAAGAAGCAGGCGACGAAACCGCATACCCTCGCTGCCGCGATGAAAAGCCCTTCGACGAAGGGGCGCATGCCGTCCATCTTTTGCGGCCGGCGGGCGGCGACCCCTTGCTTAGACGATCACACTCTCAAAAGTCGTATTCGAGCTGCGCCCGATTGTTGATGAACGTGAGCGGCGAGCCCGGAGTATCGATGTCGATCCATCGATCCCGCAGTGAAAACCCGTGGAATGCATCGCCCTTCTTGCCGTTGCCTAAGAAGTAGGTGACATCCAGGTTGGTCGCCAGCACGTGATTGTTGGGCGCGGTGGCGGGGCTGTACAAGTAGTACTCGGCGCGACTGGCGATAGCGCGAAATTTGTTGTGATACGACCAAACCGTGACGGCCCCCCGGTACGCGTGGCCCGCTCCCTTGTCGATAAGGCCGGTGCCGGTGGAGGTCGTATAAAGCGGATCGGTGTCCGAAAAGGTGTAGGGCGAGGCGATGCCGCCGCTGTTGAACGCTTTGTTCCTGAACGGAACGTTATTGTAAGAAAGCGACAGATCGCCGCGGTCGTTTGCGACTCCGACGTTCACGCCATATCCGTGCGCGTTCACGTTTGCCGAAAGACGATGCGTGTCGCCCGCTTCAGCGACGTACTGCGCCGCCACAAAGGGATGGTATTTGCTCTTCAGTTGAAATCTCTCGATAGCGTCCACATACCCCATGCGGGCGGTGTCATAAAAATCATAATACCACGCTTGCGCAGCGAACCGAGGCTGGCTGTACACGGCGCCGGCTGCTAACACGCCGCGTGTGAACTTATTGGAAAGCAGGTCGTTGGCATCGAACGTCGCGCTCGGCCTGCTTTTGAATCTCACCATGCGGTCGACGAAGAACGTAAGGCTGCTTGACGCCTTCGCGCTGGCGCTCACACCCTGGAATGCGTTGGGTATGATGCGGGAATCTGATGCGTGCGCCCACGGAGTTTTGATGATTTGGCGCCCCACCCGCAGCGAAACGAACGGCGTGTGGTACTGGCCATATGCTTCTTCCAGCACGCTCACCGGGCCGGCGAACTGCGACAGCGAGGTGTCTCGTTTTTTCGGATTAGGATCCTGGGAACCGAGCGGATTCGCAGATCCATAGGTCAGTCCGGCGCCGAAATTTTGGAAGAGGTCCCCTTCGACGTGGAAATTGCCGCCGAGTGAGAAGGCGTACTGATTCGTTCCCTTTTGAAAGCTTCGCGTGTGATAGAACGAACGGATATTGCCATAGTAGATGATTTTGGACGCGTGCTTCGCTTTGGTAGCGGGCGCGGCGTCACCGCGAACGGCGCCCATGGCAGCGAACACCGTGATGAAAAGGCATAAGAACTTCAAGGGCACCTCATGGTCGATGCAGCATTTCGACGCCAGGCGATCTGGTGTCGTGTGCACCCTAGCCCTAAGTATCGCCGCGCGAGTTCAACCGGCGGTTAAGTCCGCATTAACTTTAATTAAGGCGTGAAACTTCAGCGATTGCGAAGGCGGATCGCGCGCAAACGACCGTGACAGTGCCCCCTTTTAAAGCGCGCACACCGCCACCAAGTCCATATGGCTCATCAAGACGGCGTCCGCGCAAGTCTGACATATCCAGTATCTTGCCTGCGCCGGCTGCGGCCGTAGAGGCCATTCCAGCATTTCGTACTCGGGCGCTCTGCTGGCGCACCACTGACAAGACGTCTCCGGCTCTAGCATGCTTTGTCCCCTCACCGGGTTACCGGTGCCTTCAGCATACCAGCGTTCGCTTAAGACGCGATAAAGCACACGTTAAGACGCCTTCGTTTTACACGCCAGGGTCGCGGCCACCCAGGCTCTATGTCTTCCCCAGCTTGGCGACGGTAGAGAGAGCCGGCGCCGTGACGGCCGGTGGAAGCGGTACGTAGTTGACGCTCTTGGCCAGCTGCTGGCCGTCGCTGAGCAGCCAGTGGAAGAGATCGCGAAGGGCGCTCGCCTTCTGCGCGTCAGGATATCGCTGATACAGCAGAACCCATGAGAACCCCGCGATCGGGTATGCCTGATCTCCAGGCGCGTTGACGATGGAAAAATCGCTCGGCGACACATTTTTCTTCGCCGCCGCCGCTGCGGCGATGGAGCCGAAACTTGGCAGCACGAACTTCCCTGCAGCGTTGCCGACGGCGGCGTATTGGATGTCGTTCTGGAGCGCGTACGCAAGCTCGATATAGCCGATCGCGCCGGGAGTGTTGCGGATCTGTCCGGCAACGCCTTCATTGCCCTTGGCTCCGACGGATGACGGCGCGGACCAGTTCACGCTCTTTCCTTTACCGACGGAATTCTTCCACTCAGGGCTTACTGCGCTCAAGTAGTCGGTGCACACGTAGGTCGTGCCGCTCCCGTCGGCGCGGTGCACGACGGTGATCCGCAGCGGTTTCTGCGCTGCTCCGCCATTGACGCGGGCGATTTTCGGGTCGCTCCAGTCCGTGATCTTACCCAAGAAGATGTCAGCGACGAGCGACGGGGTGAGATTTAGATGCGTCGGCCCATCCGGGATGTTGAACGCGATGACGACGCCACCAAGGGCGATGGGGATCTGAATAACCGGCCGGTCCTTCGGGATCGCCGCCAGCTCTTTGGCGGACATTGGTACGTCGGTCGCCCCGAAATCGACGGTGCGCGAAGAGAACTGCCGTATGCCGCCGCCTGAACCGATGGATTGATAATTCACGGCGACGTTCGGATGGAGTTTGTTGTACTCAAAAAATGCTCGCGAGAAGAAAGGATAATCGAACGTAGATCCGGCGCCCACCAGCATCAGGTTTGCCGACGATGCGTTCGGCCCGTTCAAGCCCCTCTGGGCGCCAGCGGGCCCGGATCGTTCCTCTCGAGCCTGATTCGAGCATGCCGTCAGCAGCGCACACACGATCAGAATGGCCGCTGGAAATCTCAGAGGACGCATGGGGCAGGGTCGCCTTTCCGGAGAGTGCGCTCGAAGCGCGGTGCTTAGCCAAATCGGCCGGTGATATAGTCTTCTGTCCGCTTGTCCTTGGGTGTGGTGAAGATCTTGGATGATGTGCCGAACTCGATGAGATGGCCGGGCGTTGACTCCTCGGCGAGTAGAAAGCCGGTGTAATCAGAAACTCGCGCCGCCTGCTGCATATTGTGCGTGACGATGACGAACGTGTAGTCTCCCTTCAGCTCCCGCATCAGGTCTTCGATCTTGGTGGTCGATATGGGATCCAGGGACGACGCTGGCTCGTCCATCAGAAGAACCTCCGGCTCGACCGCGAGCGCCCGCGCGATGCACAAGCGTTGCTGTTGGCCTCCGGAGAGCGATGTGCCCGAGCGGTGCAGTTGGTCTTTCACCTCGTCCCACAGGGCTGCCTTGCGCAGGCTCTGTTCGGCCAGCTCTTGGAGTTGCGTCCGATCCCGCAGTTTGTTGGTTAGCCGAACGCCGGCTAGCACGTTATCCACGATGGACATCGTGGGGAACGGATTGGGTCGTTGGAAGACCATGCCGATCCGCTGACGCATCTCGGTCGCGTTGATGGCTGGATCGTACAGGTTCTTGCCGTCGAGCCGCACTTCGCCTTCGACGCGCGTTCCGGGGATGATCTCGTGCATGCGATTGAGGCATCGCAGCAGCGTGGACTTCCCGCAGCCTGAAGGCCCGATCAGCGCGGTGATTGCGCCTGCTTCGAATCGCATCGAGACGTCCTTGAGCGCGCAGACCGAGCCGTAGTACGCGGTGAGATGCTCCGTCTGCAACGTCTTTTCGGCGGAAAGCGTCCGCCCGGCTATCACCGGACGGCCATCCGCCGGAACATCAAGCGCGCCGTGATGTTGATCGCGAAGATCAGGACGATCAGCGACAGGGCACCGCCCCAGGCGAGCTGCTGCCAATCGCGATAGGGTGAATTCGCATACTGGAAGATCAAAAGCGGTAGGGCGGACGTCGGGGTGTTCGGGTTCGGACTCCAAAAAGAGCTGCCGAACGCCGTGAACAGCAATGGCGCCGACTCGCCGGCGACTCGCGCGACCGATAAGAGCGCGCCGGTCACGATCCCGGCCCTGGCAACCGGAACGGTCACCAACAGGATCGCCTTGTATGTCGGGATGCCCAAGGCCAAAGCACCCTCGGGAATCGCAGCGGGCACCAGCCGCACGGCCTCTTCGGTGGTGCGAACGACGATGGGCAACATGATGATCGCTAGCGCCACTGCAGCGGAAATCGCCGAGAAATGCCGCGTCGGCACCACGATGATCGTGTATGCGAAGACACCGATCGCGATGGAAGGCACGCCTGTGAGGACGTCGCTCAGGAACCTCACCGAATAGGCAAGCTTTCCGCGACCTAACAGCCCCAAATAAATGCCCGCGAATATGCCGACCGGCATTGCGAACAGCGAGGCCATGAGCACGATCTCGACCGATCCGATCAGGGCGTTGGCTACGCCGCCTCCCGCTATGCCCACCGGCAAGGGGAGATGGGTGAAGAACTGCAGGTTCAACGCCGCGGCGCCTCTGCGGATGGCATAGAGCACGATCAGCGCGAGCAGCGCAGCCGCAAGGCCGGCACACAGCCAGGCCACCGCGATCATAAAGGTGCTCCACGACTGCCGGGATCGCAGCGTCCTCACGCCTGAGAGCGGGCGCTTCATGCGCGCGAGCACCGCGGCCTCACGCACGGGCAGCGCTCTGAGAACGTCCCACGCTCCAGACGAGCAGTCGCGCTGCGACGTTCACGAGCATGCTGAGAACGAAGAGCAGCGAGCCGATGCCCACCAGCACCGCAAGATACTGTTGCCCGGTCGCCTCCGTGAACTCGTTCGCGACCACTGACGCGAGGCTGTAACCCGGGGAAAACAACGAGGCGGAAATGGCCGGTTTGTTGCCGATCACCATGGCGACCGCTATCGCTTCCCCCAAGGCGCGTCCGAGTGCCAGCACCAGCGCACCGATGATCCCAGAACGCGCGTACGGTATGACGGCGCGGGCCAAGACCTCCCACTTGGTCGCTCCGAGTGCCAACATCCCTTCGCGCTGGTGCGCCGGCACCGCCTCGAAGATGTCGCGCGTGATGGCAGCGATGGTCGGCAGAATCATGATCGCGAGGAGCACGCCCGCCGTGAGAATGCCGACGCCGAAGAAATATCCCTGGAAGAGCGGCAAAAATCCGAGTGTGCGCGCGAGCGCCGGTTCGATCGCGCCGCGCATGACCGGCGCCAGCACGAAGAGGCCCCAGATGCCGAACACCACGCTCGGCACCGCTGCCAGCAACTCTATCAACATCGCGACCGGACCGGCCAGTCGCTTCGGCGCGACTTCGGCGAGGACTAAGGCAGCGCCGATGCCGACGGGTCCGGCCAAGAGCAGGGCGATGCCCGATGTCACAAGCGTGCCGAAGACAAACGACAATACGCCGAACTTGCCGTTGTTCGGATCCCACAACGCGCTGTGTAGCGCTGGCCACCCAACGGTTTTGATCGCCGGCCATGCAGCGATCGCAAGGGTGACGAACAAGGCGGCCACGACCAGCAACACGAGCCACGCCGCCAGACCAAAAAACCCAACGACCAAGCGGTCCGCAAGCTGGGCGCCCCTTAGTCGAACGGCTGTCGTCGTGGTGCGAGGAAGCGAGGCTATTTCGATGCTTTCCGTTGCCACCGAATTGCTTGGCTGCTTTCTTCTTTTACAAAGAAGGCGATGCGCAGGTTTGTTACCTGTGGGCGCACCGCCTCCCGAGACGAGACGAGATGGAGCCGGTCAGGCGTCTAAGATCGGATGCCCGCCAGCGCCTTTTCCGCTACCGCCTGCACGTTTGCAGGCAACGCGACATAGTGCACTTGGTCGGCGTAGGACTGACCAGCCGTCACAAGCCAGCGGAACAGGTCCATGAGTTGTTTGCTCTTCGACTTATCGGCTTGGTTCTGCCACAGCATCGCCCACGAGTAACCGCAGATCGGATAGCTGTCGCGACCGGCCATGTCGACGATGGAGAAGTTCGAGGGACTCACGTCAGGTCTTTGCGCTGCGGCTCTGCGCACAGTGTCGACGGATGCCAAGACGAAGTCGCCGTTGCGGTTCTGGAGGGCCGCGTACGAGATATTGTTCTCCAACGCGTACGCAAGCTCGACATATCCGATGGCGCCCGGCATGTTTCGCACCTGGCCGGCGACGCCCTCATTGCCCTTGGCGCCGATCGAAGAAGCTGCGGGCCAGCTGACGCTCTTCGCGGTGCCGACCTTTTGTTTCCATTCGCTGCTCACTTTGCTCAGGTAATCCGTGAATATGTAGGTGGTGCCGCTGGAGTCCGCCCGGTGCACGACGAGGATGGGTAGGTGCGGCAGATGGACGCCCTGATTCAGCCCGGCGATCCGGGCGTCATCCCAGGTGGTCAGCTTGCCTAAGAAGATGTCAGCGAGCACGCCTGCGCTCAGGCGCACGTGGCCGCTGACGTCCGGAAGGTTATAGGCGATCACCTCGGCGCCGAGCGCTACGGGGACTTGCAGGACGGGACCGTTGGCTGCTTGGGCGGCTTTGGTCTCTGCAGCGTTCAAGGGCACATCCGACGCGCCGAAGTCGACCGTTTTTGCGGTGAACTGCTGTATGCCGCCGCCCGAACCGATGCTCTGATAGTTGATCTGGATGCCGCCGTGATTGCGGCGATACTCGTAAAAGGCTCGGGAGAAAAATGGGAAGTCGAAGGACGATCCCGCGCCCGTGATCTGGGTATCGGCCCGCGACGCCTGCGGTTGCGCGAACGCCAACGCTACGAAAGCGGCCGAGATGAGTAGCATGCGAGAACGGTGCACTGCTTGCTCCTGCCTTGACGGATGACTGCAGCATGAACGCTGCGAAGTCTGTGCTGCCCCACGACCAACATAGCGCCCGGGCTTCAAGCGGCCATTAACGTCCTATTAAGGAAGGTTAACGAATCGGGCCGGCCGGCTGAAAAAGACGCACCGGCCTCCGGCGCAGCAGCTTTAGTGGCCGGACGTGGCCGGATCGGGCAGTCCCGCGGAGGATTGGAGTATTTGATCGCTGCGGGCGAGCACTTCGTTGAATTCGATGACTGAGCGTTTCAGCTTCCTGGGAACGCCTTCGACCATGTAGACGACCCGCTCGCAGATATTCGTGGCGTGATCGGCGATCCGCTCCAGATACAAAGCGACCAAGATGAGATTGCTGGCGCGACCGATGGCTTTGGCGTCGTGGGCCATGAATTGGATCAGTTCGGCGAAGACCGACCGGTACAGGTTATCGACTTCGTCGTCTTTTTGCGGCACCAGATGCGCGATGCTGGCGTCGTGATGCGAAAACGCGTCCAGCGATTCGCGCAGCATCTCCCGCGCTTTTTTGGCCATCAGCGGGATGTCGATGAGCGGCTTGAGCGGCGGCTCGTTCGCCAAATTCTTCGTGATCTGTGCGATGTCGCAGGCGTGATCGCCGATGCGCTCGAGATCGATGATGATATCGAGCATGGCGGCGATGGTCCGCAGGTCTGAAGCCATGGGCTGCTGGAGCGCCAGCAAGTTCAGGCAATTGGTCTCGATCAGGACGTTGAGGTCGTCGATATAATCGTCACCGCGCAAAATATCATCGGCGGCGGCGACGTCCGACTGGGAGAGCGCATCCACGGCGCGCGTGATCGCCTCTTCCACCAGGCTGCCCATCCTCAAAACGTTCTGCTGCGTGTCGTCTAATATGCGGTGAAAATTCTCACGACCCAAAAGGCCCAACCTCCGAACTGACGTTGTTGCATTATTATAGGCCGCAGCGGCTCTTTTGTAAACCGTACGCCCATTAAGGGATCGCGCAAATCCTTAACGTGCGTGCGCGGTCGCGTCGCTTGCGATGTCACCGCCGCCTTCACGCGGGAGCGTGCAGACGAACGTCGTGCCCGCTCCCAGCTCGCTGTGCACTCGAATGCTTCCGCCGTGGGCTTCAACGATGTGTTTCACGATGGCGAGCCCCAGGCCCGTCCCCGAGCCGCTTCGGGCACGAGCCGGATCCACCACGTAAAAGCGCTCGAAGATATGGGGCAACGCCGTCGATGGAATTCCTGTACCGGTGTCTTGCACGCTGATCTCAACAACGGCACTGGTCGCGTGCGCGTCTAGCCGCACGCGACCACCAGCAGGCGTGTGACGCAACGCGTTGTCCAAAAGATTGACGATGACTTGGCGCAGCTTTTCTTGGTCAGCTGGGATCACAAGCCGCGTTTCGGGCGTCGAGCATTCGAGGTCGATCGACATGGCTTGCGCGCGATTCCGCGACGTCGCCGCGGCTTCGCGGCACAGCTCCCCGATATCGACCGCGCTCTTCTGCAAGACCGCCTTCCCGCTTTCGAGGCGCGCCAGATCCAAGAGATCCCGCACGAGCGCGATCATGCGATCCGTCTCGCGTCCTATGCTCTGCAAAAACTCGTCTCGCGCCGGCGGCTCGACTCCTGCGGCCAGCGTCTCCACCATGAGCTTGATGGACGTCAGCGGCGTGCGCAGCTCGTGCGAGACGTTGGACACGAAGTCCCGTCGCAGCGATTCGAGCTCGCGAATCGATGTGAGATCGGCGATGATCGCCAGCGCCTGACGCCCGCCGCCATCGTCAGCTAGCGCCTGGGTCGTGAGGCGCAACCGTCGCCGCGCCGCGCCGGCGTACGAGAACTCGATCGTCTCCCCCACTGCGCTGCGCAGCGTCGCGCTCAATCGGCGGTCCATCTCCATGCTCCGCACGCTCTCGATGAGCGTACGGCCCTTGGCGCGCTGCGGGGAGACGCCGAAGATTTGACCGGCAGCATCATTGAAGGACGTGATCCGCCCATCGTGGCCGACGATCACAATGCCGACGGGCAGCGCCGTCAACACCTGCTCGAGTGTACCGTCGCGCGTTTCACGATAAGGTCGGGGGGAATCCGGCGCGTCGGATGGGCCCGGTCGCTGGCGCGCCAAAGCAAACGCGGTTGCCACGGCCAGGCCAACCGCCGCGGCGAGCACCAGCACTTCCCAAGGTTGGCCGAAGCGGGCGAGACTATATGCGCACGCCGCGATGCCCACCATCGCACCGGTCAGGAGAAGACTACGCATGGAACGAGGCGGTCGAGTTACTCGCGGAACAAGTATCCGCGGCTGCGGACCGTGATGATGTGCTCCGGTTCGTTCGGCCTGTCCTCGATTTTTTCGCGCAGCCAGCGGACATGGACGTTGACCGTTTGCTGATCGCCGTAGAAGTCGAACCCCCACACCTTGTCGAGCAACGTCTGCCGGCTGACCACGCGGCCCTTGTTCTCCAAGAGCGTCTGCAGCACACCGAACTCCTTGGGCGCAAGCTCGACGACAGCGCCTGCTTTGGTGACCCGCTGGCGGTCTAAATCCAGCTCGATGGCGCCCGCTTGCAAGATCTTGTTGGCCGGGTGAGCCTGCGGTGTCAAGCGGCGCAGATGAGCTTTGACGCGGGCAAGCAGTTCGTAGATAGAAAACGGTTTGGTGATGTAATCATCCGCGCCGATCTCCAGGCCTAGAACTTTGTCGATCTCCTGGTCCTTGGCCGTCAACATGAGGATCGGCACGCTGGAGCTGCGACGTATCTCGCGGCAGACGGCGATGCCGTCGAGCTGCGGAAGCATGACGTCCAAGACGATAAGATCCGGCTTCTCGCTTTCCGCCACGCTCAACGCTTGACGCCCGTCGCCCGCCGTGCAGACGTCGTAGCCGTTGCGCTCGAGATTATAGCGAAGCGTTTGGAGAATGGCGGCTTCATCGTCCACGACGAGGATCTTTGGGCCGCGCGCGCGCTTGAGGAGCGTGTCTGACATCGGATGTCCGTCTTTGGCGCGGCTTCCGGCTTCCCCCTGTGCGCACGGCCACTGCTGGCGCATGAGGACCGCCCGGTTGCGTGCGGCGCCTCAGCGCGGCACGACCGTGAAAGCGTGATACTGCCATGAGTACCACAGGCCATATGCATTGGCGCACACCGATAGGACGATCAAGCAGCGGGCGACGCCGCCCGGGAAGCGCGCGAAGCCGCGCGCGACCAACGGCAGCAAAAAGGGGGTGAAGTCCAAGCTGTGACGCATGCCGAACTGCTCGAAGCCATTGACGTAATAGAACAGGGAGGGCAACGCAGTCAACGCTGCGGCAGTCCACCACGTGAACCCCTCGCGCTCGCGCAGGGGCGTCGCCAACGCCAAGGCCAAAGCGGGGCTCGTGAACGTCAGCGCCACGCCAAACGACGTGGGGTGCAGCCAGGGGAAATGGTTCACGTATTGCGGCGGAAGCATGAACATGCTGTAGAGATCAAAGGGCAGGTACTGCAACCGGAAGGGGCTGCCTGTGGGCATCCCCACTTCGTCTTGGTGGTACCACAGGGTGTAGCCGATGTCGGCGAATGTGTGCCAGCGTGCGTAGTTGTACGCCGCGTACGCTACTAACAGGGGCAACGCCGCTACACAGAAAGACCAAAGCGCCCTCCACGTCAGCCGCCGGCTTGTGTAGAACCAATACAGAACCGGGAACAACGCGAAGCCGATCGGGAAACGGCACAGCGCAGCGCACGCGAGCAGCAGGCCGATCAGCCAGGGGCGCCCTCGGCCGTAACACTCCGCGAGCATCAGCAGTGCGAACATCGCGCCTGCGACGTGGGCGAACATCCACACCGCCCCAAATGCGGTGCACCACCAGAGCACCGTGCCGAACGCGAAGAAAGCGAGCATCCACCGCTGTGTGCGCGAGTCGAGGCCCATGCGCTCGAACAGCGCGTCCGCGGCGCATACGGCGACCGCCGCGCAGACGGCTCCCACGAGCACCTGATTCGCTTGCAGGCCGAAGACGACGACCAGGGGTAGCACCAAAACGGCCGGCAACGGCGCTTCGATGACGTACCAATGACCATGATAGAAGAGCGTGTCGATACCCGGTATCTGAGACGCAAGCCAGATATGACCGTGCAGCCACGCGTCTGCAAGCAGCACGTAATTGTTGTACTCTGTGTTCTTGAATCCGGAAGAAAGCAGATAGGCGGAGAACATGCCGGCGAACAGCAGCAACCGCCGGGCCGGAACCTCCCCCGCCGGTGCCGGGTCTGGCCGTTCCATCAAGGTTGCGCTGCGCCGGTCGCGCCAGTCGAGCTTTTCGCCATCAAGACATCGGCCGGTATCGACGCCGGGAAGTGGTAGTTCGAGAATCGGATAGACTCTTTGAACACCCGGGGCGCGACGGCGCTCCCAGGGCCGCTCGCGATGGCGCAGCTCACTTGGACGGAGATCGGCAGCCAATAGGCGGCGAGAGGACCGAAGTCGATCGCACCGGCGCCCGAGCAGCCGCCGCCCGTGACGGAGAACGCTTCGCGCACAGGCAGAAAGCGCCTCACATCGACGTAAAGCCCTTTGAGCGCGAAATTAGCCGGCGTCTTGCGAGCGAGCGTGTAGCCGTATGTCTTGCGGCCGGCCACCACCGCCATGCCGGCCGGCGCAACGCCGTAGTCGTCGTTTGAAACGGTGAATTGGTCCGCGTCGTAGGGCCAAACGAGCCGCCGCATGATGCGGGAGAGCGGAGGAACCACCCGAGTTCCGTTCACCATGATCGTATCGTTGCGCTCCCGGCCGTCGCTTGCGCGAAAGACGCGGTGCTGCTCGACCCTGACGCGACCGCTGCTGCTGCTGCGAGTCTGCATGTACTCGAATTGCACATATGAAGGCCGCCTGACGCTCAAAAGCGCCGCGTGATAGAGATCGAAGGCCAAGCCCGCCGACGGTGCCTCCGCCGCTAGTGCGCGCAACGGCGAGCCAACGATCATCAAGGCCGCCATCAGCGCCAGGCTCGGCCTGAGCATCAGGCGGCCAAGAGGCTTGCGATCGTCTGAGGAACCGATGCCAGGGCCGCCGGCGCGCCGCTCGGCAGCTTGCCGCCGCCCGAGGCGGACGCGGCATTTCCACCCCCGCGCCCGTTGACGTGCGACATCATGGCCTGCAAGATCTTGTTCGCGGACAGCCCGCGGCGCACGAGATCATCGCTCACCGTGACGAACACCGAGACTTTGTCGCCGTCGGCGCCCACGACCGCCAAGACGCCTCGCGCAAAGCGCGAGCGTACAGCGTCGCTCAACGGCTTCACGCTTTCGAGCGACGGCGAGTTCACGGCCAAGTAAGGCACGTCTCCGACCTGCTGTGCCGCCTGCAGGTAGGCCTCGGCCTGAGCGCTCGCCAGTTGCTCTTGTGAGGTCTTGAGCCGTTTTTCCAACTCCCGTCGCTCGTGCACGAGGCGAGCGACGGATTCCGGGAGTCCGTCGACCGTCGCGGTCAGGACCGACCCGGCTTCCTCGGCGGCGTGCCGGATGCGAGCCACGTAGCGATCCGCAGCCTCAGAAACGAGGCCTTCCACCCGCCTGATCCCTGCTGCGATGGCTGATTCGGAGGCGAGCACGAAGTGACCGATCTCTCCCGTTGATCGCACGTGCGTGCCGCCGCACAGCTCGACGCTGGGACCGAATGTGACCACGCGGACCTCTTGCCCGTACTGCTCGCCCTTCATGAAGATCGCGCCCTGCGCGACGGCTGCCTCAAACGGCTGGATGCGGACGTCGCGGTGAAAATCCGACCGGATCAGTTCGTTGACGCGCGTCTCCACCGCCGCTGCATGAGCCTTTCTCAACGCGCCGCCCGGCGCATCGAAATCAAAGCGAGTGCGATCGGGAGAGACGGCGCTCCCGCGCTGCGCCACGCCCTCGCCGAGGACGTCTTTCAGAGCGCGCTGCAGCAGATGCGTCACCGTATGATGCCTGCGGATCTCGCGCCTCCAGTGGGGATCGACGATCGCTTCAACGGAATCACCGGCGCTCAGGGCGCCCGAACTCAGTCTGCCGGCGTGCAAGACGCGCCGGTGGCTCTTGTCCTGGTACTGAGTGTCGGAAACATCGAACGCCGCTCCATCGCGAGCGATAACACCCCTGTCTCCGGCTTGGCCGCCGCGTTCGGCGTAAAAGGGCGTCTGATCCAAAACGATGGCGCCTTGCTGACCTGCAAAAAGCCCGCTGATGCTCCGACCGCTTTCGTCATAGACCGCCAACACCCGAGCGCGCGCCTCAAGCTGCTCGTACCCGATGAATTCGGAATCGGGGAGATCGACACGCTCGGCCGATTCAACTCGTACCGCAGCACGTTTGGATGCTGCGTCGCGACGCGCGCGCTCCCGTTGCTCGTCCATGCAGACACGGTAGCCCGCCATATCAGGCTCAACGCCGCGTTCGCGCGCGATCTCCGCGGTCAGCTCCGGCGGAAATCCGAAGGTGTCGTGCAGTTCGAAGATGTCGCGACCCGCGAGAGCGCGGCCGGCGTGCTCCGACAGCAGGGTGGAAAGCCTGGCCTCGCCGCGCGCCAGCGTGCGGTCGAACAGCCGCTCCTCTTCAGTGAACAAGCGGCGCGTCCACTCCTGTGCTTCGCGCAAGCGCGGGTAGCCGTCGGCGAGCGTCGCTGTCACGGCGCGCGTCAGTTCGCTGAAGAAACCATCGGGCAATCGCAGCCGCCGGCCGCTGCGCAGCGCCCGGCGCATGAGAAATCGCATGACGTAGCCGCGGTCGGTATTGCTCGGCGAAACGCCGTCAGCGGCGAGAAACACCGCGGCGCGCGCATGATCCGCGATGATGCGCCGATGCACCGCTTGGTCGGCCTGCTCAAGCTCGCAGTCTTCCACGGGCTCGGGCAGTGACGCGATGATGTCCTGGTAAAGGTCCGTGTCGAATATCGACGTCTTTCCCGCGAGCACCATGCACAGCCGCTCGAATCCCATGCCGGTGTCGATGCCGGTGCGCGGCAGCGGATGCAGCGTGCCGGTCGCGTCGCGGTCGTACTGCTGAAACACGAGGTTCCAGACCTCGATGTAGCGGTCGCAATGGGCGCATCCTACGCCGCAGTCCGGCCGTCCGCAGCCGACCGTCGGCCCCAAATCATAGAAGATCTCGGAGCATGGGCCGCACGGCCCGGTCGGGCCCATATCCCAAAAGTTGTCCTCCCGAAAGCGCGTCACTTTGGCGGCATCGAGTCCGACGTCGGTTTGCCAGATGGCCGCCGCCTCATCGTCGTCGACGTAGACGGTGGCGAACAGCCGCTGAGCCGGCAGCCGCAGGATGGCCGTCAAGAACTCCCATGCCCACAGGATGGCCTCGCGCTTATAGTACTCGCCAAACGAGAAGTTGCCGAGCATCTCCAAAAATGTGCCGTGACGGCCGCTGCGGCCGACGTTCTCCAAGTCGTTCTTTCCGCCGGCCACCCGCAGACACGGCTGCACGGTGACGACGCGCGGCGCCGGCGCAGGCTCGCGGCCTAAGAACACTGGCACGAATTGCTCCATGCCGGCGATGGTGAACAAAGTCGTCGACATCGCATCCGGCACGAGCCTCGCGGCAGGCATGTGACGGTGCTGCTTGCCGACGAAAAAGTCGACAAAGGACCGCCGGATTTCTTGAGAGTTCATAGCGTGTGGCGGGGGTTTGCTCGAGCCGCCCCCATCAGGGGAGTTGGCCTGAGCGCATGGCTATTCTTCTTTGAGGAACTTCTTGAGCTTTTCCAGCGCTCGCTGCTGCAGACGCGACACGTGCATTTGCGAAACATTCAGCCTGCGCGCGACTTCGGTCTGCGACATGTTCTCGTAAAAGCGCAGATACAGGATGATCCGTTCGCGCCGGTCCAAGAGCTCGAAACCGCGCGCCAGATTCGCCTTGTCTTCGAGCAAGTTGAGCTCGGAATCTTCGCGGCCGAGGTAGTCCAGCAGGGTCGTCGACTTGGCGTCGCCGTCGACGGAGAGCTCTGAGTCGAGCGACAGCAGGTTATAGGCCTGACCGAGCTCCTGGGCTTCGATGATCTCTTCGTCGGTGGCGTTGAGGCGCTCCGCCAGATCCGACACGGTGGCCGCGCGACCCAGTTCCACCGAGACGTTCTCGACGGCTCGGTTCACGGCCAAGTTGAGCTCCTGCAGCCGGCGCGGCACGCGCACCGCCCATCCCTTATCCCTGAAGTAGCGTTTGATTTCGCCGATGATCGTCGGGGTCGCGTACGTCGTGAACTCCACACCCCGACCGGTGTCGAAGCGGTCGATCGCTTTTATGAGTCCGACCGTGCCGACTTGGATGAGATCGTCCAGCGCCTCCCCGCGGTTGGCGAAGCGCACGGCCAGATAGCGCACCAGATTGAGGTGCGCCACCACAAGCTCGTCGCGCACGCGCGGATCCTTCTCATGGCCAAACGCTGCGAACAGTCCACGCGTACGCTCACGGTCGAACCGCTCCTCGAGCCCCTCGGGAGAGGCGGCTTGATGCGAACTCATGAGCTAGGTCGGGAGGTGTTTCGTCATCGTGAGCTTTGTGCCGGATTCCGGGTTCAGCTCATACTCCACGTTGTCCATCAGAGAACGGATGAGAAAGACGCCGAGGCCGCTCTCTTTGGCTTCCCCGAGCTGCTTGGGCGCGACCTCGGCGCCCGAAAATCCCAGACCCGTGTCTTGGACGGTTACGACGACCTTATCGCTGTCGATCTGGAAGCGGATGCGCACGGCCTCGCTTTGGGAGGCGTGCTGAATGCAGTTCGTGCACGCCTCAGCCACCGCAAGCTTGAGGTCCTCGATGTCCTCGATCGGGAACTGCAAACGGCTGGCGATGGCCGCGACCGCCAAACGTGCCACGCCGACCCATTCCGCACGACTGGGGATGCGCAGCTCGACGATGTTGCCCCGTTCGGATGTTTCCGATTGTGGGGCTACAGGTTCCCGCACGCCGCCTCTTCGGTTTCGTAGATGCCGAAGATCTTGACCAAGCCTGTGATGTCGAATATCTTCTTGATCTGCGGGTTCGTGCACACGAGGTTGACCGCGCCGCTGTGCTCGCGCACGCGCTTGAGCCCACCGATCAGGACGCCCAGACCGGTCGAGTCGATATAACGGACCTTCTCCAAGTTGATCACGAGGGCGTAGTGGCCCGCGTCGATGAGCTCCATGATCGTCTCTTTGACCTTGGGCGATGTGTAGACGTCGATCTCTCCATTGAGATCGACGATGCTGATGTTGCGCTCGCCGTTGAGCTCGCGGACTCCGACCTTTATATCCACCCGCTACTCGTTCTCGTATTCTTGCATTTTGGACTGACGGGCTTCGCGACCGGTGTCGACGGCGTCCTCGGCCCGGTTGCGCAAGGTGTCGAACGTGTCGCGGCCGCGCTTGCCCAACTGATCGGCCTGCGAACGCAGATCGTCCGCGACCGTCGATGCGCGGTCCTTGAGATCGGAGGCGAGGTCCATGGCCTTGCCCTTCATCTCGTTCGCTTTGCCCCGGATGAGATCGCGCGTCTCTTCACCGCTTTGCGGCGCCAACACGACCGCCACGATCGCGCCCACGAGGCCGCCGATGACAAACCCCGAGAAAAAACCTAACCCTGAGCCGTTACGGCCGTCCTGGTCCATCTGCTTGCTCCTTTAGCGTCGACGAAGAAGTCGAGATCAACTTTCATCCCTGTCACGGGAATAGCCGTTGTTCTGCCGAGACCGGAAAAACGCCTGAGCGCCTTTGGAAACGCCGGCGACGACGCCGACCACGTTCGCCACCGCCGGAGAGACGGCTGCTTGCGCCGCATCTGCTGCCCGCGCGACACCGGTGGTCGCCTTCTCAATCGTTTCGGTGACGCGATTGACCCGGCTCACCATAGTATCGACATTGCCGGCCACGCCGCCCACATGGTCCAGCGTCGCCGTCACCGGTTGCGCGATGGAATCCAACATGCGTTCGACTCGGCCCATGGTCTCCTGGGTCCGGTCGAGCACCTTGCCCATCCTGGCGCACAGGAAGGCGAGTGCGATCGCGATGATCAGGGCGGCAAGCCCGAGGCTCAGCCACATGAAGTCTTGCGCGGTCATGATGGGTGCATTCGTCCTTTGGTTGCTGCCGAGTGGATCCTCGCGCTTTGCGAACGGGCGAGGCCAAGGCTTCTTCCGTCAGGCTCAATCGCCTGCCTTTCCGGCCTACGCCGACGCCGCGGAGCCGCGTCCGTTTGGCTGCGCGACGAGCGACGCCGACAGGTCTCTCAAGCGGGCGATGAGCGGCTCGAGCACTGCGATGAGCCGGCGCGCATGCTCGCGCGTGCTATTGCGTCCAAGAGAGATGCGAACCGCCCCGCGCGCTTGCGCCGCTGTCAGACCAAGTGCGGTCATGACGTGCGACGGATCGAGCGAGCCGGACGTGCAGGCGCTGCCCGTCGAAATCTCTATGCCCGCGACGTCGAGCCCGATCACGACCGTGTCTCCTTCGATGCCATCGAAACGCACGTTGATGTTGTGCGGCAGTCGCGAGCTGCGCGATCCGTTCACGTGCGTGCGGGGAATCACAGCTGTCATGCGCTCGATGATCTCATCCCGCAGCGCCTGCAGCCGCGGCCTCGTGGCGTCAAGCTCGGCGATCGCGAGCTCCAGCGCTCGCGCAAGCCCGATAATGCCGGGCACGTTTTCCGTACCCGCTCGCCGCCCGTCTTCCTGGCCGCCGCCGACGAGCAGCGGTTCGAGCTTCACGCCGCTGCGCATGAACAGCGCGCCGACGCCCTTGGGTCCTTCGAATTTGTGAGCCGACAGCGACAACATGTCGACGTCCAATCGGCGTACGTCGACGTCGAGGTGGCCGACCGTCTGTACGGCATCCGTGTGCAACAGCGCGCCGTGCTCGTGGACGATGGCCGCAAGCTCGCTGATCGACTGCAATGTCCCAATCTCGTTATTCCCATGCATGATGCTGACGAGCGCTGTCCGTGAGGATAGCGCCTGGCGCAGCGCGTCCGGATCGACGAGCCCTTCGCGATCCACCGGCAACATCTTCACGACAAAGCCGCCGCGCCTCAAACGTTCGGCGGCGTGCAGCACGGCGTGGTGTTCGATGGCGCTCGTCAGGAACTCATTTCGTTGCCGCGCGCGCGCCATGGTGCCGAAGATCGCCAGGTTGTCCGCCTCCGAACCGCCGCCGGTGAACACGATTTCTTCGGGCATTGCGCCCAACGCCGCGGCCGTGCGCGCTCGTGCCTCATGCAGCGCCCGTTGCACGCGCTGGCCGCCGGAATGGAGGCTGGACGGATTC
The DNA here is from genome assembly GCA_003244105.1 of Candidatus Eremiobacter antarcticus. GTDB lineage: Bacteria > Vulcanimicrobiota > Vulcanimicrobiia > Eremiobacterales > Eremiobacteraceae > Eremiobacter > Eremiobacter antarcticus. The sequence continues at coordinate 259,208 of QHBK01000003.1, read as the reverse complement.
GCGTAGAGGCGATCGTAAAAGGGCAGCATGGCCTCGATGACTTCTGGGCGCACGGCCGTGGTCGCAGCGTTATCGAAGTAGATGCGTTCCATTCGGGCGCGCTTCGTCGCGGGGTCAGCCCAGCCTGCTCGCCGAAACTGCGTGCGTGGACTCAGACCCTTCCCTGTTCGGTACCGCACGCGGATCTGCGCGCGATGTCCGCAGCGCTTCGCATGGCAGCGCTGACGAACCGCTGCCGCAGGGTGCCCCGCTGGCGGCGCGCATGCGTCCGCAGACGTTGGATGACTTCGTCGGGCAGCCGCACCTCGTAGGACCCGGCAGCGTGCTGCGCACATCGATTGAACGCCGAGCCTGCCCGTCGATGATCCTGTGGGGCCCGCCGGGCAGCGGCAAGACCACGCTTGCACGACTGATCGCAAAGTCCACGGATGCGCGGTTTATCACACTCTCGGCCGTTTCGGCAGGTGTAGCCGATCTCCGGAAGGCGATCGCCGAAGCCAAACAGGCGCGAGCGCGCCACGGCCGCTCCACCATCGTCCTCGTCGACGAGATCCACCGCTTCAACAAAGCGCAGCAAGATGCGGTCTTGCCGCATGTGGAACGCGGGGACGTGACGCTGATCGGCGCCACCACTGAAAATCCGTCGTTTGAGGTGAACAAGGCGTTGCTCTCGCGGACGCGCGTTTTCGTGTTGTCGCCTTTGGGCGATGAGGAGATTGGGACCATCCTCGACCGCGCGCTTGTCGATAGCACGTCCGGACTGGGAAACGCGGCCGTGTTAGGGCAGAGCGCGCGCGCCAAGCTGATCGCGCTCGCAGGCGGCGACGCGCGCGTGGCCCTCAACGCGTTGGAGCTCGCCGCGGAGATCGCGTCCGGGCGCGCCGGAGCTGCCGCTATATCGAGCGAGGACGTCGAAGAGGCGCTGCAGCGGCGAGCGCTTCGTTACGATCGCGCAGGTGACGAGCACTACGACGTCATTTCCGCCTTCATCAAGTCGCTGCGCGATAGCGACCCAGACGCGGGCGTGTACTGGCTTGCGCGGATGCTGGAAGCGGGCGAAGATCCCATGTTCGTGGCCCGGCGACTGGTGATTCTCGCATCCGAGGACGTGGGCTTGGCCGACCCACAAGCGCTCAGCGTCGCCGTCGCCGCGCAACAGGCGACGCACCTCATAGGCATGCCGGAAGCGCTCTACCCGCTCACGGAGGCGACGCTGTACCTGGCGCTCGCGCCGAAGAGCAATTCAGGACTGCGAGCCTACATGGCTGCGAGTCAAGCCGTTGAGGAGACGGGGGCGCTGCCGGTTCCCCTGCACTTGCGCAACGCTCCGACCGCTCTGATGCGCAAACTCGGCTACGGCAAGGGGTATCAGTACGCCCACGATTTCGCGGATGCCAAGGTGAAGCAAGCGCATCTCCCGGACGAGCTTGACGGCCGGAAGTTCTATGAAGCTGGCGAGCGGGGATGGGAGCGTGGCAAATGAGGGGGCGCGGCTGGCGGCTCCGCGCGCGGGCGGTTCGCGGCGCTATTCGGCCGCGACGCGCAGCACCTCTTCGAGCGTCGTGACACCGGCGGCAACCTTCACCAGCCCGTCATAATACAGCGTTCTCAGCCCCTCTTTCAGTGCTAGTTGCTTCAGGTCCGCAGTGGACACCCGTTCCAAAACCATGCGCCGGATGTCGTCCGAAATGACCATCAGCTCATGGATGCCAGCCCGGCCTTTGTAGCCGCTTCCTGCGCAGACGTCACAGCCCTCACCGCGCACGAGCCGCAATGATGAAGCGGCGATGCCGTGCTCTTCGAACTTCGCAGCGACCGCGCGCACGGCTTTCACCGAGCGTTTGCACACGGAACACACCTTGCGCACCAAGCGTTGCGCCATCACCCCTTGCACTGACGACGCGAGCAAGAAGGGCTCTACTCCCATGTCGATCAGACGGGTGACAGCCGACACCGAGTCGTTCGTGTGCAATGTTGACAGCACGAGATGGCCTGTCAGTGCGGACTGCACGGCGATCAGCGCCGTCTCATGGTCGCGGATCTCTCCGACCATCATGACATCGGGGTCCTGGCGCAAGAACGAGCGCAAGCCGGCGGCAAACGTCAGGCCGACCTTGGGATGCACTTGCACCTGATTGATGCCTTGGATGTTGTACTCGACCGGGTCTTCGATGGTCACGATCTTGGTATCCGGCCGGTTGATGGTGTTCAGCGTCGCATAGAGCGTTGTTGACTTGCCCGAGCCCGTCGGTCCGGTGACCAAGATGACGCCGTTGGGCAACGTGATGAGCTGTTTCCATTTCTCGAGCAGCTCGGCATGGAATCCCAGCGCATCGAGATCGACCATGACGCTCTTGCGGTCCAAGATGCGCATGACGATGGACTCGCCCCACAAGCAGGGAAGCGCCGACACGCGCAGGTCGTAGCGGTCGTTTTTGACGTTGACCTGTATGCGCCCATCCTGGGGTATGCGTTTCTCCGCGATGTTCAGATTCGCCATGATCTTGAAGCGCGAGATGAGAGCGCTTTGCAGCGCTTTGGGCGGGCTCATCACTTCGCGCAGCAGGCCGTCGGTGCGATAGCGGACGATCAGCTGTTTCTCGAATGGTTCGATGTGGATGTCGGAGGCCTTTTGGCTGATGGCCTGTGTGACGATCAGGTCTGCCAGCCGGACGATGGGCGCATCGACCATGACTTCATCCGGCAGCTCTTCCTGCTTGACCAGGTCCATGGACTCGCCGGTCTCGCCGACGATCGATTGCCATTTGCTGTCGCCCTCGGAGTAACAATTCTCCAGCGCCCGGTCGATGTCGTCGATGAAGGAGAGGACCGCTTCAGGGATCAGGCCCGTGCGCACCCGCACCTCGTCGAGCGCCAGGATGTCAGTGGGATCGGCCATCGCCAGGGTGATCTTGTTCTCGACTTTCCCGAGGCAGATGAGATGATAGCGTCGTGCAGCGTTCTCCGGGATGAGCTTCGCCATCTCGGGATCGATCTTGCGGTTTGAAAGGTCGACGTAGATCTTCCCGAGCTCTTCAGCGCGGGCCCACATGATGTCGTCTTTGGGCGCGAGGCGCTGGTCGACCAGGACCTTTTCCAGGGGTTCTTTGCGGGAGTCCGCTGTCTTTATGGCCGTGGCGAGCTGGTTTTGGTTCAGCAGCCCTCGTTCGACCAGCACGTCGGTGAACTTCTTGGAGATGAAATCGAGCAACAGGTTTCCTTCATACGGCGCAAGCCGTCAGGGCTAAAAAGCGTGCGGCGCTGTTATGTTCATCGGAGAAGGAACTCACGGGATGCACGGACGCTGTCGGACCGCGTGACCCGCGTCACACTACTTGCGCGGCGTCGCGCTCGGGGACGGCGAAGGCCTGCGATACGGAAACGTCGCCTGCACGCCTCCGAGCGCTTTGAAATCCTCGGTCTCGGTGTTGTAGATGAGCTCCGCGGCGTCGAACGTTCGGTCAGGGATCTGCTCCCCGTGGACTCCGCCCGTCATCGTGCCGATGTGCGTGTTGTCGTCCAGCCGCAGGTACGGGCCGCTCAAGGTGCGATTGGCTTGCGCGATTCTCACGTGGCCGGTCGCCGTGGAGATCCTCGTGCGGTTGTCGACATCCAGTCGGTCGCACCAAAGGGTGAGCGGATCATTTTTAAGCGTACCCCGGCCGACGCCGGACGCCCGGTGCAGCACGACGTTGCCGATCAAGGTGAACCTGCCGCCCAGCTGATTCCCTTCTGCGCGGTCGGCTCGGAAGTCGCCGTCGGATCCGCGCCCGCTCACAGGGACCGGCATGATCAACGCTCCGCTCACCGTGTTGTAGTGAATCTCTTCGCTGTCGATCTGGCGATCGTTCTCGCGCACGTGAACGTTCTTCTGCAGCACCGCCTCGTGCGTGCGGTCGTCGAGCTGCATCGAGCCGGCCTGCAACGTCCGGCTGCCTTGCACCGCAGTCACCGCTCCCGTCGCCGCGTACGTCCTCGTCTGGCCGTTTATGCGAAGCTGGTCGCTTGTGAGCGTCATCGCGTCCGGGGCGGGCCCTCGTTGCGCGGCCAAGTGCTGGTGCAGCACGACGTGGCCGATGAGCGTGACGTCCTGACGCTGGTAGTTGCCGACCGCGCGGTCGGACACGAAATCGCCGTCGGGGGAATTGCCCGTGACGCGGCCGGGAATCACGAAATCGCCGTTGCGATGGAAGACGCCCTCGTTGAAATTGATCGTGAATCTTCCGATCTGCGCCGATGCCAGCGCAGGGCTGCGGCTGCTCAAGCACAGCGCTGCTACGGACGCCGTGACCAGAGCGCACCGGGCAACAAGTTTTGTCAGCGTCATAGTCACAGGCTTGGGGACGCTGACGCTAGCGCTCCCAGCTTCTCCGCCACGACGCTGGCGGCGATCGCTCCGCTGCGCACGATTTTCGGCGCGGAACCCGTGCAGTCCACGATGGTGCTTTCCGCGCGGAACTCGGTCGGCCCATCCAAAATGGCAAGCGTCGCTTGCGGCAAGAGGGAGACGCCTGGTTCATCACCCACAAACGCATCACGCCCTGAGCGGTTGGCCGACGTGGCTGCGATTGGGCCGGACTCTTGCAGCATCGCGCGGCAAAGCGTGTGCGACGGGCGGCGGATTGAAATGGTGGCGAATCCGGCGGCTGCGCATTCGAAACGTCCCGGCCGCCGGCTGACGATGATCGCGAGCGGCCCCGGCCAGAAAAGGTCCGCCGCAGCTTGCGCGCAGACCGTCCATTCCGCGACGAAAGGCAGTGCCTGGTCGATGTCCGCGACGTGCAGTGCCAGCGGCTTGTCCGCCACCCGGCCTTTGGCTCCGTAGATGCGCGCGATGGCAGCCTCGTCCTCGGGAGCGGCGCCGATGCCGTAGACGGTCTCAGTGGGGAAGATGAGCGTGCCGCCCGCAGCGATGCACGCGGCTGCGCGCTCAAGCGCGACGTCCGTCCCTGTGACGGCCGTCCGCACGAGCATCATCGCTGTCGATTCATTGCGCAGGGTCAATGGCTTTCACACGGACGGGCCGGTCCACGCCGAGAAGGTGCGCCCACGACGCCCCGGAAACTGCGTGAGCGTGTCGCGTCTCCGTCAGCAGATTTTTCTTGTCGGTCTCATGGTCGCCTTTACGGCGGCGTACTCGGCCCTCGCGCCGCTCTCGTTCGGCAAGCAATTACGCCGTCGCGCCGATCAGGGCCGTCGCCGCATGTTGCGGCGCACGCGCCGGCGTTTGGTGAGAGCACGCGCGCTCGTGGCCCGGCGACTGCGGGCCGGTCGCACGATGGCGCTCGTCGCGTCGAACTCGAAGCCCCCGCTCTAAATCGCAGCCCTCCACGGTTTTAGGGTGCGGCCGTCTGACGGTGCAGCGCACCTGCACGCGGCTTGTTTCTGCCGCCCTTTCGCAAGCGGATCAGTCGAGCGTCGCCCGCATTCAGCGTGAGGGCGTGCGTCTGCGCAAGCTCCACGAGCGGCGGCTCGATCCGCAACTCATACGTCCCCGCCTCGTCGGTGCCGACGAACACGAGCGTGTGCTCGTGGTCTGAGAGGGCGACCGAAAACGGCGCGTTGGAGACGATGTGACGGCTCACATCCTCGTCCAACACCACGACGTCGCCGCGCGACGCGACCGGTATGGATGAGTACAGAGTGCGGCGGTAATAGAAGCACGACATCGACGTCCCCATGATCGGCACGTTGCGGACGCCGACCCAGCGCCAGTCGTGCGGGATATGCGGGTTGACGCGCAGGCCGTCCGGCGAAGGCTCAAAGCCCAAGAGGCCCTCGTAGGCCAACCACAGATACGTCGGCGGCACCCATGGGCTCATCGCCATGCCGCGGCTCTTGAACGTCTCCCCAGATAAGCGCTCAGGGAACAATCCGGGCATGACGTTTTGATAGGCCTTGGGATTATCCACTTCGCTGATCTTCCAGATGTTGCGCATGCCTGAGACGAGACGCCGCGGCGAATAGCTCTTGCTGGCGTAGGCCACCCACGCTGTCAGGTTCGGCCAAATGCCGCCGAGCAATTGCAGTCCATGGTCGGGATCGTACTCTTGCTGATGCTTTCCGACGGTCCGAACGCCGAACGGCGTCCAAAACTCGGGCGAATACAAAAGCTCCAGGATCTTGCGCTTGCGTTCTTCGTCGGCGACGCCGAAGATCACAGGGAAGATCTGATCGCCGGTGAGATCGTGGTGGGGCTCTCCCTCGGGATCCACATTGAGCACGTAGAAGCCCGTCTTCTCGCTGATGAGGCGCTGGTTGATCGCAAGCGTGAGGTCGTCGGCAGACGTCCGGTAGCGCTCTTGCGTCTCGCGCAAGCCCAAGGTGCGCGCCAGCTGGGAGGCCAGGATGAGGGCCCGCGCGCACTCGACGTTGATCTCGGTGACCGCGCCGCTGATCTGGCTTTGCGGGATGATATTGCGCCAGCCCGAGATCCCCCAGACGTTTGCTTCTTGGGAGTGCGCGATGATGAGACCACCCCGCATCTGCGAGATGATCCAGTCGCACGCGCCTTTGACCATCGGCCACAACCGGTCCAGCACCGCACGATCGTGCGTGACGGCGTAGTGATGAAAGGCGGCGCAGACGATGAGCGGCGTGTCGTCGTTGATGTTGAGATCGTAATCGCTCTTGAAGGGCGGGTCGGTGCACGCCATGATGTACTCGGTGACCTTGCCGCCCGGCTCGATGCCGTGTTCGGCGATCAAATCGAACAGCCGCTGCGAGAACTCCGGCGTCAGATAATCGGAGCCGAGCGCGAACCAGGCGGCGTCGCGGATGACGACGATGTCCTGCGAGGGGTCGTTCGTGAACCCGAAGCCTGCCGGAAAGCGGTGCTGCACGCGAACGGTGTTGATTTTGGACCAGTCGATGGCGCGGTTGATCAGGGCATCCGGCGTGCGGATGTAGCCCGTGCGGCGCAGCGCTTCGTAGTACTCCTGGCTCTCCGCAAGCGCTTGCGCAGCTTTTGGGGCGCTTCGGTAGGCCATGATGGCATCCGCTTCGCCGCGGTTTCCGATCCCCAGCGCGAACGCCACAGTGGACGTTCCGTGCGGTTCAGCCACGAGCGAGTACGTGCGCGAGAATCCGCGATCGGACGCGTATGTCGATATGGGCTCGGCGTCGCCGCCGAAGACGCGGACTTCATCGGGCCTGCCCACCGTTGTTGACACGATGAGGCCGTCCATTTCGGAGTGCGAGACGCGTTTGTCGCGCTGAGCGTGATCGGGGACCTTATAGGTGCCCGGCCAGACGAAGGCCGGGTAGTGGAGATCGCACATGACGGCCACGGTGTGCGGCTCATTCGTCGGGTTGTCGACCTCAACGATGACGTAGACCATCTGCAGATGCGAACCACGCATCGGCAAGAAGATGCGCTTGCGGCCACGCAAGCTTCCGCAGGCGTACGAGGTCTCTTGGTAGGCGTCTGCGTGGGTCGTGTCTTGCGGCGAGGCGCGCTGGCCGTCCACGTACATATGCGTGACCCAGCGGCCGCAGTAGAACTGGTTGTCGACGGCGCTCCACAGGCTGCCCAGGTCGCTTTGCGGCGTCAGCTTCAAGAACGTCGCCAGATTGCCCAGTGCAGCGCCGGTCAGAAGCTTGTCGACGGGGTACTTATATGCGAATGCGGGCACGTCGGCTCAAGCTAGCGCAGGCGATGAACATGCGCGCATGCGCAGGCAGCGAGAAACGAGTGGAAGCGACGGCTAGAAGCGTACCCGCTGACCCGTGCCTATGGCGACGCATGACATCGGATCCTCAGCCACGATCACCGGTATGCCCGTCACGTCGCCGAGCAAGGCATCCAAACCGCGAAGCAACGCGCCGCCGCCCGTCAAGATGATGCCGCGGTCGATGATGTCGGCCGCAAGTTCCGGAGGCGTCTTCTCGAGCACGGTCTTGACCGCGTCGATCACCGAGCTCAGCGGCTCGGCCAGCGCCTCGCGGATCTCTTCCGACGTGATGTTCACCGTCTTGGGCAGCCCATTGATCAGATCGCGTCCCCGGATGTCCATGGTCAGCTCGGGGTCCAGCTTGTACGCCGAGCCGATATTGATTTTAATATCTTCGGCGGTTCGCTCGCCGATCATGAGATTGTAGACGCGCCGGATGTGGCGCGTGATCGCCTCGTCGCACTTGTTGCCGGCCACCCGGATCGACTGGCTGACCACGATACCGCCGAGCGAGATGACCGCTACGTCCGTCGTGCCGCCGCCGATATCCACAACCATGTTTCCGCTAGGGCCGTCGATAGGCAAGCCCGCGCCGATGGCAGCCGCCATAGGCTCTTCGATGATGTCGACGCTGCGCGCGCCCGCGAGCTTGGCGGCATCGCGCACCGCGCGTTCTTCGACGGACGTTATCTCGGCCGGCACGCAGATGGTGACAGCCGGTTTTGGGCGCAGCAAGGCGAAAAATCCGTTGTTGCGCGTCACCTTCTTGATGAAATAATTCAGCATCGCCTCGGTGACTTCGAAGTCGGCGATCACCCCATCGCGCAACGGACGTATCGCTTGGATGTTGCTGGGCGTCTTGCCCAGCATGCGGCGTGCCTCTTCGCCCACCGCCAGCGTCTTGCCGGAGCGGGTGTCGCGCGCGACCACGGACGGCTCGCGCAAGACGATGCCCTTGCCTTTGGCGTAGACCAAGACGTTGGCGGTTCCGAGATCGATTCCGATATCCACGGTGCGCTCCTACGGCGACTGCGAACGAAAGGGGGCGACAACTCTCGGCAGCTTCATCGTGCTGCCGATATCGGGCTGCGTCATGATCGGCGTCACGCCGCTCGCTCGCACGACTCTCGCGCCCAAAGCGGCCAAGCGCTCCTCGAGGAATTCGTAGCCGCGGTCGATATACTCAAGGCCGCCGATCTCCGTTGTCCCCTCAGCGGCGAGCGCGGCGAGCACGAGGGAACCGCCCGCACGGATATCGGGAGCGACGACCACGGCATCCTTCAGCTTCGCCACTCCCGTCACCCGCGCCGTTCGGCCTGTGACCGTAATGTCCGCCCCCATGCGGAGCAGCTCGCCGACGTACACAAAGCGCGCGTCGAAGATCGTCTCTTCCACGGTCGAGCTGCCGCTGGCGAGGGCGAGATACGCGACGAACGGCGGCTGGAGATCCGTGGGAAATCCAGGATAGGGCGCCGTTCGGACGTTGACCGGCTTCCATTTGCGTGCTCCCCGCGCCCGGATGCTCACGCCCTGCGCGCTCACCTCGCAGCCCGTAGCTGTTAGGTGCTCGCACAGGCTGGCCGCCATTACCGGGTCTACCCCAGTGACCGTGACATCCCCCGACGTGATGGCGCCCGCAAGCAAGTACGTGCCTGCTACCAAACGGTCGGGGATGATCGTGTATTCGCAGGCGTGCAGCTTGGCCACGCCTTCGACGGTGATGGTCGGACCGCCATGGCCGGAAACGCGAGCGCCCAAGGCGTTGAGAAAGTCTCCGAGATCGGTCACCTCCGGCTCGCGAGCCGCATTCTCGATCGTCGTGGTGCCACGAGCGCGCACGCTCGCGAGCAAGACGTTTTTGGTCGCACCGACGCTCGGCTTGGCAAGCGCGATGCGAGCTCCGCGCAAGGCCGGCGCGGACACGATGACAGACCCATGCTCGAGGTCCACTCGAGCGCCCAACGACTCGAATCCATGAAGGTGCATGTCGACGGCGCGCGGGCCGAGGATGCACCCGCCCGGCCGTGGCACTTCTGCGAGACCGAAGCGACCGAGCAGCGCGCCGGTCACGTCGAACGATGCGTTCAGCTTGCTGACGAGCGCGTACGGCGCGGTGTGGGAGTTGACCGACGAGGCGTCGATGATGAGAGTCCCGCCGGGCTGCTCGCGAACGCGCGCGCCAAGGCTTTCCAGAATCGCAGCCATCACGTCGACGTCCGTAATCCTGGGGACTCGGTGCAGAATGACTTCGCTCTCGCACAGAAGGCAGGCGGCCATGATGGGCAGGGCCGCGTTTTTCGCGCCGGGCGGAGCGACCACGCCTTCGAGGCGCCGGCCACCCTCGATCATGAGCCGAGTCCGAAGACCCTCAAGGGAATCCATTAGTCTGATCTCGCCGGCGGGCTTTAGGTGTTCTAGACTCCTGGTCTTTGCGCAACGTCGAGCCGGGCCTGCGCCCAAGCCACGGCTTTGCGTTCGGCGTCGTCGTCGCCGCCCCGTTTGTGGGCGAGAGCCTCTTCCGACCGTTTGAGGTCGCGGCGCGCTTCTTCCACGTCGACCTCGCCGCGCGCAAGCGCCAGGTCGGTCAAGATGATCACCTTGTCTGGCAAGACCTGCATCAGCCCGCCGTCGACGGCATATTCTATGCGGCGCGTCGTCCCGTCGGCGACCGTCGCCCGCACCACCCCGGTTCGCAGCGTCGTCAACAGCGGCGCATGGTTGGCAAGAGCGCCGAGGTCGCCTGCGGCGCCCGGAGCCACCACGATCTCAGCGCTCCCCTCGAATTTGACGGAGCCGGGCGTTATGATGGAGAGGTGGGTCAGAGCCGCCACAGATGCTAAGCCTTCGCTGCCATCGCTTCGGCGTTGGCCTTGGCCTCATCGATGTTGCCGCACATGTAGAACGCCTGCTCCGGCAAGTCGTCGAGCTTTCCTTCGACCAGCTCTTTGAAGCCGGCGATGGTCTCTTTGAGCGGCACGTATTTTCCGCTGCGGCCGGTGAAAGCTTCCGCGACGAAAAACGGCTGGCTCAAGAAGCGCTGCAGGCGCCTGGCGCGGCGCACGGCGATCTTGTCTTCTTCTGAAAGCTCCTCGACGCCGAGGATGGCGATGATGTCTTGGAGGTCGCGGTTGCGCTGCAAGATCTCTTGCACGCGGCGCGCCACTTGGTAGTGCTCCTCGCCCACGAAGCGAGGTTCCAGCAACCGGGAGTTCGACGCCAACGGATCGACCGCGGGATAAATGCCCTTGTCCGAGATCGAGCGCGAGAGAACTGTCGTGGCGTCCAGATGCGCGAAGGTGGTGGCGACCGCCGGATCGGTGAGGTCATCGGCCGGAACGTAGACCGCCTGGACCGACGTGATCGACCCTTTGCGCGTTGATGTGATGCGTTCTTCCAGAGCGCCCATCTCCGAGGCGAGCGTCGGTTGGTAGCCGACGGCCGACGGCATGCGGCCCAACAGCGCGGACACTTCAGAGCCTGCCTGCACGAAGCGGAAGATGTTGTCGATGAAGAGCAAGACGTCTTTGCCTTGCTCGTCTCGGAAGTACTCGGCCATCGTGACGCCGGTCAGCCCTACGCGCAGGCGCACGCCGGGCGGTTCGTCCATCTGTCCGAACACGAGCGCGGTCTTGTCGATGACGCCGGAATGCTTCATCTCGAGATACAGGTCGTTGCCTTCGCGCGTGCGCTCGCCGATGCCGGTGAAGACCGAGTATCCGCCGTGCTCGGCGGCGATGTTGCGGATGAGCTCCTGGATGAGCACGGTCTTGCCGACGCCGGCGCCCCCGAACAGTCCGACCTTGCCGCCGCGCACGTACGGCGCCATCAGGTCGATCACTTTGATGCCGGTCTCGAACATGAGGGTGGTGGGGTCTTGTTCGTCGACCTTCGGAGCGGCGCGGTGTATCGGCATGAACTTGGCCGCGTCGACCGGCTTGTCGGAATCGATCGCCTTGCCGAGCACGTTGAAGATGCGCCCCAGGCACGCTTCCCCAACGGGAACAGAGATGGGCGCGCCTGTGTCGCGCACCTCCGAGCCGCGTGTCATGCCTTCGGTGCCGCCCATGGCCAGACAGCGCACTTGATTGTTGCCGAGCTCGCCTTGAACTTCCAGCGTCAGATCGTGAGCGTTTCCGTCCGAGCCGCGCAACGTGCCGACGAGGGCGGTGTTGATCTCCGGCAGCGTCTCCGCGGAAAAGCCGACATCGACGACATTGCCCAGCACCTGCACCACTTTGCCGGTCGCTTGGATGGTGCCGTCCTTTTTTATTTCCAGTTCGCTCACGCTCATCGCAACTATCCCTTCAAAGCTTCGGCGCCGCCGACGATTTCTAAGATCTCCTTGGTGATGGACGCCTGGCGCGTCTTGTTCATCACGAGCGTGAGCTCGTCGATGAGCTTGCCGGCGTTGTCGGTCGCGTTGGTCATGGCGATCAGACGCGCGGCGAACTCCGATGCCTGCGTCTCGAGCAACGCTTGGAAAATGGTGAACTCCAAGTACTTGGGCAAGAGCGCCGCCAAGACGCCGCCGACGTCGGGCTCGAACTCGAAAGAGTTCTTGAGGCCGCCGCCCCGAGCGCTTGCCTGATCCGAAGAGGACGCGCTTTCCCCGGCGCCAGCAGGCGCCGGCGTCGGAGCGATCGGCAGCAGCTGCATGGGAGTCGGTCGCTGCACGATGGTCGACACGAAGCGGCTTGAGACGAGCATGACGGCGCTGACGTTGCCCGAGAGGAACTCTCCTGAGACTTGTGTGGCGATGTCCTTGGCAAGCTCGACGAAGGGTTTGCTCTGCAGCGGCCAATCGGCGACCACCGGGAACGGTGTGCGGCGCACTTGCACGCGACCTTTCACGCCGACCACGAAGAACTGCGCTTTCGTCACCGTGCGAGCCAAGGCAGAGCCCGCGCGCACGAGATTGGAATTGAAGGCGCCGCACAGCCCTTTGTCGGCCGTCATGAGCAGGATGCCCGTCGATGTGGCCGCAGGCGATTGCAGCAGCGGATGCGTCGCGCCGCCGGCGGCCGACAGCTCGGCCAACATCGCGCCGATGCCGCCGGCGTATGGCCGGGCCGCTCGCATGGCGAGCTCGGCGCGGCGGATGCGCGCGCCGGCGACCATCTTCATGGCGCGCGTGATCTGCTGCGTGTTCTTGAGCGACCGCACGCGGTCGCGCAGCTGCATGAGCGTCGGCATGGCTTAGGCGGCGGGCGCCTGCGCGAAGCGCTGTTTGAACTCCCCGACCGCTTTGTCGAGATTGGCGCGCAGCTCGTCGGGCAGCTCTTTGCGCTCGACGATCGTCTTGGGGATGTCGGGATATGCGGTCTGCAAGAACTCATAGAACTGGCGCTGGAATTCGCGGATGCGCTCGGTAGGCACGTCTGCCAGGAAGTCCCTCACCGCGACGTAGATCTGGATGACCTCGCGGTCAAGCTCCAGGGGCTCGAACTGCGGCTGCTTGAGCGTTTCCGTGATCTTCTCACCGCGCGAGAGCTGCGCCTGAGTCGCCTTGTCCAGATCCGATGACAGCTTCGAAAAGGCGGCCAGGTCGCGATATTGCGAAAGCTCGAGCCGCAACTGGCCGGCGACGGCCTTCATCGCTTTCGTCTGCGCAGCGCCGCCGACGCGCGACACCGAGAGCCCGACGTCGATGGCCGGCCGCACGCCGCTGTAGAACAAGCTCGTCTCGAGGTAGATTTGCCCGTCCGTGATCGAGATGAGGTTCGTCGGGATGTAGGCGGACACGTCGCCCTGTTGGGTCTCGATCAGCGGCAGAGCCGTCATCGACCCGGCGCCCAGCTCTTCGGAGAGCTTTGCGGCCCGCTCCAAAAGACGCGAGTGCAAATAGAAGATGTCGCCGGGATATGCTTCGCGGCCCGGCGGTCGCCGCAGCACGAGCGAGATCTCGCGGTAGGCCTGCGCGTGCTTGGAGAGATCGTCATAGACGATCAAGACGTCTTTGCCTTGGTACATGAACTCTTGACCCATGGCGCAGCCGGCGTACGGGGCGATGTAGCGAAGGCTGGCAGGGTCGGCCGCGTTGGCGGCGACGATCGTGGTGAAATCCATCGCGCCGGCGTCGGTCAGGATCTTGTACAACTGCGCGACGGTGGACGTCTTCTGCCCGATCGCGACGTAGATGCAGATGACGTTTTTGCCCTTTTGATTGATGATCGCGTCGATGGCGAGCGCTGTCTTGCCGGTCTGCCGGTCCCCGATGATCAGCTCGCGCTGCCCCTTACCGATGGGCACGAGCCCATCGATCGCCTTGATGCCGGTCTGCAGCGGTTGGCTGACCGGCTGGCGCTGCACGACCGACGGCGCTTGCGTCTCGATGGGACGCGTCCGCGTGGTGGCGACGGGGCCTTTGTCGTCCAAGGGCTGTCCAAGCGGATCTAGCACGCGGCCCACGACCGCGTCCCCAACGGGCACGGAGACGATCCGGCCCGTGCGGCGCACGGTGTCGCCTTCACGGATGTGCACGTCCGAACCCATGACGACGACGCCGACGTTGTCTTCCTCCAAATTGAAAGCGATGCCGAAGACGCCTTTGGGGAATTGCACCAGCTCGCCCAATTCAACCGATGTCAAGCTGTACACGCGGGCGATCGAGTCGCCGACCTCGATGACGGTGCCGACCTCGTCCTCGCGCATCTGCGTTCGCGCGCTCTGGATCTGCTGCTTCAGTATCCCAGCGATTTCATCGGCGTTGATCATGAGTCGTTCCTTTGCCGTTCGGCGATGTCTCGGTCCAAGTATCGGCGCTTTCCAACAGGTGCCTGCGCAGCTCTTCCAGCTTCCCGGAGACGCTGGCGTCCACGTAACGATCGCCGATCTGCATGACCATGCCGCCGATCAGCTCCGGGGAGACCTTCGTCTCCGGCACGATCGTGCGGTCGTAGAGTTGCGAGAGCCGCTGCGTGAGGCTCGCGAGTTCTTCAGCGCTCAAGGGTGATGGCGTAGCCAGCGCCGCCGTCTCGCGGCCTGCTTGGCGGTCCAAGAACTCGTGCATCTGCGGGCCGATCATCGCCAACAGATTTTCGCGGCGCTTGCGCACCAGCAGCAAGATGAAATTCAACACCAACTCCCCCGCGTGCGGCTGGAGTGCTTCCTTGAGCATGCGCGCTTTCTCAACCCGGTCGATGACCGGCGACAAGAAGAAAGAGCGCAGTTCGGGGTCGCCTTGCAGCAGAGCGTTCAACGAGTCGATTTCACTCGTCACGGCCTCCTCGCTGTGCGAGTCCTTCGCCAAGCTGAAGAGCGCAGCGGAGTAACGCCGAGCGATGCTTTCCTTAAGCATGCGATGCGTGCGTCTCAGCCATGCGCGCGCTCCAAGCCGGCGATGACGCCTTCGACCAGCTCTTCTTGCCTGGCCGGAGACAGCTCCCGCTTCGCGAGGACCTGCGCCTGCGCGTGGGCTTGCTCCACGGTCTCCTCCAACAGCTCGCGGCGCACGCGGTAGCGTTCGCGCCGTAGCTCGCCGGCGGCATGAGCCGCGATGCGTTGCGCGTGCTCGACGGCTGCTTTGCGCTCGTCTTCGATCAGACGCGCGGCCTGAGAACGACCTACTTCCACCATGCGCACCGCATCAGCTTTTGCCTGCTCGATGCTTGCAGCCGCGGCCGCAAGCGACGCTTGCGAGTGCTCTCGGTTTGCAACCGCCTCTTCGACCGCCCGGTTCTGCGCCTCTTGGTGCGCGACCAAAGCCTGTTTGCCGTACTTCGTGTACACGAAATAAATGCCGCCGACGAAGAGGACGAAGTCGACGACCTTTGCGATGAAGACCGGGGTCGTATATTCCGGGTTGATCGCGATCACTCAGGCGTGCTCCACCGCAGTCGCGCGTTCGACCATGCTGCGCGCGAGCTCGACAACAAACCGCTGCTGTTTGGCGAGCGCCTCCGCGCGCTCCGCTGCGACGGTCCCGTGTGCCAGTTGGACGGTCGCCGCCGCTTCGTTGAGCGCCTGCTGTTCGATGCCGTGCGCCTCTTCGGAAGCCTGTGCAGCCGCCGCGCGCATGCGTTCCTGCGTTTCGCGCCGCGCGACGTTCAAGATGTCCTCCGCCTGAGCTCTTAGAGCTGCCGCTTGGGCCGCGAAATCAGCGGCCTCGCTGTACAGCCCGCTGACATAGCGTTGGCGCGCCTCGATCGCGCGTCTGGTCGGAGCGACGAACAGATAGTTCAGCAGCACCCAGAACAGGATGAAATTCGCGATCTGGATGAGGAACGTGCCGTCGATCGAGAGCAGCATTCGTGCTAGTGACCTAAAACCGGTTTCAACGCCGTCATCACGCCCAGACCGCCGCCGCCGATCAGCAAAAAGAACGCCAGCGCGATCGCGATGATCGGGAACGCTTCCAAGATGCCGAAGCCGAGGAAATAAAAGAAAAAGATGTTAGGACGCGCTTCCGGCTGGCGCGCGATCGACTCCACGGCCTTGCTGCCGATGATGCCGTCGCCGATGGCCGATCCAAAGGCGGCAAAACCGACCATCAACGCAAAGCCGATGATGACTGAGGCGGTGAGAACTGCGTTTTCCACGATGTACTCCCTTTAGTGGTCCGTAGATTCTTGGGTCGGCGTGATCAGGTACGCGATGGTCAGCAGCGTGAACACCGCCGCCTGGATGATGCCGATCAACAAGTTGAAAACATAGATGAAGAGCGGCGCGACGTTCGAAGCGGTAGAGATCACCCCCAGGTGAGCGTTGATGATAACGGCGACGACGATCAGCAATATCTCGCCGGCGAAGATGTTGCCGAACAGCCGCATGGCAAGCGTCACCGGCCTGGCGAGCTCGTCGATGATCGTGATCGGCAGCATCAGAAGGCCCAGCACGATGGGCTTGATCACGAGGTGTCTATAATACCCGATGCCATGCCGAAGGACGCCGACGATTTGAATGAGCAGAATCGTGGTGATCGCCAACGCCGCCGTAGTGTTGAGATCAGCGGTGGGCGATCTACCGATGAATGGAAAGAGCCCGATCTCGTTCAGCAACAGGATGAACACGAACAATGAGATGATGAACGGCACGAACGGCGCTCCGTTCTTGCCGAGGATGCCGGTCGTCGTCTCCGCCAAGTAGCTCACGATCAGCTCCATGACGCTGTAGCGCTTGGAGACGACGGTCACGGGATGCGTGGCCGCCAGCAATCCGACGATGAGCAGGGCCAGCGCCATCGCGATCCAGGTGATGACGATCGTATCCGAGTGCACGGTGGCAAACGGCGGCGGCAAAAAAGAGAGGTGCCATAGTGGATGGCTGCCGACGGTCTCTTGCATGTCTCTACGCTTGTGGTTCGGCCGCGCGCGAATCGGCGCAGCCGTCAACGATTTGTTGCTTGTAGACGATGATGGCCACTGCTAACGGTGCGACAAATCCGGCAAGGTATGTGAAGTAGCCAAGCCACGGACCACGGCCGACGATGACGAACGGCGCAGCGCCGGCGAGCAGCACGCGCAAGACCGACTCGACCGTCAAGAATGGCAAGTACTTACGGCCGCCGCGCGTCAGCCGCTCAAAACCGCGCGCGATGTGGAGCAGATACAACAGGCCGATCGAGCACCCCGCGAGGAGCGCGACGGCGGCGACGGTTTGATGGCTGAAGACGAACAGGCACATCGCGACCAGGACGACGGCGACAAGGCTGCGCGACGCCACCGCCGTCATAAACGCGCGGAAGCCTTCCATAGAACTGGCGCATTTCGAGCGCTTCGAAAGGCAGCCCTTTACATCTGGGCTTTGAGCTGGCGGAACAAGGACAGGAGTCCCGCGATGAACCCGAGGACAATGCCAAAAGGGACCGCCCATTGCCAGTGCAGATAGCGCGCGGCGAGCAGCCCCAAGAGCAAACCGACGACGATGGTGGCCATCACGCCCATCCCTGCGCCCGCAAGGCGGCTCAGGGAAAGCGGCGCAGGCGACTTCATCGCGCCGCCTGCGGCAACGTCGGTTCCACGCTTTGCGTGAATTCGTCCGGCACGCCGCCGTTGCGCTGGTACGCCCATAATGCGTCAGTGATGCGGCGCGAAGCTTCGCCGTCGCCGTACGGATTCGTCGCTTGCGCCATCTTGACGTATGTGACGCGATCGTCGAGCAGCTCGTTGATGTTCGCTAAGACGGCCGCTTCGTCGGTGCCGATCAGACGCAGCGTGCCGGCGCTCAAGCCTTCCGGCCGCTCGGTCACGCGGCGCAACACGAGGACAGGCTTGCCGAGGCACGGGGCTTCTTCTTGCAGCCCACCGGAGTCGGTGGCCAGCAGCGTGCAGCGCGCGACGGTGGCGACCAAACTTTTGTAGCTCAGCGGCGGCATGAGATGCACGCGCGGCCGGCCCCCTAAGATCCGCTGCACCGCTTCCACGATCGGCGGGTTGGGATGCACCGGCCACACGAGCGAAACGTCCGGGTGCGCGTCGAGCGCAGCTGCAAACGCCCGGCAGAATCCCTCGAACGGCGCCCCTAAGTTCTCCCGCCTGTGGGCTTCGACGAACAGCATGCGCGGCGTCTCGATCGCAACTGCATCCGAGGCGCTGACGCGCTGGTGCACCCACAAGAAAGCGTCGATCACTGTGTTGCCCGTGACGATGACATGCGCCGGATCTTTGCCTTCGGCCAGGAGATGTTGCTTCGCGAGCAGCGTGGGCGCGAAATGATAGGTCGCAAGCGCGCCTGTGAGGCGCCGGTTCATCTCTTCTGGAAACGGTTCGTAGATGGTGGAGGTGCGCAAGCCGGCTTCCACATGACCCACCGGAACTTTTTGATAGTATGCCGCGAGCGCCGCAGCGGTCGACGTGGTCGTGTCGCCGTGCACGAGGACGACGTCAGGTCGGATGTCCGCAAGCACGGTGCCGACGCGCTCCAAGACGCGCGTCGTGATGTCGGTCAGGGTCTGCCCTTCGGTCATGACGGCCAGATCGTATTCGGCGTTGATGCCGAACAAGCTCAGCACTTCATCCAGCATCTGGCGGTGCTGCGCGGTGGCGATCGTATGGCAGCGAAAGCGCGCGTCTGCCGAAAGAGCGTGGACGACGGGCGCCATCTTCACGGCGTCGGGGCGCGTGCCGAAGACCACCGCCACGCTGAGCGGGCACATCACGTCAGGCGCGCACGTGCCTCAAAAGACGCGCGGTCCACCGGGCCGCGAGAGCGCGAGCGCTATCGCGCCCAAGATGCAGCAGACGACGTACATCAGATTGACAACTTGGCGCTGAGAAAGGCCGTATTCGAGCAATTGGTGGTGCATGTGGCTGCGGTCTGCCCCAAACACGGGCGCGCGCCTCTGCAAACGGCGCACGATGACGTTCGCCGTGTCGACGATCGGCAGCGCCAACACCAGCAGCGGCACGAGCAGCGAGATCGCGACCGCTCCCTTCTCCGTCCCCATCACGGCGGCGCTTGCCAGAACGAAGCCAATGAACAGCGCGCCCCCGTCTCCCATGAAGATGCGAGCCGGATGATAGTTAAAAGGAAGAAAGCCCGCCGCCGCGCCGCCCAACGCGCACATCGTTATGGCGACGAGATATTGGTGATGCCACAGCGAGACGAGGATCATCGTGATCGAGGCGATGAGCGTCACGCCCGACAGCAGTCCGTCGAGACCGTCCAAGAAATTCACCGCGTTCACCATGCCCAGATACCAGAACAATGAGAATGGGATGGCCAGCCATCCCAAGCTCACGTAGCCGAAATGCGGCAGCGTGAAGCCTTCGATGATGAACTTATACAGCATGATGGCTGCGAGCGCTACCACGAACTGAGCGGCGAACTTGCGGCGCGGCGCCATGCCCATGATGTCATCCCAAAGACCGACCCCCATCATGAGCGTTCCGCCCGAGAGCAACCCGATGATGTGGGCCAAGTCGCGCGTGCCCAGGAAGTGGTGGATGACGTAGTTGTTCGTCAGCGCCACGTTGAGCATCGTGAAGAGCGCTAGCATGAACCCGATGAACAGCGCGACGCCGCCGAGACGAGGCGTCGGCCGGCTATGGATGCGCCGTTCCTCGTCCGGCTGATCGAAGACGCCCACCGCGAAGGCCATGCGGCGCACCAGCGGCGTCACGATCGCGCAGGCGGCAGCGGCCAACGCGAAGGTCAGCGCGCACAACCAGTAGATGCTGATGTTGAACGCGGGCGTGCTGGTCATGGTGACGGGATGAGGTCCAACGCGACGCCTGCTTCTTGGAGCAACTCCACCGCCTGCGGATCGGGATAGGGCTCCGCATAGACGACGCGCTTCACACCTGCGTTGATCAAGAGCTTGGCGCACGTCAGGCACGGGTTGTTGCTGCAGTACATGGTGGCGCCTTCGATGGAGATCCCGTGACGCGCCGCCTGCACGATGGCGTTCTGCTCCGCGTGCGTCGAGCGCGCGCAATGGCCGCCGGTCATGTCTGCGCCGTTGGAATGATCGCAGTGACGCAGTCCGGCAGGCGCGCCGTTGTAACCGGTGGTCAGAATCATCTTGCGCTTGACCAGCACCGCGCCGACCGCAAGGCGCGAACAGGTGGCGCGCGTCGCCACAGTGCGAGCGATGGCGCTGAAATAGGCGTCCCAGGAAGGCCGGTCTGCGCCCTGCGGCGCCTGCATCGACTTGAAATCCGTCACGCGCGCGAGCCTTTGCCCAACGCCTCTTCTGCGGCTCTCCAGAGGCGCGGCATTCGTTCTGCTCCGGCGCCGAAGAGGCGGTCGCCCGCATCGCCCAGGCCGGGAATGATGTAGCCATGGTCGTTCAGATGCCGGTCGATCGCGCACGTGAAGGCCTGCAGTTGCGGATAACTCCGGAACAGCATTCGCAACCCTTCCGGCGCTGCGATGAGGCAGATGAAGCGCAGGTCGGCCACTTGGGCGCCGCGCTCCAGCAGCAAGGCGACCGTCGCGACAGCGGACGACCCCGTCGCCAACATCGGATCTAAGATGAAGGCTCGCCATCCGGCCAAATCGTCCGGCAGGTTGACGTAGTAGGGGACGGCAGCGAGCGTGTCAGGATCGCGGCAGATGCCGACGTGTGAAACGCGCGCCTGCGGCAGCAGAGCGTGAAAGCCCGGTACGAGGCCCAAGCCGGCTCGCAGGACGGGGACAAGCAGGGGCACGCGCGGGATGCTGCGCGCGGGCGCCCAGCCGAAAGGCGTCGCCACCTGCGTCTGCACGGTCTGCAGGTCAGCGGTCGCCGGCCAGGCGGCAAGCATGCCGAGCTCGGCGCACAGCTCGCGGAACTCTTTGTTGGGGGTGGCTGCGTCGCGCAGCCTGCCCAGCTTGTCTGCGACCAGCGGATGGTCCAGCACCGTCAGCGTCGGAAACTCGGGCAGCGTTCTCCCGCTATCCGTATCGACGATCACGTGCAGGCGCCCCCTCTTTTCAAGGAACGCCGAACGCGCTTGTGAGTTCGTAGACGCGCGAGCGCAGCGTGCTTCTACGCAGTCCCTTGCCGATGTCTTCCATGGCCGCGCCCATGATCTGGGCGATCTCATCCATCTCGGGCTCTTTCATGCCCCGCGTCGTGATCGCAGGCGTTCCGAGTCTGATGCCGCTCGCCACAGCAGGCGGATTTTTGTCGAACGGAATGGTGTTCTTGTTGACGGTGATGCCGATGTCGTCGAGATATTCCTCGACCGCCTTGCCGGTCAAGCCGCGCACCGACACATCGACCAGCATCAGATGGTTGTCTGTGCCGCCCGTGACGATGCGCCAACCTTGGCTTTCCAGCCCGCGCGCGAGCCTCTTCGCGTTGGCCACGACCTGACGAGCGTAATCCTTGAACTCGGGCTTGAGCGCTTCTCCGAAGCAGACGGCCTTGGCCGCGATCACGTGCATGAGCGGGCCGCCCTGCAGCCCGGGAAACACCGTCTTGGCTATCGCCTTGCCGCGCTCAGCATCGGTCAGGATCACGCCGCCGCGCGGACCGCGCAGCGTCTTGTGCGTGGTGGACGTGATGTAATCCGCGTGCCCGACGGGAGTCGGGTGGAAGCCTGCGGCTACGAGCCCTGCGACGTGCGCGATGTCGGCGAACAGCGAGGCGCCCACTTCATGCGCGATGTCGGCGAACGCTTTCCAATCGGGTATGCGCGCGTACGCGCTCCAGCCCGTGACGAGCATCTTGGGCTTGTGTGTTTGCGCGATCGCTCGGATCTCGTCGTAGTCGAACCGCTCGTTGCGCCGGCTCACGCCGTATGTCACGACTTTGTACATCTTCCCGCTGAAGCTGACTTTGCTTCCGTGCGTGAGGTGGCCGCCATGATCCAGCGCCGTGCCCATGATCGTGTCGCCGGGTTGCAGCGCCGTGAAATAGACCGCCATGTTCGCCTGTGCGCCGGAATGAGGCTGGACGTTGGCGTAAGCGGCGCCGAAGAGCGTCTTGAGGCGTTCCACGGCCAAGGTCTCGGCCACATCGACGTATTCACAGCCGCCGTAATAACGCCGCCCGGGGTAGCCCTCTGCATACTTGTTGGTCATCACGGAGCCCGCCGCTTCGCGCACCGCGGCGCTCACGTAGTTCTCCGAGGCGATGAGCTCGAGATTGCGGAGTTGTCGCTCCTCCTCTCCCTGGATCGATCGATAGATCTCAGGGTCGGCCAGCGCGAGCGTCGCCTGCTCTAAAAGGCGCGCGTTCACGAGCGTACGTCCGCCGGCTGCCCTATCTCACGCCCTATCTCACGGGCCGAACACTTGACCTCAGGCGCGCTTGGCGTCTTGCCCGAGCCATAGTCGTCGATCTCCTTCACTCGCCGCGCGTGGCGGCCGCCCTCGGCTTCGGTCTGCAGCCAGACGCGCAAGCACTCTTGCACCATCTCCCAGCCGGTCAACCGTTCGGCAAAGCAGATGACGTTGCAGTCGTTGTGCTGCCGAGAGAGGCGCGCGGAGTACGGCTCCGCCACAGGAGCCGCGCGCACGCCTTTCACTTTGTTGGCGGCCATAGCGATGCCGAGGCTGGACCCACACACCAACACGCCGCGGTCGCACTCCTCGTTCGCCACCGCCTCCCCGACCTTGAAACCGACCAGCGGATAGTCGACCGGTTCGGTTGAGTACGTGCCGAAGTCGATCACTTCGTGACCCAGCTCTCGCAGGTGGTGCGCGATCAGCGACTTGTAGGCATAGCCTGCGTGATCCGCTCCCACTGCGATCCGAAAAACCTTGTTCTCCATCGCGATGCGCGTTCGTTCTCCTCGGGCGACCAAGCGGCCTTTGCTCGCCAGGTGGCGGATGCTTACGACGCGCTGGTGCGGCGGCGTTCGAGCAGCGCGAAGATCTGCGGCATAGCCGCCTGCAGCCGTTCCCGAACTTCCCGCACTTCCTGCGGATCGCCGCCGATGGGATCGGGCACGTCGCCCTCTTGGGTCACGTCATTGAAGCTGACGATCTTCGTTTCGTCCTTTTTGAACGCCCTGCGCAGCATGTCGCGCTGCTCTTCGGTCATGGTCACGACGAGCGCCGCCTCGCCGATGAGATCGGCGCTGGCGGGCTGCGAGCGGTGTTCGTGGAGCGAAAGGCCCACCTCGTTCATCGTGAGCTGCGCGATGGTGGCCGCTCGATATCCCGGCAACGCGTGCGTTCCGGCGCTCGCCACTCGCACCGGCAGTCCGCGCCGCTGCGCTTCGTCGGTGGCGATCACTTCCGCGATAGCGCTCCGGCATGCGTTGGCTGCGCAGATGAACACCAGCAGTTGATCGGAATCAGTCACATCGATTGATTTCTGCATTCGCCTACTCCGACCTGGACAGCATCGCTTCTACGGCTTCGGGCGTCTGCAGCGAGGGAATGGCGCCTTCACGCAAACACGCCAGGGTTCCGGCTGCGCAACCATAGCGCACAGCCACGTCCAAAACGTCAGCTCGAACAGCGTCGCGGACCGCGGTCGCGCCGCGCGCGCCGCCGCGGCGCATCTTCGAAGCCAGCACGTGCAACACGCCGGCGGTCGTGGCGTCGCCCGCGCCGGTCGTGTCGACTGCTTCCACGCGGGGCGCGCGAACGGTGCCGCTTTCACCGTCTTTGGTGAACCACGATGCACCGGCGGCGCCGCGCGTCAGCGCGATCGCCTCGGTCGCGCCCTCGAACAGCCGGCGCGGATCATCGGATGGCGCTCCGATGGCGGCCAGATCCTCATCGGAAAGCTTGATCAAGTGAGCGAGGCTGCACCCCTCGCGCAGCGCAGCCCTCATATCTTCAGCCGAGGCGAACAACGCGGGGCGTGCGTTCGGATCGAAGCTCACGAGCGCGCCGCCGTTTCGGGCCCAGCGCGCAGCCAAAAGCGACGTCGAACGAGCTGGTTCGCTTGCCAGCAGTACGCCGCCGAAATGGAAAATAGCGGCGCCTTTGACTTCTTCTTCGACGAGGTCGGAGGCTTGCAGCAAGCTGTCGGCGCCCGGCCGGCGCACGAAGAAAAAGTCCCGCGCGCCGCTCTCGCCGCGGGCGACAAATGCAAGCGTCGTCGCAGCGTCGACCAGCCGCACGTT
Source organism: Candidatus Eremiobacter antarcticus (assembly GCA_003244105.1). Lineage (GTDB taxonomy): Bacteria > Vulcanimicrobiota > Vulcanimicrobiia > Eremiobacterales > Eremiobacteraceae > Eremiobacter > Eremiobacter antarcticus. The sequence goes on along the minus strand of QHBK01000003.1, from coordinate 235,087 downwards.
GTCGACGTTCACGTTTTCCCGCGCCAGCGTCCGCAGCAAGAACGACCCGAATGCATCTTTGCTCAGCGTGCCGGCGAAGCGCGCATGATCACCCAAGCGCGCCACGCCGACCGCGACATTGGAGACAGCGCCGCCGGGCGCGCGGCGGAACAGTTCGCTCGCCCCAAGATCAGGGACTTTGGTCTGCGCGATGAAGTCGACGAGTGCCTCGCCGAGGCACATGACGTAGTTCATAGGTATGCTTAGCGGCGCAGCGCGCACGCCCGCGAGGAGGGCAGGGTTAGCATCATCCTCACAGAACTGCCGCTCGTCTGACAATGCAAGTCTGCTGCAATTCGCATTCGTATGCGCGCATGCTGAAGTCCGGCGGCCTGACGCAGTTGGAATGGGTGGACCTGTGCGCGAACGAGCTCATGGTCCATGGCGTTGAGTTCGCGGCGTCGCATTTCCCGCGGTTCGACCCCGACTACCTTGCGCAGTTGAAGAAGCTCTGCGCCGATCGCTGCTTGACGGTCGCTTCTTTCGATCACGACGTCCCACTTGACCCAGCGGACCCGGACGCGCACGGCGATCTGCTGGAGCGTCATATCGACGTGGCCTCTGCTTTAGGCGCTCCGCTCATGCGCATCGTCTCACACGGTCCGACCGGCTCCCCAGCGGTCGCCTGGAGGGAACTGGTCCGCGGGCTCAAGCGCGCTTGCGTCCATGCCAAGGAGCGCAATGTGACCTTGGCATTGCAGCCGCGCCAGAGAACGCTCGTGGTCACGCCTGAGGATGCCAAGAGGGTGATGAAGGAGTGCGACTCCGCATGGTTGCGCTTAGGGCTTTCGGCTCTCTCACTGTCGGAAGCGCGCGATGAGTGGAGCGAAGCGCTGCAAGACACCACGATCGCCGTCGCGCCCATGTCTCGGTTGGACACATTCGGGGCAGATGAGGACCTCGATTATATCACCGTTTTGGGGCTATTGCGCCAGCATCGCTTCAGAGGCTTCATTTCCGTTCTCTACAGCGGCGCCGAGGACGAGCGGCCGGCGGTCGCTCGAGCAGTGTTGTGGCTTCGTGGCATGCTTGCCAAGGACGCGTTGAAGATGGCCGCCACGGCATCTGTGAGCTGACGCACGTCCTGCCTGGTGCCCACGCTCGGAAAAGAAAACGACCCGCTTATTCATCGGGTCGTTCTTTAGCCCCAAAGTGCCGTCACTCGCCGGGGATTTGAACCCGCTCTTCGCAGGTGGGTGCTGACCCGGCCGCCGGAAGGCTTCCCTCGACGTGGAGGGCCTGCACAAAAGCGGCCTGGAGTTCGGCTCCCGTTGTGATTGTGTTGGATCAATCACCAAAGGCGACTGTCGCACACCGCAGGGAGTCGCGCGACTGGTCGCGCGTCACCCATAACCTAGCACGCCGGCGGCGCAAACACAAGTCTTGACAAAGCAGGTCTGCGGTCCCACACGATCGGCGACGCTTCTGGCTCTTGCTCGCCGTGACCGCGAAAAGAAAGCGGCGGCTGCTGCCGCCGCTTTCTATGTACCGCTGATGAGCGCTTAGACGTTCAACCTCCACCAGAACTGGAACTCGCGCGGCGTCAAAGACTCCTGCTGGTAGTAGCCGGCGACCGGGTACTTGAACGCGTTCGGCGCCGGATAGATCGCGTCGTAGCAAGACGATCCGCCCTTGAGCTGAGCGCAATCACCTTGCGGCGCGAACTGGCCGGCGTCGTTCGTGTTCAGGTATGAGAAGTTCGGCGAGAGATTCGGGCTCTTGATGTTGTTGAACAGATTGGTGGCCGTCACGCCAATCTCGCTTGTGCCCAGCTTGTGCGAGATCGACAGGTTCTCGTTGAACCATGCCGGGCCGCGCAGGCTGTTGGCCACGGAGTTCGGCGCCTCGGCTTGACTCAGGCACTGCTGCCCCCGGTCGGTCGTGTCGACGCAGATCCCATTGTCGTTGAGAGCGGGCTTGCCGTTGTCATCGAAGCCCCAAGCCATCCGGCCGGCTCCGTAGGGAAACCCAGTCGACCAGATGGTGTTTGAGTCGATCGTCCAGCCGGCTCGTTTCCATTGCAGTCCCAGGTTGGCGGAATACGGCGCCGAGTAACTCGCGGGCTCGAACGAGTTTGCGGAGATCGTGGCCAGCGTATTGGCGTTGCGACCGCCGAAGAACGGCCCCGCCAGGTTGACGACGTTGCTCTTCGTATCGTTGTAGGTGAATGAAAAGAACGTCGACAGTCCCACGTTGACTTCACGAGATACCCCCACCTCGACGCCCTTGGTGCGCGTCGCGGCGCCGTTCGTGAACAGCGTTGGCCTCAGCTTGTTGATCGTTCCGGGAGGCCGATATTCCACAACATAGTTGTCGTTGTTGTGCCAGTACGGCGTCACGCGCAGCGAGACGCCTTTCGGAAACTGGTGCTCCCACGACGCGTCGTAGGTCTTGGCGATCGACGGCTTGAGCGCGCCGTTGAAGAAGTAGCCGAAGCACGAGCAGCTCGGATCGTTGAGCTGGTCGATCGAGAAGTCTTCGGCGTACGCGGTGCCGATGAACTGTCCGAGATAGCCGTAGGACGCGCGAAAGACGTCAGTGGACGAGGCCTGTAACGTGAAGGCGATTCGTGGGCTCACGAACGACTCTGTGAAAGGATGCTGCGTGCCGAGGACCGGCTGATTGGTCGCGGGATCTCTGATGGGAGACACGGCGTAGTGCTGCATATCCCAGCGGAGACCCGGTTCCACGATCCACTTGCCCATGGTGATGTGATCGCTGCCGTAGGCGCTGTAGAGATACGTCGGCGCTTGCGTGATGTATCGGTAGTCCGGCCAATTGTTCGCGAAGTCCGTGTTGAAGAGGAAGTTCGCGACCTTTCGGAAGTTCTTGGAGAACTCATAGCCGGCGCCAAACTTGAACAGGTGCTTCTCACTGAGCTGGTTTCCGTAATCCACATTGAAATACGTCGCGAGCTGATGACGGTCTTGATAGTAACAGCCGTAGCACCAGATGTCGTTCACATTGTAGAGTCCGCCCGAAGGCGCGAAGGTGCAGTTCGGCGTCACTAAGCAAGGCTCTCCGTAGTTTTGCGCCCACTTCTCGTCGAAGAAGTAGCCGTTGTTCGATTGGGCGATGCGGGTGCGATAGAACGAACGGTCGTTGATGGTGTGGCTGAACGCCAGCTTTTGGATGTTGTACCAGTGATACCACGAGTCGGCGTGGCCTTTTGGCAGCAGCAGCGCAAATTCGTTGCCGTCAGCGTCGAAGGTGACGCCTTCCACTGAAAGCTGACGGTCCTCCGCGGCGCCATAGCCGAAGCGGAAAATGCCGACGCCGCTGTCGGCTACGTACTGCAGATCATTCTGATTGTTCGAACCCCAGCGATGATGAAGGTTGATGATGTTGTCTTTGGCGTTGACGAAATCGCTGCCCTCAACCAACTGGTATTGGAACACTCCAGGAGCGCCGTAGGCCTGATCGTCGTTGACGTAGGAGCCGGCGAGAAACCACGACCACGCGTTATTCGCCGTAGCGCTGCCGTACTCGAAGTCGACCCCATGCTGATAGGTCGGGTTTCCGACGCTGAAGGTGGCGTGACCAGAACCGGGATAGCTCCCCTGTTTCACGACCATGTTCACCAAGCCGCCATTCGAGCCGCCTTGGTTGGCGCTCAAGCCTCCGGTCGTGACCTCGACGTTGCCGATTCCGGTGGTGCTCAGTTCGGTGACGTAGAATCCCACCGTGCGATCGATGATCGGGATCTCTTCGAACTCCCATCCGAGCTCGGTGGTGATGCCGCCCCGGATGATCGGCGAGTTGTTTGTGGGACCGCTGGTGATACCCGGCGTCCGGTACAACACATCATACAGCGTGTGGTGCGTGCTGTCGTTCAAAATCGTGGACATCTGAGCAGACGTCACGTTGTAGGTGTTCGAGGTAACGGTCGGCTGGACCAGATTCGTCCGAGCCGCCGTCGTCGTGACTCTTCCGAGTGTCGGAGCGGCCGGTTGTAATCTCAAGACCACATGTTGTGTCTGGTCCTGGAATACTTGAACGCCGTTGACCGAGGCGGTGTTGAAGCCCGGTGCACTCACGGTCACCGTGTAACTGTCCGGCGACATGTTGACGATCGAGTAGAAGCCCCTCTTGTCGGTCACCGCTCGGTAGTCGCCTGTCGGCGATGTCGCCGAGACCGCCGCGCCGGCGATGGGGGCGCCCGTACTCGTGCCGAGCACCGTGCCCGTGAGATTTCCGGTGGAACCCGCCGAGGCAGGGGCGCTGAACAATGGCGGCACTAGCAAAACCACTGCGGCGGCTAAGCGCCAGAAACGCAAAAAGCCCATCATCTGCTCTCCTTTGGCCCGGGATCTCGAAGCGCCGTCAAACGATGGGTGGCCAAGTTGCCCCGCGGTTTGCGGCCCGGTCCCGTATCAGCCCTAGTGCAGCATGAATTTACCTCAGCCGCTTTTGGCCCTTCGCGAGGCGCACGAGCCGCCTGCAATACTGCAAAAAGGTGCAGAATTTTGTCATCTTGCCGGCCGGCAGTGTCGTCACGATGCCGAAGCCGGTTGCTGCGTAATCCTGAAAGATTTGCTGCAATTCTGCACCTGAGCGCGAAACAATAGGGGCATTATGGGCGAAACCGAGGATTGGCCCGCGCGCCCACAGCAAGCCGCAGCATGGCCACTGCGCCCGTTGTTCCGACGGCAGCCGTGCTTTCGCACGAAACGCTGGAGCTGCATTTGCGGCATACCTTCACGATCTCTCGGTCCTCTGAAGACGTCGCCAAAACCCTGCTGCTGCGCCTCGAGGTTGGCGGCATCACCGCGTACGGCGAATCGTCGCCGGTCGGCCGCTACGAAGAAACTGTGGAGCAAGTGGCTCGGCAGATCGACGCCATGCATCTCGGCGACGCCGACTTCTGGTTCTTTGACGAGATCATCGAGCGGCTGCCCCGGGACGCTCGCGCCGCGCGTTGCGGCATCGATCTGGTGTTGCATGACTTGGCAGGCAAACGGCTCGGCGTTCCCGTCTATCGTTTGCTCGGGCTGGATCCGGGTTGCGCAGCCCTGACGTCGTTCACCATCGGCATCGCGGATCTGCCGCAGACCATAGAAAAGACGCGCGAAGCCCGCGACCTGCCCGTTTTGAAGGTCAAGCTGGGCAGCGGCAAAGAGGTTGAGACGCTCGAGGCGATTCGCTCCATCTACACCGGCACCGTGCGACTGGACGCGAACGAAGGTTGGAACGCTGAGCAAGCGGCCAAGATACTTGCGGAGTTGGGTCGCTTTGACATCGAGTTCTGCGAGCAGCCCATCCCCGCCGGCCACCCCGAACAACTGCGCTTCGTGCGGGAGCGCTCACCGGTGCCGATCGTGGCGGACGAGGATTGTCGCACGCTCGACGACGTGGCGTTGCTCGCAGGCTGTGTCGACGGCATCAACATCAAACTCGTCAAGTGCGGCGGAATGCGCGAGGCGGTGAGGATGATCCACGCAGCGCGCGCGCTGGGCATGAAAGTCATGATCGGGTGCATGATCGAGTCGTCCGTGCTTTGCACCGCAGCGGCGCAGCTCACGCCCTTGGTGGATTATGCCGATTTGGACGGCCCGCTGCTGATCACCGACGACCCGTTCGTGGGCGTCAGCTACGACGCCGGCCGCCTGCGCCTGCCGCCACTGGCCGGCCTGGGGGTCATGCCCCGTACCCTCCGGTAAACCGCTCGACGATGGAAGCCCGCAAGCGGCGCTACGCACTTCTCACCGATGGGTATCTGGCCGACCGGCATGCCAAGACGGCGCACGGCATGCTGCGCTATGCGCAGGACGACGTCGTCGCCATCGTCGATGCGCGTTTTGCCGGCTGCCCGCTGCTGGACGTCTTGCCTGCCCTGCAGCAGTCGAAAACCGCCGCTCGCCATCGCGACGTGACCATCGTGCCGTCGGTGGCGGACGCGCTCAGATTTTCGCCGACGTCGTTGCTCGTCGGGGTCGCGACCGCGGGCGGCGTCCTGCCGCCGCATTTCCGCGCGCACATCCTGGAGGCAATCGACGCGGGTCTCGAGATCGTCAGCGGGCTGCACGAGTTCTTAGCCGACGATCCGGAACTGGTGCGCCGCGCACAGCGGAGCGGTGCCAGCTTGTGGGATGTGCGCCGGCCACCCGCGACCATTCCGCTGTTCTCCGGCGCCGCGTACGACGTGCCACAGATCGTGGTGCTCGCGGTCGGCAGCGACTGCGCCGTCGGCAAGAAGTCGACCATGATCGAGCTGGCAGCAGCCGCCCGAGCGGCCGGCGATCGAGCGGAGTTCATCGCGACCGGCCAGACCGGCATCATGATCTCCGGCAAAGGAATCGTCGTCGACCGGGTGATCTCCGATTTCGTCTCCGGCGCCGCCGAGCAGCTGGTCTTGGGCGTTGAGCCGGGCGCTCAGTACGCGCTCGTGGAAGGCCAGGGCAGCATCGTTCACCCCGCCTACGCGGCGGTGACGCTGGGGCTGCTCTACGGCTGCGCTCCCGACATGCTCGTGCTCTGCCATCAAGCCGGCCGCACCACCGTCGAGGACTTCGATATCCGCGTACCCAGCTTGTCTGTCTTGAGGGAGACGTACGAAGCATTGCTCGCGCCGATCAAGCCCGCGGCCTGCGTCGCGGTCGCTCTCAATACGGACAGTCTGAGCGACGATCAGGCGCGCGCGTGCATCGCGGAGACGAAGGCGGAGATGGCTCTACCGGCCGATGACGTCGTGCGCTTCGGGGCGGAGCGTCTGTGGAAGGCCATTCGCGACGCGGGGCGGGACCTCACAAAGTCGGCGCCGCGCACGCAAGCAGCCGGTCTAAGTTCGAAAGCGCGATGAAGGCAGGCCGTGCGCTTTTGGTCGCGGCGGCGGTGCTTGTGGGAAGCATGCTCGTGGCGATCAACGCCGCCTGCAGCAAAGTCAGCACGCGCTCCTCGAATCAGCCTGGCGCCGGCGGCAATCCGTGGACCCTTCACGGCATCGTGCGCACGGTCGTCGGAGAGGAACCCAACACACTCGTGCGCATGTTCTCCAATCAGTCGTCGGCCGACGATGTCACGGCGCTGCTCTTCGAGCCATTGTTCCGGTACGACGAGAACGAACGCGTCGTGCCGGCGCTCGCAACCCAGTTTCCGACGCTCAAAAACGGTCTGATCAGCAAAGACGGCAAGAGCATCACGTTCAACTTGCGGCCAAACGCGGTGTGGTCGGACGGCGTGCCCGTCACCGCCCAAGATGTCATCTTCACATGGCATGCCATCGTCGACGGCAACAATCCCGTCGTCAGCACGGCCGGCTTTGATAAGATCAAGACGATCGTCGCGCGCACGCCGCACAAGGTCACGATGGTGTTGAAAGAGCCCTACAGTCCGCTCGTCTATCTGTTCTCAGAAGGCTCGTTCCCGCCGCTGCCCGCCCACGTGCTTTCCAAATACAAGACGCTCAACAACATCCCGTACGACGCCGCGCCGATCGGCGACGGCCCCTTCGTCTTGAAGAAATGGCTTCACGGCTCCGATATCATCTTCGCCGCCAATCCGAGATACTGGCGCGGCCCGGCGCACGTGCGCGAGATCGACATCAAGATCGTGCCCAACTCCAACACACAGTTGGATCAGCTGCGCGCGCATGAGATCGATCTTTTGGACGGGGTCTCGAAGCCGCAGATCTCACAGCTGGCGACGATCTCGGGCATTTGGATCGTGAAGCAGCTGCAGGCCAACTACCGGCATCTCGACTTCAACCTCAAGAACCCGTTCTTGGCCGACGTCAACGTACGCCGGGCGATCGCCCGTGCCGTCGACGTCCCGAAGATCTTGCAGACGGTGTACGCAGGCCAAGGCGTCATCGCGGCGACGGACATCCCGCCATTCTCGTGGGCGGCCAACCATCTGCCGCCCGTAGGCCACGATGTGGCGGCAGCCAACCGGCTGTTGCAGGCGTCCGGCTGGATCATTGCCGGCGACGGCTTCCGCTACAAGAACGGCCGAAAACTGGAGCTTTCCATCTCAACGGCGACCGATAACAGGCCCAACGCCAACGCTGAAGCCATCATCGTCCAAGACCTCAAAGCCATCGGCATCGCGGTGTCGATAAAGAACTACGCCGGCGCCGTCTTGTTCGCCGAGCATGGGCCGCTGTACGGGGGCACGTACGACATGTCGTGGATCGTCAACACCGAAGGAGTGGATCCAGACTCGCTAGGCGCGTGGGGCTGCGAGTATTGGCCGCCGCACGGCGCCAACACGGATTTCTACTGCAACCGCACAGTGGATGCGCTGATGCGTGACGCAGAACTGCACTACGATCCGCAACGTCGGCGGCGCGATTACGAGGCAGCGTGGAAGATCATGCTGGACGAAGTGCCCTCACTCATGATCTATTGGGATAAGAACGTCGTCGCCGGAAACACCGACCTGAAGAACTTCAAAGCGTCACCTGTCGTGACCGATTATTGGAATGCATGGGAATGGGAAATTTAGGACGTGCCCTCGGACTCGCGCTTGCCTGCACGGCTATGAGCGTGTCGAGCGGAGCAGGCGCGGCAGCCGACCCTTCGCCCGCCTCTCATCCGCGCTTATGGCTGCAGCGCTTCACCCATCCGCCGCAAGGGCGATACACGTCTGGGGTCGTGGAAGTCCCCAGCGGTTTCTCGTCCGCCGTCGTCTCATGGAACGTCACCACACCGAACGGCTCGTGGATCGAGACGCATCTGCGCGCTCGCATCGGGCAGCGCTGGACGGCCTGGTATGACATGGGCCATTGGAGCGCGCAATTGTCTTCTGACAACCGGCGCTCACGGACGGCCGCACCGGACGCTGACGGCCGGGTCGACACCGATACGCTGTTCTTACGCGCGCCTGCGAACGCGTTTCAAGTGAGCGTCGAAAGCCACGCGGGCGCGGCCGCCGAGGTCCCGCAACTCACGCTGCTCGCGGTCACGACCGGATCGGGGAAAAACGACGCCTCGGCCCGCGGCGGCGCCCCATCGCACGTCGCCTGGGGCCACGACATCGCTGTCCCCGAGCGCACGCAGCACGTGCATGATTCGCCGGACGCTTTGGGCGGCGGCGGCGAAGCTTGGTGCAGCCCGACCAGCGTCTCGATGGTGATGGCCTACTGGTCCGAGCGCCTGCACCACCCCCAGTGGGATACCGATGTTGCCACGGCAGCGAACGGCGCGTTCGACCCGGTGTATGACGGATGCGGAAACTGGCCGTTCAACGTCGCCTATGCATCGGAGCATGGTCTTGCCGGCTGGGTCGAGCGCCTGCGCGGATTGCGAGACATCGAGGCGTACGTAGAAGCGGGCCTGCCGGTGATTGCCAGCATCAAAGTGAAGCCGGGCGAACTCGCGGGGTCACCCTATAAGAAGACGGACGGCCATCTCTTGGTCGTGCGCGGCTTCGACAAAGGGGGGGACGTGATCGTCAACGATCCGGCCGGCCGGCCGGGCAACATCCGGCGCGTCTATCGCCGCAGGCAGTTCGAACACGTGTGGAAGCACGGGTCGGGGGGCATCGTGTATGTGATCGGCCCTCCCGATATCTTGAAACGACTGCGCTAAGGAATCACCAGACGGTTTCCTGACCGAGCCCCCGCCGGCAGACCTCGCCGCTGATGACCAGACGCGGCAGCGCGCGTACGAACATGCGGTTGATCTCCGCGAGGCGCGCGCGTTCCGCATCGTTCAAGCCGTTGCTCTCGAGCAGATATTGGCTCAACGAAAACCGGTGCGGCAACGTCCTCACGGCATCGTGTCCTGCGCCCTCGACCTCCCGCTCGAGCGCCTTATGCCGAAGATCTTGGAACATCGCTCGGCAGTCTTTCCAAGCGATATCGAGCCAATCCGGATAGGCGGCCATGGCGCGGTAGTCGTTGGGCACGAACGGCAGCGCGAAGGCTTGCTTGATTTCGTCATAGATCGACCGCACGCGCGGCGGAGCATCGCGTTCGTCGACGATATGCAGGCGCACGCCGCGGAACTCCTTGAGGTTGCGTTCGCGGTCGTCGTTGTGCACGGGACCCGATGTGCCCGCCCCTCCGACCGTGGCGCCCGACAAGGCAGCATCCACCGCATTGGTCAAGATCAAAAGCTTCGCGTTCACGACGGCGAAGAGCTCGACGATCTGGCGCATCATCCGCAAGTCCGCATTGCCGATGTTGCGCGCGCGCAGCAGCGCGGCGTGATCGCCGATCGACCAGCCGGATGTTCCAGATTCGGCCAGCCTGTTGATCTTGGCCGCTTCCAAACCGAATTGCGCGGTGAGGATGCTGGGCCGCAAGCGCCGCCACGCCAGATCCAAGAATTTGGGAACGGCTGCATAGGCTTGAAAGACTGCGTTCACGATGGGCACGCGCAAGGCGTTCTTTATATCGCGAAACGCCTCTCGCACGCGTTCGTCGGTGACATCGCTTTCGGGGATCAGCGTGACGGCCGGCAGGGTCATGCCTTACAGCCGCCGCTTGGGGATGTCGGTCTTGAGGTGGAGTTCACGCAGGACCTCAGGCGCCAGCTGTGCCGGCGCTTCCATCATCGGGTCGGCGAAGCGCTGGTTCTTCGGAAAGGCGATCACCTCCCGAATCGAATCTCCGCCCGCCATCAGCAGGATGATGCGGTCGACCCCGAGCGCCATGCCGCCGTGGGGCGGCGCGCCGTGCGCGAACGCCTCCAGCAGAAATCCAAACCGCTGTTCCACGTCCGCGTCGGAATAGCTCAGCACGGAGAAGATCTTCCTCTGCACCGCCGGATCGTGGATGCGGATGGATCCGCTGCCCAGCTCCATGCCGTTGAGCACGACGTCGTAGTGCTGAGCCCGTAGCGCCAGCGGATCGCCGCTCAATGATTCATCTCCATGTGCCGGCGCGGTGAAGGGATGGTGCGCAGGCATCAACCCCCCGGTCTCCTCATCGCGTTCGAACAGCGGAAAATCCAGCACCCAGCAAAACGCGAAGGTCTTCGAGTCGCGCAGACCGCGCTGATCGGCGACATGGACCCGAAGCTTGCCGGCGACCGTCTGCGCAGCGCGCAGCTCGTCCGCCACCACATAGAGCGCATCACCGGTACGGGCGCCCGTGCGCTCGCGCAACAATCTCAGCATCTCTTCTGTCAGCGCCGCCTTGGGCAGCGACGACCTGACGCCGTCACCCGCAAACGAGATCCAACCGAGCCCGCGCGCGCCCAACTCGACCGCGGTCGCAGCGAGCGTATCAAACTCACGCCGTGGCCTCGCAGCCCCGCCCGGATCGACGAATGCGAGGATGGCATCGCCGCGCGCCAGCGCTTGGCTGAAGATCTTGAACTCGGTGCCGGCAAACGCCGCGCTCACATCGCTCAGCTTCATTCCGAAGCGCAGGTCGGGCTTGTCCGAGCCGTAGTCGGCCATGGCTTGCTCGTGCGTCAGGCGCACGAACGGAACTGCTATGTCGACGCCCAGCGCCTCGCGGAACATGTGCGCGAGCGTGCTTTCGATGACGTGGATGATCTCATCTTGGGTCGGAAACGCCATCTCCACATCGATCTGCGTGAACTCGGGCTGTCGGTCCGCGCGAGTGTCCTCATCCCGAAAGCAGCGCGCTATCTGGAAGTAGCGGTGAAAGCCCGCCACCATGAGCAGCTGTTTGAAGAGCTGCGGCGACTGCGGCAGTGCATAGAATGCGCCCGGGTGCAGGCGGCTGGGCACCACGAAATCGCGCGCCCCCTCGGGCGTTTGCTTGATGAGCATGGGCGTTTCTATCTCCAAAAACCCTTGGGCGTCCAGATGGTCTCTCACCGCTTTGATCGCCCGGTGCCGCAAGATGATGTTGCGCTGCATGTGCGGCCTTCGCAGGTCGAGGTAGCGGTACCGCAAGCGCAGGGATTCATCGATCTCACCATCGCCGTGGATAGGAAAGGGGGGAGTCTTGGAGCGGTTCAGCACTGAGAGATCGGTTGCCGCGATCTCGATGTCGCCCGTCGGCAGTTTCGCGTTTTCGGTGCCCGCGGGGCGCGCCCGAACGACGCCACCGATCGCCACCACGTCCTCAGACCGCAGGCTTGCGGCGACGCGCGCCTCCTCTTCCCCCGAGCGGGGGTCGAACACGGCTTGGGTGACGCCGAAGCGATCGCGCACGTCGACGAATATGAGGCCCCCGTGATCTCGGGTGGCGTTCACCCATCCGCGGATCAACACGGCTTGACCAACGTCTGCCTTGCGCAGCTCGCCGCAGCTCGCCGCTCGCCGCTGCGTCACGGCGACGCGGGCAGGCCTTCGCGCAGCGCGCGCTTGATGCCGCTGACGTAGTGGTACTGATAGGCGATCTGGCGGGCGATGTAGGGCCAGCTGTTCTTGCGGGGTGCGTCGACGCTCGCTCCCGAGCGTTCTAACGCTGCGCGCAGCGGCGGCAAGGCGCGCAACAGCGAGTGCAATCCCATGGAAACGGGCGTCATCCCCAAATACGCTTTCACCGCCATATCTTGATGCTTGCAGTAGAACCGCACCGTCGACACACCCGCGAGTTCCATGCGCCTCACTTGTTCGCCGAACGCGACTGGATGCCAATGGAAATTGAGCGCCTCCGGCTCGTAGAGAAGCTCTACGCCGCTTTTCTGCAACCGGTAACCTAGTTCCAAATCTTCGTGCCCGTATCCCGTGAACTGCTCGTCGAAAGAGCCGGCGCGCACAAGATCGTCACGGCGCACCGACGCATTGCCGGTCAAGAAATACAGCCAGCTCAGGCGGCGACGGGTCGCGGGATGTAGGGGCTTGCGCGCTGCGATCTCATCGCGCTGGCGGCGATAGTCCTCGAGCGACACGACTTGCAGCTCGCAGCCGACGACGGCTACCCGCCTGCCGCCTGGCACGCGGTGGCGGGCGGCGTGACGCTCGAGCAGGGTGCGCGACGCCAAGATATCGGCGTCCGTGAACATCACCACGTTTGCGCTCGAAGCCAGAATACCGGCGTTGCGCGCTGAGGCTCGCCCCGTGTACTCGCCGGGCAGATAGCGGACTGTAGGGCCGCCGGAAGATACGAGCGACGACACGTACTCCGCCGTGCCGTCGGAGCTGCCCGAGTCCGCGATGATGATCTCGTAGGCGTCGGCGGGCAGCGATTGGTTGAGCAACGTCGGCAAGACGTGACGCAGGGTATCGATGCGGTTGAAGGTCGGCATGACGACCGAAAGCTCGAGGCCGGACATCGGTGCTTAAGAGAAGGCCGTCAGTTCTCGGGCGCCGCTCAGATGAGTGGCCGCCGCGACGACGTCATCCAGCAACGCCGCCGGGCTCACGCCCGCTGGCGGCTTGCAGAGCATGGCGCTGGGCACGCGCCAGGGGCTCCATTCCTGCGAACAGAGGCTGTAATGTTCCCGTTCGAAGATGACGACCACCGGCACCTTGAGCGCCGCAGCGACGTGCGTTGCGCCGGTATCGACGCTGATCACGACCGCTGCGCGCGCCAATACCGCCGCCCAGCGAAGCAAGGGAAGCCCGCCGAACCATGTGATGTTGGAGGCGCTCCCGCGCAACGCTGCAGCTTCGCTTTCCGTGTCCGCTCCGTATGTCACGACGACATGCGCCTGGCGCGCGGCTAAGCGCAGGAGCAGTTCGCGAACGGCGTCGATGCCGAAGTTGGAGGCGAACCAGCGAGGCGCGAGCGTGAGAACAGCGGCGCCGAGCGGTGCTTGCGCCGCCGCGAAGGCAATATCGTCGCCTCCCAGCCCCAACGTCAGTTCTTCGGTCAATCGCTTGCCGCCGGCGAATGGCACGAGCGCCAGCACTTGGCGCACCTCATGTTCGATGTGCGCGTGCGGAATACGATCCGCCAGTTGCGGGTCGGCTTCGGAGAGACAAAAATCGGTCAAAAGCAAGCGCGCCATGACGCGGCTGAGATAGCGGCGCCGGTATACGTAGCCGATCCGCGTCCTGGCTTCGGACCGTCCCGCCAAATACAGATCATCGGTGCGCGGCGCAAGCGCTACGGCAAGGTCCGCCTGCGCGCCAAGCCTGGCGACGATGCGGCGGCCTTGGGAGCGCGTTGAGTTTTTCGGAATGATGTGGATGGCATCCACGTCGGGGCTGTGCCGCAGCACGGGCTCCGTGTAGGCGCTGACCACGGCGTCGATATGCGCGTTCGGCCAGGACTTGCGAAACGAGGCGATTGCAGGCGTGGAAAGGACGAGATCGCCGACGCGGTCCGTGCGGATCAACAGGATGCGTCCAAAGGGCCGGTCGGCGGTGGGGCTTTGAGGCGTGGTTAGCGCCGCGTCCAAAGTGAGGCTCATGGGGTGCGCTTGACCGCGAGCTCTTCGAAATAGGCAGCCCGAGCGGCGCGCTGAGCAGCCCAGCGGCGCAGGCGCAGGGTCATGGGGCCGTCGCTATTCGCCGACGCTATCTTCTGCATCAAGCGAGGCCAGCCGCGCCGCCGCGCCACGCCGCTCCACCACAGCATGGGTTTCATCTGACCGGTCGCAAGCGCGACGCGCCAGTGAGGATGCTTGCGCAAGAACTGCACGGCAGTGCGAGCCTGGGCGCGCGCTTGTTCCGCCAAGCGGGGAAACTGAGCTGGGGACAGTGGTGGCTTATAATGATAGACAAGCGCGTCCCGGGCCAACAGCGAGGCCACCCCCGCTGCGCGCAAGCGGTAGCCCAGTTCGAGATCTTCCCAGCCGTATTCCCGGAAGCGCTCGTCAAAGCTGCCTGCATCTTTCACGACCGCCAATGGAACCGACACGTTCGTGGTCCAAAAATACGCTCCTGAGTAATGCCGCAAGGAGTACTTGGCGGGCGGCAGATGGTCGAAAGAGGAGACGTTGATCACCGCGCCCCGGCAAATCGAACGGGCATGACGCTCGTGAAAGCGCACGTGAGCGCTCAAGAGGTTCGCCGTGGCCAAGACGTCGTCGTCCATGAAGAGGATGATCTCGCCACGTGCCCGTGCGATGCCCACGTTTCTGCTGCGGGCAAGGCCCCCGTTGGCTTGGCGCACGAGATGAAAGGCGCACGTGGGGCGGACGCGGCGCAACACCGAGTCGTACGTGTCGTCGGTCGAACCGTCATCCACCAGGATTATCTCGTAGTCGGCTGCATTCAGATCTTGCACGAACAGCGCTTCAAGCACTCGGCCGATCAGCTCGCGGCGGTCGTGCGTGCACAGCTGCACGCTGATGAGCGGCGCCTTCACGTCGCTTGAGCCGCGGGTATCGCGGCTGCATCGCTGAGCGAGCGCGCGGTCGCGACGATCGCCTCCACGGGGAGCGCGCCGTAACACGCAAACGTCCGGCACGTCTCCTTGCGGCAGAAGCGCGGGCACGGGTAACTTGGCCCGACGACTGCAACGCGCGGTCCTAAAGGACGCCAGCGCCTGGGATGGTCGGTCCGCAACGCGAATATGCCCACGGTCGGAGCTCCTGCCGCCGCTGCGATATGCATGGGTCCGGAATCAAGCGCGACGACCGCGCGCGCGCCCGCCGAAAGCGCGGCGAATCCCAAAAGCGTCGTCAAGCCGGCAGCATTGTAGCCCTGCGTGCGCATGTGGGAAACGATGTCGGACACGATCGCGCGATCGGCTTGGCTTCCGCTGAGAACAACGGGAAGCGAAAACTCGTCGGCCAGCGCGTCAGCCAGGCGCGCAAACGTCGCGCGCGGCCATCCTGCCGCTTGGGTCGAGATGCCTCGGACTGCGTGCAGCACGACATAGGGTCCGGCCGCTGTGCAGCGGATGAGCTCGTCAGCTTGTTGTTGATCTTCCGGGTGCGGTTCGATTCGCACGCGAAAGTCGTCCGGCTGCGGCTGTGCTCCGAGCGCACGAGCGTAATCCATCTGGATGTCCGTCCAATGGCTGTCCGTATCGCCCAGCTCGCTGCGAACCGTCACGTGCTTGGTGTAGCGAAACGAGTACAAGCGGCGCGCTTGGCCCACGCGCTCCGGGATGCCGGCCCGCTGCAGCGCCGCGGCGGCCCGCGCGTTGGACCAGAAGACGACCCCATGGGTGAATCTCCGGGCTTGTAAGCGGTCGCTCAAGCCCGCGACAGGTGTGCCGCCATCGTCGCTGATGACTTCGGCCACGGAAGGTTGCCCGGCGATGAGCGGCGCGGCATAGGGAGTGGTCAGCACCGTGAGCCTAGTCTGAAAGTGGCGGGAAAGGGCCTGAACCGCAGGCATCGCCGCCAGCAAGTCGCCTACGCCGCCGCCGGTGCAGGCGGCGAGGATGGCGGGGCCGCTCAAGAGGGCTGCCCCGAAGCGACGGCGGCCGTCGCCAAGAGGTCGCGAATGGCCTCGCCGATCTGCGCTCCTAACACTCGCCCCGCATCCGGCTGCCAGCGCATTTTGGCTGCGCAACGCGCCGGGGCTCCCCATGGGCGCCATTGAGGGGACAGCCGTTGGAACACCGCGGCATCGAAGACGTCAATGACCGGAACCCCGAGCATGCCGCTGACATGAGCCGCCCCGGTATCGGCGGTCACGAGCGCGGCGATTGAGTCGAGCGCTTTGAGCCAGCGCGCCATCGGCAACGCCCCGAGGAACCGGAACCGTCCGTCGGCTCGTGCGGCAGCCGGAATCTGTTCAATGAGGGAGCACGCGAGGCCCTCGTCCTGCGCTGATGCCAAGAGCGCACAGCTATGGAAGCCCGAGACTTTCATGGCGATCAGCAGCGCCTCGGTCACTGCGCTTGCGCCCCAGCCTTCCGTGAACCACTTGCGGCTGACTTGGAAGCCCAAATGATTCTTCGAGACAAAAGCGGCGGGAGCCGGATCGATCCGCATCCAGCTGCGCAGGCTCTCAGGATCTGCAGGCGGCGGATCCTCGGCACCCAGCGCTTGCGCCAATGAATACAGCGCCAGCACCTCGTGGGTCGCATCAGTCGACCAAGCTGCCGGGCGGAACACCGGGGCCGTGAGTTGCGAGCGTTGCCACAGCGACTTGAACGGCTTGTGCAAGCCGTGCCAGAAGCCCGCGATCTCCGTGGCGCCGGACTGCCGGCCGATCCGATAACCCACGACCTCTTCTGTCGCGACCACCGCACGCGCATACCGCTCGGCGCGTATCTCAGCCATCAGCGTTTCGGGCGGCCGTCGCGAATCGCAGACGAACACTCGCGCGACGCGGTCGGAGAACAGAGCGTCGTTGGCGCGGGAGCACACCGCCCCGAAACGTGCCGCCGGGAAGGCGCGGCTCAGGCCTTCGAGCGCGGGTATGCACAGCGCCGCGTCGCCGAGACCGTCCAACCGCACCAAAAGGATTCCATCGCGGTCAGGCATGCGTGCGCAGGGCGCCGCGCAGCGCATCCACGTACGCCGCGTCGACGAGCGCTTCGGTCGCCAACGCTTTCAGAGTCGAATCGTGCCTTTCCGGCGCTGCGAGCTGCTCGTACAGCGCCCGCAGAGGGGGTGCATGCAGCAGGCGGGCCCGAGCGAAGTTCGCAGCATAAGCCCCGGTCGCCAACTTGACCGGCCAGGAGGGCGACTTGCGGACGAAAAGGCCTGCCATCTTGCCTTTCTCGACCGCCAATGCGCGTCTGCGCCCGAGCGTTGTCGTCATCGCAGGCTTCACATGGTAGATGTATGCTTGCCGGCAGAAAACGCGCACGAGACCACGGGCTTTGAGCCGGATTCCGAGATCGGTGTCTTCCCAGCCATAGAGATCGTAACGCTCGTCGAATCCCCCGGCCGCTTCAAGCTCCGATCTGCGCACGCTCGCGTTGCAGGTGCAGAAAAACGCGCGGGAATAGTGCCTCGCTCCGGGAGGCGGCAGCGCTTCGGGGTCGGGGACGTTCACGATCGGGCCGCTCACGACCAGACGCTGCGCGCGCCGGTGCTCGTCGAGATGACGGGCGACGAAATGCTGCGGCACGATAGTGTCGTCATCGCAGAACAGAACGATATCGCCTGCGGCTTTCGCCACGGCGGCATTGCGCGCTTTTGCTCTGCTGGGCTCCGGCACCGGGAGCTCGCGCAATGCCACATCGATGCTGGCGGCGGCCGAGCGATGCTCGGCAAGGACACGCTGCGTGTCGTCGCTCGAGCCGTTGTCCGCGACGACGATCTCGAAGCGCCCGACCGCCGACTGGCGCAGCAGCGTCCTCAGGCACCGTTGCAACATCGCCGCGCGATCGCGAGTCGCGATGATGACGCTGACTTCGGGCGCGACCTTAGACGGCAAGCTTTTGGGCAGCGCTGCGGGCGGCGACCGAAAGCGCCTCTGCCGCCATCCGGTCGGCCGCGCCGGCGTTGGACGCGTAGAGCGCTTTGAGCCGTTCGCCCATGAGGCGCAATGCTGCGGCATCGTCCAGCATCGCGGCTGCATGCGCTGCGACCTCCGCGGGCTTGAGGATTCCCCGCAGCTCGGGCGCTACCAGCTCGCCTGCATCGATGTTGGGCTGCGCGATAAATTTCAGGCGGCGCTCCAGCGCTCGCGCGATCGAGGTCTTCAGCGGCCTGCCGATGAGCGGTATGCGATGCAAGTACGCAGCGACGCCGTTCATGGCGAGTTCATCCAAACGGTTGGTCGGCACGGTGACCAGCAGCGCCCGGCCCAGAACGGCGGCCTCGATGCACTTGGTCCCCGGAATGCTGATCACCAGCTGTGACTGCGCCATGGAGCGGTAATCCATGGAGCGATCGATCGAGAACTGACAGCCATCGACGTGGATCACGTCGCGGGCCGCATCGAAGCGGCCGGCCGTGCCGAAGAGATGCGGATCGCCGGCGTGCTCGATGCCCGCTCGCAACTCGTCGTCACTGCTGAACGGCGACACGACGAAGCTCACGGGTACGTCCGGCCGAAGCCGGACCAGCTCGCGAGCGATGCTCAAGAAGAACGGCAGCAAGAACTTCAGCTCGTACGGGCGCGATCCCGGAAGGATGCAGACTCCGGAACCTTCGCCCGGCGGAGGGGGCGGCCGCTGCAGCGATTCTGCCACGGCATCGTAGACCAAGTTGCCGACGACCCGCACCTTGTCCGGGGGCGCGCCTTCGTTTCGCAACTGTTGGGCGTTGCGCTCGTCGAGTGCGAAGAATCTCTGAAATCTGTTGGCGTAAGAGCGCTTCGTAAATTTGTAGGTCATGGGCTCGAGTTCCAGGCGCCGCGCGATCGTGATGGCGTGGAAAAGGTCGCCGCCGAGGTACTGCAGCACGCCGTTGCCGCGCTGCATGCCTGCCGTTTGACGGCCGATGAGAAATCGCGCGTACGCATCGGGGCCGATGACGGCGGCAGAGGGGAACATCTTCTCCAGCGCTTGGGTTTCATGACCGCTCGCATACGCGCACGGCAGGAGGACCACCGTCACCTTCGACGTGGGATCGCGCGCGAAGATCCGTCTCAAAAACGGCCGCACCCAGCCCATGACTTCACCCGGCCCGTTGGTCGTCACGAACAGCCGCGTCGCAGTCACCGCCTGTCGCCGCCCGGCAAGAGCCGCGCCGCCAGTTTTGTCGTGGACCATCCTTCCACATGGGGTGCGAACGCGACGACGCCGCCCACCTCTTCCACCATGGCAGCCTCCGGCAGAACGCCGCTGCGGTAGGCCGCATCCTTGACATGGATATCCGGGCGCAGGATCCGTATGGTCTCGATGGGCCGCATCTCATCGAAGATGCACACATAGGCGACGCTCTCCAGGGCGGCGACGAGCTCAGCCCGCTCGGCTTGTCCAACGATCGGCCTGTCGGGACTCTTGCCGAGCTGACGCACCGACTCGTCCGAATTCACCCCCACCACGAGCAAGCCGCCGAGCGAACGCGCGTATTCAAGGTAGCGCACGTGGCCGACGTGCAGCAAATCGAACACGCCGCAGGTGAAGACGATCTTGCCGTGTGTCTTGCGGCCGGCCCGCAGACGAGCCGCGAGCTGGTCGCGAGGCAGCACTTTGTCAGCGGCGGGCATGACGATCGTCCGCGGGGACCGGCGCGTGAATCCCTTCCATCATCGCAAAGCGCAGGATTTCATCCGGCGCTGCGGTGGCCGTTCCCAATTTCTCGACCACAACGCCGGCTGCCACATTTGCGAGCACGACGGCGCGCTCGACCGGGGCCCCGATGGAAAGCGCAAGCGTCAGCATCGACATCACCGTATCGCCCGCGCCGCTGACATCATACACTTGGCGGGCCACTGCGGGGACCGTGAACGGGCGTTTGCCGCGGGCGAACAGCGTCATGCCATGCTCGCCCTGCGTGATGAGCACGTAACGCGCGCGCGTGCGCTCGAGCAAGGCGGCGCCGGCGCGCGACAGATCCGTTTCGCTCGTGAGAGGCATTCCGGCCGCGCTCTGCGCTTCGGCCGCATTGGGAGCGATGCAATCCACGTCGGCGAAGGCGTCGATGTTCTCAGGCTTGGGGTCCGCCGTGATGACCGCTTTCTGCTTGAAAGAGCGCACCGATCTGACGATCGGCCCGCTGATGAGGCCCTTGCCGTAGTCGCTCAACACAGCGCCGTCGAGGGAGCCGTCCAACGCCGCGAGCTCCCGTCGCAGCGTGAGTTCCACGCGACCGTCAATCGCGTCGGTGGACTCGCAATCGGCTCTCACGACTTGCTGGTTGTGCGCCACGATGCGCATCTTTTGCGTGGTCGGCCGCCCGCCCACTCGCGCGACGCCTTTCGTGTCGATCGAAAGCTTGCGGAAGAGCTGCAAGACCTTGGAGCCGGCGTCGTCATCGCCGATGACGCCGAACACCGACACTTTCGCGCCCAAGGCCGCCAAGTTGTTCGCGACATTTCCTGCGCCGCCCAACGTGTAGGTGTGGTCCATCACCTCGACGACAGGCACCGGCGCTTCCGGCGAGATGCGGCGCACGTTGCCCCAGTACCATTCGTCCAGCATCAAGTCGCCGATGACCGCGATGTGCCGCCCGCGCATAGCATCGAGCAGCTCCGCGATCCAGCGCTGATCCGCGGCGGTCTGGCGGCGCGCGCGCGGCTGCTGACGGTTAGGTTTTTTTGGCATGAGCCACGATGATGTCCGCCGCCTCCACAAGATCGCGGGCGAAAAGCGTGCCGGCGGGCCAGTTCGCCTCGTCGTCTTCCGGTTGGGAATTCTCGGTGGCCTTCGGAGCTCCCACAGTAGGCACAGCGACGGCTCTGCAACCGGCGGCACCTGCGGCTTGCGCATCCCTGATGCGATCGCCGACCCCCCACGACCGCGCAAGGTCGATCCCGAGATCCGCGGCGGCGCGGAAGAACATCCCGGGCTTGGGTTTGCGGCAGTCGCACGGTGACTCGACCGGATCGGCCGCGGGGTCCGGCAGATGTGGGCAACGGTAGGTGGCGTGGACGCGGACGCCTTGCTCCGCGAGCAGCTTGAGAAGCCTGCGGTCGACCGCGTTCACTTGTGCGGCGGTTGCGAGCTTGCGAGCGATGGCGGACTGATTCGAGAGGATGACGATCAAAAATCCGCTGTCGGACAGCCGTTTCGCGCCCGTGGCGGCGCAGGGGATCAGCGTCACGTCCGACGGGCGTGAGACGTACCCGGTATCGACGTTGAGCGTGCCGTCGCGGTCGAAGAACACTGCCCGGCGCGCGACCGATGCGGGATTGCCGGTCACGAGACCGTCAGCGCGAGTTCGACAAGCTCGCAGATGATGTGACCCAGCACGAGGTGCACTTCTTGCACTTTCCATGATGGGCCGTCCGGTCCCACGAGCGCGATGTCCGCCTCGGCGACGATTGTACCGCCCCCGTTGCCCGTGAACGCAACGGTGACCGCTGCGTTTCGGCGCGCCACAGCCAACCCCGCGATGACATTCGCAGACGTCCCCGACGTCGTCAAGCCGCAAGCGACGTCGCCAGCCGACACGAGCCCTTGCAGTTGGCGCGCGAAAACGTGTTCGAAACCGTAGTCGTTCGCAATGGCGGTCAACGCTGAGGTGTCGACCGACAACGCGAGCGCGCCCCAGGCAGGCCGGTCTTTCAAAAACCGGCCGCTCAACTCGGCTGCGAAATGCTGGGCCTGCGCGGCACTGCCGCCGTTGCCGAAAAAATACACCCGCCCGCCCGAACGGATCGCTCGGACCATCGCGTCGACGGTCGCCTGCACCGGCTGGGCGTACGATTCCAGGCGCCACATATCGCGGCGCTCCGCGACGCAGTCCGCGAAGCTCTTTGCCTTGACATCAGCTCTCAGGTTTCGATCCAAAACAGCTCCTGCTGAAGCGAAACCAAGTCCCCCGGATTCGCGCATATGCGGACGATTTTACCGCTATGCTCGCTCACGATCTCATTCATGAGCTTCATGGCCTCGAGAATGCACAGCACTTGGCCGGAAGTAACGGTGTCGCCGAGATTCACGAACGGAGGCGCGCCGGGCGCGGCAGTTCGGTAAAAAACTCCGATGAGGGGCGCCAACACCTTGCGCACGTTGGCAGGCGCTTCGGCGCTGCGCGGCTCGGGCGGCGCTTCAACACCGGCAGGGGCCGGCGCAAGGGTTGGGGCGGGCGAAGTTGGCCGCGCCGGAGACATACGCAGGTCGAGGTCGAGGCCTTGGTATTCGACGCGCAGCCGCTCGAGGCCGTCGCGCTGCATGACCTCGATCAGTTCGTCCAGCGTCTTCTTGCTCAGCTCCACGTCAGCCGCTCTTCATGCCAGACGCTGGGCAAGCTCAGCGTCGACACGGGTAAGACCCACGCGCACCCGTGCGCGCGTCGCGAGATCTTGGATCGTCACATCGCCCGCCGTGCGTTCGTCTTCGCCCATGATGACCGCAAAGCGCGCGCCGCTTTCTCCGGCGGCGCGCAGCTGTCGCTCCAGTTTGCGGCGCAGATAGTCCATGTCGGCTGCGATGCCACGCGCGCGCACAGCCTGGAGCACCGGGACCAGCAGGCGCGCAGACTCGTCGTCCAGCGCGACGAAGGCGACTTGCAAGCGCGTCTGGCCGTCCTGCTCGGCAGCGGCCCCTGAGCTGCGCGAAAGCATGAGCATGCGGTCCATGCCCATCGCGACGCCGACGCCCGGCGTGGGCGGACCGCCCATCGCCTGCACGAGACCGTCGTAACGACCGCCGCCGCAGACGCTGTCCTGGGCGCCAAGGGCTACCGAATGGATCTCGAACACCGTGCGCGTGTAGTAGTCCAGACCGCGGACGATATGCGGGTTGTGCAGAGCCCGTATGCCCATGCTCTCCAGCAGGAAGCGCAGATCTGCGAAATGCTGCTGGCAGCTCTCGCACAAAAAGCGCTCCATCGTCGGCGCCCCGGCGAGCACCGCTCGGTCCAGGTCGTCCTTCGAGTCAAGGATGCGCAGCGGGTTGCGCTGCAGCCGCTCGCGACTGGTCTCGCTGAGTGCGGCGGCTTGCTCTGAGAGATACGCGACGAGCGCCTCGCGAAATGCCGGCGCGCATTGCGCGCAGCCGAGGGAGTTGATCTCGAGCCGATAGTCGACGATGCCGACGGCGCGCATCATCTCCAAGCTCAAGGCGATGATCTCCGCGTCGGCTTCGGGCCCTGCCGCACCGAAGCACTCGACGCCCCACTGGTGCGCCTGGCGGTAGCGCCCCTTCTGAGGCCGCTCGTAGCGAAAGATCGGGCCCCGATAATAGAGCTTCAGCGGCAGCGTCTGCAAGAGGTTATGGGCGAGAGCGGCGCGCACCACCGGCGCCGTCATCTCAGGTCGCAGGCTGATGCTGCGACCGCCGCGGTCGATGAACGTGTACATCTCCTTGTCGACGATGTCGGTGCCCACCCCGATCGTGCGCACGAAGACCTCACTGCTTTCGAAGATGGGCGTGCGAATCTCGCGGTAGCCGAAGCGCGCGCACACCTCGTCGATGATCCGCTCGAGCACTTGCCATTGGGACGACTCCGGGGGAAGGATGTCGAAGGTCCCGCGCGGCGCCGTCAGATTCTTCACAGTTGCGATGCGGCGTGCTTCGGCGCGCCGCCCGTACATACTTGCGGGAGAGGTGCCAATCCCTCATGAGCATGGCGAGGCGATGTCATTGGCTTGCGCCAGTGGATGGGCAACCGCTCTGGGGCCGCAAGACGCTTCGACTCGCCGGCGTGCTGATCGTCGCCGCTGCGGCGTCGCTCATCTCCCCCGCGGCTGCCACAGCGGTCATACCGTCCTCCCTTTTGCCGGGAGTCTATCGCACGTCGGTATACGCGTGCTCCATCGCGATCGGAGCCCTGCCGTACGTCAGCGCAGGAGCAGCGGCAGCGGTCGCCATCGAGGCGGTGGCTCAGAGATGGCGCATCCGCCACGCGCGTGCGGCCGCTGTTGCGTTCGCGCTGTTGTTCCCCGGTTGCGATTGTGCCATGTCGTCGTTCGCCGCGTGTCTGCGGTTGCTGCCGCCTGGCTTGGCCGGCGCATGCATCATCTGGAGCGGCTGCTGCAATCCGATCGCACTCGTCTGCACGGCCGCCGTCTTGGGCCCACGGATGCTCGTCGTGCGCATGTGCGCAGGGGTCATCGCCGCAGTCTTGAGCGCAGTTGCGAGCTCAACGGTCGCACCAGGCTCGCACTGTTCGGGCAACACCTCACACACAGGTTTGGCGCATCGCTTCGTCGTCAACGCCGCTGGCGCATTATGGTCGCTGTGCGCGGTGGCATGCATGAGCGCTCTGCTGCTGGTCTACCGTCCTCACGCACTTGCGAACGCGACGCCGGCGGCCGCGGCGATCTTCGGTTCTCTCTTGTCGCCCTGCTCGACCGCAGATGCCGTCTTGGCCGGCGCGTTCTTTCGAGAACCGCGTGCGCAGATCGCGTTCATTTTCGCATCGCAGGCGCTGGACTTCCGTCAGCTGTCACTGATGTATCGCACGTTCGGGAGCGCGGTCATGGCACGCTCGGCGGCGGCTGGGCTCGCCGCTTTGGCCGCTGCGTGCGCAATGGCGGCTTGACGTGGCCGCGCACAGCCTCGCCTGCCTAAAGCATGCGGCGCTTGCCTGCACGTGCGCGCTTGCGCTCGGCGCTGCGTTCGGCGGCCGTTTGCATAGCCTGACGACGGAAGCGCTTCCCGCTGTGGTCTTGTCAGCGGTCACCTGCCTTGGGTCGCTTGGACGATCGCACGTGCGCGAGCGCACGGTCCACCGTCACCCTTTGCTGTGGTGGGCGCTGTTGGCCGGCTTCGGCTTCTCGGCGTTGCTGCCGCGCTCGCCACTGCCGCCGCTTTCGGTCATGACGCACGCGCCGGACCGCATGCAGCAGCGCCGTCACGCCGCTCCGCGGCGTGATCGCGCTGACGACGACGATGCGAGCTTGTTCGACGCCCTTGAACGTATCGATCGCGACTCTGCATCGGTGGTCGGAACGTGGTTGCAAGTGACGGGCACGTGGACGAGAGCGCACGACGGCGCGCCGGCGACCGTTTCTCGGCAGATCATGACGTGTTGCGCGGCCGACTCAGTTGCGGTCGGCTTCGATGTCACGCCCGACACGACGGATGCCGCCGTGACGGAGCTGCCGGCTTCAGGCGCGTACGTGCAGGTCAGCGGCCGGATGCGCGCATCAATGGTCGATGGAGAGACCCGCTACTCCATCGGCAACGCGGCCGTCACCACGCTGAGAACGGCAGGGTCACGCTAGTCGGTGGGCTGCGACGACAACGCGCGCGTCGTTCACCGCTTGCAGTATCGCTTGGATCGCGCGCGAATCGTCCATGGCACTCCTCAATGGAGAAAGTAGCGGCGCGATGTGAAGACAAGCGCGATGCCGCCTTTGCGGGCGGCCTCGATGACTTCGGCGTCGCGGATCGAACCGGCTGGCGCCACTACGGCTGCGATGCCTGCGCTCAGCGCCGCCTCGATGCCGTCCGCGAACGGGAAAAAGCCGTCGGTCGCCAGCACTGCTCCCAGGACCGCGGCCCCGGCTCTCTTGCATGCAAGCTCAACCGCGACGACGCGATTCGTCTGCCCCCCGCAGATCCCAAGCGTGACTTCGTCTTTGGCGACGACGGCGGCGTTTGATTTGACTTGGCGCACTGCACGCAAGGCGAACAACAGGTCGCGCCACTGCTCGGGGGTGGGCGTGCGCTCGGTGACGACCGTCCACGCCTCGGGCGACGCCGCCCCGTCCGGCTGTTCGAGCAAGATGCCGCCGAGCGCAGAGCGGACGGTTGCGTCTGCGCATAGGCGCGCGGGCAGCCCCGGATCGAACGTCAGCATGCGCAGATTCTTTTTGGAACGGAGAACGGCGAGCGCCGCCGGACTGAACGCCGGCGCGGCGACCACCTCAAGAAAGCGAGGCTTGAGGAGTTCGGCGCTCTCATCGTCGATCTCCGCGCTGACGGCCACAATGCCCCCGAACGCCGATATCGGATCGGCCCCCAACGCCGCGCACAGCGCTGCGCATCCGGTCGGCGCCGCCGCAAAGCCGCACGGCACGGTATGCTTGACGATCGCCGCTTTTACTTCTGCCTCGGCGCAGGCGTCCGAACCAAAACCGGCTGGTCTCTCGACCGGCGCGAGCAGTCGCAGGCACGAGTCGACGTCCAACAGGTTGTTGTAGGAGAGCGTCTTGCCCGACACTTGCTTCGGGAACGTCACGGGGGTGAGCGCTGAATGATAGAATGCGGCCAGGCTGCCGGGGTTTTCCCCGTAGCGCAGGCGGTGCTGTAAGGGCAGCCGCAGCGTCAACTCGTCCGGCAAGGGTTGCTCGCCGGCAAGCGACCTGAGATAGGCGGCGATCGCGGCATCGTAGTCGGCGACCAAGCTCATGGCGCAAGCCGCCCAGCGCTGCCGCTCGTGAAGCGTTGGGCCGCCGCGTCGCAGCGCGTCTGCGAACTCCTCATACTGCGCGGAGCTGCTCAGCACGGTTGCCGTTTCGTAGTTTTTCGCTGCGGCGCGCAAAAGCGCCACCCCGCCGATATCGATGTGGTCGACCGCATCCGCGGCGATATCGCCGCGCGCGACCGCAGCTTGGAAGGTGTAAAGCGTCACCGCCACCACCGTGATGCGCGCGATGTCGTGCTGCTTCAGGTCGTTCGTGTGATCCGCCGATGCGCCGCGCGCGAGGATGCCGCCGAAGATCTTGGGGTGCAGCGTTTTCACCCGCCCGTCCAGGATTGGGGGGAATCCCGTGAGGTCCTCAACCTCGCGGCACCGCACGCCGAGCGCGCGAATCGCGGCGGCCGTGCCGCTGGTGGCGACGAGGTTAAAGCCGGCGGCGCTGAGCGTTTCGGTCAGTTCGGCTAATCCAGTTCGATCGGTGAGAGAGACGAGCGCCCAGGGCTTAGGCGTAGGCACCCGCCCGCTCCAACGAGAGCGACACCACGTTGGAGACGCCGGTTTCGCCGGCTGCGATGCCGTACATGCGATCCACCAGCGTCATTGTGGCTTTGTTGTGTGTGATGATGATGATCTGCGACGTGCCCGCGAGCTCTGCGAGCAGCGCTCCAAAACGGCTGATGTTCGCCTCGTCCAGCGCCGCATCGATCTCATCGAAGATATAGAAGGGACTCGGTCGCACCTTCAGGGTGGCGAAGATCAATGCAACGGCCGTGAGGGACCGTTCACCGCCTGACAAGAGATTGAGGTGCTGCATCTTCTTGCCCGGCGGTTGGGCAGAGATCTCGATGCCCGCGGCGCTGGGATCTGCCGCCTCGGTGACCCACATCTTGGCGCTGCCGCCGTTGAAGAGCCGTTCGAACGTCTCTGAAAACGCGGCGGAGACTTGCTCGAACGTTGCAGTGAACTGCCGGAGCGCTGCGGCATCCATGTCGGCGATGCTCGCCAGGATCGCGGTTCGCGCGGCCTCGAGGTCTTGCAGCTGGGAGCGCAGGAATTCGCAGCGCTCGAGTGCCGCGGCCCGGTCTTCCAGAGCGCTCATGTTGACGTTGCCGAGCCGGATCAGCTCTTCCCGCAGCCGGCGCAGATCCGCGTCCGGCTCGCCTCGGTGCTCGCCATAGCGCTGCGCCACATCCTCGCACTCCTGCGGTGTGGCCGGATTTTGCGCGAAAGCCTCCTGCAGGAGAGCAAGCTCCGCGTCGATCTCCGCCAGTCTGATGCGCAAGCGCTCGAGTTCGAGCGATTGCTCCTTGCCGCGTTGCTGCGCCGTCTCAAGCGCTGTCTCCAAGTCGCGGCAGCGGGCTGCGGCTTCGTCTCTCCGGTCTCGCGCAGCTTGCAGCTGCGCCGCGACCGCCGACAGATCTTCTTGCGCCGCCGTTCGTTGCCGTTCAAGCCGTTGAGTGTCTGCAGCCAGACCGTCTCGCTCCGCTTGCGCCTCCGTCAGCGACGCGATTCTCGCCTTGCGCTGAGCTTGGGCGCGCATCAGCGCGGCGCGAGCAGATTCGACGTCGTCGCTCAGTTGAGCGACCCGCTCCACGAGGGCCGCGGCGTCTGCCGCGGCACGGCGGTGGCGGGTCTGAGCGTCGTTGAGGTCCCGCGCGCGATCGTCCGCTGCGCGAAGCGCTTGTTTCCGCTCGTCTTCAAGCGCTGCGGCAGCCCTTGCCAGTTGTGCCGCTTCCTCATGCGGCGCCGACATGCGTTGCTGAGCGGCGCTTTGTTCGGCGAGCGCGTCGGGGCGGCGTGCCGTGACAGCAAGCTTGCGGGTTTGAGCGGCGGTTAATTCCTGTTGCAGCCGGCCGTGCGCGGCCTGTGCTTCCCGCTGGCTGAGCGTCGCCGCCATCGAGTCGGCGCTCAACTGCGCAACGCGCGCCTCGCTGCGGGCGAGCTGTCCTTCGGCCTCTTGCATCGCTGCGGCCGCAGCCGCAACCTCTCTGTCGCAGTCGAGCTTGTGAGGCCGCAGCGCCGCCAGGTCCTGGCCATCGGCTGCGACATGAGCCTCCACCGCAATCGCCCCGCCGCACACGACATCACCGTCGAGCGTCGCAAATCGGGTGGCGCTGTCATGCCTGGCCTCGCGCAGCGCGGTCGAAACGGAGTCGACGATCGTCGCTTTGCCCCAGATCTCTTGAACCACCGGGCGTGCTTCTGCCGCGCACCGCACGAATGCGGCCGCTGCGCCGATGACCGGGCCCGCTGGCAATTCGGCGTTCGCCCCTCGACTATGCGCCGTGTCCTGCTCGGGCGAAAGCAGCGAGAGCACGATCAGCGAAGCCGGGCCCGCTCGTCGCGCTTTCAAAAAGTCTATGGCGGCACGGGCGTCATCAGCGTTGCGCACGACGACGTCGCTCATGCGCCCGGCCGCCAATGCCTGAAGCGGGCGCTCGCAGCGCTGATCCAGCGCGACCATTTGTGCGACCGTGCCGACGATGCCCGCGAGCTTCCCCTGCTCTGCCGCTTCGAGCAGCGCGGAAGTGCCCAGGACCGCGCTGAAGCGCAGTTGCTCGAGCGCTTCGAGCCGTGCGCTCGCTGCTGTGACCCGGCGGAACGCCGCCTCCGTTTGGGACCGCCGCTGCGCGACGGCCTCTTGACTGCGTTCAAGTTCCCGGTCTGCCGCGTTGCGATCGCGCTCGAGCTGAGCTATCGTGCGAGCGCGCTGCTCGAGCTGAGTGACCGCGACGGCCGCGCGCTGCTCGAGGTCGGTCTGCTGCGCCTCGATGAGGCGGATCTCGTCGTCGAGCCGCGCCATCGCCTCTTGGGCGCGCGCCAGCTCCGCGCCGGCGGTCGCGGCCAGCGAAGATTTTTCGCCGGCAGCGCTCACCGCTTGCATGCGCCGGTCTTCAACCGATCGCAGGGCGCTGTAGGCCGAGTCCCACTCGCGTGCCGTCGACGCTTCCACGGCAGCCGCAGTTTCAGCCAAGTGCAAAGCGCGATCGCGCAGCTCGCGATTGCGCTGCAGATCATCGCTCTTGGCGCTCAGCGCAGCGGCGGCATCGGTCTCCAGCCTCGAGGCGGCATCGAGTTCCTGGTCCAGCGCTTGGCAGCGGCGCGCAAGCTCTCCCAATTTCGCGTCGGCCGCCGCGTGCGCTGACGCCTGCTGTTGAAATTCCGATGCGAGCTTCGCGTGCTCGGCATTGCGTTCGTCTAAGGCTATGCCGGCTTGGTACTCCTCGTAGCGAGCAGCGTTGACGTGCGCTTGCAATTCCGCTTGGCGATCGGAAGCAGCCGCCGGTTCGGACTGATCCGCGGCGAGCGCGGCCGCCAGCGTCTCCCGCTCCTCGCGGCGGCTCTCGGTCTTGCGCAAAAACGAGAGGATCTCGAAGTCGCGCAACTGCTGCGTGATTTTTTGGTAGCGCTTAGCACGGCGGACCTGCTGATCGATGCCCGGCAGCTCTTTTTCGAGTTCGGTCAGAAGGTCGTTGAGACGCAGCGCATTGGCGGCGGTCTGTTCCAGCCGACGGGCGGCCTCGTGCTTGCGCGACCGGTACTTGCTGGTGCCCGCGACCCCATCGAACAGCTCCCGGCGCTGCTCGGGTTTGGCGGAGAGGATAGCGTCAATCTCTCCTTGGGAAACCACGGCCGCGAGTTCAGCCGCGAGGCCCGTGTCCATCAGCAGATCGGTGATGTCGCGCAGCCGTACGGCGGACTTGTTCAGGAAAAACTCGCTCTCGCCGCTGCGGTACGCCCGGCGAGTCAGGGCGATCTCGCTGAACGGCATGGGCAACGCGCCGTCCGAGTTGTCCAGCGTCAGCGTCACTTCGGCCATTCCCATGGGTCTTCGCAGCGAGCTGCCGGCGAAGATGACGTCATCCATGCGAGCGCCCCGCAGTTGGCGCGCGCTCTGCTCTCCGAGCACCCAGCGAACGGCATCGACGAAGTTCGATTTGCCTGAGCCGTTTGGCCCGACGATGGCCGAGATGCCGGCATCGAACTCGAAGCGCGTGCGTTCGGCGAATGTCTTGAACCCGAAAAGGTCGACGCTCTTGAGGTAGATGTCGCGATTACCTCACGCGGCTCGCCGGACGCCGCTTGCAGGTCTGCAGCCCTTCGGCCGCTGCGGCGGACTCCGCTTGTTTCTTCGTGGCACCCTCCCCCGCCCCGACGATGTGGCCGCGGACGAGCGCGACGACGTTGAACGTGCGGTCGTGCGGGGGTCCGGTCACGGCGGCCACCGCATAGTGCGGCGCTTCTTTATACTTGGCTTGCACATATTCTTGCAGAGCCGTCTTGGGATCGCTGCCGGCCGCCGGTTTGACATGCGCCAGATGTTCGCGTGCGATGAAGGCGCGAGCCGCTTCGAAGCCTCGGCTGAGATAGATGGCGCCGACGATCGCCTCCACTGCCGACCCGATGATCGATGGCCGCATCGCAGCGCCGGTCCGCCGTTCGCCTTTGCCCACGAGCAGCAGATCTGCGACGTTGAGCCTGCGCGCGGTCTGCGCGAGCGCTGACTGAGAGACAAGCGAGGCCCGCAGCGGAGACAATTTTCCCTCGGACAGCCCGCGCTTGCGATCGTAGAGCTCGTGCGCGACTGCAGCGCCCAGGATCGCGTCTCCCAAGAACTCCAGCCGCTCGTTGTCGGCATCGGCGCGGCCGCCATGACCGTCCAAAGGGGCCGTCGCATGCGAGCGTTCGGCGGCGAACGATGCGTGCGTCAACGCGATGTCCAAGCGCTCGATCTCGGCGCTCGAGGGAGCGCTCAACGCGAGCGTACGCGCGAACTCCCGCAGCGCGCGGCGGCGGCCGGATCGGGCGGACACCCCTAGTTCTGGGAGAATTTACGAAACACAAGCACGGCGTTGTGGCCGCCGAAGCCGAACGAGTTGGACATAGCGACCTCCACGTCGTCTTTGCGCGCGACGTTGGGAACGCAGTCCAGATCGCACAAGGGATCTGCATTCGCGTAGTTGATGGTGGGCGGGATGACGCCGTGATGGAGCGTCAGGACCGTGCAGATGCCCTCGAGTGCGCCGGCCGCGCCCAGCGCGTGACCGAACATCGACTTGTTGGAGCTGACGGGCACCGACTTTGCGTGCTCGCCGAAAACGCTGTGCACGGCCTGCGTTTCGGCCGCGTCTCCAAGATCGGTGGATGTCGCGTGGGCGTTGATGTAGCCGATATCTGCGGCAGCAACATCGGCGTCGCACAGCGCCCGCACCATGGCCAGCTTTACGCCCCGGGCCTGCGGATCGGGCGTCACCATGTGATACGCATCCGACGATTTCCCATACCCGATGATCTCCGCGTAGACGCGGGCGCCACGACGCTGCGCCGACTCGAGCTCCTCCAAGACGAGTGCGCCGCCGCCTTCACCAATGACGAACCCGTCGCGCTTGCGATCGAACGGCCTGCTCGCGTGTTGCGGGTCCTCGTTGTCGCTGGACAGCGCGCGCATGGCGCAGAAGCCGCCGACGGCAAGCGGCGTGATCGGCGCCTCGGAGCCGCCGCAGATCATGACGTCTGCCTCTCCGTACTGGACGGTGCGGAACGCATCGCCGATCGCGTTGTTGGACGACGCGCAGGCCGACACCGTCGTCAGCGTGGGCCCGCGCACGTTGAAATGCATCGAGATGAGGCCGGGGGCGATGTTGCTGATCAGCATGGGAATGAGAAAGGGTGAAAGCCGGTCCGGCCCTTGCTCGACCATGATCTTGTGCTGGTGCTCGATGGTAGCGATGCCGCCGATGCCCGAACCCATGACCACGCCGATGGCCTCGCGGTTGGCATCGTCGATCTGCAAACCTGAGTCTTTCACGGCCTGTTCGGCAGCGACGAAGGCGAACTGCGCGAAACGATCCATCTTGCGCGCATCTTTCTTGCCGATCAGGGAAGCCGGGTCGAAATCGCGCACCTCGGCGGCGAACCTCGTCGGCATCTTCGAGGCGTCGAAGAGCGTGATGGGGTTCACGCCGCTGGTTCCCCGCACGACGTTGGACCAAAAATCGGCCACGCAGTTGCCCAACGGCGTCACCGCTCCCAGCCCGGTGATGACGACCCTCCGTCGATCAGGACGCATGACAGCTGTTCCAGGCACGGCTGCGATGCCGCGAAGAGGCATATGAGCGTTGCAAGTCGTCGGTGAGTTCTTGCCTCATGCACGCTGTTCCTCATCCGGACGGAAGCGCAGGAGGCGCGCGATCATGCATGCGCGCTGAACGCTCACGCGTGGGTGTCGTCGCGCGCGCTGCCGATGATGAAAGGGGATGGGCTTGCAGACCAGAACCCTCGCCGCGAGGAAGTTTTGAAAGCCGCACCCTCCGAGAAGCGCGCCATGACCGCCGCACTCCGCAGAAGCGGCAGAGCAAAAACTAACAGACAGACAGCAACGCCCGCGCGCACCGGAAGTCCAGAGGGGAGGTGACCTGCACATCATGGCAAAGAAAAAGGCTGCCAAGAAGACGGCAAAAAAGGGCAAGAAGAAATAAGCGCGATCTCCTTCGGATCGTGACATCCGAACATCGCACTTGAGGGGCGCTGCACCAGCAGCTCCCCTTCTTTATTCGCAAATCTGCTGGGAGACGATGCATGGGCAGCGACGATTCGTTCTCGACGCGATCCATCCATGATGCGACCGCCCCGAGGTCGGTCAATCCTCCTGCCGTTGGCGGCATCGAGCAGTCGGCCGGCTGGACCTTCGCCGATCTGGACGAGGTCGATGACGTCTACGAGGGCCTGCGGCGTGGCGCGATCTACGGCGGTTCGGGAGTGCCGAACCACTGGGCGCTGGAAGCGGCGTTATGCTCGTTGCATGGCGCGGTCGAAACGCTCATAACTGCCGCCGGCATGTCGGCGATGGCCGCGGCGTTTTTCACGTGTTTGCGCCACGGCGATACCGTCGTGGTCAGCCGCGATCTGTACAGCAGCACGGCGCGGCTGCTGGCGGATTTTGCGAGGTTCGGCGTGCGCAGCGTCTTCGCGGATGTGTACGATCCGGCCGCCCTCACTAAGACGTTGAGCGCCGGCGCGCGCCTGCTCGTCGTGGAAACGATTTCAAACCCCCGGGCCCGGGTCATCGATGTTGCCGCGTTGGCGGCGGCAGCGCACGAGCACACTGCGCTGCTCTTGGTGGACAACTCGCTCGCCTCTCCCTACCATTGCCAGCCGCTGCGCCTCGGCGCAGACATCGTGATGGAAAGCTTGACGAAGTTCATCGGCGGCCATCACGACCTCATGTTGGGCGCTTTGTGTGGCCGCCGCGAACTGATCGAACCGGCTCGTTCCTTCGCCGCCCGCTGCGGTTTGATCGGTTCGGCCTTTGACTGTTGGCTCGCGTGCCGCTCGCTTGCGACGCTCGAACTGCGGTTGTCGCGCTCGAGCTCGAATGCGCTGGCGGTGGCTTCGTGGCTTGCAACTCAGGCCGCGGTCAAGGCGACGCATTATTCCGGCCTGCCGGCTGATCCGAGCTATGCCGCCGCGGACGCGACGCTGTCGCGCGGCTTCGGCTCGATAGTGTCCTTCGAACTAGCGGATGACAGGGCAGCGGTGGACCGCTTTCTCGCGCATCTGCGTTTGATCAAACTCGTGCTCTCGTTCGGAGGCGTGGCGACGACCGTCTCTCACCCGGTGACATCATCGCACCGGTCGCTGAGCCAGGATGAGCGCGCCGCCGTCGGCCTGCATGATGGATTTCTCAGGCTCTCCGTCGGCGTTGAAGATCCGGCCGACATCATCAGAGATCTGAAGTGCGGTCTAGCGGCGGTGTGACTCCCGGGTGCTCGAGGTGGACGGCTTACGACGCGTTCGATACCGCCGTGCCTTGGAACGGTTGCCGCAGACCGCCATGGAGCACCAACTGCCCGAACAGTTTTTTGAATAGTCGTAAAACGCCCACCGGCAGGTGTCGTCCTCGCACACCTTGAGCCGGTGCCAGCTTCCATCGATCATCGCCGCATAGGCAATACTGAGGATGCGGCCGATGGTGGCGTCAACCCCTGTCGCCGCAGGCTGCAAGATTGCGCCTCCGCCATCATCGAACCGCAGGACGAGCTGCGAACTGCGAGCCGCGCGACTGAGCGCTTCAGCGGCCGACTTCGCGACCGCCGACCCGCGGTTGGCCTCAAGCAGATCGCGCAGCGCCTCCCGGACCTGCGCGCAGTGCTGCGCGTCGGCCGCGGATATGGAGGTTGTCGCCTCAGCGAGCCCATGCTCTCGCAGCCAGCTTTCCAATCCCGCCCCAGTCCCGAGCTTGTCCTGACCGGTTTCTATCTCGAGGGTATTGATGAAGGATTGCAACAGTCCAAGGCCGCCCGGAGCGGGCCGGCGCGAGCTTCCTTCAGGCTGGGGGTTCGGCAGGTTTGGTTTCATAATCGTGGAACCATTGTAGTGCAGTAGGTGGTTACAAAGCAAGAGCGACTTTTGGCGTTACACCGCTGAATAGTCAAGCACTAACCTGCGAAATCGCTTGACAGGGCATGATAACTAGTATAATATCATCACAGGTTACCAAATTTCCAGAGGAGACAGTCATGGTGGAAGCAGGCAAGAAGCTCGACGAGGGGCTCACGAACTCGGCGGCGGACTCAAGGACGGCGATCGTTCATGTGCCGCGTGGCGCGGACACGATGTTGTTCGGCGGCTGGGGTGTACGCATCTGATGAGCGCCGCTGGCCCGTACGATCACATCGATCTGCGAGTGCGCGAGGTCGCTCCGCTCCGACCTTTCTACGACGCGCTGATGTTCGCGCTGGGGCTGCAAACGGTCGTGGCGCCCGAGGGCGAGCGGTCGTACTATTCCAACCGGCGCGACCAACCGTTCTTCGGATTGACCGAAGACCCCGGGCATGTGCCCAACAGTTCGCGCGTGGCCTTTGGGGCTGCAACTCGCGATGACGTGGACCGCGTGGCGTGGGCCGTGCGCCGAGCCGGCGCTCACAAGCTCGAAGGTCCCGAAGTCTGCACCGATTATCGACAGCCGTATTATGCGGCCTTCTTCGAGGACGCGGAAGGCAACAGGTTTGAGGTCTGCTGCAGGCACTGACACTGCCCGCAGCACCTTGGAAAATCCAAGGGACGGACCTTGTCCGCCCCGTTTTTTTCAGCTCGACGCGCTCTCTCGCTTGCCGGACGACTTCTTGCGGCTGCCCGACTGCTTCGGCACTTTCGCACCGCTTTTGCGCGCCTCCGACAGCCCGATCGCGATGGCTTGCTTGCGGCTCTTCACTTTCTTGCCCGAGCGGCCCGACTTCAATTTGCCGCGCTTCATCTCGCGCATGGCTCGACCGACCTTCTCTTGGGACTTAGGGCCGTAGCGACGGCCGGATTTTTTCTTCGCGCCTCCACTTGATTTGCGGCCCGCGCTCTTGCTGGTTCGCTTTCGTGATTTTGTCGGCATGCGTTGCTCCCTTCCGGCCAAAGCCTTGGTTGTCTTCTTTTGTACCCCGCGCGGACTGCCGTAATCGCGCCGTTCCGTCCAAATCTCATCCGCGAACCGAAAGAGTTTGAAATGCACTCCAAGAACCTGCGCGGACACCACAACCGGAGGATGCTATGAGAAAAAACGCCGGCCGTATCGTCGTCTGCTTTTTGGCAGTGTGTCTGTCTTGGTCATTCCCGTCCGCCTCGCGCGCCGGCACGACCGGCGGAATCCTCGGCCAGGTCAGTGACGCTTCGGGTCATCCGCTCGCGGACGTGCGCGTTTCCGTAACCGCGCCATCGGCTTCGCGCGTGACGGTGACGGGAGCCAACGGCTTCTATTCTCTCAACGGGCTGCCGCTTGACACCTACTCCGTCACGTTCACGAAAGACGGCTATCAAAGCGTCATGATCCCGGGCATCACGGTCACG
This sequence comes from Candidatus Eremiobacter antarcticus, assembly GCA_003244105.1. GTDB lineage: Bacteria > Vulcanimicrobiota > Vulcanimicrobiia > Eremiobacterales > Eremiobacteraceae > Eremiobacter > Eremiobacter antarcticus. The sequence continues at coordinate 198,620 of QHBK01000003.1, read as the reverse complement.
CAAGACCAAAGCAGCCGCGTCAACGGGCGCATGGAAGCCGGCGTCAAGAGCTTGGGACGCGTCACGGTGCGCAGCGCCACATCGCTGATCCAGCCGACACAGACCGCCGACACGTACGTCATCAATCAAACGCGCCTGGAGAATCTCAACGGCACTCCGCAGGATCTCAACGGATTTCAAGCGTTCAACTCGCTGCCGGGCGTCACCACTGACAATTTCGGCTATCCGGTCATCCGCGGCGGGGCGGAGAACGACGTCGGTTACCAGTTCGACGGCGTCGACAACACCGATGCGGTGACGGGCCAATTCCTCAACGCCGTTTCTCTCAATGGCGCGCGCAGCGTTCAACTGTCCACCGGCGGCTACGACGTCAGCAGCGGCAACACGAACACCGGCGTCATCAACGAGGTCATCAAGCGCGGAACGTATCCCGCCGCCGGCCAGGCGACGTTCCGGATGATCGGTCCCACGTTCGGTCATGAGATGTCCTTCGATTACGGCAACGCGACGCCCGACAACCGGTTCAGCTATTACTTCTCGTATGGCGGCCAACGCAATGACCAAGATTACGGCGACCGCCATAGCATTTATCCTCTCAACCTGGCGCTGACGAGCAACTTCACCCTTAACGACGAGGTTTTCAACCTCTTCTATCACTGGGGCAAGGGCGACAAGAATGAACTGCAGTTCCTCAACAACGAGAGCGGCTCAACCTACTTCTTCGGCTACCTCGTGGGACCGTCAGTCGCACCATACGCTTCCAACAATTTCAACAATCAGATCAACAACGACCCGTACGGATTGGGGCAGTTCTCCACGTACGAGACCAGCTATATCACGCTCTATCCCGGCCAAGCCGCTTACAATCAGAATACCAACATGCTCGACACGCAGACGTTCAACACCGTCATCGACAAGCTCAATTACAAACGCCAGCTCAGCCCTTCCAGCTTCGGAGAGATCCGGCTGTACAAGACGGTCGAAAACCTGATCTTTCGCTACCCCTACGACCTCGGATCGTTCAGCGACTTCTACGAGGATCTTCAGACAACGAACCTCGGGGAGGCCTTCGACTACACGAACCAGATCAGCAGCAAGCACGAGATAAGCTTCGGCGGCGACGCCTCGTACTACAAGAACCAGTATTCGGCGGCTTACCCAAGCTTTGAGACCTTCTACGAGCCGCTGGAAGAGGCGTGCACGCCGGAACTGGCGGACTTCAACGGGCTGCCCGGTCCGATGGGCGGTTGCTACATCGCACCGTTCAACGCGGCCCTCAATGCATCGTTGGGCCTTGGGCTGCCGACGGATCCGGGGCATGCACCCTTGAGCACGTACGCCAACAATCTCTCATACACGAACGATCCGCTGCACCGCTACGATCTGTACATCAAAGATCACTATCAGCCCAATGAGAAGTGGAACATCACGCTGGGCCTCCGCTTCGACAAAGAGGCGCTGCCGCTTCCCGCCAACGTCGCGGAGGCGAACACGACCTACTTCTTCGACGATAACGGCAACTTCGTCACGGTCCCAGGCCAGCCGATCGGCAACGACGTCACCCACCCCTCGCAGGTCAGCCCGCGCCTAGCCATGAGTTACGAGCTCTCGCCGCGTGATACGCTGCGGTTCTCGTACGGCAAGAACATCGAGTTCGTGCCGGAGTCCGCGCTCGAAGACGTGTACCAAGTGAACCCCGCGCTGCAGAACTGCAACATCGCGAGCGGCTGCTTCGTGCCGTTGCCCGGATTCGGCGTGACCAATCATGTCAGCAATCTATATCAGCAGATCGTCTTAGAGCTGACGACCAACGAATTCCAGCAATACACTCCGGTGCGCCCGCAGCGCGCGACCAATGTCGATTTCGGGTTCGAGCATGATTTCGGCCACGGTCTGGAGTTGCGCATCGAGCCCTATTACCGCAAGGGCACGGATTACGTCGTCGGCAACCAGCCGCTGCTGTTCACGCTGGCCAGCGGTACCCCGGTGTTCGGCCCTTCACGTGAAGAGAACGCCGGCATCAACGTGAACACCGGGGTCGAAGTCGCGTTGCAGCGCCAATCTCGCTACGGGCTCTCAGGCTTGCTGGACGCGACGTATGACAACACGCTCGCCAATTACGACAGCGATTTCTTTCCAACCGTGAACAACGCCGCGCTTGCGGCCGGCCATTTCTTCCACGTGACGTACGTCGCGCCGGTGGTCGGCACGCTCAATCTCGTCTACAACACGCCCAGCGGCTTGCATGCGTCGACGACCGTGTCGTACGAATCGGGCTACCGCTACGGCGTCGGCAAGAAGACCTTCACGTTCTTGCCCAATGCGAACAACGTGAACGTACCCGTTGAAGTGCTCAACAGCGATCTCGTGAGCCCGACATCTCAGGCGTACTACTTCACCGATCCGGCCAACCCGGGCACGGTAACGAACCCCAACATCACGGGTTCGCGCGGAACTCCGGAAGGCGACGATCCGGGGACCCTGCGCGGGCCGCAGATCGCGACCGTGCTCGTCAGCGTGTCTCATGACCTCGGGCGCGCGCCCCACAACATGCAGGTCGGCATTCGGGTTCAAAACCTGTTCAACAATTTCACGCCGACGCAGATACCCGCGAACCTCTACTACGTCCCCAATGCTTTGGGCGGCTATGGTCCGGGATCAGGCGTGAACGTCAACGCTCCGTTCGAGCCGTTCCAATACAACCAGAGCCCCAACGCCTACGAGAACGAATCGTTTGGGCCGCCTCGACTCTTCACGTTTTTCATGACCGCCAAGTATTAGCTGAGAGGGCGGCCGGCTAACCGGCCGCCTTTGCCACAAAGATCATCTCCGGCGAATCGTCCGCAAGCGGCGAACGGTCGTAATCTCCAAAAACGTCCTCGACCGCAAAACCGCTGCGCGCCAGCAGATGCTCGACCTCGTAGCGGAAGAAATAGCGTAGCGGGAACGCGTGGACAAGGCGCTCGCTGCCGCCGTCGGGTTTTGTCACGTAATAGATCAGCTCGCAATCGTTATACTGCTCGCCGCGATGAAAGGCGGCGGTGCGGAACGTCCGCTTGAGCGTGCGGCCGCCGGACAATGCGACTCCTTCGAATTCGACGGACTCTTGCATGAACGCCGTGTCATGCATGCGCGCCGCTTGCACTTGGAACACGTCCAGCACGAACGTCCCTCCCGCCGCTAGCTGGCGGCGAACACATCGCAGGCACGCGATCTGCCGCTCCACCGCCAGCACGTGCTGGAAACAGCGAAAGGGTGCGATAACAAGCTGGAACCTTTGCTTCAATTCGAAGTCGGTCATGTCGCCGTTGACGAGCTGCGTGCGGCTGCGAACCGCTTCAGACTCAGTTTCCAGCTTTTGCCTGCAGCGCTGCAGCATCGCTTGCGAACGGTCGAGGCCCACGATCTCGACACCGGCCCTTGCGATGGGAATCAACAGCCTGCCGGTCCCGCAGCCCAGCTCCAAGGTCGCACCGGCGGCAGCGCGTGCGAGGTCGAGGTAAAAAGCGGCGTCTGGACGATTCGAGTACGCCGGGACGAAGTCGTAGAACTCGGCGACGAAGGAGCGGCTGTCATAGCCTCCCGCATCGTGCGGCGATGTTCTCATCCGCTGCGACACCCTCTCTTGTGAAATGGCTCCCCTGTGCGCCAGTGTAAGTGCGGGAAATGACACGCGCTCCCGAGCAGTTGGAAACGCCGAGGCTGCTTTTACGCCGCTTCGTCACAGGTGACCTCGGAGCGCATGAAGCGCTGATGGCCGACCCGCTCGTCACCCGCTTCTTGCCGCGCGGGCCCTATGCCGCAAGCGAAGCCCCACGGATTTCCGAACGAGTCATCGCCCACTTCATGGACCAACTGGATCCGCCATGGGTTTGGAGTGTGGGCTCTCGTCGACAAAATGAGCGGCGTGCTCCTGGGCCAGTGCGGATTGAACCACCTCCCGCCCGGGGATGAGATTGAGGTGCTCTATCTGCTTGAACGCGCTTGTTGGGGTCAAGGCCTCGCGACCGAGGCGGCAGCGGCCGCCCTGAGGTGCGGGTTTGACGAGCTCAGCTTGGAGCGCATCGTCGGCATCACGCTTGCGGGCAACGCCGCCTCGCAGCGCGTCCTAGAGAAAGTGGGTCTGCGCTACGAAAAGGACGCCCGCTTTTTCGACTGCGATTGCCGGTACTACGCTTGCGACCGTCCGAAACGTACCGCATCGCCGGACCCCGCACAGGCGCTCAGGCGTCCCGGAAGCGAAACTTTTCCTTCCTTAGAACGGTAAGGTAGATGATGGATACTTCCGGCCAGTACGCTCTCGCGTACGCGCTCACGACCACCGCAGGGCTGCGAGGCTTTCTGACGCTGTTTTCAGTGTCGCTCGCCGCGCACTTCCACTGGATTCACCCTGCCGCCAGCTTTGCTTGGCTCGGGCACGACTCCACGATGATCGTCTTGGGCGTCTTCTCCGCGCTTGAGTTCATCGGAGACAAGGTGCCGGTGGTCGATCATGCTCTGCACGCGGTGTCGTTCGCCGTCAGGCCCGTCGCCGGCGCAATATTGGTCGGCGGTACCGTGCACACCGACAACACCGGTTCCTTGTACAGCATGATGGCATTGGGCGCCCTCAACTCGCTTTTGGTCCACGGTTCCTCGGCGGCTGCGCGTGCGGCCTCAACCGCCACGACCGCCGGTCTCGCGAATCCAGGCATGAGCTTCGGAGAGGATGCGGCTGCGGTCGGCGGGATCGTGCTGGCGTTCATGCATCCGTATGTCGCAGGCATCGTGGCCGCGATCTTCGTCATCGTGCTGCTGCTGGTCGCCCGAGCGACCTGGGTTATCGTGCGAAATCGCCACCGCGAGCCCGCCTTGCGACGATCGTAAGCGCATAGCCAAGGCATCGGCCGACATCGAATTGACCGCGCGACGGCGGTTTTGCTATACTACCTGAGCCATCAAATACGAAGACCAACCTGACCGGGGAGCCAAAACCTTGTCGTTCATCATCGATCTCCAGCGTTTTGCGCACAAGAAGGGCTTAGGCTCTTCCCGCAACGGGCGCGACTCTCAGAGCAAGCGCCTCGGCGTCAAGAAATATGGCGGCCAAGCGGTCATCGCCGGCAACATCATCCTGCGCCAGCGCGGCACGCAGTACCATCCGGGCTCGAACGTCGGGATGGGGAAAGACAACACGCTGTTCGCCTTGACCGATGGAGTCGTGGAATTCGCCCGTCGCGGACGCGATCAGCAAGTCGTCAAAGTGCTCGTCGGCGAGCTGAGCGCCGCAGCAGAGTAACGCCTTCACGGTTTCCAGCGCTCATCGAACCTTCACCGTGCAAGAGGCCGGCGCCGAAGCTGGCCGTTTTGTTCTCTAAGACGTGACTGCGCATGTTCGTCGATGAGATAAGGCTCACGGTTCAAGGCGGCGATGGAGGAAGCGGCGCCGTCTCGTTTCGCCGCGAGAAGTACGTTCCTCGGGGAGGTCCTGACGGCGGCGACGGCGGCCGCGGCGGTTCCGTCTACCTGCAGGCCGATCCGCAGCTGAGCACGCTCATCAGCTTCCGTCACAAGCGCCGCTTTCGGGCGAGCCGCGGCGGCAACGGCAGCGGCAGCAACTGTCACGGCAAGGCCGGTGAGGACATCATCGTGATGGTGCCGGTGGGCACATTGGTCTACGAAGGCGGCGAGCTGCTGGCTGATCTCGATCGCGCCGGCATACAGACGTGCGTCGCGCGCGGAGGACGCGGCGGTTTGGGCAATCAGCACTTCGCGACCGCGGTGCAGCAGACGCCTCGTTTCGCTCAGCGGGGAGAGCCGGGCGAGACGCGCACGCTCGACCTCGCCCTCAAACTGCTGGCCGACGCGGGCATCGTCGGCGCACCGAACGCGGGCAAGTCGACGCTGCTCGCGGCGGTCTCCGCGGCGCGTCCGAAGATCGCAGAGTATCCGTTCACCACGTTGGAGCCGCAGCTCGGCGTCGTTTCCGTCGACATCGATGCGAGCTTCGTGCTCGTGGACGTGCCTGGGTTGATCGAAGGAGCAAGTCGCGGCGCGGGTTTGGGCGACCGGTTCTTGCGACACATCGAGCGAACGCGAGTGCTGATCCACCTCATCGACGGCGGGCAGCACGCAGCCGGCGCGTTGCAGCAGCTCGAGATGATCCGCGAGGAACTGCGCGCCTGGAATCCACGACTGCTCTCGTTGCGCCGGATCGTCACCGTCTCGAAGCTCGACTTGCCGGACGCTCAACAAACACTCGCAGCGTTGAAGAGCACCTTGGCGGAACCCGTACATGGCATATCGGCGGTCACGGGAGCCGGGGTCAAGGAACTGATGGCCGCGGTGTACTCCGCAGTGGTGGAGGCGCGCCGCGAACAGCCCAACGACGAAGCCGAGGTCGTGCTGCGTCCCCGTCCCAAGGCGGCGGCCAGCACGTTGAAGGTCACGCGAGAGGATGGCGGTTTTCGCGTGGCCGGCAGCAGATTAGAGCGGGCCGCCGTCATGGCGGGCCTGGAGAGCGAAGAGGGTCGGATGTATTTCGAAAAAGCGCTCGTGCGCAGCGGTGCCCGGCGCGAGCTCGAGCGTTTGGGCGCGCGGCCCGGCGATACGATCCGCATCGGCGCCGAAGAGTTCTCCTTTACGTGACGCGCGGACCCGCCGCACGGCCGTGAGCTCCGACCGCATCGGAGTGCTGGGCGGCACGTTCGACCCTGTGCATGTCGGCCATCTCTTCATCGCCGAAGCAGTCGCTGCGGAAGCCGGATTGGCTGAGGTGCTTTTCTCGCCGGTCGGATCGCCTGCGCACCGCAGTCCGCACGCATCGGCGCACCATCGCGCCGCGATGGTGGCGCTCGGCATTGAAGGCAATGCCAGATTTGGTCTGGATGACACTGCGCTGCGCCAGAGCGGCCCGGTCTATACTGCCGACACCCTGCCGCTGATGCAAGCGCGGTATCCGCAAGCGAAGCTGTCGTTCATCGCCGGCATCGATTCGCTCGTGAACAGCGTCTGGCAACGCCTGGATCAGGTCGCGCGACTAGTGGAAAATTTTTATGTCGTGGCCCGCGACGGCCTTGACGAAGGCGGACTGGATGACTGCCTTGCCGCGTTGCCGCTCGACCTGAAGCAACGGTTTGTCTATTTGAGCCTTCCGCTGGTGGACGTTTCGGCACGTTCCATCCGAGCGCGCGTGGGGCAGGCCAAGCCCATCCGCTATCTCGTGCCTGACCCGGTGGAGAGCTACATCAGAGAACAAGGCCTTTACAAGGCCACGCACTGAACGGTTCAAGCGCACGCAACGGACGCGCGCGCTGCAGCGAGCTAGTTGGAGCCGAAGGCCGGATACGAGAAAGTCCCGGTGGCCACCGGACGCGTACCTTTAGGCTTGCCGTCGTTCACCGGCCAACCTAAAAGCAGAATGCGGATGTTGCCGGCGGCCCGGACCAGCCGCTTCAAACGTCTGCCGCTCACAAGCGCTTTATACGCTTCGGGGTTTTGGGAGTCATCCGATGGAAAACTTCTCATACGCACCTGTGAACAGCTCTATAGGATGAACAACGGGGTGTTACCCGTTGCGTCACATCACTATAATGTATTCTATGGATAACCACAATTCCGAACACACGGTCGATGGAGCGCAGCACGCGTCGTCCGGTGGATCGCTTTCCGAGCCGGCATGTGATCTCGCTGAACTCGCAACGCGTTTTGGGACTCCGCTGCTCGTCATCGACGAAGGCGTACTGCGCGCGCGCATGAGGGAGTTTCGCACAGCTTTCTCGCGCGACGGCTGGCGCTGCCGCGTCGTGTATGCCGCTAAGGCCTTGATGCTTATGGCCATCGCCCGCATCTCGGAGCAGGAAGCGCTGGATCTGGACGTCTGCTCAGAAGGCGAGCTGCAGACCGTCTTGCAGGCGGGGGTGAGCGCGAGCCGCTGCATCATGCACGGTTGCGCCAAAACACCCGCGGAGCTCGAGCTTGCGGTCAGCAGTGGGGTCGCTCACATCGTCGTCGACAACGAGCCTGAGATCCGCGCGCTTGCCGTCATTGCGAAAAGGACCGGTGTGCGAACCTCTGTTCTCATTCGAGTTAATCCCGCGGTCAAGGCCGACACGCTCGCTCAAGTGCAGACGAGCGCTCCCGATTCGAAATTCGGGTTTCCCGTCTCCGATGGACAGGCGATCGCGGCGGTGGAGTCGGTTCTTGCTTTCCAGTCTCTCGATTTTGCGGGGATCCATTGCCACATCGGCTCGCAAATCTTTGATTTGGAACCATACGCGCGCGAGGTCCAGGCATTGGCAAGCGTCGTTGGAGCGATAGCGAGTGCATGCGGCACACGTTGCCGCGTGCTCAACATCGGCGGCGGTCTTGGCTTCGACGACGGTCCCAGCGCGGCCGGCGCTCCCACGCCTCAGATGTGGGCGACCGCCGTTTTGGATGCGCTGGACCGCTGCTTTCCGCCTGGAGACGAGCAGCGGCCGTTGCTCATGGTCGAACCAGGACGTGCGCTGATAGCGCCCGCGGGCATGACGTTGTATCGCGTGGCCGTGCGCAAGACGATGGCCAACGGCGCGCAAGCGCTGATCGTGGACGGCGGCATGTCGGACAATCCCCGGCCGGCGCTGTACGAAGCCGTCTACCCCGTGCATCTCGGAACGCGCTCGACCGATGAGCCCGACGGGCGATATATGATCTTCGGCCGGCATTGCGAGACGGATCTGCTTTTCCGCAACGTTCCGCTGCCGGATCCGCGGCCGGGCGAGGTGCTGGTCGTGCGCAATACCGGCGCTTACACCTATTCGATGGCGAGCAACTACAATCGCTTCCCCAAGATCGCCGTGGTGCTGCGCAACAGCGAGGGCGCCAATCTGATCGCGCGCCGGGAACCCGTGGGGCACATGCTTGATCTCGATGTGTCCGGCGATGCATCCAACGTCAAGACCAGGTTGGAGCCGCAGCCGGCGCCGTGAGGCGAGCGTCAGCCGCTTGGCTTCGGACCTTTGTGATGGCGCTCGTCTTGCAGACGCTTGCCTGCAGCAACGCCACCAATCCAGACAATGCTGCAGCGTTGCGCGACATCGCCGCGGGCCAGGCCGGCCGTCAAGTGGTCGTGGAAGGAACGGTGACGCGCGTCATGCCCACCGCGGCCGGCCCGAGCGGCGTCCACGAGCGATTCATCCTTTTGATCTCGCAGCCCGGTCGGCGCGTCCCCGTCTTCGTGGCAGACAACATCTCCATCGCGTCGGCGGCGCCCATTCACCGCGGCGACCACGTCATCGTCAAGGGAGAGCTCGCCTTCAATGGCTCCGGTCCCGTGATCCATTGGACGCACCGCGACCCGCGCTTTCGCCACCCGCCCGGGTTCATCTCGGTCGGCGGCAAGATCTATGAGTGAGACTTCGCGCAGCGGGGCTGGACGGCGGCTCGAGGCGGTCAGTCTCGCCTCGCAGTCGCCCCGGCGCAAGGAGTTGCTGCGGGCTCTCGCTCTGCGCGTCGTCGTCATTCCGAGTGACTTCGACGAAGATCGAGCCGAAGCGGCGGGCGAGCCCGAACAACTCGCCTTGACCTTCGCATGCGCAAAGGCGCGCATGGCCAAGGCGACGGGCCCAGCCGTTGTGATTGCGGCCGATACGGTCGTGGCGTTGGACGGGCAAATCTTCGGAAAGCCGAAGGGAACCGCCGACGCTCACGCGATGTTGCGCGCGCTTTCGGGCCGCGAGCATACGGTCTATACCGCCTTTGTCGTCTGCGATCGCGGCACGGGAGAAGAACGCAGCGGAGTTGAGTCGACGCGCGTGCAATTCTCGGCACTCTCCGATACCGCCATCACGGCGTATGTGGCGAGCGGCGATCCGCTCGACAAAGCCGGCGCCTACGGCATTCAAGGCAGAGGCGGTCTCTTGGTGACGTCCATTGTCGGCGACTTTTACACGGTGATGGGATTGCCGCTCGCGCGCGTCGGCGGCGCGCTTGCAGAATTGGGCTACGATTTGTGGGCATCGTGAAGCGGGTGATATCGGGTGCGCGCGCCGGCGGAGCCCTTTCGTGAACGCGCTTATCGAACGCATCTACGCAAGCGTCGCACCTGAGATCAGCATCGACCTGGGCACAGCCAACACGCCCGTGCACGTGCGCGGTCACGGCGTGCGCTTTGTCGAGCCCACTATGGTCGCCATCGACACCGATACGGGCGAGATCCTCACGGTCGGCGAGGGCGCCAAACAGATGCTGGGCAGAACGCCCCGCAAGATCGCCGTCATCCGGCCGATGCGCAACGGCGTCATCTCAAACTACCGCTACACCGAAGCGCTCATCAACCAGCTGCTCGAGCGCGCGATGCGCAAGCGGCCGCTCGTGCCTCCGCGCGTCATCGTGGGCGTTCCCGGATCAGCGTCCGACGTCGAAAAAAAAGCCGTGCGTGAAGCGGCCATGGGAGCGGGCGCGGGCCGAGTGTATTTCGTTCCCCAAGCGATGGCTTCCGCCGTGGGAGCCGGCCTGCCGGTATTGGAGCCGCAAGCCAGCATGATCGTCGACATCGGCGGCGGCACGACCGAGATCGCCGTCATCTCCATCGGCGGCATGGTCAGCGCTCAATCGCTCAAATTGGGCGGCGACTTTTTGGATGAGGCGATCGTCTCGCATCTGCGCTCGACGCGCGGTTTTCTCATCGGCGAACGCACCGCCGAAGCGCTGAAGATCGCGCTCGGCTATTACGGCCGGCCCGCCGGGCGCCCGCCGCGCAAAGTCGTCGGCCAAGACGTCCGCCATTTGCGTCCGGGAACGCTGGAAGTGCGCGAGGAAGACGTGGGCGCCGCAATGGCCGAGCCTCTCGGACAGATCGTGGACGTCGTTCGCTCCGTGCTGGAGCAGACGCCGCCCGAACTCGTGCGCGACCTGGCGGAGAACGGCATGGTGTTGGCGGGCGGCGGGGCTGCCATCACCGGCTTGGCCGAAACGCTGCAGCTGGTGACAGGCATGCCGGTTCGCCAGGCGGATCAGCCCATGCTGTGCGTGGCTTTAGGCGCAGCGGAGATCCTGCGGGACCGCAAGATGTTCGCGGCGCTTTATCCGGCGCCTCAGTCCGTGATTGGCAGGTGGTGGCGATCGCTTCGTTTTGGGATGAGAGAAAGCTCCTCGTTTTCGTCACGCTGATCATCCTCGCGTGCGCCGCCATGCTTTTGGAATTGGCGGCCGTGCGCCGCGGCGAACGCAGCCCTTTCGATCAATTCGTTCCGGCGATCGTCACGCCGGTGCAGCGCGCCGTCAGCCTCACCTTCAACGCCGTGATCGGCGAAATCCAAACGCTCGCGCAGGCGGGTACGCTGGGCCGCGAAAATGCGGCGCTGCGCCAGAAAGTGCAGCGACTCGCCTCTGCCAACGAACGGCTGAAAGACCAGGCGCGAGAGAATGTCGAGCTGCAACGGCTCTTGCGGCTCGCCCAGACGAAGAGCACGCTCGCGACCGCCGCCGACGTGGTGGGCTACACGCCTGAAGCGGCGCGGCGCGAGATCGCGATCGACCGCGGCTGGCGCGACGGCGTGCGCCGCGATGCGGTCGTCATTGACGATCGCGGTCTTGTCGGGCATGTGATCGACGCGGGCGGGCACGACGCGCACGTGCTGTTGATCACGGACCCCACGAGTTCTGTGCCCGCCTATTTGCGGTCGACGAAGTCGTGGGGCATCGTGACGGGCACCTGGCGGCGCGTGCGAATGAAGTACATCGGCCAAGACGTGAAGATCCGGCCGGGCGAGACCGTCGTCACGGGCCGAGGCGAGATCTATCCGGGGGGCGTTCCCATCGGAACCATCCGTGAGGTCGACCGCAAAGACAACGCCCTCTATCAAACCGCCGTCATCGATCCGGCCGTGGATTTCAATTCCCTGCGCCGCGTGCTCGTGCTGGAGACGCGGTGACGAAAGCGACGGCCGGTGACGCCGGCACGTAGCTGAGCTTTCATGGAAGCGCTGAACGCTGCGGACGTCCACGAACGGCTGCGAACGGGATCCGGCCGACGCGACGCTCGGCTCGATCCCCAAGAGGCCGAGATCTCGGTTCCTCCGAGCTTCGGCGTGTTGTGCGCGCTTATGTTCGTCGCCATCATCGTGCAATCGACGGTTTTGCAGTCGGTCTCGCTTCGAGGCGCGCACGCCAGCCTCGTGACCGTCTTGCTGGTCTGGACGGGACTGCGCTGCGGCGTTGTCGCCGCCGGCTGGCTCGGACTGATCGCCGGATTGGCGGAAGACGCGCTCGGCGGCAGCGGAACGGATGTGGTAGGAACGACGCTTGCTGGGTTTTCAGCCGGCCTCCTCAGCGTTCGATTTTTTTCCGATTCGCTGCCGGTATTCCTGACAGCCGTCGCGGGTGCGACATTTCTGCGCGGGTTGGCCGCGTATCTGGTGATGGAGATCGGATTGGGCGAACGAGGGCTTTTTCACCGGCTTTCCCATGAGTGGGCCTGGCAAGCACTGTTGAACTGCGCGGTGGCCGCTGTTGCGCTGCTAGTCATGCGCGTGGCCGCTCATCTCCGCCGCGAGCGTGCTTGACGATGGCCGGAACGCTCGTACACGATAGAGACGGCGACGGCGCGGCTCAGCGGCTGCGCCGCACCCTGGCGTTGTTCGCCGTCATCGGACTGGCGATCGCGCTGCTCGTGTGGCGGCTAGCCGTCATGCAGCTGGATCAGGGCGCCTACTTCGGACGCCTGGCCGACCAAAACCAGCTGCGCACCATTCCCATGGAAGCTCCGCGCGGCCTCATGTACGACCGTCATGGCTTCGTCATCGCGCGCAACCGCCCATCCTTTGTCGTGCAGGTCGTGCCCATGCAGTTGGTCGACGCCCGCGGCGAGGTCGATGCGATCGCGCGCCTGCTCGGTATGCACAGCGAGGATTTGTGGCGACGGCTGCTCCGGCAAAACGGCGTGACGTACCCCGACTTTCGCACGCTGGCGGCTGCCGTGCCGCTGGGTCCGATCGACATCGCCGAAGACCTCACGCCCGCAAACGTGGCCAAGCTCTCCGAGCGCTCCGATCGATTTCCCGGCGTGTCCGTGCAGCTGCTGCCCGTGCGCGAGTATCCTCATCATGCGCTCGGATCTCACTTCTTGGGCTACGTCGGACAGATCACGGAGCCCGAGTATCGCGAGCGCAAGGCCTCAGGCTACGGGCGCAACGACATCGTCGGCAAAGACGGACTAGAGGCTACGTACGATCGCTGGCTGCGCGGCCGCAGCGGCGGCAGACAGATAAAGGTGAACTCGAGCGGTGAAGCGGTTGCCACCGTCGGCGAGCTCCGCGCGGTCCCAGGCAACGACCTGCAGCTGTCGATCGATTGGCATCTGCAAGAGGCGGCCGAGTCGGCCGTGAGCGCTCAGATACGCGTGCTGTCGAAGAGCATCGGGCACCCGATCGGCGCGGCGGCCATCGTCATGGATCCCAACAGCGGTGAGCTGCTCGCGCTCGTCAGCAAGCCGAACATCGACCCCAACGATTTCTCCGCCGGGATTGCTTCAAAGAAATACGATGCTTATCTGAGCGACCCGCTGCGCTCCCTGTTCAATCGAGCGATCTCCGGTGCGTATCCGACCGGATCGACGTTCAAGCTCGTGACCGCGTCGGCCGCGCTCGCCAGCGGCATGATGACGGCCGGTTCCACTCGCTACTGCGGGGGGGCCTTTGATTTGAACGGCTACGTCTTTTACGACGATCGCGCAGGCGGGCACGGCAGCCTGAGCCTGCCGCAAGCGATCACAGAGTCGTGCGACGTCTTCTTCTATCAAGTCGGCCATCAGCTCGGCATCGACCGGATCGACAAATACGCGGCCGCATACGGCATCGGCAAGCTCACTGGGATCGACTTGCCCGGCGAGACCACCGGAACGCTCCCGTCGCCGGCGTGGAAAAAACGCGTCTTCAAAGATGAGTGGTACTCGGGCGATACCGTGAGCGTGTCCATCGGCCAAGGCTATCTCGAGGCATCGCCGTTGCAGATGCTCGACGTCGTCGCAGCGATCGCCAACGGCGGCACGCTCTATCGGCCTCACCTGGTCACGGCCATCAAGGATGGGCACGGAAAAACCTTGCATAGCGTTCCGCCGGCCGTCGCCGGGCGCATTCCTCTCTCGACGGAAGCGCTCGGGATTATCCGTCAGGGCATGCTGGGCGTCATCGAAAGCGGGTACGGCACCGCGCACAACGTGTACATCCCGGGGTTTCACTACGCCGGCAAAACGGGCACCGTGGAGAACGTTCCGACTCAGGACAACCCCTCAGGCCGCAACCACGCCTGGTTCATCTGTTATGCGCCTTTCGAGCATCCGAAAATCGCGCTTGCCGTCTTCATGGAAAAAAGCGGCGGGTTCGGCGCTGTGAATGCGGCGCCCGTGGCGCAAGCGATCGTGCAGTCGTACCTCCACATCAAGACGGGCGGCCCGAATGGAAGCGGCATCCGTGACTGACGCCGCTCGCACCTTCAGCGGCACGGACCGCATGTTGCAGCCCAGGACGCTGTTTGTGACAGTCGAATAGCGTCCAAACCTCGCCTTAGCACGTTCCAGGAGCAGCCTGCATGCAAGCAACGACATTCGCGCTCGCCGATTCCATGCGCCGTCTGGGAACCGAGAGCGCGTTTGTGGTGCTGGCGCGCGCCAAGGCGCTGGAAGCGCAGGGGCGCGATATCATCCATCTCGAGATCGGCGAACCCGACTTCAACACGCCGGAGCACATCAAAGAAGCCGCCCTGAGATCGCTCGCGGCCAACCGCACGCATTACACGCCGGCTTCCGGCACGCTCGAATTGCGCTCGACGATCGCCGAGTACGTGAACCGCACACGCGGCGCAAACGTTGGGATCGAGAACGTCGTCGTGAGCCCGGGCGCCAAGCCGATGATCGCGTGCGTCCTCATGGCGCTGCTCAACCCGGGCGATGAGATCATCATCCCCGATCCGGCGTACCCCGCGTACCGGTCGATCGCGACGTACGTCGGTGCAGTCCCCGTTCCGGTGCCGCTGCTGGAAGCGCGCGACTTCCGATTCGAGATCTCCGCCTTGGAAGCCGCCATCACGCCGCGCACGAAGATGCTCGTCCTCAACTCGCCGCACAACCCAACCGGCGGGATCTTGACTCCTCAGGACATCGTGCAGATCGCCGACATCGTGCGCAAGAACGACCTGCTGGTGATCAGCGATGAGATATACAACAGCCATTGCTACGATTGTGATTTCTCGAGCTACTACGGTTTAGCGGGTCTGCCCGAACGCACGATTTTGATCGACGGCTGTTCCAAAGCGTGGGCGATGACCGGCTGGCGATTGGGCTATGGCGTCATGCCGAGCTACATCGCCGACGCCGTGGGAGCGCTGATCCTCAACACCGTATCCTGCACCGCGACGTTCGTGCAGGACGCCGCCATCGCCGCGCTGACGGGACCGACCGGTCCGGTCGAGGCGATGCATGCGGAGTTCCTGCGCCGCAGAGATCTGCTCGTGAGCGGTCTTCGTGACATCCCCGGCGTGACGTGCCGCATGCCGGGCGGCGCCTTCTACGTCTTCCCGAACACGTCGGCGATCGATTCCGACGACATCGCGCTCGCCAACGCACTGCTCGACGACGGAGGGGTCGCGGTCCTGGGCGGCTCCACGTTTGGACGCTATGGACGTGGCTACTTGCGACTGTCGTATGCGAATTCCGAAGACAACCTGCGTGCTGCCTTGAGCCGCATGAAAGCCCTCTTCGCCCGCTACCGAAACTAGACGGCTTGCCTGCGGGCCGAAGACCCCGATAAGCCCATCGCAGCGCGCACGCCATCCAACGTCTGGCGTGCCACGTCACGAGCGCGCTTGCTGCCTTCGTCAAGGATCTCATCGACGATCGAGGGCGAGGCCTCAAGACGGCGGCGGCGCTCCCGAAACGGCGCCAGCGCGGCGTTGAGATGTTTCGCCATGTCGGCTTTGTTCTCGACGCATCCGAGCAAGCCCGCGCGACAGCGGTGCGCGATGCCGTCGGCTGCCACCGCATTGAAGGCCTCATGGAAGAAGAACACAGGGCATGTTTCCGGGTGGCCGGGATCGTTCTTGTGGATCTTCGTCGGATCGGTGAACATCCGCCGGACTTTTTCGGTTGTGATCTGCTCGCTGTCGGCCAATAGGATGCTGTTGTCGTAGGACTTGCTCATCTTGCGCCCATCGGCGCCGGGCACGAGCGGCGTATTTGACAGGATGGGGCTCGGCTCGACGAGGACCGGGCCGTACAGGTGATTGAAGCGCCTAACAATTTCGCGCGTGAGCTCAAGATGAGGCAGCTGGTCGCGGCCGACCGGAACACCTTCACCGCGCACGATGGCGATGTCCACCGCTTGCAGGACCGGATAGCCCAAAAAACCGTGCGTCGCGATCTCGGGGCCCAGCTCGACGATTTGCTCTTTATACGTGGGAACGCGCTCCAGCCATGACACGGGCGTCATCATGCTCAGCAACACCACCATCTCACTGATCTCGGGGATGCGTGATTGGACGTAGATCGTGCAGGCTTGCGGATCGACGCCTGCCGCTAACCAATCGATGACCATCTCGCGGATGTCGTCTGCGATTTCGCTGCTTCGGTCGAACTTGGTCGTGAGGGCATGCAGGTCCGCGACTTCGTAAAAGCATTCCGCCTCACGCGAAAGCGCCACGAAGTTCTGGAGCGCGCCTAAGAGATGACCGACATGGAGTTTGCCAGTCGGCCGCATGCCGGCCATGACGCGCTTTTTGCGAACGCCGGTGGTTACGGTCGAGGTCGGTGCGAGCGCCAAACGGCTCTCCTGTCTGCCATGCGACCCAATGAACGGGGCTTGAACACAACTCCTGCGCTTGCGAAGCTCCCGCGGTGCTTCACCCTCACCTGCGCTTGCGGACTTGGAACAGCTGCGACGTTCCTGACGATGTCATCGCCGCACCGGCGTGCGCTCCGCGCACGAAGGCTCGCGCCTTGACGACAGCGTGCTCAAACTTTTCACCGCGAGCCAAGTGCGCTGCCAGCGCGGCCGCTAAGATGCCGCCCATGCCGCGCATGGTTCCCGGCAGACGCATCGACCGGTAACGCGTCACTCGAGATTCGTGCGCGAGCACATCCACACAAAAACGGCCCGGCAGGTGACCGCCCGTAGCCAGCACCGAGCAGCCTGTCTTGGCCAAAGCGCGAGCGGCCGCTTCGACCTCGGTCAGGTTATTGATGGGCATCGCCGTCAGACGTGAAAGCTCTCCGATGTTCGGAGTCACAACCGTTGCAAGGCTGAGCAGTTCCTTGAGATTCGCCACGTCCTCGCGCCGCAAGAACGTGAATCCGCTGCTTGATGCGATGACCGGGTCGAGGACGACGGCCGGGAGGTGTGCCTGCGCCTTGAGGAATTTCCTGACGCACTTGATGGCAGCCGAGCGCGGGAGCAGCCCGATGCAGATAGCTTGCGGCCGCGCTTCTTGCCAGACGCTTTCCAATTGTGCGCGAATCACCGAAGGCGGCACAGCGAGGACGCGGCGTACGCCAGCCGCGTTTTGCGCGCTCAGACCGGCTACTGCGGCATTGCCGACGACCTCTAAAAGGGCGAAGACGCGCAAGTCGGTTGCCAAGCCGGCTGCGCCCGTCGGATCGACCGTCCCGATACTGCAGACCGATGGGAAGGAAGCGCTCATCTTTGTGTGACCACGTAGCCCGTAGTCTCTCCGCCTGTACATGCGACGTGAAAAGCCATCGCTAGGACAGCGTGAAACTTATTTCCACAAGCCCTGTGCATATGTGGAGAACGCCTGTTTGATGGGAGCCGGGCTTGTGCGTTGTCGATAGCGTTTCAGTCGCCGGGCGCCGCCGTGCTATCCCAACGGACGGGCGCGATCGAGCGGGGTGCGGGCTTGTCTGCCGCCCTGTAAATCGCCGCAATCGCCTCCCGAAAATCTGCGAGCAGCCGCTCGGAAACCGCACGAGGCTGAGGGCGCCTGACGGCTGCGTACCAGTATCCGGATTCAGCCCTCAGGAGCGCAGCCCGAACCGACGTGCGCGACAACGACGCGTCGCCGCCGGCTGCCGCCCTCGCATCGGCAAGAGCATTCCACATGCTGGATTGGTTTGCTGACCCCATCCACAGCCCGAAGCCTCCGGTATCAGACGCGGGAGAGAAGCCGTACGCCGCCGCGCTGGGCGGATGCGCGCGCAAATATTCCTTGGGCGTGAACGACTGGAACGCGCCCGAACCAAGCACGCTGAAGAGATGAGAGAGCGCCGCGTCGCGGTCGATGCGTGCCGCTAAACGGCCTGCGGCGCTGAGACACAGCACGACCACGGCATCTGGTTTTTGGCCGCTGTCTTGCCAAGCGCCGAGAGCGATCTGCGATACTCGATCGCCGAGTGCTGTCGCCGGGACGTCGTCCGCCAACGCCTCCAGCCTATCGCTCGCGCCGGTCGCGCAGAAGAGAACCGGCAGTTTCTCGTTTTTGCCGGTGTCGAGCATGTAGCCGTGATAGGCCGCCGCCAGGGACTCGGTATGGGCCTGCACGGAAGCGCCGCCGGCCGCCTTCGCGACGCGTTCGGAGAAGACGGCGTACGTCGCCTGGCGCTCGTACAGCAGTGCAGCCGTCGCGTCATCGTATGCGCCGTGCGGTGACAGTAAGCCAGCGCCGGCGCTGTCAGGCTGGAGGGCGCGCGCCGCTCGAAGCCCGTCGTCAACCGCGGCGGCCGCATCCGCACGAGCGTTGACCGCGACCGTGAAAGGCACTTGGCGGTTCCGTCCGGCCGCATCGATGAGCAACGGCAAGATCGGCTCGCGCGACGGCAACGCCAAAACCTCGACCGATCCGTTCGCCGTTGCCTGCTTCATCTTCGACATGACGTCGCCGCAGGCGCGCGCAAACGCAGTTGCGATGAGCTGCACGTCTTGACGCGAGAGCAGGTGCTTGCGCGCCAACCCCGCCAGTTCGTGCGCGTAGCCGCCCGCGAGCAGCGACAGCAGCACGGCGCTCCCGGTGAAATCCACGGTGTCGGCATGTGAGAACTGCACGGTGCGAGCGCCGGAACTTGCGAGCCGCGCAGCGGCCGCGTGCGCCGCAAAACGCGTCGCCAACGGTGTGGCGGACATCCCCTGTGCAACGGCCACCTCGCGAGAAAGCACCTCGCGCAATTCGCGGCTCGCTCCGCCGCTTTGGCCCATCTCGGCGCTTCGCACCGCGGCCAGGATCGATTGGCCGACGCGCGCTCGCTCGATGGCGGCGATGAACTCAGGATCCAGCGCGAATGTCGTGCGCGCGGCGGGATGACCGCTCACCGCTGCGATCTGCGAGTGCAGGGAGCCGACAGCCATCAGACCGGATTCAAGAGCAGCGACTCCGGGATCCATGGAGCGCGGCGAAGGAAAGCTCCAGATTGTGATGACCGCCGCCCCGCGCGCCGATGCGCTGGTCCCCGCTTGAGCCCATAGCAGGGTTGCCGCCGTTGACACACCCGCCACCGCCAACAGCCAGGGCGATGCGGGCCTTTTGCGTTGACGTCGCCGCATCGTCTACTGGCGCTCCGGCGCCACGCGGTCGACGATCCGCTGCAAGTCGTCGCGACCTGCATAGAACACCTCGATGCGGCCTCCGCCGTCCGGACGGTCGTGCACGAGCACCTTCGCGGCGAGCGCGAAGCGCAGGCGGCTTTCGACTTCGTCGAGCTCGGCCGACGTGCGTCTGCGAACCACGCGGGCCTTCGACGGTGTTTGGCGCAGCGCCGCGGCTCGCTCCAATTCCCGCACGCTCCATCGCCGGCGGATCGCGTGTTGCGCCAGTTCGCTCGCCCGCTCCGCCGGCAGGGCGGCGAGCGCGCGGCCATGGCCGGCGGACAGCTTGCCGTCGCGGATGAGGGCTTGAACGGAATCGGGCAGCGACAGCAGCCGAAGCGCGTTCGCCACCGCGGGCCGGCTCTTTCCCAAGCGCCGCGCGAGCGTCTCCTGGGTGTAACCTTGCTCGTCGATCAGCTGCTGATAGCCGCTGGCCTCTTCGACGGCGTTGAGATCGGCGCGTTGCACGTTTTCCAAAAGCGCAAGTTCGACCGCCTCAGCATCTCCAGCGTGTCTCACGAGCGCGGGAATCTCTGTCAGGCCACACATACGAGCCGCCCGCCATCGCCGTTCGCCCGCTACGATCTGGTGTTGTGCCTGCGGACCGTGACCGACGCGTCGCACAACGATCGGCGCGAGCAGTCCGTAGGTGCCGATGGACTGCGCGAGCCCCTGCAGTGCATCTTCATCGAAGCGGCGCCGAGGCTGACGCGGATTGGGAACGATGGTATCGATGTCCACCAGGGTTACCGTTTGCACCGCTTCAGACGGGAACTCCGCCGGCCCCGTTCGCGCGCCGGGGAACAAGGCGTCCAACCCGCGGCCCAGACCGCGTCCTTTATGCACGTGTGATGACCTCCTCCGCGAGCGCCGCATAGGCAGCCGCACCCCTGCCCTTGGGATCAAAGTTGGCGATGGGCATGCCGAACGACGGCGCCTCTGACAATCGTACGCTGCGGGGTATGCGCGTCTTGAACATCAACCCAGGGAAGTAGCGCTCGACTTCGTCGACGACCTGCGTCGCGAGGTTCGTTCGCGCGTCGAACATCGTGATGAGGACGCCCACGATGTGGAGCTGCGGGTTCAAATGAGCCTTGACGAGATCGATCACGTGCGTGAGCTGGCCAAGACCTTCCAGGGCGAAATACTCGGCTTGAATCGGCACGATGAGGCAGTCCGCAGCGCTCAAGGCGTTCAGCGTCAGCAGCCCCAAGGACGGCGGACAGTCGATGAGCACCCGATCGAAGAGCGGTGCGACTGGCGCAAGCGCGCTGCGCAGCCGTGATTCCCTCGACATCGCCGAGACGAGTTCGATCTCGGCGCCGGCCAAATGCAAGGTCGACGGCGCGATGCTGAGCCGCTCGATGCGCGTGGGTTGCACGATGCTGCCGAGCTGCGCAGACTTGAGCATGACATCGTACATACACTGCCTGAGCGCAGCTTTCTCTATTCCCAGGCCCGTCGTGGCGTTGCCTTGCGGATCGACGTCCACCAGCAGCACATGCTCGCCGCGATTGGCCAGTTCGGCGCTCAAGTTGATGGCGGTCGTCGTCTTGCCGACGCCGCCTTTCTGGTTTGCGACGGCGATGACGTGCGCTCTACCGGAGGCGGGCACGGCGGCTTGAGGCTTATGCTCCGCCGCGGGCGCAATGGCCGGGTCCGCTACAATGCTGTCGCCGATCATGGGGGCCCCGACCCATGCCCACGCGCGAGCAGAAATGCGGAAGCTGCTTTGAGGAGCGACTCGCTATTGTTGGCAGCCGGCTCTTCGATGACAAGCTCCAAGCAGTGGCGCAACACGGCTCCCACACGCTCGTCGCCGCGAAAATCACTCGACGCGAGCTCGAGTCCTTTCATCAGCTCGATGACGGCGTTGCCGTCTATCGCGAGGTTGGTCACGTTGAAGACTTGAGGGCCCGAGAGTTGCAGCTTCACCCGGGCGGCAAAACGGTCAAGCTCAGCGGGACTGCGTTCTTGCAAGCCGGAGGCGGTGATGTCGGCGCGCCGCAACGTGAAGAGATGATCGATGTGCTGCGCGCCCACCCGCACGATAAAGCGCCGCACCGCCGCATCGGTCAACTCGTCGCCGGAGGCGAACATGTGATGCTTGATGAGATGCGTCACCCGTTCCACTGTATCCGAACCGAAGCGCAGGCGATTGAGCAGCGCGCGAGCCATCTCTGCGCCGACGTACTCGTGCCGGTAGAAATGTGGTCCTTCTTTGGTGCGCGGTTTTCCCACGTCGTGCAGCAGCGCGGCCAGCCGCATGACGAGATCGTGAGGCGCTTCGTCGCAACAGCGTAAAGAATGATAGTAGACCGTGTAGCGGTGGAACTCGTTTTGCTCGACGTCCCAGCCTTCCATCAACTCTGGCAACAGGATGTCCCCAACGCCTGCTTCTCGCAGTATTTCGAAACCCACGCTTGGGAGCCGCGCGAGCGTCAAAAGCTTTTTCAGCTCCTCTGCGACTCGCTCGCCCGCCACCGAAGTGATGAGGGGCGCCGCCTCTCTCATGGCGTCCATCGTTTTCTTGGTTGGCGTCAGATTGAAGCGGGCGGCGAACTGCGCACCGCGCAACATGCGCAGAGGATCTTCGACGAAAGCCTCAGCTCGCAGTATGTCGAGACGACGGTTGCGCAGGTCCTCCAAGCCGCCGAACGGATCGATGATTCGCCCGTCGGACAGATTGCGAGCCATCATGTTGATGCGGAAGTCGCGACGGCTGAGGTCCTCTTCGATCGGGATGTCGGGAGACGTTTGAACGTCGAAATCCCGATGGTGAGTTCCGGTTGAACGCTCTTTGCGCGGCAAAGCTAGGTCCGCTTCGAGGTCAGCAAAGGAAAACTTCAAGACCCCGAAGCTTTGGCCGACCAACTCCACACGAACCGACGGACTAAGCCTCTGTACTATCTCGTCCATCGGGACACCAGTTACCAGGTAGTCCAAATTCTTATGAAGAGATGCCTCTACTCCGTTCGGATCTGTCAGAAGCGCGTCTCTGACCGTCCCGCCTACGGCGTAAACGGTGCCCGCTGGTAGCGTCCTCAACAGCAAATCATCCACCGCATTATGTTTCACGTGAAACACTCAGTGCAGCCCATCAACTACCCTTCTCAATATCCATGCGTGGCGGCTCTTGAATAGGTGCGGAACCTCGAGGGCCCGCACATCGATCGCCGAGCCTCCGTATTGCTGAGCGGCCTTCAACGATTCCGCATCTGGTTGCGCTGCTCGTCCGGCATAGAGCAGGAGGAGGCCCCCGACCTTCAGCAGCGACAGTCCAAGCTCGATGGCTCTAGGAGGGGATGCCAACGCGCGTGCCAGCACCGTCGCCGGCGTCCTGTCGCCCGAAAAGCGCACTCTTGGGGCCGAACCTTTCACGACTTCAACGTTCCCCAAGCTCAGATCGGAAGCGACGGCTCGCAGGAACCCAACCCTCTTCGTCCGCGGTTCGACCAGCGCGAACCGTACGTTCGGAAACACGATCGCGGCCGGAATTCCGGGCAGACCCGCACCGCTTCCGAGGTCAACCACGAGAGGCCGAAGCTTGATGAGCGGCAACGGCGCGAGGCTGTCCAACACCTGAAGGATCGCTTGTCTGAGATCCGTTGCGCCCGTCAGGTTCGTCACCGCGTTTGCGGACAGGAGCTGTCGGCAAAAGCGTTCGATCGACTCCGCAGCCCCCTCTGGTGCTGCTCCCAGGATTGCTTGGAGACCCGACCTCAGTATTTGCAGCGCCTCGTCGTCTGGCGCCTGAGCGCTCAGGGAGCGACTGCCTCGGCCGCGGGATTCCCCGCCGCGCAGGCTCGATGAATATACACTGACAGCACAGCGATGTCCGCAGGTGTCACACCGGGAATGCGGCTTGCCTGACCAAGCGTGGACGGCCGAATCTTCTCCAGTTTCTCGAGCGCCTCGCGCGACAGCCCCAGGCATCGGGCGAATGAGACGTCTTCCCGAATCGTGACGTCTTCAGATCTCCGCTGACGTTCGACGGCCGCGTGCTGCCTGCGGATGTAGCCCTCGTACTTGATCGCCGTCGCTACACGCTCGCCCAGTTCGCTGGGCGTGCCTGTTGCATCTCGAAAACCGACCTCGGGCCGGCGTACCAGTTCCGCCAGAGTGAGTCCGGCAGGCGCACTGTATCGCGCCGCGTCGCATGCGCTCAGGCGGGTCGTTTCCAGGCATGTCCGATACGCCTGCATCGTCTCCATCCGAGTCAGAAAAGCTCGATAGTTCACGTCTCCCACGAGGCCAACGCGCCGGCCAACCGGGGTAAGCCTCTCGTCTGCGTTGTCGTGCCGAAGGAGAAGCCTGTGTTCGGCGCGCGACGTCAGCATGCGATAGGGCTCCGCCGTTCCCTTGGTGATGAGATCGTCAATGAGAGTTCCTATGTACGAGCCGCTGCGTGCGAGCGTCATCTGCTCCCGTCCGCAGGCGCGCAAGGCGGCGTTGATCCCGGCCACGATCCCCTGCGCCGCCGCTTCCTCATAACCGGATGTGCCGTTGATTTGCCCGGCGTGATACAGCCCGGGAACGCTTTTGGTCTCGAGCGTGGGGCGCAGCTCGGTGGGGGCAACGTAATCGTACTCGACCGCATACCCGGCTCGAACCAGCTCCGCTTCGCGCAACCCCGGCAGCGTATGCAGCATCTCCAGCTGGATCTCGGCCGGCAACGATGTGGAGAAGCCCCCTACATAAATATCGTCGACCCCCCACCCCTCCGGCTCGAGGAAGATTTGGTGCGTCGGGTTGTGAGCGAACTTAACGACTTTGTCCTCTATAGAGGGACAATACCTGGGACCGATTCCTTCAATCCGCGCGAGGCCATACATCGGTGAGCGATGGAGATTGTCGCGGACCAAGCGGTGCGTCGCCTCGTTTGTTGAGGTGATGAAGCAGGGCAGCTGAGGGCCCGGGAACCGTGGTTGGCTGCTGTAGGAGAACACCAGCGGCGTGACGCTCGGCTCTTGTCGGGCCGTCTTCGAAAAGTCGACGCTGCGCCGATGGACGCGCGGAGGCGTTCCGGTTTTCAACCGCCCCATCTCGAAGCCGAAGCGCTTTAGACTCAACCCCAACTGGCTCGCGGGCCGCTCGCCCGTTCGGCCTCCGGGTTCGCTCTGCTCTCCGGCGAAGAGTTTGCCGCCTAAAAAGGTTCCGGTCGCGATCACGACTTGGCGAGCTTGGATATGCTCACCGGACGTGAGCCGCACGCCGGAGATTCCGCGATCGTCATCGAGCAATTCGGCGGCAAGGCCCTCGCGGACCGTGAGGTCTTCCTGAAGCAACACGGCGCGTGTCATCCGTCGGGAGTACGCGTGTTTGTCCGCCTGAGCACGCAGGGTACGCACCGCCGGGCCGCGGCTTTCGTTGAGCCAGCGCGTGTGCAGGAATGTATCGTCGATGCAACGCGCCATTTCGCCGCCCAACGCATCGATCTCGCGGACGAGCTGCCCTTTGGCTGGGCCGCCGATGGATGGGTTGCACGGCATCAGGCCGATTGTGCTCAGATTGCCCGTCAGCAGGAGCGTGCGTGCGCCGATGCGAGCTGCGGCCAAGGCCGCTTCACAGCCTGCGTGTCCGCCGCCGATCACGATGACGTGGAAGTCTAAACGCACGACACGGCGTTCGCGCCGCACGACGCCCGCTCTTGTCTAACGCTTCAGTTATTTGCCCACACAGAAGCGTGAAAAGATTGCATCGAGCACTTTCTCGCTGACGCTTTCGCCGCTGACCTCGCCGTATGCGGCGATGGCCTCTCGCATGTCGGCGCACGCAAGATCGATGGGCCAGCGCTGCTCCAGCGTGTCGCATGCATGCGCTAAGCACTCCCGAGCGCGCACAAGCGCTTGGATCTGCCTCATGTTCGCCAAGAAATCGGCGTCGGGCGGGATCGGACCGGCTCCCCAGCCCAGCCTCGCGATGGCGCCCCTCAGCTCCGCTACCGTCGATTCCCAGCGCACGCTGCCTTCGACGACCTCCCGCCGCTCGGCGGGAGGCAACGCGGTGCGCAGCTCGCTCGAGCTCGCATTGCCGAGATCGAGTTTGTTGAAAAACACGATCTGCGGAGCCTCGAACGCCAATGCGAGCGCTGCGCGGTCATCCGGGGTCGCGCATCGCGAAGCGTCCACGACGGTGATGACCAGTTCCGCACCGCTCAGTGCGCGGCGCGCACGCTCGACGCCTTCGGATTCGATGGGATCGTTCGTCTCGCGCAAGCCAGCGGTATCGCGCAAGCGCAGCACGACGCCGTCGATGGCCACGCGGTCTTCGATGATGTCGCGAGTCGTGCCGGGCAGCTCCGAGACGATAGCGCGCTCGACGTTCAGCAATGCGTTGAGGAGAGAAGATTTGCCGGCGTTGGGCGGACCCGCGATGACGCAGTCGATCCCGTCGCGCAACGCACGCGCCGTTTTGGCTCCTGCGAGCAGTTCGTTCAACCGCCGCTCGTGGGCGTGCAACGTCGCGAGCAAAGCGCCGGCGTCCGGTTCGGGAACTTCGTCGGGATAGTCGACGTGAGCCTCGATCTCGACCAGGCGATCGAGCAGTTCCGCCCGCAAGGCGCACAGCGCTCGGCCTGCGCCGCCGCTCACGCGCCGCGCGGCGGCCTTGGATGCAGCGACCGTCTCGGCTGCGATGACATCTGCGACCGCTTCGGCTTGTGTGAGGTCCAGGCGGCCGTTGAGGAAGGCGCGCTTGGTGAACTCGCCCGCCGTCGCCAGGCGAGCGCCGTTTGCCAGCAGGATGTTGAGGCATGCCGCAACGACCCCGGCCCCGCCGTGCAGTTGGAACTCGACGAGGTCTTCACCGGTGTAGGAGCGCGGGGCTCGGAAGACGGCGAGCAAGGCGTCGTCGATTTTCTGCGCAGTTCCCGGCTCGATGAGAGACCCGCGCCGCAGCCGGCCGGCTTCGTCAAAACAGCGGTCGGCGCTGACGTGCGCTGGCATGAAGCAGCGCCGCGCGATCTCGCGGGCGAGCGGACCGGACATGCGGATGATCGCGATCGCCGACATGCCCTGAGCCGTCGCAGGCGCGGCGATGGTGTCCTGATCGTTTATGTCCACGTGGCCGCCAAAAGGCCTGGGAAGGTCGCGCCGGCGCGCTTCGCGTCTACTCGAAATCCTCGAGCGGTTCGACCGGAGGCGCGCTGTCGCGCGGCATGATGACGATGCGGCGCTGGCTTCCCACTCCGATGCTCTCGGTCTGGAGATCGGCGTTGGCTGCGAGACTCAGATGGATGATGCGCCGCTCTGACGGCGGCATCGGCTCGAGTTCCAGCGCGATGCCTTCTCGGAGCACACGAGTCGCGCAGCGCTGCGCGATCGAGCGCAGGGTGGCAACGCGGCGAGCGCGATAGCCTTCGACGTCGACGGAGAAGAAGAGATCCCGTGAGTTGTTGCGGTGCATGAAAGCGTTGGTGAGCGCGGAGAGCGCATCCAAAGTGGCGCCATGTTTCCCGATGAGAATCGCGAGGTCGCCCGGTTCCTGCCGCCCGTCGGGGCCGCGCTCGTCAGGGCGATCAGGCGCATCCGCGAGCGAGCGCACTTCGATCGTGATCTGCCGGCCGTCGCGCGCCGGATCGACGCCGCCGAACCCGAGCCGAGCTGGCAGCCCCAACGCGGCGATGAGTCCGGCCAAGAAGTCTCGCGCTTCCACGAAGGCATCGCGGAGCTCGGGGGGGCAGCTCAGCTTGCGCGGGCGCGCAGCCTGCGCCTCCTGAGCGTCCTGGGGATACGGCCTGCGCCCGACGCCGCCGCGCGGCCGGAAACCGCGCCCCTGGCCAGGGGTGGAACCGCGCGAGCCGTATCCGTTCATGAGCTTTTCCTTGCGCCTTTCGCTTGTGACTTCCCGCCCCCAGGCGTCGCAGGCACGATGCCTCCGCCAGCCGCCAGACCGTTGTCGGAAGGCGCGAGCTTGCGCACCTTCGCGCCGCACTCTTCACACTTGCTGCCTTTGACGATGGTCAGCGGCTTGTGGCACTCCGGACAATCGCGCGGGTATCCGGCAAGCGTGGCGGGTGTGTCTTCCAACGGCTTCGGGATGCGAGAAGGCATGCGCATGATGTACCAGCGTTCGAGCATGCTCAAGACGTTGAAGCCGAACCAGTACAAGATGAACGCCGACGACCAGTGATACAGGCTGCCCAAAACGTAGAGCATGACCGGCATCATGAACGCCTGCATCTTCATCATCTGCTGCTGCTGAGGCTCCGTCGACATCGTCGGCGTGAGCTTGATGGAGAGATACATCGACAGCGCGTAGGCGACGAGCAGGACGTGGTCCGATTCCGAAAGGCTCGTGGCCAGCACGTTCGGCACGCTGTGCGACAGCGACGATCCGATCCACAGCCAGTGCGCGTTCTTGAACGCATCGTTGTGGATTTGGATCGCGTGATAGACGGCGATCAGAAATGGATACTGCGCGATCATCGGCAGGCAACCGCCCAATGGATTCACGCCGTGCTCGCGGTAGAGCTTCATCTGCTCTTCGCCGAGTTTCTGGCGCTCGTTTTTGTATTTGACTTGCAGCCGTTTGATGTAGGGCGCCAGCGCCTGCATCTCTCGCATCGACTTCAACGATTGGATGGAAAGCGGGAGCACCAGCAGCGAAACGCCCAGCGCCAGCAGCAGCATCGACCAGCCGTAGTTGTGCGTCAATCCGTACAGCCAATCGATGCCCGTGGCCACAAGCGTGCCCAGGCTGTTGATCAGCTGGGAGAAAGGATTGGCGAACGCGGCTGCGATCACGGCGTCAGAGATATCCGCGCCGGGCGCGTGAGGGACTGGGGCAAAGGTGCGTTGCTTCCTTTCCTGTCGGTGGTCAGGACCGCCGACAGTGTCCGGGGGAGATCGTATCCGTCGATAGGTTCCTTACGGGACCGGGTCCAGGCCTCCGGCATGCCAGGGTCCGCAGCGACTTAGCCTTCTCAACGCAAGCCACAGACCGCGCGCCGGGCCGTGCCGGCTGACCGCAATGGCGGCGTACTCAGAGCAGCTCGGGTTGAAGCGGCATGCGGGGGGCAACGCGACGGATATCGTGCGCTGATAGAGCCGGATCGCGCTGATCAGCACGCGCGAAACGACGCTGCTGAGATTTCGGGCGCGAGCCGATGCAGCGGGCTTAGCGATCATGTGCTGCCGGAGGGCAAAACGGTTTTGAGCGCGCGCTTCGAGCTTCGCTCGACGGCCGACAACAGCGCTGCGCGCAGGGGCGCGAAGCGGAGCCCGATCGCCGGCGGTGTGGCATGCACGACGTACCAATGTCCGCGTTCGCCCGTGTCCGCTTGGTCAAAGATGCACTTGCAGCGGCGGCGAAACCGGTTGCGCTCCACAGCGTTGCCGACCTTTTTGGTCAAGATGAATCCGACTTTGCAGCGGCGAGGTGCCCTTGGCGCTTGGAAGGCGAACACGGTCAGGCCGCCTGCGTCGGCTTTTCTGCCACGCCGCAGCACGAGCGCGAACTCACGCCGTCCACGCAAGCTGTCATATGCGCGCACTCGGTGTTAATCGGGTGTGAGCCGCTTGCGGCCTTTGCGCCGCCGAGATGCGATCACTCTGCGGCCACCCTTCGACGACATGCGAGCCCTGAAGCCGTGATTGCGTTTGCGCCGCCGGTTGTGCGGTTGGTACGTCCTTTTCACGAGTGTCGATCCTCCTCGAGTGACAGACCGCCGCTGGCAAGGTGGGCGGCGCCGCCGAGCCAGCGAAAGCAGTTAGCGATTATAGAGCAGCCGGTCCCCACCCGTCAATCATAAAACGATTTCATCGGGGTTGCAGCCTTTTTTTCCGCGATCGGGTTCAGACCGACCCACCGCGAAGCACTGTGCGCTTGGCCGCCTTGCCGTCAAGCGCCTTGCTCTGGCCCCGTCTACCCGAGGGCCTTACGACGGTGGACAGGCGGTGCATGGCGCGCGCCCTCTCACGTGTAACTGTTCGCGTCCAAACCCTTGTGCCGCATGGCTTTGACCCCTTCGGCACATGCGGCGAAAGCGTTTATTCACACCTGTGGATAAGCTTGTGCATAGCGCGGTCGGCCCTGAGCGCGCCCGTATCATCGAAGTTCGCCCTCCGTTGCCCGCAAGTTACATTTTTCACATGACCTTCCGTCAGCCAAGGAGATGAGCGACTCGGATGGCGCAACCCGACAAAAAATCAGCGCCCGTCGGCACTCCTGCGATCATGCTTGAAAACCATCCACAGAGTCGACAGAGAATCTGTGCATATGTGCATAAGAAAGCCAAAAAAAGCTGAAGGAATAAGATTTTTGGACGCTAACGCGCGTCGCCCTATCGGAGCCGCCTTTGACGACGGATCCCACATACTTTGCAGATGAAGGACGTTGAATGGAAACTGCAACGGCTGTCAGCACGAACGCGGAATATCTCTGGGAGAGCTGCTTGGGCGAGCTCGAAACGCGCTTCTCCAAGCCCATCTTCGAGATGTGGATCAAGCCTATGCGCTTGGAGCGGCTGGCCACCGACGAGGTGACGCTGACGGTACAAAACGCCTTCGCCAAAGACTGGGCCGAGAACCGGCTCAAGGGCCCGATCGTCGCGACCCTGGCGCAGATGATCGGTTCGCCCATCGCCGTTCGCTTCGTGGTCGATGAGACGCCCGCGCTTCCCGACTTGCGCCCGGAACCGCGCCGAGATCCTCTGCCGGCGGATGCCAAAACGCTGCAATCGCCCACGGCCGGCGCGTCCGACGACTTCCGCCATACCGGCCTGAACGAACGCTACACGTTCGAGCAGTTCGTCGTGGGAGCCACCAACCGGTTCGCGCATGCGGCCGCCCAGGCAGTGGCGGAGTCGCCCGCGCGCGCTTACAATCCGCTCTTCATCTACGGCGCGGTGGGATTGGGCAAGACCCACCTCATGCATGCCATCGGCCACCGCGTCTTGCGCAGCGATCAGCACTCGCGCATCGTGTACGTCTCATCGGAGACCTTCACAAACGAGTTCATCACGGCGATCAAAAACAATCAGACGGTAGAGTTCCGCAATCGCTATCGGACGGTCGACGTGTTGCTGATCGACGACATCCAATTCTTGGAGGGCAAAGAGCAGACCCAAGAAGAGTTTTTCCACACCTTCAACACGCTGCACGAGGCATCCAAACAGCTCGTCATCTCAAGCGACCGGCCCCCCAAAGACATCCAAACGCTGGAGAACCGTCTGCGCTCGCGCTTCGAATGGGGACTGCTCACGGACATCCAGTCACCCGATCTCGAGACGCGTGAAGCCATCCTCAGGAAAAAGGCGGAGAGCGACGGCATCGACGTTCCTCACGAGGTCACATCCTACATCGCCAAGATCATCCCGTCCAACATACGCCAGCTCGAGGGGGCCCTCATCAAGCTCACCGCCTACGCGTCGCTCTACAAGCAACCCGTTACGGTCGAGCTCGCCGCCGACGTCTTACGCAACGAGATCAACGAGATGCCGCTGCGCAAGGTGACCATCTTGCTCATCAAGGAGAAGGTGGCGCGCTTCCACGGCATCACGCAGAAGGAGCTGGAGGGCCAGCGGCGCGACCAGCGGCTCACCGTGCCACGCCAGATCGCGATGTACCTGGCTTGCGATCTGACCAACGCGTCGCTGCCGCAAATCGCTCGCGAATTCGGCAAGAAAGACCACACCACAGTGATGTACGCGCGTGATAAGGTCAAGCAGCAAATGGAGCGCGACCCAGAGTTTCGCAGCAAGGTGCGCTCGGTGTTGTCGACCATATCGCAAGACTGATGAACGGCCCGTGGACGAACATGCGAATGGCATGCGGATGAGGTGCATGAACGGCGGCGGTCGATCGGTTTTGGGGGCGGCCGGTGGTTGACGTGGACAGGCAAGGCTGCGCCTCCACAGCCGACTGCGCAGCTCAACGCCGCGCTGCTAGGGGATTTCCCGGACATTCCACGGTATGCACCCGCCTATGACGAAGACGACGATCTTTTCCTTATCTATAGATAGGTATAAGCAGAAAACGGCGTTGTGCACAGCGCGCGATCCGAAGGGGCGAGAATGAAATTTCAATGCGATGCCAAGGCCATCGCTGGAGCGGTCACGGCCGCCAGTAAGGTCGTCAACGCCCACACCACGGTGCCCATCTTGAATAACGTCTTGGTGTCTGCTCAGGGGGACCGCGTGAGCGTCCGGGCCACCGACCTCGAGCTGACGCTGGAGAATGCGGTAGGCGCGGAGATCCAGGAAGAGGGCTCGTGCACAGTGCCGGCGCGCTTGTTCACGCAGTATCTGGCGAATCTTCCGGTGGCTGCGAAGCTGCAGATGCAGGGAACCAGCACGCGCGCGACCTTGAAATGCGAGCGCTCGAACTACGAGTTCTACACGCTGCCGGCGGACGAATATCCGCCCTTGCCCGAAGGGCAAAAGGGCGTCCATTTCCGGGTCGACGCCAAAGAGTTCCGCGACGCTTCGTCTGCGGTGACGTTTGCCGCCAGCGGCGAGGAAGCGCGCGGCGCCGTTCTCATGGGGACGCTGTTGGAACTCGACGGCAGCGATCTCACGATGGTCGCGACAGACGGCTACCGCTTGGCCCGCCGGCACGTCGCATTGGCGGAGCCGGTGACGAGCCCAAGCAAGCTGATCGTGCCTGCTCGTGGTTTGGGCGAAGTAGTACGGGTGCCGTCGGACGGCGTCATGGAAGCCACGGTCATCGGCGGCCAAGCAAATCAGCTCGTCTTCCAGGCGGGCGACGTGAGGATCAGCGCCCGGCTGGTCGACGGTCAATACCCGAACTACCAGCAAGTCATCCCCAAAGAGTTCGACAAGAAAGTCATCGCGAGCACGGCGCAGCTGTTGGCCAGCCTGCGCCGCGCCGGCGTGGTCGCGGGCGACCGCGCCAGCATGGTGAAACTCGCCATGGACGGTTCGAGCTTGGTCATCACGGCAAGTTCGGACACCGCCGGCAACGCGTACGAGGAGCTGGACGTCGAGCGCAGCGGCGACCCGCTCACCATTGCCTTCAACGCCAAGTTCCTCGTCGAGATCCTCAACCACATCGAGTCGGAGACCGTCGCGCTCGAATTCGTGGGCGCTCTGAATCCTGCAGCGATCCATCCGGCCGGCAACGGCGCATCCGACCGTCAGCTCTACATATTGATGCCGCTGCGGCAGTGATCCGCGGTGCGCGTCACCGCCTTGGAAGTTTCGAACTTCCGCAACTACGCCGCTTTGCGATTCGAACCCGCAAGCGGCGTGTGCGTTTTGGTGGGCCAAAACGCTCAGGGCAAATCGAATCTTCTGGAAGGCCTGTCGTTGCTCTCGACCGGCAAATCGTTCCGGGCTGCGCGCGAAGTCGATCTGATCAAAACCGGGGCGCCGGTCGCGCGCATCGCCGCCTCGGTGCAGACGCGCACGGGCGAAGTGCAGGCGGCGTGCATCATCACCCGCGCGGGTGAGGGTGCGCGCAAGAAGTTCCTGCGCAACGGACGCTCGGTGTCGTACGCGCAGTTCTTGGGAGGCATCGCGGCCGTCACGTTCATGCCCTTCGACCTCCAGCTCATCGCAGGGCCGCCGGCGTTGCGGCGGCGTTTTCTGAACATTGCCTTGTCGCAAGCAAACCGGCAGTACTATCATCAGCACGCTACCTATCTGCACGTGCTCATGCAGAAGAACGCCGCCCTGAAAACGCCGGGTCCCGTCAATGGCGCGTTGCTGCAGACGTACAACGAACAGCTGGCGGATGCCGGTGCGCATATTATCGCCGCTCGCGCCGCGTATGTGCGCCGCCTCTCGCAGGAGGCAGCGACCGTGCACGCGCGCTGGGTCGGCGCAGCGGAAGAACTGAGCATCGCCTACCAGCCGTCGCCAGACATATCGGATGAGACGCCGGCCGCCATCCTGAAGTCGCTTCAGGCGGCTTTGAGCGCGTCGTCGGCCCTCGAGGTCATGAGGAAGACCTCGCTTATGGGGCCCCACCGCGACGAGCTGTCCTTTGCGGTGGCGGGCGCAGTGCTCGCGCGCTTCGGTTCACAAGGCCAGCAACGCACTGCGGTGCTGGCGCTCAAAGCTGCGGAGTACGCCCTCTTGGCGCAAGCCACTGGAGAGCCGCCGTTGCTGCTGTTGGACGACGTTCTTTCGGAACTTGACGCGGACCGCCGGCGCGCGTTTTTGGGTAATCTCGGTCATCTCGAGCAGGCGTTCATCACCTCCGTCGACAGGCCTGAGCTGCCTTCTCAAACGGCACGAGTTTATCAGATCGCCGAAGGCCGCATCGCCGACGCACCTTTGGGAGCCGCCCTGAGCGCGTGAAGGGACCGCGTTCGCTCAAGGAATTGCTCAAGCGCTTCCATCCAGGCCGCACTCAGGCGGGCTCGCGCATTTCGGATGATCGCGATCGCACTAACGACACTGCGTTCGCATCAGTTTCGGCGGCGTGGGAGACCTCCGTGGGCGCGAACGTCGCCGCGCGGAGCCGCCCATTGAAGCTACGCGCCGGTGTGCTGACCGTTCTGACGGCGAGCAGCGCCTGGAGCGACCAGTTGACGCTGCTCGCTCCGCGCATGCTGCAAGCACTGCACGCGGCGTGTCCGAATGCGCCCCTGAAACGCATGCGTTTCACGGTGGCGAGCGGCCGCAGCACGGCGCTGCTGGAAGGCGTCCGCTTGCGGTCGCGCGCTCCAAGCCCGCCAATGCCCGCGCCCGCTTCGCACTCCGAGCGCGCGCCGGCGGCCGCTGTGCCGCAAGAGGATCTGAGCGCTCTCGTCAGCCGGTTGTCCGCCTTGCAATCGCAGCTCGACACCTACAGAGACGAAGAGGGATGGCGCACCTGCGGCCGCTGCGGAAAACGGTTCGAAGCCGATATGACCTCCGCGGCCCTGTGCGGGCCCTGCGCCGAGGCCGGCCGCAGCGCACAAGAATCGCTGATCGAACGCACGCTGATGCAGGCGCCTTGGCTGTCGGCTCATGAGCTGGCTCGCTCCGTTCAGGAGGCTTCGGAGCAGACGGTCGAGCGAGTACGGCGCCGCTTGCGGTCGCGCTGGGAGACAGAGCTCGACTCAGCCAAACGGCGGCTGCGGCGAAACGCGATCACACCGGCAGATAGGGTCATGGCATGGGGTTATGTCATGCTGGTCGCGCGTCTGCCGCAGGGCGCTGCGGGACCTGCGGTGGTCGAGAACGTGCTCGGTCGTGAATGGTCGCATGCGCTGTTGCGCGACTCGCAAAGCGATGCCGGGGAGGCGCGCCGTCTGCAACGCGAGAAACATAGACAATAGCGCCTTATTGTGCCGCCGGCTTTGCCATGCGCACGATTCCATGATGAGAGATGCCGAAAAAACCAGCCAGCGACGCCGCCGAGACTAGACCCGCCCACCCCGACGGAAAGCCGGCGCGAAGCGACGACTATGGCGCCAGCCAAATCCGCGTTCTCAAAGGCTTGGAAGGCGTTCGCAAGCGGCCAGGCATGTATGTCGGCGACACCAGCACCCGGGGACTGCACCAGATCGCGTTTGAGGCTGTCGACAACGCGGTCGATGAGGCGCTCGCAGGCTACTGCCGCAACGTGGACGTCATCATCAGAGCCGACGGATCCCTTTCCGTCGAGGATGATGGGCGGGGCATTCCCGTCGACATCATCGAGTCCGAGGGCAAACCCGCGATCGAAGTGGTGATGACCGTCCTGCACGCCGGCGGCAAGTTCGACCAGCTCGGCTACAAGGTCTCGGGCGGCTTGCACGGCGTCGGCATTTCGGTGACCAACGCGCTGTCCGAGTGGATGATCACGCGCGTGAAGCGCGACGGGAAACTGTACGAGCAGAGATTCTCGCGCGGCATTGCGACGTCCAAGCTGAAGACGATCGGCGCGGGCGAAGGCACCGGCACGCTGCAGCACTTCAAAGCCGATCCGACCGTCTTTTCCACGCTGGAGTTCTCGTTCGACATCCTGCAGCAGCGCCTGCGGGAGCTCGCCTTTCTCAACCGCGGCTTGCGCATCAACCTTTCCGATGAACGGACGGAAAAGAAGCAATCATTCGCATACGAGGGCGGCATCAAGAGCTTCGTCGAGGAGCTCAACAAGAACAAGGGGCCGCTGCATGACGTCCGCTACGTGGTCGGCGACCGTACCAACATTCAAGTCGAGGTGGCCTTCCAATACAACGAGGGCTACATCGAAAACGTGCTCGCGTACGCCAACAACATCCACACCGTTGATGGCGGCACGCACTTGGCGGGCTTCCGGTCCGCGATCACACGCGTGCTCAACAGCTACGCGAAGAAAAACGGCATGCTCAAGGAGTCAGAGGCCAATCTCTCGGGCGACGACGTGCGCGAAGGGCTGACGGCCGTCATCTCCGTCAAGATCCCCAACCCTGAATTCGAGGGTCAGACCAAGGCGAAGCTGGGAAGCGCCGAGGCGCGCGGCGCGGTCGACGACGTAGTGGCCGAAGCGCTCACGTATTATCTGGAAGAGAACCCTGGGCCGGCGCGGCGCATCGTCGAGAAGTGCGCGAACGCCGCGCGAGCGCGCGAAGCCGCGCGCAAGGCGCGTGATCTGGCGCGCCGCAAGAACGCCCTCGACAGCGGGTCGCTGCCCGGTAAACTGGCCGACTGCTCCGAGCGAGATCCGGCTCGCAGCGAGGTGTTCTTGGTCGAGGGCGAATCGGCAGGCGGCAGCGCGAAGCTCGGCCGCGACCGGCATTTCCAAGCCATCCTGCCGCTGCGCGGNNTCCTCAACGTCGAGAAGGCGCGCCTCGACAAGATCGTGGCGCACGAAGAAATCCGCACGCTGATCACCGCCTTGGGGGCGGGCTTCCAAGCCGATTTCGACATCTCAAAGCTGCGCTACCACCGCATCTATATCATGACGGACGCGGACGTCGACGGCGCGCATATCCGCACGCTGCTGCTCACATTCTTTTTCCGGTATATGCCCAAGCTGATCGAGGCGGAACATCTCTTCATCGCGCAGCCGCCGCTCTACCAGGTCAAGAAAGGCAAGAAGCAGTGGTACTGCTATCGCGAGGAAGAGCGCGATGCGGTGATCGCGCAGGCCGGTGACGGCTGCACGATTCAGCAATATAAGGGCCTCGGCGAGATGGATCCGGAGCAGCTCTGGGAGACCACGATGGATCCGGAGCGGCGCATGGTGCGCAGGATCCTCTTGGACGATGCCGTCGCAGCCGATGAGATGTTCACGATCCTCATGGGCGAAAAGGTCGAGCCGCGCAAGCAATTCATCGCGGACAACGCACGCGACGTGCAAAACCTCGACGTCTGATGCAACGCTCGTAACCCCCGGCTGCGGCTTGCGGCGCCGTTGCGAAACGTTTCGTCCGCCGATTCGTTCCAGAAGCACGCGGGATAAGGCCACCCGCCCGGGTTTGCCGCACAACAACGGGAAGAGCTGACAGAATGCGCGCGTTTCGGAAGTTCGCGGTCGTGGCAGGCATCGCCGTCATTGCGTTGCTGCTCATCATCGCGCTCGCGCTGACGTTGAGCTGGCCTCGCTCCGCGCTTGTCTCTTCGGTCTTCGGCTTCGTGGTAGCCCAACGCGGCCTGCATGTCACGCACGGCCAGCTGACGGTCCATCGCAGCGTTTTGACGGTCGCCGATCTGCACGTCAAAGACGACGCCGGCGAGGAACTCTTGCGCGCCAAGAAGCTGGTCGTGGGCTTCGATGCGGCCGGCATCATCGGGCGCGGCGACCGGCGCTTCGGGCTCAAAGCGATCGCCCTGCAGGATCCGGTCTTACGGCTGATCCGGCGCAAGGACGGCAGCTGGAATTTGTCCGCTTTGCGCGGACCCGCGGCCCCTGCCGGTGGACCGGCACCCACGGCGGTGGCGGCGCCCTACCGGGTGCGCTTCGAGATCCACAACGGCGAAGTGCAGGTGATCGATCCGCAAGCGCTCGTCAAATTCGCGAGCCGCTTCACGCTGGCAAAGCTCAACGCTGTCATGGATTTCAACGAGGGCGCTGTCAGCACCGGTCACCTGGGCGCGAGGCTGATCACGTCGCGCGGCAGCAC
Organism: Candidatus Eremiobacter antarcticus; assembly: GCA_003244105.1. Classification (GTDB taxonomy): domain Bacteria; phylum Vulcanimicrobiota; class Vulcanimicrobiia; order Eremiobacterales; family Eremiobacteraceae; genus Eremiobacter; species Eremiobacter antarcticus. The sequence goes on along the minus strand of QHBK01000003.1, from coordinate 161,094 downwards.
GATCGTCTACGGAAACCTGTTCGAAGATGATGAGGTGTCCTTCGCGCGAGCGCACCTGCAGGCGCGCGGCGTTGCGATCGCGCCAGTGATCGGTGCGCTGCTGCCTTCCAAGGCATTCGCGCTAGACGCCGGGCGGGCGGACGTGCGTCTTAATGCGTACGCGCTCGACTACCCCTCAGGCTCGCAGGCCGCGTGGCATGTGAGTGGCGATGCGACCGTCAGCGCGGCTCGATTGCGCATCGTCCCGCTCATCTTGCCGGTTCGCAACCTCGTCGGGCCGATGCATTTCCAAGACGGCCTGCTGTCGACCGGCGGGATGACCGCAACGGCCGCCGGCACTCCGCTCGCCGTCAAAGGAGCGCTCGAGCTCTACCCAGCCGTACGCAGCGCGCTGTGGATTCGGCAGCGCGGCGATCTCCGGACTGCGCGCTTGCTGCTGGCGTTTTCGCGCAGTCAGCCTGTGGCGGGCGCATTTTCAGCGACATTGCGGCTCGACGGCCCTCTTGATGACCCGCATCTCACAGGCGCTGTCGTGAGTGACGCGGCTTCGTACGCGGGCGTCGCCCTGCATGGGCTGAGCAGCGCTCTTTATTATCAGGGCAGTCACTTGACGGTGTCGGCTTTCGACCGGGCGACGGCCGGCCCGGTGTGGTTGCACGGCGACCTCGCGATCGGCGGAGCATCGCCCCAAGCGCAAGCGCTCGTGCAAGCCTCGCTTCTCACCGCTGAACTGCCCGTCTTGGGCAACCTCAATTCCGGCGGACGCACGCAAGCGCTCGTGAGCCTGGCGGGGCCGGTAGCCCGGATCGCCGTGCGCGGATACGCTCAGATGATGGGAGGCAACGGAGCGCGCCTGCGGACGCGGATCTCAGCGGGACCCGGGCTGTCATCGGTCGGTCCGTTCATCTACCGCTCGGATGAAGGGGAGCTCAGCGGCATCGCGAGCGTCGCCAAGAACAGCCGAGGACGCGCCTCGGTCTCAGCCGAGATGTTCGCAGACCATGCGCGCGTACACATGCTCGCTGGCAGAATCGCGATGCCGGACATTGCCGCGGTAGCCGTAGCATTGCCCGCTTTGGACGGAGTATTCGATGGCGTCGCGTTCATCAGCACCGGCGAGAACTTGCCGGCCGTCGCGGTGAATGCTTCCGCGAACAACATCGTTCTTTCCGGCATCGATCTGGGAAGCGTCGCCGTTCGCGCCGGCGGTCAAAACGGACGCATCGGCATCTCCGATGTGATGGTTGCCGGCCGCGACCTCAGCGCGCACGCCACCGGCACGGCGGCCGTCGACTCGGGGCTCGCATTGCGAGCTGCGGCGTTGCGCGGCGATGCAACCGCCGACCTGACAGCCCTTTCGTCTTCGGCCCAAGGTGGCGCTCCACGCATGAGCGGAAGCGGGCGCGGCAAATTTTTCGCGACCGTCGCAGATGGCCGCTGGGTGATCTCGACCACCCTGGCGTCTTCGGATGCGCAGATCGCAGGCATCGCCCTGCGCTCGGGCGCGGCGACCGCAAGCGGCGGGGGCGGCTCTGCGACGCAGGTGCTGGCCAATGTTGGGGCCGCAGGCGGGATAGTATCGGCCGTCGGCAACATCGCGGCGATGTCGGGGTCGGGCTCGGGCAACGGCACGTTCGAAGCGCTGCTCAACTCGGTCGACCTCTCGAAACTTCGCTCTTTCGGCGTGCCGCTGCAGCGCGGCACCGCCACCGCGATCGCCTCGGTCAGCGGTGGCGCTCAGTCGCCTTCGATTGCGGGCGGTGCGGTGTTCGACGGGTTCTACGGCGCAGTGCCGCTGAGCGGAGATCTCGACGCGTCGTACGGGGCAGGAGTGGTGCGCACGGACTCCAGCCGTGTGACGGTTGACGGAAATCGCGCGACCATCAGCGGAGACGTCAGCGGCTTGCAGACCGGCTCCCCAGCGGGCTCCGGCAACGCGGTCTTGCACCTCGCCGCCAACCTGCGCGAAGCCGATCTTGCAGGCCTGAACCGCTGGACGCCCGTCACGGACAGGATCAGCGGCGCAGCGGATGCAGATCTGCATCTGACCGGCACGATCGGTCGTCCCCGCGTCAAGGGATACGTCGACACCGACCTCGGCACCATACGCGGGGTCGCCTTCGACGAGCTGCACGGTGACATAGGAGCAGCGCCGGGATCCGCCAGCCTGCAAAACGGCACGCTGAGATTCGGCACGTCGCAGTTTCATCTGAGCGGCGCGACCACGGGCAACTCCGTTTCCGCCCGAGTCCAAAGCGACCGCGTTGATATGGCGGACTTCAACGATTTCTTCGGCGGCGCCGATGTCTTCGCCGGGGTCGGGCCGCTGCGGATCGCGCTGACCTCAGGCGGCGGGGAGTTGAACGGCAACGGCCACGTGCGCTTCGACGATGCTGCGCTGCGCGGCTATGCTCTCGGCCATGTCGAGAGCGATTTCTCGAGTTTGGGCGGTAAACTCATCGCTAGCCTGCGCCAGGACGGCCCAGGCGGCGCTGCGTCCGTCGCCGGCACCGTCGGCTTTGCGCCGCATTCGGGCCCCGTGCCGCAGCTTGCGACCGCTCAATACAATCTCAAGGCGCGGCTGCAAAGCCTCGACGTGGATCGCATCTTGCCGTTCATCAATCAAGAAGAGCTGGGCGTAGGCGGCAAGCTGGAAGCTGCGGGCACGCTTACGGGCTCATTGCGCCGACCCGTCGCCCGCATGAACTTCACCCTGCACGACGGCCACGTGCGCAAGCTCGCCATCCAGAGCTTTTCCGGAGCGCTGCAAAGCGATGCATTTGGAGTGGCCCTGCAGCGCGCCGACCTCGCGTTGCCGTTCTTGACCGCTTCGGCGCAGGGACGCTATCGGTTTGCGCACCGCAGCATCAACGGCGCGGCCAGCTTTCACGCGGCCGACCTCGCATCCGTCGCACGAGCGCTCGCCGTGCCGGGCACGCTGACGGGCAGCGCTGATGCGACCGTTTCCGTCGCGGGCACGCTCGACCGCCCGAAACTGGCCGCCAGCGTTCACAGCGGAGCCGGGAGCGTGTACGGCGTCGGGTTGCAAGACAGCGTCGCGAACGTTTCCTATGCGCCTGGCGAACTGAGCATCGGCGACACGTCGGTGACCTTCGCCGGGCGAGGCGGTCAGTTGCGGTTGCGCGGCGCCATGCCGTTGCAGCTGCGCCCGTTCGCTCTGGGCCCCCCGGCACGGCCGGTGAACATCGCGATGGAGGCGGACAGCGTGAACCTCGCGGCGTTCAACCCAGTGAGCGATCGCTTCGCGACGCTGGGCGGCACGCTCAACAGCAAGGTCACCATCACCGGGAGCGCGGGCCACCCCTCGGTCGCGGGTACTGCGGGCATCCGCGACGGCTCGGTGCGATCGACCTTCGAAACGACGCCGTTCACGAACGTCTCCGCAGACCTCACGCTGCAGAGCGACACGATCGCGCTTCGGAAGTTGCATGGCAGTCTCGGGTCCGGTTCGCTCGACATGCAAGGCCAAGCGCATATCGTTCCCGCCGTCGGCTTGCGCTCGAACGCCGGCCTTCAATATTACTCGCGAGTCGCTTTTCACAATGCCAATCTCAATGTCCCAGGTTGGATTGGTGGAGATGTGGACGGCGATCTCAGCTTGACGCAATCCGGCGTTACGCCGTTTCTCTCCGGAGGGGTGACGCTGAACAACACGTCGGTGCCGTTCTCCGCCATACTTGCGATCGCGCAAGGAGGCGCTGGTGGAGGCGCATCGCAGCAGACCGCGAGCGCGGCAGCCGTGCCGGGAGTGCCGCCGTTGCAGCCCGGTCATACGATCGTCTACGGCGGCGCGATCTACGGCGATGCAACGCATACCGTGACGAATGCCACGTCAAGCAAAGCGGCGGCCACGGGGTTCTCTCTGCCGCCGGTCGACCTCAACCTAGCGGTGAAAGCCGGCAAGGACGTTCGCGTGCGCGGCGGCTCGGCCATCGATCTGACTGCGGCGGGCGGCGTCACGATCGGCGGCAACGTGCGCGCTCCCACCCTGGCCGGCGAGTTCAGCGCCATTCGCGGCCAGGTGGGATACTTCGACACGACCTTCCGGCTGCTGCGCGGAACGGTGACGTTCGACCCGGTGCAGGGTCTCTTACCGACCCTGGACGCAAGCGCCGTGACCAACGTCGGCGGTGCTGAGATCACCCTGACGCTGAGCGGCCGCGTTGACAACCTGTCAACCGATCTTTCATCGAGCCCGCCCATGAGCCGCGACGAGATCGTTGCCGCACTGTTGCACGCGCCGCAAGTCACAGCCCTCACGTCCTCGCCCGACCAGGCGCAGGCGACGCTCGTCTCCACGGCCCAGAGCTACTTCAATGCAGAGTTGACGCGCAGCTTGCTCTTCCCGTTCGAGTCGGCCCTGGCGCAGTCGCTCAACATCGAGCAGATCTCGCTGGTCTTCGACCAGCAGGGCAACCTCGCGCTGGAAGTCCGCACGAAGTTCACGCCGCAGATCTCGGCGCTCTACCGTTCATCGTTGAACGTTCCGGCGACGCAGACATACGGCGTCTCCTATAGGCTGCGCGATTATCTGGCGCTTGAACTTTTGGAATCGCAGCCGACGATCGGCACGCAAACGGGCATCGTCAGCCTGCGTTACGCTTTTCATTGACGTGGGCTTGACGTTGGGACTTAGGCGTGATGGTGCGGCGAGAGTGTCGCGCGGCGTGCGGTGGAAGGAATCAGGTTGAATCCGTCGGAACTGTTTGTCCCGTTTCCGGAAGAAGCGATTCGGCCTCGAAACTTCTCCGGGCGGGCGAGGGCGCACGCACACATACCTCTGGTTTTTCAGGCCATGCTGTCAACAAAGCACACCCCCGCGGTCTCGTGGGCGTCCGGCCCGCCGACGCCGGCTCATTGATGAGGAGCAGATTCAGCGTTGCCTAACGTGCCACGGTTCGTCGCTGCGGCAGTGATCGTCGGTGTGCTTGTCCTGGTCGCCGGCGTTTCACCTACGCCTGCGGCGAATCAGCCCATCGTCACCGCGATCAACGTGCGCGGCAACGTGCACGTCCCCACCGACAAGATCGCGACCGTCATCCGCGAGCAGCCCGGCACGCCGCTGGATCAGAAAAAGCTTTCCGCCGATCAGCAGGCGATCTTAGGACTAGGCTACTTCACGGACGTGAAGACCGACGTGCATCAGACTCCCGGCGGGGTCGCCGTCTCGTTCATCGTCATCGAGAATCCCCAGGTCAGCAAGATCAACTTCTCGGGCAACAAGCAGGTGACCACCGATATTCTGGGCGCCTTGATGGACACGACTGTCGGCTCCGTGCTGAACACGAACACGCTGCGCGATGACGTGCAGAAGATCAACTCGTACTACGACAAGTTGGGCTACATCGGCACGCGCCACGTCCAGGATATCAAGATCGACTCCAACGGAACGGTGAGTATCGCCGTGAAGGAAGGCGTCACCGTGACCAAAGTCGACGTGCACGGAAATACCATTATCCCGACCCCGGTGATCCTGGGCTCCCTGAAGACAAAACCAGGCACGACGTTTTCCGGACAGGTCTTCAACGAGGACCTCAACGAGGTCTCCAAGTTATACAAGGACGCCGGTCTCTCGGCCGTCGTCGACGGCAATCCCGACACGAACAACCCGGGCCTGGTCAATATCACCGTCTGCGAAGCGCGCGTGGGAGCCATCGAGATCGCGGGCAATGGCGTGACGAAGGACTATGTCATCCGCCGCTTGCTGCGCCTCAAGCCGGGCGACCTCGTGTCGGACGCGCGCCTGCGTCGCGATTACGAGAACATCAACAACACCCAGTTCTTCAAGACGGTCGATGTCTCGATCAAGCAGTTCGGGTCGAAGTGCGGCTACGTGACGCTCGTGTGGACCGTGGTGGAACAGCGCACGGGCAACGCCGGCGTCAATATCAGCTACGGCGGCGGAGGGCAGTACGGCCAAGGCTTCGGCGGCGGCGTTTCGTTCTCGCAGAACAATCTGGCGGGCACGGGCAACAGCGCTTCCATCAGCCTGCAGCGTGGTCAGCACTTCAGCGATGTGAATTTCAGCGTCAGCGTGCCGTACATCCACAAGTTCAAGCCGGACTCAGTGTCGTTCAGCGCCTTCAACAACTTGGTCAGCGACCAACCGCGGCCGGTCTATAAACAGGCGGGCAACAACCCGTTCTTCGGGTTGTCCCCCTCGTTCGGCAACGCCGTCTCCGGCACGTTTGCGACGCCGGCGCCGGGAGCCGTCGCCGGTCCCTGCCAAGCCAACGGCAACCCCTGCGCCAGTCAGTTCGCGAACTTCTCGTCGCGCCAAGCGGGCGTGCAGCTGGGCTTCGGACATCCGGTCGCGGAGTTCACGCGCTTTTCCATCGGACTCTCGGCGACGCGGCTTTTCCAGTCCGTCACCTCCAACGGCTTCCCGCAGCAATTCCTCAACCTGCAAGGCGCGCTGCTCTCACCCGCCCAGGTCGGGGGGACGACCATCGGAGGCGCCGCGGCGCCGGGCATCTCTAAGCTGCGCAGCGTGACGTTCGGTCTCAGCCGCGACAACCGCGACGACGTGCAGAACCCGCGCTTCGGCGGAACATCCGCTTTTTCAGAAGAGATCTCGGCCAAGGCGTTCGGCTCCGACTTCACCTTCGGCAAGGGCGACTTCGACTACACGCGCTTCTTGCCGATCCGCAAGCATTCGACGCTCGCGATGCACTTCAACTATGGATTTTCAAGCGGCGGCACGCGCTTGCCGTATAATGACCTCTTCAGCCTGTCGGAGCAGCAGCTGCGAGGCACCAGATTCTTGTACTACGGCGACCGAGAGGTGTTGGGCCAAGTCGAGCTGCGCATCCCTGTGACGGCGGATAAGAAATTCGGCGTTGCGCTGTTCGCAGATTCCGGCGATGCGCCGTACATCACGCCCGTCGCTGGGCCGACCGCCGCGCCGACACCCCCGCCTCCTGCGGGCCCCCACGCGCCGCCGTTCCCGCCCGCTCAGCTCAACGTGAACTACGTCGAGGCGAAGTTCTCGCTGAAGACCGACGTCGGATTCGGCATCCGCGTGCAAACGCCGATCCTCCCGCAAGTCATCCGCATCGACTTCGCGAGCGGGCAGCAGGGCACGCACACCTCGTTCGGACTCGGTCAGTCGTTTTAACCGCCTTTCTGCACAAACCGGTTCAATGGAGTCGCAACCGCATGGTGGGAAATGATTCTCGGCGCCGCCCTTCCGAGGGCATCGGGCGCTCCCGCAATCCACGCGCCGCGGTGCTGGCCGCCGTGGTCGTCGCGGCGCTGCTATGCTTCGCCCCGCAAGCGCTCGCAACCGATATCACGGACATCGGCTTCGTCGATCAGGCGCTGCTTGGCCAACTCGGACCATTCCGCACGGCGCAGACGCAGTTCGCGCAGTTCCAGCGTTCGCTCTCCGGGCAGTTCCAGGCCGCCATCAAGGGCAAGAGCCAAGCGCAACAGCAGCGCATCTATCAAGACTTCAACGGGCGGGCGGCGCGCCGCCAGCGCGAGCTCTTCGGGCCGCTGCTGGGTCGCGCGCAGGCGTCGATCGCCTCCGTGGCCGCCAATAAGGGACTCAGCGTCGTCGTCGACAAGTCCATCATCATCTTCGGCGGCCTGGACATCACCAAAGACGTCATGAACATGCTCAACCAGCCGGGTCCAGTCATCCCCCCGATCAACTCGCCGACGCCGTCGGAAGTCGGCTTCGTCGATCAGGCGCAGCTCGACGCCCTGCCCAAGGTCAAGAAAGCCAACGACGACTATCTGCAGTACCGCCAGAATCTGCAGTCACAGCTCAACGCCCAGCTCGCCGGCAAGCAGGGCGACGCGCGTACCGCCGTCGTCAACAAGTTCAACCAACAGCTCAACGATGAGCAGAAAAAGGTTCTTCAGCCCATCGTCGACGCGACGACGAAAGCCATCTCGGATGTCGCCAAGCAGAAATCACTGCTGCTGGTCATCGACGCGACGAACCGGGTGTACGGCGGCACTGACGTCACGGCCGATGTGCTCAAATCGAAGGATCTGCAATAGAAGGTCCGTGGTGAAGCAGCTTTCGCCGCGAGCGGCCCGCGCAGCGCGGGCCATGAGCGCCTTGGCGCTCGTGCTGGCCGTCCTAGGACTTGGCGCCTGCAACCGGCATCAGGACAACGAAGGCGTCCGAAATCTGCTGGGGGCGGCGACGCCCGGCTTAGTGGCATCCGGCAGCCTGATCGCCTACGTCGATATGGACACGATCGTGCGCGCGCACCCTCTCAACGCCCAGCTGCGAGCGCTGGAGGGTCAAATCATCGTGCTGCGACAGGAATCCGTGTCGGTGCCCACCGGCATGACTACGGCCCAATCGAGCGCCTACAACGCAATGCAGCGCGACCTAGAGGCTGCCCAAGTGAAGTTCGAGCAAGACCTCGCGGCCCGACGGTCCTATTATGAACGGCAAGAAGCGCAAGCCATGAGCCAAGTGCAAGGAGCCGTGCTGGGCGCCCCGACGTCCGATACCGGCGGCGTGCTCGGGGGCCTGCAGCAGCAGTACGGCGATCAGGCAAAGCAGCTGCAAAAGCAGGCGTTCGAGACGTTGCAGACCTACCGCAACTCGCTCTACAAACAAGACGCCGATCACCTCAAACACGTCCAGCAACTGGTCGCAGAGAATGCGCGCGCCAAGATACGCCAGCGCTCCTCGGAGCTGTCGACGGCGGAGACGCGATTGCAGATCGATCTCGCCAGACGCGACCAAAGCCAGCGCTTGAACCTGCAGACGAAGCTGCAGAATCTGACGCTCTCCGACAAAGAGCGCGCTGACTACAACGCTCAGTTGCAGAACATGTCCGCGCGCGAAGATGCGCAGATCAACGCGCTCAAAGCGCGCGATACGGCAGCGCTGAACGCGTTTGAAAAAGCGCAGCAGGCGGAAGCGGCGGCCAAGTTCGACGCGGAGCGCAAAGCGACGCAGACGGCCACTCAAGCGCGCCTGGCCGCCCGCCAGCGAGAAGTGCAAGCGGCGATGGGTCCGCAGATGCAAGCCCTGGGCGGTAAGTTCCAGCAGCAGCTGCAAGACGTCAACAAGAAGCTGGCGACGGATCCCAAGTTCCAAGCTCGGGCGCAGAACATCCACAGCCAGATGCAGTCGAAGTTCCTGGCCGACGCCAAGGCGGCCGATGCGGACTACCGGGAGACGCGCAAAGCGCTGATCGCGAGATATAGCGCGATCGCGCGCATGCAGTTCCAGGATAACCAAGCCATCGCCGCTCAGATCGAGAAGCTGGCTGCCGACCGCCGGGACCTGTACACGAAGATCGTCGATCAGATTCGGCTGCAGATATCAGCGGTCGCCAAGCGCGACGGAATCGCCACGGTGTTCGCCTCGATCCGCGGGGGCGGCGTCGCGATCAACCTCACCGATCAAGTCACCAAAGCCTTGAACCCGGCCTCCCCGAACGGGCCGCAGCCGCAAGCAACGACATCGAGGGCCTTATGATCACGAGCATTTCCCGCGCTGCTCAGGCGGCCGTCCCCAGTCTCCGCGTTGCGCTGGTTGCGGCGGGGGCGCTGCTGCTGACCTGCAGCGGGTGCGCGCGCACCCACTCCAAGGTCGCGGTCGTCAATATCGCGATGATCGAGCAGCGCTGGCCGAAATTCATCAATTACTATCGCCAGATCCAGGCCAACTACGTGGCGATCAACGACAGCAAGATCAGTCCGGCGGAGAAGCGCAAAGCGCTCGCGCAGTGGCAGCAGCAGTCTGCCCGCTGGCAGAACGAGGTCAGCAATGACGTACGCGACATCGTCAAAAAGATCGCGGCCGACGACCACTACGAGATGGTGGTCACTCGTCAAGGCGTCGCCTACGGCGGCGACGACATCACCGTGGACGTCGAGAAGGCGCTCAAGATCGACACAGTATCACCTGCGCCAAGCCGCTAAGCCGGCGTGAACGCGACCGGCCGGCGGCTGGGAGACCTGGCTGCGTTGGCCGGCGGCACGGTGCTCGGAGACCCCGATGGGATGGTGCTGCACGTCGCCTCGGTCGACGACGCCGATCCCGACTCCCTGACGTTTGCCGTTGACGAACGGTGGCTCTCAAAGGCGCTTGCTGGCAAAGCCAACGCTGTGCTCGTGCCTCAGTGCGTATCCGACGCAGAGCGGCGCGACAAGACCTTCATCGTCGTGGGCGACGTGCGCGCCGGGCTCGCGTCGATTTTGGAATCGTTCGCGCCGCCCTTGCCGCGAGGTGAGTTCACCCACCCGACGGCCGTGATCGAAGAGGGCGTCGCGCGTGAGAAGGACGTGTGGGTCGGAGCGGGAGTCACCGTCCGCTCCGGTGCCACGCTCGGAGAGCGTGTTGTGCTGTTGCCGGGAGCGTACGTCGGCAGCCAGGCGCACATCGGAGCGGGGTCCTTGCTCCATCCGCACGCGGTGGTGTTGGACGACTGCCAGATCGGCGAGCGCTGCGTGTTGCAGGCGAACTGCGTCGTGGGCAGCGACGGCTTCGGATTCGTGCGCGTCGGCTCCGAGCAAATCAAAATCCCGCAGATCGGCAACGTCGTGGTGGGAGACCGCGTCGAGATCGGCTCCTGCACGACAATCGACCGCGCGGTGACCGGGTCGACGAGGATCGGCTCCGGCACGAAGATCGACAATCTGGTGCAGATCGCGCACAACGTCGTCATCGGAGAAGACTGCACGCTCTGCGGACAAGTCGGCATCGCGGGCAGCACCCGTTTGGGAAAAGGCGTGATCGCGGCTGGTCAGGCGGGCGTGGTCGGTCACATCGAGATCGGGGACGGAGCAGTTATCGCCGCAGGCGCCAAAGTCATCGGTTCTTTGCCTGCGAATTCTCACGTGTCAGGCCATTACGCGCAAGCGCACCGCGCGGATATACAACAGAAGGTCCTGTTGCGCAAACTGCCTAAATTGTTCGAGCAAGTACGCACGCTGATGAAGGCGCTCGATGAACTGCGCAAGCCTCAGTGAACGCCCGCTTGTGGTGAAAGTGAAGTATCAGCACACCCTAGCACGCGACATTGCTCTCTCGGGCGTCGGTCTTCATACCGGCTGCACCACGACAGTCACGATATCTCCCGCGCCGGCGAACGCCGGCTTTTCTTTCGTGCTGGCCGACGGGTCGCGCATCGCCGCGACTCCGGAGGCGGTGCGTTCGACCGTGCGTTGCACGACGCTCGGCTCTTCCACCGCAGAAGTGAACACGGTGGAGCACCTGCTGGCCGCGCTGATGGGCATGGACGTCGACAATGCGGTGATCCATATCGACGGCGAGGAGGTCCCCGTCATGGACGGCAGTGCGCTGCCGTTCGCTCAAGCGATCGCTCGCGCCGGCCTGCGCGAACAGCACGTGCCGCGTCGCATCCTCGAGCTCAACGCCCCCTACTGGCATCGTGACGGCGACAAGCTGCTCGTCTGCGTCCCATCGCAGACGTTCAAGATCAACTTTTTCGTCGCGTTTCCCGAGCCGGTCGGGAATCAGTTCCTCGAGACGCCGCCGCTCACACCGGAGTATTTCTTGCGTGAGATCGCGCCCAACCGGACGTTTGGCTTCCGCTCGGAAGTGGAGGCCTTGTACCGTCAGGGCTTGGCCTTGGGCGGTTCTCTCGACAATGCGGTGGTCATCGACCGGCACGAGTACATGGGGCCGCTGCGCTTCCCGGATGAGATCGTGCGTCACAAGGTGCTCGACCTCATCGGCGATTTCGCCTTGCTCGGGATGCATCCGAGCTTCGAGGTGATCGCGCTCAAATCCGGACACGCGTTGCACGTGGCGGCGGCGCGCGAGCTGCGGGCGCCCCTGCGCGCCGCGGCCGGAGCGCGTTGACCGTCCGACGCCGGCCGCGTCGCCCGTAACCTCGGCAAGCCGGGAAGCGAGAGAGCGTACGAGAACACAGCCCCGAAGCGGCCCCGTGCCGCTGTATCGTCTGCACGCCGGAGATAAGCCCTTGGCTTACGTCGATGTCCGCTCGATCATGGACATCTTGCCGCATCGCTACCCGATGCTGCTCATCGATCGCATCACGGAGCTCGACCCGCAAAAACGGGCCGTGGGCTACAAAAACGTCACCTTCAACGAGCCTTTCTTCACGGGCCACTTCCCGAACAACCCGGTCATGCCGGGCGTCTTGATCATCGAGGCCATGGCCCAGCTGGGCGGCACGGCCATCTTGGAGCCCAACAGCCAGACCACGACCGTGCCATATCTCGCGGGAGTCGACAAGGTCAAGTTCCGCCGCCCGGTCGTGCCGGGCGACAAACTCGTGATGGAAGTCAACGTCATGTGGGTGCGCATGAACATCGGCCGGCTGCATGCCGAAGCGCGCGTGGATGACCAGCTCGCGTGCTCGGGAGAGCTCGCGTTTTCCATCGTCTCCGACACGCGGCTCTTCCGGCTCGACGCGTCGATATTACACATGTGATGCGAAGCGCTGCGCGGCGAGAGGCGGTCTCGGCACATGCGTCTCTGAATATCCATCCGTTGGCGATCGTGCACCCCGACGCGCAGTTGGGGCGCGGTGTCGAGGTTGGACCGTTTTCTCTCATCGGCGAGCGCGCCAAGATCGGCGACGGCACCAAACTGCTCTCCAACGTGGTCGTGAACGGCCACACGATCATCGGACGCGACTGTGAGATCCACCCCTTCTCCGTGATCGGCGCGTCATCGCAGGACAAGAAGTACCGCGGGGAAGTCTCCTACGTGCGCATCGGCGACCGCAACGTGATCCGCGAGTTCGTCACCATCAATCGCGGCACAGGCGAGGGCTCCGACACGGTCATCGGCGACGACAACCATCTGCTCGCATACGTGCACATCGCCCACAATTGCCGCATCGGCAACCGGGTCGTCATGTCAAATCTCTCACAGCTCGCCGGTCACGTCATCGTCGGCGACAACGCCAACATCGGCGGCATGGTCGGCGTGCACCAGTTCGTCCGCATCGGCCGCCTCGCCATGGTCGGGGGAAAGAGCAAGGTCGTCAAGGACATCCCGCCGTTCATGCTCGTCGAAGGCAACCCGATGACGGTCTACGGCCTCAACTCAGTGGGTCTGAAACGCAACGACATCTCGGCGGATGCTGTCGCGGAGCTGAAAGAAGCGTATCGCATCCTCTACCGCTCGAACGCGAATCTTTCCGTCGCGGTCGAACGCCTGCGCGCTACGCTCGTGACCGACGAAGGCCGTGAGCTCATCGCGTTCTTGCAAGAAGAGACGGATCGCGGCATCCTGAAACGTTGAGCCTTGCGCCCGCGGATGTCTTCTTCGTCGCGGGCGAAGCGTCGGGCGATCTCGAGGCGTCTTTGCTGGCGAAAGCTCTTGTCGCGCTGCAGCCCGAGTCGCGCGTGGCGGCGGTCGGGGGACATTCGCTGCGGACCGCCGGCGCCGCGGTCGTCTATGACTCCACAGAGCTTGCCAGCCTCGGGCCGCTGTCTGTGATCCCCAAGCTCCCGCTGCTGTATGGGATTCTCTGCTGGCTCGATACCCGCTTGCGCAGACAACCGCCTCGGCTTCTCGTCCCCGTCGACGCCGGCGGCTTCAACTTGCCGCTGCTGCGGCGGCTGCGTCGCCACGGCTACGACGGCACAGTGCTGTACTATTTTCCGCCCGGGGCTTGGGTCGACAACGAGCGCCAAGCGCGCGCGGTCGCCGCACACGCTCTTGCGCTCACCCCGTTCACCCACCAGCGGGATTTCTACCGGCGGTTGGGTTTGCCGATCGAGCATTTCGGCCATCCGTTGGTCTCAGTCATCGCTGCCCGCACGCCCGAGGAGGCCGCCGCTGCGACGTCTGAAAGCGCATCGCCGTTGATCGCGATCCTGCCCGGCAGCCGGCAAGAAGAGGTCGCTCGGTTCCTGCCGACGCTCGCGCGTGCGGCGCAACGTATGCGCGCCGCCTCCCGCGCGCGCTTCATCATCGTCGCATCTTCAGGCGCTCGAGCGGCGCAGATCGCCGCGCTGTGGCCGCGGTTTGCAGGGCCTCAAGACGCACAGATCGAGCGCACGCCCGCCGTGGATGTTGTGAAGCGTGCGCAGCTCGCTTGGACCGCCTCGGGTACGGCCGTGCTTGAGACGGCGCTGTGCGCGGTGCCCCAGGTCGCCTTTTACGCGATCTCCCGCATGCAGTACCGCATCGCCCGCCGCAAAGTGCCGGCTCACTTGATGCGCACGATCACGCTGCCGAACCTCGTTCTAGGAAGACTGATCGTCCCCGAGCTCTTGCAGAGCGATTTCACCCCTGACAACCTGGTCAAAGAGTCGCTGCAGCTTGTCGAGGATCAGACCGTCGTCAGCCGTCAGCTGGACGGATACGCCGAACTGCGTGCTGCGTTGGGTCCGAACGACGCGCTGCAGCAGATAGCGGCGTTCGTCAGCTCCGTTTTGCAACGCTCGCCTGCGCGTGCATGAGGGACGAGCGCACCGCAGTGATCTACCATACGTCGGACATACACGGCCGCCTGGGATTTGCGGCACAGCTCGAGCGTCTCGTCGAACCGGGCGCCTTGCTCGTGGACTGCGGAGATGCGCTGGCCGGCTCTTCCACCGTCTATAGAAGCCGCGAACCTGTCGTCGAGGAGCTCAATGACGCGCCGTACTGCGCCCTGGCCGTGGGCAACCGTGAGTTCCACTACCTCCACCGCTGCATGTTGGCGCGAGCGCACCTCTTGCGCGCGCCGCTCGTCTGCTCGAATCTCGTCGACTTGCGTTCGCGCGGCCGCGCGTTCAGAAGAGAAGTCACGAGCGAGGCGGGTGCGCTGCGGGTGAGGTTCCTTGCCCTTTTGGCTCCCCAATACCGCACGGGCAGCGGCTGGGAGAAGATCTTTGGCTGGAGATTCTTGAGCGCGGACGCCGCCTTAGATGAAGCGATGAGCACCGGCTCCTCGTCTGACCTGACCGTTCTTCTCTCGCACATGGGACTTGCGGCTGACCGTCAAATCGCGCAGCGCTGGCCTTCGCTGCATGCGATCATTGGCGGTCACAGCCATGACACGCTGCAGCGCCCGGAGTTCGTGGGTCGTGTGCCAATCGTGCATGCCGGCGCCTATGCACGCCACGTCGGGCGATTGTCGTTGCGTGCCGCAGCGGATGTTTCGCTTGTGTCTTACGAGCTGTTGCCGCTGCAGCAGCGATGAGCCATGCTCGCGGCGCTCCCGACATCCTGCTCGTCAGCAACGGCTTCGGAGAAGCCGCAATCGCGCAGTACATCGCTCGCGCCATCGCCGCCGGCGCTTCGGCAGCCCGAGTGGGACATCTGCCGTTGGTGAGCGCGTCTGAGGCTGAAACCTGGCCGCCGCTCGTGGGACCGCGCCGGACGATGCCATCAGGCGGACTCGTCGCGAATTGGAACTGGCGGCAGCTGGCACGGGACCTGCTCGCGGGTTTGGGTCCTTTGACGGTCGCGCAAGTGACGTACCTGCGCTCGCAAACACACCGCGACGTCATCATCGCGGTCGGCGACATCTACTGTTTAGCGCTGAGTCTCTTCGCGCGCCGGCCGACCTTTTTCGTCGCCACGGCGAAGTCTGAGCTCGTGGCCCCGCACAGCCGTGTTGAAGTGAGCATCGCACGGCGTGCCGCGGCGGCGTTCGCACGGGACGCGCCGACCGCAGATGCCCTGAGCAGGGCCGGAGTGCGTGCGCATTACGCCGGCAACGTGATGATGGACGGCCTGTTGCGCACCGACGCCGATCTGATGTTGGATGAGGCGGCATTGAAGATCGGTGTGCTGCCGGGCAGCCGCACGGATGCGGCCGCCAATGCCGGGGAGATGGCGAAGCGAATCCGAGCGTTGGCCGAGATGTTGGCGTCGAGCGGCCGTCGCGTACAAGCGTTCGTCTCGCTAGCGTCAAGTGTCCGCGCCGAAGACATCCGCCAATCGGTCGAAGCAGCCGGCTTCGCGTTGCCGCCGCTGCGCAAGGACGCGGCCACCAGCGGGATCATCGCCCGCAATACAGCAGAGAACCTGAGCATCGCTTTGGTGCGAGGCGCTTTCGCAGATATCATCCACGGAAGCGATATCGTCTTCGGACAAGCAGGCACGGCGAACGAGCAAGCGGCGGGCCTAGGGCGGCCTGTCTTGGCTGCCGCGGAAGCGGGCGAACGGCCCGAGCGAATGCGCTGGTACCGGATGCGGCAAAAACGCCTGCTCGGCGACGCGCTGCTGGTGCTCCCCTCTTCGCTACGCGAGTTCGCCGCGGGCGCAATGCGAGTGGTGGAGGATCCCGCGCTCATGCGGCACATGGCGGAGACAGGCCGTAGCCGCATGGGGCAGCCCGGTGGGGCCGCTGCGGTCGCGGCTGCAGTTTTGTCCGAGGTATCGCAGCGCACGTGAGGGCTCGAGCGGACCACAGAGCAGTCCGGCTGTTCAGAGCGACCGCAGTGATGCCGTTCGCGGTCGCGCTGTTGGGGCCGCTTCTGCCGTTGCTGATCGTGTTCGCAGGGACTTTGCCCGCGGCGGCTCCGCACGCGAGCAAGCTCCTCGGGTGGTGCATCACCGCCATCATGGCGATCAGCGCCGGCGTGTCTTTGCCGGCTTTGATCGCTCAGCGATTTCCGCGTTTTCCACGCTCGCTCGCGGCGCCGCTCGTCGCGCTGTTTGCGACCCAGTTGCTGGCGGCGGCCGTCGGTGTGAACTTTGCAGTCAGCTCCTTCAGCCTGGCATGTCAGGCCGGAGGCGTCATCTGTTTTGCAGCCGCCGTCGCGGTTTTGGGAGATGCGAAAACACGGCGCTGCTTTCTAGCGTGCTTCTTGTCGTCCGCGAGCGCCGCGGCGCTGTTCGCGATTGCGCTTTCTCTTATGCGTGAACCGCCGGCCATGTTCGCCTACGAGCACGGCCGCGCGTCCGGGACGTTTTTGCACCCTAACGAATTCGCAGGGTATCTGCTCTTCGTCATACCGCTGGGCCTTGCGCAGACGGCCGCGCCTCGCTGGCTGCGCGCGCTGGGTCTTGTCGCCGCGACGATCGGCATACTCGGGCTGCTGCTTTCGGTTTCGCGCGCAGCCATCGTGAGTTTGATCTGCGCGATGTACCTCTTCATGCGGCGCCTGGGGAGGACAGCCATCCTCGGTTATGCCGCCTTGGCTGCCGTCTCACTCGCGCTCATGCTGCTGGCGTTTCGCGATGTGGCGCACGATCCGAGCGAGAACGCCTCGCGCCTGGCCGTTTGGGCCGCGGCGCTGCGTCTCGTCGAGCGCTTTGCCCTGACCGGTGTAGGACCGCTCAACTTCCACGTGGCCTATCCCGCGCTGAAGTTGCCGCAGACCCTGGTGGACGAAGTGCACGCGCACAGCGTTCCCTTGCAGCTGCTCATCGAGAACGGCATCCTCGGCCTGTCGGCGTTCGTATGGCTCGTGCTTGAGGCCGCGCGGGCGGTTGTCCGGCGCGCGAGAACCAAGCCCACCTGGACGGGAGAACAATCCTTGCTGTTCGCGGCGGTCACGGCAGGGTTTGCAGCCTCGGGTTTGCAGAATCTCATCGATGTCGTGACCACGTTCTTGCTCATCTTGTCGTGGCCGATGCTCGGCCTGATCTTCGCAATCGCGGACGAGCAAAAGCCGGCAGAGGACGGCGGATGAGGACGATCGCGCGTCTCTGCATGGTGATCGTGTCTGCTGCCGCGACGGCGTGCACGCACGGCCACCCGCAGCAGGCGCCGTCGTCGCCGCGTGGGGCGCCGCACGCAAGCGCCGCCCCTCGGGCGCTCGGTTATCGGATCAGCGCGCGAGGTGCGCGCGGCCGTCCCGTCACCATCAGCAACATCGTGCACGGCAAGCCGGACTATCAGCTTCTGGCGGCAAGCGTCGTGTACGCGACCGACGTCCACCAAGGGACGTTCAAAGATAATACGCTTTTCTTCTATAAGGAGGGCGCAGCGCGCTTGACCGTGCGTGCTCCTGCCGCGCTCGTCGATCAGACAAGCCACAACATCGCCCTGTCCGGAGGAGTGCTGGCCAAGACCGCCGGCGGAGACACGCTACGATCGGACACCATGATGTACAACGATAAGACTCAGCTGCTGACGGCGATCGGCCATGTGGTAGCGGGCTCTGCGGGCGGGTACCGTTTGACCGGGAAGCGAGCTGTCGCGGATCTCGACCTTCAGCAGATACGGCTGTTCGGAGACACTCCGGCGCCCGCCCCAACCGGTCTGCAGCGATGAGCATCGCGCAGCCTCGCCCGGAATTCATCGACGTCCTCTCGCTCACGAAAAGCTACGGCGCCCGTCTCGTGGTCGACGGTGTGAGCGTGGTCGTCCGCGCAGGCGAAGTCGTCGGATTGCTCGGGCCCAACGGAGCGGGCAAGACGACGACGTTCTACATGGTCGTGGGCCTGGTGCGCCCTGACGGCGGCACCGTCGTGCTCAAGCGAGGCGACGGTTCGGAACTGGATATCACGCATGAGCCCATGCACGTGCGCGCCCGCGAAGGCATCGGATATCTGGCGCAAGAGACATCGGTGTTCCGGCGTCTCTCGGTGGCCGATAATCTGCGGCTGATCTGGGAACAGCGGGGCGTCCGTGCAAGCGACCAAGAGCGCCGTTTGCCGTCCTTGCTGGCGGAGTTCGGCCTGGAGGCACTGGCAGACGCAAACGCGGAGACGCTTTCGGGCGGCGAACGCCGGCGCGTCGAGATAGCGCGCGCGATTGCGACGGACCCGTCCTTCTTGCTCCTCGACGAGCCGTTCACCGGGATCGACCCGATCGCGGTAGCGGACATCCAAGAGATCATCCGGCTGCTGAAGGCCAAGGGACTCGGCGTTCTCATCACCGATCACGCTGTGCGAGAAACGCTTGCCATCGTCGACCGCGCCTACATCCTGAACCGCGGACGCATCGAGGTGTCGGGAACGGCGGCGGAGGTCGCTGCCAGTCCGGTCGCTCGCCAATTCTATTTAGGTGAGAGCTTTCGATTGTGAAAATTCTGGACCGCTATATGGTGCACGCTCTGGGCGGCCCGTTTCTGTTCGGCTTGGCCGCTTTCACATTGCTGTTCGTGGCCGGGCAATTGCTGAACATCGCGCGCCTTGTGTCAGAACAGCATGCCAGCCTCTTCGCAGCCGGAAAGTACTTCTTGTACTCGCTGCCGTCCACGCTCGTCTTGACATTCCCAATGTCCATGCTGCTGGCAGTTCTCTTGGCCATGAGCCGGCTGTCGTACGATTCCGAGATCACCGCGATGCGCGCCGGCGGCGTGAGCATCTACCGCATCGGCGCGCCGCTGATGGCCGTCGGATTGGCGGCTTCGCTTGTCGGCCTGCTCTTCCAAGAACTGGTCGTCCCGACGGCCAGCGCCAAAGCCAACGAAATCCTGCGGCGCGAGATCCAAGCCGGCGGTTCCGATCTTTTGAGCAATCAGCTCGTCCGCAACGTGCTGCCCAACGGCGATGTGCAGCTGACCATGGCGCAGGGGTTCGACCCGGCGACGGATGAGCTGCAGAACACGACCATTGAGGTGTTTCGGGGATCGGTGCCGGCCTCGCTGCTGTTCGCGCCGCGCGGCCGCTTCAACGGAGTGTCGTGGAAGTTCTTCGATGCCACCGAATTCATTCTCAATCCGTGCTGCCAACGGGCGCAAAATCCGGAGCTGTCGATCGACATCGGGGCCGACCCCAGCCAACTCGTGGAACAGCGCAAGCAACCGGAAGACATGAGCCGCGGAGAGATCGGACGGCTGTTGGACAGCGGCGTGAAGACGACGGACACGGCACGCTACGACCGTCTGCTGGTCACGTATCACAGCAAGCTTGCGCGGCCGTTCGCAAGCTTGGTGTTCACGCTGCTCGCCATTCCGCTCGGCATCAGCCGCCAGAGGTCATCGTCGGGTGCGGGCTTCGGCATCAGCATCGCCATCGTGTTCGCCTTTTACGTGGCGACGACGATCTGTCTCGCGATAGGACAATCGCAGCCGGGTATAAGCCTGGCGATGGCTTGGCTTCCCAACGTCTTGTTCTCGCTCACCGGCATCTGGCTGCTCCGTCAGGCCGCGGTCGTATGAGACCCGGGCCGGCAGCCGGCGTATGGTGACGATGACTGCTAGCATGCTGCTGATAGACCTGCGCGGCGTCCTGACGGTGGTGCTCATCGTCATCGTCGCGGGGGCGATCGCGTACATCGGTGATCGCGTCGGCCACCTGGTCGGCCGCAGGCGCATGACGTTGTTCGGCCTGCGGCCCCGTTACACCAGCACGATCTTCGCGGTCGGCTTCGGCATGATCATCGCTCTGCTGGTCGTCGCGGTCGTGTCGCTTGTCTCGCAAGAAGCTCGTCAGGCGCTTTTCTCCATGAACCGGCTCAATCAGCAGATCGCAAACCTGACGCAAGAACGCGACCAGCTCTTGCAAGATCCTGTCGTGCTGCGCAGCGGCGAAGCGCTGACGCCGCCCTTCTTGGTGCGCTCGACCGATTCGGCGGCTGCGATCGAGAGCCGCTTATCGCTGCTCTTCCAAGGCGTGGCCAATCTGTCCAAGAACTTTCCCGTGCGCCCATATACGACCAACGTGAAGAGCCCTGACGCTCGCACCAAAATCCAAGCCGCGGCCAAGTTCGTGAGATCGCTCGACCCCGTTTCGGCCATCGTCATTCCGGTCGCAGGCGAGAACATCTTCCGGGGCGGCGCCTGGCGATTCACGTTCGCGATGTACAAAAACGTCTTGCTGTATCGCAAGGGGGAGATCATCGCATCGGTTCAAGTCGCGAACGGGAAGGACGTGAGCGCGGATCAAGCCGCGTTGATCGCGCTCAGTACTGCGATCAGCAGAAGCGCAGTCGATCACGGCATGCCGCCGATGCTGGCGGACAACCCGGTGACATCGCCGCGCGTCTTCAACAGCGCGGTCAACCAGCTGACCGCGACCAGCGGCGCTGCGATCGTCAAGGCCGTCGCCGATGCAGACATCTATGCAGAGGGCCCGCTGAGCGCCTCGCTGACCGTCTCACCCAAGTAGTTGCCCGAACTCGTCGTGGGAATCGATCCAGGGCTTTCCAAGTGCGGCTACGCCGTGGTGACCTTGCAGGGCCAGCGCATGACGGTCGAGGTCATTCCTACGGCTGCTTTGCAGCAGCGGTTGGCGCACGACATCGGCACAGGCTCGGTCGGGATGATCTGCGTCGGAAACTCGACCACGTCGGGCGCGGTGATGGAAATGGTGCGCCGCACATGGCCTCAAGTCGCGGCCGGGTTCGTCGATGAGACGAATACGACGTTGGAAGCGCGGCGGCTCTACTACGAAGACAATCCGCCGCGCGGCCTGTTGCGCTTTGTGCCGCGCGGTCTGCTCGTTCCCAACGCGCCACTGGACGGGTATGCCGCGCTGCTGATCATCCGGCGCTGGCGCGAGCGCGGCAGTACTGGAGATACGGGGCCGGGCCGTCCGAGGGTGTAGGTGGAGCGTTTCCAGCGCCCCGAGCCGGCTTCAGTGTGCGCCAGCTTGCGAAACATTTGGGAGTGCCTGCCGTTACTAAGAGGAGTGAAGGAAAGCCCAAAACCGTGCCCAAAGTGGAACGGCAGGGTCTTTATCCGCGGATGGTCTCGGCCTGCCGGCGCAGTTCGAGGTTGCCGTTGGGTTGTCGAAAAAAGGCGTGCATGAGTGTGTAGGTTTTCACTGAACACGACGAGCGCTCGATTGTCAGCGTGTGCGCTGCTGAGCGCTTCATTTGTGTTTGGCTGGATGTCGCAAGCGAGCGCTCGAGTCAATACCGCCGGAGCCATGGGCCTCGATGCGTCAAGCGCCGCGTCCGGCTTGACGTTCAATCGCCTCTTCGACCTAAGCGCGCTGACCGACCCCGCCTATGCGCGAGCGTCCGGCTTGCGGACGACCATCATCAGCGACAAAGTATTTGGGCTGGACGCGAGCCTCCCACTGGCGATGCACTTGGGCAGCGCCGCATCACCCGCGGCGTTCGCCGCGATCGCCACCAGCCGGTATGGAAGCGCCGCCCAGCCCGCGGCGAACGACACGGCGGCGGTCGCCGGCGTGAAGTTCAAGCTCTTGGGTGGCGATGCAGCCGTCGCGTTCCAAAGCGTCGGCGGGAACTTGGTAGCCGCTGTCCCCTTCCAGCCCTCGGGTCAGACCCCGGCGCTCTTCGCATTCTATAATTTCTCCCAGCTCCCAGCGCCGTTCGGAATCGGCGCGGATCTGCCCGTCAGCCGGCCATTGGATGACACCGTAGCCTCGCCGAACTACCGCGTGCCTGCCGCTCAGAACAGCGGCTCTTCGCCTTTCGGAGGCTTCGCCTTTCCGCTTTTCGACGCAGCCCAAGCGCAAACGCCGTTGTCCTTCAGCGCCGACGCGCCTACCGCGCGCGGCACGTCAGTCCAGCTCAATTTCCCGTTCATGATCTCGAATGTATCCGCGAAAATGCGGCTCGGGGGCCGATCCTTCAGCCAGACGCAACCGAATTCTCTGGCGACCCAGATCTTCGGCTCCGGATTCGCCTCGTCGGTCTCCGGCAAGTTCAAGGCTCTCAGCGGTGGCGTCACGCTTGCGCTTCCGCTGTTCGACCGCAAGGCGACGGTGAGTCTCGACGGCTTGTACGAGCAGTTGACGCGCAACGATAAGACGCCGTCGCTCTATGCCGCCAATACCGCCTTCTTGGGCGATCCTGCGACCGTTCAATATGACCAGCTGGCGGTCGGGGCGCTCGGCGCGGGCCGGTCGTCGGCGGTCTACTTCTATCCGAATTTCACCGATGTACGGCACTTCCTCGGCTCGGCGTCGGTCGCGGTTCCGGTCAGCTCCGCGCTGACGGTGAACGGCAGCTATTACGTGCAACGGTATAACGGCGAGGGACTGAACACGCTGACGCAAGGACTGACAGAGCGCAAACGCGCGTTGTCGGGCGGCGTGCTTTACAACATCCCGAACTCGAACTCGTCGGTGAACCTGTTCTTCAACAAATATCGCTACACCGATGATCTCGTGCCGACACACAACTTTACCGAGAACCGGCAGAACCTCTACTTCAGCGTCAAGTTCTAGCCCGTCCGCTCGGACGGCGCCACCGCGTAAACATCCACCGTTCCTCGCATTGACGGCCGCCGCCGCGTTCGCGGGCATTGTCGTCTTCCATTCCGCGCTGGCGGCATGGTCGTGCTTGGATCTCGGCAATATCGCTTTGCTGGAAGGACGACGGCCTGACGCGCTGCGCTGGTTCGACCGCGGGCTGCGATCCGAACCTGGCTGGAACTCCTTGCACGAGGACCGCGGTCGAGCGTTGCTGCACAGCGACCCCCAACTCGCGCTGGCCGAATTCAAGATCGCAAACTGCGGCGCGCCGTGCATCGCTCAAGAGGGAGATGCCCTCGTGCGCCTCGGCAAGTTCGATGCGGCGCTCGACCGCTACATGCAGGTCAAAGCCGTGGCCCGCATCGGTCTTCAAGCCCAGAGGATCGCGGCGGAAGGGCGATACGAAGAAGCGGGGGCCATCGAACGGGCCCTCATCGCCCGCTTGAGCGATCCGTTCTACGAACGGGCGGATCTTGCGCGAGCCTATGAGATGCTCGGCCAGCTGGAAGGCGCGGCCGCGGCGACGCACCCCACCGAAGCCCGCCGTCACGGCGAGGCTTCCGCGCGGGCGTTTGCTACGGCTTCGACCTTGGCTCCATTCAACGAGGGCTACCAGCTGTCGTACGGGTTCGCAGAGCTCAAGTATGGGAGCCGCTCGGCGGCGGTCAAGGCCTTCCGCCGCGTCCTCGAGCTGCATCCTCATCAGGCCGACGCGGAGAGCGCTCTGAAATCAATCGCCGCTTCGCCTTGAGGCGCTTGCGGGTGGCGCTGGAAACCCAGTTCGCGCATGGCACCCCGACGGGGCTTGGCACGTACGCGAAGCGTTTGACAAACGCGTTGGCGGCTCGCGGCGACGTCGAGATTGTGGAGCTGTCCGACGACAGCTTCGATGTCTGGCGTTTCGACCGCCGGCTTTATTGGGATCAAGTCCGCGCACGTCACTTGGCGGTCCGCGCCCGAGCGGATGTCGTGCATTTCACCGGCGGCACGATGCCGTGGTGGCCGCCGCATCCATGCGTGCTGACACTGCACGACGTCGCATGGCTGCGAGGCAGCGTTGACGGCTCTCTTCACCAACGCTGGTACTTCGGCGGCTTGCAGCGGAGCCTGAGCAGACAGGCCGACAGAATCGCTGCGGATAGCCAGTGCGCTCGCGACGAGATCGTGGAACGCATCGCTGTCACTCCCGCAAAGGTGGTCGTGACGGGGGCCGGGGTCGACGATGCGTGGTTTGGGCTTTCGCCACAAGCGGGCGCCGGTCGGTACGTGCTGTGCGTGGGAACCGTAGAGCGCCGCAAGGACCTCATCACCGCCCTTCGCGCGCTCGTCGATCTCCCGGGAGTGCGGCTGATCTCCGCCGGCCCGCTCACGCGTTATGCCGCCGCGGTGACCGCTGAGGCGAACCGTTTAAGCTTAGCGGACCGCGTGACCCTAGAGGGCTACGTCTCCGAAGCGGCGCTGCACGAGCTCTACCGCAACGCAAGCGCGTTCGTGTTCCCCTCTCAGTATGAGGGCTTTGGATTGCCGCCGTTGCAGGCGCTGGCCGCTGGATTGCCGGTGGTCGCAGCTGACATCCCCGTCATGCGGGAGGTGCTTGGTGATTGCGCTGTGTTCGCGCGGTCCGGTGAGTCCGAATCGTTCGCGGATGCTTTGAGGACGACGCTCGAGCTAGGCGCGGACGTCCGCGAGCGCGCACAGCGAGGCGTCGTGTGGGCGCGTCAGTTCACGTGGTCTTCGGTGGCCGAGCGGATGACGCGCCTGTACCGGTCATTGGCCGGCTAAGAGTGCTCCAATTCAGTACACTGCAGACGACATGTTCCAACCGCCATTGGGCGGCGGATCGGACGCGAATGTGACGCGCACCGGATATGACGAACCCCCTTCCGGCATGGTCACGATGTTGATCTTGCGGTAGCCACGAGCCGGCACTATGAAGGTGCGCATCAACGCAGGCCGGCCGACGCCCACGGGGTGCAGCTGCACCAGCCGGCCGTCGATCAAGAATGTTCCGGTCGCGCGTCCTCCGCGCGGCTCGAACCACATGCCGACGCGCGCATCGCGAGGCGTGGAATTCAAAAGCGTGATGGCGGCCGACTGCTTGACGCCGTAATCGCCGCCTAGCACTTCACCTTGCACGAGGTTGGGAAGCGGGAGTTTGCCGATCGTGAGCGTCGCGGGGTCTGCTCCCACCGCGTACGACACGTCGTAGAAAAAATCCGGGACCTGGTAGATGCCGCGCGCGTGCTTCACCGCGCTCGACAGCAGCGTGTCCGAGATCGGTTCGACCGCCGTCTCGTCGGCGTTCTGCACCACCACGGCCACGCGCACGCCGTCGCCTGCGACGACCCGCATCTGCATCAAGCCGCTGACCAGATTGCCCGCGGGCAGCAGCTGATCAACGACGTTGATCGTCGCTCCGGGCGGCACCTCGAATATCTGACCCTCGCCCGCTGCCTCGTGGATCAAGAATCGCTTGGTTGACTCATGGCCGATGCTCAAGATGTTGGGGTCCGGCCCCGCGATGCCCGAGATGAGCATCACGAGGCTCGATTCGACCCCGCTGTTCTGCGCCTTGACGAGCACTCGGCGCGTGATCGAGCGCGCCGCTGCGTAATGGTAGTACAAAAGCCTTGCGGGATCGTCGAAGTTGACGTCAGCGTAGAACAGCGTTCCATTCTCCACGATGGTCTCGGGAAAGTCGGAGACCAGCAGGTTCTTCGGCGGAAGCGCCGGCTGAGCCAGATTGGTCAGCCGAACGCTGACCGTCTGATTATATGGTGCGTAACCCGGACCGGTGATGCTCAAGGGAACGAGCACTGTGCTTGCATTGTTAGCGGGCAGCTGGTGAGCCTGTCTCACCTGCGTGGAATCGACGAGCACGCGCGCGCCGGGTTCCGGATAGGCGATAAGCTTCGCCGCTTGCGCGGCCGTCTGCGCCACGAAGTCGGCGGACGCGGGATTGCCCGTGATGGTCGCAGAGGCGCTGTTGGACGCCTTGCCCGCATAGGTCAGCACGGTGACGGAAAGCGTGGCGCTCACGCCGCTTTCACCGGTTGCAGTGACCGTGGTCGAACCGGCTCGCAGGCCGAAGAGATCGATGGAGCGCTCGATCGGATTGAAGACGGCGCGCACGATGTTTGCATCGAACCCCGAAAGGCTCAACAGACCGCTGGGCGGGGATATAACGTGGACGGAAACCGAATGTCCGAGAACGACCTGTGCGCTGACTGGGGAGATCACGATCGGCGCTGGCGCGGCGGGTTCGACGCTCTCCTGCGGTTCGGGAACGCCGCTTTGTTGCGGCAACGGTGGTTGAGGTGCGCCGCTTTCCGTCGCGGCCGGCGACGGCTGCTCCGAAGGCTCGCTACCGGGGACGGCGCTTTGCGCGGGCTGCGCGGCGACGCCAACGAAGCGCTGCGGTCGAAGAGCGCCGGCGTGAGCGTCTTTGGCAGCGCCCGCGGCCACCAGGGCGAGGGCTGCCAGAGCACAGCACGCAGCCGCGTTGACGGCCGGCCTGACGCGGCAGACCTGGGGCATTAAGCGATGCGTTGCTCTTCGCGGCTGACGGCGGTGGACAGCAGCGTCTTATAGCCGTGGCTTGGGAACAGCACCGTGACGAGATCCCGTTCAGCGCGCTCGACTGTGCCTTGGCCGAATTTCGGATGGTACACGACGTCGCTGATGCGGAAATCAGACGCGGCCCGTTCCAAGAACGTGATGGCGTCCCCGCGGGCCAGAGCGGCACGGCAGTTGTCGCACGCTCCGCAGTTGGGAGCGTCGTACTCCTCACCGAAGTAATTCAAGATGAATTTCCGGCGGCAACTGCGTGTCTCGCAGTACTGCAGCATCATGGCGAGCTTGCTCTGATCGTACGACTTCTTCGTCTCATAGCTCGCGAGGTTGAGCGAACGGTTCGGGCGCTTTTTGATATCGGGCGGCAAGCTGTACGTGCCCTTCGACAGATTGCGGATGAAGCCGCCCTTTTTGAGCAACGCCAGTATCACTTTCAACTTCGTCAGCGGCAGCTGTGAGATCTTGCGCAGGTCGGACAGGGAGACGCCGTTGTCTTGCTGCTCGAAATACTGCAAGGTGCCGTACACCTTCTGCACTTCTTCCACATCCGGATACTTGCCCGTAAGGAAGTAGTTCTGCACCCGCGTATCGCTTTGACGGTAGAGCAGCAGGCACAGCGACTCGGCGCCGTCTCGCCCTGCGCGGCCTGCTTCTTGCGTGTACGCTTCGACGCTGCCGGGCAGATCGTAATGCACGACAAACCGGATGTTCGCCTTGTCGATCCCCAAGCCGAAGGCGTTCGTGGCCACGACCACCTTGCAGTGCTCGCTCATGAAGCGGTCATGCACGCGATCGCGGTCGGCCTTTTGCAGCTTGCTGTGGTAGACGTCCGCGTCGACGCCCAGCTCGTCGCGCAGGTACTCCGCGACGGCATACGTGTTCTTGATGGTGGCGGTGTAGACGATGCCGAGACTGTCCGCCAGTCCGGCGTTCAGCTTGCCGCGCAGGACCCGCATCTTCTCATCGTCGCTGCTCGTGCGGGCGACCTCATATACGAGGTTGGGCCGGTCGAAGCCGCGCACGATCGACTTTGCTTGCGGAATGCCCAACTGGTTGACGATGTCCTCACGCACGGCCGGCGTGGCCGTCGCGGTGAGGGCGAGGACGGTCGGATGTCCGAGCGCGCTGATGACTCGGCCCAAGTTGAGGTATGCCGGCCGGAAATCGTGCCCCCACTGGGAGATGCAGTGCGCCTCGTCGACGACGAAGAGCGGGATGTGCAAGCGCTTCAAGACGTCCACAAACGCTTCGTCTTCCAGGCGTTCGGGAGTGACGTAGATGAGTTTCAGGCCGCCGCGCCCGATCAGGTCGAGATACGATGCCTCTTCGTCCTCGGTCAGCGTGCTGTTGAGCGCGATGCTGTCGCCGATGCCGGCGTCCGCCAGCATGTCGAGCTGGTCCTTCATCAAGGCGATGAGCGGCGACACGACGATCGTCGTGCCGGGCAGCATGAGCGCGGGCAGCTGATAACACAGAGATTTGCCGGCGCCGGTCGCTAGAATCGCAAGCGTATCTTTGCCAGCCAGCACTCTGCGGATGACTTCTTCCTGCCCTGACTGGAAGCGTTCGTATCCGAAGTGCCGACGCAGCGCCTCGTGGAGGTCGATGTCGAGAGACATGACGTTGTTCGGCTGACCTTCCTTGAAGAGTAACCGTAGGCGAACGCTCTCGCGGACAAGATGTTCCGCCCCCCTGCAGGCCGTCCCAGGGATGGCAGAATCGGCCACGTCAATAGGTCCGTGAGCCGTTTGAGCGATCCGATATGAGTCGCTGCTGTTCTTATACCCGGCGAGTATGCGCTAAAACCTGCGACGGCACCCGTGACGCGGTGGTGCGGGAGAGGTCCGCGAAGCGGACGAAGCCAGCCTGCCTCAAACGCGTTGACGATCCAGTGAGCTTTGAAGGTCCCTCGTGCCTGAATCACAACCTGCCGGTCCGGCGCTGACGCTGTATCGCAAACATCGGCCCATGGCTTTTGACGAGCTGGTGGGCCAGCCAGCCGTGGTCACGGGCCTGCAAGCTGCCGTCGCAAGCGGACGCGTGGCTCATGCCTATCTCTTTGCCGGCCCCCGCGGCACCGGCAAGACCTCAGCCGCTCGCATCCTCGCCAAGTGCCTCACCTGCCAGACGGACGGACCGCGGCCCGACCCGTGCGGTGAGTGCGAGGCCTGCATCTCGATCGCCAACGGCACGGCCTTCGATGTCATCGAGATCGACGCGGCCAGCAATCGCGGCATCGAGCATATCCGCGAGCTGCGCGAACGGGTGAAGTTCGCGCCGTCACAGCTGCGCAAGAAGGTCTACATCATCGATGAAGTCCACATGCTCACGCCCGAGGCGTTCAACGCGCTCTTGAAGACGCTCGAGGAACCCCCCGACGACGTCGTCTTCGTGCTGGCCACGACCGAGCCGCACAAAGTGCCTCAGACGATCCTCTCCCGCTGCCAACGGTACGAGTTCCGGCGCATGAGCACGGCCGACATCGTGGGCAGGTTGCAACGCGTCTCCGAGCGCGAAGGCATTCAAGCGGATGCTCAGTCTCTCACGCGCATCGCCTACCTGGCCGACGGCGCTCTGCGCGACGCCCTGGTGCTGCTGGAGCAGGCGCGGGGATTCGCCGGCGACGATGCAATCGCGGATGACGTTCTCGACGCCGCCTTCGGCACGCCGGTGCACGACTTGGTTGAACGAACCGCCGATGCGGTGGGCGCATCGGACGCAGGCGGGATGCTATCGGCAGTGGCGCAAGCCATCGAGCGCGGCGCCGATCCGGCTTGGATAGCCAGAGAGCTTTTGCGCTGGTTCCGACTGGGCTTGCTCGCGCAGGTGAGCCCAGAGCTCTTGAAACTCGAGGTCCCGCCTGAGATGGCAGAGCGCATTTCGGCCAAGCTCGGCGGCCTCAAGCGCAGCATCATCTTGGCGGCGCTGCGCAACCTCTCGGAGACGATCTCACAGCGTTATTCGGCGCAACCCCGCATCGATCTCGAGCTGGCGCTTATCAAAGTCGTCATGCCGAGCGACGAGCTGAATCTGCAGTCGTTGTCGGACAGGCTGCGGCTGTTGGAAGAGCGGATGGACGGCGGCAGCGGTCCCTCGGGGCCGCCGGAGAAAAAAGGCCAAGGTCGCAGCGCGAGTGAGAAAGCAGAACCGGCCGAGCGGTCTGCGCCGCAGGTGCGCGCGCTCGGACGCCGAGCGGACAACCCGCAAGCGCAAGAACCAATAGCGCCCCGGCCCTCTCAGGCCGCTCAACGCGCAGCAGCAATCAACGGCGGAACGTTGACGCATGCCAAGTTAGCTGCTTTGTGGCCGCTCATCGTGAATGCAGTCAAAGAGCGTTCGATGCCGTGCTACGGTTACTTGGGGCACGCGTCCATCGTTGAAGCCGATGACGTGCGCCTCACCCTGGGCGTGCCCAGCAAGTACAATCGCGATCGCCTGGCTGAACCGGCGATGACGCGCATTTTATCGGCAGCCATCGAGGAGGTCAGCGGCGTCACTCCGAGCATCGAGTGGATCATCAGCGCGCCGTCGGCGCCTATGCCGCATGCAGGCCCATCGGAGTTCACGCTGGCCGAATCAGTTCTGGGATCCGACTTATTCTGACATGAGCGCAGCATCCGGGGCCGAAGGGACGGCGATATCATGAACCAACAAAACCTCATGCGCCAAGCGCGCAAGCTTCAAGAGCAGCTTGCCAAGATCCAAGAAGATCTCGGCAACGAAGCGGTGACGGGCTCCGCGGGCGCGGGCGCCGTGGAAGTGACGCTCAACGGCCACGGAAACGTCCAAGGCATCAAGCTGCGCAAGGATGCTGTCGATCCGAGCGACGTGGAGACGCTGGAAGATCTCATTCTGGTCGCGTTCAAGGATGCGCAGTCTAAGGTCGCGGCTTTGTCACAAGCGCGCATGGGTCCACTGACCGGCGGTCTCGGCATTCCCGGTTTGTAAAGGGCAACACCCCGTTTGGATTATCTCGCGCCGCCGTTGTCCGCGCTCATCGGCGAATTGGAAAAGCTTCCCACCATAGGGCCGAAAACTGCCGCGCGCCTGGCTTTCTATCTCCTGAGCGCAAGCCGCGCAGACACCGCCGCGCTCAGCCGCGCCATTCTCGACGTCAAAGACAAGGTCCGCTTCTGCAGCCGCTGTTATTCGCTCACGGAGCAAGACCCGTGCGCTCTGTGCAGCGACCCAAAACGCGATGCAAGCGTTGTGTGCGTGGTCGGCGAGGCCAAAGACGTGTACGCGATCGAACGCACTATGAGCTATCGGGGACGCTATCACGTCCTCGGGGGCTTGATTTCGCCGATCGAGGGGGTCGGCGTCGGCCAGCTCAAGATCAAAGAGCTCATCGATCGCATCTCCGCCGAAGGCATCGCCGAGATCATCGTGGCGACCAATCCCAATGCCGAAGGCGAGTCCACAGCGTTGTACTTGGCCCGGCTGCTCACGCCATCCGGCGTGAAGGTCACACGGCTTGCCTACGGTTTGCCGATCGGCGGCGACTTGGATTACGCTGACGAGGTGACCGTCGCGCGCGCGCTTGAGGGTCGTCGAACGCTCTGAACCGGCCTCGAGCCGGCGTCTTCAGCGGCGGCTTGTCTGATCGGGGTCGTGCTTGCGGGAGCCCCGCGTGGCGAAGTTCTTGACCATGTCCTTCGCGCGCTCGCCGGCTTCTCGATACATCGCCGCCACCGCGTGGGGCGGCAAGTGACTGCCGGTCTCATAGTAATACGAGGCGGCCTGGCCCACGACGAGGCTGCCGGCGTACGCGATTCCGGCCTTGATGGCGATGCCGGCGACTGGGATAAAGCCGGACGCTTCGCGCGCGAGAGCCCGCCAACCATAACCGCCGCCGACCACGGGCGCAAGCTCGACGATGCGCGCGAACTCGGCCTTCTTGCCGAAGGCGGCAGCAATGCGAAGCAGCATGCGCATCTGCAATGCCGTGATCGCGATCGTATCCCCGGCAGACGCGATCGATCCCGTGATCAGACCTAAGATAGGGATATGATCGGCGACCGCGGACACGGCGGCGACCTTGAGGCTGTTCATCGCGCAATCGAGCGTGAGGCGCGCGGCAACAACCGAGCGGAAAGCCGGCACCTGCGCGGCCAGGGCGATCTGCGAGTCCCCATACGCGTGCGCCAAGTCCGGCAAGACATGCTTGCGCATCTCGGCCAGCGTGAAGGCGCTCAAAGGATAGTGCGCGGTTGCGCCGGCGCGCGGTTTGTGATCGGGAGGCGAGGTCTTGGCATGGTGCCCTGCGTCCTCGCTCGTGACATGGACGATGAACACCGGTTGTGACGTTTCGGGCGCTTTGGCAGAAGCACCGTTTTCTTCGGGCGCAGGGCAGAAGATGAGAGCGCGCGCAGAGCCGCTCCCCGCTGTGCTCGGGCCCTCGATGCGCTGCAACACACCCTCGAGCGGCGGACCGGCCGCGGCGAGGACGCTTACGAACTCATCGCCGCGCGGGCCAGCGATCAGCAGCTGCACGGGCTTTTGGGCTTCGAAGTCGATCTGCTTGAGGTTCACCCGCCGCCACAGCTGATTGAACATCCGCGCAGCGCCAAAGCCGCCGCGGCCGGCGAAGGAGGGGCTCATCAGTCGATGGGCTTTTCTGCGTAGCCCTCCCACAGCATGCCCAACACGACTTCCAGGGATTCTTGCGAAAGGTGGCGCTCCAGCGCCATGTCGATGATCGTCTTATTGGTGGCGCGCTGCTGGTTGATGACCGTGCTGACGGGCACTTTCTCCTCGGCCGCAAGCCAGCTGGCCGCTGCGATGTCGCCCGCCGACATGCCCAGCCGCAAGGATTCTGCATAGGTCGGCGCATCCACGCCGAGCCGCTTGCTGATGACCGACGTGAGCGTCGCATAACGGCCCTCGAACGTGCCGACGCCCAAGAGCGTGATGCGGTTGACCAGCTGGCGTGATTGCGCCGTGAAGTACAGCGCATGCGCCGTCTCCGCGGCGTTGGCTGCCGCGTCGAGCGCGTTCTCCGCGGTGACGGCCAACGGCTTGAGATCCTGCGCGGTGCGCGGCGAGAGATCGCCGCCGAAGTCCAAGCTCGCGCGGTCGAGCTGGCGGAAGTAGACATCCAGCGCCGGCATGGCCTGCCATCCCAACGCCATCGCGCCACGCGCCGCGGTCACGCCGGACACAAGCTCGCTCTGGGACTGATTCATCTGCGCGAGCATGTCGCTGTAATAGGGCAACAGCTCGCGCTCGGTCGCCGTCAAGGTCTTGCGGCGAAGCGGCGCCTGCATCTCGTTGAGCACACTGATGTCATCTTTGAGCATGCCCGTGGAGTTCGAGATGATGTAATCGCTCTTGTCCAAGATGATGTTGATGTCTTTGGCCATGTGGGAGAGATCGTTGATCACGCCTTCCAGGCGGCTCCCGGGGCGCACGTTGACGTTGCTGAAGTTCGGAATCTCGTAGGACAGATTGTCCAGCCGCTGGTTGAAGCGCTTGGAGTCTTCTCTGCCCAGCTTGATGCGGTCATCGAGCGCCGACTGCGTCGTCTTGGTCTGCGCGATTGCGCCCGCGAGCTGCGCCTGCATCGGACCGAGCTTGGGATTCAGGAGCTTTTCGCCCGCGTTCGAGCGGCGGGGCAACAACGACAGCTGGTGCGCTGCGGCGCTTTGTGCGGCCGCGCTGACGCCCGTCGAATGCTCGAGCTTCGCCAAAGCCTGCTCGCTGCGATCGAAACTTCCCAGCGCCAGCTCGAGCTGGCCGGCGTGCAGCAGCGCGAGCTGGTTGTTCGGCTCGCTCGCGAGCACCGCGTTGACCTTGTGCAGGGCGTACGCGTAGCGGCCTTCGTCTTCGTCGTGGATAGCCTGCGCCAAGAGCGCCTGATTGTCGACCTTCTGCAGCTGCGGATAGCCGCGCAAGTGGCTGATGCGCGCCTTCGGATCGGGGTGCGTCTCGAAATACTTGGCGAGCGTACTGCCGGTCTGACCGTACTGCTTGCCCAGCCGGTCCATGAACGAGACCATGCCGTTGGGGTCGTAGCCGGCGCGCGTCATCAGCAGCAGCCCGTATTGATCGGCCTGGAGCTCGTCGACGCGTGACATCTTATAGACGGACAGCTGGTCCACGAGGTTGCCGAAGCGGTAGATGAAGGGCGACGCAACCGACAACAGTCCGAGCAGCACGTTGAGCACCTGCGCTTTGGCGTTCAGCGTGATCGAATGGCGCCGCTCGACGTGCCCCATCTCGTGGCCCATGACCCCCGCCAACTCATCGTCCGAGTTCACGAAGTTGAGCAAGCCGAAGTTCAGATACACGAACCCGCCCGGCAGCGAGAACGCATTGATGTCGTTCGTGTCGATGATCTTGAACTTATAGTCGATGTCAGGCCGAGCCCGGTAGTTGACGAGCTTCTGGCGCAAAGAACCGACCCAGTTATTGAGCACCGGATCGGACACGATGGAGTTCTCAGCATCGACTTGTTTAGCGGCTTGGATCCCGATCTGGATCTCGGTTGCCGTGGAAACGGCCGCAGCCGGCACGGGCATGCTTGAGAGGGTGAGGCAGGCAAGCAACGCGGCGGCGAGGCTGCGTTTGCACGATTTATTCATGAGGGAGCTCCTGCGGCCGAGTGCGGCCCTTCCACAACTTTGCGACGCACCGCACGTCCGTACCTGCGCCTTTTGAGGGCGCGAGCATTCGCGGCATTCACAGCATTTTCACAGATTATTCGCCGTCGCATCCACAAGGGAAACGAAAATAGCCGCCCCAAGTTCGTGCGTCCGGTGCAAATAAAAGGGACGAAATCTGGCCTCTTGCTGCATTTGCATGAGCGGCCGCTGGTCGCCGTGGCGGCGAAGCTTCGCGAACGCATGACCGCCTTGCCCAACTTCTATCGCGGCGGGCGCGCCGTGCTGATGCTGGGCGATGAGCCGCTGGAAAGCCGCGAGCTTGAGGGCATGATCGCGACGCTGGAAGAGTTCGGCATCACGGCGGACGGCGCGGTCTGTGACACCCCCGAGGTGATTGAGGCGGCGCGTGAAGCGGGACTGCGCATCGTCGCGGCCAGCGTTGCCGCAGCCCCTCGCGTCCACGACGATCGGGTAGAACCCGCTGAGGTCCGAAAGGCATGGCACGAAGGCGGCGAACCGGCGGCTCGGGCTGCGGCCCGCCGTCTGGCCGGCGAGAACGGCGCAACCGGAAGAGGCATCGACGACGTGAGCTCCGGCTCCGGCGGCGCGCGCACCTCAGCGCAGAACTGTTATTGGAAAGGCACGCTGCGCTCGGGCCAGAGCTTGAGCGCGTTCGGCAGCATCGTCGTGATCGGTGACGTCAATGCAGGCGCCGAGCTCATCGCCACCGGCGATATCCTGGTCTGGGGAACGTTGCGTGGCCTCGCCCACGCCGGCGCCGAGGGCGACGACCAAAGCGCGGTCTTCGCGCTGTGCCTCGAAGCCACTCAAGTTCGCATCGCGCGGCTGATCGCATCGGCCCACGAACAGGAACCGCAACGCGCGCGCGCGGTGCCGGAGGCGGCTCGCGTACGCGAGGGCCGCATCGTCATCGAGCCGGCGGTGCGCTCGCCGCGAGCGCACGGAAGCGCATGATGGACGCCAACGTTTTCGTCGTCACCTCGGGGAAAGGCGGCGTTGGGAAGACGACCACCACCGCCAACATCGGCGCCGCCTTGGCGAAGCTCGGCAAGCAGGTCGTTCTCGTCGATGCCGACATCGGATTGCGCAACCTCGATCTCGTGCTGGGCTTGGAAAAGCGCATCGTCTACGACGTCGTGGATGTGATCGAAGGGCGTTGCCAGCCCCGCCAGGCGCTGATCAAAGATAAGCGCATCGCGGGCCTGTACCTCTTGCCGGCTGCGCAGACCAAAGAGAAAGAATCGGTCAGCGAATCGCAGATGGAACACATGACGCATGCGTTGGCCGGGCAGTTCGACGCGGTGCTCATCGACTGTCCGGCGGGCATCGAGCACGGCTTTCGCAATGCGATCGCAGGCGCGTCCCAAGCCGTCGTCGTCACGATGCCCGAAGTGGCCGCCATCCGCGACGCGGACCGCATCCTCGGAATGCTGGGCAGCCGGCGCGCGCGCGTGCTGATCAATCGCATCCGCCCTGAGATGGTGAAAAGCGGCGATATGCTCAGCGTCGACGACGTGCGCGAGATCCTCGGGCGCGAGATCCTCGGCATCGTGCCGGATGATGAAGAGATCATCGACGCGACCAATCGCGGTCAGCCGGTCGTGCTGGACGGCGCGCGGCGTCTCGGCGCCGTGTACAGCACGATCGGGCGCCGGTTGCTGGGAGAGGATATCCCCTACGTGGAGCTTCCCAATGACGGTCTTTGGCTGCAACTGCGCAAGATGATGGCCGGTCTACGATGAGGGAGGCAGACGCCGCGCAGCGCGGCTGCCTGGAAGGCGGATCATGAGGAACGAACTCGACCAGCAGCTCGCGAGCGCGGCGTCTGAAGCGCAGGCGGCCGCCCAAACGCTCGACGGCAGCGCCGTCGCGCCCAGCCGGAACGAGCCCGATACCGCACACCCGAGCGCTAGCGTGAGTCCACAGGCGCCGGCCGAAGAGCGTCCGCGGCACCGTTGCGTCGAGTTGGGCCGCGCAGTCGTCATAACCTCAGGCAAGGGAGGCGTGGGCAAGACGACGGTGACCGCCAATCTTGGCACCGCCTTGGCCGACGCCGGCAAACGCGTCGTCGTCGTGGATGCAGACGTCGGCCTGCGCAACCTCGATGTCGTCATGGGCTTGGAGAACCGCATCCGCAAACACTCGCTCGACGTCATCGAAGGACACGCGTCGCTCGACGAAGCGCTTGTGCGGGATCGCGTGCGGAAGATGCTCGCGCTCTTGCCGGCCGCGCAGAACCGCGACAAAGACGAAATCGCGCCGGAAGCGATGAGAGCGCTCGTTGCGGAGCTGCAGGAGCGCTTTGACTTCGTGCTCATCGATTGTCCGGCCGGCATCGAACAGGGCTTTCGCAACGCCGTCGCCGGAGCGCAAGAAGCCATCATCGTCACGACGCCCGAGGTTTCAGCCGTGCGCGACGCCGATCGCGTCGCTGGCCTGTTGTCGGGCGCCATCGCGCCGAAATTGATCCTGAACCGCATCAGGCCGCAGCTCGTCAAACGCGGTTCCATGTTGAACGTCGACGACGTCCTTGACATCCTGCGGCTCGAGCTGATCGGCGTCGTCCCCGACGACAAAGACGTCATCGTGGCGACCAACCGCGGCGCACCCGTGGTGGACATCGCCGGCTCGGAAACCGGCGCTGCGTTCCGGCGGATCGCGGCTCGGATGTTGGGAGAAGCGCTGCCGATTCCGGCGCTGTCCGATCGCTCTCCCTGGTTTGCGCGCATGTTCGCTTCCCTGCCCTTCGGCAAACGCAGCTCCACACGAGGATCGTAAGAAATGCTCGATTTCCTCACCAAGTTCTTCCGCCGCGATGAACCGAGCAAGAGCCTCGCCAAGGACCGGCTGCGGTTCGTGCTGATGTCAGACCGAATCTCGCTTGCGCCTGAGACGTTCGATGCCATGAAAGGGGAAATGCTCAGCGTTCTGCAGCGCTATTTAGAGATTGACGAGCGCGGGTTGGACGTCCACTTCGAAAATGCCGAGCGCCGTTTCATGCTGCTCGCGAACATCCCCGTCAATAACGTCAAGACGCTCGACCAGATCAGGAGCGAGGGCGCAGTCGAACGCATGCCTTCGGCGGTCCAAACCGAGGTAGCTGTCGAACCGCCGGCTCACGCTGATGAGCCCGCGCGTTCTCGTGTGTCACCGCCTGACGAAACTGCGCGCATCGGCCGGACGAACGGTGCGAACGTGCCGTCGAGGCGACGCCGCCGGCGCAGAAGCCCGCGCAACGGCCCAAACGGTCAGCCGGTTGCGAGCTTCGACAACGTGACCGCCGCAGCGAAGAGCGCAGAACGCTTCGACGAGGCCGGCGCGTCGGAAGCTGCACCGTTTGAGGGTGTTCGCAACGGTGAATCGCCGCCCTTGGGCGACGTTGAGCGTGCGGACGGCAGGCCCGCGGAAGACCCTCCGCACTAGTCTTTCCTTTGCTCGAGCGCCCCTGGTACGTCTCTCTCAACTATCCCCTGGCGTTGTGCGCCGTCGCGCTTTCCGTCTTCGGGCTGATCATCATCAAAAGCGCGACGCTCCATACGCCGGACGGCGCCGGCGATTATCACCGTCAAACAGCTTATCTCATCGTCGCCATCGCCGCCATGATCGTCTTCGCGCTGATCGATTATCACGTGTGGCAGCGCTGGGCATGGACGATCTACATCGTGAACCTGCTCATGTTGGGAGCAGTCGCCGTGGCGGGCCACGCCGCCCTCGGCGCGCAACGCTGGGTCGGGGTGGGACCCCTCGTCTTCCAGCCGTCCGAGCCTGCCAAACTTTTGCTCACGCTGTCGCTTGCAGCAGTGTTGGCCGATCCCAAGCGCACCCACCGGCGCTGGCGCGACCTAGCCGCTCCCATCGCGGCGGCGCTGGTGCCGGCGCTGCTGGTCTTGAAACAGCCCGATCTCGGCAGCGCGTTGATCTTCGTGTTGATCCTGAGCGCGATGCTCTTCTTTGCGCTGCCGAATCTTCTGCACTTCGCCGCCTACGCAGCCGGTCTCACAGCCGTCGCCGTTTTCACAGCGGCGTCGCCCTACATCTTGAAGAGCTATCAGCGCCGGCGCCTGCTCGTGTTCTTGCATCCGAAGTACGATCCGCAGGGCGCGGGCTGGAGCCTCATGCAGTCCAAGATCGCGATCGGCTCGGGTCAGCTCACGGGCAAGGGCCTGTTCTCAGGCACGCAGACGCAATTGGGGTTCGTGCCCGAGCACGCTACGGATTTCATCTTCACCGTGGTCGGCGAGGAGCTGGGCTTTTTGGGCGCGGTTTCCTTGCTCGGGGCGTACGCGGCGCTTTTGTTGTCGGCGATGTTCGTCGTGGGCGCGGCGCGCGATCGTTACGGCCTGCTGGTCGCGGTCGGCATCGTGTCGATGTTCTTGTTCCACGTGCTCATCAACGTCGGCATGACGGTTGGCATCATGCCGGTCACGGGCATACCCCTGCCCTTCATCTCCTATGGGGGCTCCAGCCTGATCACGTGCTTCATGGCGGTGGGCGTGCTGCTGAACATCCACCTTCAGCGTCATAAGATCAGCTTCGGCGAGCCTTCGCCACGGGCGGCCCGGTGAGAACAGTGCGAAAGGCGAGCGCCGAGCGGCCGCCGAACGAGCCCTTAGCCCGACGGATCGAGGTTCCCGGGGGCGCGAATGCCCCGCGGAATGCAGCGCAGATTTCGTTGCTTAGGCAGCAATGTCGTTGAGATGTACGCGCACCGGTGACGTCCGCAGTCTGGCCCCGCTCTTTGCTCGCCGCTCGAGCTCACCGCTGAAAACGAACAGCCGTAAGAGGCTCGCGGCCGACAATCCCTTGAGGGGATGAAGGTTTATCAAACGACACGACAACGCGGCCGGGCCGCGTCACGCATGACGCGCAGGCCGTTTCCGGGCAGCGCTCGCAGCGCCGTCCTCCAACCCAAGGTTTCTGAGATGTTCTCTCGCGCAGCCGCGCGGCGTTTTGCCGGGCAGCGGTTTGCGTTTGTTTGCTCTTCCGCGAAAAAGGTGCACAGTTTTGAAAACCGAGATTCTGATTTCATGTGATGAATGGGAAAACCGCGTTGCCGTTTTAGAAGAGGGCTCGCTCGCCGAGATCTACTTCGAACGCGAAGAAAAGGTCATCGGATCGATCTATAAAGGTCGAGTCGAAAATGTTCTCCCCGGCATGGGGGCGTGCTTCGTCAACATCGGTCTGGGCCGCAACGCGTTCCTGTATGTCGACGACATCATGCGCGACCCCATCAACATCGGCGAGACGGAGATCACCGACCGTCGCAAGGGCCACACCGTCAACGAGCTGCTGAAAGTCGGCAGCGACGTCTTGGTGCAGATCGTCAAAGAGCCGCGCGGCCTGAAAGGCGCGCGCGTCTCGACCAACATCTCCCTGCCCGGCCGTTCTCTCGTGCTGATGCCGACCGGCCGCTACTCGGGCGTCTCCTCGCGCATCGAGGATGCTAACGAACGCGCGCGTCTCAAGCAGATCATGCGCCGCGTCCGGCCGGAGGGCATGGCCACCATTGTGCGCACCGCCGCCGCCAACGTGAGCGAAGCGGAATTGATCGCCGATCTCGGCGTGCAGCTGCGTCTGTGGCACGGCATGCTGGAGAGCTACAAGCGCGCAACGGCGCCCGCGCTCCTGCACAAGGACCTCAACTTGGTCTTCAAGTCCGTGCGCGACTTTCTCACAAGCGACGTCACGGCCGTCTATATCGATTCCAAAGAGCACTTCGAAGAGATCCGCTCGACCATGTCGCTGCTGGGACCGCAGTATATCGACCGGCTGAAGCTCGTCGACGGACCGGGCACGCTCTTCGCCGCGCGCGGCATCGACGAGGAGCTGCAAAAGCTGCTCAAGCCCAAGATCCCATTGCCGTCGGGCGGCCACTTGGTCTTGGAACACACCGAGGCGCTGACCGTCATCGACGTCAACACGGGCAAGTTCACCGGCGGCCGCAACCTGGAAGACACGATCGTGCGGACCAACATCGAGGCCGCGGCCGAGATCGCGCGCCAAGTGCGGCTGCGCGATATCGGCGGCATCATCGTGGTCGACTTCATCGACATGACGCACGAGCGCAGCCGCGAGCAAGTGATCGGCACATTGACGGAATCGCTGCGCCGCGACCGCACGCGCAGCACCATCCAGGTGTTCTCCAACCTCGGCCTCTTGGAGTTCACGCGCAAGCGAGTCGGCAAGGATCTCGCCGGTCAGTTGCGCTCGGACTGCCCGTATTGCACGGGCTTGGGAAGCGTGATGTCCAGCGAAACCGTCGCGATCGGCGTGCTTCGCCAGATCCGGACAAAGCGCAGCAATGGAGCGCGCGGCAAGAAGTTCGACGTCGTCACGGATCCGGCCGTCGCGACGCAGCTGCTCGGCTGGTACCACGAAGAGCTTGACCGGCTCATGCACGATCATGACCTCGAGGTCCGGTTGTTCGCAGAGCCGCAGCGTCATCGCGAGCAGGTGCTCGTCGAAGAGGCGCGCCGGCTGCGCTCGGCGCCCACAGCGGGATCGGTGCTGGAAGTGGAGCTGCTGCAGGTGCGGCTGCCCAATCCGGCGTCCGGCGTGGCCGTGATCAACGGCTACCTGACCGAAGTGAAGGACGCCGCGAATGGCAGCGGTCAGACTATCCGCGTCAAGATCACGGGAGCGGATGACAACATGTTGCGCGCCGACTTGGCTGAGCCGTTGCCGCTGGGTCAGCGCAGAAAGCGGCGCGAACGTGGACATGGCAAAGGCGTCGTCGGCGAGGCGCCCATCGCTCCGCCGGCCCCGGCGATCGCGCGCGTTGCGGCAAGCGCAGCGGGCGGCGACGAAGACGGAGCGCAGCGGGGCGGCACGGCGCCGCAACCGTCAACCCAGCGTCCGCGCCGGTCTCAACGCGTCGCCTTCTCTTTAGAGGAAGAGGAAGAAGATCGGACTCCCCCGGTGCGGCGCCCCATCAAGGCAGCGCTGCCCGAGCAGACCGCGGCCCGCACGAGCGGGCAACGGCCGAAAACCGAGCCTGCTGACCGCGGGCGCTCGCGCGGAGGCGGGGGGCGGCGAACGCCGTTCCAAGGCGGTCCCAGAGGGCACCAAAAGCAGCCTCTCATCGTGGGCGGCGACGGCGACATCGACTATGAATCGGACGCGGAGGAGGCGGCCTTGAGCGTAGAGCCGCTCGAAGAGGTTGTGCTCGCTCCGTCGGAGGCTTCCGATGACGCCGAAGCCACCCGCCGGCGGCGCCGCCGCAGAGGCCGAGGAAAGGGCCGCGGTTTGGAGCCCGGCGCGGCGGCAGCAGGCGGTGAGGACGATGCGTACGATGCCTACCGGCAGGAAGGCGAGCGTGAGCCGGTTCAACGCCGCGCTGCGCCACCGGCGCCGGCTCGACGCACGCCTGAGCCAACTCGACGCGAGCCCGCCCGGCGCTCCGAGACAGGGCGCGCCATAGCATCGAGGCGCGATGACGCGCTCAGCGGCGGCGTCCGGCCGACCCGACCCGCCATTTCCCCGCGCGGGGGCGCGCCTATAAACGCAGGCCGCTATTCCCGCGTCGATCGGACGCCATCATTTGGCCGAGAGAGCGTCGATGAGCTCGAGACGGTCGTGGATCCGCGCAGCGGCGCTCAGGCGCCGGCAGCCAAGCGCTACGGCGCGGTGCGTCAGCTTTACGGTAAACCGGTGATGGCCAAGCCGGCCCGGCCGGCGGATGACGACTTTGCAAGGGGCGGCACGCGCCAGCCGGCTGACGCCGCTTCGGTTCGCCGGCCGAGGCCTGCGCAAGAACGGCAGCCTCTGCGAGGCGCCGCGAGCCCCCGCCCTTCGCAGTCGCAGACTCGCCAGCGGGAACCAGTTGCGGATGATTACGATGCAGATGAACTCGACGTCGTCGTGACTCCCAAGCCCGCGGAAGCCGCGCACGTGGAAGTTCTGCCCTCGGCTGGGCTTCGCAGAGCCCGGAGCGATCGCGCTAAACCGCCGGAACGTGGACGGGAAAGCGGTGCGGTTCGCGAGCGCCCAGCGCGCGGAACCGGCTACGGCGGAGCGACCCTGCGAACGGATCCCACGAGCGCAAGACCGAGCGACGAAGGGACGCTTCAACCGCGCCAAACGACTCAGCGCCCGCGCGAAACGGCCGCGCCGTCCGACGTTGCGCATCCGCGCGCGGCGGGTCCCCAACGCGGGATCCCAAGGCCGCCCCGAACGGACGAACACGCCGCGTCACCGTCCGGCCTTGAAACGTCAAGGCCGCCGGATGGCGGGGAACGTCGTCCTCCCCCGCGGCGCGATTCTCGCGAGCGCGGCCGCCCGGCCCCCGCCAGGCGTGAGGGACCTGCCGTCAAGCAATTGTATCCGCCTCCTAACGACGGCGTGGAGACCGGCTCCGAGCAGCCGGCCGGGAAGCGTGCCAAGGCCGCCTCGCGCGGGGCTCTGATGCGGCCCGCCGACGCGCCTCCGGTTCCGAAAGGAAAAGTGCGTCAGCTCTATCCACCGCCGGACGTCACGGCGGCGCCGGCCGCCAAGCCTGCAGAGGCCGACACCGCTGTGTTGTCGTCGCTTGAAGACATGGATGAAGATGCCGGCGGCATCTCCCTGGGTACCGGGGCATCTGACTCTTCGCTCTTCGTGAGCGATGCGGCGGAGTTGGAAGAGCGCAAGGCGCGCGCGCGGGAACGCGCTCAGGAGCGAAGGCGGCAGCAGGGTCAGGATGAGCCGGGTGCGGGCGAAAGCTCTTCACCGAATTCTGAGAGCGCTCCGGAATCCAGTCAGGAGAGCGGTGATTGGCCTGCATTCTGACGTTTGACGGCAAGTCTCCGAAAATCGGCAAAGGCGTCTTCATCGCGCCGACCGCGAGCATCATCGGCGACGTCGAACTGGCTGACGGCGTCAGCGTGTGGTTCGGCGCGGTTTTGCGGGGCGACGAAGCCGCCATTCACATCGGTGAGAACACATCGGTGCAGGACAACGCCGTCATCCACGTCTACGAAGGACACGACACGGTGATCGAAGACAACGTGACGATCGGTCACGGCGCCATCTTGGAGGCGTGTCACGTGAAGAGCGGCGCGCTCATCGGCATGAACGCCGTCGTGCTCGATCGTGCGGTCATCGGTCGACGAGCGCTTGTGGCCGCCGGGTCCGTCGTGCTGGAGGACCAAGAGATTCCGGACGAGATGCTGGCGGCCGGCGCGCCCGCCGCGTTGAAGAAACGGTTAGAAGGCAGTTCCCAGAAATGGCTTACGGTCGGCGCGCCCGCGT
This sequence comes from Candidatus Eremiobacter antarcticus, assembly GCA_003244105.1. Classification (GTDB taxonomy): domain Bacteria; phylum Vulcanimicrobiota; class Vulcanimicrobiia; order Eremiobacterales; family Eremiobacteraceae; genus Eremiobacter; species Eremiobacter antarcticus. The sequence goes on along the minus strand of QHBK01000003.1, from coordinate 117,666 downwards.
ATGTGCGTTTGACGAAGCACTATCGCTCGCAAGGCATCGGATTAGCTGAGGACCTGCACGCAAGCGCGATCGCGCAAGATGGCCTCAACCGCACGTAGATCCTCGAACCGATCGACGTTGACCGCCACCTCCGGCTCGGGGCACATGATGCCGCGGCATCGCAGGCCCGTGATCGCGGTCGCGCGTTCTTCGAGCTCCGCGATGGGAAGCGTGCCGCTCAACGCCTTGAAGACCAGCATCGGCGAGAAGAGCTTCGCAAGCTTGAGCGGAGATTTGCGCGCCGCCGTGAACCGGCGCAACACCGACTGAATCTGGCCGGCGCATCCCGCGCGCACAATGCTCAAGCCGCCGCCGCAGAATGTTCCTTCGCGCAGACGCACCCAGGTGTGCCGCACGCCCGGATAGCGTCGGTCGTGTGTTCGCCGCTCTACAAATCCATAACCAATGTCACAGTCGGCCTGCGCGGCGCGTGCGGAGAATGCGTCGACGGAACCCGCGCTCAACAAAGCCATGTCGGTCGCGGCGACCAGCACTCGTTCCTCGGCCGGCAGTCCACGCAGGCCGGCGAGCATGCTGCCGACGAGTTCTCCCTCAGGCTCGATGACCTCATCGCACAGGTCTTGCCCCTCGGGAATGTCCGCGAACGCCGCTCGCTCGGTGACGCAGCGGATGCGGCTGACGGATCCCGCCTCACGGAGGGCGCGCAACACACGCACGATCATCAAGACGCCGCCGACCGGGAGATACGCTTTGTTGGGGACGCCGTAGCCGGCTTTTCGAAAATCGGCTTCCAACGATCCACCCGCCAGGGCGACGACGGTGAAGTGCTTCTCCGCGCCGCTCAAACGGCGGCACCGGCAGGCGCGAAAGCGGTGAGCGCCGACCAACACCCGGACGCGCCGGCCAACGCTTGCACGGCAGCGCTCGCGCCCGCGGTGCGCTCGTAAAAACCGGCCACGCACGACCCGCTGCCGCACAACAGCGTTGCCTGCGCGCCCAGTCCTTCCAGGCGCCGGCGTGCTCGGGCGATGTGCGGATAGGCGCGCTCCACGACATCCGTGAAATCGTTGTGGAGCAAACTTCGGAACTGGGAAAAATCGCAGGAGTCAAGCGCGTGGCGCATCCCTTCGATCGCCTCGTCGTCGCGCGCCACGTCTGCAGGATTGGAGCTGTCCGCCACGCGGCTTCGATCGTCGTCCAGCAATGCGTAGGCGCGTGCCGTCAAAACGCCGGCCCCGCACCGCAACAGCACGATCGACCACGGAGGCAAACGGCAATCGAGCGGCCGTACTCGCTCGCCGTAGCCTTCGACGACTTTCAATCCCTCGCACAGACACGCGGGGACATCTGCACCGGTGCGAGAGGCAGCCTCGAGCATCGCTTGCGGAGTCACAGGCTCACCGCGAGCTTCCATAATCATCGCGATGCCGCGCAACGCAGCGGCCGCGTCCGAGCTGCCGCCTCCCAGACCGGCTTCCAGTGGGATGCGCTTGAGAACGTTGATGCGCACCTGAGGCAGCGGCGACTGCAGGCTCATCGGCGCGCGCCATGCGAGGTTTTCCCTTTCCGGAACGAGCGGCGGGTCGCATTCGACGCAAAATCCGTCGCTTGTATCCTCGAAGCGAATCTCGTCCGACAAACCGAGGTCTGCCATCATGCTGTGGATGCGGTGCAATCCGGCGTCGCCGACGCCGTCGACTCGCAAGCGCAGGTTGATTTTCGCAGGCGCTTTGAGGCTGAAAGGAAGCTTCACGCGCTCATGTCCCGCCTAGTCATCGGCTCCTGCCCAAGCCCGCTCCGTCCGATACCTGGGTTACGGTCAATCACAAGCGCCAACCCTTCCCGTGAAGCCAAGAGCCCTCATTCCCATCTACGGAGTGCAACATCAGTGGACACGTTAGCCGCTCGGGACCACCAGACTCTGCCCGATCTCGACAGCCTGCTGCGTCAGGTGTTGTCGATCGGCGCCTCGGACTTGCATCTGAAGGCTGCCGCGCCGCCGATGGCTCGCGCCCAAGGCGTGCTCAAACCGTTGGGCGAGCGGCCATTATCGTTGTCGGAGTGCGAGAACATCGTCTTCGCTTCGATGACGCACGCGCAACAGCAAGAGTTCACCGACAAGAAGGAACTCGACTACGCATACGGGCTGCACGGACACGGGCGCTTCCGCGTGAACGCGTTCTTCCAGCGCGGAACGGTCAGCGCCGCCTTCCGCTCGGTGCGGCTCGACATCCCAAGTTTTGAGGAACTGCGTCTGCCGCCCTCGATTCGAGCGCTGTGCGAACACCGCGACGGCATCGTGCTGCTGACGGGCGCGACGGGCACGGGAAAATCGACGACGCTCGCGTCGATGATCGACTTCATCAATTCGACGCAGCGGCGGCACATCGTGACGATCGAAGATCCTATCGAATACATCCATTCCGACAAGATGTGCATCATCTCGCAGCGCGAGGTGGGCATCGATACCTCCTCATTTACCATCGCTTTGAAGCAGGCGTTGCGGCAAGACCCCGACGTGATCCTCATCGGCGAGATGCGCGATCCTGAGACGATCATCACCGCGCTCACCGCGGCCGAGACGGGCCACCTGGTGCTGTCCACTCTACACACGCAGAACACGACGCAAGCGCTCGAGCGCATCATGGATGCCCTGCCGGAGTCCAACCGCAAGATGTTCATGGTGCAGCTCGCCACGAGCCTACGCGGCATCGTCTCACAGCGGCTGTTGACTAGGCTGGACGGCTCTGGCCTCGTGCCGTCGGTCGAAGTGCTCATCGCCACTCCGACCATCAGAAGCTTGGTGATGGAAGGCAAGTTCACGGACATGTATCAATACATTTCCGGAGGCAGTTTCGACGGCATGCAGACGTTCACGCAATCGTTGATCGACTTGTATCAAAGCGGCCTCGTGACGGAGAAGGAAGCCTACTCGAAGGCCGACCGCCCCACAGAGTTCCGTTTGGCGATCGAAGGGCACATCACGAGCGGGGCGGATCTCCAGGAAATGGGCACTTTCTAAGGCTGGAATCACCATTCGCCGCACTCCCCCCGCCTTGTACGCATCCATCGCGTTGATGGCCGCCGCCCTCATCCTCATCCTGTTCGTGCAGATCGGCCGCTACATCGGGGACCGGGCGTTGATGCATGAACGGCGCGGGCACGCGGCTCCCATCTCTCCTTTGCCGCAGTCCCGGGCGCGCATACCGCTGCCGTCGCCCTCGAGGTTCGCGCCCCGCGCATCACCGGCAAGCACGTCCAAACCCTGACCGCGCGCACGCTTTAGCATCTGTGCGGCGCAGCGTTGGCCGCGCGGCCGAACGCTCCGCCGATTGTCTGGACGAGGGGTACACGGAGCCGGCGATTTTTGGTAGCATAGACATCATGGAAGAGGTATCGTTGTGAAGCAAAAAGGCACTGAAAAAATCAAACGCGGCTTGGCGCAGATGCTCAAGGCCGGCGTCATCATGGATGTGACCACTCCCGAGCAGGCGATCATCGCGCAGGAAGCAGGCGCAGTCGCCGTGATGGCGTTAGAGCGCGTGCCCGCCGATATCCGCAAAGAGGGCGGCGTCGCGCGCATGGCCGCCATCGAAATCGTCCAGCGCATCATGGATGCGGTGACCATTCCGGTCATGGCCAAGGCTCGCATCGGGCACTTCGTGGAAGCGCAGGTGTTGGAGGCGCTCGGCATCGACTTCATCGATGAGAGCGAAGTCCTCACGCCCGCCGATGACGCGTATCACATCGACAAACGGCCGTTCACGGTTCCGTTCGTCTGCGGCGCGCGCAACCTCGGCGAGGCGCTGCGCAGAATCGCCGAAGGTGCGGCCATGATCCGGACCAAGGGCGAGGCGGGCTCCGGCAACATCGTCGAAGCGATACGTCATCTGCGCCAAGTCAACGACGAAATACGGCGCCTGACGACGCTTCCGGAAGAAGAGCTTGTCGCTGCCTCACGTGACCTGGGAGCGCCGCTGGAGCTGGTGCGCGAGGTCGCGCAGGCCGGCCGCTTGCCGGTCGTGATGTTTGTGGCAGGCGGCATCGCAACGCCAGCCGACGCTGCGCTGTGCATGCAGCTCGGCAGCGAAGGCGTGTTCGTCGGCTCAGGCATCTTCAAGAGCGCGAATCCCGCGAAAACCGCCAAGGCCGTGGTCGAAGCGACGCATTACTTCGACGATCCTAAGGTCGTGCTCGAGGTCAGCAAAGAGCTGGGGGCCCCCATGCCCGGCTTGGAGATCGGCCAGATCCCCAAAGAGCAATTGCTCGCGGGCCGCGGCTGGTAACAGTGCCGCGCCCCAAACCCAAGCGCGCGGCGCTTGCGCCGCCTGCGGACGGCTTGCGCATCGGCGTCCTCGCACTGCAAGGCGATATCGACGAGCACGTGGCCGCGCTGCAGGAGTGCAAGGCGCACGGGGTGCGCGTAAAGACCGCGGCGGAGCTCGAGCAGGTGGACGGCCTGATCATTCCCGGCGGTGAGTCAACGGCGGTCGGAACGCTGCTCGACCGTTTCCAGATTGCCGGACCTCTGCGGGAGCGCGCCCACCTGGGCATGCCCGTGTGGGGGACCTGTATGGGCATGATCGTCATGGCGGACAAGGTGACGGGCTCGAAACAACCCACCTTGGGATTGTTGCACATCGAGGTGAAGCGCAACGCTTTCGGCCGGCAGATCGAGAGCGCCGAGGAAGCGCTCGAGATCGAAGGGCTCGAAGGCAAACCATTTCCGGGCGTGTTCATCCGCTCGCCATGGATAGAATCGGTCTGGGGCGGAGCGCACATCCTCGCTTACGTCGAGGGCAAGGGCGTGATGGTGTGGCAAAAAAATCTGCTCGGCACTTCATTTCATCCTGAACTGACCGACGACTTGCGCATCCACAGATACTTCTTGCAGATGGCCGCCGCCGCCAAGCACTAGGCGGTCCGAGCCGGTTCGCCCATCGCGGCGCCTGCAGGGGGCGCCACCCTGCTTCGCTTAAAGTGAAGCCAAACGATGATGCTGCGATGAGCGGAGAACCAGAGCAAACGCCCGAGCGACCCACCCCCGCGTTTGGCACCCTGCTGCCCATGCGCGACCTTGCTTTCAGCATGCTTTCGCTGCTCATCGAGACCGCTGCCGGAAACCTCCACTCGGAGGCGCCGCCCCGAGACGCCGCGCCCGATCTGCGCGAGGCGAGATGCGCCATCGATGCGGCCAACGCTCTGCTCGCCTCGGTCAAGCCGATCCTCGAAAATGAAGCGACGCTGGCGATCGAAGGTATGCTGACACAGCTCCAGATCGAATACGTTCGCAGCCTGAGTAAAACGCGATGACCGACGTCCTCGTCCTCAACGCGACCTACGAGGCGCTCAACGTGACCTCGATGCAGCGCGCCGTCAAGCTCGTCTTCTCGGGCAAGGCGGAGGTGCTTCATCATAACGACCGCCTCTTGCGCTCGGCCACGATCGAGATCCGCATGCCGTCCATCATCCGGATGCTGTATTACATCCGCAGGCCGCGTCAGCAGGTCGCCCTCACCAAGAAGAACGTCTTGCTGCGCGACGACTATACGTGCCAGTACTGCGGGCGCAAAGGCGAGGGTCAGATGACGGTCGATCACGTCGTGCCGCGCTCGGTGGGCGGGCCCTCGACCTGGGAGAACCTGGTCTGCGCCTGTCTCATCTGCAACAACCGCAAGAACAACCGGACGCCGCAGCACGCGAATCTTCAGTTGCGCCGCAAGCCGAGGACGCCCAAATACATTCCGTGGATCCAGGTCAAGCGTCACACCGTGCCGGGCGAATGGTATAAGTTCTTGTTCTTGTACGACGTGTCCATCGATGAGCGCATCGAAGCCTGACCCCGCAGTCTGACCTCCTCCGGCCCGATCCATAGCCGTGCCGACGCGCGCTGATCAGTCGCGCACGCCGTACTTCGACGCGCTGCAGAACTACGTGCAGTCGGGCACTGTGCCGTTCCACACCCCTGGTCACAAACAGGGCCAGGGCATGCACAGGCGGCTGCGCGATTTCATCGGCGACAACGTGCTCGCGATCGATCTCACGCAGATCCGCGGCCTCGACGACCTCAACCAGCCGGAAGGTCCGATCCAAGAAGCGCACGAGCTCGCAGCGGCGGCGTACGGGGCGGACTTCAGCTACTTCCTGGTCAACGGATCAACTGCCGGCAATCAAGCGATGCTCATGACAGCGCTGCGCCCGGGCGACACGGTGTTGTTGCCGCGCAACAGCCATAAGTCAGCCGTGAGCGCGCTCATCATGAGCGCAACGCGACCGGTCTACATGCCGCCGGAAGTCGATCGCGAGCTTTTGATCGACCATTGCGTGACGCCGGAAACGGTGAGCGCGTTCCTCCACTCGAACCCGCAGGCCCGCGCGGTGTTCATCACGAGCCCGACATATTACGGCGCGACGGCGGATCTGCCGGCAATCGAACGGATCGTGCACGAATCCGGCAAGCTGTTGCTGGTCGATGAAGCGTGGGGACCTCACCTGCACTTCCATCCGGAACTGCCGCCCTCTGCGACGTCTGCCGGCGTTGATGCGTGCGTCAACTCTACCCATAAGCTGCTGGCGGGGATGAGCCAAGCCTCCATGCTGCATACGCGGGGCGAGCGCATCGATCAAGGTCGTCTGCGCAGCACGCTGCGCCTCTTCCAAAGCACGAGCCCTTCGCTCGTGCTGCTCGCATCCTTGGACGTCGCGCGCATGCAGATGGCGACCGAAGGCGAGCAGCTGTTGACCGCGACGCTGGCATTGGCGCGAGATGCGCGCCCGCGGTTGAACGCCATTCCCGGCATCTATTGCATGGGCCCGGAGCAGGTGGGGCGGCCGGGCATCGCGGGCTACGACGAGACGCGCATGGTGATCACGGTGAAAGACATCGGCTACACCGGCTACGAAGCCGAAGAGATCCTGCGCATGCGCTACAACGTGCAAGTCGAGTTGGCGGATCTTTTCAACGTCGTCGCTCTGATCGCCATCGGTGACACGGCCGAGAGCGTCAACCGGCTTGTCACGGCGGTCGCTGAGCTGGCCCGCGAGGATCGCGCCATCGACATGTATGCGCCGACGGGCCTGGCGCAGCGCCGCCGCCAAGAGGGAAGCTACCAACTGCCGCGGATTCCGGAGCAAGCCGTTTCCCCGCGGGAGGCCTTTCTCTCGGAGCACGTCGAAATCGCGTTTCGAAACAGCGCGGGGCGCATCTGCGCAGAAATGGTGACGCCGTATCCTCCCGGGATTCCGATTCTATGCCCCGGGGAACGCATCAGCAAAGAGATCATCGACTACGTGCGGCTGCAACTGCGGGCGGGGGCTCGGATGCAAGGCCCCGTCGACGGCAGGCTGCGGACTATACGGGTGCTCGCGTTGTGAGCACCCATGAGGTGAGTGACTCCTTGAAAGAAGACCTCGTCCAGAGCGCCGCAAGCGATTGGGAACTCAACGCTCTGCTCGACATCTTTCCGTCCGATATTCGCAAAGCGCTCACCGACCTGCCCCATCTCGACGAGCTGCTCGAGGTCATCTTGGATCTCGGCCGTCTGCCCGAAGGCCGCTACCCGAGCGACTACTGCAACTTGTCGGAGATCCCGATCGGGGCTGACGACATAGCGCACGTGGTCGGGCGCATCGGAGAATTCGGCAAAGACAATCGCGCCGGCATCGAGCAGACGCTGCATCGCATCTCATGCCTGCGCAACCGCAGCGGGAAGATCATCGGCCTCACGTGCCGCGTGGGTCGCGCGGTGTACGGCACCATCGACATCATCCTCGACGTCGTGCGCTGCGGCAAATCCATCTTGCTGCTGGGGAAGCCGGGCGTGGGGAAGACGACCATGTTGCGCGAGGTGGCCCGCGTGCTCTCGGGCGATCTCCGCAAACGCGTGGTGATCGTGGACACCAGCAACGAGATCGCGGGCGACGGGGATGTGCCGCACGCCGGCATCGGCCACGCGCGGCGCATGCAAGTAGACGTTCCCCAAAACCAGCACGCCGTCATGATTGAAGCGGTCGAGAACCACATGCCCGAGGTGGTGGTCATCGACGAGATCGGCACCGAAGCCGAAGCGATGGCAGCCCGGACGATCGCCGAGCGCGGCGTGCAGCTCATCGGCACGGCGCACGGCATCGACCTAGAGAACATCCTGATGAATCCGACTCTGTGCGATCTTCTCGGCGGCATCGGCGCCGTCACGCTCTCCGACGAGGAAGCGCGGCGCCGCGGCACGCGCAAGACGGTGCTCGAGCGCAAGGCCCCGCCCACATTCGACGTCGTCATCGAGATCCAAGACCGCAACCGCCTGGCCATCCACTCGCCGGTGGCCGACGTCGTGGATGCCATGCTGCGCAATCACGAGCCGCGGCCGGAAGTGCGCGTGCGCACCGCATCCGGCGGCGTGGAAGTGACGCAAGCGGCTGAGCAGCAGACCGTCCAATCGCGAATCTCCGCTCCGGCCCGCTCGGCGACCATCCGCTCCATGTATGAGGCCGCCGACACGGCGTATGCCGACGCCGAAGCCGAAGAGCAGATGAGCGGCGACTTCGTGCGCATCTTTCCCTACGGGGTCAGCCGGGCGAAGATCGAGCGCGCAGTAGCGAACCTGCGCGTACCCGCGGTCATCGCGCGCAAATGGGATGACGCCGATGTGGTCATGACGCTCAAGGCGCTGGAGCGCCGCGACAACGGCAAGCTGCGTGACATCGCCGCGCAAAACGTCCCCATCTATGCAATCAAGACCAACACGACGGCCCAGATCCAAACCTGCCTCAAGGACCTCTACGATCTGCCATCCGTCGATGAAGAAGAAGTCGCGTTGCGCGAGGCCGAGGAAGGCACGTACCAGGTGATGCTGCACAGCAAGCCCATCGAGCTCTCGCCGCAATCCTCGTACATTCGCCGGCTGCAGCATCAGTTGGTGGAGAAGTACCACCTGCAGTCACGTTCGACCGGCGTAGAGCCCAACCGGCGCGTGCGCATCTTCCGGGAGGCAGCTCGATAGCGGCCGGATTGTTCGTCACCTTCGAAGGCGTTGAAGGCGCCGGCAAGTCCACGCAGGTGCGGCTGCTCCGAGAATCGCTCTCCCGCAGCGGCATCGCGCACGTGTTCACGCGCGAGCCGGGCGGCACGCCGCTCGGTGAGAGAATGCGGGAACTGCTCATCGACCCGGCTCAAACGATGACGGCCGAAGCGGAAGTGTTGCTGTTCAATGCGTGTCGGGCGGAGCTAGTCGACAAAATTATCGCACCCGCGCTGCTCGAGCGCAAGCTCGTCGTGAGCGATCGGTTTTGGGATGCGACGCTCGCTTACCAGGGGTATGGCAGGGGGCTGCCGCTGTCAACGCTCTTGACCGTCAGCATGTTCGCTGCGCGGCGCCTGACGCCCGACATCACGGTTTTGCTGGACATACCCCAAACCGTCTCGCAGTCTCGCTTGGGCGGGCGTGCGCCCGACCGGCTGGAGGCAGAAGACTCGCGGTTCCACGAGCGGGTGGCACATGGCTACCGGGATCTCGCCGCCAAAGATCCCGACCGCTTTGTGGTGCTCGACGGCAGCCGGCCGCCGGAAGAGCTCGCCGCGGTGATCTTGGAGGCTGTGAAGGGCCGCTGGCATGCCTAAACGCCGCGAGGTCGCGCCCGCCGCCGCTCCCCTGCGTGAACCGCTGCATCCATTCGTCGGACAGCAGCACGTGCTCGAGTACTTCCGCCGCCTCGGGCCTCAAGCGCTCGCGCACGCGTACTTGTTCAGCGGAGACCGCGGCGTCGGAAAGCGCACGTTCGCGACGATGCTCGCGATGACGCTGCACTGCGAACGGCCCACCGGCTTTCCCGTCGGCTACTGCGGCACGTGCGGCGCCTGCCGCCGCGGCCTCGCCGGTTCGTGCGGTGACACGATCCTGGTCGATCTGGACTTCATCCGTGAAACCGCTCGGGTGGAACGGAAAACCGACGCTTTGCACATCGATGCCTCCCGGCGAATCATCGAGCTCATGCAGCTGCAGAGCTACGAGGGCGGCCGGCTGGTCTGCATCATCCCCGATTTCGACAATGTGACACCCGGAGACTACGCGTATAACGCGCTGCTCAAGGAACTAGAGGAGCCAAGTGCCGGCAAGCTGTTCCTGTTGACCGCCCACCGTCCGGATCGTGTGCTGCCGACTATCCGCTCGCGCGCGTGCGGCATCCGGTTTGGTCCGCTGAGCGAAGACGAGATCGCCGGACAACTCGAGCGCTACTACGGACAGCCGGCGCAGCGCGCGCGTTTGCTGGCGCGCCGTGCGCAGGGCAGCTTGGGCGAGGCGATCCGGGAGTTCGACGAAAGCGTGATGGAGCTGCGCGAAGCCACTCGCACCTGGTGCCTGCAGACGCTGCAGAGCCCAAAGAGGACGTCAGCGCTGCCGCGGCTCTCCCGCGACAACGCCCGCGAAGAGGCCGTCGAAGTCTTGCGAGACGCGCGGCTTGTCATCCGCGATCTGCTCATGCTGTCGCTGGGCCAAGAAGAACACGTGCTCGACCGGGAATCCCTGACGCAGTACAAAGCCGCGTCAGCGACGCTTGAAGAAGAAGGCGGACCAACAAAGCTGGTCGCCGCCCTCTCGTCGGTCAACGAGGCCGCACGGATCGCCGATGAGACGAATATTCCGCCCGCCACCGTCTTGGGCTGGCTGCAAGTCCAACTCAAATCAGCCTAACGTAGAGATCGTCCTGCCGAATGGATGTCTGCCGGATTTACAGGCGTGCGCCTCGCAGCGCCGAGCCGCACGCGCACTCGCGCTTTTGCGGCATCTGCTCGCAGAGCGCGAAGATCACGCGTTTGACCCGCTCCGTATTGGCCTGAAATACTTCGATGACGGCTTCATGCGTGACGGGCTCGATGCCGGCTTGCCCTTCTAAGCCGACGTCGTAGTCGGTGATCAACGAGATGTTGACGTAACACATCTCGAGCTCACGCGCGAGGTACGCCTCGGGGTACTGCGTCATGTTGATCACTTCCCAGCCAAGCGATGAATACCAGCGGCTCTCTGCGATGGTCGAGAAACGTGGACCCTGGATCGTGACCACCGTACCGGCGTCATGGCAGCGGATCTCGAGCGAGCGGACGACCTTGGCGGCCAGCGGCCGCAACTGCGAGCAGTACGGTTGTGCGAACGACACGTGGGTCGTGATCGGGCCGTCATAAAACGTATCGCGGCGGCCCGACGTGCGGTCGACCATCTGATCGCACACGACGAAATGCCCCGGCTTCACCGACGCCTTCAACGAACCGGCGGCGCACGGTCCGATGATGCGGGTCACGCCCAGCTCCTTCATCGCCCAGAGATTGGCGCGGTAGTTGATCATGTGCGGCGGCAAGGAGTGCGTGCGGCCGTGCCGCGGCAAGAACGCCACGCGCCGGCCGGCGATCTCGCCCAACGCCATCACATCGCTCGGCGGACCATACGGCGTCTCGATGCGGACGTCGCGCTGGTCTTGCAGCAGCGCGTAGAGGCCCGACCCGCCGAAAACGCCGATCTCAGCCGTTTCGTTGATCAACTGCGCTCAGCTATTCCTTGAAATCGCTTGGCTTGAGGTTTTCGATGTACTTTTGGAAGCGCTGCATCTCTTCTTCTTCCGTCTTCTTGTCGTACACCGACTCTTCCAGCGCGATCTTATCCGTGACGAAGATCGGCGAGTTCGTGCGCAGGGCGAGCGCGATGCAATCGCTGGGCCGGGCGTCGATCTCTTGGTCTTCGCCGCCCGCCTCTACGACGAGCTTCGCATAGAACGTGCTGTCCTTGATATCGTGGATGACGATCTTGGTCAGTTTGGCGTTGAGGCCTTCCAAAATGGATTTCATGAGGTCGTGCGACAGCGGACGCGGCACGGACTGCGCCTCGAGCGCGAGCATGATGGCCGTCGCCTCAAAAGGGCCGATCAGGATGGGCAGATAGCGTTTGCCTTCCAGGTCCTTCAATATCACGACCGGATCGTGCGTGAGCAGATCAATGCCGAGCTTGTCAACCTTCATCTGTCTCATGGGTAGCTGCCGTCTTTAGACCTCCGCAAAACCGCACACGTGACCGCCGCTGCGGTCCGGAGCCTGCGCCGCACGGACAGGGGATGGCGCAGGCTTTCGCTCCAAAAAAAAGCGGTTCCTATCGCGGGGAAAGCGCTTGCGCAGGACAGCAGAATCGCGGCGGGAAAGCGCGCTGACCTCGATGACATCGCCGTGCACATGAATTGTTACGTGCGCGGCCAAGGAGCATGTTCTTGACCCTGCCTCCGGCGACGGCTATCGCGCAGACGGTGCCCACGTTGGATCAGATCCAACGCAATTTCGCCAGGGAATGGTTGACGTCTGCGATCGTCATCGCGATCGCGCTGATCGTATGGCGCTTGCTGGAGGCCGCCATCGAGCGGTCCTTCGCGCGCCGCTTCGTCAGCCGATTTATCCCGCGCCTGGCGACCTTCAAAAGCCTCAGCAAGTCGCTGAGCAGCGCCGTCGTCTTCTACTTGTTGGCGGTCGAGCTGCTTCACGTCTGGTCGGTCAACGTCTCGCCCGCGCTGTGGTCCGCCACCATCGTCACCGCGGGCATCGCCTTCGGCGCGCAGGCCGTCGTGCGCGACGTGCTCACGGGCGTTTTCTTTCTGTTCGAGGACACGTACGACGTCGGCGACGGCGTGGAACTGATGACGAGCAACGGGGTCGTATCGGGCATCGTGGATTCGGTCGGTCTCCGGTTGACCCGCATCATCGACGAACGCGGCCGCGCCACATCCATCCCCAACGGGAGCATCGTGTTCATCACCAACACGACGAGGATGCCCACACGCATCAGCATGGAAGTTGTCGTGCCCTTGAGCGACGACGTCAGCCGGCTGCGCCGGCGCATCGCGGAAATCGCCGGCGCCGCAGCGCTGCAGTCCGACATCGCCCCGGATGGCGTCGCTGTACGCGTCGAGCAGGTGACGGTCGACAACGCAACCTTTCGCATCGAATTTCAGGCAAGTCGCGCTGCTGCGCTGTTCGCCGAAGCGGCCGTGCGCGAGCGCGTCGTCGCGGGATTGCAGGAAGACGGTTTATTGCCCGGCATCAAGTCGGCCAACCCCAGCGCGGCCCCAAGCTGACCGATGGCGCTCGCCTGCGGCATCGTCGGCCTGCCGAACGTCGGAAAGTCGACGCTGTTCAATGCCATCACTGGCAGCAGCGTCGCTGCGCTCAACTACCCCTTCTCTACAATCGATCCCAACGTGGGCGTCGTTCCGGTTCCTGATCCCCGGCTTGACGTCCTGAGCACCATCTTCGAAAGCAAGCAGATCGTACCGGCGACCACGACGTTCGTCGACATCGCCGGCCTCGTGCGCGGCGCGAGCAAAGGCGAGGGCCTCGGCAACGCGTTTCTGTCGCACATCAGAGAAGTGGATGCCGTTGTCATGGTGGTGCGCTGCTTCGAGGACAGCAACGTCATCCACGTGGAGGGTACGCCGGATCCGTTGCGCGACATCGATATCCTCACAACCGAGCTTGCTCTCGCGGACCTCGCAACCGTCGAACGCCGATTGGACAAATCGCAAGCGCGCGCCAAGGCGGAACCGAAGCTCGCTTCCGAAGTGAAGGCGCTCGAAAATCTTTTCAGCGGTCTTGATGAAGGAAGGCCGGCACGCGTTTTTCCCGCCGGTTCTCTCGAGCTGTCCCTCTCAAAGGAACTGTCTTTGCTCAGCGCAAAACCGCTGCTCTACGTCGCGAATGTTGACGAAGCCCTGACCGCACAGACGTCCGCTCGCGTGACGGCCGTGCGCGAGCGAGCGAACGCGGAAAATGCTGAAGTCGTCGAGCTGTGCGCAAAGCTCGAAGCCGAGATCTCAGCCTTACAGCCTGAGGACGCCGACGTCTTTTCGCAAGAGCTGGGCCTGTCCGGGCGCGGACTCGACCGCCTGATTCTGGCAGGTTACCGCCTGTTGCGCCTCACGACGTTTTTGACTGCCGGCGAAAAAGAGACCCGCGCTTGGACCATCACGCAAGGCACCAAAGCGCCGGAAGCAGCCGGCAAGATCCACAGCGACATCGAGCGAGGCTTCATCCGCGCCGAGATCGCGTCGTACGATGACTTGGCGCGGCTGCGAAGTCTGACGGCGGTTCGCGACGCCGGGCTGCTGCGAAGCGAAGGCCGGGAGTACGTGATGCAGGAAGGCGATGTCGTCAATTTTCGGTTCAACGTGTGACGCGGATGCCGCACGCAATCCGTCAGTGGAGAAACGTAGATGTCGACAGTCGCGGGGATCACCCCAGGCGGAACAGCTTCCGCCAATCTCAAGACCGCCCACGAAGCGTCGGTCTTCGGTGAGGCGATCGATTACTTCAACGAAGCAGCCGCCAATCTTGACCTCGACCCCAACATCAAGCGCATACTGACGCACCCATCGCGCCAGGTGATCATTTCAATACCGTTCCAGCGCGACAACGGTGACCTCGATGTCTACACCGGTTACCGGGTCCAATACAGCTTCGCCCGGGGTCCCGCAAAGGGCGGCATCCGCTACCATCCCGGCGTGACCCTCGATGAAGTCACGGCGCTTGCGTTTTGGATGACCTGGAAATGCGCGGTCGTGGACCTGCCGTTCGGTGGCGGCAAAGGCGGCGTGACCTGCGATCCCCGCGTCTTGTCCGACCATGAGCTGGAGCGGCTGACTCGCCGCTACGCCGCTGAGATCATCGAGATCATCGGGCCCGACAAAGACGTGCCGGCACCGGACATAGGCACCAATGCGCAGACGATGGCGTGGGTCATGGACACGGTCTCCATGCACATGCGCTCGCACACGCCGGGCGTCGTGACGGGCAAGCCCTTGTGCATCGGCGGGTCGCGCGGACGAGTCGAGGCCACGGGCCGCGGACTGACGATCGCGATCCAGGCGGCGCTCGAGAAGATGGGCAAGACGCTGGCGCGCCAGCGCGTTGCGGTGCAAGGCTTCGGCAATGTCGGATCGGTCTCGGCCAAGCTGCTTGCGCAGCAGGGCGCCATCATCGTCGGCGTCAGCGATCAATTCGGGGGCATCTACGATAAGCGCGGCATCGACGTTGAGGCGGCCATGGCATACGTGACCGCTGCGACCAATGAGAAGCGCACTCTTGAGGGCTTCAGCGGCGCCGAGCGGATCACGAATGAAGAGCTGTTGGAATTGCCATGCGACATCTTGGTGCCCGCAGCCATTGAGGATCAGCTCACCGTCGAGAATGCCGGCCGGGTCAAGGCTCACATCATCGCCGAGGGGGCCAATGGCCCCACGACTCCCGGCGCCGACGGTCTGTTCTCACAAGCCGGTGTGACGATCATCCCCGACATCCTGGCGAACGCAGGCGGCGTCACCGTTTCCTACTTTGAGTGGGCTCAAGATCGCATGGGCTACTACTGGCGGGAAAGCCTGGTCAACGAGAGGCTGGAAGAGGTGCTGCGAGAGAACTTCGACGCGGTGTGGAGCCTCGCGCAACAGCGCAGCGTCACTCTGCGAACCGCCGCCTACATGCTGGCGATCCGGCGCGTCGTCGACAGCCTGCTGACCCGCGGCATCTACGCCTAGGAGCGCCCCTCAGGAGCGCCGGTCGGCTGCGCCCGCCTTCTTGCCGTACCGCTCCTCGAGGTAGGGGACGATCGTGTCGTCGTCGTCGAGTACGACAGATCCGTCGACCAGCACTGGCACGCTCGATTGGCCCGACACCTCGATGACCTCGTGCCGCTCGCTGTGGCGAATGGGCACCTCGACGCATTCGTAGTCCAGCCCAAGCTCGTCGAGCTTGCGCCGCACGCGCTGGCAATACCAGCACCACTGAGCGTTATATAATTTCATCTGCCGTCCAGCGACCCTGGGCAAGCTTCCGGTGCGGCGGGCGCCGTCCTTGAGGCTGAAGCGACAAACCCCATTCAAAGCGCTGCTGGGAGGATCACATTACAGGCCCGGCCAGCCGAATATTGAAGCACTCGGCTCTTTGTAGGGCGAAGAGTGCCGAACGGCTGCAACGGGCCAGCAACGGAGTGGGTCGCCCGTAGAAGAGAGGCTGCCATGCGCACCCGAACGCGGAGATTGGCCCTGTATGGCGTCATTGTGTTCGTGGCGGGATCGGCGCTCTTGCACATGACGGTCGGATCTGCGGTCGTGACGCTGTTCCCCAGCTGGCGGTACGAGCCGTTGCCCGAGCAGGCGGTTTCTATCATCTCCCTGTCGCAGATGCTGCGCGAGCAAAGACCGCCGACGCCGACACCTCCGCCCCCGCCGCCGCTTAAAATCGTCAACAAAACCGGCATGCATTTGGCAGCTCTCAAGTACCACGAGATCGGCAGCACTCGAGTGAAGGTTGCTTCCGTGGCGGTGCACGTCCCCGCGCGCAGAAAATCGAACCTCATCATCACCGGTCCGGCGCAGCCCAAACCGGACTTGTCGCGCGCACCGACTGCAACCGACGCGGTGCCGCAGACCACGCCCCCGCCCGCGGCCAGCGCGGCGGCGCGCACGGATACCGGCGGAACGGAGAGCGACCTCAACGGAACGACCGTCTGGGGAGACGACAATCCGCCGCGCATCGTTCACCTGCAGCCGCTGATGGTGGCGGCCGCTCCCTCGCGGCCGGCGCGCGTGCAGATCGAGATCGGACCGGCGGGCGACGTCCTTGGCGTCAAACTGCTTCAGTCTTCCGGCGACGCAAGCGTCGACGAGCAGGCGCTCGAGGCGGCGCGCAAATCCGTCTTCGCCCCGGCGACCATGAACGGTTTGCCCGTGCACGGAACGATCGTCGTCGAATATCCGGCGGCAACCACAAGAACCACGTGATCGCGGCGCAACCGCGCCCGTTTTCTCAAGACGCGAAATCGCGCATCACCGCGCGCGCGCAAGCGATCGGCTTCGACTTGGTCGGCATCGCATCGGCCGAGCCGTTCGTCGATGAGCAACGGACCCTGTGCGAGCGGCGCGACCGCGGGTATCTGGACCACTGGCGCTACCCGGACGACCTCATCGCGCGCATCTGCGATCCGGCAATCTCCTTGCCCGGTGCGCGGTCGATCATTTGTACTGCCACCGCATATGCATCCCGCGATGCACCCCACGCCCCGTACGCGCCCGGCTTGCGCGGCGCGGTTTCGGCGCATGCGTGGGGGCGCGACTATCATCGGGTGATCGGCGGGCGGCTGCAAGAGCTTGCGGCTTTCATCGGTTCGGAATATCCGGACGAGCGCTGTCTGGCGTGCGTCGACACGGGACCGCTGCCGGAACGAGCGGCGGCCGTGCGAGCAGGCATCGGCTGGTTCGGAAAGAGCGGAAACGTATTGACCAAACGGTTCGGCTCGTACGTGCTGTTGGGAGAGATCATCACGACGCTTGCGCTTGAGCCCGATCGTCCGCTGCTCACGCACTGCGGCAACTGTGAGGACTGCATCCCCGCTTGTCCGACAGGCGCGATCCAACCCGATGGCGCGGTCGATGCCACGCGCTGCATATCCGACCTGACGCAATACAAAGGCGCGATCCCGCGCGCCTTGCGCAAGGCGATTGGGAACCGGCTCTGGGGCTGTGACACCTGTCAGACGGACTGCCGCGTGAACGCGCGCTCGCGTCCGGCAGCCGACGGGAGCTTCCGTCCCCTGCCTGAGGTAGGAACCTCGATGGATCTTCCAGCCGTGCTGCGTATGACGAAGTCGCAGTTCCGTGAGTGGTTCGGACCAACGTCGATGGGCTGGCGCGGAAAGGCTGTGCTGCAGCGCAACGCCGCTGTGGCGCTCGGAAACTCTCGCGACGAGCGCGCGATTCCGCATCTCGTCGCCGCTCTGAGTGATCGCAAGCCGCTGGTGCGAGGGCACGCCGCTTGGGCCTTGGGGGAATTCGGGGGCGACAGCGCTCGTGCTGCTCTCACGGCTCTCTTACATCGCGAGGGCGATGCTTGGGTGCGCGAGGAAGCGGAGCTCGCGCTGCGCGGTCCTGAAACCGGCACGACGGACCGCCAACTCGGAAAGGAGTTGACATGAATCTGGGATCGCTCGTCGTCACATTCTACGGTCATGCCACCTTCGGATTGAAGATCGACGACCGCAAGCACTGGATGCTGGATCCCTGGTTAGACGAGAATCCCGCCTGTCCGGATCGCTTGAAGAGCCCCCCCAAGATCGACACGATCCTGATCTCTCATCCGCACTTTGACCACATCGGGGATGCTGTGCGTCTTGCGACCAGAGACGACGCGCTGTGCGCCTGCATCGCAGAGACCGCCGCTTGGCTGCGGAAAAAGGGCGTGAAAAAGACGCTTGGATTCAATAAAGGCGGCACGGCGGACATCGACGGCATAAAGGTGACCATGACCCATGCCGTTCACAGCTGCGGCATTACAGATGGGGACGAGATCATCTATGGCGGCGAAGCGGCGGGATACGTCATCACCCTGCCGAGCGGTCTGCGGCTCTATCACGCCGGCGACACGTGCGTGTTCTCGGACATGAAACTGATCGGCGACCTATACCACCCGGACATCGCCTTCTTACCGATCGGCGATTTCTATACGATGGATCCGCTGCAGGGCTCGCACGCGATCCGCATGCTCGGAAGCAAGGTCGTTGTGCCGATGCATTACGGCACGTTCCCGGCTCTGACCGGGACGCCGGAGAAACTACGCGAGCTCACGGCTGACATCTCCGGGTTGCGGATCATCGACATCAAGCCCGGTGAAACGCTGGCAGGCGAGGTCGACCGCTTGGTAACGGCTTGACCGCGAGCCTACGTCGCCTTTACCACGATTCTGCAGATGAGGCGGCCGACCGCATCCGCGCGATCCGCGCTGTTGCTCAAATGCCGGTAGATCTCACGCAGCTTGAAGATATGGTGGATGTCGTCATCGCAGAAAAGCTCCGCCAGCGCGGCGCGGTAGCGCTTCTCCACCGCGTTTTCGGCGGCGCATGCTTCTAAGGCTTTGCGCCACGCCTCGTCAGGGTGAGGCTTGAGCGCCTTCACAGCAGCTGCGATGTCCGATGCCGCAGCGGCAAGCTCGCGCGTCATGGCTTGCATGTGGGTGGTCGGCGAAACCGCGAACAGCTCGATTTCTCTGGCGGCGTTGTTGAGATAGTCGATCATGTCGTCGATGGTCTCGGCGAGCCCATAGATATCTTGGCGGTCGATCGGCGTCACGAAGGTACCGCGCAGCTCATCGGTTAGTTGCACGACCAACTGATCGGCCTGTTTCTCCAGATGGTCGATGCCTTCCGAAAGCTCGGCGTCCGGGGAGACCATGTATGTGCACAATTTTTGGGCCGCCTCAGCTAGGATGCCCGAATGCTTTCCGAGCAGCGACCAAAAGCGGTCCTCTCGCGAAGGCAAGAACAGATCGGCTAGCCACATGGATAGCGATCCGTCGGGCCCAAATGATCGTCTGCTGCCACTCAGCGACCTCCGAGAAAGGGCCGCAGAGCGAGCGTCAACAGAACGCCCGCAACGAACCCGATTGGCGCGGTGAGGAGCCACGCCGTCAAGAGCTCGCGGACGATTTGCCAGCGCAGCGCCCGGGGATTCGCCATCGCGCCAACGCCGATGATTGCGCTTGCAGTGGTTTCAGTCGTGCTGAGCGGGCCTCCCAAAGCTGACGCCGCGAGCACGGTCGCCGCGGCGGCCGTTTGAAACGTCAGCGCGTGCAACGGCCGGATGGCGAAGAGTTTGCCACCGATCGTGCGAGCCACTCTTCTGCCGCCGACGGCCATTCCAAGCGAGAAAGCCGCCACTGCCAGAGCGACGACCCAGAGCGGCATCACGAAGGCGCTGCCGCCGCCCCCGATCATCATCGCCGCCACGATCAAGCCCATGATTTTCTCCGCATCGTTGGCGCCATAACCGAGGGCTTGAAGCCCTATCGTGAGATACTGAAGCCGCATCAACCGATTGCCCGCACGCTGGTCCAAGCGTATGAACACCCGCATCAGCAGGATATAAGCGATGGCGCCGGCCGCCGCTCCGACGCCGATCGAACCGAAGAGCGCCAGCAGCAACTTGGCTGCGCCGCTGCGATGGATCGCGCCCAGGTCGCCCAACACCCACAAAGAGCCGAAGGTGGCGCTGAACAGCGCTATGGAGCAACTTGTGGGCAAGCGCGCCGCATACGCCGCCAGAACTGCGATGACTCCGCCCGCGAGCGCGGACGACAACGGCAATATCCCGAGAACCGTATAATCGACGATGCCGGTGCCGACGGTCTGCGCGACCGCGGTGCCCGCCAGCAGCGGACCCAAAAGCGCTCCGCCCGCGATGATGAGGAATGCGATTGGCTGGGATATCGTGCGGCTCGCCGTGGCTGCGGCCAGCAGATTGCCGCCATCGTTGAAGCCGGCCACCATATTGAACGCAAGCGCGAGACAGACGGTGAAGGCGACGCTGCCGTGCTGCGTCCGAGGCTCCTCTCTCTATATGATGGCCTTGCCGAGAAGCGAGCAGATGAGCTCAGCGGCCAGCCGAGCCGTCTTGTTGTGCGTGTCCAAGAGCGGATTGACTTCGGCGAGTTCGAGCGAGTGAGCCACACCGCTTTTCGCGATCATCTCCATCGCCAAGTGCGCCTCCCGATACGTGAGGCCTCCCCTGACCGGAGTACCTGTGCCCGGTGCAAGCGACGGATCCAGCGAATCGATGTCGTAACTGACGTGCACGCTGCCGGGTCCGTGGCCCGCAATGGCGATGGCCTTTTCCAGGGCCCTCCCCATGCCGATGCGATCGATGTCGCTCATCGTGAAGCAGGCGATTCCCAGATCATGGATGCGCCGCTTCTCCGCGGGATCGAGCTCGCGCAATCCGATGAAGACGCAGCGCTTAGCGTCGGCGGCCGGCGAGGGAAACACCCCTGGGGCAAAGATGTCTTGCATTTCGCCCAGCGCCGCCGCCATCGACATGCCGTGCAAGTTGCCCGTCGGACTGCTATCAGGCGTATTGAGGTCGGCATGCGCATCGATCCAGATGATCCCCTGCGGTCCGAGGACGCGGGCGATGCCGGCCATCACGCCGGCCGCCATGGAGTGATCGCCGCCGACGACGACGGGAAAGGTGTCCGTACGCAGCGCCGCCTCCACAGCATCGGCGATAGCGGAACTTGCGTTGACGATTGCCTGCACGTGCTTGGGGCGGCCCGGTCCGCCGTCGACTGAATCCTCCGGCGCGACGACGATGTCGGCGCACTCGCGGACTTGCAGCCCCAGCGCTTTGATACGGCTGATCAAGCCGGCCATCCGGAGCATCTCCGGACCGAGCCGTGCGCCGCTGCGGCTGGCGCCCAGATCCATGGACACTCCGATGACCGAAACCGTCTTGTTCACCGGGGCTCCATGCGACGGTGGCATGAGAAAAACCCGCGCCTTTCATATTTCCTGTGCTCGTGCAAGAGCCTGAGAGAGAACGCTGAAGTTTGCTTGAGGGCATGCGGGCCGCCGATACCGTAGTTTTAGGAATGAGCGTATATGCGTTTTGTCATCTCCACCATCGTGTGCGGGCTCGCGATTTTCGGCTCGCATGGTGCGGTCGCTCCGGCCGCACAAGAGTCGGCGCGAACGGTTGCTCTCGCCGATGCGCCGCATCTCTCCCGCTTGGCGCCGCAGTTGATGCGCCTCGCCAGCGGCACACGCGGAGTGGTCGCGGTTTCGGTCGTCGACTTGGACAGCGGAATGAGCATCGCGATCAACGGCGATCGGAATCTGCCGGCGGCCAGCACCATAAAAGTCCCGGTGATGGTCGAGGTCTTGCGCCAAATCGATGTCGGCAAATTCAGCTTTCAACGAACCGTTTCGCTGACCGATGCAGACCGCGATTGCGGCTATGGTTCGCTGTGTACGGCGCATTGGGGATCGCAATACACGGTCTTGCAGCTGGTGTGGACGATGATCACCGTGAGTGACAACACCGCCACGAACATGCTGATACGCCTCGTCGGCCGTCAGCACATCAACCAGACGATGTCAGGTCTAGGCCTCGATCAGACCCGGTTGGGCGACGTGATCAGATCCGACGGCGATATACGGGTCCTGCGCACGAGCGCGAACGATATGATGCGGCTGCTGGGCATGATAGCGGGTCATCGTCTGATCAACGCTCAGGCTTGCGACGAGATGCTGCAGATCCTGTCGGGGCAACGCCACAATCGCCTGCTCCCTGCCTGGCTTCCCAAAGGGCTGACGATAGCCCACAAAACCGGAACTTTACGTGACACCCTGAACGACGTAGGCATCGTCGAGCTCGACGGCGCGCCCTACGTCATCTGTGTGATGACGACGCATCTTGCGGATCTTGACGCCGGCGAGCGGTTCATCCGGCGCGCATCGCTGCTGACCTATCGCGCGTTCTTCCGCAAGAACATCAGCGCGTCGCTCGACGAATAGGGACTCGAACACGCGTTCGCTGTGCAACCACAGGCAGTCAAAGGCCACTCCGCTGCGTACGGCGTGGGCCCGCGACGATACTATAGCTACGGTGCCGGTTTCCGTGCGAGGTGTCTTACGGTCGCACGCATGGCGGTTTGCCGGAAAGGTCTAATCATCTACCGTGGCCCTCGCAGGACACGTCGCCGAAGCACATACTGACGCCTGGCGCTCCACAGCCAGCCAAGTATACCTTTACGGTTTGGCTGCAGCCGCGCTGTGCCTGTTGATCTTCGTTCCGTTGCATTTCGATTTGAGCACGAACACGCTCGTGTCGGTGATCATCGTTGCCGTCTTTCTGGTTGCGATGGAGCGCCCGACCCGTACTGCTGTTTCGACGGTAGCTCCTCTAACGGCGATATTGGCCGCATCCGGCGTGGCGCTCGGCCCCTGGATGATGGTGTTGGCTGCTATCGCACTCCTAACGGTGCGCTTTCGCGTTGACGGCTCGAAGATCAACGAGTTTCTCACGCCGATCTCACTGGGCCAATTAGGTATTGCTGTTCTCAGCTCGTACGCTTTGATTGAGTCTTGGCAACCGCTTCACCGGCTTACCGCGTCGACACCGGCACTCTTCCACTCCGCGCTGACCTTCTTCTCGGTTCTGGTCGTGAGCATGGTGACCCAAACGGTCAACAACGTCCTGGTGTACGTGTACTTTCAAATCAACGAACGGCCCGTGCTGCTCAGCCAGCTGCTAAGAGTGGGCGTGGTGGCTTCCATTTACGCCTACATTCTGGTGGCGATTTACACTTTCGGGGGGATCATTGGCGCAACCATCTTCTATGTGGTCGTCGCGCAAATCAAGTTTCTCCAGGACATACTCGGAATCACAGTGCAGTTGCACAAACTCGAAAAAGCGCAAAGCCAGGCTCAAGCTCTGGTCCGAGACCTCGCCAGGCTGACCGACACGGAAACGGTCGAATTTTCATCCGAAGTGCAGAACATATCGCAAATGATGGCGCGCCGCTTGGGCATGCCGAAGAAAGAGCTAGAGTTGACGGTGTTGGCTGCGGCGCTGCACGAGATCGGCAAGAGCAATCTCCCCGCGCGCTTGCGCAAGGGCGTTGACCTTAATCAGAAAGAGACCGCGCAGTACCTAACCTTCGGCCGCTGGGGCGGTTTGATGATTCGTTCCGCTGACGCATTGTTGCCGCCCGAAATCGCGGATCTGATAGAGTTCCAACGCGAGCATTACGACGGCACGGGCTATCCGCGGGGGCTGCAGGAAGACGCGATCCCCCTGCCGTCGCGCATCATCGCGGTGGCCCACCAATACGTGAACCTACTGACAGGCTATGACGGGTGCGAACCCCTGAACAAGCCAAAAGCGCTCGCGCGCCTCCGGGAAGGCAGCGGAACGCTTTATGACCCCAAACTCGTCAGTCTGTTAGACGAGCTTGTGAACTAGCCGTGGCCCTTAGTGATGATGAGCCAGTCCATGGAGTGCAGAAAGTGGTTTGCTGTGCCGAGGACGCCACCAAAGCTGTGGAATAGCAGCGCAACGCCGCCGAGTAGCTGATGCATGGTATGAAGTGCCCCTCTGGATGTCGCTCGCGAATCGTGAGACTTGATTCGGGCGAGTCGATGACGGAACCGCCGTAACCTGTAAGGCTACGGTGTCACCGGTAGGGCTGCTACCATACTCAGGACATAAGATCTGTCGATCTGCTCGGTAACGCCTATCTCATCTCTTTGAAACTCGTCGCTTCACGGGCGACGGATGTCTTAAGATGTGATTTGTGTTACTTGCTTAGTATAGATGAACGCATACGACATTGCAAGGTAAACTGCCGATAGTTCGCCCCCAATAAACGGGACGTTTGGCGGTAAGGATTTAGACTAATTAGTATCAGTTGACAGCCGCCGTGCTGTCCCTCAGCCCGGTTGCAGAGGAGACAGGCAGACAGGGCGTCACCCAGCGATGGTACTGATGCAGCTTCCCGAGGGTGATGTCCCGGTAGAGGTCGACGAGAGCGGAGCTGACTTTGCCGATCTTACCGTCGCCAATGGGACGGTGGTCGATTTCGACAACCGGCGAGACGCCCACAGCGGTGCCCGTGAAGAACACCTCGTCGGCTTGATACAGTTCGCTTCGGTCCATGCTGCGCTCGTGGACCGAGAGGCCCAGTTCAGCGGCGCACAGTTCCAAGATAGTTGCCCGCGTGATGCCCTCGAGGATGTTGTCGGTCACCGGAGGCGTGATGACGAGGCCGTCGCGGACGATGAAGATGTTCTCGGCACTGCCTTCGGCGACATGGCCCTCGTGCGTAAGCAGTATGGCTTCATCGAATCCGTTGTTGACGGCGTCGGTCTTGGCCAGCGCTGAGCTGACGTAGATGCCGGTCAGCTTGGCGCGCGCGGGAGCGCTGTTGTCGTCGATGCGCCGCCATGATGATATCGTGGCGCGGAGGCCTCGCGAGGAATCAAAGTACGATTTATGAGGCAGCGCCACTATGGATAGGTCATGGCGCACTCCGTGCAGGCGGACGCCGACCTCCTCCGCGGCTTTGAAGACGATCGGCCGGATATAGATCTCTTGGCGCAAATCGTTCATGCGCACGAGTTCGATCGCGTGGGCGCAGAGTTCCGCGGCGGTTTCCGTAGGGCTGATCAGCAATACCCTTGCCGAGCGCAGCAGCCGGTCGAAATGATCTCTCAGGCGGAAAAGGTACAGCTGTTGTTGCGGCTCGTTCCAATAGCCGCGAATGCCTTCAAAGCACCCCGTCCCGTAGTTCAAGCCGTGGCTGAGAAGGCCGACCTTCGAATCTTCGTAACGGGCGTACTTTCCGTTGTGGTATACCGTGAGGTCGCTTAATTCCATGAAAGGGTGCGCTCCGATCCGGATGCCAGTGCCGCTCGCGCGAGAGATGAAGCTCGCAGCGTCCTTCATACTATACCATCAGTCAGCCCTGGCATAACCCTGCCATAAGGCCAAGAATCCCGTGACCGAAGCGTACCCGTGGAGAAGACGGCGGTCCCGTTGTGTTCGCGCTGAAACGGCCGTATTTGCATTCGTCCATACTTTGTGGTACAAAGTAAAAATATGGAAGTAAAGCGCGCCTTTGCGGACCTGGCCGAAGTGCGTGACCGGCTCGCGAGCGTTCAGGAGTTTCGCGGCTATTCGGGACCGGCGGCCGCGCTCAGCGGCGCCCTCGCGCTCATCGCCGGCATCGCACAGCTGACGGCCGCGCCAGCTCCTCAAACCACCGCTGAGGTCCAACGATACCTTTCCATATGGCTCATCTGTCTGCTGGCTGCCTTGGCTGTGAACTACGGCGCACTGCTGATGTGGTACTTGCGCAGCGCCGGGCGCCAGGAACGGCGCCAGACACGCACCGTCGGCTTTGCTATCCTGCCGGCCATCGCGTTGGGGGCCGTGCTGAGCCTGGCGATGATCACCCACAACTTGGCGCGGCTGCTCCCGGGCATCTGGTACGCCTCGTACGGCATCGGCCTGTTCTCGTCGCGAGCGGTCTTGCCGCGCGGGGTGATCGGCGTGGCCAGCGCCTTCGGGCTGGCGGGAGCGGTGCTCATCTTGACGCCGGTGGAATCACTGCCGTTGCGCTGGTGGGTGATGCCGGCGGGCTTCGGGCTCGGGCAGATCTGTATCGGCTACCTCCTCAGCAAGGAGAGAAAACCGGAGACCATGTTATGACCATCAAGAAATCTCAAAAGCGGATGCAGCGGACGCGCAGCGACGCGCCGTTCGCCTATTCGGGCCTCGAACGCATTTTCCACGAACGGGGCCGGCTCGCCGTCTGCAGCTGTTTGATCAATCACCCCGACGGTTTGAGCTTCACCGAACTGCAGGAGGCTTGCGGATTGACCGACGGCAACCTCAGTCGCCATCTGTCTGCGCTCGCCGACGTCGCCATCGTCGCGGTTTCCAAAGAAACCGGCCTCGGACGTCCGACAACGATGTGTCGCATCACCAAAAGCGGCAAGACACGTTTCCTCGCATACATCGACGAGCTTGAGGCTGTGGTCCGCGTCGTCCACGAACGTTCGGGAGCGGCGCAGCGGCACGCCGAGCGGCGCGCCGTTCCGCGCCTGGTGACGACATGATCTCACGGAACATTCCCCAGCGCAGAGCGCTGGCCGACCTCACCGGGCCGATGCCGAAGCACATCGCGGTTATCATGGACGGCAATCGACGTTGGGCCCGAGAGCGAAATCTCCCCATCATCGAAGGCTACCGAAGAGGCATGACCGCGCTGCGCGAGACCACGCGCGCTTGCCGCGACTTCGGGGTGCCAATCCTCACGGTCTATGGATTCTCGGAAGAGAATTGGAAGCGTGAGACGTCCGAGATCTCGCTGCTGTTCGAACTGTGCTGCGCCTTCGCGCGCACCGAACTTGACGCGCTGCGTCGGGAAAATGTGCGCGTTCGGGTCATCGGACGGATCGAAGCGCTGCCCCGCGCTCCCCGAAAAGCGCTCGAGGAGCTGGTATTGCGAACCGCCGGAAACAGCGGGACCGTGCTCAACATCGCCGTCAACTACAGCGCGCGCACGGAGATGTGCGACGCGATCAAGGCCCTCGCGAACGACGTGCACGCCGGCACGGTGACGCCTGATTCCATCGACGACGACACGCTCGCCTCGTACCTGTACACTGCCGGCTTGCCGGATCCCGATCTGCTCATCCGGCCGGGGGGCGAATCACGTCTTTCCAACTTCCTGCTGTACCAGGTCGCCTACACCGAGTTGTGGATGACTGACGTCTACTGGCCCGAATTCAGCCCCGCTCATTTCGCAGACGCGATCGCGGAGTTCCAACGGCGCCAGCGGCGCTTCGGCGGAGCGTAGCTCAGACGCGGGCCTGCGTCAGCGTTTTTGCTTCACGAATTCCAAGACTTCCCGCAGCGGTCGGGCGTTGAGCACCGCTTCTTTAGCGATGCCGGCTTTGCGCGCCGTGCCCACACCGTAGAACATGTTGTCCAGATCTCCGGTGTGGTGCGCGTCGGTGTCGATCGAGATGGTGCATCCCAAAAGCCGAGCGCGTCGCGCGAGATCGGCCGGCAAGTCGAGCCGCGCAGGATTTGCATTGATCTCCAACGCGGTGCCGCTGCGCGCGGCAGCCGCGAACACCGCCTCCGCGTCGAACTCGTAGCCGTCTCGCTCTTCGATCAGCGTGCCCGTGGGGTGGCCAATGATGTTGACGAACGGATTCTCGATCGCTTTGAGGAGGCGTTGCGTTTGTTGTTCCGCCGACGCCCGAAACGACGAGTGGATCGACGCGACGACGATATCCAATTCGGCCAACACCTCGTCCGGCCAATCCAGAGTGCCGTCCGCGCGGATGTCCACTTCTGAGGAGCACAAAAGCCGAATGCCGTACTTCTCCCTGACCGCTTTGATGGCGCGCGCTTGCTCCCGGAGCCGCTCCAGCGTCAGACCGTTGGCGACGGCGCGGCCGGGGGAATGGTCCGAGATGGAAAGGTATTCGCGGCCGCGCGCAGCCGCCGCTTGAGCCATCTCGTCGATGGTGCGGGTACCGTCGCTCCAGTTCGTGTGCGCGTGCAAGTCGCCGCGGATATCGCTCAGGGCGACCAGTTCGGGGATGCGCCGGCGCCGGGCGAGGTCGATCTCGTCGAGGCCGAGGCGAAGCTCCGGTGGGATGAACGCAAGGCCGAGCATCTCGTAGACCTGCGCTTCGTCGGCGCAGACGCGCACCGCACCGTCCTTGTCTTGGATGCCATACTCGCTGACGCTCAAACCTTTTCGCAAAGCGAACTCACGCAGCGTGACGTTATGCTGCTTGTTGCCGGTGAAATGCTGCAGAAGATTTCCAAAGCACTCGTGGGGCACCACCCGGCAATCGATGGAAATGCCTTCACTGGCCCACATCGTAGCTTTCGTGGGTCCGCGCCCGCTGATGCGCTCGGCGATATCGAGAGCCGCAAAACGGTCGAGCACTGCCTGCGGCTGCTCGCTGGTGCAGATCACATCGATGTCGCGCACGCTGCGCTCCATGCGCCGCACGCTGCCTGCGGCCACGACGTTCTTGGCGTCGGGGAACCGCTCGAGCTCTGCGACGACCAACTGAGCCAGCGGCCAAGCATCCCCCAGGCGCATGCGCTTGGGATGCGCGCTCAGCCGGTCGAGCCGGGATCTGATGTTCTCGACGGTCTTGCGGCCCAGGCGTGGCACAGCGGCGATGCTGCCGTCGTCCAAAGCGCGGCGCAGCTGGTCGAGGCTTGAGACTCCCAGCTCGCGGAACAGCAAGACAGCGGTTTTGGCGCCGATCCCGGGGACGCGCAGCAGCTCGAGCACAGTGGGCGGAAACTTGGCACGCAGCTCCTCCAGATACTTGCACGTGCCGGTGGTGTTGATATCGACGATCTTCTGCGCGATGGCTTTGCCTACGCCGGGCAAGTCCGACAAAGCGTTGCCGTCGATGAGTTCTTGCACCGGCGTTTGTGAATCTTCCAGACTGCGACCGGCGCGCTCGTAGGCTTTGATCTTGAAGAACGGCTCGCCGTCGAACTCCATGAGCGCTGCGATCTCATTCAGGCGCGCCGCCACATCGGAATTTTTCACGGTCGCCTCCAAGCGCCGCCGAATTCTGTCGGCAGAATCGGCTTCCCCGCTATGCAGCTACGGGAGCGACGGATTCTCAGCGGCGGACAATCCGTTCGGATTCGGCAGCCAAGCCCAGATGACGATCGCATGAGTGGGGGGATGGAAGAATGCGTAGCGCAACGTCGCGTTGGCGGGCATCAGCCGACGCTCGACCAAAGCGGCGCGCGTGGGCGCATCGGCGGCATGCCACGGCTGTTGGGCGTAGTACAGCTTGCCGTCAATCGCGATGTTGTAATGCACGTGGCTGGGGATATCGTACCACCCGGTGCTCGCAGCCCTGCTTAGCTGCGCCAATACCGGATCGCCGGTGCGGAACTGGTAGCCGCAGCCGGTGAGACGGCCAGCAGCATCATAAATGAGGACCGTTGGCTGTTCCAGGGAGGCGGGGTTAAAACGCTCATGGTTGACGTACATCGTGCCGAACGAAGGAATGTAGTCGGTGCTCTGCACGTACCCGTCGAGCCTTGCCCAGACGACGAGGCGATAGCGGGCAGTAGCGTGGCGTACCGAACGGGCAAGGGACGAGTCGTAGCCGTCCGGGCTTGTGGAGGGCGGCTCAGCGGACGCCACAACGGCCGAGCAGAGCAGGAGCAAAGCAACAAAAAGCGCCAGCGATAAGGCTGCGCCACGACTGCTCACAACAACGAAGGGTTTACTTGCTTGCATTTTCAAACCTGCAGCATCAGGAGAGACGCGGACCCGCGGATGAAAGCTTTCGAACTGCGGCATTTTGCTATCGCCGTCATTGCGTTTGCGATGTCCGTCGGCATCGCGGCCGCCGCCGCGACTGCAGATTCTCAGCCGAGTGCCGCCAAAAACACCCAGCCCGGGCATCTGCGCGTCGGGGATGCGCTCACCTACGCGGTCACGCTCGAGCTTCAGCAGCACCACAGCCGCATGGCCCCGAAACTCGAGGAGCGTTCCAGCGAGTCGTCCGGCGAGGGCACCGAAACCGTATCCATCTATCACATAGCATCGGACGGTACAGCGCTCGCAACGGTCAATGCGATGTTTCATGGCACGCAAGACGGTCAACCGGTCATTTTGCAGACATCGTTTCTCGCCAAGGTGCTGCCCAACGGAGAGATGCGCGCGCACGGCGGGCTCGGACGGCAAATCGAAGAAGCCTTCAATTTCGCCAATACGTCTGCCCACGAGATCGCTGCTCATCCTCAAGCGGCTGGTACTGCTTGGGAGACCGTACAGCAAACGCCGTACGCAAGCATCACGATCGCTCGCAAGGTGAACGGCCGCAAGACGTACCAGGGATTTCCCGTCATCGAAGTGCAGTCGGTCGGCACGGGCTTGCTTAAGCGGACGAGCGATGGCCAGCGCGTCGACGGAACCATCCAATTGAGCGGCACGTCCTATTACGACTACCGCGACGGCCTCATGATCGGCGAATCGATCCGAACCTTGACCATCGCCAATGCGAGCGGAGCGCCGCCGGCCCACTCGAATTACTCCGCAGCACTGAATGTGATGTTGAGCTCGCTCGCCCGCGCCAAACCAGCGGCGCCACGCCCCGGACAGGCGGTTTTGCAAAAGGCGCCCAACGGCGCTCAGGCGCCGGCAACGAATAGGCAAAACGCTGCGGCTTCCCCGCCGAGTTCCGCGACGTTGCGCCCTACGACCAGTCCGACTCCCGGCCAGGCGACACCGGCGCCCGCACCGTCCGGCTACGCCGCATCACCGTTGCCCACCGTCACCCCACGCACCGAGTATTAACCATGCGCAAATTTTTCGCCGCTGTATTCCTATCACTGGGCGTCGTCGCCTCGAGCATCGCCGCCTCGGCGCCGGCAAAGACCTATGTCTTCGTGCCTGGCCATGAGTCAGGTCTGGGCGAGCAGCAGGTCTATGTCGTGGAGCGGCAAGCCGATCTCGTCGTTCGCTATCGCGATGCGCGCGGGGTGATGCGCACGAAGAGCTACCATCACCGTGCCGACGTGAGCATCGCTATGACCACCGAAGGAGTGGCAAGCTCGGGCACAGCGGTGCTGGCATTGAGCACCGCACAAGCGAGCACGCCGACGCCGGACAACCACCTGGTCGGAGAGGCGGCCCCGCATGAAGCCCCGAGTCCGATTTCTGCGATCACGCCGTCCACATACTACGAAACGAGCGCTCCCGAAGTGAGTCCCAGCCCAATTCTTGACGAGCATGGCTCGCTCGACGCGACCGGACCCATGGCCGATTTCGCGCCTGCTTCCCTCATCTTATCCGGGTTGCAGACGGAATTGCCGCAACTCGGCCGGCCCTGGAAAAGCGTTGGGGAAATCTCACTGCCGTACGCGAGACTTGCGGTGACGCTGCAGAACATCGCTCATTCCGAGAGCGGGCAAGAAGCTGCGCGCGTCTTGAACATCGACTCCTCGGGGCGGGCCGCCGTG
Organism: Candidatus Eremiobacter antarcticus; assembly: GCA_003244105.1. Lineage (GTDB taxonomy): Bacteria > Vulcanimicrobiota > Vulcanimicrobiia > Eremiobacterales > Eremiobacteraceae > Eremiobacter > Eremiobacter antarcticus. The sequence goes on along the minus strand of QHBK01000003.1, from coordinate 86,289 downwards.
CGAGGCAGTATTACGATCAAAGGCCTCGGAAAGACCGCATTGCGGGGCAGCGGGCGGGCGACCGCAGCATCCTTCGTCGAAACGCAGAGGCGGTTGCTGCTCGGCACAAGCATCGTCGCCACAAGCCACGGCATCGCCACGGCGAAAAACGCTCGCGGCGACTACGATCTGAAGCTCAGCCTAGCGATCAAGCTGGTGCGCTACATCCCTGGAGTGCCGGTGCCAACGTTTGCGCCCGGCTTCGTTCCTCCGTCCGGGTATCTCGGCGGAGTGGCGTCCCCCGACACAAGCCATCTCTCCAACGCGCCGACGGATCATCTGGCGGTTCCCGCACCGACCAACACCGAGTTCTTGCCTCCGCCCGGGCAGCGCGTGACGCCGTACCCCAGCACGCTTCCCCAAGTGAGCCTCCCTCCGATACCGATCCCGCTGCGCAGCGACCAGCCCATCGCGTCGCCGCCTCCTCCTCCGACTCCGACGCCGGTGCCGACGCGCTACTGATCGTCGCGTTCGACACCGTCTTGCAACGGCGGCACACACCGCAGGGACGCTCCGAAAAAAAACGGTAGGCTAGAACGTGCCTCAGACTTCCGATCTCATTTTCGGGTTCGGCCGGCGCAGCGGCATCGTCGCCATCGAACCTCATGTGGGTGATGGCACCGCCACGCTGTATCGGCGCTGCCCCATGGGCATCGAACGCGAGGTCGTGCCGCTGCAGAACTGGCTGCTCGCCCGCAAACAGCAGCATGCGAGCATCGAACTTTCCGGCCGCCACGTGCTGCGCCACCTGGTGTTGAGTTCGGACACAAAGTTCATCGGCGACATGGCGCGCTCGCTTGCGGTGGACCAGCGCCTGGCGTATGTCGATGCGCTCACATCCCATCTGGTCGCAACGGGCGAGACGTTCTATCGCGGCCTGCGGTTTTCAGAGTTGCGGCGCCTGCAATTCGACATCGAGACGCTGGATGTGAACCCCGAGCGTGAGAGCGGTGACATCTGCATCATCGCGCTGCGAGACAACACGGGCTTCGAACGCGTGCTTTCGCTGGATGAGTTCCCGAGCGAGGGCGCGTTGATCGCCGAGTTCGTGCGCTTGGTGAACGAGCGCGACCCCGATATCCTCGAAGGCCACAACATCTTCAATTTCGACCTCTGGTACCTTCAGAAACGCGCGCAGCGCTACGGATTGGAGTTGCTGCTCGGGCGCGACGGGCGCACGGCGATGTGGCTTGACGAGAGCATCCGCCGGACCACGCACAGCGGAATGCTGATCAAATATTACCGCATCGAAGGCCGTCAGATCGTGGACACGTTCATCGGCGCCATCCGTTGGGACATCGGCCGGCGGCTGCCCAACTACAAGCTCAAGCACATCGTCCGCCACTTGGGCATCGGTGACGAGCAGCGCATCCTCGTGGACGCCGCCAACATGCGCGCCCTCTGGGCGGATCGCGATATGCGGGCCAACCTGAAAGCGTACTGCCTGGATGATGCGCGCGATGCAGACCGGCTCTCCACGCTTGTGACACCCAACGAGTTTTACCAAGTCCAGATGGTGCCCGAAACGCTGCAAGGCATCGCGTTCGTCGGCATAGGCAGTCGCATCGAGCGGCTCATGGTGCGAACGTACCTGCGGGAGCGAAGCTCCATACCGCGGCCGCGACCCACGACGCCGATCGAAGGCGCGCTCAGCGCCGCGTTTGAAACGGGCGCCTTCTATGACGTCACCAAATGCGATGTGGAAAGCCTGTATCCGTCCCTCATGCTCGCGCGGCGCATCGCGCCGTGGGATGATGACCTGCAGACATTTTTGCCGATGCTCGCCGGTCTGCGCGAGATGCGCCTGCGGACCAAACGAGATTCGCTGGTCGCACACCAAGATGGGCGCCGGGATGACTTCATGGCCGCTGACGGTCTGCAAAACGCGTTCAAGGTGCTCATCAACTCGTTCTTCGGCTTTTTAGGAACCACCGGTCTTCATTTCAACGATCCGGTTGCGGCCGCGCGCGTGACGGAAGCGGGCCGGGAGGTCATGCAGCGCATCGTGGACGGCCTGCGCGCGCGGGATTGCACCGTCATCGAAGCCGACACCGACGGCGCCTACTTCACGGCCCCGAACGGAGACCCGCCCGAGGCAATCGTCAAATCGGTGGGCGACAGCTTGTCGGATGGCCTGCGTCTGGTGGCCGAAGAGCGCTACGCCGCCATGCTTTCCATCAAGGCGAAGAACTACGTGCTGAAGCGAGGCTCCGGCGAGCTGATCATGCGCGGATCCGCGCTTCGCTCCGCCCGCGACGAGCCGTTCGGAAAGACGCTCATGCACGCAATCGCGCAGCTCTTGCTCGAGGGCAAGGCGCACGAGATCGCCCAATTGGTGCGCCAGACGGTCGACCGCATTCAGGAAGGCAAGATCGCGCCGGACGAGTTCGCGTGGCGTGAGTCCATCACGTCGAAGACCTTTCATTCGCCGGCGAACCGGCGTTTGGCGACAGCACTTCAGGAAAGGGGCCTGACCGTCGGCGACAAAGTCCGCGTCTATCAACGCGCAGGCGGCGAGCTCGGTTTAATCGACGAGTATGCGGGCGACGAGGATCGCAATTACCTCATCCGCAGGGTGGCCGATTTCGTCGCGCGCTTCGGCGAGCTCGTGCCCGGCGATGCACGCCTCGCGGCGGGTGAGGACCGCGACCAACTCTCGCTTCTCTGAACGGCAAGGCACACTGTGAGATCGGACGTCCGCAATTACGCGATAGACTTGGAGCGCGCCTTGGGCGCTATTTCGTCCTCGGCGACAGACTCGAAGCATGGAGCAGGCAACGGCATAGGGTCGCAGCTTTCGAGCATAGCGGCCTCGGCGGCCAAAGCAACGGAGCTTCTGCGCAAGCTGACTGAGGCGGCGACGGTCGCGGAAGGCGGATCCGATTCTGCGTACGAGCGCGACCTCGAATATCTCGAGCGCATCCACCCGAGCGTCGACGAAGTCTTAGCCGATGTCGAGCGCTACGGGCGTGACGCCGGCGTGCCGATCGTCGATCGGGAAACCGGCCGATTATTGTCCGTCATGACCAGCTGCATGCTGGCATCCGAAATCCTGGAGATCGGCACCGCCGTCGGCTACTCGACGTTGTGGCTGGCGCGCTCGATGCCGGAGACCGGCCACCTCCTCACGATCGATCCTGACCGCGAGCGGACGGCGCTCGCCACGAGCTTTTTCGAACGAGCCGGAGTGAGCAAGAGGATCGACGTCGTCAATCAGCCTGCCCTTGCGGTGCTGCCCACGCTGCCGAGGCGCCATTACGACATTATCTTCATCGACGCTCTCAAGGAAGAGTACTCAGCATACCTGGAGTTGGCGGTTCCGCTGTTGAAGAAATCCGGCGTCGTCATCGCGGACAACCTTTTGTGGGCGCATGCCGCATCCAAAGCGCAAGCGCCTGACGATGCGCCGACCACGGTCGGCATCCGCCGGTTCAACGAGCGCTTTCTCGACCACCCGGAACTCAACGCCACCATCGTACCGGTGGGCGACGGCCTGGGAATCGGGGCGAAAATCACCTCAGGGCGGCTTTTCAAAGGATTGCAAACGCATGAATGAGCGCGCCGTGCAACGGCAAACGAGCTACCGCCTTGGCGTCCTGCCGGCGGTGCTGCTGGCAAGTTCGATCGCCCTCTGGGCGGGGCAAGGGCGCACGAGCGCCGCGGAGCCGCCTGCGCTGACCGCACAACCTCCCATCGTAGTGCCGCGCGCGGCCGGCGCCTTCGACTACATGACGGTGGACGACCGCGCCCGCCGTCTGCTCGTCGCGCACCCGGGAAGCAGAACGCTCGACGTCATCGACCTCAACAACGGCACGGTGACGCAGCAGGTGAGCGTCGGAGAAGCGCACGGCGTGGCCGTCGACGTCAAAGACGGGAAGTATTTCGTCGGCGCGAGCCGTCAGCCGGCTCTCGTCGTGATCGGCCGCAAGTTCGTCGTCAAGAACGATCAGATCGCGATGGACGGACCCATCGACGCCATCGCATTCGACACCAAGAACGGCAGCTTGTACGCAGACCGTGTGGACAACGGCTCCGTCGTCGTTTTGAACGGAAAAACCAACCGGCAGGTGGCGGCGATCGCAGTCGGCACGGGCCTCGAGTACATCGAATACGATCCGGTTTCGGACAAGGTCTACCAGAATGTGGTCTCGACCGGCAGCGTGGCCGTGATCGATCCCAGCACGAATCGCGTGACGGCCACCTGGCGCGCGGCACCGGCAGCAGATCTGCGAGGTCTGGCGGTGGACGGCGCCAATCACCGGCTCTTCAGCGCAGGCGGAAACGGAAAGCTCGCAGTTTTGGACACCAACTCGGGCGCGCTGGTCGCAAGCGTGGACATCGCGCCGAGCGTGGATCAAATCGCGTTCGATCCGGTCAAGCGCCGCCTCTATTGCGCCAGCGGCACCGGTGTGCTTTCCGTCGTCGCTGAGACGGAAACAGGTGCTGAGTTGATCGCGAACATCACCGTACCGCGTCGAGCGCACAACGTGACCATCGATCCCAAAACCCATGCCGTCTGGATATCGTACGGCACGCCGGACAACGACTATGTCATGAAGCTCGTGCCGCCGGCCTGACGGCCTTTTCAGTCTTTGCCGAGATACGCTTTACGCACGTCATCGTCCGCCAAGAGATCCGCGGCCGATCCGGACTTCACGATGGAGCCGGTCTCGATCACGTAGGCGCGGGTGGCCAGGTGCAGCGCTTTGCGCGCGTTCTGCTCGATCAGCAGAATGGGCACGCCGCGCTTGTTGATGTCGGCGATCACCGAAAAGATCGTGTCGACGAAGATGGGTGACAGACCAAGCGAAGGTTCATCCAGCAAGAGGACTTTCGGGCGTCCCATGAGCGCCCGGCCGATCGCCAGCATCTGCTGCTCGCCGCCGGAAAGGGTTCCGCCCTTTTGCTTGAGGCGCTCGCGCAGGCGCGGGAACAGCGTCAACACGTGTTCGAAGTCGGCGGCCAGATCGGCGTCTTTGCGGGCGTAGCCGCCGAGGTGGAGATTCTCGAAGACCGTCAGGCGGGGAAAGATGCGGCGCCCTTCGGGCGAATGCACGACGCCTTTGCGCACGATTGCGTCCGGCGCAACGCCCACGAGGCTTGCGCCATGCAAGGTTATCTCTCCGCGCGCCGCCCGCACCAAGCCTGAAACCGTGCGCAGGGTCGTGGTCTTGCCCGCGCCGTTCGCGCCGATGAGCGCTACGATCTCGCCTTCGTAGACGTCTAAGGACAGGTCCCGCAGCGCAGGGATGCGCCCGTAAAACGTGTCGACGCCGCGCAGCGACAGAACTGGAGCTCCGTTGCGCGCCGGGGCGCTCATGCGCCTTTGCCCAAGTAGGCTTCGATGACGCGCGGATTCCGGCGCACCGCCTGCGGAGGTCCTTGCGCGATCTTCTCGCCGTAGTCCAAGACGTGGACTTCGTCGGAGATGCCCATCACGAGGCGCATGTCGTGCTCGATGAGCAAGATCGTGACACCGCGGTCCCTGATCGAGCGCACGAGCTGCATCAGAGCATCTTTCTCAGCAGGGTTGGTGCCGGCTGCGGGTTCGTCGAGCAGCAACAGCTGCGGCTCGCCGGCCAACGCGCGCGCGATCTCCAGTCTGCGCTGCATGCCGTACGGCAGATTGCGGGCCCAAAAGGACGTGTACGCCTCGAGTCCGACGAATTCGAGCAGCTCCATGGCCTTACGGTCTGCGGCTTTGTCTTCGTTCGACGCAAAGCGGGTGTGCAGCGCGCCATCCCAAACTGCCGCCTTTAGGCGAGCGTGCTGGCCGACCATCACGTTCTCCAATACGGTCATAAATGCGAACAGGCGGATGTTCTGAAACGTCCGCATGATGCCGGCAGCGCACACCGCGTTCGGCTTCAGTCCGTTCAAGCGTCGGCCGGCGAAGACGACGTCGCCGTGCGTAGGCTCGTAGATGCCCGTGATGAGGTTGAAGACCGTCGACTTACCTGCGCCGTTGGGACCGATGAGGCTGACGATCGACCCAGGTTCGACGTCGAGCGAAAGCTCTTTGACCGCGATCAGCCCGCCGAATGACTTGCTGACTTCCCGCAGCGAAAGCAGCGCCATCAGACGACCGGCTCCTGCGCGGCCATGTGTTCGGCGCCGGCACCGGTCACAACAGCGTCGTGGTGCTGCACGCGGAGTTCGGCGCGTCGCGTCGCGCTTGGGATCAACCCTTCCGGACGGAAGAGCATGACCAAGACCAAGATGCCGCCGTATACCATGAAGCGGTATTGGTTCAAATCCACGGCCTGCAAAACCGGGATGTGAGTGAACCTCCCCAGCGCGTGCATCAGGTTGGAAGCCTGAGGCAGCAGCAGCGAATTGAGCAGCCCGATGATGATGCCCCCGACAAACACGCCCGTGAGATTGCCCATGCCGCCCAAGACGATGGCCGCCAGGATCATGATTGAGGTGTTGAAGTCGAAGCCGCTGGGACTCACCGCTCCGTACTTGCCCGCCAACAGCACGCCGGCTAAGCCTGCGAAGGCAGACCCCATGGCAAAGGCGAGCAGCTTTGTCGCGGTCGTGTTGATGCCCATGTGCGCCGCCGCGAGCTCATCCTCGCGGATGGCCATCCACGCCCGGCCCAAGCGCGAATGCCGCAGATTGTTCAGCAGCCACAACGAGATCGCCAGTACGGCCAGGCAGACATAGTAATACGGCACCGGATTGAAACCGAACGAGAATCCGAACAGCCGCGGCTGATCGATGCTCGCGATGCCGTCGGGACCGCCCGTGTACTTGTCGAGATTCTGCAGCAGCTGTGGAACGATCTCGCCAAAGCCGAGGGTCACGATCGCCAGATAATCGCCGCGCAAGCGCAGCGTCGGAGCGCCCAAGAGCACGCCGAACAATGCGGAGACGGCGCCGCCGCCCGCGAGCATCAGCCAGAAGCTGACGTGCATGCCGAACTGGGGCGACGCGAAAAAGGCGTACGTGTACGCGCCCACCGCGTAAAAGGCGGCAAACCCAAGCGCCAGCAGTCCGGTGTAGCCCACGATGATGTTGAGCCCCAGCGCCAGCAGCACGATGTAGCCGGTGTCCACGTACGCGGAGATGTGCGCGCTGTTGCGATCGATGAACGGCAGCCCGAGCGCAATGAGAATGAGGACCGCCCAAAAAGCCCGTCTTGGGCCGCTCATACCTTCTCGGGCGCCTGTTCGCCGAGCAGCCCGCTGGGGCGGAACACCAGGATCAGAATCAGGATCGAGAAGACGACCACCGACGTCCACTGATCGGAGATGTACTGCGACGTCATGGCCTCAACGATGCCGATCACGAAGCCGCCCAGCATGGCGCCCGTGATGTTTCCGATGCCCCCTAACACGGCAGCGGTGAACGCTTTGAGTCCGGCTTGATAGCCATTCAGGAAAAAGGTCGTTCCATAATAGAGGCCCGACACGAAGCCGGCCACTCCGGCCAGCGCCGATCCGATGAAGAACGTCCAGGCGATGGTGGAATTGACGTTGATCCCCATCAGTTGAGCGGCGTCGCGATCCTGCGCCGTCGCTCGCATGGCCGCCCCCAGGCGCGTCCTGAACACGAACAGGTTGAGCGCGATCATAAAAAACAGGCTGATGCCCACGACCAGCAGCGAGCGATCGTCAAACCGTACGCCCGCGACGGTGTGCCAACGGTCGGGCAGAAACTGAGGAAAGGGCACCTCCGAGGTGCCTTTCCAGATCTGCATGATGTTCTCGAGGATGAGGGAAACGCCGATCGCCGTGATGAGCGGCGCCAGCCGCGGCGCGTTGCGCAGCCGCCGGTAGGCCAAGCGCTCGATGAGCACGCCGACGATGCCGCACAGCAGTGCGGCGAGGAGGATAACGGCGACGGCCACGAGCGCAAGTTCCGGGCCTGACGTGATCGTGCTGAGCGGTATCAGCGCGAGGATCGTCAGCGAGAAGTACGTGCCTAACGTGTAGACGTCGCCGTGCGCGAAGTTGATGAGCTCGATGATCCCGTAGACCATCGTGTAGCCGAGCGCGATCAGCGCGTACACGCCACCCAGGGCGATGCCGTTGATCAGCTGTTGTAAGAACTGATGCACGTCAGCCGCTCACGGGGCAGCGGGGCGCACGTCGTCAGCGTGCGTAGTTCTTCTGCGTCAGGAAGACCCAGGCGCCGTCCTTTGCGCCGTAAATGGAAATGATCTTGTTGGTGGTGTCGCCGTTTTTATCGAACGCGAAGTCGCCGATGATGCTCTTGAACGTCTGGCCGCCGCGCAACTGGTCGAGCACCTCGGCGCGAGTGGGCATTTTCCCCTCATTGGCTTTCACGACAGCCCCGATGGAATCGATGATCGTCATGGCGGCCACGTAGCCGCTGGCGGAATACGACCCCACCGGCTGTTTGAATTGTGCTTCGTACGAGCGCAGGAACTCTTTGGCGGCGGGAATCTTGTCCGCATTGACGGCTGCGACGGTGCCGTACGAGTTGTTGGCCGCTGCGCCGGCGACGCGCAGGAACTCATCGTTGCGTATGCCGTCAGCGCCAAAATAGGCGATGTCGCCAAGGCCGCTGTCGGCCATTTGTTTGCGCACGAGGCCACCGCCGGTCGATGTGGTGCCGCCGTAAAAGACGACGTCGGGGTGCTGGCTGCCGGCGCGGGTCAGAAGGGCGTGGAAGTCTTGCTGTCCCTTCGTGATATGATCGTGACCCAGCACGGTGCCGCCGTCTTTGGTGAATTGCGCCGCCCACTGGTCCGCCACGCCTCTGCCGTAGGTCTCGTTGTCGTCGAGAACATAGGCTCGCCGAAGCTTGCGCACTTGCGCGGCGTGATCAGCGCCTGCCGGCCCTTGGATATCGTCCGTCGCGCAGACGCGGAAGTACGTCACCGCATTCGCGTTCGCGCCGCGCAGCTGGGCGGCCAAGGGTCCTTTCGTGAGATCTGGATTGGTGGTCGAGGCACTGACGAGCGCGATTCCCAAGCTGTTCGAAAGCGGGATTTCTGCTTTTGCCACGTTGCTGTTGAAGGGACCAACCACGCCCACAACGGCGGGATCGCTCGCGAAGGATTGGATGTTCTTGACGCCTTGCGTGGGAGAATGAACGCCGTTGACCGCATCGTCGATGATATTAGCTTCGACCGTGAATCCCGGTATGAGGTGACGCTTGTTTGCCTCGATGACCGCGAGCTTGACGCCGTTCGCGGTCGGTTGACCGTCGGACGCATCGCCGCCGGAGAGGGGCAAGTCGACGCCGATTTTGACGACATTGCCGCTGGCGCGTTGGGGCGCTGACGTGCCAGCTCCGGTCTGCTGGTTATTCGAAGTCTGCGAGCAGCCGTAGAGCGGCGCCGCCAACAGGACAGCCGCGGTGGCGGCCAATGCACATCGCGTGACGATGGTGAGTGCCATGGTCTTTCGTCTCTCCGTCAAGCAGGGTTGGCGTCCCAGTGCGGCGCCATGCGTGCGACGTGCAAGCGCGCAAGGCCTTCGTGAGCCGGATTTGCGGTCCTTTCCCAGCCGTTCGGTGCAGCCGCGGATCGCCCGGCAACAGGCGCTGCGAGAAAAGCATGCGCGCACTCGTTGCCGACAAGTCTCCCACCGGCTTTCGGCGAAGTCTTCGAGTCACGTGAGATCTCAATGAAGGCAATGATATCGCCGGACACGACGATCAAGGAAGTCGTCGAACGGCATCCGGGCGCAGAAAAGGTGTTCGGCGCACATGGTTTGCCGTGCGCGGGCTGTCACGTTTCCGCGCGCGAGACGATCCGCGAAGGAGCCGGCGTCCATCACCTGGATCTGGACGCTTTGCTGCGCGATCTCAGCCGCTTCATCAACGACGGCACCGTGCCGCCGGCGCAAGCGCGCGCCGGAGCTCATGCGAAGGCGCCGCCGATGGAGAAGCAGCACAAGCCGGGCATCGACCGGGTGGTCGCCGTGATGTCCGGCAAAGGGGGCGTCGGAAAGTCGCTGGTCACGGGGTTGTTGGCCGTCGCGCTGCAGCGCGCGGGCTTCAGAGTCGGCGTGCTCGATGCCGACATCACGGGGCCGAGCATGGCGCGGCTTTTCGGCGTGACCGCGCGCCCATATCAGGGCACCGATGGAAAGCCGCATCCGCCAAACTCGCGCAGCGGCATACAGATCATGTCGATGAACCTCATTTTGGAGGATGAAGCCCAAGCGGTGATCTGGCGCGGGCCGATGGTGTCGACCGCCATCCGCCAGTTCTACTCGGACCTCGAATGGGGCACGCTCGACTACCTGCTCATCGATCTTCCGCCGGGCACGTCCGACGCGCCGCTCACCGTGCTGCAGGCGCTGCCCGTTTCAGGCGTCGTGCTCGTGAGCACACCGCAGGGCCTGGCCACCATGATCGTCAGCAAGGCGATCAAACTCGTCAAACAGCTTGGCGCGCCCATCATCGGCCTGGTCGAGAACATGTCGTACTTCCTTGATCCGCAGACCGGCCGCCGCCACGAGTTGTTCGGCGCGTCCAAAGGCGTGCAGCTGGTCGTGGAGAGCGGAGCGCCGCTCTTGGCCCAACTGGCCATCGATCCGGCTTTGACCCAGCTCTGCGACGCGGGGCGCATCGAAGAGTATCACTCGGGCGACTACGAGACGCTCGTCAAAAATTTCGTCACGGTGCTGCCCGCGCTCTCGACTGCCGCCGCCGCTCGCTGATCCGCGATGCGGTGTGCGCTCGCGCTTGTCGGCGTCTTGCTATGCCTCGGGTGCGCGCGTCAGCAGGCGGCATCTCCCGAGTCGCATATCGACGCCTCGGTCAGCAGCCGGATCGGTTTGCCGCTCTATCCGGCCGCGGCACCGGCCGAAGGGGGAACTGTCGAACGAAAGTCGGGCGTAGGGCTTGTGTCAGCCGCGTATTACCGCAGCCCCGACAGCATCGCCAAGGTGGAAGCGTTCTACGCGGCGCGCCTGCCCAAGGGCAGTTTGAAGATGTTCATCAACGAAAGCGACGGAGGAACGGCGTCGTTCTCATTCGCGTCCGGGACTGCGCACAAAGAGGTGATTCTCTCTGCGGATAGCGGCGGAACCATCATCGCGCTCTCATCGACGGCCAAACAGGCGCGCCGCTGACAAGCGGATATGCGGGTGAAACGACAGGGCGCAACGCCTCACCCGCTCTGTCGACTGTAGCCGGGCGGGCTGAAAGCAGCATGAATAAGCGGCGCAAATGCCATGCTGGTGCACGCGGCGTCCGCGGCGCACGGACGGCCGGATTTAGGGGCAGAGAACGGTGATGACCGTCCGCATCTGGGGGCTTGCCGGCGGCACCGGCTTATAATCGTAAAAATCGCCGAAATAGAACGACCCGGCGACGCTGCCCGTGGCGTACGTCCGGGAACTCGACGTGAAGCCCGAGCCGAATGCGGCCAGCGTCCCTGTCGAGAACTGAGCCGCGGTGATCGGAGTCAGCACCGGACTTGCGACCGTCGCGCCGTTCACGTTGTTGAAGGTGGGCGGCCAGTTCGTTCCGGCCGCTGTGCCCAACAGGGAGGCCGTATGCGGCAGACTGCGATCCAAATTGTAGAACTGTATCGTCGAATTGCAGTGCACGGTGATCCTGCCGGAGACGATAACGGGCAACGGCGATGCCGTCGCCACGCCTGCGAGCTGCGTGTATCCGTCGATCTCACCGTAAAGGGGGTCGGTGGTCGGCGCGATGCTCGCGTATGCCATGCCCACGAAGTTGAGCGGGGTTGGGGTCGGCGACGGGGTTGGGGTGGGCGAGAGCGAGGGAGCCGGCGTTGGGCTGAGCGTCGTGACGGGCGCAGTCGTCGAAGATTTGTTGGAGCACCCGCCGGCAGCGACCAGCGCAAGCAACAGCAGGCAGGCGCAGCTGCAGACGATGACATTGAGGGCGCGCAGCCGCGAAAAGCCGTTCACGATCGCTTTGCGTCGGACGCGAGGAGCCGGCGCGCCTTGTCGGACATCATCTGGTAGGTCAGTTCACCGTCCACCGCTTCCCTGATCGTGCCGCTGCGATCGATAAAAAACGAGCTTGGGAGGCCGATCAGGTGCAACGTTGTGCCGAGCCGCTGCGAGCTATCGACCGCGACCGGAAAACGGACGTTGAACTCCTTGACGTAGCGGGCGACCACACTCGGGTCTTCCCCTTGATCGATGGCGACCACGCTCAACTGCGAGCCCATCCCGCGAGCGAGCATCGCGAGCGCCGGCATCTCCCGTCTGCATGGACCGCACCACGTGGCCCAGACGTTCAACACGACGTCCTTGCCGCGCAGCGACTGCAGGCTGATTTCGTGGTGGTCCAGCGATGGGAATGACAGCGCAGGCAGCGACGAGCCAACCGCCTGTTGGGGTCCTCGGCCGGCCGTGTTTCCGTTGGGATAGAAGGCCGCGATAAGGACAATGACGGCGGCCACCGCGAGGCCGCCGGCGATCCAGCGAAACACGGATTGCCATTTTGCGAGTTCGCAAACAGCGCCCTGCCAGCGCGCCCCACCAGGCCACAACTTTCGGCAAATCGAAATGTCGAAAGTGAACAATTCCATGGACACCGTGCCTCGCTCGCCTCTGCCAAGCATCGATGATGTCAGCAAGCTGTTGGCCGACCATCGGTATATCGCTGACCGCAGCCTTGCGGTCTCCATCTTCTTGAGCTTGAGCCTTAATAGGCCGCTTTTTCTGGAGGGTGAAGCCGGCGTCGGCAAGACGGAGGTGGCCAAGGTTCTAGCTTTGGGCCTGCAGCGCAAGCTGATCAGGCTGCAATGCTACGAAGGGCTCGACGTGAATCACGCGGTGTACGAGTGGAACTATGCGCGCCAAATCCTGCACATACGCTTATCGGAGGCGGCCAACAACGACGGGCGGGCAGCCGCCACCGAGCGCGAGATATTCGGCCCCGAATTTTTGATCAAGCGCCCCTTGCTCGAGGCGATCGACGACCGCAGCCCAGAGCCCTGCGTGCTGCTGATCGACGAGATCGATCGCGCCGATGAAGAGTTCGAAGCGTTCCTGCTCGAGCTGTTGTCGGACTTTCAGATCACGATCCCCGAACTGGGCACGTTCAAGGCCGCTCGTCCGCCGCTCGTCATCTTGACCAGCAACCGGACTCGTGAGGTTCACGACGCGCTCAAGCGCCGCTGTTTGTATCATTGGATCGACTATCCCGACATCGAACGCGAAACGCGCATCACCGAGGCGAAGCTTCCCGGCATCGGCCACCGGCTCGCGCGCGAGGCGTCTGCATTCGTCGCGGGCCTGCGATCCGAGTCGCTGTACAAGCAGCCTGGCGTGGCCGAGACGATCGACTGGGCGGCGGCGCTGCAAGCGCTGGGGCAGACGGCGCTCGATGAGAACGTCGTGGCCGACACCATCGGCTGCCTATTGAAATATCAAGAAGACGTCAGGAAAGTCCGCGCCAACGGCTTGCCCGCAAGGGTCGTCAACTCGAAGAAGGTCGCGGCGATCGCATGAGCCGCCGCCAGGACCGCCGTTGAAGCACTCCCCGAACCAATCGCCATTTGCGAACATCGCGCACAACTGCATCGTCTTCGGCCGCGTGTTGAGGCGCTCCGGGCTTTCCGGGCAGACCGATCGGGTGCTGCTCTTCGGCCGGGCGTTGGAAGAGATCGGTCTCGGCTCCAAAGCCGACGTGAAAGCGGCCGGTCGCGCGGTGTTCGTCCGCACTCGGCGCGAGCGCGACCGTTTCGATGTCATTTTTGAAGCCTTTTGGTCCCACGCGCAGGCGCCAGTCTTTCAAGAGAGCACCGCTGCGGGGCCGGATGAGCCTCCCTCGACGACGGCGCGCACGCGCTCACAATCCGCCGATGAACTCCGCGAGGACTCGCAGCCGGTCAGTCCGTCCGCGCCGCAGCTGCCCATGCCCGTTCATTCCGGAATGACATCGTTGGAACGAGCGAGCACCGGCAACGGCGATCGCAGCTTCACATACAGCTTCACCGAAGCGCTGGCCCAAAAGGACTTCTCGCGTTTGAACCAAGACGAAGCGGCGCTGGGCCGCGCGTTGATACGGCGCAACGAGCTGGAACTCGGGCGCCGCAGGTCGCGCCAGATGGAAGCCGGCGGCAGCGGCGGCAACTTCGACGCTCGCCGCACGCTTCGGTCGGGCATGCGCCGCTACGGCGAGTTCCTGACCATCAGCAGGCGGGTCCCGAAGATCAAGCGCCGTGACATCGTGCTGCTGTGCGACATCTCGGGATCGATGGACCGCTACTCCCGACTGCTGCTGCAGTTTGTGCACGCCATTCGTCACGCGACCGGCAAGGTCGAGGCGTTTGTATTCGGCACGCGCCTCACGCGCATAACGCGCCAGATCCGTCATCGCGATATCGACCGAGCGCTGGACGACGTCGCGGCCAACGTCGTCGACTGGGGCGGCGGCACTCGCATCGGCGACTGTCTGCGGCAGCTCAACTGTCAGTGGGCGCGCCGGGTGCTGACGCGCGGTCCCATCGTCATCATCATCAGCGACGGATGGGACCGCGGCGACCTCGATCTGTTGGCGCGCGAGATGCAGCGCCTGCAACGGAGCTCGTACCGCCTCATTTGGCTCAATCCGCTGCTCGGCGGGAGAAACGTCCGGCCGCAGACCGTCGGGATGAAGGCAGCCTTGCCGTACATCGACGACTTCTTAGCCGCACACGACTTGAAGAGCTTGACGCAGCTCATCGTCGCCCTGCGCGGCGTCGACCGCCGACGGCCGGCACGTCCTCAAGGAGCTTTGCTGACGGCGTGAGAGACATCGTGGAGACCCTCGCGCAGTGGCGCGACGAAGGCGAACGCGTCGCGCTGGCGACGGTCATCAAGGTGGATGGTTCCGCTCCGCGCAGCGAGGGCGCAAAAATGGCCGTCACCCGCAGCGGCAAGATCGCCGGATCGGTCAGCGGCGGCTGCGTCGAAGCGGCGGTCGCGGAAGAGGCATTCGCTGTGCTGGACACCGGCCAGCCCAAAATCGTGCGCTATGGGATCAACCGCGACATGACCTGGGATCTGGGTTTGTCCTGCGGAGGCGCCATCGAAGTGTTCATTGAGCCGCTCTACGGTTGACCTCGTAGAGATCGCTCGGCGCGCCATTGCGGCACACAAACCGTTTGCGGTCTGCACGCTCGTGCGCGGCGCTCGCAATGTCGGCGCGAAGATGGTCGTTCATGCCGACGGCGTCGAGGGCAGCCAAGGGGAGCCGTCGCTTGACGAAAAGACGGCCGCTGAGGCGCGCCGCCTCCTCGCCGGCGGCGAGTCGCAAACGCTGACCATCGAGGACAGCGACGTCTTCTTCGACCTGTGCCTGCCCGAACCGCGCCTCATCATCGTGGGAGCGGTTCACATCGCCGTCGCCTTGTGCGAGATGGCCGTCATCGCGGGTTTTTCGGTCACGATCGTGGATCCCCGACCGGCGCTCAACGTCGCAGAGCGGTTTCCACGAGCCTCACAGAGGCTGGTCGGCTGGCCCGAAGACGAGTTGCCGGCGCTCGAGTTCGATGAAAACACCTACGTCGCCGTGCTGACGCACGATGAGAAGTTCGACGACCCAACCGTCTTGCATGCGCTGCGCACGCCCGCGCGTTACATCGGCGCGATCGGAAGCAAGAAAACGCAAGCGCTCCGACGTGAACGGTTGCGCGACGCCGGCGTCTCAGTAGATGCCATCGAAAGATTGCGCGGTCCGATCGGTCTGGACATCGGCGCGCAGTCGCCGGAAGAAATCGCCGTCGCGATTTTATCGGAGATGATCGCCGCGAAACATCTGCGAGCGGGTCGTCCGCTGCGCGATCGTCTTGAACCTCACATACATGATTGAGGCTCGAAGAAGAAAAAATTTATCGCTCACTAAAAAAGGAATTCATGTTTCACATTCACGAATAACGGAATAAGCTCAGTAGGAGCGAGTCACCCCATTTACTCCGCAGGATGGAGGTGAGTAAGAGTGGCAGCAAAAAAGGCCAAGAAGACCAAGAAGGCCGCAAAGAAGACGACTACCAAGAAAAAGAAACGGTAGTGTTGTAAGACCAGAGTCATAAAAAAAGAGCGAAGTTGTCTTCGCTCTTTTTTTCTTTGTTCACCGGACGAGCGGGCGCGGCTGACCTCACTTCTCGGTCATCGTCGAAACGCCGTGTCCCCGGTGTTCGGCGAGGAAGCCCAAACCTTCCATCATCCAGGTATCGAGCCCCGACGCTGAATGGTCGGCGACCTCACGGGCGACGTGCTCGCGGTCCTGGAGCCAGCGGACGTGCATGAGACCCTGGCTGAGCCACATCACTTCTCCGCAGTCTTCGCAGAGAAAACCGGCCCGCACCAAGACTAAGCGGTCGCGCTGGGCGCGCGCGGCAAGGGCGCGGCAGGGGCGGCCGTTGCCGGTTCTGACTGCGTGCGTGGGATGGGTTCGAACTCGATGACGAGCAGAGCCAGATCGTCGCCGATGCGGCCCCCTGATACCTTGCTCACGGCGCTCACGATGTCATCGGCCAGCCGCTGGGGCTCGGAAGGCGCCGTCCGAATAATCTCCATCGCCCCGGCATCGTCGAGCATCTGTCCGGCGGTATCGCGCGCTTCAGTGAGCCCGTCAGTCGCGAGCACCAGAAGGTCGTGCGGCTGGAGCCGCAGCGATGCGGACGAGAAGACGTCACCTTCTTGCAGTCCGACGATCGGGCCAGTAACCTGTAGCGGCACGACCTCGCCTTGGCGCCGGAGAAAGACAGGCGAGTGGCCGGCGCTTGCGTACTGCAACGCGCCGCTGTGGTGGTCCAGCACTGCCACGAACACGCTGATGAACGAACCGGCGTCGCGCGGCGTGTTCAAAAAGGAGCGATTGAATTTGCGCAAGACCATGCTCGGGTCTTCGTAGTCCTCGACCAGCGAGCGAATGGAGTACTTCACGAACGCCGTTTCGACCGCTGCGTCGAGCCCCTTTCCGCTCACATCGGCGACCACCAGGAGCGCGCGGCTGTCGTCGATGCGGTGCACGTCGAAGAAGTCGCCCCCGACGGCTGCATGCCGCGCAGCCGACACATACGCTGTGCCCACGCGCAACGTGGGCACAGCATCCCACCCGCTCAAGAAGGCCCGCTGCAGGGTGTCTCCGATGATGCGCTCGCGCTCCAGAGCGACTTGGGTGCGGCTGCGGGTGAGGTCGGCGATGATCGCGCACGCGCCGAACAAGAGCATCAAGGCCGCGGTCAGAGCTGCTGCACGTACGAGCAAGTGCGTCACCGCCTCGCTGGCTTGCCGCGACTCGCGATTGAGCAACGAGGTGATCTTATGAAAGTCCAACCGAATGTGATCGACCAGCACCATACCGTTGTGCAGGCGGTCCATGACGTCCGGGGATGTCGGGTGGGAGATCAACGGTTGCGCGACGTCGCGCATCCACACGTCGTGGTTGCGCCGGATATCCGAGAGCAGCTGACGGCTTTCGGTCAGACTGGCGGCTGCCAGAAAATGGTCGAGATCGGCGAACTGTGCGTTGATATGCGATTGCGCTTGGTAATACGGCGACAAGAACAAGCGTTGACCGGAAGCAAGATAGCCGCGCAGCGCTGTCTCCTCATCGAGTTGGCTGCGCAGCACCTCTTCCAAAAGCTGCTGGCCTTGCGCAACGGCCGTCTGTCGTTGATAGGCGATGCTGGCGTTGCTGTAGGTCACGAACGAGCCTAAGATGGAGACGAACAGGGCGATCGCGAGCACTGTCGCCGCGGTGAATGCGGGCCCACTGAGCTCCGGCGGCCGCAAGGCTGCGGAGCGTGCGCGCAACAGCGGTTGTCTCACGCTTGGGGGCATCGTCTCATCAGAACGATGCAGGCGAGCTCGCGCTGAGCGTCATGCGCAACTGAGCCCGTCTACCGCCGGCACTGAAAATGCGACGACCGCATTTGTTACCGCTGCTTGGTGGGCTGCGTAAACGCGGCGTCAAGAACCGTCTTGAGCTCTCCGCTCTCGCGCATCGGACCGAGGATGTCCGTGTCGCCGTAAAATTGACCGTTGATGAAGACCTTAGGCAGCGTTGGCCAGTTCGTGATGTCGCTGAGCGCTTGACGCTTGTCCATGTCCGCCAGCACGTCGATCACTTCGAACGGATAACCCAAGTCGTTGAAAAAGGCGACGGTCTCCATGGTGAAGCCGCAGCGCGGCGCAACCTTCGTGCCCTTGCCGTAGACGACAATCGTATTGGTGCGGATTTCTTCTTCTATTTTCTGCTTGAGATCGCTGCTCATGGCACCTCGGTTTTCAGCTCGACGGCGTGCAGTCGTCCGTCTTTCATCGCTTCGCTGAGCGCTTCGTAGATCATTCGGTGCTGGTCCAGCAGAGACTTGCCGGAAAAGGCGACCGACTGCACGCGGATGTTGTAGTGGTCGCGAGTGCCCGTGCGGTCTTGAGCTTGGACAGAGGCGTCGGGCAGTGAACGTCGGATCAGGGCTTCCAATTCAGCAGGTGTTATCATAGGCGCTGTATTCTGCGCGCGGCCCCCCTTGGCATACTCGCGGATGTCCCGCAACTTTGTATCTGAGCCGTGAGGGCAAGCCTGCCGATAACGGGTTTAGACATGCAGATCGACTGGACGAACATCTACACGCTGTCGGAGCAGGTGGGCGACGTCGTGGAGCATCACCGCTCCTTGGCGCTTGCCATTATGCTCGTGGGCGGAATTTTGAGCAGCCTCAGCCCCTCAAGCGTGCCCCGTATGGTGGCGATCGCCAACTATGCCGGCAAAGAGGCGAAATCGTTCTGGGGCGCCGTCCTCATATCGCTCGCGTTCATCGCGGGCATTTGCACCGTGTATTGCGGGGTGGGAGCGTTGGCCGGATCGTTCGGCGCGCTGCTCACGATGGCAGGCTTCCTGTATTACTTCACCGCCGCATTGTGCTTGTTGATGGGTCTATCGATGATCCGGCTCGTCGAGTTTCACTGGCGGGTCCCCGCCCTTCATGCAGCCGGTCACGGCCTGCTCGGAGCCTACCTTTTGGGGTTCGGTTTTGCGTTCTTGATCGCGCCGGACGCCACTCCGTTCATGATCGGAGCCCTGAGCGTCAGCACCTTCGAAGGCAAGCTTGGCCTGGGGGCGCTTTTGATGTTGGCGTTCGGGTTAGGCCACGGGGTGCCGGTGCTGTTCGTCGGCGCGCTCGCACCGTGGTTCATGCACAATGCGTCAGTCAAGAAATGGCACGTCGCCGCCGAGATGGCAGCGGGATACGTGCTGGTCTTTCTGGCGCTGTTCTTCGCGGTGATCGCATGAAAGCGGATGCGGTGCCGGCGATCGAGCCTGCGCACAATGAGGTACGGCCGTACATCATCAGAACGTACGACCGCTGGATCATCTTGGTTCTCGTCCTTGCGATAGGTTGGGTCCTTTTCCGGCCGCTCTTCGCGTTTTCGGTGTATTACCGCGGCGTGAGCTACGAACGGATGCTGCGCCTCACGACGGCCGAACGCTACTATCGCAGGTCCACGGCAGTGTATCCCAAGATACCACAAGGCTGGCAAGCTTGGGGGGAGCTGTACCTCATGCATGCATCCGGTAATGCCAAAGACGCCGACGAGGCGGTGAAGATCTTCTCGCAAGGCCTTGCGCTTAATCCAACTGCGGCGGCGATCGCGTTCGACTTAGGCCGAACGCAATACGCGCGCAAGGATTTCAAAGCCGCGCGCGTCGCCTTCGAAGAAAGCGCGCGTCTGGCTCCAAACGATATGTTCAGCTGGGACTTTGCGGCCTGGTCAAGCTTGCACAGCGGCGATACGCCTCGCGCGCGCACATACTGGCACAAAGTCTTGAAGCTGGATCCTGGCAACGAGCCCGCACGCAGGGCGCTCAATCAATACGGAAGCTGACGTCCAGACCCGGCGCGCCTAAGCGCTCTTGAGCGCGCTGCTCTTTTCTTTCGCGAACAGATATTTGATCGCGTACATGGCTGCCGCGTACGAAGACCGGGTCATGAAACCGGTGCAGCCTTCGTCTCCGCACACGACGAGCAGCGCAGGACAGCCGTCGTCGTCAACAATGTCGACCGTGACTGTGCGCAGCTCGCTGTCGAGTTCGTCCCAACCGTTGCTGTTCTCGGTCACGACGCAGTACTGCAGGACCTCTTCCCTGTTGCTGTGACCGTCTTTGTAGAGCCAGCACTTGTCCATGCCGACCGGTCCGTTTTTCTTGGCTAATTCGAAGCGATAGTACGCGCTCACGATCGTATCGAGGCGTAATTGCAGATGGCCGCCGGTGATGACCATGCTCTCCTCCGCTCATGCGCTTCGCCTCTACAAGGCGGCGCCTCACATAGAATATCGGAGCGCAGTCTCACAAACGTACGTTCGAACAAGAAAATTTTTCCTACGATGAGGTTGGCAGCAGGGTAAGGCAACCAAGTGCGGGGTCAGCAGCAAGGGGCCGATACCCAAGAGATACCCAAGCACCTGCGTTTTTCACGGAAGCGATTTGGTACTGACGTGCTCGTTAAAGAAGAAGATATGCTGTTGTTGCGGTCCGGCTCCATTCTGTTAGCCGGCATGCTCGCGGGCCTCGCGCTCGCCATATTCGGCATCCACTAACTAACCACATACCGTTCCACTATCCGCACCGCAACCGTTTTGGAGCTTGCTTCGGCGGGTACGTTTCCTCGTACGTCATCAACGAGCTAAGCGAGGAGATGCAAGATGCTGGATCTTTCAAATTTCCATAGTTCCCTTTGTGTTGTCGCAGCGCAGGTAAGCGCGGCAAATGATGTGGCAGGCTGGGCCAGTGGGCTCGCGGCCGGCATCGCGGCCGGATTGTCGGCTTTCATGAGCGGAATACCCCGCTTCCTCGGCGCGATCGTGCTGCTCATCATCGGGTGGATCATCGCCGGGATCATCGCAGCGCTCGCGGTCAAGCTCTTCAAGGCAATACATACAGACACCGTCGCCGACCGCATTGGAGCGAATGACTTCTTGCAGCGCTCGGGATCGAAGATGCGAGCGAGCGACATTCTTGGTGAGTTCATCAAGTGGATCATCCGGCTCGTCTTCATCGAAATGGCGGCCGATGCGCTCGGTCTCCCACAGATCACCGCTGCGATCAATGGCCTACTGGCATTCATTCCCAACGTCATCGTTGCGCTGTTTATCCTCGGCATCGGGTTGTTCTTGGGCCGCTTGCTGGCGGGCGTCGTCCGTGGTTCCGCCTCAGAAGCAGGAATTCAAAACCCCGAAATGCTCGCGAAGCTGGCGAATTGGGCAGTCATTGCATTCGCAATCATCGCAGCGATGAACCAAGTTCACGTGGCCGCAGTGGTCGTCAATACGCTCTACATCGGCCTCGTCGCGGCGCTCGCGTTGGCGCTTGGCCTCGCCTTCGGTCTGGGCGGAAAGGACGTAGCCGGCGAGCTCGCACAGAATTGGCTGGGCCAAGCCCAAGAACGCTCAAGCCAAGGCGACATCACGCCCCGTCCGCGGTCAGGACAGTAAGGGAGGCATGATGCAACGCAGAGGATTGATCGCGATCATCTCGGCTCTCACTCTCCTTGTGCTCGCACCGACCGCGACAAAATCGCCGTACGCGACGGCGCGCGCCGCGCAACCGAAGTCGCACTCGCGGCTGCAGATCATCAAAATGGACTTAGACTATCGGCCCAAGGTTCGCCCGGAGTTCGGTCAGTTGCGCGGCTACGATCCGGTCGTCGCCACGGTCCATATGGGCGACAGAGTGCAGTTCATCAACGAGGATGACATGGAGCATACTGCGAGCGGCTTTGCGATCAGCGGTCAGGTGATTCCGGCTCATTACCACTTCGCCGGAGACCCGACCATGCGCAAAGGGCGGATCATCGACGCCCACGAGTGGAGCACCGGCAATTTGCGCGCTCACGGCGGCAAGTCACAGATCTTTATCGCGAAAAACCCCGGCAACTATTACTACGGATGCACCTACCACTTGAGCCAGCACATGCGAGGCGTCATCATCGTCCACTAGGACGGGGCGACGCCCCGATGTCCTCCTTCTATTGGGGGGAACCGACTGTGAAGCGGACTGACCTGAACGCGGAATGTGCGCCGCACGTTGCGCATTGCACGATGAGCTTGGTCGGCACGAAGCTCTGATCGACGGGGAACATAGCGGTTTGCCGCGCGGAGCCGCCCTGCAGTATGTGCAGGTTGGCGTGTTGGATATAGGACGATCCAATATCAAAGGTCACGTCGTCTTTATCCGCGAGCGTGTACGACAGCAAATCGATGAAGTCGCTATGAGCGCCGTTTCGGAGCAGCACGCTCATCACCATGATCTTTTGGCCGGGGTTTGGATACATTTTCTCAGGATGATCGTCGGCCGTAGCATCTCGCAGCTCGGAGATCTGGATGCGCAGGACACCGTTGAAGATCGTGTCTCCGACCTTTCCGGATAAAGCCTTGACCTGATTGGCGCCGCCGGGCACGGGCGTGGGCGCGGCAGTTGCCGACGCCGCCGCGAGCGCGACAAACGCAAGAGCGACTGCTAGGTTGCGCATGATCATACTTTCAGTCTCCTTATTTCCGACTTTCAGTGTTGAGAGCAGTGAGGAACGTCGCGCTGAGTCGGCGATGTCGCACGTTCCCCGTGTGAAGAGCCGTTTTCCCGACGCGATTTCCTGGACAGCCCCTCTAGTCCGCTCCATCATCGGCCGACCACATGTGCACGAGGAACGCGGCCTGGCGCCGTTCGGAGTTCATGGCAGCGCCAATCTTGCGGTTTGGGCCGACGCTGTTACCCTATCACCTGGCCGTGCGCCGCGCGTGCCGGCGCTGAAGTGCCGGCTGAAAGGCCGGCCACTCGCCGTCGTGTTCCGCACGGCTGATCTCCTGGACGAATGGAGGGTCTCGAAGCAGGCGCGCAACTCGTTTGGCGCGGCCACCTAGAGGCTACGGTGGTACGCGGGCGGCACGGTGGCTCGACGAAAGCGCGAGTCGTTATTTCACGATGAATATGCGCGATCCGAAAATCAATACGCGGCAATCTGCTCAGCACGTCGAACGCCTACGACTTCCACGCACCGATGTGGGAGGAGCAGACGGTCTTGTCACAGGGCAACCGCGTGGACTCCATTGGATTGACATGGCGACACGCCATCGTCGACATGGTGCCGGACGATCCAGGTATTCGGGTTTTTAACTGCACCGTGAACGATCATTTGATGGATGGGATGAAAGCGCGCTACAGAGTCTCACCCTGACCATGTGACGCCGCTGATCGTATTCGGGTCGAATCCTCTAAAGGAACCACGGCGACGTGAATTGCGATTGCTTGAAGAAAGGGATCAGCAGCCCAACGAGCTTTTGAATTCCAGCCTGCGATTCGTGGGTGCCATCCGTGTAGTAGTCGGAGGAGAGCCAAAAGAGGCCGTCGGCGCGCGGCGTTGAGCCGTCAGCCCACGTGTATGGTGCCCAAGCGATCCAGGGCGCGACGCCCGTGTTGTAGTTCAGATCGCCCGCTTTGGCATCCACGACCGCTCCGCCGTTGCGTATCTGGTCGATCTGCGCTTGGATCAGCCACTTGGCTGCGAACCCGGATTCATAGGCGTACGGCTCCGGATTGAGCGTGGTGGAGGCGTATCCACCGTAGCTGCGGCTGCTGACGAACACCAGCAGGAGATTCGGATAACGCGTCTTCATGGCGCGCAGATCCCCCGCGAGGTACGTCTCCAGCTGATATGCGTCTGCATCGCTCGCTGGAAGAGAGACCGCAGGCTGGGCATCGGCTTCAGAGAGCCAAGCGACCTCAACTTGTTTCTCGCTCAAACCTGCTGGGGCCAGAACAGCGTCGCGAACGCGGTCGTACTCGTTGCAAGGGCTGTAGTTCGGGAGGCAGACCGTGGCTTGGGTCCAGACGTCGGCGGTCTGCCCGCCCGCCGCACCGTTTTTTATCACCATCGTCGTGTGGTTGATGCTCGCATCGTTCGCAATCTGGCCCATGAAGGTGTAGGGGAAGCAGCCACTTGGCGGCAGCGGCGTGGTATGTGGGGGAGGTCCGATGCACCATGCGTTGGTGGTGTTGGACATGCCGATGGACAGCAGCACGAACTTGCCGGAGGGAGTCGGGTTTCCGTTCGCGTCGCGTGGTTTGACGGCTGCCGCGAACGACGTACCGGCGGAAGCGTGATCTGGTGGGACAGTGTTGCTGCCGTTTTCATACAGGCCGCCGTGGAAGCCCTGGTATGTCGCGGAGACGCCCATCTGCGTCAACGGCGTCGCAACAAATGAGGGGCTGCCGCCTGATTGCGTGGGATTTGGCGCCGGCGGTGAGATCAGTGCAGCGCTCGACCCGCCGCCACAGGCCGTCAGCCACGCCGCGCAAATGCCAACAGCCAGGATGCCTATCTTCGGTGCTCGCATGTGATTAATCGTAGCATCGGCCTGCGCGGCGATTCATGAACGTCGAATGAAAAGTGCCGTGACTTGAATCACACCGCGGGTCTTGGTGAGCTGCTTACGCGGGTCGAAGAACCGTGACTCTACGACGGTTTTGCACAAGCCTCAGGTGGCCGCCGAACATCCCTAAGGAAGGGCTCAAAACAAACATCAGAACGTGTCGTACAAAGGGATCGGTGTGGGCACCACGAGCAACGCATAAAGACCAAGCGCGACGCAAAAACACGCCGAAAATGCTCCGTTGAGCAGCTCATCGTGTTTGGCGAACCATGCTGCAGCGTACCCGGCTAGAATCGAGCCGGCCGCCCCCGGCAGCGATTGAACGATTGTGAGCCACAGGTTTGCGTGCATCTCTGCCGTCATAACAGCTTGAAATTGCGCTTGTGCGGCGTGCACCAGGTTGAACTTGATCATGTACATGATGAGCGGAATTGCGAACAGACCCGTGCCGACAAGATCCACGACGCCACCGATGAGTGATGGCGACAAGTGATATTTTCTTCATGAGCGGCCCTTCAAGGGCTGTCCTCCGGTTGTTCGGTTATTGTAGCGTCAAAGCACGCGCTCGGGGCTGGGCCGGTCAGCCAACAGCGTAGGTTGTTGGACCGGTTGAACGAGGATTTTCTAACTACTTTGTAGTACAAAGCTATCGTTGCCACGGTGGCGCTGGAGGGAGGCGGCTGATTCTTGGAAAGGAAGAGATTCAACGCCGTCAGCGGGACCATACCGATTGTCTTGTCGGCAATAGCATGTGCGCTGGTGATCGTTGCCGTTGCGACCGGTTGGGACAAGGGTGACCCGGATGAAGGAACTCCGGCGCACGTTTTCCACCTTTTGATCGTCGCGCAGGCGCCATTCATTTTGGCTTTCATTGCCACCGCCGACTGGAGCAAGGCAGGTCGGGCGGCTCGAACGCTCGCGCTCCAGGCTGCAGCTCTTGTCGTCGCTTTCGCCCCAGTCGCGATCTTCAAGCTCTAGTCCGGTACGTTTGTAATCTTTGCCACATTACCCCGAGCGCTCAAATCGTTCTGATTTGTTAGAACAGTGACCGGATCTCGCACCACTAAGCTTTACGGATCAGATGTGGAGATGAGGGGACTCGAACCCCTGGCCTCTTACATGCGAAGCAAGCGCTCTACCAGCTGAGCTACATCCCCACGAATAATGAGCTGTTTTCTACGGCGGCTTGCCGATGGTCTCCCGGCTTGAGCTTCCCCGAGGCAGATTCTAGATAGAGGGACCTGCCACGGTGATCCGGGCAACCGGCAAGAACCGCGCGGTGGTGGCGTCCTCTTGCACGGCGAGCATGGCAAAGCCGGGGCCGGCGAAGTTCTTGAAGTCGACAAGGTATGCGAGGATGACGACCTTGCCGTTGAACTGGGGCTCGAATTCCGGAAAGGCCACGATCGCCGTCGCGCCGCTCACGCCGGTGACCAGCACATACTTGCGCGCTAGTGTGGCGATGTCACTCGGAAAGCGTGGATGGGCGGCAGTGACCACATCGCTTAATGAGGCGCCTGTGAATGTGTGCACGCGGCGCTTGCCGTCGGGATCGACGACGCGCTGGGTGAACGACGTCGGTTTCATGTGTTCGAGGTCTTTGAGCGCAAGCGTCAGCGGCTTATCCACTTCTCCGCTCACCTGGATGATGGAGTGGGCCGCCATGTCTTGCGGCGACATGGTGGAGTAGACGGGAGGCGGCGCTTGCGTCGCTGTCGGGAACGGGTTCACCTGACCCGGCGATGCGCTAGTCTGCGGAGCGGTGGTCGCAAGCGCAGGCAGCGTCGTCACGGATACCGCCGGCGTCGGTTCGGCAGCACTCGCGCTGGCACCGGAACGGAACTGCGGCGTCTGCGAGAGCACAAAAACCACGACGACGCCGACGACGACTCCAAACGCCCAAAGATGTCTACGCATTTGGCCTCCGCTCATGTGACGTGCCCATTACGGCGTCACCCGTTCGACTGCGGTGCGGAGAAGCCTCGCTCGCGTAGCCAGCGCACGATGACGAATTTCGATCGCTCCGCACAATCGGTGTGCGTCGCTTCCACGGTGACAAACTCTTTCGGCTCTCCCGCCGCATCGAAGAGCTCGCGCACCGCTGAGGGAGCAACCAACGCATCTTTGGACGCAGCGATCACGAGCAGCGGGCGGGGAGCGATCTCGCCGATTCTTTGCGTGAACCCGTCCATCGCCCGGGTCATCTCAGCTGGGCTTGGGCCGTCGACATAACTCGCGCGATTCTGCAGCCCGCCCAGCATGCCGCCGGCTTGCAAGCTGCGATTGCGCCCGAGAGCGGTGCACATGGCGATCACGCCCGCTACCTCCGGGTTCTCCACGGCGGCGCCGATTGCAGCAGCGGCTCCCATGCTGTGACCCGCCAGCAGCACTCGTTCGACGAACGGGAAGGTGCGCGCGTGCGCGACGGCATCCAGCGCGTTGTTGCGCAAATCGTAAGCGGAGTGCAAGGGCAAGGAGCTTGCTCCCAGTTTATGCCCTTGAAAATCGAACGCCAGCGCGGCGAATCCGTCGGCAGCGAGACCGAAGGCCAGCGGGTCCACGTTGTGCTTGCTCGACGAGTACCCGTGGCACAGCACGACGCACGTTGCCTCAACGCCCGCATGGTAGAGAAGGCCGCGCACGGTGCCGCCCGCGCTTGAAAAATCCACTGGTTCGATGCGGACGTGCGAGAGATCGCGGATACGCACGCTAGAGGAAAAGAATCCTTGCGCCCACTGCGCCGCGCGCTTGAGCGGCCGGGGTCACGAAGCCTTCAAAAAGTCCAAGACTAGGCTGTTGAACGCCGCAGGCTGCTCCAGCTGCGGGCAATGACCGCAGCGATCCAGCCATTCGATGCGCGTCGTCGGCAGCAGCCGCTTCGCTACCTGGGTGTGCTTCGCCGGAAACATACGATCGTTCTTGCCCCAGATGACGAGCACGGGCGTCTCCAGCTCCGGCAAGCGGTCGTGCAATGGCTGTAGATTGCGAGAGAAATTAAAGAACTCTGTCAGCGCACGCCGCGCAGCGCGCATCGACGCGGAATGCACGCGCCTGGCGTAGATCTCAGAAACGGTTTCCTCGTCGATTGCGGCCGCGTCGTAAAAACCGACGCCATACCAGAACTTGATGAGAGGCCGCGCGCGTGGCAGCGAAAGCCAAAGCCCGACCGTGTTGAGCAGCGCATCGCCCCAGAGGTTGCCGGGGGCCGGCGTGAAGCCAACCGAGTCGACGAGCACGATGCGCCGGAAAAGGCTCGGATGTTCCAAGGCGGCCAGCAAGACAGCGAGACCGCCGGCGGAGCAACCGACCGCGTTGACATCCTCGACGCCGAGCTGCTGCAAGAAGCTCGCAACGATGGAGGCGAAAAACGGCGGGTCGTAGGCTGCATCAGGCGGACACGCGCTGAGCCCATAGCCGGGTAGATCGAGCGCGAGCACTCTAAATTTGGAGCTGAGCGCATCCAAGTTGCGATGCCACGAGACCGCCGAATGCCCCAGGCCGTGGACCAGCAGCAAAGGCGTGCCGGAGCCGACGTCGAGGTAATGGAGGTCGATCCCATCGACGCGGATGAGCCTGCTGGCAGGATGCTCCAGAGCCTCAAGCATCCGTGGCTACTTCCTCGGGCCTGCCGGTTCTAAGCTGATGTCGCCGCTTTTGCTGACCACGGTGATTTCCGGCCCTCCGCCGTTGATCGCGATGGATAGCGCGTGCGGCGACGAGTAGCGGACGTCGGCCGCTCCCTTTTGGAATAGATTTTGCACGTTGCCTCCATCGCTTTGGGCATCGACCAGTGCAGCTACTCCAGCCCCAAAGCCTAATCGTATGGTACCTTCATCCGAGCGGAACCGGTAAGCGCCGGCCTCTACGCCCGTGAGGTTCCAATCGATGGCGCCGCCCCCGGTCTCGACGTCCGCCCGTCCGGCGAAGCTCGACAGCGCCAGGACGCGGCCTCCGGCGGTTTGGATGTGCACATCCCCGCCGACTCGATCGAGAGTGATGTTCCCCGAGAGCGTACGGATCATGCCTCTGCCTAGGACGTTGCGCATGCGCACTTCGCCGTCGGCGGTCGAAACGACATATGGCCCGCGAATGCGCACCAACGTGACGTCGCCCGCTTGGGCGTTGATGAAGAGCGCGCCCACGCGGTTCGGGACCTGGATCGACATGTCGCCGCCCGGATTCTCGATAAGGATTCCGTCATCTCCGCCTCGTGGGTTAGGCACCAAGAACTGGCGAGCCGGCAGCCGCAAGCGGCGGCGCCGCGGACCGAACACCGCTTGCCCTTGGGTGGCAGGTAGCATGATGCGAGAGATGGCAGCGCGATCGAGCGCGAAGCGGCTCAGCTTGATCTTTTGCAGGCCCGCCGCGCGGACGAAGCCGTCGGGACTGCCCGAGACCCTGATCACGCCGCCGTTGGAGCGCACGGACACGACAGGTGGAGATGCGGTCGACACCGCATCATCGGCGCGCGCCTGCAAACCCATCAAGGCGATTGCCGCGATGATGCAAGATACCGATGTCAGAATGCAGCGAACGCGCACGTGATTTCGCATCTTTAAGAAGGGGCTAAGTGACCGAGCCGGCGTCGCCCTCGAGAGAGTTCCATGATAGCGCACCAAGCGCGGGGGCGCATGAGCCGGGCGTAAGGTTCAGATGAATGGTTGGTGAGAAAAGCGCCTGGCGCGCGCATGGAGGCGAGTGAAGTTCGCTCGGGCGTCCACATCAGGCCGCGGGTTGCGCCGGCGGAAGGCTCGCATCTGAAGGCAGCCTCACGGTGAAGGTCGTGCCTTCACCGGGTTGGCTTGTCACCTCTATGCGGCCGCCGTGCACTCTGACGATGTTCTCCACAACCGCAAGCCCGAGGCCCGTCCCCTCGACGGTGCGCGACCGTGCCGGATCGGCCCGGTAGAAGCGGTTGAAGATGTGAGGCAGAGAATCGCCTGAGATGCCCGGACCTGAGTCCTGCACCGTGAGCACCACGCCGTCGGCAGCAGGACGCAAGGCGAGCGTGACAGAGCCGGCTTCCGTGAACTTGATCGCGTTCTCCACGAGATTGATGACCAACTGGCGCAGCAAGCCCCGTTCTCCGTGGACATAGGCGCCCAGCTCCGCGATCACGTTGAGGGTTAGTCCTTTAGACTGAGCAGACGCCTGCAACGCCGTTCCGACGTCGCGGACTACATCGCCCACATCGACCGCCTCCATGGTGAGCGCCGAGGGGTTATCCGTCTTGGCCAACGTCAACATCGCGTTGATCACGCGAGCCATGGTCGCGCTCTCGGCTTCGATCGTCACCAGCGCCTCTCGCAGCACCTTCTCGTCACGCGCGCCCCACCGCGTCAGCATCTGCGAGTTGGCGTTGATGACCGTCAGGGGCGTCTTCAGCTCGTGAGACGCGTCGGCGATGAAGCGCCGCTCGCGTTCGAACGCGTGCTCCAAGCGCGACAGCATCTCGTCGAACGTCCGTCCAAGCGCTCCCAGTTCGTCGCTTCTGCCCTTCCAGTTCAACCGCTTGCCGAGCTGCTCTCCGCTGATCTCGCGCGCTGCCTTGGTGATGTGCCCGATGGGACCGAGCGCCGCCCTCGCGAGCGAGATGCTGGCCAATATTATGAAAAGAAACGCGATTAAGAGCCCGGTGAGCAACAGGTTGCGGAAGTTGTGAAGGATGCCGTCCATGCCGACGAGCGACTGCCCGATGTAGATCGTGGCCTCGGGCGTGCGGCCGCTGGGGAACGTCTGGCGGCTGACAAGCATGCGCGCGTCTTTGACAGTCGCGATACCCCACTCAATGCCCGGCGTCGGAAAGGGCGGACTCCAAGCCTCGTAGCCGCTCGTGGGCAAGTCGCTCGTCGCCAGATTGTTGCTCTTCCCGATCGGCTTGCCATATTCGTTGAACGCTTCCACAAACAGCCCGCTTCCGGCGAATTCATCCAAGAAGCTCTGGTCCGAAAGTGCGGTACGCAAAGAAACCGGCCCGAAAGGGCTGTCTTTCAACGTTGCTATCTGTCCAGAGATTTGATGGGCTGCGCCGGCGCTGCGCTCCGCGGCGGAGGTGAACAGCACCCGCTTGGTTCCGACATAGATAAGCGCAACGAACACGACGAACAACGCCGCCAGCACCCCGGCATACGCGAACGTTATCCGCCAGCGCAGGCTGGAGAAAAAAGGAACGCCGTCGTCTTTGGGGTGGCTCGTCAGAACTGCCGGCTGCTCAGGTCCTGAGCGAATAGCCGACCCCACGCACTGTCTGGATCAATTTCTCTTCGCTTTCGACGTCGACTTTGTTGCGCAAGTACCGGATATAGACGTCGATGAGATTCGATTCGCCCAAGAAATCCGAGCCCCAAACGCTGTTGAAGATCTCATCGCGCGTGTGCACCTTATTCGGGTACATGAGCAAAAACTCCAACAGCGAGAATTCCTTGGCCGTGAGATTGATGCGGCGGCCGTTCCTCGTCACCTCGCGCGTGTCGCGGTTGAGCGTCAGATCGCGCGCCGCCAAGGTTCTTGGGCCGGGTTCCCGCTCGCGCAGCTGCACGCGAACGCGGGCAAGCAACTCCTCGATGGAAAATGGCTTGCTCAGATAGTCGTTCGCGCCCGTGTCGAGGCCGGTGATGCGGTCGGGGACGGCGTCCTTGGCGGTGAGCATGATGATCGGCACGCTCGATTGCTTGCGAACCCTGCGGCAGACTTCGAGCCCGTCGATGCGGGGGATCAGGATGTCCAGAATGATGAGGTCAGGCTGCTTGAGGGCGCGCTCTATGGCGGTGACGCCGTCGCCGCAGACTTCGACCGCGAAGCCCTCGTGCTCGAGCTCCAATTGCAAGACGCGGGCGATGTTGATATCGTCTTCGACGACCAGGATCTTTTGCTTGGGCGGGCTACCAGGGACTGCCTGTTCGACTGTCATGATGGCGGTGCTCCCGTCGTTTCCGACGACCGGTGGTCAGCACTCGATGGACACGTGCTTGGCGTCTTGCTATTAGCATACTCGGCAGTGCCGTCGCGCTTCATTAAGTCACAATGAGAAGGGCCTCTTTTGCGTCATGTGCTTGGGGATTGTGACCTCGTTGAACGGCCGGCTGTGAGGTAGAAGCCGATGCGTTTGTTCGTAGCGCTCGACCTCGATGAAGCCGCACGCAACTGTGCGATGGCCGCGATGACGATGCTGGCGGAGCGAGGCGTGGGCGGCCGCTTGGAAGCGAGGGAGAAGCTGCACGTGACGTTGGCGTTTCTGGGCTCCGTGTCGGACGATCGGCTCGCAGACGTAACCAAGTCGTTGCACGAGGCTGCGGCAAAGTGCCGGCCGTTTTCGCTCGACTTGGATTCGTTCGGAGCATTTCCCAACGAGCGACGGCCTCGCGTGCTTTGGATCGGCCCATCGCAACCCTCCGCCGGCTTCGACGAGTGCGCCGTGCAGGTGCAAAATGCATACTCCGCTTTGGGCTGGCTCCTCGACAGGAAGGCTCATCCGCACGTCACCATCTGCCGCTTGAAAGGGAGCGCCGCCGTTGTGCTTCCACCGCTGGCTCATACGGCGAAGGTTGAGATGACCGGGCTGACGCTGTATCGATCCGTTCCGGCAGGGCAAACAACTCGTTACATAGCACTACAGCGGGCGCCGTTCTCATAAGCGATGCAAACGATGCGGATTCGGCGCCGACGCCGTAACACCGGCGGCATGCGTCTCGTTATGCGACTAGACGCCGCGTCGCGTGCCGCACCCCGCGAATGCGGCGTCATTGCACGAAGGAGCACCGATGTCGCAACGTGCAGCTTCCAGCCTTTTCCTCGTCCTATGCCTTGCGGCCGGGCAGTCGGTCGCAGGCGCTGATCCAGCCTCGACGTCAGCTGCGCCTACGATCACCGTCAGCGCCACGGGCAGCGTCGATTACGTGCCGGACACCAGCAGACTTTCTGTCGGCATTCGCACTGAGGCCGCCACGGCGCAAGCCGCCGCCGCGGCTCTGAACCAGCAGGCACAGCAAGTGATCGCAGCCTTGCGCAAAGCCGGCATCAGCGACCGCTCCATGAAGACGTCGGGCTACAATCTCGAATATCGCGAGCCGCCGCCCCCGCCGTCGCCTGTTTCCCCCGTGCCCTTGCGCTCGGAAGAAAGCGTGTCGCCGGCGTCGGCGGGCGAAGCGTCGGTTGCGCGCCGGCCGGTCGCCGCCGGCAGATATGTGGCCTCAGAAGTCTTGCAGGTGACCGTTCCCGTGCGTTCTGCCGGAATGGTCCTCGACACCGCAATCGGCGCGGGCGCGAACGAGAGCTTCGGTCTTTCCTATCAGTCGAGCAACGCCGATGGATTGTACCGCGCGGCCTTGGGGCGGGCGGTCGAATCGGCGCGTGCGAGCGCTCAAGCCATTGCCGCCTCGGCGCATGTCAGCATCGCGGGCATCCAATCCATCAGCACGGTCGGTGAGGGAAGCCCTGTGGCGCTGGCCGATTCGTTCGGAGCCAAGAGAATGGCGCAGGCGGCGGTGCTACCCGGCACGGACAGCATGACCGCCACGGTGTACATCGTCTTTCGCATTCGCTAGACGGGCGGAGATCCAGGAAAAACAAAACCGGAGCATGAGCTCCGGTGACTGTGTTATAGGGACCGCGTCTGCTGCCGCGCGTTACCTCAACCTGATCTTCGTTCTCTACTTGCGGACAAGTGCGAGCATGTATCCGGCCGGCGTTTTCTTGCGAACGATGTAACCGTCGGACGTGCGGTCGAAGAATTCAAAGCCTCTGGCGATTGCTTCGGCCATCGATTCGAGAACGAGTAACCCTTGCATGAGAAGACCTACTTCCTACGTACATATAACGGCAAATCACGGCGAAATGTTACATTTGTTGTCCCATAGATATACTAGACCAAACGGTTTATGACGACGCGCACTCCAAAGGTCACATGCGTATGAGTACGCGAACCCAAACTCAAATGCCGATACCGCCACCGCTGCATACGCGGGTCACCATCACAAGCCGGGAGTATAGAGCTCCCGGTTTTTGGTGTATAGGGATGCGTGACGAGCGCATTGCGCGCGACGCACGTGCAGCGCAATACGTCGCGCTCGACGTGCCGGGCACATTTTCAGTTCGCTTGCCACTGGGCATCTGGACCGCGCGCGACGGAGAGTTCAGCGTTTTGTTCCAAGAGTGGGGCGATCGCACTCGCCGGCTCGCGCACTTGCCGATCGGTGAACCGCTTTCGTGCATCGGCCCACTCGGCAATCAGTTCTCAGCGCCGTCTGAAGGTCAGCGCGCGACCATCGTGGCGGGCGGCTTGGGCGTGGCGGCGTTTTGGCTGCTCGCGCGCGATCTCAAAGCCGCCCGTGCGCACACCACCATCGTGTTGGGCGCGCGCAGCAAGCTATCGATCGTCGGCAGAGACGAGCTGGCCGCGCTCGGCTTCGACATCGATATCTGCACGGACGATGGCAGCGAAGGCTTTCACGGCAGCGTCGTCGATCGCGTGCGCTCGCGCCCGCCGAGCGACGTCCTGTACGGCTGCGGTCCTCCCGGTATGCTGCGCGCGCTATGCCGCTACGCAAACGAAGCGGGCGTCGAGTGCCAGATCTCGATGGAAGAGAACTTCGGATGCTCGCTCGGCACGTGTTGGGGCTGCGTCGTTCCCGTGCGTCGTGGCTGTCCGCAAGGCACCGGGTATCCTAAGGCGCCGCGGGAGATTCGCGACTACGACTTCGCGCGCGTGTGCGCCGACGGCACCGTCTTTCGAGCGTCCGACGTTCTGTGGCTGCATTGAGCACCAGCTCGGCGCTCGACATGAGCGTCAGAATCGGCAGCGCGTTGTTGAAAAACCCAATCATCGCAGCCAGCGGCTGCTATAACCGCGGCGCCGAATATTCGCGCGTCACCGACATCTCACAATACGGCGCGATCACGCTGAAGAGCGTCACCCGTCAGCCGCGGCTTGGAAACGAGATGCCGCGCACCATGTCGACGCCCGCCGGCATGCTCAACGCGATTGGGCTGCAGGGTCCTGGTATAGAATATTTCCTCAAGGCCGATGCGCCGGCGCTTGCACACGTGCCGACCGCCGTCATCGCGAGCGTCGCCGGCTTCACTGTCGAGGAATTTGCCTACGTCGCCGAGCGCATGGACGGCATACCAAATGTCGTAGCGCTTGAACTGGACGTCTCCTGCCCAAATGTCGACCGCGAGGGCGAGTGCTTCGCTGCCCAACCGAGTTCGATCGCTGCGGTCGTCGCAGC
The DNA here is from genome assembly GCA_003244105.1 of Candidatus Eremiobacter antarcticus. Lineage (GTDB taxonomy): Bacteria > Vulcanimicrobiota > Vulcanimicrobiia > Eremiobacterales > Eremiobacteraceae > Eremiobacter > Eremiobacter antarcticus. The sequence continues at coordinate 51,695 of QHBK01000003.1, read as the reverse complement.
GGTGAAGAAGCGCGCGCGCCTTCCGGTGATCGCAAAGCTGATGCCGAATGTGAGCGACCTGAAGCCGATAGCCAAGGCAGCCCAAGAGGCGGGCGCCGATGCGCTTTCCCTGATCAACGCCGTGCGGGGCATAGCCATCGACGTGAAGAACGCGCTTCCGCTTTTGGCCAACGTCACTGGCGGACTGACGGGGCCGGCCATTCGGCCGATCGCGGTGCACGCCGTCTGGGAGGTCGCTTCAGCCGTCACCATACCGCTGATCGGCATGGGCGGCATCGAGACGGGTCGCGACGCTCTGGAATTTTTGTTCGCAGGCGCCGGCGCCGTGGCCATCGGCACCGCAAACTTTCGCCGGCCGGATGTTCATATGGAGGTGCTGGCAGGCATCGTCGCAGAGATGCGAGGTCGCGGCTGCGAACGCGTCACATCGTTGACGGGGCTTGCCAACCCGCGGTTTGCCGGCTCGCGCAGCGTCGAAGCTGCAGTGGCTAGGCCGAAAACTCATCTGGAAGGTGCGCACGAGTGACTCAGCTGATGATCGCGCTTGACGAGCCCACCCTGGACCGCGCGCGCGACGTCTTCCGCCACACGGCCGCTGATGTGCAATGGTACAAGGTCGGCTACCAAGCGTACTTCTCATACGGCGAGCAGATCCTGACGGAATTGCGCGAAGCCAGACGGTCCGTCTTTTTGGATCTCAAGCTGCACGACATCCCGAACACGGTCGCCGCTGCGATCAGGACCGTCGCTCGTTCCGGCGCGGCGCTCATCTCGGTCCACGCCGGCGGCGGACGCGCGATGCTGACCGCTGCAGCAGCGGTCAGAGACGAACTTCGGCGCACAGGCCGCGCTCCTAAGATCGTCGCGGTGACGATGCTGACGAGTCTCGTGCAGACCGATCTTCAGGAGATCGGCATCGACCACACGCCCCATCAATTGGTGAGCATGCGTTCGGCGTTGGCGCAAGCCTGCGGCTTGGATGGAGTCGTGTGCGCTGTGGACGATGTGCCCATCGTGCGGCTCCGGACGGAGGCGCCGTTCATGGTCGTGTGCCCAGGCATCCGTGCTTCGGGTGAGCTGGCGGCCGACCAGAAGCGGACGGCCACTCCTTCGGAAGCGGTGCTGGCGGGTGCGGACTTCATCGTGGTTGGACGGCCGATCACAAAAGCGCCGGATCCGCGCTTGGCGGTGCGGGCGATCATGGCGCAAATCGAGCAGGCAAACGCCGAAAAGCCTGCGTCCATGGGCACCGTGTGACCTCAGCGGAAGTTCTGACGCTTTTGGAGCAGCGCGGTGCCCTGCTGACCGGACATTTCAAACTTTCGAGCGGATTGCACAGCGACCGCTTCATCCAAAAGTTCCGCATCTTCGAAGACCCGCCCACCGCGGAATCTGTTTGCGGCGCTCTAGCAGAGCTGTTGCGATCCGCAGACGCCTCAGTGGTCGTCTCGGCAGCGGTCGGCGGCATCTTGCCCGGCTACATCGTCGCACGCCGCTTGGGCGTGCGCGACATATTCGTCGAGAAAGAGGCGGGGACGCCCGTCTTGCGCAGAGGCTTCAGCCTTGACGAGCGCGACCGTGCGGTCATCGTGGAAGATGTGATGACGACCGGAAAATCCACATCGGAAGTCGTTGAGGTCGTCAAGCAAAAGGGCGCGCGCATCAGCGCGATCGGCACGATCGTAAAACGCGGAAATGCCACGCTCGATTTCCCCGTCAGCACGCTGCTCGATTTGCCGTTGGCTGATTATCAGCCCGATGCATGCCCGCTCTGCCGCCGAGGCCTGCCGTTGGAAGACCCCGGAAGCCGTCGCTCCTAGCGCACGAACAAGCCGACCGAGACGCTTTCGGCCGGCATCACCTTCTGAAATTCGTGGAAGAGGGAGAGATGGTAATCGTGCTGGAGATGAGAGAGCAAATCGAGTTGCGGGTCCACTCCGCGCGGCTGATAAGCAACAAGCCATACTCGCCGGTAAGGCTTGAGCAGACGCCAGCTGTTCTCGACATCCGGCCGGAACCAAACGAGAATGTAGGGATGTCTTTTGATGGTGGGATTCCGCATCAAAGCCCACCTCGACATCCCTTGCTCGAGGACGAAAAGGTCGCGCGGTTGTGATCCCGATAGCAGCAAGGATTGCACGCCCGGCCAGTCGGCGGTATAGAATGCCGAGTCTACCCCATACAGGGTTCCGAGAACCAGCAACGTAGTCAGGACCACCGCCAAAGCTCCGAGCACCGGCCGCTTGTTGGCGTTGAGCGCCCATTGAAAGACGCAGCCCGCCCAGGCTGCAACGCCATAGGCGAGCATCAGATAATACCGGTCGAGATAGATCCACTTATTGCTCGCCGCGCTGTACAGCAACAGCAGCACCGCAGGCGCGCCAAGCCAAGGAAGTATGGAACGAGGTGCGATCTTCAGCGTGCACCACAGGGAGAAAATGATGCCGAGCCAGGCCAGCATCGCGCCAAGCGCGGCCACGTAGCCTTCCAGTTCGGGAACAAACGTCGCTTGGCCGGGCAATAACGCCAACGCTCTCAGTTCGTGATGCTGATAGCTTGCGAAATTCAAGCCGCCGACGTGCGTCTGACGCAGAAACGTCGGCAATTGCGGCAGCCACATCAGCGCGGCGGCACTGGCGCCCGTCAGCGCGCGAACCGCCGCATGCCTGCGCAGTGTCAGAACATACAGGACCTGGGCGGCTGTGAAGAACCATCCAATGTACAAGAGGTAGGGGCCTACCGCGGTGCAGAGCGTCCAGGCACCCCACCAAAAGCGTCGCCGGCGCGCAGAGAGGTCATCTGTGGTGAGCAGTACCGACAGCGCGAAGAACGCCAACAGCGCGAAGAAATCGGAGACGACATACATCCGTATCCACGTGTCATAGAAGATCAAACTGGGCATGAAGGCGGCGCACAGAGCAGCGACGAGAGCGGCCTGCGGTGTCACCCATAACCGTACGACGGCGAACAACAATGCGACGGAAGCAGTGCCGAAAGCGACCATCACAATCCTCGGCAACCACTCCGGCGCCTGCGCCAGCCCAAACACGTGCAGAAAAAGAAAGAAGAGCGGTGGATGCGCGTCGTAGGCCCGCAGGATCTCAATGATCTGATCACCGGAGTTGGCCGCCCATTCAAGCGAGATGCGTTCATCGGTGTGAATCGCCCGCCTGAGAGCTTCGACCAACCGCACTGCAAACGCGGCGGCTACGATGGCCCCCAGCATCCATCGTTGCTGCGCAGCCAGTTCGAATCGCGGCCGTTGCGCGGCTCGCGCCCCACCTGGCATCGTCATCGGGTTAGTCACGACTAGCAGTATCGGCCGGTGTCACGGCCGGCTTCAGAAAGCGCGTACGCTACGACAGGACGATGTTGGAGACGATCTGCGTTCCCAGATGCTGCGCGGTCAGCAACTCGACGAGCGACGCGTGCGATGCGGTCAGATCCAGCAGCTGCGCGGCGTCAACGCCGGCACGCACGCCCAGGGCGGCAGCTTTCAATTGCTTCGAGAGACCGTGAGCGAGCGTTCCCGTTGACGCCAAAGCCAACGCCTCAGACGATGTCAGCTCATCGATGATGCCGTCACCGCTTGCGCGGATGCCACCGCTCGCGCTGGGATACAGCAGGCGCACCGCTTGCATGGCGGCCGCCAGTATTTGCGCTGCTTCGGCGGCGTCGACCGCAGCCGGCATCCCTGATATGCTCGTGCCCTGCGCGGCGAACACGGGTATGTAACCTTGTTCGAGCAGCAGCAGCAGCAGTTGCGCGTTGACGCTGCGGACGACATTTGCGCCGCTCTCATCCGCGGACACCATGATCGTGCTGGCCGAGGTTCCGTCCAGCGCGACTGCTTCACCGCCGATGCGGTTGATCAGACCGGTGAGTCTCGGTCCGCAGCCGGGGTCGACCGGATCGTGGACGAGTACCGGCCGGACTCCCAGGTTTCGCATGAACACCAGGTCCTGCACCAAGGTGGACGACTCCACGCTAGCGGCATCGATGCTCATCACGATGGTACGGCCGATGAACGGTTGGGCGGTCGGCAGCGATTGCCCGTCAGCTTCGGTGAAGGCGTTCATGCCGGTACAACGTGTCGTTCCATCGCTTTTGTTATCGGCTCAGCAAACGATGGACGTACGTCTGCATGCGCAGGTCAGGGGATGTCCGCATCGTCCCAAATCACGTCGCCTCCGTTGGCATTGACGGCCGCCACAGCCGCATCTGCGCCTTGCTGCAGGAAGATCTCGGTGCCGTCCACTGCGCGCTCTATGACATCGCCCAGCACCGATTCCTCTGCCGCGTTGAATGGCGCAAGCACATGTCCGATCGTGTCCATCCCGGTTCTTCCCACCCCGATGCGCAAGCGCGGGAACTCAGTGGTGTGAAGCGCCGCGACGACGGACTTGAGGCCGTTGTGGCCGCCCGCGCTGCCGCTGCGCCGGAGACGCAAGCGCCCGAACGGCAGATTGATGTCGTCGCATATGACGAGCACGCTTGCAGGCTGCAGGCGATAGAAGGCCGCGCAGGCGGCGATGCTCTCTCCGCTGTCGTTCATGAAGGTCTCGGGCAAGAGCAGCAACACGCCCAAGGGCTGCAGCGCGAGAAAGCGCCCATGAAATTTGGATCGCCAGGCTGTCGCCCCACGACGTTGCGCCAACCGGCGAACGCAGCGAAAGCCCACGTTGTGCCGGGTGCGCTCGTACGCGACGCCCGGATTTCCCAGACCAACGACGAGCGTCGTTCGGCTGGCGCTGTCGCTGGCCAGGCCCGACTACTCCGCAGCGCCTTCTTCCGCCGGCTTCTTTTCGCCCACCAGCTCCGGCTCGGCTACCACTGCACCGGCAGGGGCCACGACGGGCTCTTCCGCCTTCGATGGCGGCAGCACCGAGACGATCATTTCGTCCGGATCCTCATCAATCGTCACGCCGGCCGGCGGTTTGAGATCCTTGGCATGCACCGAGTCGAACATGTTCAAGCCGCTGACGTCGATCTCGATGCTGTCGGGGATATCCGTCGGCAACGCCTTGATGGCGACCTCGCGCAGAATGAAGTCGAGGATGCCGCCCTCCTTGACACCTGGAGCGGCGCCAACCGCCACGAGGGGAACTTTGGCCTCGACCACTTCGGTCAGCGAGATGACGTGCAGGTCGATGTGGATCAGCCGCTTGCTGACGACGTCGTGCTGGCGGTCTTGCACCATCACCGGTGTCGCTGGCCGTCCTTTGATCTCAAGATTGAGCACGGTGCTGCTGCCGTGACCGTGCAGGGCAACGCGCAAGTCGCGCGCGTCCAGTGCGATGGGGAGCGGCGCGCCGAACCCTCGGCCATACACGATGCCGGGAACTGCTCCGTCGCGCCGCATGCGTTTGGCTGCGCGCGAGCCGCTGGTTGGACGGGGAATCGCCTTTACCGTGTTCTGCTGCATCGTGCTTTCCTGTTCATGAGACGATATGGATGGGTTCTAATCCGTCGCCGGGGACGCCGACGACCGGGTCGACCTGGGGAGGATTCTCGATCTCGGGGACATCCATGCCCGCCGAGCGGAAGAGCGGTCCCTCGGCGCCTGACTGCGATTCCGCCAATTCGATCTCTTGCTGCTCGTAGATCTCTGACACCGACCGGTTGAGCGAAATCCTCTTGATGGTATCCGCGAGCAGCTTCCCGACCGACAGCACTTTGATTTTGGTCCCCCGCACTGCTTCGGGCACCGGGATCGTGTTGGTGACGACGATCTCCGTGATCGGCGAGTCGATCAGCTTTTGCGCTGCATCGGCGGCGAAGATGCCGTGGGTCGCGCAGGTGACGATTGAAATGGCGCCGCGGTTGAGCAGTGCCTCGGCCGCTTTCACGAGCGTGCCGCCGGTGGAGATCATGTCGTCGATGATGATCGCGGTCTTGCCTTCGAGCTCGCCCACGACTTCGCTGACCTCATTGACGTCGGGTTTGGGCCGGCGCTTGAAGACGATGGCGACGGACGTCTGCAGTTTTCTTGCAAACGTCTCCGCCCGCGCCACACCACCAGCGTCCGGCGAGACCACAACGCACGACGGCCCGCTCAGCTTCTTGTGATTCATCAAGTAATTGGCCAGGATGAAGCTCGCGGTCAGGTTGTCGACCGGCTCGTCGAAGAAGCCTTGGATTTGAGCGGCGTGCAGATCCACCGTCAACACGCGTTGCACCCCGGCGGTTTGCAGCAGATTGGCGACCAGCTTTGCCGTGATAGGCTCGCGGCCTTTTGTCTTCTTATCCTGTTTGGCGTAGCCGTAGTACGGGATGACCGCGGTGATGCGATACGCCGACGCGCGCCGCAAGGCGTCGATCATCAGCAGCATCTCAACGAGCGAATCGTTGACCGAACGATTGCCGTCCAGCGGCTTGCAGAGGCTCTGCACGACAAACGCATCCGCGCCGCGGACGTTCTCGCGGATCTCGACGCGGCACTCCTCGTTGGCGAACGTGGTGACGAGCGCGTTGCCGAGATGAGAGCCCATCCTCTGAGCGATCTCTTCGGCAAGCGGACGGTTTGAATTGCCTGCGAAGAGGACCGGTTTTGCCGTAGCCATAACAGCGGCCTCCCGTAGTAAGTAGCCCGGCGGTCGTAATGCGCAGGCCGTCAGCCACGTTCTCCGAAGCATCGCAGACAGTCCTTGAAAGCTACATTGCTCTGATGCCAAATTTCGAAGTTATCTCACCGTTTCGACCCTCAGGCGACCAACCCGACGCGATTTCGCGGCTGGCCGGCGGCATCGAACGCGGTGACCCGGTGCAGACCCTGCTGGGGGTCACCGGCAGCGGCAAGACGGCCACCATGGCGTGGACCATCGAACAGGTGCAAAAGCCGACGCTGGTCTTGTGCCACAATAAGACGCTGGCGGCTCAGTTGTGCAGCGAGTTCAAGGAGTTTTTTCCCAACAACGCCGTCGAGTATTTCGTGTCCTACTTCGACTACTACCAGCCCGAAGCGTACATCCCCACGACCGACACGTACATCGAAAAAGACTCGTCCATCAACGATGAGATCGAGCGGCTGCGCCACTCAGCCACCCAATCGGTGCTCACGAGGCGCGACACGATCATCGTGGCTTCGGTGTCCTGCATCTTCGGCTTAGGCTCACCATCCGACTATATCGAGATGTCGCTGAAGCTGCGCCGCGGCGAAGAGTACGACCGCGACCAGACGCTGCGCAAGCTTGTGGACATGCAGTACACGCGCAACGACATCGCGCTGGTTCGAGGGACCTTTCGCGTACGCGGCGACGTGCTGGAGTACGTGGCGGTCGACGACGAGATCATCACGCGGCTGGACTTCTTCGGCGACCAGCTGGACCACATCACTCGCGTGAATCAGATCACGGGCGAGCTGATCGACGATCTCGACGAAGTGCTGATCTTTCCGGCCAAACATTTCATCACGCCGGAAGAGAAGCTGTTGCGCGCCGTCGGGAGCATCGAAGCCGAATTGGATGAGCGGCTGGCCTACTTCAAAGCCAACGGCAAGCTGCTGGAAGCGCAACGGCTGGAGATGCGCACGCGCAACGACGTCGAGATGCTTCGCGAGTTCGGGTATTGCAACGGCATCGAGAACTATTCCCGGCATCTCACCGGCCGCGCGCCGGGGCAGACGCCGTTTTGCCTGCTGGATTTCTTTCCCGAAGACTGGCTCGTCTTCGTCGACGAGTCGCACGTGACGTTGCCGCAAGTGCACGGCATGTATTATGGCGACCGCTCGCGCAAAGAAGTGCTGGTAGAGTTCGGATTTCGGCTGCCTTCAGCGGTCGACAACCGGCCCCTGACGTTCGAAGAATTCGACAAGCACGTCAAGCAGATCGTCTATGTGTCCGCGACGCCGGGCGAATACGAGCGCAAGCACGCGACGCAGGTGGTCGAGCAGATCATCCGCCCCACGGGCCTGGTCGACCCACAGGTCGTCGTGCGGCCCACCAAGGGTCAGATCGACGACTTGATGGAGGAAGTGCGCTTACGGGCCGCCGCCAAGGAGCGCGTGCTCGTGACGACGCTGACGAAGAAGATGGCCGAGGACCTGACGGATTATCTCTTGGAGATGGACGTGCGCGCAAAATATCTCCATTCGGAGATTGAAACGCTGGAGCGCATCGCCATTTTGCGGGATTTGCGGTTGGGCACGTTCGACTGCCTGGTCGGCATCAATCTCTTGCGCGAAGGTTTGGATCTGCCCGAGGTGTCTTTGGTTGCCATCCTCGACGCCGACAAAGAAGGGTACCTGCGCTCGGAGACGTCGTTGATCCAGACGATAGGCCGCGCGGCGCGCCACGTCAGCGGCATGGTCCTGATGTACGCCGACAACATCACGCACTCGATGGAGCGCGCCATCAACGAGACGGAGCGGAGACGCACTCGCCAGCTGGCGTACAACCAAGAGAATGGCATCGATCCGCAAAGCATTCGGAAATCCGTTCGCGATATCTTAAGCGAGGCATACGCCTCGACGGAAGAGCGTGCCGGCCGCTCCAAACAGCTCAAAGACGTCCCCCGCGACGTGTTGATCGCCATGGCTGCCAAGCTGGAAAAAGAGATGAAAGAAGCCGCTGCCCATCTCGAGTTCGAAAAAGCGGCGGCGCTGCGTGACGAGCTGTGGGAGTTGCGCAAGCAATTGCCTGACGCCGGCGATCCGGCGTTTTCCCGCAAGGCTCCTAAGGTGTTCGGTCAAGCGCTGCGCGAAGCGGCGCTGTTCTGATCGGCGACGGATTTTAGCCCCGGCGTAAGGGAGTCGTGGGCTCGAGATCGGCGGGCAAGGTTTTCGTCGTGCTGGCGGGTTCCCACACCTTATAGCGCGTATGCGACTTGCGCGAGCGGTACGTCATGCTGCCCTTCAGGCGGCAATACAGCTCCAAGGCTGCCGTGCCCGCCGTCCAGTGGAACCGCCGCCAGTTTTGGTAGACGTAGGGCAAGCCGGCGCGCATGACCGGCACGATGCGCATCGTCGAGATAGGCACATTGTGGTCGCGCATGATCTGCAGGTTGCCGACAATGCAGCGCATGCGCTGCGAGAGGAAATCTTCCAGGTTTTCTGCGCCTTTGTTATAGACGATGGCATCCGGCACATAGACGACCTTATACCCGAGCGATGCGACGACTTGGTGAACAGAAAGCTCGTCGCTGATGATTGCTGGATTCAAACGGCGGAACACATTGCGGAATGCGATGAGTTCGCCCATTTTGGGCGCCTGCAACGAGATCTCGTGGTGCAGTTGCCACATGAGAGTTGCAGCATAGCCGAAGAACGTCGTCGGTGCGTCGCTGGAAATCGAATGGGCGCCGGTCATGCCCACCTCGGGGTCAGCGAACGGTGCTATCAACTCTTCCAAGGCGCGAGGCGCATAGACGAGATCGGCGCTTGAGACGATCAGTATCTCTTCCGTTGAAGAGAAGAGAAATTCATTGATGGCGGCGACCTTGCCGCTTCGTTTCGCTTCGGCGATGAGCTCGATGCGGGAATCCTTGAGTTGATATCTTCGCACGATCTCGCAGGTGCGGTCAGTGCAGCCGCTGGCGACCACGACGATGCGTCGGATCAACTCCCCAGCGCTTTGGGCAAGCATGCTGTCGAGGAGCCGGCCGATGTTGGCCTCCTCATTGTACGCCATCGTGCCGATCGCGATGGAAGCTGGCATCGAGTCCTTTCTCCTCCGCATAGGTAGGGGTCCGCATTGTTTTTATCGGCCGGCTGCGCCGATACAAACATCATATGAAGGCGGTGATTCTGGCGGGCGGCTATGGGACCCGTATCAGCGAGGAGACGCACCTCAAGCCGAAGCCCATGTTGGAGATCGGGGGGAAGCCCGTGCTGTGGCACATCATGAAGACGTACTCGGCGTACGGCATCAACGACTTCATCATCTGTTGCGGCTACAAGGGATACATGATCAAGGAGTATTTCGCGAATTACGCTCTCCATTCGTCTGACGTGACGTTCGACATGCGCAGCAGCGCGATGCACATCCATCAGAACAGCGCGGAGGCGTGGAGCGTCACGGTGGTCGACACCGGCGATGAGACGGCCACCGGCGGAAGGCTGAAGCGCGTGAGCCGCTATATAGGCGATGACGATTTCTGCTTCACCTATGGCGACGGCGTCAGCGACGTCGACATCACCGCGCTCATAGCATTTCACAAGAGCCAGAAGACGCTTGCCACCATAACCGCGACGCAGCCGCCCGGCCGATTCGGCGTCCTCACAATGGACCGGCAGAGGATCGCGGGCTTCAACGAAAAGCCCCAAAACGGGGGAAGCTGGATCAACGGTGGCTACTTCGTGCTCTCGCCTCGCGTCCTCGAGTACATCGCGGGGGACGAAACGCCCTGGGAGGGTGAACCGATGGAACATCTGTCGCGCGACAACAACCTCGCGGCTTACATTCACGATGGCTTCTGGCAGCCGTTGGACACGTTGCGGGATAAGACGCTGCTCAACGAGCTGTGGGCTTCAGGAAAGGCGCCCTGGAAGGTTTGGAAGTAACTCAAAACTTTTGGCGCGGCAAGCGTGTGTTTATCACGGGGCACACCGGATTCAAGGGAAGCTGGTTATGCGCGTGGCTGCTTCGCTTGGGTGCCGATGTCAGCGGATACGCTTTACCGCCAGCGACTTTTCCCAGTTTGTTCGAGGCACTCAAGCTTCGCGGCGCCATGAAGTCGGTGGAGGCGGATATCGCGGACCTCGCAACCCTTGCCGCGGCGGTGCGTTCGGCTCGGCCCGACATCGTCTTCCACCTTGCCGCTCAGGCGTTGGTCTATGAAGGCTATAGACACCCGCTCGATACCTATAGAACCAACGCCCTTGGCACCGCGCATCTTCTCGAAGTGATACGAGCGTGCCCGGAGGCTCGAGCAGCGGTGATCGTGACCAGTGACAAGTGCTACGATTTGGGCGCGAACAGGGAACGGTATGCAGAAGAGGATGCGCTCGGCGGTCGCGATCCATACTCGAGCAGCAAGGCTTGCGCTGAAGTCATCACCGCAGCGTACGGTGCGAGCTTCTTCTTGCAGCGTACAAACGGACACGCACAAGCGGTGATCGCATCCGCCCGCGCCGGCAACGTCCTTGGCGGTGGCGACTGGTCACCACACAGGCTCGTTCCGGACGCGATCGCAGCTTTTCAAAAAGGCTTGGCCCTTTGCGTGCGCAGCCCGAAGTCGATACGCCCCTGGCAGTACGTCCTCGATCCGCTTCGCGGATATCTCTTGTTGGCGCAGCACTTGGCCGAGGGAGGCGCGGAGTACGCCAAGGCCTGGAACTTCGGTCCTCCGGAGTCCCACGAAATCAGCGTGGAAACCCTCGTGGACATGTTGGTCGAGACGTGGGGGAAGACAGCGCGCTGGGAGTTCATTCCGGCCCTGCTGGGCTTCCACGAGTCGGCAGCACTTCGTCTCGATAGCAAGCGTGCTGGGAAATTGTTGGATTGGGCACCTCGACTTGATGTTGGCGAGGCGATCAAACAGACAGCTGGCTGGTATCGCGAGTATGCAGCAGGCGGCAAGGCTGGCGCCTTGGTGGACCGATCGCTGTACGACTACGAATGCGCGGGCGTCACGTGATGGATGTGTGCCGTTTTTGCTCGTCCCCGCTGCAGCATGTGGTCACGGATCTTGGACTCTCGCCCCTATCCAATGCTCTCGTCAATTCCGGTGATTTGGAAAGAGAAGACGTTTACTATCCTCTTCGCCCGTACGTCTGTGAGAACTGCTGGCTGGTCCAGCTCCCACAGTTGGAGACGGCTGAAAATATTTTCTGCGAATACCCCTATTTTTCGTCGTATTCGACGTCGTGGCTGAAACACGTCGCCGCTTACGCACGCGAGATGATCGACGCGATGGCACTGTCGTCCGACAGCTTGGTCGTTGAACTGGGCAGCAACGATGGTCACTTATTGGAATGCTTTCAAAAACGTGATATCGGCGTGGTCGGCGTGGAGCCGGCGAAGAACGTGGCTCGCACGGCCATCGCGAACGGTGTGCCGACCGAAGCCGTCTTCTTCGGCTCTGCGACATCACGGGACTTGCGGGCCAGGTATGGACTCGCGGATCTCATCGTTGGAAACAACGTGCTTGCTCACGTACCCGATTTAAACGACTTCATCGCCGCCATGTGCTCGCTGCTCAAGCCCAACGGGATCATCACGATGGAATTCCCACACTTGTTGCGGCTCGTCGAACGGACCGAATTCGATACCATCTACCATGAACATTTTTGCTATTTTTCCCTGAGCGTGGTCCGGCGCATATTTCAAGCGCATAACCTTTGCATATACGATGTTCAGGAATTGACGACGCACGGTGGCTCGCTGCGCATCTTTGCGAAGCACCTGAAAGACGCTCCTTCAGGCTCTCCAGCGGTGATTTCACTGGAGGAACAAGAAGTCGCCGCGGGCCTGGAGTCTCCAAACGGATACGTTCAATTCGATGGACGTGTAAAAACGGTGAAAGACGATTTGCTGGATTTTTTGCTGATGGCATCGCGAGAAAATCGCGCCGTGGCCGGATACGGCGCCCCCGCCAAAGCGACGACCCTTCTCAACTACTGCGGAATCGACCGAACGGTTCTTCCGTACACTGTGGATCGAAATCCGCATAAGCAGGGAAAATATATCCCGGGAGTGCGGATTCCGATTGAGCCACCCGAAACGATATACGAGCGGAATCCCGACTATGTTCTGGTCTTGCCTTGGAATCTGGCCGGCGAAATTGTGGAGCAGATGGACGCCGTCAGAGGATGGGGCGCCAAGTTCGTGCTGCCTATCCCGGCTCTGACAATTATCTCGTGAGCGCTGACAAACAAGCCGATCGCAACAATGCACCGAACGGTGACATCGTCTTGTGGGGTGGCACCGGTCAGGCGAAGGTGCTGGCAGAGTTCCTGGGAGCGCTGGGTTATCGATTAGTGGCGATCTTTGATAACAATAAGAGCTTGCGATCGCTCATCAAAGGCGTGCCGCTGTATCATGGCTTTGATGGCTTTCGGAACTGGCGGGCCACCAGCGACAATCCGAATGTGTCCTTCAGCATCGCAATCGGCGGGGCGCGCGGACGAGACCGCAGCGAGCTTCAACGGCGCCTCGAAGCGGAAGGCTTGACTGCGGCCACGCTGGCACATCCGACAGCCTTTGTTGCAGGTTCAGCGAAGGTCGGGCCAGGTTCGCAGATACTCGCGCTTGCGTGCGTGGGTGCTGAGGCAACGCTTGGGCGAGCCGTGATCGTCAACGGCCGGGCCGGCGTCGATCATGACGCGGTGCTGGAAGACGGGGTCCATATCGGCCCAGGCGCTACACTCGCCGGCGGCGTGCACGTCGGCGAATGCTCGCTCGTGGGTGCCGGCGCGGTCGTTCTGCCGAACGTCACCATAGGACCGGATGTCATAGTGGGAGCAGGCGCAGTCGTCACCAAGGATGTGGGGCCCGGCTTGGTCGTGTATGGAAATCCGGCCACTGCGCGCAGGAGCCTTGCGGCGTCGAGATGAGCGAAACAATTGGGTTCCAAGCCGACAATCGCCCCACGCAGACGACGGCGACCGATAAGGAATTAGCGGACGCGGCCCGTACGTTTTTCCTGAAATCTTGCGAGCAGAAGTACTCCTATAACTTCACCTGGCTAGGTCGTCCCGTGATTCAATATCCACAGGACCTCATCGCCTTGCAGGAGATCATCTGGCGTATTCGGCCCGATTTGATTGTGGAAACCGGCGTCGCGCACGGCGGCTCGCTCGTTTTCTATGCGTCGATGCTGGAACTGCTGGGCGCTGGACGCGTGCTCGGCATAGATATTGACATCCGCCCTCACAACCGTGAGGCCATCGAAGCGCATCCCCTGGCGCGCCGAATCGATCTGCTGGAAGGGTCATCTGTCGACTCGAGCCTCGGGCGCACCGTTTTCGAACGGGCGAGCGCGTATAAACGCATCATGGTCGTTCTCGACTCGTACCACACACATGATCACGTTTTGCGAGAACTCGAACTGTATGCGCCCTTGGTGAAGACCGGAAGTTATCTCGTCGTATTCGACACGGTCATCGAGGTCATGCCGGCCAGTGCCTTTCCGGATCGCCCCTGGGGGCCGGGCAATAATCCGCACACGGCGGTGCAAGCGTTCCTTCAGCACAACGATAGATTTCAGATCGACGCTGAACTGGATCGAAAGCTGCTGATAAGCGCAGCGCCGGGGGGATACCTTCGTTGCATCAAGGGTTAGTGGCGACCGAGACCATCCCCGTCTTTGTCCCCCTCGTCGGCAGCGATACCCTCGCGCATCTGGCACACGCGCTTGATGTGGGTTGGTTAGGGATGGGCGCCCTCACAAAAGAATTCGAGGATCGAATTGCCGCCTTCCTCGAGCTGACCGACCGGTTCGTCCTGTCTACCAATACCGGAACGTCCGCCATCCATATCGCGCTGCTGGCGGCCGGCGTCGGACCGGGAGACGAAGTCATCACTCCGTCTTTCAACTATGTGGCAGACCATCAAGCCATTCGCATGACTGGGGCCGCCCCGGTCATGTGCGACATTCGAGATGACAACCTCGGAATCGATTGCGAGAAGGCTGAGGCGCTTATAACTCGCCGCACGAAGGCGATCATGCCACTCCATTTCGCGGGAATCCCATGTGACCGAGCGGGTGTGTATCGTCTTGCTGGAGCCCGCGGCCTGCGCATCATTGAGGATGCATGCCATGCATTCGGAACCATTTGTGCGGACCAAAAGATCGGCAGCACCGGTGACATTGCGATATTCAGCTTTGACCCGGTCAAGATCATAACGTCCATTGACGGGGGATGCGTCGTAGGGCGTGATCCCTCCGAGCTCAAGCGCCTGCAGCATCTCCGCTTGTTGGGCGTGGATCGCGACACAACCGAACGGTATAAGAACCGCCGCGCGTGGGAGTACGACGTTGTCGACGAAGGCTACCGCTACCATCTTACCAACATCATGGCCGCCGTCGGCATTTCACAGATCAAAAGGATCCAAGAGTTCATCGCCAGCCGCCAAGCCGTTTGCAAGAAGTACAACGAAGCGTTTGCTGGGCTCGAAGATGTGAAGGTCCCGTCCAGCGGATTCTCCGACGTTTCCCCCTTCATCTATAGCCTGCGCGTCCTGGACGGCCGTCGTGAACGCCTCATCGAGCACTTACGAAGCCATCACATCGATGCCGGTATCCACTTCATACCGGTGCACCGTCATTCATATTTCGCGGGAGCGGCCCACGGCGATCTCTCCGTCACGGAGCGAGTGGTCGATGAGGTTCTGACGCTGCCGCTGCATTCCAACATGCGAGAAGAGTTCGTCGAGCGTGTGATCGAGGCCGTCGTTTCATTCTTCCGGTAGCTCCCTGCATCACCACCATCATCCCCACGTTTCGGCGTCCACAAATGCTGCGTCGGGCGATTAGAAGCGTCCTGAGCCAGACGTTTGAGAACCTGCGTGTTTGTGTCTACGACAATGCGTCACACGACGCCACTGAGCAAGTGGTGTCTGACATCGCGGCTGTGGACCCGCGAGTGACGTATCACTGCCACTCGAGCAACATCGGCGGCGTTGATAATTTGTTGTATGGGATGCAAAGGGTGGAGACGCCATTTTTCTCTTTTTTGTCCGATGACGACGTCGTATTCCCCGAGTTCTTCGCGTTGGCGTTGACCGCTTTGGAGCAGCACCCCGACGCGATGATGTTCGCGGGTTCAACGCTTGAAGTGACTCCAGAAGGAAAGCTGCTGTTCGCGCCCATCGCTCACTGGCCTCGCGAGGGAGAATACTTGCCGCCTGAAGCGGCCTTCCAAATGCTCGGCAACAAGCACCCGACTTGGACGTCGATCCTCTTCCGGCGCGTCGTCATAGATCGCATCGGACTATTGGATCGGCAAGTCGGCGCGCCCTCAGACCTTGACTATGAATTGCGGGTGGCTGCGCACTTTCCAATCGTTATCTCGTATCATCCGTGTGGCGCGTACGTCAGCCATTCCAAGTCTGGTTCGGCGTCGGAGAATACAAGCGTGGTACCCGGCTACCGCAAAATGATTGCCAGGTTCGAAAACGATGAGTCTCTCGCGCCCGGCGCGCGGGCGATGCTGGCTGCTCGTCTAGGCGAGCAACTGCAGCTGAAAATTCTCGAGATCGCGGTGAAGTCGACGGTGCGCCGGCACGATGAAACCGCACGCGAGGCCCTTATGATGCTGCGGCATACAGAAAGCTCATCGGCTCAACTGCGGCTCTTGTCGGCTGTCCTGTCCGTATGCCTGAAGGTTTCGGCGGCACGGTCCATTCTGGTGGCGGCTGAATCCTTGCGCTTACGCTTTCGCAGCTGGCGCTCCGCGTGTCGGAGCAAGCGCACGTACTCTGCTCAGAGTGCCGGTGGAAGCGATCTGCTGCGGTACTCGGGATACCTTGCTTTCGATCCCCCGTAAAGCGGCGCGGGCGGCCATACTCACCTCGTGATCCCACAGCTTGATCATGGGCCCTTCACGGTGCGGTTGATCGCCGGCGCACTGACCGCCGGTCTGTTGTGGATCGTCGCGTCAGATATCGGTCTGTGCATCTTGGACCGGCTGACGGTCGCAATGAATTCGTTTCGCAGAGCTGTTCTGGGAGCGGCCTTGGGCTACGCAGTGTTGGGGGGCGCTGTCGGGCTCTTAGGCATCGTCCATCAGGCGAACGCCTTAGGCGTTGGTACGTTGGTCGTGCTCATGCTTGCGTTCAGACTTCGAACGTATCTCGAACGCCTTCGCGCATTCCCGAGAGTACTTGCCAAGTGCCGCGTGTCTATGCGCTCACTGGACGGTACGCACAGGGCTTGTCTCGGCGTCACAGTGCTGGGCTTCGTGATCGGTCTTGTGGCAGCTGCACTTCCGGCGGTCTTTTGGGATCCACTTGCTTACCATCTGCCGATCGTCGCTTGGGTTCAGCATCATCAGACGTTTAGCTTTAACGCTGACATTCCCCAAAGCGGGTTTCCGCTGCTCGCCGAAGCGGCCGCGTTTCCCGCTTACGCATTCGTGGGCTCGGCTGGAGCCTCGATGATGACCTTTGGCGCCGGCATCGTGCTGACACTGGCATGCGGCATGGTTGCTGAATCCGTGCTGGCCGGCGGCGGTTGGCTGGCCACAGCCCTGATCGCAACATCGCCTCTGTGGTTGTGGATCGCCCCATCGTTTTATGTTGACGTGCCGTTCGCGCTCTTCGCGATCTGTGGGTTTGCGGTGCCCTTTGTTGTTCGAAGCGATGTGTCGCTGAAAGACGCCGCTCTTCTGAGCGGTGCTTTCGCGGGTGCCGCCGCGGCGACCAAATATCCAGGTCTAGTCGTGACACTCATCGCGGCGGGTTCGCTGGTCGCTATCCTTTGGCGATCAGCCGCCATAATGGAGACCAAAAATCGGCTTCGAGAATTGTCGTCGTGCTTGGCAGCGTTCACTGCCGGCTTTGCGCTTTTCGCCTCGGGGTGGTATCTGCGAACCTTTATACTGACGGGCGATCCCGTCTATCCATTTCTCTCCGGGGTTGCGCGCGGCGCCGGCGCTGCGCCGGCTCAACATTTTTGCGGGGGCGGGACCTCGGCGCAAGACGCGCTCATGTTGCCCGTTCGGCTGCTGATCGATCCAAAGTCTTTTTGCGGTGATCCCGGTCCGAGTCTCGTGCTGGGAGGAGCATTGTTCGTGGCGGCGCCGTTTGTGTTGCGTTCATCGCGCGTGTGGTTTTGGATCGCAGTCGCGCTGACCGCCTTTTGGTTTTACAGCGCGCAGCAATGGCGCTTCCTTATACCGGCGATGTGCATCGTCGCTATTCTTGCCTCCGCTCTCGCGCAATCGTTACAGCCCCGCTTGCGGCTTGCCGTCTCATCGCTGCTCATCGTGCTGTGCCTCGCAGGCGCATCCGTCAACGTCGTTCCCTCGTTCCGGGCGCAGGCTAGCAACAGCCTGGCGCCCGCCTATCGGTATATTCTTGCTAAGGAGTCGGGGCAGCAATATTTGCTGGATCGGGTTGAGAGTTACGCGGCCAGCATGTGGCTCGCCGCGCACGACCGGGACGTCAGGGTGTTCGCGCTCGACGATGTTCGCGATTACTATTTCGGACCCAACGTCACGTGGGGAAATTCTCCATACCCAGGTGGGCGGCGTTTGGACTGGTCTGCGGCGCCGGCAAACCGCTATGGCAGTCTGTTGCGCGACGGATTCCGCTATATGGTGGTCAACAACAATCCGGCCTACACGCATCGAACGCTCGTGAACATAGACTACGGCGCTCTCAGAGAAGACGAGCGCTCGGGCGTTGTGCAAAAGGTATTCTCCGAAAATGGGGTCGACGTCTATCGCTTGAGGGCGCGAGCAGGGGACTGAGTGCGCCGACGAAATCTCAAGGCGATGCAAGCGACGCAAACGCTCAGGCTGTTCGCCGCTTCAGCGATTTCGATTTGGTCGTGCGGCAGCATCGCCGGCGCTGCAGCGCACATCAGTGCCCAACCGTCGGCGCAGTCGCTGACGATGCCCTACATCCGCGGCTTTCCTTCGGCTATGGTTCCAGCCGAAGCGGCGTTTGAACGAAGCGTAGACGCCTTCCCAAGCGCACAGACCGCACTGCGCGATGAGCGCGCGCTGGCTAGCCACGTCCACCGCATGGGTCAGCCGGCCGATTACCGCACGGCCGTTTACGTGCGCGATCGCTTAGCCGCCAGTGGCTGGGATGCGCACATCGTCACCTATGTCGTGCCGATCGCGTGGCCGGTCAAACAAGAGCTGACGATCGTCTCACCGCTGCACCAGTCTGTGGACCTCTACGAGCCTGCAGTACACGGCGATTCCTGGTCGTACGACCACGCGGCCATCGGCAAGCCGTATTCAGCATACAGCATCGACGGCGACGTAACGGGGCCGGTGCTCTACGTCAACTATGGCACCGCCGACGATTTCAAAACGCTCGCAAGAATGGGCATCCGCGTGCGTGGCGCGATTTTGCTCGCTCGGTTCGGCCGGGACCTCACGACGCTGAAAGCAGAGCGGGCCGCAAGTGCGGGTGCTCGGGCGATGTTCACCTACCCGGAGCCCGGTGCGCCAGACGAACACTTCCCAAAGCTGCGGGCGAAACCGTACCCGGCCGGCCCTGGCCGGCCGCCAGGCGCAGCGATTCGAAACACCCTGACGTTCTTGAACGAACCCGGCGATCCGACGGCCGTCAACGGAGTGCCCTTGCCGGGAACGCCGCACAAACCGTGGAGCGCGATCAAACTGCCTCAGATACCGTTCAGCACGATCACCGCATCAGCCGCCCGCCACCTCGCGCGCAACCTCCGAGGACCGGTCGTGCCGCCCTCATGGAAGACCAATCTGCGCAGCGATATGCGCATTGGCGGCTCGGAAGAACGCGCGCGCTTTGTGCTCAGAAGCCGGCGCTTCTTCGGTCCCATCTGGGATGTCATCGCCGTCATGAAAGGCGCGCATGCACCGGATGAAACGGTGGTCGTCGGGGGCCATCGCGACGCCTGGACCTACGGCGCGATCGATCCCATCAGCGGTACCGTGGACCTTTTGCAACTGGGCGATGCTTTCGGAAAACTGCGTCGCCAGGGTTGGAGACCCTACCGCACGATCATCGTCGGTTCGTGGGATGGCGAAGAGGTCGGCCTATGGGGCAGCGATGCGTGGGTGCGCCAACACGAGCGCGAACTCGCCAGTAAATGCTGGGCCTACATCAACACCGATGAAGTCGCGGTCGGCCCACGGTTCACCGCATACGGCACTGATGATCTGCACGGCTTGATGCTTTCGGTCGCCAAGATGGCGCGCGGCCACGATGCGAGGCCGCTCGACGAATACTGGACCGCGCAAGACCGCAAGCCCGAAGTGCTCTCTCTCGGCAACGGGAGCGACCACGAGAGCTTCGCCTATCACGCTAACGTGGCAGCGATGGGCGCTTCGTACTACGGAATCTTCGGCACCTATCATTCGGCTTACGACGATCTCGCCAGCTTGAAGATCTTCGATCCTGGCATGCGCTATGCACAAGCGGCGGCACGAGCGACGAGCCTGCTGGTGCTGCGCCTTGCGGACGCTCCCTACCCCGACGTGCGGCTGGCAGCGCTAGCCCGGGCAATGCAGCACCACTTGAATGCTTTCGCCAACGCGCGCGACCAGGAAGCGCGGCGCGCAACCGTCGCTGAAGCCCTCCAGCCGGGCGTCAGCGCCTTCCAACAGCTGGCGTTGCGCATCGACAAGGCTGCTGATGACGGAGCTACGTCCGGCAACGATAACTTGTGGGCGGCCCTGCGCGCGACAACGCTTTCAATCCGTTCCGCCTTCTATGAACCACGAGGTGTACCGGGAGACTCGTGGCAACGTAGCCTTCTTTACAGTTCAGACGACGCAAGCCCCGTGCTGCCATCGCTTGACATCACGCTCGATCCTAAACTTGGGGATGCTGCCTTACGGCAACTGCAAGCCGCATTCGAAAGAGAACCGCACCTCATCGTACCGCCCGCTTTGATCGGCGATTGACGAGCTGAGCCTGCAAGGCAGGAAAGTGAAGCGCTTGACGGATATTCGCGCGATCTTCTTCGATCTCGACGACACGCTTCTCGACGACACTGTTTCGAGCGAGCGCAGTGCCGAAGCGGTCGCGCGCGAACTCGCAGGCGATCGCGGTATTGAACCATCGGATCTTGCCCGCGCCTACCTGGACTGTGCCATCGACTTCTGGGAGACTCTTGAGCCCGGTTCGCCTAAGCCGGCCAGCGGCGCGATCCGGCCGTCGATTTGGCGCAAGGCTTTGGCAAACTACGGGATCGATGACGCAGATCTGGCGCTGCGGCTGGCCCGCCGCTACGACCTCGACCGCCTTGAGCGCGTCGAGCTGTTTCCGGGAACGCTTCCGGTGCTTCGACAACTGCACGGCCGATACAAGTTGGCGATCATCACCAACGGCTTTGCCGAGACGCATGACGCAAAAATCGCGCGGCTCGAGCTCGCACGTTTCTTCGACAGTGTGATCTTGGCTGGTGAGCTTGCACTGGTCAAGCCAGATCCGGCGGTCTTCCGGCATGCCATGGACGCCGCGGGCGTAGGACCGGAAGAAAGCGTGATGGTGGGCGACCGTTTCGAAAGAGACGTCGTTGGCGCTCATGCAGCGGGGATGCGGGCGATCTGGGTCAAGTGCCGTGATGAGACGATCCCAGACGGCGCCCGCCCGCCCGAGGCAGTCATTTCTTCCATCGCACAATTGCCCGAAGTGCTTGCGCGTCACTTCTCGAATTCGTAGCGTCGCGCCCGGAAAAGGTTGAGCGCCACGGCCAGAGAGAAAATCCACCTTTCCATGCCACAAGCTTCTGACGACAACGCGCCTCCCATCGTAGACAAGGGCCGCCGCTCCTTGGCGAACGGCGATCCGTACGCGGCGCCGGTGCTTGCCATTCCCCCGCGCCACGGCCTCGAGTCCATCGTCATCAAAGGCGCGCGCGAGCATAACCTCAAGAACATCGATCTCACGCTGCCGCGCAACCAGCTCATCGTGATCACTGGTCTGTCGGGTTCCGGTAAGAGCTCGCTCGCCTTCGACACCATCTATGCCGAGGGCCAGCGCCGCTACGTCGAGTCGCTGTCGTCCTACGCCCGACAGTTCCTCGGTCAGGTCGAAAAGCCGGACGTCGACTACATCGAGGGCATGTCGCCGGCCATCTCCATCGACCAAAAATCCACCAGCCGCAATCCGCGCTCGACGGTGGGCACCGTCACTGAGATCTATGATTATCTGCGGCTGCTGTACGCGCGCATCGGCAAGCCTCACTGTCCGAATTGCGGCCGGCCCATCACACCGCAGAGCGCCGAGCAGATCGTCGACCAGATCCTGGCGTTGCCGGAAGGAACGCGACTGCAAGTGCTCGGCCCAATGGTGCGCGGGCGCAAAGGCGAGTATCAAAAGCTCTTCGAGCAGGCCATCAAAGACGGCTATGCGCGCGTTCGGGTCGACGGCCAGATCCGCGACCTGCGCGAGAAGATCACCATCGACAAGAAGCGCAAGCACACGGTCGAGATCGTCATCGATCGGCTCGTGTTGAAAACCGACATTCGCAAACGGCTGACCGATTCTGTGGAGACGGCGCTGAAGCTGACGCAAGGCGTGCTCACCGTGATGGTCGAGAAGCCGGGCGGCCGCGCCGAGGATCTCAACTTCTCCGAGAAGTTCGCCTGCATCGAGTGCGGCTTGTCGTTCGACGAGCTGTCGCCGCGCATGTTCTCGTTCAATTCGCCCTATGGCGCGTGCCCCGAGTGCACCGGCCTGGGCGCCCGCATCGAGATCGATCCGCGCCTGGTCATTCCCGACCGCAGCAAATCGCTCCGCGAAGGCGCCATTGCGCCGTGGAGCAAGAACCTCTCCGCCGGTATGAACACGTTCTACGTGCAACAGGTCGAAGCGCTGCTCAAATCAGAGGGCTACGACCTCAACACGCCCGTGAAGAACCTCCCGAGCGAATTGCTAAACCTTATCCTCTATGGAGAAGACGAAAAACGGTCGTTTCGTTTCCGCACGAAATCCGGCAAATACTGGAACTACGAGTCCGTCTACCGCGGCATCATTCCGAATCTACAGAAGCGCTTCGAAGAGACGTCATCGGACTACGTCAAGAACGAGATAGAGAAACTGATGACGTCCGTGCGCTGCCCGGCGTGCAAAGGCGCGCGGCTGAAGCCGGAGTCCCTGGCGGTGACCATCGGCCGCAAGTCGATAGCGCAGCTCACGGCGCTGTCGGTGGACCGGGCGCTCGAGTTCGTGCAGTCATTCGAGCTGACGGCCCGCGAGGAGCAGATAGGGCGCCAGATCGTCAAGGAGCTGCGCGCGCGCTTGGGATTCTTGGTCAACGTGGGCCTTGAGTATCTGACGCTGGATCGCAGCGCGACAACACTGTCGGGCGGCGAGGCCCAACGGATCCGCCTCGCGACGCAGATAGGCTCCTCGCTTGTGGGCGTATTGTACGTTTTGGACGAGCCGTCGATCGGGCTGCATCAGCGCGACAACGCCCGTCTGCTGGCGACGCTGAAGACGTTGCGCGATTTGGGCAACACCCTCATCGTCGTCGAGCACGATGAGGACACGATGCGCGAGGCCGACTACATCGTGGACATGGGACCGGCGGCAGGCAAAGACGGCGGACGCGTGGTCGCCGCCGGCACGATTGCGGACATCGAGAACTCGCCTCATTCGGCGACCGGCCGCTTCTTGTCGGGCGTCGACGTCATCCCGATTCCCCGGCGCCGGCGCGTACCCACCGGAACGCTGACGATCAGATCGGCGCGCGCCAACAACCTGCAGGGCATCAACGTGGATTTCCCGTTAGGCGTGCTGTGCGCCGTCACCGGCGTGTCCGGTTCCGGGAAATCAACGCTCGTCGACATGGTGCTGCACCGGGCGCTCGCGCATTATCTGCACGGACAACCGCCCGAGGACACCTACGGCAAGGTCATCGGCCTCGAAAAGCTCGACAAAGTCATCATCATCGATCAGTCGCCCATCGGAAGAACGCCGCGCAGCAATCCGGCCACCTATACGGGGGCCTTCGATCCCATCCGCGAGATGTTCTCCCTCTCCCCCGACGCGCGGGTGCGCGGTTACGGTCCTGGTCGGTTCTCCTTCAACGTCAAAGGCGGCCGCTGCGAAACGTGCGCCGGCGATGGCATCATCCAGATCGAGATGCATTTCTTGCCCGACGTCTACGTCGAGTGTGAGGCCTGCAAAGGCAGGCGATACAACCAGCAGACGCTCGAGGTGAAGTACAAAGGCAAGTCGATCGCCGACGTCCTGCAGATGCGCGTGGACGAGGCGAGCGAGTTCTTCGCCAACATACCGCGCATCCACAACAAGCTGAGCACCATCTGCGACGTCGGCTTAGGGTACATTCAGATGGGCCAGCCCGCGACCACGCTGTCGGGCGGCGAAGCGCAGCGGGTCAAGCTTGCGACCGAACTCTCGCGCCGCAGCACGGGCCGTACGTTTTACATCCTCGACGAGCCGACCACAGGTCTGCATTTCGCGGACATCGCTCAACTGCTGCTAGTGCTGCAGCGTTTAGTGTCGGGCGGCAACACCGTGTTGGTCATCGAGCACAATCTGGACGTGATCAAAACGGCGGACTATGTGATCGACCTTGGTCCCGAAGGCGGCGAAAAGGGCGGTAAGGTTGTCGCGACGGGCACGCCGGAGGAGATCGCCTTGCAGGAGCCGTCCCACACGGGACGCTACTTGCGCCGCGTCTTGAGCGATCCGCGCGCGCACATCGCCATCACGAGCGAGCATGGCGCGGTGGCGGAATATGAGCGAGCCAACCGGGAGCTGCTAGAGACCTTGTAGTCCCGTCTCCGCGCGCGGCTGCACACGCCCCGGCGTCGGCTCCGCGCGCGTCTGTGGTTTGTGACGCTTTTGGCTGACGGGGGCTCGCTGCCCGTCAATTCCTCGCTCAACACGGCCGATGATGAGTATACTGGCGGCTGAGCTTTCAGATGATAGCAGCGTGCCGAAAGGACCTATGCCCGACGCGATTGGTACCGGCGGATTGCCGGCGGCGCTTCCGCTTCCCATCGACATCACTGTCCGGAATGCCGAACAGGGTGTGAATCAAAACGGGAAAGCGGCTCGTTTAGACCCTTCTGGCCTCGTGGCGACGGTGCAGTCCGAAGTGAGAGAGAACACTATTCTCTACACGACGCTGGACATGCGCAGCATCAAAGCGACCGCGCGCGGTCTGATCAAGGTGAAGTCACAGCGCGATTTGGGCGGCGGCGGCGGCTACGAGATCATTGCGGACTTCCTCGAGTTGAGCGACGACGCACGCCAGAAAATCGAACGCCTGCTCGGACGGCGTGCCGATGAGTCCCTTCCGGCATCCGGATTTGCGAATGGCGCGGGCGAGACCGCTCCGGCATTCGTACCGGCGCAAACGTTCCGCTCAGCACCGGCGCCTTCGTTCTTGCCGCCGATCGAGTACCAGCAGCGAGCGGCCCAAGCAAGTGACGAGCCGAGGCGCTACTTCGAGCCTTCTCCGCTGCGGGGCGTTTCCAAAGCCGACGCGCCGACGAGATTTTGGGGCTCGCTCGGGGTCGGCACCTACATCATCGTCATCTTGATCGTCCTGTCGCTCTTTCCGAAGACGCGAGCCATTGAACTGTACATCTGGCATTATGTATCTTGGAGTTTGGGCAGATTGTGGTATTGGGCCAATCACATCGGCGAAGTGAAGCTCTGGGGACAGAGTCCGAACTAACGCGCGAGCTGTCGTGAACAACGGACGCCAAAATCCGGCCGAGCGGCGCACGCATGTCCGGCTCAACAAGCATCTGCCGGTCCGCGTCGGCGTTCAGAAGAGCGGCCTCGAATATGAGGGCCACGTCGTCAATATCAGCGCCGGCGGCGTTCTCGTGCGCGCCGATGTGCCAATAGAGCCCGGCGAACTGGTCACCATCATGTTGACCATAGCCGGAGAGCCGCAGACCGTCACCGTCTATGGCACTGTCGTTCGCAACGACGGCGCCGGCGTGGGGCTCGCATTCGTCGAGGTCAGCGCGACCAGCACAGATCTGATCGCCTATCTCATCCGCAAATGGCAACGCGAAGGCGCCACCCCTACTCAACCATAGCCTCATGTAAAGCGGGCGAGAAATCTCGCCGAAGGCGCCGAACGTGGACGCCTATGAAGGTGATGACGCAGGCGGAAGCCGGCGAGCGGGCGGCCGCTTTGCGCGCGCTGCTCGAACGCTACAATCATGAGTACTACGTGCTCGACACGCCCAGCGTGAGCGACGCTGAGTATGATGCGCTCTTCCGCGAGCTCGTGCAGATCGAGGAGCGCTTTCCCAAACTGCTCAGCCCGGACAGCCCGACTCAACGGGTTGGCGCTACGCCCTCGCCCGCCTTCAAGCCGTACGTCCACGCTGTGCCGATGCTTTCGCTGGGCAACGCGTTCGGGGAAGAGGAGCTGCGTGCGTGGCAGCAGCGCACGGCGAAGCTGCTGGGTGAAGAGTGCGCGTATGTCGCCGAGCTCAAGATCGACGGCTTGGCGATATCCTTGCGCTACGAGGACGGACTGCTGGCCTCGGGCGGTACGCGCGGCGACGGCTCGATCGGCGAGGAGGTCACCCCGAACCTGAGGACCGTCCGCTCTATCCCGTTGCGGTTGAGAGGCGCCGCCCCGGCGCTGTTGGAGGTTCGGGGCGAAATCTACATGCGCCGCAGTGACTTCGACGGGATGAACGAGCGGCGCATTGCGGCTGGAGACGCCGCCTTCGCCAACCCGCGCAACGCCTCGGCCGGCGCGGTCCGTCAGCTGGATCCGCGTGCGACGGCCGCGCGTCCGTTGCGTTTCTTCGCGTACGGCATCGGCGCGTGCGAGCCCGGCATTGAGGCCAAGACGCAGTGGGAACTGCTGCGTGCGCTGGAAGCCTTCGGGTTGCCGGTCAACCGGGAGGCGCGCCGCTTCGACGACTTCGCGCAGCTGATCGATTTTTGCGAGTCGTGGGGATCCAAGCGGGACCAGTTGGATTTCGGCATCGACGGCGTCGTCGTCAAAGTGGACTCGCTCGCGCAGCAGCGCCGGCTTGGCTTCGTGGGTAGAGACCCGCGCTGGGCCATCGCCTTCAAGTATCCCCCCGAAGAAGCGCAAACCCAGCTTCAGGCCATTGAGGTAAACGTGGGCAGGACGGGGAGCCTCAATCCCTACGCCGTGCTGGCGCCCGTGAACGTCGGGGGCGTCACCGTCACAACTGCAACATTGCACAACGAAGACTTCATCCGTGCCAAAGACATCCGCGCGGGCGACGCCGTGATCGTGCGCCGAGCGGGCGAAGTCATCCCCGAACTCGTACGGCCGGTGCTCGAGCTGCGAAAAGGCAAACGTCTGCCTCAGTACCGGCTTCCGCAGCGTTGTCCGGCCTGCGGCTCGGAGGTCTATCGCGCCGAAGGCGAGACGATGTCATACTGCACGAACGCCTCCTGTCCGGCCCAGCGCAAGGAGCGCCTGCGGCACTTCGCCTCGCGCGGCGCGATGGATATCGAGGGCTTGGGCGATCGCTTCTGCGAGGCGCTCGTCGACAGCGGCTTGGTCTCCGACGTGGGTGACGTCTACTCGCTAAAGACGAGCGACATCTTATCGCTCCCCAGAACGGCGGAGAAGTCTGCGGCCAACCTTCTTGGCGCCGTCGAAGCCAGCAAAAACCGCCCTTTTTGGCGCGTGCTCTACTCGCTGGGCATGCGCTTCGTGGGCGCTCAAAACGCCCAGCTGCTGGCGACCGCATTCCCGAGCATCGACGACCTGCGCAAGGCTTCCGTCGCCGACTTGCAATCGACCGAGCAGATCGGGCCCAAGATCGCTCAGAGCATCGTGCATTTCTTCGAACAACCCCAAAACGTCACCGTCGTGGAAAAGCTGCGCAGCGCGGGCGTTCGCATGATGGAGACGCCTTCGGCGAAAGCGCACAGCAAGAAAGGGCCGCTGAGCGGCAAGACGTTCGTGCTCACAGGTACGCTGCCGGCATTGAGCCGCGAGGAAGCGAGCGCGTTGATCGCGGCTGCCGGCGGAAAAATCTCAGGATCCGTGAGCAAGAAAACGGACTATGTGGTTGCTGGTGAGTCGGCGGGCAGCAAGCTTGCCAAGGCCGAGCAGCTGAACGTCAAGGTCTTGAACGAAGCCGAATTGCGCGCTTTGCTCGCCGCGCCCGCCGGTGGGCCTTAGACCACGCGCGTCAAGTAACCGTCGTCTTCTTCCTCGCGCTCGTCCAGCCAGTGCAGGGCTGCTTGCAGGTTCAAGGCGACGTCGCGCGCGACGATGCTGTGCTTGCCTTCATGCAGCAGATACTCGGCCACGACGCCGTGCCAGTACGATCCGATGGCAGCCGACTGCCGCGGGCTGCATCCGGCGGCGAGCATAGCGGCCACGATCCCTGACAAGACATCGCCTGAGCCGGCGGTGGCCAGCAATTCGTTGCCGGTGAGATTCACGTATGACGCTTCTTTTGTCGCGATGATGGAGCGCGGGCCTTTCAGCAAGAGCGTGATGTCGAGCGCGGATGCGAATTCGTCTGCTGCCTTCATGCGGTTGACGATGGCGGCGTCGGAGTTTTCACCCAGCAGGTGCGTGAACTCGCCGTCGTGCGGCGTCAGCACCGCTTTCTTGCCGGTGACCAGATCGGAATGGCCAGCGATCGCGAACAGCCCATCGGCATCGACGACCAGCGGCCGTGTTGTCTGCGTCAAGAATCGGCGCACGATATCTTGGGTCGCGCTCTCTCTGCCCAAACCGGGCCCCAACACGACCGCCCCCGCATGGCGTGTGACGTCGAGCAGTGCGTTCACGATGGTGGCGACCTCGTCGCTGTCGGGCCAGGGGACCATGATCTGTTCCATCAGATGGCTCCCGATGGCGGCTGCCGCCGATGCCGGACAGGAGACGGTAACATAGCCTGCGCCGGAATGCTGCGCGCCGAGCGCTGCCAGCACCGGAGCTCCCACATACCGGCTGCTGCCGCCGATGACGACGACCTCGCCGGCACTGCGCTTGTCGGCTTGACGGCTGCGCCGAGGCAGCCAGAAAAAGAACTGCTGCTTCGTCATGACGTGATACCGGCCGCCGACATCTGCAAGGATCGCCGGCGGAATTCCGATGTGCGCCACCCAAAGCTCTCCGACGTATGAGGCGGCGGGGTAGAGCAGCATGCCGACCTTGGGCGCCGCCATCGTGACGGTTGCGGCCGCCGTCACGGCTGGGCCTGGCACCATGCCGGAGCTTGCATCGATGCCGGTCGGTATGTCGACGGCGATGACTTCGCGATTGGCGATGTTGATCTCGTTGACCCATCCGCGGTAGGGCTCGCGCAACGGACCTGATGAGCCGGTGCCCAACAGGCCGTCGATGAGCACGCTGGCCGAGCGCAGCCCCGAGCGGAAGAACTCCGGCGACTGCTCGCGCAAGAAACTCACGGAGGCGCCCAACCCTTGCATGATCTCGAGCTGAGCGCGACACAGTTCGTTGCAATCCGCCGCTTTGGCGGCCATGTAGATGTCAGGTTCGTAGCCCAGCTGCATCAGGTATCGGGCCGCGACCAGCCCGTCAGCGCCGTTGTTGCCGGGGCCGGCGACGACAGCGACACGGATGGGATCGCCTTCGACCTCCGATAAGAAATCGCGCGCCAGGTCGGCCACGGCTCGGCCGGCGCATTCCGCGAGCACAATCGGCGGAATGCCGACGTCTTCGATCGTGCGCAGGTCGGCGGTGCGCATTTCCGATGCGGTGAGCGCGTTCATTTCGCGGCGATCTCCTCAGAGTCCAACGACCGGCTGACCACGCCGCCCGCCTGATCGTCCGCCTCAAGGATCACCGTGGCGACCGCGTTCACCTCGCTGTGCGAAATGCTCAGGTGCATGCGCCAGACGCCGCGCGCGGTGATGAGGTGGGCAGCGCGACCCAACAGCGCGACGTAGGGTTTGCCGCTGCCCTCGTGACGCACACCGATGAGCCGCCATGGAATGGCATGGCCGAACGCCTTGCGCGTCGCTTCCTTTGCGGCGAACGCGCCCGCGAGCCGCTCGTGCGGGTAACGATGACGCCGTGCGTGAGCTATCTCCTCCGGCGTGAAGATTTTGCGTGAGAACTTCGCGAGCTTCTCATCATCGAATCGAAAGCGCTCCACTTCTGCGACGTCGGTGCCGAGGCCGATGATCATTGCGTTCTCTTCTCGCGCGTCGTTGCATCCATGCCGGAGGACTTGCATCGGACAGGTTGAACGGTGACGAATCGAACCGCGTCATGACGGAGGAGGACAGCGCGCTTCAGTGTCTTGGAAAAGATAACCCTCGTCCCCATCAACGGCGTCGCACCGGAAATATGCGAACGGCTCGCTCCATGCCTGGAAGAACGATTCTTCCATAAATTCGCAGTCGAAAAGCCGCTCACCCTCTCGCCCACCCAAGCAAACTCCGTCCGGCGGCAGTTCTTTCTCAACACTGTTTTCAACCGGCTGCTTGCCGCCTATCCGGCGCGCGACGGCCTTCTGTTCGGCCTGATCGGGAGCGACCTGTATAAGACGTCGCACAACTTCATCTTCAGCGACGCGAGCGAAACCGATAGGGTCGCTGTCGTGTCAACATTCCGGCTGAAGCCGGAATTTTACAATGAAGAGCCCGATGACGCGGTGTTCTTCAATCGTACCCTCAAGGAATGCGTGCATGCGCTCGGCCATGCGTTCGGCCTCAAGCACTGCTACAATACTCGCTGCGCCATGTACTATAGCCACTCGGTGTTCGACACGGACGCGAAGCTCACATACTTCTGCGACACGTGCGATAAACGCGTGCGCGCCAACCGCTGACTATCCACCTCGCCGATTCTCCCGGGCCCAGGCAAGCGCGATCTGCGTCTTCCCATCAGGTAAGTCGTCCGCAATGACCATGCGCCAAGCCTCTTCCACGTCGAATGACCGGACTTCAAAGGACTCGCTCGCTTCGGGCGCGGACGCGCCGGCGCTGATATTCTCCGCCAGGAAGAGGTGCAACAGCTCGCTGCAAAAACCGGGCGCCGTGTAAAACGTCCACAGTTTGTGCAAGCGGGCGCAGCGATAGCCCGTCTCCTCGATGAGTTCCCGGCGCGCGCTCGTCTCGGGATCTTCGCCCGCTTCCAGTTTGCCGGCGGGCACTTCCCACATAGAGCGTCCGATCGCCGGCCTGAATTGCTTGACCAGCACGATTTCATTCGGCGACGGTTGCGCGATGATGGCCACGCCTCCCCGGTGTTCGGCGATTTCGATCGATGTGCGGTGGCCGTTGTCGAACTCAACGTCGTCGACCCGCACGTTGATGACTCGCCCTTCGAAGACGCGGCGGGTGCCGTGAATGATCACCGCGAAATCTCCTTTTCTGCAGTTCCCAAGGTTGGGTCTTCGTTCAAGGGTTTCTTTCAAAGGTTTCTTTCATGAGAGAAGTGGTCATCGCCGCCGCGGTGCGAACGCCTATCGGCAAATACGGCGGTGCCTTGCGGCACGTGCGTCCGGACGACATGTCCGCGCTCGTGCTGCGGGAGATCGCAAGGCGGGCCGACGTCGATCCGGCAGACGTCGAAGACGTCATCTGGGGGTGCAGCAACCAGGGGGGTGAAGATAACCGCAACGTGGCGCGCATGGCTGTTCTGGCGGCCGACTTTCCGGAGAGCGTCGCCGGTGCGACGGTCAACCGTCTGTGCGGCTCGGGGTTACAGGCGATCAACAGCGCAGCGCACGCGATCGCCTGTGACTGCGGCGACATCTTCATCGCGGGCGGCGTCGAGAGCATGACGCGCGCACCGTACGTGATGCCCAAGCCCGAAAGCGAGTTCGCTCGCGCGCCACAGTTGTTCGACACGACGCTGGGCGCACGCATGTACAATCCTCACCTCACCGAGCGCGGCTATCCGCCGCTGGCGATGGGAGAAACAGCCGAGAACGTCGCTCAACAATACCGCATCTCGCGGAGAGAGCAAGACGAGTTCGCGTACGCAAGCCAGCATAAGACGGGTGACGCGCAAAAGGCAGGCGCTTTCGAGCTAGAGACCCTCGGCGTGCCGGTTCCGCTGAACGGCAAAAGCGCGCCCAAGGCCGAGAAGACGGAGCTGATCTGCAAGGACGAGCACCCTCGCCCCGACGTGACCATGGAGCAGCTCTCGAAATTGCGGCCTGCGTTCCGCGAAGGCGGCACGGTGACCGCCGGTAATTCGAGCGGAATCAATGACGGGGCAGCTGCAGTCCTGCTGATGACTTCTGAGGAGGCCAAACGCCGTGGGATCGCGCCGCTCGCGAGCATCCTTACGTCAGCGGTCGCGGGCGTGGATCCCAACTGCATGGGGTTGGGTCCGATTCCGGCGACTCAAAAGGCGCTGCTGCGCGCCGGGTTGCGCATCGATGACATCGATCTCATCGAGTTGAACGAGGCGTTTGCCGCCCAATCATTGGCCTGCATCCGTGAGCTCGAGATACCGGTTGAGCGCGTCAACGTCAATGGTGGCGCCATCGCCTTGGGGCACCCCCTCGGCTGCAGCGGCGCCCGCATCATGGTCACCCTGCTGCACGCGATGCGAGCGCGCGGAGCCAAACGCGGCCTCGCCACTATGTGCATCGGCGTCGGACAAGGCATCGCCACCATCGTCGAGCGCACCGACAATAACTGACTAATAAAGGATAAAGATGGCAACAGCAATCGCCCAAAAGTCGTACGATTTGTTCATCAACGGCGAGTTCGTCAAACCGGCCGCGGGTGAGTATATCGAGACCTTCAACCCGGCGACGAACGAGGTGCTGGCCTCTGTGGCCGCGTCGAGCATCCACGACGCCGATCTGGCGGTGGATGCCGCCAGGCAAGCGCTGCAGGGCAAGTGGGCATCCTTGACGCCGGCACGCCGCGCCCGCGTGCTCGTGAAGATCGCCTCCCTGATCAGCGAGCGCATCGACCAGCTTGCCCAGATGGAAGTGCAGAACAGCGGCAAGACGATCGGCGCGGCCAAGGCCGAGATCGGACAAGTCATCGAAGACTTTGAGTTTTACGCCGGCGCCGTCACCAAGCTGATGGGCAACACCATCCCGTCTCCATCCGGCTTCTTCAATTACACGCTGCGAGAGCCGGTGGGTGTGTGCGCGCAGATCGTGCCCTGGAACTATCCCTTGCTGATGGCGGCTTGGAAGGTCGCGCCTGCGCTGGCTGCGGGCTGTACGGTCATCCTCAAGCCGGCCACGCCGACGCCCATCACCGCTTTAATGCTCGGCCAGATCTGTCATGAAGCGGGCTGTCCGCCTGGCGTCGTCAACGTGCTGCCCGGTCCCGGAGCGATCATCGGCGCGCACTTGGCCAGCCACTCGGGCGTGGACAAAATCGCATTCACGGGCGAAACGGCGACTGGACGGACCATCATGGAGCTTGCGGCAGGCACGATTAAGCGCTTAACCCTTGAGCTGGGCGGCAAATCGCCCAATGTCATCTTCGACGATGCGGACATCGAGGCGGCAGTCTCAGGCGCGCTGCACGCGATCTTCTACAACGCCGGTCAATCGTGCGATGCGCGTTCGCGTATCCTGGTGCACGAGAAGATCGCTGCTGACTTCGTAGCGCGGTTCGTGGCGAAGGCCAAGGCACTGAAAGTCGGCGACCCCATGGATCCGTCGACGCATGTGGGAGCGATCATCTCCAAACGCCAGCTGGAGAAAATCGAAGGCTACATCGGCATCGGCCAACAGGAAGGCGCGCATCTCGCATGCGGAGGCAGCCGGCCCGACGGCGAACTCGCGAAGGGCAACTTCTTGTCGCCGACCGTGCTGGACGAGGTAAAGAATTCCATGCGCGTGGCGCAAGAAGAGATCTTCGGACCGGTCGCGGTCGTCTCGACGTTCAAGGACGAGAAGGAAGCCATCGCCATGGCCAACGACTCGATCTACGGTTTGGCGGCGTCGGTCTGGACGAAAGATGGCGCGCGTGCTCAGCGCCTCGCGAGCGCGTTGAAGGCCGGCGGCGTCGGGATCAACACGCCGTACTCGATCTTCCCGGGCGTGCCGTTCGGCGGCTACAAGCAGTCCGGGTACGGGCGCGAACTCTCCATGCAGACGCTCGATCTCTACACGGAGACCAAAGGCGTCGTGATGTATACGGGCGCGAAGCCGCTCAACCCATTCGGCGTCTAACCGCTCGGGAGTGAGCCTGAGTCAGCTTTGCGAGAGGTCCGAGACAACGCGGTCGCTCAAACGCTCGATCACTTCGGTCTCCTGCCGCGCGCGATCCATCGCCTGATCGAGTGAGGCCGCGCCCGCGCCGCTCGCCATGCTCAGCACCATGACATAGAACTTGTCCGGCTGCGCGAAGAGCGGCTCGATGTGGACATCTCTTTGAAAGCCGTCCTCTGTTCGGAAGATGTAACGGATGCCGGCGAACGTGCAACTGCCGGCGAGCATCGTCCACGACTCCTGTGGGGGCGCGTGCTCCATCAGCACTTGCGTCGGATTCAACCCCTCCATTGCCTGGATGGTACCGGCGCCTTCGATTTTGACGTGGAAGGGCGGCGGATACTCGAGCAGCGGGATGCTCTTATGGAAGTCTGACCGCATGCGGTCGATGGCCTCGAAGGGCGAGTTCGGGCTGTTCTCGACCGATTCGACCTTGGTCTGGTCGATGAGCAGCATGCGGCCCTTCGGCGGGTCGGAAAAGAGCACGCCGCCCGGTATCTGCTGCAGCGACGGGTAGTCGCGGTGCAGCTCGCGCAGCAGGTCGCCCTGTACGTTGGCGGATACCGGCGCTGCAGGAACGGCGCGGTAGAGACCGACCGAAAGTTTGAGAAACGAAAAAGGCCCGAGCCTGATGATCCACCTCCTCCGGCATGCCGCGTATCGCGCAGTGAAAGCATGCATCCGGTGGGCAGACAGTATTGTCGCAATACACGTCGCGCGCCCTGCAGACTTCGCGTCATGCTTGTCCAAAGGTAACGTTCGGAATCCATAAGAACCGATAAGGTGAATACTCAGCATTTTCCGGAGGCAGGCATGGAAATCAAACCGTTCACCGGCCAGCCCATCTCAGTGCTCGCCTATGACGGCAGCCCGGTCACGAACCTCGATTCGCTCGGCATCTCAAAGGACGAATATCTCTCCATCTACCGCTGGCTCGTGCTCGCGCGGGCGGTGGACGATCGTGGCTATATCCTCGTGCGCCAAGGCCGTGCCGGATTTTACGCCCAGATCGCAGGTCAGGAAGCCTCGCAGATCGGCAGCGCGCTGCCGTTGACCAAAGACGACTGGTTATATGGCGATCACCGCTCGCAGGGTAGCATGCTCGTCAAAGGGCTGCGGGCGGCGGAGTGGTTCGCCCACGTGCTCGGCCGCTCGCTCGACCCGTCGCAAGGCCGCCTCATGCCGCACGGCCCCGGCCGCAACGATCTCCATATCGTGCCGCCTTCCTCGACGGTTGGCAATCAGATCACGGAAGCCGTCGGAACGGCGATGGCGCAGCGCATCAAGAAGCGCAAAGAGATCACGATCGTGTACTTCGGCGACGGAGCGACGAGCGAAGGCGACTTCCACGTCGGCATGAACTTCGCGGCCGTCTACGGCTCGCCGTGCATTTTCTTTTGCCAGAACAATCAGTACGCGATTTCGGTGCGGTTGCAAGAGCAGACGCACACGAAGACGATCGCGGAAAAAGCTAAGGCCTACGGGATGGACGGTTTCTTGGTCGACGGCAACGACGTGCTGGCGGTCTATGCGGTCTCAAAGCACTGCGCCGATAAGGCGCGCTCCGGTAACGGCCCGAGCCTCATCGAGGCGTACACCTATCGCTATGGGCCGCACTCCTCCGCCGACGACGATACTCGCTACCGCCCCAAAGGCGAGCTCGAGATGTGGCGCAACGAGCGCGATCCGGTGGTGCGCTTCCGCAGGTTCTTGGAAAAGCAGAAGCTTTGGAACGATGACAAGGAGCAGAAGCTGCTGGCCGAGGTCAAAGCTGAGTTAGCCGTGGCGCTGGAAGAAGCGGAGAAGAGCCCGGTCCCGGAGCCGATGACGGTGCTCGACCACACATACGAAAAACTGACGCCGCATTTGGAATGGGAGCGCAAAGAGCTCGCCGCCGAACTCGGCGTTTGATTCGCCCGGAGGAATAGATGGCCACAGCCGAAGTCACGAAGACCCAAACGCAGTCGACGATGGTGCAGGCGCTGCGCTCAGCGCTGCTCGAGGAGATGGAGCGCGACGAGAACGTCGTGCTGCTGGGAGAGGACATCGGTCCGCGCGGCGGCGTCTTCCTCATCACCGAGGGCCTCATCGACCGCTTCGGCAAGGACCGCGTGATCGACACCCCGTTAGCCGAAGCCGGCATCATCGGCGCCGCCGTCGGCATGGCATGTTACGGCCTGCGTCCCGTTGCCGAGATCCAGTTCATCGACTTCATCTTTCCGGGCTTTGATCTGCTCGTCTCGGAAGCGGCCAAGATGCGCTACCGCTCGGCCGGTCAGTTCGCATGTCCGATGGTCGTCCGTTCGCCCTATGGCGGCGGCGTGCGCGGCGGCGGCTACCACTCACAGTCGCCGGAAGCGTACTTCGTCGCCACACCCGGACTCAAGGTGGTGGCTCCCAGCAATCCGTACGACGCCAAAGGACTGCTCATCGCGTCGATCCGCGACAACGATCCGGTCGTCTTCATGGAGCCTAAGAAGATCTACCGCGCAGTGAAGAACGAAGTGCCGGCGGGGACGTATGAAATCCCGATCGGTAAAGCCGCGATCACACGCGAAGGCAAGCACGTTTCCGTGATCACGTACGGCGCCATGGTGCACGTCGCGCTGGAAGCGGCCGAAATCATGCAAAAAGAACGCGTTGAGGTGGAAATTTTGGACTTGCGCACGCTGCAGCCGTACGATAGCGAAGCGATTCTGGAGACCGTCGGCAAGACGGGTCACGTCGTGGTGCTGCAAGAAGCGCCGCGCATCGGCGGCTTCGCAGGCGAAATCGCAGCGTTCATCGCTGAAGAAGCGATCGGATATCTCGAAGGTCCCATCGTGCGCGTGGCCGGCTGGGATACGCCCTTTCCCTATGCTCTTGAGAAGGCGTACATGCCGAACGCTCAGCGCGTCTGCCGAGCGATCAAGAAGTCCATCAACTTTTAGGAGTATCAATGGCGGTTGAACTAGAGATGCCCGAACTCGCCGAGTCCGTCATCGAGGGCGAGATCGTGAAGTGGCTCGTCAAAGAGGGCGACAACGTCGCGCAGGACCAGCCGCTCGTTGAAGTGATGACCGATAAGGTCACGGTCGAGATCCCCTCACCCTACGCGGGCATCTTGCTG
Organism: Candidatus Eremiobacter antarcticus; assembly: GCA_003244105.1. GTDB lineage: Bacteria > Vulcanimicrobiota > Vulcanimicrobiia > Eremiobacterales > Eremiobacteraceae > Eremiobacter > Eremiobacter antarcticus. The sequence continues at coordinate 14,868 of QHBK01000003.1, read as the reverse complement.
AAACAGGTAGCGCCTGAAGGCGCGGTAGTGGCGGTGGGCAAGCCGATAGCGATCTTCGGCAAAGAAGGAGAGAAACTCGAAGAAAAGCCCGGCGCCGCGCCCGAGCTTGAACATATCGCTGCGCCAATGCCGCACGTTGTGTCGGAAACAGGCACCGCACCGGACGCATCGGCTGCAGCGCCGGCTGATGCAGCGCCGGCGCATGACGGGTCCGACGGCGGTCGCCGTGCGATGCCGGAAGCGCCGCGCCCGACCGGTTCGAGCGGCAACGGTCAGCCGCAGGGTGAGGTCGCCGGCGACGAGAGCGCTACTTTGAGTCCCTTCGGACGGCCGCTCGCCGCGCCCGCCGTTCGCAAGTTCGCGCGCGAGCAGGACGTTGATCTCTTCCGGGTGCGGGGTTCTGGGGAGGGCGGTCGCATACGGCGCGAAGATGTGCAACGCGTTTCCGACGCCGGCAAGAAGGGTCGGCCTGCAGCGCCGGCGGCCGCTCGTGGGCCGGGTGCGGCGCAACCTAGCGCCGGGGAAACCGAACGCATCCCGCTGCGCGGCTTGCGGCGGGTCATCGCCGACCACATGGTGCACAGCAAGCACACGGCGGCGCACACGTTGCACGTCGATGAAGCCGACCTCACCGAACTGGTTGCAATGCGGGAGCGGGCGAAAGAAAAGGCGCTCGCGCGCGGCGTCAAGCTGACGTATCTGCCGTTCTTCGTCAAAGCGGTGTGCGCCGGGCTGAAAAAGCATCGCTACATGAACGCGTCGCTCGATGATGACAAACACGAGATCGTGTTGAAGCAGTTCTACAACATCGGCATTGCGGCCAACACCGACGAAGGGCTGGTCGTGCCGGTCATCCACAACGCGGCAGAGAAGACCATCTTTCAGCTGGCCGGCGAGATCTCGCAGCTTGCTGAGAAAGCCAGAAGCGGCTCTTTGAGCCACGCCGAGATCACGGGCGGAACGTTCACGATCACGAATGTCGGATCGGTGGGAGGTCTCTTCACGTTCCCCGTGATCAACTATCCTGAGGTCGGGATTCTGGGAACGCACTCGATCCTGCAACGGCCGGTTGTACGCGACGGCCAGATTGTCATCCGTCACATGATGTATCTCTCGATCTCGTTCGACCACCGGGTGGTGGACGGTGCGACGGCGGCGCTGTTCGTGAAAGATGTCGCCGACTCGCTCTCCCATCCTGATCTTCTGCTCATGGAAGGCGGTTAGAGCATGCCAGCGCACTACGACGCGCTCGTCATCGGCGGCGGTCCCGGCGGCTACACAGCGGCGATACGGCTTGCCCAGCTCGGCAAGCGCACCCTCTGCATTGAGCAGGAACGGCTCGGGGGCGTGTGCCTCAACTGGGGCTGCATGCCGACCAAAGCGCTGTTGCACGTCGGTGAGGTGATCACGGCCGCTCGCGACATCAAAGCGCTCGGCGTCGAGTTCTCAGAACCGAAGATCAACCTGACCGCTCTCAACAAATGGAAGTCCAAGATGGTCGACGACTTGGTCAACGGCATCGGCACGTTGTTCAAGGCCAACAAGGTGGAGTCGATATCAGGGACCGCGGAGCTCGTTGATGCGACGAGCGTCCGAGTCAAAAAGGCTGACGGCGGCACGACCACGTTCTCCGCGCCTCACATCGTCATCGCAACCGGCTCAGAACCGGTCGTGCTGCCCGGCTTCACGCGCAACGGCAGGACGATCCTCAACTCCGACGACTCGGTCACGCTGGCCGACCTGCCCAAGAGCATTTTGATCATGGGCGCCGGCGTCGTGGGCTTGGAATTCGCGACCATCTACAAACGGCTCGGCGCCGACGTCACGGTTGTGGAGCTGGCCGATCGGGCGTTGGGCGATACGGATCTGGAGATCTCGACCCTCTTGCTGCGCATCTTGAAGAAGCAAGGAATTCCCGTGCATCTCAAGACGAAGGCGACCGAGGTCAACGTCGACGGCGGCAAGGCAACCACCACCTTGGAAGGCGAGATCAACGAGAAGCGCAACTACGACAAGGTGCTGGTCGCAGTCGGGCGGCGACCCCGAACGTCCACCGTCGGGCTTGAAAAGGTCGGCGTCAAACTTGAGCGAGGGTTCGTCCAAGTGGACGAGCAGCGACGCACGAGCGTTTCTAACATCTTCGCCGTGGGCGACTGCGCGGGCGCGCCCCTGCTGGCACATAAAGCGATGAAAGAGGGCGTCGTTGCTGCGGAGGTGATCGCGGGGCAGGCATCTGCTTACGACCCGCTGGCCGTGCCGAACTGCGTCTACACCGATCCCCAAGTGGCGACTGCCGGGCTTTCCGAAGAGCAGGCCAAAGCCGCGGGTTATGAGATCTCGATCGGCAGGTTCCGCTTGGCTGCATTGGGCCGCGCGCGCACGGTCAACATCACGGACGGAATGGTGAAGATCATCGGTGACAAAAAGACCGACCTCGTGCTGGGCGTGCATTGCGTCTCACCCACCGCGGAGTCGATGGTCGCAGAAGCGGTGCTCGCGATCGAGATGGGCGCGACCGTGGAAGACATCGGCCTGACGATACATCCGCATCCCACCTTTGCTGAGCCCATCATGGAGGCGGCTGAGGCCTTGCACGGGCGCGCCATCCACATCGCCAACACGCCGGCAGCGGCGCCGGCCGTGGTCAAATGATCCAAGCGAGCGCATCGCCACGTGAAGAGGCGGCGCCGCACGTCGTCAGCTTTTACGATCTCGGGCGCATCAGATACGAGTCAGCTTGGATATTGCAGCGCAAACTGCACGCAGCTCGCGCGGCGGACGAAATATCGGATGCGCTGCTCTTCTGCGAACACGAGCCCGTCATCACCATGGGCAAATCTGGGCAGACGCAGAATCTGCTGGTCTCGAAGGACGAGCTGAAGCGGCGCGGCATCGACTACTTCGAAGTAGAACGCGGCGGCGATCTGACCTATCACGGCCCCGGGCAGCTCGTCGGCTACCCCATCTTCAAACTCCCTCGGCTGCGAGAAGTTCAAGGCTTCGTGCGAAAGATGGAGTCTGCCATCATCGCAACCCTGCAAGCGTTCGGCATCGAAGGCGAACGGCGCTCCGATCATCCGGGCGTCTTCGTGGGCGGCGCCAAAATCGCATCGATAGGAGCTGCCGTCAGATCGGGCGTCACGTTTCACGGCTTCGCGCTCGACGTTCGTACGGACCTCAACGCCTTTCAGGCCATCAATCCATGCGGCATGCCGACCGTGGCGGTGACGTCAATGGCTCAAGCTTCCGGTCACGATATATCGGTCCAAGAGGTCGAGCCCCTCATGCTGCAGTCGCTTGAGGCGGCGTATGAGATCAGCTGCACTCGACAGCCGCAGCCTGCGGCGGAGAGCGCATGATCGCACGCAAGCCCGAGTGGCTCAAAGTGAAGTTGCCGAGCGGCGACAACTATTTAAAGCTGCGCTCGCTCGTGAAAGACAGCAACCTGCATACGGTGTGCCAGGAAGCGATGTGCCCGAATATCGCGGAGTGTTGGGGCGTCGGCACCGCGACCTTCATGATCTTGGGCGATACCTGCACCCGCGGTTGCCGGTTCTGCAACGTCAAGACGGGGCGGCCGAATGCGATCGACCCGCTGGAGGCCTTCAAACTTGCGGCATCGATCGAAGAGTTGCGCCTGAACTACGCGGTCATCACCTGCGTCGACCGCGACGATCTGCCGGACGGGGGCGCTGCGCAGATGGCCCAAGCGATTCGGGCGATTAAAGCCCGCACGCCGCATGTCAAAGTCGAGGTCCTGACATCGGATTACCGTGGAGACCTCGATGCCGTCTGGACGGTGGTCGAGGCCAAGCCCGACGTCTACGCGCACAACATCGAGACGACCCGGACTTTGACGCGTCAGGTGCGCGACCGACGGTGCGGTTACGAGCAGTCCTTATCCGTTCTGCAAGGCGTCAAAAAGCTGCGCCCGGACCTCTACACCAAATCGAGCATCATGCTTGGCTTGGGCGAAAGCGACGAGGATGTCTTGCAAACCGCCCGTGACCTGCGCCTGCATGGCGTCGACATCATCACCTTCGGCCAGTATCTGCAGCCCACGCAGAAGCACCTCAAGGTGGTCGAGTTCGTGACGCCCGAGAAGTTCGCGTGGTTCGCGCGGGAAGTCAAGCCGCTAGGTTTTCACCAAGTCGTGTCGGGACCGCTCGTGCGCTCTTCCTATCACGCAGAACAGGCTTTCGCCACCAAGCTTTGACCCGGGTCTTTGCAGGTTTGCCGGGTTCACCGTAGGACGTCGACGTCGCCTAGCGTCACTCTGGCGATCTTGCCATCGACCTCGAGTATGAGAGCGCCGTCGGACGCGATCTCTTTCACCGTTCCAGTCCGAGCGGCGTCCTGATCCGTTGACCGTATGCTGACGGTCTTGCCGTTGAGTTGGGCGAGCCGCGCCCAGGCCTCGATCACAGCCTCCGGCCGCTGCAGCAGAGCCTCGAAGCGGCGCTCGTAGGTTCCCAGTAAGGCGGCCAGCAGGGCGTTGCGGTCCACTTCGCCCCGTTTTTCAGAAAGCCATGATGCCGTTTCGGAGATCTCAGGAGGCACGGCGGCTGGGCGGTTGACGTTGATGCCGACGCCCACGACCACCCGCGATGCCCCGCCAGCCGAGCGGCCCTGGGACAGGATGCCCACGCACTTGCGTCCCTCAAGCAACAAATCGTTTGGCCACTTGAGCTCTAGGGTGATTCCGGTCGCCGCTAAGCATGCGGCTCTCACCGCCAAAGCCGACCAAAAACCGATAGCCGGCAGCGTCCTACTTGGTAGGTCGCCGGGAAGGATCGTTGACACCAAAAGGCCGGAGGCCGGCGGAGACAGCCACTTACGTCCTGACCTACCTCTGCCATTCTCCTGTGATTCCGTAACAAATGATATGCAAAGGCAATCATTATCAGTAGAGAGCCGTTGAAGTGCTAGAGCGTTTGTCGAAGCGACGCTGAGGAAGTACTCGATTCGGCCAAACCGCGGTAGTTTGGACACTTGATCGGCGATGGACGCCATGTCAAGCAGCCGCATCAAGGGAGAGACAAACGCCAGATGGCAGTGGAAAGCCTCGTCGCAGGGCAATCAGACCCCGAACAGCCGTGGTCGGCCCAAAAGGTCACGATCAAAGAGCTGGCAAGCAAGCTGGGGATCTCCGTACCGACGCTTCGTAAATACGGCGAATGCGGCCTTTTGGACGTCGACTCGGTATCCGGGCGGACCAACCTGTTCGATGAGGCTTCCGCGATCGCGCGAGTGGAAGAGATCAACAGACTGAAAAGCCGTGGCTACTCGCTGTCGCTTATCCGGCAAAAATTGGAAGAGCGGCCTGTGGGATTCATGCCGCTCGAGTTAGGTCTCACCGGACCGGAGTTCTCGGCGGGCCGGCACGTGCTTGCGGTGATGCAGGACATGGACGAGTACATCGCATTCGCTCGCAGCTACATCGGCAACGCGCTGCGCGGCAGCCAAGCCTGCGTCCTCATGGTGCATCCCGACCATCGCATGATGTTCGAGAAGATCATTTCGGAAGAAGGCTTCGACCTCGATCACCTGCTCAAACGCAGACAATTATGCTTCACGTGGTTCGAGGCTGAGAACCGAGCAGGCTGGGATCGGCAAATAGAACAGTACGACGGCTTGCTTGGGATGATACTTGCCGCCGGCTGGAAGAGCGTTCGGATGTTGGGCCATCCAGAGACGGATGGCATGTGTTTCGACCACGAAAGCGTGGCCTACTACGAAGAGCGCTTGACGCTGTGGGCCCGCCAGTTTCCCATCATCGTCGTGTGCGCGTCGCTTGCCTCCGGCATGCAGTCGCGCGATTTGTTGCACCATCAGAAAGCGCATCGCGAATTCGTGCTGGGGAATAACTTCTACCTTCAGCCGTAGAACAAGCGTTCCAGGACAAACGCTAGGCGCACCCAAAGCAAAATAAGCGTGGAACGAACGCTCATTCTCGCTAAACCGGATGCCGTCCAACGTGGACTCGTCGGGGAGCTGATCGGGCGGCTGGAACGCCGCGGGCTGCGGATCGCCGGCCTTAAGTTTATGCGGGTCTCCCGCGCGACAGCCGAGGAACATTACAAGGAACACTCGGCGAAGCCGTTCTTCGCAGGGCTCGTCGAGTACATCACAGCCTGCCCAATTGTGGCCCTTGCCATGGAGGGCCCCAATGCCGTCGACATCGCGCGAGCGACGATCGGCGCCACCAACCCCGCCAACGCGACGCCCGGTTCTATCCGGGGCGACCTCGCCGTATCGATCGGGCGCAACCTGATCCACGGGTCGGACAGCTTGGCGTCGGCAAAACGCGAGCTCGACCTTTTCTTCGGGATCGACGAGCTGTTCGACTACCAACGCAGCGCGGAGCCGTGGATATTCGAGTCATGACCGAGCTCGGAAAGCCAGCCGCAGGCGAAGCCACGATCAGCGACATCCATGCTCGCGAAGTGCTCGATTCGCGCGGCAATCCGACGCTGTCGGTCAACGTTTCCGTTTCCAACGGAGCGTTCGCCGAAGCGTCGGTTCCCTCGGGCGCGTCTACCGGCGCGCATGAAGCGATCGAACTGCGAGACGGCGACGCCAAACGGTACGGCGGCAAAGGCGTCCTCCATGCCGTCGAAAACGTCAACGGCCTGATCCGCACCGCGCTTGTGGGCACGCCGGTGGACCAGCAGCGAACCATCGACGGGCGTCTGTTCGAGTTGGATGGCACGCCGAACAAGGCCAAGCTGGGCGCCAACGCGTTGCTTGGGGTTTCGCTTGCATCAGCTCACGCGGCGGCGCGCTCGCACGGGAAGGAACTATTTTCGTATCTCGGGGGCAGCAGCGCGGTCACCTTGCCCGTGCCGATGATGAACGTCATAAACGGCGGAAAGCACGCTGAGGGAGCGCTGCAGTTCCAGGAGTGCATGATCGTGCCGCTGGGAGCGCCGTCTCTGCGCGAGGCGGTGCGCTACGGAGCTGAGGTGTTTCACCAGCTCGGCAAGCTGCTCAAGAAAAAGGGGTTTGCGACGACGGTCGGCGACGAGGGTGGCTTCGCGCCTCCGTTGCGCCATATCGACGAAGCCTTAGGATTCATCATGGACGCGATAAAGAGCGCGGGCTATAAGCCGGGAACGGATGTCGCGCTGGCGCTCGACCCGGCGGCAAGCGAGTTCTACTCCGGCGGCAAATATCAGGCGATCGAAGGCGAAGCCGCGCTGTCAGCGTCGGGTTTGATCGATTTGTACGAGCGTTTGTGCTCTCAATTTCCCATCGTGAGCATCGAAGACGGGCTTGCGGAGGACGATTGGGATGGGTGGAAGGAGCTCACGGCGCGGCTTGGCGAGCGCCTCCAGCTCGTAGGCGATGATCTGTTCGTGACAAACGTAAAATTCTTGAAGCGCGGTATTGATGAGGGCGTCGCGAACGCCATCTTGGTGAAGGTAAATCAGATCGGTACCCTGTCGGAGACGATCGACTGCGTGCGCATGGCGCAGACGGACGAGTATGCCACGGTCATCTCCCACCGTTCGGGGGAGACCGGCGACACGAGCATCGCCGACATCGCGGTTGGGTTGAACGCCGGCCAGATCAAGACCGGTTCTCTGTCGCGCAGCGACCGCGTGGAGAAGTACAATCGGCTGATGGCAATCGAAGAAATGCTGGGAAGCGCGGCGAAGTATCCGGGCGCGGCGGTCTTTGCTCGCGCAAGCCGGCATGCGGGCCTGTAGCTCAGTGGTTAGAGCGGCCGGCTCATAACCGGTTGGTCGCAGGTTCAAATCCTGCCGGGCCCAAGTGAGGCGGCTACGCGCCCCCATCGTCTAGAGGCCTAGGATACCGCCCTTTCAAGGCGGGGACAGGGATTCGAATTCCCTTGGGGGTACGCTTTTTGGCTCCGCGAGCTCTGCGTTAACCTTTGGCACGCGATGTGCTTGCTGACGTCACTCATAGGGTGCGCTCTATCGGAGGTTCTCGCATGCGTCGTTTGACAAATCCATCGGTGCTCATCATCATCGTGTTGTTCATCCTGGCTGGCACGCTCCATTCAATCGGTGCCGGGACCGCGAGCGAAGGTTGCATGAGTCAATGGATGTTCAATGGAATTTGGCGCGTCCAAGTGACCAAGGTGGAACCGCTCATGGATGGCGCCCAGCAGGTCGGCTGGCAAGTGACCGAACTGTGGCGCAACGGCACAAGTCAGGAAATCTCGCCAAGTGATTCCGTGTTGAAAGATCAAATGCTCGAACTTGCAGATGGCAGTTCGATTGCGGCATCCTCGACCAACACGGGTATGATGTCCATGTCCGGGGTTGGTTCCCATTCGTTTGCTCCGGCCGCTCAATATACGCACACGCAGCTGTTTCGCAGCGCCGGACCCGGACTGAATCCGGCGGTAAAACCGAAAGCCCTCACAATAGCTTTCGACGGCGACCGGCTCGCACAAATGAAGATGAAACCCCAGTTCAGCACAAGTCAGTACAACTACCATATCAAACTAGACTGCACCGCGAGCGGCGCACCGGCTGCGCAGGGGGGATCGTACGAGATCAAGGGCACCCAAGGCTGCGTGCACCAGCGGATGTCCAACGGTATATGGCGCGTGCGCGTCACCGCGGTCGGACCCAACAACGACCTCTCAGGCAATCAGAACGGTTGGGCGATTACAGAAGACTGGACCAGCCTCGCACATCAGTCCCTTTCGCCTGGTGATACCAATGTCACAGACCAGCAGCTCGTGCTCACAAGCGGTAACACCCTCGCCTCATCATCCGGCGTTATCTCAAGCGGCAGCTTTAGCCAGATGGCGTTTCACACGTTCGCACCTGGGAGCTCGTTCACGTACCAGCAGCGTTTCATTCAGCTGCCGTTTCCTCTCTCGGATAAACCGGTAAAACTCTTAGTGACGTTTGATGCCGCCAAACAGAAGTTGGCTACGCATAGGCCACAATTCAAGAGCAACCCGCCGAACTTCCGCATCGACTTGACGTGCACCAAATAGCGTAGAACTGTGGACCTCTAAGGGGGGATAGCCCTAACTCACACTTTGAGCGCTTCTTCGACAGCTTGATCTTCTGACCAGGCCGCGCCTTTGGCTTCGAGTTGCGAGATCTCGGCGCCGGTGAGCTTCTCGCGCAACGCCGCCTTCAGCGCGTCATGACTCCATTGTTCTGTGAAAAGCGCTGAAGGTTGTTGCTGAGATAGACCGCATCTGAGAATCGCATCAATCTGGCGCGGCCTGTTGCGTCACCGGGTTGCGCCCGCGATGACAACGATGTTGACCCGGGGGGTCGAGTCGGGATTTCCGGCTGTGCGCACCCAACGCAGTCCCTCGCGTGCCGCCTGGCGAGCCCGATCGAGGTTGCCCAACGCGTGTACGGGCGATGTAGTTCTGGTATGTTGGCTGCATGTGACGTTTTTGCCCTGCGCGAAGTCGTGGAACGCTTCATTCGCATGAGCAAGCGCAATCAGGGTTCACCGCTTCGAATTCCAACTCGGCAAGGTTGCCAGAACGGTGCTGAGTTTCGTTTCATCTCCGAGGGACTTGTAAGCGGCGATGGCTGGAGCGTAAAGCTCAAGAGCGCAAGTGACCGCGTGTTTACATCGCTTTCCACAGCAGAGTTTCAAGCACGAACTAACGTTCGCCAAAGCAAGTGGCAACCCAGCGCGGCGCACGATCGGAAGCGCCCGGTAAGGAAAAACCAAGGGCTTCTATTCAGCGCTTTCCGAATGCATTGCAGCGAGACGGTTTGATGATCGATGCGGTCGTTGGCGCCATGCTCGTCTTAATATCTGTGGATTGCAAGGTGATATGGGTATAAGAGGCACCGGAAACTACAGAGCCTGGGTGATTGTGCTTGCGTTGTTGATCGCTGGTTCGGCGACCTCGGTTCTCGCGACACCGCACACCGCAACGCAACCAATCTCAGCACCAATCAGGCTGACGTCCCCAACAAATCTGCGTCAACCAGCAAGCGCAGCGGATTGTCTCACTCACGTTTACAACGGAGGACAAGGCTACTTCGAGCACGCGGCCTATGGGTGCAGCCATCTGACGCCGGGATATGTGACGTTGATCTGGGATTGGAGCGGGCACGTGGACAGTTTCCACGTATACCGCGTCGATGGCCAGCGGCAGGATTACGGTATTCACAACGACGGCACACTCGCGTTTGTTCATAGTTCCGGCTTGGCATGCTTTGTCGTTGCGGCTGTTCAAGATGCGAGCGAGTCGCACGATAGCAACCGATATTGCATCGTGCCGACTGTCAAGCGAATCCCCAACCCTTCCAGCGGCGGTCCACCGCCTACGTCCGCGTCAGCTGGGCAAGCGCGAAATCCGGCACCGCTAGGCGGCATGACCACCCACACCCCTCCGTCAGCCGTCGTCACCCGGCTGCGAGCTATAGGACTCGATGCAAGCGATCCGAATCTCGGCGCAAAGTTAAAGCCGCGTCTCCGTCAAACGGAGGCGGCGTACCTTGCTCGGCACCGTGCTCGGACGCTAAGAGTAAAAGTAGTCGAGGCGTTGCCCTTGGCGAAGACGCAATCTAGCCAAGGTGGGCCAACAAAAGTGGTTGGCCCCGGAGCCTTTACAACGTCTTCGCCAAGCAGCAAATGGGCGCGGGCAACCATGCCCAATGGTTTAATGCACGCGCCAGCTGCCATCCTCAAAGTCTACGACAATCACGGAAATGGGCTCGGTAACAATCCTGAGCTGCACAAGGGCGGCTGGTACTATTTTCTTGTGAGCTTGCAACAACAGCTGTGTAGCGATCAGGAGTGTGAGGTGGCCCTCAACCCTGTCGTGAATCACACGTACACGCTGGGCGACATACACTACTCACTGGATTGCGTTCCAAAAGCTCCTCCGTACACGTTACAGGTTGCGTGGCGCGGCGACAACCCAGTAGAAAACAGCGGTTGGCATCTGCCGGTTCTCAAGGCTGTTCCACCCGCCGCATATGTATACGCTATAGTGGGGACGCTCCCAGTCGGACACCAGCAGCCGGCGCAGGTTAGCCTTTCCTGGGGAAACGTTAACACTGCGGCGTTCAGCGTCGTGCTTGATCCCGACACGGGATCAGCGACGATGGATCTCACCATCCTAGCGACGCCCGCGGTCTCAACGAATACTTATGGAATCGGCGCGAGTAATGCAACGCTCGAGTACCCGACAACGACTCGAGTGGGGTCAGGCGATTGGTCCCACCAGACATCAGGTGACGACCTTATTGGCGTGAGCGTCGCACTGGAACCGGGTTGGACGGTGACGAGTGCCAAAATCACCAGTGCGAACTCCACCACGACGCCGACTGACTATTCGCCGGACAACACATGGCGCGGCGCTTCCGTGACGACAGCCCCCACGTCGGATATGAGGACCGCCGTGCATTGGCACTATAGCGGTATCGATTCTTTGGCGTACACGCTCGAATGGAACCTCACGGGACCCGTGGGCCAGCGGCCAATTTCAACCTTAGCCAAGTCCGGCTCGTGTGACACCTAGAACGAAGAGGAGGCGCCTAGCGACACCGCCTTGGCGCTAATCATTCGTCCAGTTTCAAGAGCCTTCTTCGTTAACTCGGCTGGCTTCTGGGTTGAGACGCCTGTCTCGCGACGGACGACTTGGTGCAACGGACCAGAGATGTGCGCGGGCAATATCGCGCAGACTTGCTTGAAGATTTCGAGCAGCACCTCGCGATTGGAAAATTGGAGGTTTAAATGAGTTCAAAGGCGCCCGACTTTGACCGTCAATTAATCGACTTCGGCCTAGAGGACGCGGTGACTGCGCCTGCCTGCGTGGCAGCGGCATGTCTGTGGAGGCAGGGTCGCGTCTGAGCTCGTGCCCCAACTAGAGCGCTATCGCTGAAACATGTGGGCGTAGTCCTAGCTCGAATACTTGACCTCGAGTGAGATGTCATTGGTATATTCAGTTTGACAAACGGTAGGCAACCAGTTAAGATTCGCCCCATCCGCTCCGAGGTGAGGGTCGGTTGATTCGGTTTCTCCGGCAAGGACGAGGCCGTAGTTTGGAGCGCCACCCACCCAGGTTCTCACTATCCCAGTTACATCCATAGCGACATCCGGTCCGACATATTGACCATGCGATGAGACAATCGAGTATGCGATCCAGGTGCTGTAGGTCCACCAATACGAAGTAGCGGTGCCAATCTTCGCTGCGCATGATGTGGTGTGATCGTCACTGATAACATTCTTCTCATCGAATGTGTGGCTCGTACCTTGGCGCTGGTAGATGTATGATGTTTGCACGCGCAGATGTAGAAGGGCACTATAGATCTTCTTGTTTTTGAGCGACGATACGTCGAAATAGGCCGCTCCGCGCCAGAGCCAATTGTCCCACGCAGGGTTGTGAAGCGCCCCGACGGGGGTGACGCTATGGTAGTACCCCACCTTGAGTCGCCTTAAGCTCTCTTGTGTGGTGCTCGCCGACCCGATACCATCGTAGTTGGCGTTTTTTCCGGAACTGCGCACGTGTTGGGGAGCAAATGTTGCGGTTGCGATAACGGTGCCGCCGCCGATGCAGTACGCATCGCTTGTGCCGGACTCGGCCTGACCGCTGTAAGCGGTAACGACATAGCATTTGCCGCTGAAGCCCCCCGCAGGAACATCAAGCAGCGCTAATGTGACCGACGTGCCGTTGGCCGGGATGGAGACAGGCGTGTGCTGGCCTCCATCGACGCGATATAAGTGAAAACCGTCCGCGTGACACCCCTTGCAGTAGTTCCAAACCAAGGCGAGCATGCCGTTGGGCAATCCCGCTTTGCAGGCCAGGCCACCCGCGAATCCGCCATGGTTGTTACATTGCTGTTGGTCGAGCGTGCTCATTAGGTTGATTGGGGCGGCCATGAAGCTCTTGAGGGGTGGCGGCGCGTGCAACATCGGGTTCGGTGCGCCAACCGCAGGTTTAGGCGATGCTGCGCTTGGGTGGGGCGATCCGACCTCTCCTGGCGTTGGAGCAAATGCGGGTTGGGTATCTGCAAGCACCATCATGACTAGCGTGATCGCGACCAAACATAGGAAATAACGATATGAACGCATTTGGTTACCTCGAATGCCATCTGTTAGAAACCTGAGCTACATCAACATATTCCTCTCCTCAGCAGGTTATACTTTTTCTACGGCTGGTGGCTCAACGCGCGGATAGTTACTAGTGGAGCGAAGGCCTTGTGCCTCGGGGCCCCCGAACCCAAATTCGAAGCGAGTATTCCGAACTGGTGATATTCGAATACCATCCAATCCATGGAAACGGCGACGGAGTCCAGCCAGAGCATGTGGTATCTCCCCATTGAAAGTGGAAGTTACCGGTCCCCGGATCCCATTGAGGGCCCCACGAACCGAAGTCTTGTTTGTACGTCACGACGCCCGGGCACAAAGCATCGTATTGCATCCAATCGAGCTTGTCGACAACCCATCCCGGAGGAAGACCGGAGAGGTCGTAATAATCGCTCGCTGGCGTAAGTTTTGCACGGATTTGGCGGTAGAGGGCAACGGTGAGACCGTGGCTGTATAGCGTTTTCGATGGCGACTCATAGTTGTTGGGCGAAGGCTGGCCAAGGTTGACCCAACTCCCGGGGACGCTATTAAGCTGTATCGTGTCGCGCGCCGCGTAAAAGACGATTCCTGACACTTGGACTTGTTTGCCATCCTGACGCTGCACCACGAGCTTGAGGTTGCCTTCGTCGCCTATACCGGTTATGTTCGCATCTAAGGCGACCACGATGGCATTGTCAGTCCAAAAGCGCAACTCCAAATCACGCTTGAATCCTGGTCCGTACACCCATGCTTTCGCGTTGGACCCGGAGCCGCCGAAATAGCAGCCCCCGATCGAATAGAGATTGCTTGCACTGTCCGGCGTCAAAACTCTTGGGTAGGTCACGATAATTGGGTCTGACGCGTAAGGATTACAAAGCTTCACGTCATTCTTCGAACCGTATTTCTGCTGCATCGCAACGGTGGGGCCACCATTGACCGGGGGGACAGTTGGCGTGGCTGGCGCGGGTGTACTGCTGCCCCCACTGTCGAGCGTTTTCATCGGCCCGTTGGCGATGGAGGGGGTCGGCATCGGCCCTAACTCGCACGCGCGAAGCCGTTCGCAACCTACTCAACGTTCCCTGAGCTTCGTGGACCTGCGCTTTGAGGACCCCCAATGTCGCCGCATCCGTGGTGGAGGCCGCGGGATTTACGAAGCCGAGGTGCATCTTAGCAACGGGCGGCGATTTCAACTCAAGCAGGTCTCTTTGAAACTCCGCAGCCGTGAGCTTGTGCAGATGGATGTTCGGTGGCATCTGGCCGGGCGGCGCGGTTGCGCCGTTGAGGGGATGCTCGAAGCTGGTTGCGGCTGGGCTGCTGCTGGTCGACCTGCTTACCGGATAGTTAGGAGTAGTGGAAGATGAGCACACCGTCGTAATGGCCAGTGGCTGCGACTTCGCTTTAATCGGGGCGATCTCAACCAGTTCGACGGACCCAGTTCCTGAGTACGTCGCGACTCCGCTTGAAGTGACCGTAACCGTGCCGGCAACTTTCGCGTGCACCGTACTACCAAGTGGTAAAATTACTATATTCCGCCCTGGCGGTGTATAGGAAAACGCATAACTCACCGGGCCAGGCGTCGAGACGGTAATCGCTCCGATGAATATGATGGTCTTCGGACAGTTTCCCTTATACGGGTCTGGACTTGCCGATACCGTGGGAGCCCCGAGGGCGGCAGCCGCAGAGACGATCATACTGCTAACGTGTGTTAGCTAAGACTTAATCTGACACCTGGCGAAAAAGATCGGTGGCAATCCGGGAGCGCAGATCGTGCTCTCGAGAGAAGGAGTCGATCATGACCACCGAACGCAAGGTTATTCGGGCTAAAGTTGGATT
>QHBK01000002.1 GCA_003244105.1 Candidatus Eremiobacter antarcticus | reverse complement strand
CGTAAAATCTTGGGGGAAGACCCCAACACCGAACCTAAGCAAAGCCCGGCTGAGATTCCAGGCAGAATGCTGCACGGCTAAAGATCCACAGTTGCAGACAGCGTAACTGGAGTGGGCGAGTGGATTTTTGGACTTCGGCAACGGCTTGAAGTGGATTTTTGGACTTCGCAAGCGGTTGAAGTGGATTCTTGGACTTCGCAGGTCGTTGTTTTGATTTTTGGACTACAGCCCCAACTTCCCACTTCCCAACTTCCCGCTCGACTTTACTACCTAAGTTTCAAAGAGAAATTGCGAAGCTTCGTGCGCTCGCGACTTAATTGCTGAGCTTAACAACGACACTTAGCCCATGGCATCGAACAGGCAAGTACCTTTAGTAGAGGAATCCGAAACTAAGGTTAGCATGTTCAGGCCGCATGACCGAAATCGTCCGAACAGTGAGCGTAGGCACTACGCATGAACGGGTTATTGGCAACGTTGACTCATTTTTCAAAGAGAGGTCGCCGCGCCTCAAGGTCACAGGAATCGGATCCGCTTCCGCGTCCGTAGAAGCACGCTACAGCCTGCTTGACGACTGGACACGCCTTGTGCGCCGTCATGCGGCGGTTTCGTTTATGTGGAATCCACGCTTCGGTTTGTTTCCGCCTTTCGGGGCGGTGCTGACCGTTAGGCGAGAGGGCAAAGGCTCGCTGCTCGTTCTTGAGGGTTCGTATACGCCGCCTGGTGGTGTGCTCGGCCGGCTGTTCGATCGCGCGATCGGCAAGTCACTCGCAAACCGAACCATGGACGCGCTGCTGCAAGAGATGAAGCATTACATCGAACGCCGGACCACGCCCTGAGGATTCGCACGAGCGAGAACACTTTGATCAACGCCTGTGGAGCCCCTCGATTGCAAAGCGAAGTTTCCTTCTCAGCGGGGTGCGACTAATTGCGCCTGGCAACCCAAAACATTCGTAAAATTAGGTCGTTGGATCTTGCCCTTCCCGTTCGCCGCCTTTTAGGAGTCGCAGAAGGAGATCGTTATGCTTGCATGCAAAGAATAGCGGGAAGCTAAACGTGCATTATGTATGCTACCGGGCACACAAGATGCGTGAAACCGAGGTTGAGTTGAGATGAACCGCTTTTTCCGTGCGCTTTTTACAGTCGGCGGTTTTTTATTAGCATCTATTGGTACGGCGATGGCGATGCCGCCCTTTGCGCAATCCTATGGAATGAGGTGCGAGGTCTGCCATACGCAGGTGCCCGCATTAAACGCTTATGGCCGCTATCTCCAGCGCACGGGTTACGCATCCCTTGATCCCCACGTGCTTCACCGTTCAACGCCTTTTTGGATCGGCGAAAGCGCAAACTACGACTCGCAAGATCCCAATGAGCCACATAGGACGGAATTCGGGAATCTTGCGATACATGCTGCAGGCGCGTTTGATAAGAATGTTACCTTCCATTTTCAACAATGGATCGTTCAAGCCGGGCAACCTGGCGGAATCGATACCGCGTGGATCACGTTCAACAACCTGCTCAATCGTGACGGGCACTTATTCGTTGGAAAGATGCCTGGTACTACCGCCTCGCCCTTGAGCCAATGGTTTGATTTGGCTTCGTTCGCGACCCCGGAGATTACCGTCGGAGAACATGCTTACCAGCTCGACGGCAATCGTTGGGGTGCGAAGTTCAACTACGTCAAGAATTCCTTGGATGCCGAGATCGGATATTTCGGCGACAGCAGCGATCTTTCGGGGGCGAGCGCGTGGGGACAAAATATAGAAAAAACCGTGCAGTGGCGGGTTGCGCATGCAAATCCAACTCAGCCGCTGGAATACGGCCTCATGGGTTCTCGCGGGTCGTTCCCGCTTCCCGAGGGCAGCTTCGATCAGTATTCATCAATCACGCCGTATTTGCAAAGAGATCCCGTTGGCCATATGCCTGGAATTTTTGCCATGTACCAGATGGCATACGACGCGAATGCCGGACAAGATGCGATTGGAGCTCCACTTGGGAGTGCCCATAGCACGGACGCCACGATAGAGCTTTACAAACCGCTCGGGGACAAGGCTCTTGCCGCATTCCGTAAGGAGTTTCAGAATGACGGCTTAGGCACCCAAAGCCAAAGTGGAAATATTGATCTCACCTACCACGTCGCTCCGTACCTTCATCTCTTTCTGGAATCGGCGATGGCGCAAAATTCTCAACCAGCTTGGCGCTACATGCTGTGGTGGACGCTTCCTTTGCAGAAAGTAGCCGGAGCCGCACCGGCCGTTGCAAGCACCCCCGCGGTAACGCAAACATCCGCGCCGAATCCAACCGCCGCGCTATCAGCCCCCGTCGTTGCGGAAGCGCAGGTGCCGCACCCAGCCCTAGCCGATCTCGCGCATGGGAAGCAGATCTACGCTCAAAACTGTTCATCATGTCACGGGGCCTCTGGACAAGGTGGGACCGGGCCGCCGCTCAGAAGCGAGCATATACGCAAAGATGAAGCGGCAGTTATCTTGTGGATCAAGAAACCGGCGCCCCCGATGCCTGCCCTCTATCCAAGTGTATTGACGGAGAAAGACGTTCGAGACGTCGCGGCATTTGTCGAAACGCTAAAATAACCGGGTAATGCGGTCGTTGGAAAATGCAGGCATAGCCTTATCGACAACTTTTGCTTGCGGAGTTTCTAGGCTTACGGGGCTCTTCGAAAATCCCGATGTGCCAAGTGTTTAGTAAAGCAAATGGCGATACCGGCTGATTGGCCCGAATAGGAATTGCAACCGCTCCGGGCTTGTGTCAACCAATGAGCCCCTATTGCGCCGGAGAGGTCTCGGGTGTTTTCATTTGCCACCGGAGCGCTTTTCACGTGCGTTGTTACAAAAGGTGTCGCATTTTGAAGCACAGCGGTGCAACAATGAGGCCGGGAGAGATCGCGCACGCTCAAATCAGTGCGGACCGCGCGTTCGGCTCCGTTAAGAAAGGCCATCATGAAACTGTTATCATTTGCGTGCGCACTCGCCTTAGGAGCATTAGCCGCCGCTCCAGCTACGGCAAAGACATCTCAAATCAATGTGACGGCGCGTAACTTCGCATTCGTACCATCCACGATCACCCTAAAACTGCACCAACGCACGAAGTTACGCTTTGTGGGCACGCAAGGCATGCATGGAATAACGATTCCGGAACTCGGCGTCAATAATGTCGTAAGCATCGGACCAAAGCCAGCGATGGTGAACGTCACGCCGACCCGGACCGGTACATTCGTCGCACGGTGCGCAGTGTTTTGCGGCGCGGGCCATGCCAAGATGGTATTGACCATCAAGGTCGTGAAGTAAAGCCTGCCTTACAGCGAGGCCGGCTGAAACTCGCCTTCTCTTAGACCCGCAAGGCAAGGCCGCCAAGGACGGAACAAAGTTATAGGCTAATCGTCGTTTTTCCGTTTGCGCGCTGCTATCCACACAACCACGACGGTTGCTATTGCGCTGGCAAGATTGATCCGCTCACGGCTATCGGATTGGGGACGCCCTTTGCAAAGCCCTTGACACGTTCATCTTACGCGTTGCTTTCGGATAAAAGCTCTTAGAGCAAATCGCTTCGCGAACGTTAACGGCAGAGGCGGCCGAGGAGCACAGGGAAAGTCCTATCACATGAGCCCTGACGGGCTTTGCGCATGAACGCGAGAAAAACCGTGACTGCGATCAACGCGAGTGTGAGCGGTCTCATCAAACTTTGCTAAGTGTCGCAAGCTTCGAACGCGCATCGTCAGCATCAAAAGCGTCGAATTCAGGGTTGGCAGCAAGGGCAGACCCGAGCCTACGCTTTCCCTCTTCGATCTTGCCCATGTGCAGGGCAATAACGCCGGCATGATATTGAACCTCTGAATCCTGCGTGTTCCAGCGCGTTGCGCGAATAGCGTAGATGCGCGCCTGTCGCCAGTCCCCTGTGGTAGCCAGGACCCAGGCCATCGTGTCGTCGGCATAGATTTCGTCGCCGCGCTTACGATAGTCGTCTTGCGCGGCTCGAAGGGCATCGTCGAGATGCACGTGACGCTGCGCGAAGTAATTGGCCAGCAGACGGTCGTTGACACCCTGAACGTTGAAAAGCTTTTGCTCAGCCAAGATGAGCGCATCGGTTTCGCTCGCTGCGCGGAGATCGCCGAGCGCGCGCTCGGAATCCGCTTCATATCCGAGCACCTGGGGAATTGGATAGAGATTGGCGCTTCGCTTCGCGGCATCGAGGGCCAATTGCCACTGCTTGTGTGCGCGATACATACGCGCTTGCCATAACAGCGCCATATAATTTGTTGGAAAAATTTTCAATGATTCGCTAAATTCTCGTTGGGCGGCGGCATCGTCCCCGGCCTCGAAAGCGAGTTGCGCTGCGCGCATGTGGAACCACGAGCGGTCATATGCGGGCTCGTACAAATTAGCGTCGATGGAGGGAATGATCTGCGCCAGCAGAGCGCGGGCATCTGCTAGATGTCCGGTAAGTTCCTCGTAGCGGACCTGAACCGCGTTCCAGGCCGGATTTTGTGCGCGAGCCGTCGGTGGGTGCTTTAAGATATTTTCCGCAGCGGCGTACTTACCAAGCTCCATAAGAATCGACGCTTCCTGCGTCAGCGCGGCCGGGTTATGTTCGGCTGCGTATGCAAGTTTCTCGGAAGCCAGTGCTGCGTGAAAGTTATGATAGTTCAAGTACGCCGAAGCCAAGGCCATGCGTGCGGCGGTATTGAGTTGTGGCTGCAGAGCAATGGATTGTTCAGCCATCTCCTGCGCGCGCGCAACGTCTCCGATGTCGCCTTGTTCTCGGAAGCGCTGCAAGTACTGCGCTGCGAGTGAGCGTCGAAAAATTTGATCGTTCTTGTCGCGCCTCACAATTCTCTCTTCGAGTGCAATCGTTTTGTCGCGGCCCAGATAGTCGGCGAGCACGGGCGCCGGCGTCATCATTGCTGCCGGGGCCGGCCCACCAAGAACGGTAAGAAGCGGCCAAATGGCGAGCGCGACAACCGCGCTCGCCATTAGGATCAGGGACGTCCGTAGCCGCATTGTTCCGGGTTTAGACCGGCGGATCGAGGAAGGGGAACGGTCCGTTATTGGGATTCTGTGGACCCACGTTGTCGGTGGTCAAGCAGGGGTGCTCTTTGAAATCATCGGAGACTGCCCCGACCTTCGCGAGGGTGTTTCCAAAGACTACGCCCAGGTCAAGACTAACGGCATCGTCGTTGAGCGCGCGGCCGCCGAATTTGCTGCGGCCAAGTGCTCCGCCCGTTTCAACCCCCAAGTATGCGGCGGTCACCGCACTTTGCGACAGGTTGACGACCATTTCATTCGTGCTGAGAATTTTCGTGACGGTTGCGGACGTCGTCGCATCCCGGCCAGCGACAGTCGTCATGAAGTTCGAAACGTTCGCCGATAGCGTTGGGTCGCTGTACGGTTCCGAGCGGTTGGTGGCATCGTGGGCGTTGAACACTTCGAGACCTTCCTTGACGGCGGGGCGCCCCCATAACTCCACCTGTTGATAGACTCCGGGTTTCACGCCGGGAAAGAGAGTGCCGGCATTGTTATTGCCGCAAGCCGCAAAACCGAAAACGGCGATTGCGAGAGCCACTCCAGCGAGATAATGTTTCATATTGAATGTTCTCCTAAGATCCGGTCGGCGTGGATGTGGTAGCCCAAATGCCCACGGGCCCGAGGGCTTGTCCGGCTGGAACGAGCATCGTCTTGGGAACCGAAATGACGAACGACTCCACGTCAAACGGTGCAACGGTGTTGGTGGGCATTTGAATGTTGCAACCGAGTGAGCTGGCTGTTGCCGGTGGCCCGCCCGGCATGTTGTTGGCCGTATACGGCGTCCCGGTCACGTCCTTTACGGGCGCGGCTCCGCTAGGGAAGTTGAACGACGTGAATTTCGGATTCGTCATCGGGCTGGTATCTTTTTGCGGATCCTTGTAGTTGCGGTCGGGAAGGATCTTGAAAAGCGCTCCCAAGTCGATGAAGAACGGATCGTGCCGCGGCCCGACAAAGACTTTGATGCCGTTGCCAAGCGTGGTGGTCTGGTTGTAGGGGGTCTGCCCTGCGGTCGCCACTAGCGTGTTACTCGTAGCGACTTCATTGGGCGCACCCGGTCCGTAGATTGTGAAGGTTGGATTCGTCCCCGCGGTGTTAGCCTTCATTTGGATGACAATGTGCTCTTTGTAGTCCGGCGTGGCGCTTCCGTACCCCGTTGCGATCTTGATTTGGTAGAGAACGTTGGGGTCAAAGGTTGGATTCGATGGGCATCCTGCGCCGATGAGCGGGCAGAAGTTCACCGCGAAGACGACGTTACCGGGCGTCTGCGAATCGGGGAAGACATACATGTCGGTAATATCTTCCATGGGGTTGTTCACGACGGTCGGTGAGTCTTGATGGTCGGAACTGCGCGCGGCGCGGCTCGAATAAAACGAGAACGCGACAGCGAGCACAGAAACGGCCAAGAATCCCGCGAGCGTGCGCAAGAGGTTGTTCATGGTAGTTGCTCCATTGGGGTGGGTAACTCGACACCAATTGTTCGAGTTGTGTAGAAAACCCAGACGAATACAGCAAGCAGACTGGCGACCAGGATTGCGCTTACCGAAATATCCGGGACGGGTGATGTGAATCCGAAAAACTGTAAGAGTTCGTAGGCCGCAACCGCGACGGCGAAGATGGTGACGGACCAAAGCCAGGCGCGCATGACGCGTGGTAGACGCCCGCCGCGGTACGAAACCAGCCGGTGAAGGAGAATCGAGTCCAGTGTGTCGGTCGTGATCATGCCGGCGCAGAACATCGAACCAACGATGAGCGCTCCGATCACTCCCGCGTCCGCCCCAAAGGCAACCGCATAGGCGGCCACTTGACTGGACGTCTCAAAACCGAAGCCGAAGAGCAGACCGACTGGCACAGCTAGCCACGGGCTCTGACCGTTACGCAAGAATTTTGGAAGCAAACGCGTCTTCGCACCGGAAAGTCGATCGGTTTGACCAAGGCAGAGTTGCCGTATGTTCAAGCCCGCAATGACCAGCAGGACAACGATGCTAATCCACGTGCCAATCTTCTCGACCAATACCGCATGGCTAGCGAACCGGGACCCCAGGTAGCCGACGAGCGCGGCAACTGCCAAAACCATGATCGTATGGCCGCCCGCAAAGAGCGTACCAACAAACCGGCTCAGAATCGGCTTCCTTGCAATTGAGTTGCGGGTAAGATTATCGATGACCGCTAGGTGGTCTGGGTCGGCCCCATGGCGCAATCCCAGTGCATAGACTGTAAACGCGCTCGCAAAAATCATGCTGCTTGCGCAACCGTGCGATGGGTGTGATTTGCGCTAAACGCATAACCCGCTATTGCGGCAAGCGCGAGCGCGCTGACGAGTAACGCGCTGGTGTGGACGCCGATTTGGACGAATCCCTGTCCGAGCAGCACCGAACCAATAATTGAGATAAGCAGACCCGACGCTACCGGTCCGAAACGCACAATCCGCTCGTATTTTGCATTACTCGAAATCCATGCAGCGCCATGCACAACCGCCAATCCAAGTCCGGTCAGCACGGAGGCTAAGCCCAGTCCAAAGATAACGATCAAGAGCAACCCGTAGCCGATGCGATGCGAGTTCACGGCGGCGATCAACAGGATGATAGCGGCTGGGCAGGGCGCGATGCCGCCGCTCAACGCCGCCCAAATGGCGCTGCCAAAGTTTAGGGGTTGATGGCCGGGGACGAGATGTGAGTGCGCCGTGCCGCTGTGGGTGTGGGTCAATGCCTGATTGTCGGCGACCGGATGGTTATGATCGTGCCCGTGCGCGTGGGAGCGCGCGACACCGTGAGCGTGCATGTGGGGATGCTCGTGTGGATGGGCATGTTCGTGCTCGTGGACATGCGCGTGCGAAAAAGGTCGCACACCGCGGATATAGCGCGCCAAAGCGCGTCCGCCGATGATCGCAATGGCTACGCCGGACGCAAGCGTGATCCATGGATAAATTGTTTCCGGGACAAAGCCCGTCACGAAAAATAGGACAACGCCAAGCAGAATAACACCGATCGTATGGGCGAAAGTCAGCGAGGCGGCCAAAATAGTAGCCTGCCTTGTAGTTGCGCGGGCTCCGACCAGGGTAAAGGCAAGCAACGCTTTGCCGTGTCCCGGTTCTATAGCGTGCAATGCGCCAAACCCAAAGGCGGCAAGGATCGTGATCAGGATCCAAAGCGGTCCTTGGTCCGTCCGCAAAAACATCTGTGAGAGCAACGTCTGACTCACAATCGAGCTCGTACTCTGTTGTTGCTGGACGGTGGCGGAGTCGCTTTGGATGGCGGAGATCTTGCCGAGGGAACTGATTTTGAAAGAAGCCCTCGTGATCGTGCGTGGTGATCCCAGAAGCGCACTTGGATACATGAGTAGTTCGTGGGTGGGCTCGCTCTGGGGGAGGATGACGATATCCTTCCAGCCGATGCGGCGGTCTTCGTAAACATGGTCACTGATGCTGATCGCGCGCTTAGCCGGCTGGCCTAAGTCCGCGGTAAAATCTCCAACCCAATAGAGGAGCGCAAGGCCGCCGGCTCCCGGCCGCGTTCGCGCCTTTGCACCCAGAGAGTGCAATTGCAGTGCCTCTCCATCGCTTGCGATTTGCAGCCCCGTCTGTACAAGACTAACTTCGGAATCAGCCCACGCCTGCATGACCTTCGGAGTCCAGTTCCCGGCCGGAGCGCGCTGGTGCATGATTTGAAACGTGGGAATCTCGGCCAGATCAAGCACGTAATGCACGCGTAATCTCTGTGCGCTCGCCTGAATTTTGGCTAAGTGGTTGATCGTGAAATTGCCGAGAGGGTGCGCGTTTGCAGGTGCGCCTAGAACGCCTCCCAGGAACAGCGAGAAGATCAGGCAGGCAAAGAATCGTACGCGAAGACATTTATTCGGCATTTGTATAGGACTACAACGTCCGGGTGGTTCATTTGGATTGCAGATCTAACCAATCGTATCGAAGATCAGTTAAGGGATTGATTGCTTCGGCGCCGCCTGCGATTCGCAGCCACGGGAGGTGACCAGCGCCGAAAAACATTTTGAGTGCAATACCCGTGGTCCCATCTCGATACCTCAATGGGGGGGGGGGGTAAACGGAACAACACAGCATCACGGCCGAAGGCCGGCGAGTGACCATCCTCAATGTGGCAACAATTTTGCTTGGCGCATTTTTCATAATTGCCGGCGCCAATCACGTCACTCATGCCGGTTTCTACGTTCGCATCGTTCCGCCGTGGCTGCCGGCGCACGCCTCGCTTGTGCAGATCAGTGGGGTCTGCGAGATACTTGGCGGCATCGGTGTCCTGCTGCACCGAACTCGGCGGATTGCGGGTGTTGGATTAGTCACCCTGTTGGTCGCCGTATTTCCCGCGAATCTACAGATGGCGCTCCATCCGCAGCTCTATCGCGATGTCGGCACTCCCCTGGCGTTTTACATCCGCCTTCCGATTCAACTCTTTTTTATCGCATGGGTATGGTGGACGTGCTTGCGCTCGCGCTAGCTGCATTCGCGCTTTCCATTTGGATTGTCGTTCCTGGGCCAGTGCCGACGCTTTTTTTGGTTTCGGTCGGTGCTACAGAGCTGTGGCCGCTCCTGGCGCTCATCAATGTAGCTATTTTAATGGGCGGGCTACGCTCACGGTCCCGCTGGCGTTGCGCCACCATAGCTCTTGCCAGCGGGTCTTTACTCTGTTCCCTGGTTCCTCCGACCGCTTACGCTTTTCGCGGTCCGCGTGTGCCGATTAGCGCTCTGTTGACGCCATGGCCAATTGCCGAACCTAAAGGGAGTGCAGCCCAGAACGCGCCCACGGTGCTAGCAATCTATGGTGGCGCATGGGAGCGCGGCTCGCCACGAAACGACGCGCGGCTTAACGAAAGAATTGCCTCCTGGGGTTACAATGTCAGGGCGCTGGACTATCCGCATTCGCCAGCCTTCCGGTGGCCCGCGCAGCGGGACGCAATAGTGCGGCAAATCGACGCCATTCGCGACGGAAAACTCATTCTGCTCGGACATTCTTCGGGGGCACAACTCGCACTGATCGCGGGCGCGCTTCGGCCAAAGCGCATCAGTGGCATAATCACCTACGAAAGCCCCGTTGATTTGAAACTAGGCTATGAATTCCCCATGCAGCCCGATATCATCAATGCGCGCCAGATTACCTCAGATCTCTGCGGGGGACCTCCGCAAAGACATCCAGCATGCTACCGCTCCGCCTCGCCGCGGTACGTCGTACATCATGGAATGCCGCCGGTGCTGATGCTCGCAGGGGCCCGCGATCACGTAATCGACCCTCAGTTGCAGCAGGTTCTCCGGGACACGATGCGCAGCGACGGGATCAGGGTGAAGTACGTCGAGCTCCCCTGGGCCGACCATTCGTTCGAAACAGTCTCGTACGGATTTCACAATCGCATCGCCATGTGGTATGTGCGTAATTTTATAGACCAAGTTGCAAAAACGACCTCAAGGGGCCGGTAACCATTGCAACCTTAGGTTCTAGATCGCATGCGAATCGGTTTCAAAACGCTCGCCGAACAACGCCACTGCACGTGATCATTAAGCTACCGCTACGCGGCCCACTATGTTTGCGCTGCTAACCCGCCTAGGTCGACTGCTACAAACCGCGCCGTTCTTGAAGCTCGGGCGGCCTTCGTCATTGTGCATGCGGGGCCTCAGGTGCGCCGGCTGCAACGGACGGATTGCTGGCCAGGCGGTCTGATCATTTCAAGGTCCAGCGTGAAAGCATACCAATCCGGTATGTTCGTCCGACTCCAGCATACTGTTTTCATTACCTGGTAAGGAATCAGGCTTTCCCCTTTTAAACGATAGCCGTTTGAGGCCGTAAAAGTTACTAAGCTTACGTCCTGCGTGCTCTACGCCAATGGCTATGCCGAGACGTTCTTGAGTTCTGCCGCGTGCCGCGCGCTGTAGCGATACAGCAAAATGGGAATCAGGATGAAGAACAGGAGGCCCAGAAGTGCCGCCCACGGCGCAAACGCCGGACCCACGAAGGGAATTCCCAAGGGGCTGGGATTTTTCAGCGCAACGATAAGACCCGCTAATAGGACGCCGAACAAGCTTTCGCCCACAATAAGCCCCGACGCAATAAGAACGCCTAAACGCCGGGCAGCAGGGGCGTTTGGTTTTCGGTCCACCCAGCGATTGTAAAGCGCACCGGCAAATGCGCCGACCACCGCCGCAGCTGTCGTGACCGCCGGCAGATAGATTCCCAGACCGACTGCAAGCGGCGGTAGGCGGAAGCGCGTCGTGCGCTTCAACACTTCATCGATAATCACGATCAGCGCGCCCAATAACGCACCGATGCCGATCAAGTACCACTTGTCGAATCCCTGAATCACGCCCTTTGCAAGGGTCGAAATGAGCGTGGCTTGCGGCGCCGGGAGGCCGTGCAGCCCACCAAAACCGTACGCTCCATTGAGCAAATCCAAGAACGGCGGGATGACCAAAGCCCCGAAAATCGTGCCGATGATCAGCGCCACCTGCTGTCGCCATGGCGTCGCGTTCACTAGCTGGCCGGTCTTTAGGTCCTGTAAGTTGTCATTGGAAATCGTGGCAACATTAATTAGCACTGCGGTTACGAAGAGTGCGAACGCAACCAACGAGGGGCCGGCCGCCACACTCGCGTTCTTCGCAAACAAGACTAACAAGAGTGATGCACCGATCACCGAGAGAATTGCCAAGCCAGACACTGGACTGTTGGACGAACCGATGAGCCCCGCCATGTAGCCGCAGGCTGCGGCAACCAAAAAACCCGCAACGAAGATGTAGATGATACCGGCGATGACCAGCGGCACAATCAAGGATGAGAGCAATCCGCCTGAAAGAAATAACCACAACAAGACGGCGATCGGTAGAAAGCAAAACAAGCTGATGAGCGCCACCAATTTAATTGGCAGATCACGCTCGGTTATGGGCAATCCGTCTTCTCCGGCGGCCAAATTGCGACGGGATGCCTGAAGGGCTGAAGCCACGCCGTTCCAGACCGGGGCGGCCAGCGTTCCGATCGTCCATATTGCCGCCACGCCGATCACGCCGACGCCTAAGAAGCGCACGTAATCGGCGCGAATTGCGTTTGCAACCGTCAACGCATCGCCGGCCATGGGATGCAATATGGAGAACACCGGGACGCCGAGCCCATATGCGATAAGCAGCCCGACAAACATGGCGATTCCGACCGTTAAGCCGATTAAGTGCCCGGCGCCCAGAAGCGCGAGCGAAAGTCCTAGGCTGCTACCCGTGGTCGCGCTTTCTACGCGAAAATACCGATCGAATTGTCCGGCAAAAATGTTGGTCGCAACCACCGCGGCAAATGCTGCCGACGCGATGGAACCCCACAGCAAGGCGAAAAGACCCGCGCGATTCTCTTCTGCCGCTTCGCCGGTACGCGAAGCAGTCCCGACTTTGAGCACCTCTGCGGCCGCTACACCTTCGGGATACGGGAGATCGGATTGCGTAACCAGGGCGCGGCGAAGCGGCACGCTGTACATGACGCCCAAGATGCCACCGGCGGCGCAGATACCAAAGGATTGCCAATACGGAAAATGCGTCCACCATCCGACCATCACCAATCCCGGCAAAACGAAAATGACCGATGAGAGCGTGCCGGCCGCCGAAGCGACGGTTTGCACGATGTTGTTCTCCCAAATGGTCGCATTGCGCAAGTACCGCAGCAGCGCCATCGAGATAACGGCCGCGGGTATCGATGTCGCAAACGTTAATCCGACTTTGAGGCCCAGATAAACGTTCGCGGCCGTAAAAACCAGCGTGATAACCGCGCCGAGCAAGATCCCGCGCAGCGTCAGTTCGAGGCCGCGATTTTCGGGCGGCTTCGTCATTGCTTGCATCCGGTTTTCCTTTCGCTTACGGTACTTGCTCGTAGATTACATTCGTGATCTGGGCTTCGTCGTCGAACACTTCGGCGACATCCGCGATGTTCTTGAGCGGACCGGCGTCGTTGACGTAGAGCGCAAAGGCGAGATGCCGCCCGCTCTTGGCATCGATATACCCCGCTAGAACCTGTGCCTTCAGGCCCGTCTGGTCGATCGTTGTTCCGGTCTTCGCGAATACGTGCCCCTTTGCAGGCAGCGAACGGCCGGTGGCGGCGAGGGATCCATCAACACCGAGGATCGGCAGCGATGCGCGGTACGCGGAGCCATTGCGACCGCGTTGCATTGCGAGGAGCATCTGGACGGTCGCGCGCGGCGCTGCCCGGCTGTCCGGGCTGCCACTGCCATTCGTTGGGAAGTCGAATGCTTTCGGCGGAATTCCCATCGTACCGACCAATGTCTTTCGTTCGGCAGCCAGAGCGCCGGCGATGGTGCGCTGTCCTTTCGTAAGACCGAAGAGCGAAAGACTCAAGTTTGCTCCCAGGTTGAGACTAACTTTTAAGATCAACTTGGCATATTCGGAGTACGGCGCGGAGACGAGCGCGGCCACGCGGGTACCGGGGCTATAGCTGCCACGCGGCGGAAGACTTCGGACTGCATTCGTTCCTCGCAAACGAAGCGCGCACGCGAACGCCCGCCCCGTCCAGTGCTTGGATGAACGCGATTGCGCAAACGACGCTGGCGATTCGACGCGGAATGTGCGCACCAAGGCTGGGCTTGCTGAAAGCGGCGCTTTATAGCCGATTGGAATCGTACCCGAGACCAAGCCCGTGCAGGGGGCAGGCCAGTTGCATATCATCAGGCCGTTGTGAGAGAGCGAAATGTCCGCTGGTTGCCCTCGTGCAGCAGTAGTCAGAGCATTTCGTACTGCGAACGCGGCTGTTTTCGGTCGCCAGTCCAAATGCGCCACTTTGCCCGCCTGTGTGGGCGTGGCCGTGACATCGACCATGTTTTCGTTCACGAGAATGGGCGTGATGAGGAGGTTGCCGTTGGGCACGCGATACTTTTCGAAGAGGCGGTTGTCGATCACAACATCGTTCACCGACCGAATTCCGGAAGCGCGCACTTGGCGCGCTAGCTCGTCAAGCCCGCGTAAGGGATCTTGCGGTGTTAGGATTGCCGTGTTCAGATTGTTGGCGTCGTTGTGATCGAAGTTGGTAAATGCGATTCGACCATTGATTTCGCGCCGTCCGCCCAGTGTAAGGTCTCCTGCCGCAACCAAAGTCAAGTCGCCCGCTAACGAACCTCTGACATCAAGGGAGCCGCGCCGGTACACCGGGGTCGTGAAGCGGTAGTTCGCACCGAGCGCGTTTAGCGCGAGGCCGACCGAGAAAAGCTTGCGTACCGAGCCCGTGAATGCCAAGCGATCCGGAGCCAGGGCATAAACGGGTTTCCCCGTTGTCAAATCGGTCACTAGCAGATTCCAGAAAGCATGAGCGTAGCGCGGTTTGTGCATCACAGAAAGCATGGCCGTGGGCAAGGCTGCGGCAGCCGCGGCGGGGGTCTGCGCGGCCGAGCTTCTCGATAAAAACGTGAACGGCAACATGAGTGATGCTGCGAGCGCGAAGGACACAAACCCTGAAACCAGGGCCCTGTGAGAGGACACGTAAGGGCTCTTTCATGATGGAGCTTCGCATCCTGCCCTCGCGAAGCGACGAGCATTGACTAGGTGCGCGCTTCAGCGGCCGCAAATCGGTGCGTCATGAACGCGTTGTTTACCGTTATTTACCGCTGGCGTGTCAAGCCTGAAATGGAAGGGGAGTTTCGGCAAATCTGGCACATCCGAACCGAGAAAATCCGCGCGGTCAAGGAGTCGTACGGGTCGCGACTCCACCGCGAGCCGGACGGCATGTATTGCGCGATTGCGCTATGGCCCTCGCGAGAGGCTTGGGAATCGACAGCGCCCGCGCTGCCCGGCGATTCGGAAGATGAGGCAACCTTCCGCGCGACGCTCGTCACGACATTGCCGGTTATCGCGATGGAAGTCGTCGACGATCTCTGGTCGCTACCAAGCACCTGCGGTTGATCTGGGAGGCAATGGATGATTCGCGCAGTTGAGGCGGCGGATGTGGACGCGTGGGCTGCGATGCGCTGCCGCCTATGGCCGCTCGAAGATGCAAGCGAGATCACCCGTGAAGCGCATGCGTTCGTCGCAGGAGGAGAAGGCTCGATTGTCGAGGCGGTATTCCTGGCGGAGGACGACGCAAGGAAGCCCGTAGGGTTTGTCGAGCTTGCCTTGCGCGGATTCTCCGATGGATGCGAATCGCGACCGGTGCCGCACGTCGAAGGATGGTATGTCGAGCCAGTCGCGCGGGGTCGAGGAGTCGGACGTAGGCTCATGGAGGCGGTCGAAGCGTGGGCTCGCAACCACGGATTCAAAGAGCTTGCTTCCGATACTGAATTGCACAACGACGCATCGCTAAGGGCGCACGAATCCTGCGGCTTCCAAGAGGTGGAGCGACTCATCAAGCTTCGGAAGGTACTTAAGTGATACTGCAACTGCTCGCAGCGGCCCAAATGCTACTCGCAAGCGCGGTCGCGATCGGGCCGCCCGATGATGCGTTCTATCAGCCGCCTTCACCGCTACCTCACGCGAAGCATGGCGATGTTATTTGGGCGCGGCCTCTCGTCGTCGGCGCGGCGTTGCCCCATGCGGCGGCGAATTGGCTCGTGCTCTATCATAGCGTTTCGCCGCGCGGAGAAGACACTGCGGTTTCCGGAACGGTTGCAATTCCGCAGGGTACGCCACCACCCGGAGGTTGGCGCGTCATCAGTTGGGCCCACGGCACGACGGGTAACGGGCCGCAGTGCACTCCCTCTACCTACCGGCGGCTTGATGGCGAGCAGCGGCTCATGGACTCATTCGTCTCGCAAGGCTACGCGGTAGTGCAAACCGATTACGAAGGACAATCCACGCCCGGAATCCATCCGTATTTTGTGGGTGAATCGTACTCGCACGATTTGGCCGACGCAGTGCGTGCGGCGCGGCAAATTGATTCGAGCATCGGCCCCAATTGGGTTGTGATGGGTCATTCGGAAGGGGGCGATGCGGCACTGTGGGCCGCTGCCGGGTCGCCCGGTTGGACGCCCGAACTTCAATTGCGCGGAGCTGTCGCCTACGCTCCGGGGTCGAACATCGAGGGTTTTTTCCAGCAAATGCTTCAGCAGAACGAGCCGTCAGGTTCCTTTCCGCTCTTTGCGCTGATGTTGCAAAGCTTTGGCACCTATGAGCCGGGTGTGCATTTGGGTGAAATCCTGACGCCGGAGATGCAGCAGTTGCTGCCTGACCTGCAAAAAATGTGCGATGGTGAGCTGCGTGCGAAACCGGCGTGGTCGTCCATTGTGCCGTCGCATATTTTCAAGAGAAATGCTCCCCTGCAGCCCTTAATCGACGCTTTCGTGCGAAATGATCCTAGCAATCTGCAGATCCGCGTCCCCGTGCTCCTGATCCAGGGTTCGAGCGACACCATTGTTCCGCAAGATCTCACCAGTGATCTGCGCGCCGCGTTGTGCTCCAATGGAGCCACTTTATGGTACGATGTGTTCCGGGCAACGAATCACGCGACGGTGCTCCCGACCTCTTTCGCGCAGGCGCTCCCATGGGTAGGTGACCGGTTCGCAGCCGTGCGAGCCCGAACAAACTGCCGTACGGCTCCGCAAGTTTATTAAGGCTACTCGATGCGGATTCAATTGTTTCACAATCGCTGGTTTAACATCACACTCGCGCTGCTGGTTTCCGCGCTGGATGGGTATGCGAATGGAAGGAGTCAGCGTTGGGGCGACTGGCTGGCAACGGGCCTCTTCGGACTATACGCAGTGTATTGCGCGCAAAATTTCTTGCACTGTCGCGAGGTGCACTGCGCGATTACGGCTCCGGGCTTTTTTGGTGCCGCGGCGCTGATGGCGCTGCGGCTAACCGGGGCCGCGCACTATAGCTACGGTCTGCCGTGGCTGGTGTTTGTGGTCGCCGCTTGTGTGGGCTTCTGCATCGAATACATCTACGAATCCCGTACCGGTACTATCGTCCTAAGGCGCTGAAGCATGAAACGCAATCGCCCTTGCTCAGTTCACGCGCTGTTTTGTGCCGCAATGTTTGCCTGCACGCGAGTCGCTGCAACAGCGCAAGACACGGGTTTAACCCCGGGCGAACTCTTCGGGCGCGTGCGATCGGCCGTTAGCGAGCTCCCGGTGCCCGATTTCATCGTCTTCACGGTTCAGAATCAGTCGGTCGGCACCGACGGGTCCTTTCAGGAGCGGTTGCGGCTAGCGGCGCGCACCGGCGATGGAGCTTCACTGGTTCGCGAATTGGACGACTCCACGGGCTCCCCCGTCAAGGCAGCTCCGGAAATCGTACGCGATAACGTCTTCATTCGTTTTACGACCATCTACCGCGTTAATGACTTTCCAGTGGAAGACTTCGGTTTGCGCTACGCACCTTCAAAGCGGCCGGGCATATTTGAAGCCATGGGAACCCCGCAGCCGCCTCCTGCGCAATCGAAGTTGAAGGAAATCGGCGCAGTGCGCGCCTTCGACAACCCCTACCGCATTGTCGATCTCGGCGATACGACCGCGCGCGATCAAGCGGTCTATCATCTGGGGTTGACGCCGTTACGCGACCCCGGACACCATGTGCTGCGCGAAATGTGGGTCGACAAGAAAACGTCGCTGCCCGTGCGCTATATTGCCGAGCGCTTCGTGGATCGCGGCCTCCTGGCGTTCCATTATTTTGTCACCGTCAATACCGCGCTGATCGACCGGCATCTTGTAAACGTTGATGCCGACGGTCATTTCAACGTGGTGCGCTTCCCGGTGCATTTTTCCGGCGAAGGAAAATGGAGCATCTCCGAAGTCTCGTTTCCAGCGCAACTTCCCGATTGGATGTTCGATCCGGCGACGTTCCCACAACACCGATACGAACTGATCCCGGTTTAACTTAACGGCGTCGCGAGCGAGAGCGGTAGACGACGCTGGGCTTCGGTGGCGCGAAGCTTACCTCGGGAAAGAGCGGATTGCGCTGGCGCTCGAGGCGCTCGCCCAGGATGTACTCGATCTTTCGAATTAGCGGCTCTTCTTCGGAAGAGACGAACGTGATCGCATCGCCTGTGGCCTGGGCCCGCGCGGTGCGTCCGATGCGATGGATGTAGTCTTCAGGTTCCAACGGCACATCGTAATTCACAACGTGACCCAGCTCGATAATATCGATGCCGCGCGCCGCAATGTCGGTGGCCACCAGTACCCGCGACTTGCCACGCTTGAAATCGGCCAAAGCGCGGGTGCGCTGCGATTGCGAGCGGTCACCGTGAATGAGGTCGGCGGCGATCCCGTTTTTGCTCAGAGCGGCAGCTACCCGGTCCGCGCGCGACTTCGTCCGCGTGAAGCAGATGGCAGAATAGATCTTGTTGTCCTTGAGCAGCTCCAGAAAGAGATCCGTTTTATGCTGCTGCTCGGTGGCATACAGTGTTTGCGTCAGCGTACTGACGGGCGCGGCCTTGGCTGCCAACTCCACGCGAACGGGATTCTTAAGCATTTCGCGTGTCAGACCCGAAAGTTGCGGCGGAAAGGTGGCGGAGAAAAAAAGCGTTTGGTGCTCGTCGCGCACGTACTTGCGGATGCGCCGAACCACAGGCAAGAAGCCCATGTCCAACATGCGATCGGCTTCGTCGAGAACCAGGATCGAGATGTCGTCGAGGTTGGCCGTGCCGCGCGCCAGATGGTCGAGCAGGCGGCCCGGTGTTGCGACGATGATGTCGGTGCCGCGCTTGAATGCATCCAGCTGCGGTGCAAAGCCAACCCCGCCGTAGACGGCGGCGACGCGAACGTCCGTGTGCTTGGCCAAGAGGGTCAGGTGGCGCGAGATCTGTTCGGTCAGCTCGCGCGTGGGCGCCAGAATGAGCGCGCGAGTTTTGCGCCGCGGCAGCTTCATGAGCGTGTTCAGGATGGGAAGGCCGAAGGCCGCAGATTTGCCGCTGCCCGTCTCGGCGCTGGCCAAAACGTCCGCCCCCGCAAGGGCCGGTGGGATGGACGCGAGCTGAATGGCGGTGGGTGTTGTAAAGCCGAGATCGGCCACCGCGCGCAGAAGCGCCGGCGGCAAACCGAGGGATTCAAATGTAGAGATGGTGGTCTTTCTTTCAAAGTGGCGCGGCTCGATCGGCACTTCGAAAGATCGCGCAGGGTTGGCCGCAGTATGGCACAGAGTCCGCTTGGGCGTCAAATGCAAAAGCGGCATCGGCCACGCCAGGGCGGTCGTCAAAGCGGCATTCTCTCGCACCTTGCAGAAGAAAAGAGCCCGTGAGAAACTCGCGGATCGTTTTCTTGGCGCTACTCTTCATTGTGGTAGCAGTAGCTGCGTGGGTGTTTCTAACCGCGCGTTCCAAGAGCCCATTGGGCGATCACATTAGCGTTTACTACACCAAGTACGACGGAACCAGCGAGGTTGCGTGGCCGGTTTCGCTGCGCCCGCAAGCCCGCGACGAAACGCCGGGCGAACGTCTGCAAAATGCGGCGCTCTACGGCGCGGTGCAAGCCGTTGCGGGGCCGCCTCCGACGGTGGAAGCGATTCGTTTCCCCGCGGGAACGCATGTCCGTGCTGTTCGCGTTACGGGTTCGAATGCAGACGTGGACCTTTCGCCTGAGGTCAAATCGCAAAGTGGTGGAAGTTTGGGAGAAACCGGCGAGTTCAAAGGGCTGGTTTGGACACTGACCGGTCTTCCCGGAATAGCGTCCGTGAGCGTTCGCGTGGATGGCCGGCGTCTGGACGCGCTGCCCGGGGGACATCTTGAGCTTGATAAGCCGCTTCGCCGTTCGGATTGGTAGCGCACTCGCGCTAGCGGGACTTTGTTGGTGCGCGGCAGATGCGCAAAATGTGTCGCAAGTCGTGCTTGAGGGGCAGCGCATTGCCATCCACGCCGGCGCCCAGGGGAACGACGCGGTCGTTGGTTTGCACGACGTCGGCTTCAAGACGCTGCTTTCACGCCTTGGAATTTCCACCACATGGGGGGCGGGAGAGCGTTATATTCTTTTCACGACGCCCGAACCAAAAATCATCAGCTTTGCGCTTGGTGACGTGCGCTATGACGCCGGTGAAGTTTCCGGGCAGGCGGGCTTTGCGCCCTACGAGCGCGGCGGCGAAGTCTACCTGCCGTTCTACACGCTGCTGCGCGCGGTGGGATTCGAACCGAAGATTGACGGCGGCGAAACCATTCTGCAATCGCAAGTCGAGGTCGATATTCAAAGCCGGGGACAAGCGGCTCGAGTCCTTATGCACGCGGGCGTGCCGCTCGCGGGACGGCTCATCGCTAGCTCGGGAAATCGCATCGTTTACCAATTCGATGGGGTCGGATCAACGCTGGAGCGGACTCGGCGCGTTCATGCGGGCGGAATCGACGAGATCCGTATCGAGCAAAGCGGCTCGGTTCGCGCGCCGGTAACGCGGGTGACCTTCGTTCTGTCGGACGGGGCGAACGCTTCTGAAATGCCCTCGGAAAACAATCACGATTTTCAACTTGCCATCAATGGTGGACGGGGGCGTCAGGTCGCGGCGGCGACAGCCGCGCCCGCACCGAGCCCGTCGCCGGTCGAAACCGCTTCACCGAAGTCGGTGGTGGCGGTGACCGCCGTGGACGCGGCGCAATCGCAGGACGGTTTCTCGGTGCGGATCGCGGTCAGCGGAAATGCTTCCTTCGAGTGGCACCGGCTCTTGGATAATCGTTGGTATGTCGATATTCATGGCGCTACTCTGCAAGCGCCGCCACGTGACGAAACGCAAACCGCGCCGAGCGTCACGTCCCTGCGCGTGCATCAAGTCTCCGGCGATAGTGTTCGCGTGGCACTGACGCTGACCGGTCCGAAGTTAGTGGATGTGAATCCAGGAGCCGACGGGCTCACGCTGTTGGCGCACAACGAAGACGACGATATGCTCGCGCGGAGCGGTTCTGGAAGTATCGGCGGCAATGCCGTCGCAACCGCTGCGCCAACCTCCGAGGGTTGGAAGTTCAAGCCGGCGCCTGCCAAGACGTACGTTCCCACCAATCCGCGCCTCATCGTCCTGGATCCCGGTCACGGCGGAAGCGATGCCGGCGCGCAGCGTGGCGGACTGAGTGAGAAAACGCTCACGCTGGATATTTCGCAACGGTTGCGGGCCCTGCTGATCGTGCGTGGCTGGCAGGTGCAGCTTACTCGCACCACCGACATCGATGTCTATGCGCCCAATGACTCGGCAAAGGAAGAATTGCAAGCGCGCGTAGACGTTGCCAACAATACGGGCGCGCGTCTGTTTGTGTCCGTGCATGTGAACAGTTTTGTGAACGACGCTCCGAACGGTACCACGACGTACTACTATAAGACCGAAGATCGTCAACTTGCGCAGGCCGTGCACGATCGTCTAACCTCGGCTAATTTAGGGACAAAAGACGACGGCATCATAAAGAATAACTTCTACGTCGTCGTCCACACCGCGATGCCGGCAATTTTAATTGAGACGGCGTTCTTATCCAATCCCAACGACTTCGCGCTGCTGCAATCCTCTGCGTGGCTGCAACGGATCGCCAAAGCAATCGCCGATGGGATCGGAGAGTACGCCGGCGCGCCCGTTGCGGCGGGAAGCGGTCAGCGGTAATGCTGGGCGTGCTGGACTCGGGATTGGGCGGACTGTCGGTAGTGCGTGCTTTGCGCGAGCGATTGCCGCACCAAGATGTCGTGTTTCTCGCCGACCAGGCACACGTGCCGTACGGGGAGCGCGAACCCGAAGAGCTTGGGCAGCTTTTTGGCGCGAACGTCGCATGGTTAAACGAGGCCGGTGTTTCAGCGATCGTCATGGGCTGCAACACATCGTGTGCCGTCGGTCATACGTTCGGTTGGCCCACCTCGCGAGCGCCGATCTTGGACCTTATCGATGCGGCCGCCGCGGCGGCGCAGCGCGCAGGGATCCGCCGCATCGGTGTTATCGCGACTACTGCCACCGTCAAGAGCGGGGCCTACGCGCAGATGTTGCGCGCGCGAATGGAGGGAGTGCGTGTGACCGAAGTAGCGGCACCTGCATTGGTGCCGCTGGTTGAAGCGGGTCTAACGGGCACGCAGCAAGCGAGCGCTGCAGTTGGGGCCGTCTGCGCGAAACTGCCCAAAGATATCGACGGGGTCATCCTTGGCTGCACGCACTATCCATTTCTGGATGCGCATTTCTCCGACGCGCTCGGGGATGGGGTTCTGCGTATCGATCCGGCCTCCGAACAGGCGGCGCGCGCCTCAGCGATGCTGCCGCCCAACGGCGCCATTGGATTCGGGCGCACGCGGTACGTGACCAACGGACCGGATCCCGAAGCTTTTCGCACTGCCGTGCGCGTGTTGACCGGCGAACTAGAACCCGCTTGCGAACCGATGGCCCCTAGAGCGTGACCACATGGAAAGCCCAAAAGAAGAACGCTACCGAGAACGTGGCCAGCGCGGCGCCGGCCACAACTTGTAAGAGGTCGTGCGCTCGCAGATACATCCGCGCCCAGCAAACCATCGGTATGAGGATTAAGAACGGCAGCGGTTGCCGCCCGTAGAGCAGCGTGAGCGCCACTAGCGGCGCGGTGATCCCTAACGCATGCGTGCTGATCTTCCAATAACGGGTGATATACTGCACGACGACCGTCGAGAGGGTGTACCCGGCCATTGAAGCGATCAGCAGTTTAGGAGCATGCGTCAGCCACAGCACCAGCGTTCCCAACGTATAGAAGACCACGAACGCGCCAAAGACCGTTTCGCGCTCCCTGCGAACCGACATATCCAAGTCCGAAATGCGATCGGTCGCATAGAGCCAGAAAACGTAGAGCATCGGTCCCAGCGAGGTGAAGAAGGTGGTCAGAAAGAGCAGCCGCCAGAAATCAAGCGTGTCGGTCGCGCGGGCGTGCGCCAGGATGACGAAGAGGGCAAGCGCTGTAAGGAACGGATTGAAGATCGTCGAGAGAATGCGAGCCAGATCGCGATAGACATCGCGCCGTCTTCGCAGCACCACCGCGGGCGAAATTGGGGCCGGTTCCTCCAGCACGAATCCTACTCGCGTGCTGTGAGAGGGTTTTCCTTCTACAGAGTGTCTGTTAGGGGTCGCGTCGAACGTGAGCGCCCTTCATGATCATCGAACGAGTTGAATCGCCGGCCGCAGTCAAGTCGCTATCGCGTGCTGAGATCGACCAGCTTGCGAGCGAAATTCGCGAGCTGCTTATTGCCACATGCGCGCAAAATGGCGGCCATCTGGCTCCCAATCTCGGCGTAGTTGAATTGACGCTGGCGCTGCACCGGGTTCTCGATCTTCCGCGCGACCGCTTGGTGTGGGACGTAAGCCATCAAACCTACGTTCACAAACTGCTCACGGGCAGGCGCGATCGTTTCTCCACATTGCGGCAAGGCGGTGGCCTCTCCGGATTTGCGATGCGCTCCGAGTCCCCGTACGATCCCTTCGGCGCCGGACACGCGTCCACGAGTGTGTCAGCAGCGCTTGGCATGGCGACAGCACGCGATCTTTCCGGCGAAGACTATTCGGTGGTTGCGGTAATGGGCGACGGCGCGCTTACCGGGGGGCTGGCCTACGAAGCGCTCAACAATGCCGGCCAGCTCAAGAGCAATTTCCTGGTGATCCTCAATGACAACGAGATGTCGATTGCCCCGAACGTTGGCTCAATCGCTTCATACTTGTCAATTCTGCGCAGCAAACCATTGCTGAACATGGCCCGCGAGAAAACGAAGGACGTTCTGGGGCACATTCCGTTCGGCGGCGCCGCCCGAAAAGCGCTCTCCACTGCGGAAGTCGCCGCGATGCGCTTCGTGGCGCCCGCCGAGAAAACCGCAGTCATCTTTGAAGAGTTGGGCTTTCGTTACATTGGACCGATCGACGGCCATAACTTCGATGCAGTCGTTGAGGGCCTGGAAACGGGACTCGCGCTCGACGGTCCGGTCTTGCTGCACGTTCGCACCGTTAAAGGCCGCGGGTATCGTCCGGCGGAGGACGACGCACGGACCTTTCACGGGGTCAGCGGCGCCTTTGAAATTGAAAATGGAAACATCCAGAAGAAGCCGGATGCTCGCCCGACCTTCTCCGATGTTTTCGGCGATGCGCTGAATGTGGTGGCGGAACGCGACCGTCGCATTATCGGCATCACCGCCGCCATGCCCGACGGAACGAAGCTCTCAAAGTTCGCAAAACGTTTTCCGGAGCGATATTTCGATGTCGGCATTGCCGAGGCGCATGCCGTCTGCTTTGCGGCGGGGGCCGCCGCGGCAGGCCTGCGCCCCGTGGTGGCCATCTACTCGACCTTCCTGCAGCGTGCGTACGATCAAATCGTGCACGATGTCGTGGTGCAGAATCTGCCGGTCGTGTTCTGCCTGGATCGCGCTGGGTTGATCGGCGACGACGGGCCAACGCACATGGGGCTGTACGATATTGCGTATCTCCGGACGCTGCCCACGATGACGGTCATGGCACCGCGCAATGAGGCGGAGCTTCTGCCAATGCTCGAACATGCGCTCTCACTGGGAACGCCGGTGGCCATCCGGTATCCGCGCGGAAGCACGAGTGGAAAGCACGATCAGAGCCCAGCGCCCATCGTGCACGGCCAAGCGGAGAAGCTGCGCGACGGCGATTGCGTTGCCGTTCTGGCATTCGGCAACACCGTGGATGTGGTGCTGGACGCTTACGACCTCTTGGGCGAAGGCGCGGTACGTCCGACAATCGTCAACGCGCGTTTTGCCAAGCCGCTGGACGAGACGCTGCTCATTGAACTGGCAGCCTCGCACAGCCGCTTCCTTACCTTAGAAGAACACTCGCTCGCAGGCGGCTTCGGTTCGGCGGTCGTAGAGTTCGCCTCGGACCGTGGGCTGGGAGTGAGCGTGGAGCGCATCGGCGTTCCCAACGTCCTCGTCCAGCACGACAGCCAGGCACGGCAGCGTGCGCAATTCGGACTGCAGGCCGAAAGTTTGGCAGCCCGGCTTGCCGGTATTCTGCCCGCACCCGTTCGCTCATGACCCAGGGAGATTGAAAGCAATGTTTATCTTATTGGCAGCCACCCCGCCGCCGCAAGCGCTGCCGCAGGTGGCCCCGCATACGTGGATTGCGGACCACGCGGGCTGGCTGACACACGGTTTGGTGGGCTTGGCGATCGTGCTTGCGTTTGCGCTGATCGTGCTGCTGGCGATTCAAACCACCAAACAGGAAGGTCTCTCGGGAACCATCGGCGGCCGCGTGGATTCGCCGTACCGCGGCCGTTTGGGAATGGAAGAGAATCTCAAGCGCGTGACCGGAATGGTCGCGGTGAGCTTCGTGGTTGTCGTGTCCGTCCTTTCGCTTACGGGTTTCTAGCGCGGCCGGCATGGCGCTCTTAGAAGTAAAGAACCTGAAGACCACCTTCGCAACCGAAGATGGTCTGGTTACAGCAGTCAACGGCCTTTCGTACGCCATCGACGCCGGCACGACGCTCGGCATCGTGGGCGAATCTGGCTCCGGGAAGTCGGTGACAGCCCTATCGATCATGCGTCTGATTCAGCGTCCGGGGCGGATCGAAAGCGGTGAGATTTTCTTTGACGGGCAGAATCTGCTGACCAAATCCGAGAGCGAGATGCGCCACATCCGCGGTAACGACATCGCGATGATCTTTCAGGATCCCATGACTTCCCTCAACCCGGTGCTCACGGTCGGCGAGCAGATCTCCGAAGCGATCCAGCTGCATTTGGGCTACAACCGTCGCGACGCGCTCGAAAAGACCATCGACATGCTTAAGCTGGTCCACATCCCTTCGCCCGACAAGCGCGTGAAAGATTATCCCCATCAATTTTCGGGCGGAATGCGCCAGCGCGTCATGATCGCCATGTCGCTTTCATGCGAGCCCAAAGTCTTGATTGCGGATGAGCCGACGACTGCGTTAGACGTCACTATTCAAGCGCAGATTCTCGAGTTGATGAACGAGATGCAATCGCGTACCGGAGCGGCAATCATCTTGATCACACACGATCTGGGCGTGGTCGCTGAGGTGTGCGAGAACGTGCTGGTTATGTACGGCGGCAACATGGTGGAGTACGGAACAGCCCAGCAGATCTTCGACCAGCCCAAGATGCCGTACACGCAGGGGCTGCTCTCATCGCTGCCGCGGCTGGATGCCGAAGGCCACGAGCGACTCGTGCCCATTAAGGGGCAACCGCCCAACTTGCTGCGACTGCCGCCCGGCTGCGCATTCGCTCCGCGCTGCGCCTACCGTATGCCCATTTGCGATGACCCGGTTCCACTTTACGACTTCCGCGACGGGCACGTGGCGCGTTGCTTCCTTTATGATGAGCGCTCTGCGTCCCAGCGCCCGATCGCAGTCGAGACCGCGCCGCGCGTATCGCTGAGCGATGTTGCTGCCACCCCGCAGGCAATGGCGGAGAAGCAGCCGTGAGCGTTCTGCAAGAGGCGCCGGTGACCGAACCGACGACCGATTTGGTCGCCGTCCAAGACCTCTACAAGTACTTTCCGATCCACGCCGGGCTGCTTTCGCGCCACATCGGTGACGTGCGTGCGGTGGATGGCGTTGATTTCTCGATTGCCGCAGGCGAAACGCTGGGCTTGGTCGGCGAATCGGGATCCGGCAAGACGACTGTGGGACGTCTGCTCCTGCGCCTGCTTCCGGCTACTTCCGGCGCGGCGTACTTCGAGGGCCAGAATATTCTGAAGATGACCCGCGCCCAAGTCCGGCGGCTCCGCAAAGACATCCAGATCATCTTTCAGGATCCCTATGCCAGCCTCAATCCGCGCATGACGGTCGGCGACATCATCGCCGAGCCGCTGCATATCCACAAGCTGGCTCGAGGCAAGGATGTCGACGCGAAGGTGCACGACCTCCTGCGCACGGTGGGGTTGTCGGCGTACCATGCCAACAGATACCCGCACGAATTTTCAGGCGGGCAACGGCAGCGCATCGGCGTCGCGCGGGCGCTCGCTGTCAGCCCTAAGTTCATCGTCGCCGACGAGCCCGTGTCCGCCCTGGACGTCTCCATCCAGGCGCAGGTCGTCAACTTGCTCCAGGATCTACAGGACCAGTTCGGCTTGACCTATCTGTTCATCGCCCACGATCTGTCGGTCGTGCGCCATATCTCCGACCGCGTCGCGGTGATGTACGTGGGCAAGCTCATGGAACTCGCGGATCGTGAAGAGCTGTACCGTCAGCCGCTGCACCCGTACACGCAGTCGCTGCTCTCGGCCATTCCCATTCCCGATCCACGAGTCGAGGGTCGCCGCGAGCGGATCATCTTGCAAGGCGACATCCCCTCGCCGGTCAACCCGCCCAGCGGCTGCCGCTTCCATACGAGGTGCCCGATAGCGTTCGAACGCTGCATAACGGAGGTGCCCGAGTTCAAGAGCTACGACGGGCATTATGTGGCGTGCCATGCCGTCGAGCAGCTGGGGGGAAAGCAACCCGAGATCCGTCCCACGACAAAAGCGCGCACGGTGCCGGTCGCCTAAGCGGATCGCCGCACGATCCGGGATTCCTCGACGCTGTCGACCTTGAGGCTTAGTGGTAGAAGTAGGGGTCCAAGACGCTCACTTCTGTGATGTTGTCAACCGGCAGGCCGTTGCGCTGACCTGCCTGACGAATGGCCTCTTCGTTGGGGCCGTCATAAACACAGAACGTCTTCGCCTTGTCCTTGGAGACATATGAATGGATCCAGGTCACGGCGAGGTCTCCGTTGTTGTGCACGACATTGTCGCAGCTCTTGGCGCCTTCGTCGGTGATCGGAATTGATAAACCGTCCTTGAAGTTGCGTTCTATCATGTATCGCGGCACGAGCACATCCCCCCTTTGATTTCGGCGCGTACTCAGCGCTTTTGCGCTTCGGTTCCTGCCTGCTTCATGAAAAGAGCAAGCGCGAGGTCAGGAGCCTGAGCGCATGCGTCAAAGCAGCGGTCTCTTCTGGGTGTTCGCCTTTATCGATTCGATCCAAGGCCAAGCTGATCCAACGCCGGCCCTCGGCTTCGACCCCGCCATGCCACCAAAAACATTCCAGCGCGGCTGCCACCGCGCCGCCTAAGGCCGTGTCTTGCCCCTTTCTCAGCGCCCACTCCAAGACCGCCCGGTAGTTCTCAAGTTCGATCTCGACGCCGGCGAGCCAGCGATTCAGCGGCATCGTGTTGAAGCTATTCGCCGCTTCGCGGGCGAGCGAAAGAAAATGCTCGGCGTGGCGGCGTGCGAGGCGCTCGCGCTCGCCGTTGGCGGAAAGTCTTTCCAATGCATACTCTCGCGTGGACTCGAGCAAGTGATAGCGTTCCTGGTCGCCGCCCGTCACCACGAG
The DNA here is from genome assembly GCA_003244105.1 of Candidatus Eremiobacter antarcticus. Classification (GTDB taxonomy): domain Bacteria; phylum Vulcanimicrobiota; class Vulcanimicrobiia; order Eremiobacterales; family Eremiobacteraceae; genus Eremiobacter; species Eremiobacter antarcticus. Next base: position 187,269 of record QHBK01000002.1, on the reverse strand, counting down.
CGACTTGTCCGCAAGCGACCCGACGAGGTCGAAGACGTCTATCTCCTCGATGTCGTGATCTGCACAGACCGACGTCGCGGCCTCGAGAGTAAAACTGCCGGCGAAAATACCAAGGCGGCTGAAAAGGATCTGCTCCTTCTGCGAGAGCAGGTCGTAACTCCAGTCGATGAGCGCCCTCAGCGTCTGCTGCCGGGGCAAAGCAGTGCGGCTGCCCCCCGTGAGGATCTTGAATCGCTCGTCCAGTTTCTGCGCCAGCTTCCGGACGCTCAGCACCTTCAACCGCGCGGCCGCCAACTCGATGGCAAGCGCTATGCCGTCTAGGCGCCGGCAGATGTCAGCAACCACGGACACGCTCTCTTCGGTGAGCCGGAAGGACTGATCGACAAGGGACGCGCGGTCGACGAAGAGCGCGATGGCCCCGAATTGTATGGCGGCGGCTGAGTCGAGTTCGGCATGCGTGCTCGGCACCGCCAGGGATCGCAGGCGCCACAGCTTTTCTCCGCCGACCGCGAGCGCCTGTCGCGACGTGGCGACGATGCGCACCTCCGGACAAGAGCGATGAATGGAGTCTGCGAGGCGTGCTACGCGCTCGACGACGTGCTCGCAGTTGTCAAGAACCAGAAGCGAGCGCTTATCCTTGAGCCAGCGCGGTATGAGCTCGTCCACCCGCTCCGCTTCTGATTGGTTCATCTCGATGGCTTTGGCGACCACGCTCGATACGGAATCCGGATCCGCGATGGGAGCAAGATCCGCTATCCAGACTCCGTCGGGGAAACGATCGAGCATATCGGCCGCCATCTGGACCGCAATCCGCGATTTGCCGATGCCGGCCGCCCCGAAAATAGTGATCAGCGAGCGGCGGAAATGAGGTGGCCGCTTGGTCGGTTGATAGCTGCCAGACGGATTCAGCCTCGAGAAGGTCTTTCAAACGGTGGGCACCCAAAGCGGTCAGGACGACGCCTTTCGGAAGATCGCTGCGGATCAGAGCCCTTGTCGCCTCCGAAACCAGGGTTTGGCCGCCGTGCCCGACGGACATGAGCCGCGCCGCGCGATTGACAGCAGGCCCGAAGTAATCGCCGTCATGCTCGAACGCTTCGCCGGCATGCACGGCCATGCGAACGCGCAGGCCCCCGACCGCGGAAAAATCTCCCTTCTGGAGCGCGTCTTGGGCGTCGATCGCGGCGGCTACGCCGTCGGAAACCCGCGCGAATGCCACGCAGAAGGCGTCGCCCACCGTCTTGAACACGAAGCCGTCATGCTGCTTCATCGCGGACCGCATGAGCGAGTTGTGCCGCTTGATGGCATCATCCATGGCAGCATGATGCGCTTCCCAACGTTGGGTGCTGCCCTCAATGTCTGTGAACAAGAAAGTGACCGTGCCCGATGGCAAAGGCACGGCCAACCGTTCTTCTATGCCGTGTGGCGGGGACATCAGCCGCCTATTCCCTGATTTGAGGTTTTGACCCTAGAGTGAGTGAGGGGCGGCGACCGCGACGGCCGCACTGCCGTCAAATTCAGCGCTTTATAATGATAGCCACGCGACGCGCGGAGCCTGCCCGCAGAGCCGGAAACCTCCGTTATGCGCTGATTAGATCCAAACAAGCCGAAGCCTAAAGTAGCCATGCATCCCGCCGACGTCCTTGTCCCGCCTTTGACATCGCTTGACAACCTAGTGTATAGTTTGAAACGCTCTGAGGGCGCCGGTCCCGTATGGCAGTCCTGAGCGGAAAGGCCCGCGTGTCCAAGTCGCTGATCATCGTCGAATCGCCCGCCAAAGCGCGGACGCTCAAGAAGTTCTTGGGCTCGCGCTATCAGGTGCTGGCTTCTGTGGGCCACGTGCGCGATCTGCCGAAAAGCCGCTTGGGCGTCGATGTCGAGAACGGCTTCCAACCCAGCTACGTCACCATCAAGGGCAAAGGCGACGTCATCAAAGAGCTGCGAGCAGCTGCCAAAAAGAACGATCACGTGTTCTTGGCTACCGACCCCGACCGAGAGGGCGAGGCCATCGCGTGGCACTTGGCCGAACTGCTCAAGCTCGAGAACCCTCAGCGCATCGAGTTGCACGAGATCACGAAAACCGCCGTGCAAGAGGCGCTGAAGAACCCCAGCACGATCAAGCTCGACCGCGTCGACGCACAGCAGGCTCGACGCATCCTCGACCGCTTGGTGGGCTACAATCTGTCTCCGCTCCTGTGGCGCAAGATCCGTGGCGGCTTGTCCGCCGGGCGCGTCCAATCGGTGGCCGTCCGCCTTATCGTCGACCGTGAGCGCGAGATCGAAGCCTTCGTCAAGCGCGAGTACTGGACCGTTTCTGCGATGCTCTGGCCGGAAGGGCACGACGACCGGGACCACACCTTGGTCGCCGATCTCATCTCGGTCGGCGGCAAGAAGTTGAACCTGCCGGACGACGTCGCGGCAGCCGTGGGCTCGAAGAGCGCCTACCTTACCCTGGAGGACGATGCCAAAGCGCTCGCGCAGCGCCTGGCGAGCGAGTCCTTCTCGGTGCAGGCGATCAAGCGTACGGAGCGGCGCGACTTCGCGCGCAGCCCCTTCACCACCAGCACGCTCCAGCAGGAAGCGTCACGCAGGCTCAAGATGCGCGTTCGCAAGACCATGCAGCTCGCTCAAGGCCTCTACGAAGGCGTCGATCTCGGCGACCAAGGCACCGTCGGTCTCATCACCTACATGCGGACCGATTCAACGCGCTTGTCGGAAGCCGCCCAAGCCATGGCTCGCGATTACATCGTCGGTCGCTTTGGAGAAGCATATCACGGCGGCCGCCAGTTCAAAGTTTCGGAAACCGCCCAAGACGCGCACGAAGCTATACGGCCGACCGAGGCTGCCCGCACGCCCGACTCAGTCAAGCCTTATCTCGACGGCCCTGCGCTGAAGATCTACACTTTGATCTGGCAGCGCTTCATCGCGAGCCAGATGTCGCCCGCGGTCTACGATCAGACCACCGTCGACATCGCCGCGGGCGATTGCATGCTGCGAGCGAGCGGCAGCGTTCTGCGCTTCGCCGGACATTCCGCGATCTACGAAGAGGCCAAAGACGAAGACGCATCGGATGACGAGGAGCGCAGGAAGCATCTGCCCGACGTCAACGAAGGTCAAGCGCTCGAACCGCGAGCGGTCACGCCGGACAGGCACGAGACGCAGCCGCCACCGCGTTTCACGGAAGCCAGCCTTGTGAAGACGCTCGAGGAGAAAGGCATCGGAAGGCCGAGCACCTACGCGGCCATCGTCGAGACCATCCAAGGCCGCGGCTACGTCACAGTGCAAGACCGCCGGTTCGTTCCGCAAGAGATCGGCTTCGTCGTCACCGACATGCTTGCGCAGTGGTTTCCGCAGATCGTCAACGAGAACTTCACGTCGCAGATGGAACTCCGCCTGGACCGCGTCGAAGGAGCGCACGAGGACTGGGTCTCGCTGCTCCGCACCTTCTATGCTCCTTTCGCCGAGGAGCTGCAGCGCGCGGATGACTCATTCCCCAAAGTCGAGTTGGTCGAAGACGAAACGGACGAGGTCTGTCCGGTTTGCGACCGCCCCATGAAGATAAAAACCGGCCGCTTCGGCAAATTCCTCGCGTGCACCGGATTTCCAGAGTGCAAGACCACGAAGCCCATCGTCAAGGATGCAGGGGTGGTCTGTCCGCGCGACGGCGGCCGGATCCTGCAGCGGCGCAGCAAACGCGGCCGGGCGTTTTACGGCTGCGAGCGATATCCGGCCTGCGACTTCGTCGCGTGGGACCAGCCGATCGTCGGCTCCGCTTGCGCCGAGTGCGGGTCGTTTCTGGTGCGCAAGATCGGTCGCGGCGGCGGGCGAGTCGTCTGTCCAGTCGACGGTAACCACGGGCATGGTTTCAGCGAGCCGGTGCCGTCCGCGGGCGAAGCGGCCGTGCCCGGCGCCGCCACCGTCGCCGGGCTGCTGCCGGCACCCTCGGCCAACGGCGCTCCGGCGCGAAGCGCCGAGCCCGTCATCCCTTGATGGAGCAACGCGACGCCAGACGATAGCCCGGTGTTGGACCAGGTCAACGTCATCGCGAGCGACCTGCGCCGCTCACCGCGTTTCTACCGCCAGTTGGGGATTGCGTTTCCGCGTCCGCTTGAGAACTCGGCTGGGCAGATGTTTCATGCAGCGAGCAGCGCTCAAAGCGGCGCTCTTGTTGAGCTGGACAGCCCGAGCTTCGCGCCGGTGTGGAATGCTGGTTGGGCGCAACGGTCCGATCTCGTCGGCAGGGTCGTGCTGGGGTTCCGTGTTTGCAAGCGTGAGACTGTGGATCAGCGCTTCAAGGAACTCACAGGCGACGTCTATCGGGCCCTGCAGCCGCCCTTTGATGCCTTCTGGGGCGCGCGTTACGCGATCGTCGAAGATCCGGATGGAATCGCGATTGGCTTGATGAGTCCTATCGATGCCTCGACCGCCACAGCTCCTCCGCCGGAGTGGACTCTCTGAGGTGAGCGCCCGCGCCGAGTTGCTCGTGATTGGCGGAGGCCTGGCCGGCTGCGAAGCGGCTTGGCAAGCGGCGCAGCGCGGCATGGCCGTGCGCTTATGCGAGATGCGCCCGCACGTGCAGACCGGGGCCCATAAGACCGGGCGGCTCGCCGAACTTGTCTGCAGCAACAGCTTGCGCGCCATCTCCGTCGAAAACGCGGTCGGCTTGCTCAAGGAAGAGTTGAGCCGGTTAGATTCGCTCGTCATCAGCGCCGCTCGCGAGACTGCGGTGCCGGCCGGCGGCGCGCTAGCCGTCGATCGTGACGCGTTCGCAACGTTCATCGAAGAGCGGATCACCGGTCATCCGCTGATCGAGCTGCGTCGCGAAGAAGTGCGCTCGCTCGATCCCGCGGCGCCGACGGTGATCGCGTGCGGGCCGCTCGCATCAGAGCCTTTGACCGCCGCCCTCGCGCAGCTGTGCGGCCGCCCGCATCTCCATTACTACGACGCTGCCTCGCCGATCGTCGCAGCGGATTCCATCGACATGTCAGCAGTGTTCGCCGGCTCGCGCTACGGCAAAGGCGGCGACGACTACCTCAATATCCCGCTCGATCGGCCGCAATATGAGGAGCTCGTGACGGATCTGTGCGACGCCGAAAAACATGCCCCGCACGGATTCGAAGAGGAGCAAGCGCGCGGCCGCGTGCCGTTCTTCGAAGGCTGCCTGCCGGTGGAAGAGATGGCGCGGCGCGGCGTGGACACCTTGCGTTTTGGACCGCTGAAACCCGTCGGGCTCGGCGGCGATCGCAAGCCGTATGCCGTCGTGCAGCTGCGCCGCGAGAATGCGGCGGGCACGGCCTACAACCTGGTCGGCTTTCAGACGCGCCTAACGTGGCCCGCGCAAAAGACGGTCTTCGGAAAACTGCCAGGGCTTGCGAAATCCGAGTGGCTCCGTCTCGGCGTGATGCACCGCAACACCTTTGTCGACGCGCCGCGCGTGTTGGCGGCCGATTTGTCGCTGCGGCCGGCGCCGAACGTCTTCGTGGCCGGACAGGTGAGCGGCTGCGAGGGCTACGTCGAAGCGGTTGCGACCGGCCTGTTGGCGGGCATCAACGCCCGCGCGCGCGCCGCAGGCTTGGCGCCATTGGTGGCGCCGAATACGACTGCGCTCGGCAGCCTGCTCTCTTATCTCGGCGATGCGACGAGCCCGGATTTCCAGCCGCAAAACGTGACGTTCGCGTACATGGCGCCGCTTGCGGCTTCTGCCCGAGTGCGCGACAAGCGTTTGCGGCGCGCGCGCATGGCCGAGCGGGCGCTGAGAGACATCGACGCCATCGCGGCCGCCTTGAGGGCCGACCGTGCGACGTCCGAGATGACTTTGGCATGAGGAAAGCATACTGCCCCGCATGATGCGTTCGACGACCATCTGCGCAGTCCGTCGCGATGGGCATCTTGCGATCGCAGGCGACGGCCAAGTGACCTTCGACAAGACCGTGATGAAGCACAAGGCGCGCAAGGTTCGGCGCATCGGCGACGGCAAGGTGTTGGCCGGCTTCGCTGGGTCGGCAGCCGATGGCATCACGCTGCTGGACAAGTTCGAAAGCAAGCTGTCGGAATTCCGGGGCAATCTCACTCGCGCCGCGGTCGAACTGGCCAAGGAGTGGCGGACCGACCGCTACTTGCGGCGCCTTGAGGCGCTCCTCATCGTGGGCGACAGCGAGCATCTTTTCGTGCTGTCCGGCACGGGCGACGTCGTGGAGCCCGATGACAACGTCGCAGCGATCGGCAGCGGCGGTCCATACGCGCAGGCCGCAGCCCAAGCGTTGCTGCGCCACACCGGCATGACTGCAGCCGACATCGCGCGGGAAGCTTTGATGATCGCCGCCAAGATTTGCATCTACACGAACGAGGACATCGTCACCGAAGCCATCTAGCCGCAGCGGAGGTGCGCTCATGGTCGTAAGAGATGCGCTTGACGGGGAAGCAGTTGCTGCGCGCTTTGTCGACGCGCTCCGCGAGCGCGACTGGGCTGAAATCCCGGTCTGTTTTCACGCCCGATGCGAAGTTCAGGGCGCTGGTTCCCCCGGCCCTGCGCGAAGCGGAGGGTGCAGGCGCAGCAGAACACTTCCGTAGGGGTTCGGCGACGCGGATCACGTGGTGCTCCTGGATTCGGATATTCGGCCCGTACAGGATCGTCTTGCGATTCGCTATCGCTCCCGATCGCATGAGGATCGGTGGTATGTCGTCGAGCAACAACTCTACTGCGACATACGCGACGGTCGCATCACGCGAATGGATCTGCTGTGTTCCGGCATTCGACCGAGACCCAAGAAGCGCGCTGAAGCAAGAGTGAGGACCGACTAGCGCCGTTTAGCACATGCGCGGTCAGGCCGCGCCGACACCCGCAGCAAGCTTCGAAACAGAATCCTTGGCGTCGCCGAACAGCATCGTGCACTTCGGGTTCTCGTACAAGGGATTGTCGATGCCGGCGAAGCCGGGGCTCATGCTGCGCTTGAGCACAACCACGTTGGAAGCCTTATCGACGTCCAAGATCGGCATGCCGTAGATCGGGCTGCTGGCGACGTTGCGAGCCGCCGGATTGGTTACGTCGTTGGCGCCGATCACGAGCGCCACGTCGGCGTGTTCGAACTCCGGGTTGATCTGATCCATCTCGAACAGCTGCGAATAGGGTACGTTCGCTTCGGCCAGCAGCACGTTCATGTGNNGCCTCGGCCAGCAGCACGTTCATGTGCCCGGGCATGCGGCCGGCGACCGGATGGATCGCGAACTTGACGTCCACGCCGCGTTTTTCGAGATTGGCGGCCAGCTCGCGCACCGCGTGCTGCGCTTGCGCGACGGCCATGCCGTAGCCCGGAGCGATGATGACGTTGCGGGAGTACGCGAGCAGCGTCGCGATGTCGTCAGCCGATGCAGACCTGACAGGGCCGGCTGCGGTGACCGCCGCTGCCGCGCCTCCTTTGGGCGCGCTGCCGAACGCGCCGAAAAGCACGTTTGCCAAGCTGCGGTTCATCGCTTTACTCATCAGCATGGTCAGCAGCGTGCCGGAAGCACCGACGAGCGTGCCGCTGATGATCAACACCGTGCTCTCGAGCACGAAGCCGGTGATCGCAACCGCCACACCGGTGAACGAGTTGAGCAGCGAGATCACGACCGGCATGTCTGCGCCGCCGATGGGCAAGACGCCCACGACGCCGAGCAAGCCTGACAGCACGGCGACAGCGATGAAGACCGCTGCCGACGTGTTGCCGGCGATTATGAACGCACAGGCCGCGAGTATCGCGAGCACGACCAGCGCGTTGACGACTTGCTGCCCCGGATAGGTCACAGGCCTGCCGGTCATCAGCTCTTGCAGTTTGGCGAAGGCGACGAGACTGCCGGCGAAGCTGATCGCGCCGATGATTAGGCTGAGCAGAATGGGGATGAGAGCGCCGGCTTGGGCGGGGCCGCCAGTCTCCTGCAGCCGGAGGTACTCTCCGGCAGCGACCAGTGCGGCCGCTCCGCCACCGGCGCCATTGAAAAGCGCGACCATCTGAGGCATCGCAGTCATCTTCACGGCGCGTGCCGAGAAGTAGCCGATGGGCGCGCCGATGACTGCCCCGATGATGATATCGGTCCACGTGACGATGCGCAGGTCCAAGAGCGTGACGGCCACCGCCAAGATCATGCCCGCGCCTGCAAGCAGGTTTCCGGTCTTGGCGCGCGCCGGCGAGCTCAAGAATTTCAATCCGACGATGAACAGAACACCGGTCACAAGGTATGCAAACGCAAGCGCCGGTATGCGCAGGTCGGTCATCGGCGCGCGTCTCCGGCAGGCGCGTCCGACGGCTTGGCCTTGAACATCTGCAGCATCCGGCCCGTCACCGCAAAGCCCCCGACAACGTTGATCGTCGCTAAAATCATCGCCGCGATGCCGATAGCGCGACCGGCCGGACCGCCGATCGCTGCGCCTGCGACCAGCATTGCGCCCACCACGACGATGCCATGGATGGCATTGGTCGCCGACATGAGCGGCGTGTGCAGCATCGACGGGACCTTGGAGATCACCTCGAAGCCCACGAAGACCGACAGCACGAAAACCGTCAGCTCGACCAGCAGTTTCTCGTTCATCCCTAGGCCTCGGCCAGCGCGCGTGCGGCGTCGTTGACGACCGCGCCTGCATGGGTGATGCAGACGCTGCGCGTGATCTCATCGCTCATGTCCATCTGCAGCTGACCTTCGCGCACGAGATGCGTCAACAGCGCGAACACGGTGCGCGCGTACAGCTGACTTGCGTGCAACGGCATGGAGCTGGGCACGTTGAGGGGGGCAAGAATGCTCACGCCGTATTTGACCGCCGTCTCGCCGGGCACGGTCAGCTCGCAGTTGCCGCCCATCTCGCCGGCCAGATCGATGATGACCGAGCCGGGGCGCATGCCTTTCACCATCTCGTCGGTAACGAGAATCGGGGCGCGCTTACCGGGCACGAGCGCCGTTGTGATCACGACATCCGATTCCATGACGCTTTTGCTGATCAACTCGCGTTCGCGGGCTTGCGCTTCACTCGACAACTCTTTGGCGTATCCGCCGGCGCCCTCGCCGTCGGCATGGACGGGCGCTGCCACGAAGGTCGCCCCGAGGCTCTCGACTTGTTCCTTCACGACCGCGCGCGTGTCGAAGGCGCTGACGACGGCGCCTAATCTCCGCGCCGTTGCGATGGCTTGCAGACCTGCTACGCCCGCGCCCAGGATCAAAACCTTGGCCGGGGGTATAGTGCCGGCGGCCGTCATGAGCATCGGGAAGAATTTGGGCAAGGCCGACGCCGCCAGCAATACCGACTTGTACCCGCCCACATTACTCATCGCCGACAGTGCATCCATGCCCTGAGCGCGGGAAATGCGCGGAATCGCGTCCATGCTGAACGCGGTGATGCGCCGGCGAGCCAGCACACGGACCATGTCCGGGTTCATCATGGGCTGCAGAAAGGCGATCAGAGCGCAGCCTTCTCGCAGCAGATCGGCTTCATCGGCGCCGAGGTCGTCACTGACTTGGGGCCGTTGCACTTTGAGCACCAGGTCCGCGCGGTCGTACAGCTCTCGCGGTCCTTGTACAATGGACGCGCCGGCGGCTTGATACGCGAAGTCCAAAAAGCCGGCTTGCATTCCCGCGCCGCGCTCAACCAGCACGGAAAACCCGGACTGCGCCAAGCGCGAAGCGACATCCGGCGTCACGGCGACGCGCCGCTCGCCGGCGGCGGTCTCTTTTGGGATGGCGACGATCAACAAAGCCTCCTCATAGGGGCGGACGGCGCTGATAGCATTCACGCTCAATACCGAAATACTTTCACGCCGGCCGGGGCTCGTACGACGAAGATAGGAGCGAGGCGGCGCGGTTCAGCGGGTGAGCTTGCAGCGGCCCGCTAAAGTTTCGCTGATGACCCCCGATGAGCTGACCCCCCAACGCATCGTCGCCGAACTGGACCGCTACATCGTAGGACAAACAGCGGCAAAGCGCTCCGTGGCTATCGCGTTACGCAACCGCTATCGGCGCGAGCGTCTGCAGGGCGACATGCGTGACGAGGTGATCCCCAAGAACATCCTGATGATTGGACCGACCGGCGTCGGCAAGACCGAAATCGCCCGTCGCCTCGCCACGTTGGTGGCCGCGCCGTTCATCAAGGTCGAGGCCACCAAATATACCGAGGTAGGCTACGTCGGGCGCGACGTGGAGTCGATGGTCCGCGATCTCGTCGAAGCCGCCATCCGCATGGTGCGCTTGGAACGGCTGGAAGAGACCAAAGGCGCCGCTGAGGAGCTCGCCATCGATCGTCTCGCGGACGTTCTCGACCCTAGCACCCGGATGAGCGCACCGCTCGCCAATCCGTTCTCTACCCTGTCGGCGATGCTCGGCGGCCAGCATGCCGGCCGCGAGGCGAGCGAACCGGTCCAACCAAGATCGAGCGACGTCGAATCACGCCGCGCGCAGCTGCGCGACGAGATACGCAACGGCTTTTACGACGTACGTCTGATCGAGATCGAAGTGGAGGAATCGCCTCAGGTGGTAGGCGCTTTCGGCGGTCCTCAATTCGAGGAGATGGGCGGCAATATCGGCGAGATGCTCGGAAACATCTTGCCCAAGCGCCGGTCCAAACGCAAGCTGTCCGTCGCCGAAGCCAAAGAGATTTTCAGACAAGAAGAAGCGGCCAAGCTCGTGGACAACGAGTCCTTGAAACGCGAAGCAGTGCGCCTGGCTGAGCGCAACGGCATCATCTTCATCGATGAGATGGACAAAATCGCCGGCGGCGGCTGGCAGAGCGGCGGCCGCGGTCCTGACGTGTCGCGCGAAGGCGTGCAGCGCGACATCCTGCCGATCGTCGAGGGATCCACCGTCATGACCAAGCATGGACCGGTGAAGACCGATCACGTGCTCTTCATCGGGGCGGGCGCTTTTCACATGAGCAAGCCGAGCGACCTCATCCCCGAACTGCAGGGCCGCTTTCCCATCCGCGTCGAGCTCGACAGTTTGAGCAAAGACGATTTCAAGACGATCTTGACGCAGCCCAAGAACGCGCTGATCGAGCAGTACCGCCAGCTTTTGGCCACCGACGGCGTGACGCTCGAGTTCACCGACAGCGGCATCGACGCCATTGCGAGGCTGGCAACGCAAGTCAACGAGCAGACGGAGAACATCGGCGCGCGCAGACTGCACACCATGCTGGAGCGCGTGCTGGAGACGGTCGCCTACGAGTCTCCTGAGAAAGGCGGCGCAGTCGCGATCGACGATCGCTACGTGGAGCAGCGCCTGGCTGAGATTGTCGACAATCAGGATCTCTCTCATTACATCTTATGAGGGCGTCGCGTTGATGGCCTACGTCAGGCGGATCCTCATCGAGCCTCACCCGATGCTTCACAAAGCGGCTAAGAAGATGAGCGCATTGGAGCTCAAGATGCCGCTCACCCAACAGCTCATCGACGACATGCTGGCGACCATGCACGCAGCACCGGGCATCGGTCTCGCGGCGCCGCAGATCGGCGTGGGCAAACGGATCATCGTCGTGGACGTGGGCGAGCAGCCCGAGCCGCATGTCGTGGTCAACCCCGTCCTGACGGAATTTGAAGGCGAAGAGACCGCGGCCGAGGGTTGTCTTTCGATACCGGGCAAGATCGGCGACGTCACGCGCGCCCAACGCTGCGCGGTTGGCGGCATGACGCGCCACGGGAAACGGTTCGCGCTGCAAGCCGAAGGCTTGCTGGCACGCTGCTTTCAACACGAAGTTGACCATCTCGACGGCGTGCTGATCACGGACAAGGCGTCGAACGTGAGAGATGCAGTCGTCGTGCCGTCGGACAGCCAGGAAGAGAAAGACGCCAAGCAAGTACCGATCTGACGTGAGTGCGCGGCGCCTGCGCGCGGCGTACTTCGGCAGCTCCGATTTCTCAGTGCCATCTTTGGAAGCGCTTGCCCGCGAGCACGACATCGTCGCCGTCTGCTCGCAGCCCGACAAGCCGGCGGGGCGGCGATTGCGGCTGACTGCGACGCCCGTGAGCGCGCTGGCGCACGAGCGCGGGTGGCCGCTCTTCAAGCCGGTCAGTATTGACCGTGAATTCGTCTCCATGCTGGCGGCGCGGAACATCGACCTTTTGGCCTGCGCTTCCTATGGAAAGATTCTGCCCGCATCGTGCTTGAGCGTGCCGAAGCTCGCGGCGCTCAACGTGCACCCGAGCATGCTCCCGCGCTACCGCGGGGCGACGCCCATACAAAGCGCGGTGCGCGACGGCTGTGAGTCGACCGGAGTTACCGTGTTCTGGATGACGACGCAGATGGATGCCGGCGACATCGCAGCTGCGATAGGGGTTCCGATCGAGCCGGCGGACAATTTCGGATCGCTGCACGACAAGCTGGCTGTGATCGGCGCCCAGCTGTTGCTTGAGAGCGCCGGAGCTTTGGCCGACGACCGCCTGCCCCGCATGCCTCAAGATGAGGCCGGAGCGACCTACACCAAGCCGCTGCGCAAGGAAGACCTGCGTTTGCGCTTCGACCAGCCCGCGAGAGCTGCTGTGGACCAAGTGCGCAGCCTAAGCCCCCGGCCCGGTGCCTGGATGCCCTTCGGCGAAAAGCGCCTTAAGGTGCTGGCGGCTGAAACGCTGGAGCGGCTGCCGGAAAAAGCGCCGGGCGGCCAAGGCTTTGAAGCAAAGCCGGGGACGATCGTGAGCGACGAGCAACGCGGGATCTTCGTCGCGACTGCGCCTGGGGCGATCCTTCTGACCAGCGTGCTCTTGGAGGGCAAGGCTGCTATGTCCGGACGAGAACTGGCGCGCGGCTCTCGTGCGCAAGCTTAAGCCGGCCGCCTTCACTGCCGCCGCATCCGCAAAACAGGTTCGCGCTCCTTCAGCGCGCGCGGTGGCGCTGAAAGCGCTTTTGAACGGTGGCTCGCAGTCGGCCTTGGACGCTGCCCTGCGTTCGCAAGCCGGCGTGAGCGCAGCCGATCGCGCGCTCGCCACTGCGCTCGTCTACGGCACCATGAAGATGCAGCGCGCCCTGGCATGGTCGCTCGCGCATTACCTGAAACGACCGCTGCGCGGATTGTCGCCGCCATTGCGCTGGTCGCTGCTTCTGGGCGCCTACCAGCTCTTGTACATGGACAGGATTCCCGTGCACAGCGCCGTCGACGAGAGCGTAACCTTGGCGCGCGGCACCGGTCACGCCGGCACCGCAGCAGTTGCGAATGCCGTTCTGCGAAAACTGGCCGCGTCGAAGGTCACGCCGCCGGACCCGCGCGCGTCCGACCCGCCGGCGGTGTTTGCAGATCACGCCTCCCTGCCCGACTGGCTCGCGCAGCACATCCTGGGAAGGTTCGGGCTCAAAGATGCGATGCGCATCGCGCGCGGGGTCAACGGTCCAGCTGCTCGCGCAGCGCGGGTGAACACAGCGCGTACGGACCTGTCGTCCATGACATCGCAACTGGCGAACTCGCATCTGAGCCCGCAACAGCCGCGATACCAAATTCCCGAATGTCTCGCGTTCGGGCGAGGATCGCCTGTGTGGCCGCAGACAATAGACGACACCGTTCGCGCGGGCCTGCTCACGGTCCAGAGCGAGGAGAGTCAGCTCGCCTGCCACCTGTTGGACGTCAAGGCCGGCGAGACAGTGATCGATGCGTGCGCAGGTCGGGGTGTGAAAACCGGAGCGTTGGCGCAGCGATTGACGGCCGATTCGAACTCCGCGATCTACGCCATCGACGACGACGCAAAGAAACTGCGTCTGCTCGCGCTCGAAATGGAGCGCCTGGGAGTGAGAGGCGTGCGTGCCTTGCAGTGCGATGCGCGCCGGCCGTTTCCCCCGGCGGTTCCGCTCGCCGATGCAGCGCTGGTCGACGCGCCCTGCACGGGAATCGGAATCATCGGCCGCCACCCAGAACTGCGCTGGCGCAAGCGGCCGGACGACGGCGTCAGGCTGTCGGCCACGCAATTGGCCATCCTCGAATGCGCTGCCGAGCGCAGCGCCGGCAACGGCAGGATCCTGTATGTCACGTGTTCCACGGACGCCCGTGAAGATGAAGATGTCGTGCGGTCGTTTCTCGCGCGCAACGAGGGTTGGCGAAGCGCGCCCCTGCAGGTACCTGCCAACAGCGCCGACATGCTCCCGATCGGAGACTTCCTGCTGACGCTGCCCGGCGTCGACGGCGCTGACGGATTCTTCTTCGCACAGCTCGTGCGGCGCGCGCCGCATTGACCGGGCAGGCTCGCACCCTCCGCTCGGTGTAGCAAAAAGTTCCATGGACCCTACCGCCGCTCGCTGGACATCGCTGGGAGTCATCGCCGCCATGACGACGCTCGCGACGTGGGCGCTCAGCGCCGGCTCATCAGAGCAGCCGGATGCCGCTGCGATGGAGCCTGCGGACTATGCGATCGGGCTGGAAGTTCGCCGATCGGGATCGGCGCCGGAGGTCGTCAGCGCGAAGGACGGAGCGGTCGCCGGACGAAGCGGCAGCTGCGATATCGTCTTGGATGATCCCACCGTCAGCAAGCAGCATGCCCGCTTTCACGCACGAGCGGGGCACGTGTTCGTCGAAGACCTGCAATCGACGAATGGAACGCTTGTGAACGGCAAACGCATCGGTCAGCAGACCGCGTTGCGCAGGGGCGACAGGATTGGGTTGGGAGCCAACCTAATTGTGGTGCTCGGCATAACACAGCCGTCACTCAATCGAAAGCGTCCGTGAGGTTCGGATCCGATGGAGGTTGCGGTCACCACCGACGTCGGCAGTGCCCAGCGGCACAATGAAGACGGCTGGTGCGCGGATCAACTCCACAGAAACGTGACCCTGCTGGCGATCGCCGATGGTTTCGGCCGTTGCAACGGCACCCCCGCCTCCACGATCGTCCTTGAAACCGTGCGCGAATCCGTTCGCCGTCAGCTGCAGCGCGCCACGCCGCCGCGCAGCCTCACGGGGACCGACGTCCGCTCGCTTTTGATCGATGCATTTTCTCAAGCCGGCGACCGGCTGTTGCGCCTGAGCGGCGGCACGCCCGATCACGTGGCGGCCGCTTCCAGCTGCACGGTGGTACTCGTCGTGTCGACGCAGGCGTTCATCGCTCACATCGGCGACTCGCGTGCGTATCTCTTGCGTCGCGGTGAGCTGGTGCAGCTGACGACCGACGAAGCGATCGTTCCCGACCTCGTGGTCAGCCGCGGAGGCATGCAGCGATCCGGCGGACGCGGCGCCCGTCCGCTCTTGACGCGAGCGCTCGGGCTGGACGACGAAAGTGTCGTCCCCAAAATTACGCACTACACGTTGCATGCGCACGATGCGCTCGTGTTCTGCACTGACGGCGTGTACCGCGCGCTGTCCTTCTCCGACTTAGAGCAAGTCGTGCGCTGCCGCGACCAGCGGGCGGAGTGGGTCACCGATCGCATTGTTGCGCTGGCGCGTTCTGCCGGCAGCGTGGACAACGCGACCGTCCTGCTCGCTCGCGACGCGTCCGAACACGGCGCGCCGCCGGTCGTGCCACGCGAGCCCTCCCGGCCCAGACCGCATCTCGCCAATGCGCCCCTGGCGCTGCTCATCGGCGCGATCGCGTTCATCATCTCATTGATGTGGACAGCCGATACGAAGCTGTATCTCGCGACGGACGGCGCCGGCAGAGTGACGCTCTACTCAGGTTCTCCCGCGACGGTCTTCGGCGTGCCGCTGCACATCGCACGCACGACGTTCGCGATCACGGAT
Organism: Candidatus Eremiobacter antarcticus; assembly: GCA_003244105.1. GTDB lineage: Bacteria > Vulcanimicrobiota > Vulcanimicrobiia > Eremiobacterales > Eremiobacteraceae > Eremiobacter > Eremiobacter antarcticus. Next base: position 171,611 of record QHBK01000002.1, on the reverse strand, counting down.
GGATCGCTCCCAGTCAGTGTGCGCGAGGAGTTGCATCAAGGAATGACGGTCCTGTCGCCGGCGTCGGCAGCGCGGATCGTCTCCCAATGGCAAGCGAAAGCGCGACACTGACAAGCTCGGGCGCCCGCCCGAGAATTTCCATACCGTTGTTGAGCGTGCTGGCCGTGGCGTCCGTTTGCTTAGCGCTGCTGCTGCCGCAGAACGGCCCGTTCCCTTGGTGGCTGCTCGGGCTTGTGGCGATAGGCTTCATCGCTTGGAACGCGAGCGTGCGGCTTTCGGCGGACGCCGATCCGATGCTGCTCCCCATCGTCGCCGCTCTATGCGCGCTCGGCATCCTCGTGATCACTCGCTTGGACGTATACTTGGGTGTTCACCAGGTGCTCTCGATGCTTGTGGGTCTGGCCATCGTCGTCATCGGCCAGCGGTTGTTCCTGCAGTACCGGCGCCTGGCCAACGTGACATACTTCTGGGTGCTGGTGTCCGTCGCGCTGTTCGTGCTGCTCAGGTTTTTCGGCCATGAGGTCAACGGTGCGCGCTTATGGTTCAAGTTCGGGCCGCTGACCGCTCAGCCGGTCGAAGCGGTCAAGCTCTTCATGGTCTTTTTCATGGCCGCCTATCTTTCCAAGAACGGCGAGACGCTGGCAGCGCTGCGCTCGTCATCGCTCCTCGCCAACCTGCGGTTGCTGTTCCCCCTGCTGCTCGTGTGGGGCATCTCGATCCTCAGCCTCGTGCTGCAGCGCGACGTCGGCATGGCAGCGCTTTTCTTAGGAATCTTCCTTGTGATGCTCTATGTCGGTTCCCGCCGCCTCGATCTGGTCATCGTCTCCGCGCTCGTCTTCATCATCGGTGCGTGGATCGCGGCGCAGAACTTCCCCTACGTCCAAGCGCGCATCGCACTGTGGCTGGATCCTTGGAGCGATCCTCTGGGGCGCGCTTATCAGGCCGAGCAGGCATACTTTTCCATGGCCGCCGGCGGGCTGCTGGGGACCGGCTACCACCTCGGGCACCCGGGATTCGTGCCGGATGCGGCGACCGATTATCCGTTCGCCGCCGTTGCAGAAGAATTCGGCTTGGCGGGCGGCCTTGCGCTGTTGGCACTATACGGCGCACTGGTCATCCGCGGGATGCGCGTCGCCTTTTTCTCGCGCGACGCATTCACGGCGCTGCTCGCGACGGGATTTGCAGCGACGCTGGGAGTGCAAGTCGCCGTCATCGTGGCAGGCGTGATCGGTCTCTTGCCCCTGACGGGCATCACGTTGCCGTTCGTGTCCTACGGCGGATCGAGCGTGGTCGCCAATCTTCTCATGTTGAACTTTTTGTGGATATTCAGCGCGCAGGCGAAAGCGGTTCCGAGCACGTGAACGTGCACAGCGGCGCCTCACAGGCCGCGTCCGCGGCCTGCGCGAACCGTTCACAGACGACCACGGGGGACCTTTCTTGGGCTTGAGTGCCGGCTTGCAGCATCGAAGTCAGGCGGCTTGCAGCGGCGGACGCCGCGCAAACGTGTGGCTCGCGGCGCTGTTCTGCATCGCGGCCGCTTTGACGATGCGTACGGGCGCGGGCGCCGTAACGCGCCGCATGATCGCGGCGGTCCCGGTCTTGCAATACGTGCAGTCGCAGCAACTGCCTAACCGCCACGTCCGCATTTTGCTGCAGTTCAGCGGCACCCCGGCGGTACGAACCGCCAGCAATACGGCGACGACGAATTTCGTGATGCAGTTCCTCGGATCGGTGGCGGCGCCGACCGTGCCGAGCTCCATTCCCGTCAACTTGGGTCCCATTCAACTGGTGAGCGTCGCGCAGCTGGGGAATGCGTTGACGGTTACGGTGGCAATGTCGTCGGCTGTTCGGCCCAGAGTCCTCAACGGCAGCGCGAACGGTTTGATCCTTGTGGACGTGCCGCCGGCCGCCAACGAAGCGGCGACGCCCTTCGCCAATCCCTACCAGCAGCAGCCGCCGGCCGTCAATGCAGCGCAGACCCAGACGAAGATCGTGCGCCTGAGATACGCGGACGTCTCAGAGATCGTGGGCGTTCTCACGGGCAACGGGAGCGTCGCGCCCGGAACGGTTTTCAATCCGCAGCCAAGCCAGTTAGGATCGCAAGGCTTGCAGGGCTTCAACAACGGCATCAATCAGGGACTGAATCAAGGAACATTCGGGCAAACCGTCCAGCCCTTCCAGCAGTTCGGTCAATATCAACAGCCCACGTTCGGCCAATCGTTCGGCGAGCAGCAGCCGCTGGGGCAGCGCGTGAGCGACAGCATCGCGATCGACCGCCGGCTTAATGCGGTGCTCATCACGGGCACGCCTGATCAGATCGCTCAGGCGCAGTCGCTCATCGCCAGCTTGGACATCCCGGTCGCCTCGGTGCTTTTGGACACGCAAGTCATCGAAGTCACCGAGAGCGGCGCGAAGCAGCTCGGTCTGGACTACAATCAGGCCGAGAACACGCCGCTGACGCGCGTGTTCAACACCCAGTCGCAGATCGTCAACAACGTGCCGACGGGCGCCGTGGCGGGTTCGCTTGCGCTGCAGAGCAACATCTTTCTCTTGGTGAGCCAAGGCCACGCGCGCGTGCTCGCATCGCCCAAGATCTTGACGCAAGACGGCGTGCCCGCCTCGATCTTGACCGGTGACTCGCTGCCCATCCGAGTGACGACGCCGGTGGGAGTGGGCGGAGTCGGTGCCGTGTCCAGTCAGGTCGAGTACATCAACGTCGGCGTGAACCTGCAGATACTGCCGCGCGTGACGACGCCGAACGGAGTTGACGCGAATGTCTATTCTCAAGTGTCTTCGGTGACCGGCTTCACCTCGAGCAACGACCCCCAGATCTCCACAAGGCAGGCGCAGACCAAAGTGAATCTGTTGGAGGGCCAGACGCTCGTGATCGGAGGCTTGCTGCAGCAGCGGGACATTCGCAACTTGCAGAAGATACCGATTTTGGGCGACCTGCCACTTGTGGGCGCGCTGTTTCGTTTTTACACTGAGACGCGGCAGAACACGAACCTCGTCATCGCCATCACGCCGCACGTCGTACCAGCGCCCGCGAATCCCGCCGGCGCGACCTCACCATAACAAGGATACACTACCATGCGCCCACTCCACCGCGCCCTGTTGGCCGCTGCGTGCCTGCTGGCAGCCGGCTGCAACGATCACTCGCTGAGCCTCGACCTGCAGCCCAATCCGCTGATCATCGGTCTCATGGATACGCAAGCGACCGTGCACGCGCATGTCGTCGCCAAAGGATTCGGAAAAGTCCCGATCTCGTCCGTGCAATTCGCAGCGTTCAGCTCGTCGGATTCGCAGATCGCGAGCCAAACAGAGGCGGTGGATCAGAACATGCCGGCCTCACCGTTCGGATTCGTGGTCAACAGAGATTTCACGATACCTATCAACGGTGCGCTCGTAGCACTGAGTGGAGCCAAGTATGTGATGGTCAAAGTCCTCGATCCTCAAGGCGGACTGCTCGCAGAAAAACGGCTCGACATCGTCGTGCACGCGCTCAAAGACTTGCGATTGCCCAACGGGCTGAATCCCGCCGCGCCCTCGCCTACACCGTCGCCCTGAAGACGGCGCGGACAGGGTCGCGCCTCGTCCTTGCGAAGGGCTGAGTCATGCCCGGCCGGTCGCGACGCCGCGCGTCGCGCAAACAGATCCGCACGCCGGGCGGCGCGTTCCCGCTGGTCGCCGCCGGCGCTTTCATCGCTCTGATCGTCTTCGGGATCGTGGCGGTCAACCGGCAGATGCAAGGCTACCTGACGGCCACGCGCCACCACAAACGAGTTGCCACTGCCGCTCGCACGCCTGCACCTTCCGTGCTTGAGACGCCGCCTCAGCCGGCCGCCGTTCCTACGGGCACACCTTCACCGGCGGGAAGCGCCGCGCCGGAATCGAGTGCTTCGCCGATCAAGTCCGCGCCTCGCCTCGCCGTCATCATCGACGACTGCGGTTACAACCTGGAACGCGACCGGCGCTTCCTCGCCCTCCCAATCCCGATCACGCTGTCCATCTTGCCCAAGACGCCTCACGGCCAGGAAATTGCCGAGGAAGCCGTTGCCGCCGGCAAGTCTGTGATGCTGCACCTTCCGATGGAGCCCGAATCAACGCAGGCTCATCCCGGCCCGGGCGTCATCACGACCGCGATGGACGACGATCAAGTGAAAGCCCAGGTGGAGAGCGACATCGAATCGCTGCCCGGCATGCCGGGCGCCAACAACCACATGGGGAGCAAAGCGACCAGCGACCCCCGGGTCATGCGCGACGTGCTGGGCGTCTTCCGTCAACACCGGCTTTTCTTCATCGATTCGATGACGAGCCAGACGACGGTTGGGGAATCACTGGCACGCGACATGGGGGTGCCCACCGCAGCGCGGGATGTCTTCTTGGACAATTTCACCGATCTGCCGTACGTCGAGCGGCAGCTTACCGCTGCTGGAGACGTCGCGCTCAAGAAGGGCACCGCGATCGCGATCGGCCACCCCAACGAATCGACGGCTGCGGCGCTGGCCTCGCTCATCCCCAAGATCCAAGCGGCGGGCATCGTGTTCGTCCCCGCTCAAACGCTCGTCAACTAGGGAGCCGATCCGCACATTGGCCTTGCGCCGGACGCGATGCGTTCACGGCGCTGGCCCACAGTTTGCCGGTGCCGGCCTATCGCGCTGTCCTCGTAAGCTTGACCGATCCTCCGGACACCTCACGATTGGAGCGCTGCGACGAAGCAGAATCCCGAGCCGCGCTCTCGTCAGTCAGACTTCGACTCATGCGCCGGCGCAAAGCCGCCGCAGCCACCAACATCGCGCCCGAGCGGCTCGAAAGGCTGGTCGGCGGACTGCGCAGGCTTCAGAATCCGCTGCTGCGAGCGTATCGCAGCTCGGACGTTGCGCTTTTGTCGGAGCCGTTCGGCGCCGTGCCATCGAAGGCGCGCGCTGCGCCCGCGCCGGCCGCTCGAAGGGCCGTAAGCGAGATGCTCGGCCGCCCTGCGCCGCAGGCGTTGGTCAGCGCGCTTGCGCCTTTCGGTGAACGAGCGCTGCAGCGGGCGGTGAACGGCGGAGTGCGCATCGCCATCGTGCCCGCGGGCCGGCGCTTCACCGAATTCTCGCCATGCGTCTCAAGCCTGGTGCCGGACATCGATGGCTGGCCCGCGCCGCCGGCAGGTCTGTTTGTGCTGGAAGAACGGCTCTTGCTGCTGCGCAGCAAGGCGCTGCGGATGACCGCTGCGCACGAATTCGGGCATGCGCTCGATGCCGTGCTGGCCAAGAAGCGCCGTTCGTATCACTCCTTCGAGGACGAAGCGGTGCGGCATCGCTTCGCGACGGCGACCGGCTTCGTCAACGCGTACGCTGCGAGCGGGCTGGACGAATACTTCGCGGAGTGCCTGCGCGCCTATGTCGAGGTGAATGACGACCGCTCGAGCTGGCTGCCGCTGACGCGGCTCGACCTCCTCACGCGTGACGAGCCGATGTTCTCGTTGGTCGACGACCTGTTCGCGCGCGGCATGCGGGGCTGATCGTCAGCCTAGAGCGCAGCCCGGCGAACGATCAGAGCCGCCAACAGCAGCCAGTTGATGACGTGGCCCGTCCAGCAATATGCACAGCTCATGCGCGTGACGAAGAGCAAGCTGTACGCTAAGTACAAAGAAAAGGCAGCCGCGAGACAGGCCGCGGCCAGCGCGGCGGCGGCGACAAGGGGGGCCTGCAGCAGCGCGGCTGCGACCAGCATAAGGCTGTAGTAGGCGATCCCGAACAAGGCGTTCGAAAAGCCGGCGACGCGCGCTCTCGGCGTCTGCACGACGCTTGGTTCCGTCAGTTCGCCGCGCTGTGCGGCCCGCTGCTTGGCCAGCATGTGTATGGACACGTAAAGTCCGGCCAAGCAAAGAGCAGCGATCAAGACAGGAAGCCGCGGAACGAGCCAGGTCATCGAAAAAACGAAGCACCACTCCTCACGCGCGTGCGAAGAATCGCGCGATGCGCTGAAAGCCTTCGGTCAGATCGGCAGGGTGCGCCGCCCAGGTGATGCGCAAGAAGCCTTCCCCGCAACTTCCGAACACGCTGCCGGGCACCGTCACGACGTCATGGCTCTCCAGCAGCTCCTCGGCAGCCAGCTCGGACGATGCAAACCGATCCGGCAGCCGCAGCATGCAAAAGAACGCTCCTTGTGGATCCACGATCTGCAGCTGATGGTCTCGCGCGAGCGTGTGCAGCAGATCGAGCTGCCGGCGGTACCAACCATGATGCGCGCTCAACCGTTCGGGCTCCCGAGTGATCGCAAGCGCGACCTCCTGCGCATGCGTGTTGACCGCCAGCATGAGCAGCGCGTGCGTGCGGGTGACGGCGGCGACCGCATCCGGTGGGCCGATCAAGAACCCAACTCGCAGTCCGGTGAGCGCGCACGATTTCGAAAGGCTTTGAAAGGCCAGCGTATGAGGATACAGCTCGAGCAGCGACCGGTACGCGCCCGGCTGGAACGAAAGCTCCCGGTAGACTTCGTCGACGGCCACGAACACAGGAGGTCCGGCGCGCTGAAGCAGAGCGCCCGACAGGCGCTGCATCTCCGGTTCAGCGATCACGCTTCCGGTGGGATTGGCAGGCGAACCCAACATGATCATTCGCGTGGCGGGCGTGAGCGCCGCCAGCAGATCGTCCGCCTTCACCGAAAAGCCGTCCTCGGGGGACAGACGCACGCTGCGGCAGTTCACACCCTCGATGTCGCAGCAGCGCTGATACGAGAGATAACCCGGGTCGGTGATGAGCACTTCATCCCGACCGGGTTCGAGCAGCGTCTTGATGGTCAGGTAGATCGCTTCTTGCGACCCCGAGGTGACGCAGACGTTTTCGCGGCTGCCGCAAAAGGGTCCGCCGTAAATGCTCGCGATGTTCTCGCGCAATTCCGGCAAGCCCGCGTTGGGCGCGTACGGGCAGCCGTGCACACGGACCCATTCGTTCGCCGCATCGAAAGGAGCGGGGTCGGGCAGCAACGTCGGCTGGCCGAGGCCCAAGTCGATCGACGACGATCGCTTGCGATCGTGCATCAAGCGAATCGGTGACGGCGGGAGCGAAGCGATCTTCGAGTTCATGCGAACGGCCGTCTTAGACGCTGAGGCCGTGCTCGTGCAGCGCAGCGTTGAGCGACGTCTTGCGATCCGTCGATTCAGACCGCTGGCCGATGACGAGCGCGCACGGCGTCTGATAGGTGCCGGCCGGATACTCCTTGGGCTGCACGCCGGGAATCACCACCGCGTGCGCCGGCACTCTGCCCCGCTGGGTGCGTGCCTTCGTTTGCGTGACGTCGACGATGGGGGTGGAAGCGGTCAGCACGACGCCGGCCGCAAGCACGGCATCGCGTTCCACGATGACGCCTTCCACGATGACGCAGCGTGAGCCCACGAACGCTCCGTCCTCGACGATGACGGGCCGTGCGCTCGGCGGCTCCAAGACGCCGCCGATGCCGACACCGCCGGAGAGGTGTACACCCGCTCCGATCTGCGCGCAGCTGCCCACGGTCGCCCACGTATCGATCATGGTCCCTTCGCCCACGCGCGCGCCGATGTTGACGAACGCCGGCATAAGGACGACGCCGGGCGCCAGATAACTGCCGTAGCGAGCGACACCCGGTGGCACGACGCGCACGCCGCTGTGGCGCCAGCTCCTCTTCATGGGTATCTTATCCCAAAAGCTCATGGGGCCGGCTTCGCTTGCGGCTGCGTCATGCAGGGAGAAGTAGAGCAAAATGGCCTGCTGGATCCAATCATGCACGATCCAGGTGCCAGCCTCGCACTGGGCGACGCGTTTGTCACCGCTGTCCAGCGCCGCGATGACTTCCTCGACCGCAGAGGCGACCGACGGATCATGGAGGCGGCCTTTGTCCGAATACGCCGCGCGGATCAGCAGCTCGAGCGTCGCGTCGTCTGTCGCCACGGCGGCCGCTTCGGCGCATCAGGGATGGCGACCCGCGGCGTCTAAGGAAGGCGCGCTGCGGCTCACCGCAGTTCGAGCGTCGAATTGCCAGGTCGTCTAATGGTAGGACAGCAGGCTCTGAACCTGCGTGTGAGGGTTCGAATCCTTCCCTGGCAGCCAGTCCTCAGATCGCCGGCTGCAAGTCTCAATCGATTTCTTGCACGCATGGCTGCGCGGCCCCATCGTCTAGAGGCCTAGGACGCCGCCCTCTCAAGGCGGAGACAGGGATTCGAATTCCCTTGGGGCTACCACGCTGCGCGTCCGACTCGACCGGCTTTCACAGGAGGCCTGTATCTTTTGCTTGTCGGCTGAAATAGTTTGCAGCGCGCGCCCCGAAGACGATGGCTCCTCATAAAAGAATGGCGTGAGCGCCCGCCATCCGAATCCCTTGCGCCATGCAAGCAGTCGTCTTGGTCGGTGGTGAGGGCACACGCTTGCGGCCTTTGACCTATGCCATCCCTAAGCCGATGGCGCCGTTGCTCGGCCGGCCTTTCATCGGCTGGATCATCGAGCGCCTGCGCGCCGCCGGGGTCGACGAAGTCATCCTCTCTTGTTGTTATCTCCCGGAAGCGATCGAGGCCCACTTCGGCGACGGCAGCGAACACGGCGTGCGGCTGCACTACGCGTTTGAAGAGGAACCGCTCGGCACTGCCGGCGCGGTGAAGAACGCCGCCGACAAACTGACGGGCACGTTCTACGTGTGCAACGGCGACATCCTGACAGGCGTGGACCTGGTGGGTTTGCGAGACGCGCACCGCGCGCACGCCGCGATCGCGACGATTCACACGCGCAGGGTGGAAGATCCGAGCCAGTTCGGCGTCGTCGAAACGAATGAAGACGGCAAGATCTGCCGGTTCATCGAAAAGCCCAAACCGAACGAGACCACGGCCTGCGACATCAACGCCGGCACGTACGTGCTCGAGCCTGAAGCGCTCGACGCCATCCCATCCGATCAGCGGGTGTCCATCGAGCGCGAGACGTTTCCCAGGCTCATCGCCGAGACGGATCGCGTCTACGCCGTCTCGACCCGGGACTATTGGATCGACGTGGGTCGTCCGCAGACGTATATGCAGGCGCACCGCGACATCCTCGACGGAACGTTCGAACGTCCGTTGGGCCGCGAGATCCGCAAGAAGGTCTGGAGTTCCGACGGGTCGGCCGCAAGCGCCGACGTCTCAGCCACTGGTCCGATTTACTTGGGCAACGACGTGGAAATCGAGCAAGGCGCAAAAATCGAGCCTTACAGCGTGCTCTATGACGGATGTCGAATCGGACGCGATGCCACGATTTCAGCCAGCATTCTCTGGCCGAATTGCCGAGTGGGTTGCGGAGCGTCGGTGCGGGACGCGATTTTGGGCCTCGACGTAGCCGTGGACCCCGGAGCCACCGTTCATCCGGGTTCTGTTGTGGGGCGGGGAGAGAGAATCGGAGCCTGACTGACGACCCGGCGCGTCGAAGTGGGGACACGAACGTACCAAAGTTGGAACGCTGTCCCTAAGATGTAGGCAGTTTGGTAACTCGCTTGGCTGTGGTATAATGCAACAAAAGGCCCAACGCCAAGCCTCAGCGGCTTGAGCTTGAAGAACGCCTCCGCCTAACTTCAGTAAGACAGGTACATCAGATACATGCAAGGAGCAACGCTCTCTAAGCTTCTCTTTCGCGCTAACCTCGGTTCGGTGCGTCAGCCGGACGTTCTATTTGTGGGTTCCTATCCGCCCCGGGAGTGCGGCATCGCGACCTTCACCGAGGACATCCGCGCGGCTTATGATGGTCTAGACAGCGCCCGCAGCGATGTCATCGCGATCAACGATCCAGGGAAATCGTACCGCTATGCTCCTTTCGTATGCGGCGAGATCTGTCGCGATGATCGCCAATCGTACCTGAAGGCGGCCCGCCTCGCGAACGAACATCCTGCGCACGTGATCAACATCCAGCACGAGTACGGGCTTTTCGGTGGCGACCGCGGCGACTATTTACTCGACTTTCTGGGCGAACTCCGTAAACCCGTGATCCTCACGATGCATACCACGCTGCCGAATCCGGACGCGCGTATGCGTTTCGTCACTCGCGAGTTGTGCAACCGAAGCGACGCCGTCATCGTCCTGGCATACGCCGGCCGGCGTATCTTGGAAGAGCGCTACGGCATCGACTCGCGCAAGGTCGAAGTGGTGTTGCACGGAGTGCCTGACGTGCCGTTGCGCCGCAGTCACCATTTCAAACGGCGGCTCGGATTGGAGAACAAGACCGTGCTCGCGACCTTCGGTCTGCTGAGCAGAGGCAAAGGAATCGAATACGTCATCGAGGCGTTGCCGGAGATCTTCCGCCGTCACCCCGACGCTCACTATTTGCTGCTGGGCGAAACCCACCCCGAGGTGCGCAAGCACGAAGGAGAAAGCTACCGCCAATCGCTGCTCGACCGTGTCGACGAACTGGGCTTGCGCGAGCGGGTCACCTTCCAAGATCACTACATGCAGGACGACGAGGTCGTCGGCTATCTCGAAGCCACCGACATCTACCTCTCGCCCTCCCTTGATCCCGATCAGATCGTGAGCGGCACGCTGTCCTACGCCGTCGCGTGCGGCCGGGTGGTCATCGCAACCGAATCGATCTATGCCAAAGAGCTGCTGGCAGACGGCCGCGGCATCACCGTGCCTTTCAGAGACGCTCGCAGCCTATCGTCCGCGGTCAATGCCGTCCTGGGCGATGCCCACGCGCGCGCTTCGCTCGAGACAGCGGCCTACCGTTACGGGCGCAGCATGAGCTGGCCGAAGGTCGCGCGCGCCTACGAAGACGTGTTCTGCGATGCGATGTTGCGCCGGGAGACTGCGCGCGCCCATCAACTGAGCACTCTGGAAAGCGCCGCCTCAAAGCTCTGGGGCGAAGCGCTCCAACGGCAGACATCCTCACTTGCGGCCTCGTTGAGCGAGACTTCCAGCAGCAAGTAAGACTCGTTTGAACACCTCTCGACACCGGCGCGCCGGCGCTTCATCAGCCGACGGGTCGGCGGCTGGCGCTGTGGCTCTGAGTTCCGCGCTCAAGGCGCAAGCGCCGTCCTTCTCCCACTGTCGTGCGATGCTCGACCGCTTTGGCATGGTGCAATTCGCGATTGGGGAGAAACCCGACTTGTCGTTCGGCTATTGCGTCGATGACAATGCGCGCGCGTTTCTCGCAAGCGCGCTCGCCTTGCACTTGCGCCCTGGATCGCAGGATGCTCGAATCGTCGGAGAGGCCGCGCTGAAATTTCTGGAACTCAGCCAGCGCGGCGATGGGCTCTTCCATAATCTGATGGACGAGCAAGGAGCATTCACCGACGACATCGGCTCTGAAGACTGCTTCGGGCGCGCGGTCTGGGCTTGTGGTGTCGCGTCGCGATGCGCGCCGGTAGCGGAGTGGCGAGAACGGTCGCGTGGGCTTCTCGGTGCAGCGCTGAAACACGTGGACGGAATGCGCTGGCTGCGACCGCGCTCCTACGCGGTCCTCGGGCTGGCGGCGGCAGCGGATCCGCACAAGGGAGCGCTTTTCCCCCCCGCCGGCGATGATTGCGACGCCGGTTTGCAAGCCTCTGCACTGTCGGCGTTGCGCCGGCAATGCAGCCGGCTGGCGCTTGAGTTCCAAGAGAACGCCGCTCCCCACTGGCAGTGGTGGGAGCCGCAGCTGACATGGGGAAACGCCCGGCCGGCAGAAGCGCTGATACGCGCTGCCACAGTGACCGCAGATGCGTGCGCATCCAATCTCGGCATGCAAGCCCTGCGGTTCCTCGCCTCGGTGACCCACGAGCGCGATATGTTCTTGCCCATTGGGAACGAAGGTTGGTACGTGCGAGGCGGCCGGCGCGCCGTGTACGATCAGCAGCCGATCGAGGCGTGCGGCATGGTGGACGCGTGGCTTGCGGCAGCGCGGCTGACCGGAGACGCCGCGTATCGCACCAAGGCGCTGGAAGCGTTTGGCTGGTTTCTCGGGCTCAACTCTGAAGGGCTCGTCGTCGCTGAGGTCGCGCAAGGAGGCTGCCGCGACGGGTTGAGACGCGGCGGCGTCAATCCGAATATGGGCGCGGAGAGCACGCTGTCATACGTGCATGCGCATATCGCCATCGCCGGCGCTTTCCGCCACGTTGCTGCGGAACGTGCATGAGCCCACACCTGGGCCACGTCCGCAGCGCAATCTCGATTTGATCGATTAGGAACCAAGACACCCATCATGATGCAAGACATAGAGCGCCAAGCCCTCGACGCGTATTCCCAAGCCGTCGTCGGCGCGGTCGAGCGCGTCGGAGCTGCGGTGGTGAGCGTTTCCGCTCATCGGCCTGCCTCGCGCGCGATGCAGCAGCGCGGCATCCCGGAGCTGGAAGGCGGCGGCAGCGGGCTTGTGATCACGCCTGACGGTTTTATCCTGACCAACAGTCACGTCGTGCGACGAGCCGGACGCATCGACGTCCGCTTCCAAGACGGCCGAGTCATGCCGGCATCGGTCATCGGAGACGATCCTCACAGCGACTTGGCGGTGTTGCGGGTGCCGGAAGGCGGGCTGGCTCGGGGCGAGCTCATGGACTCTTCCAAAGTGCGCGTCGGCCAACTGGTGGTCGCCATAGGCAACCCACTGGGTTTTCAAGCCACCGTAACGGCGGGGGTCGTGAGCGCGCTCGGGCGCACCCTTCGCTCCGATACCGGACGAACGATTGAAGGCGTCATCCAAACCGACGCGGCCTTGAACCCCGGCAACTCCGGCGGACCACTGGTCGACTTCGCAGGCGGCGTGGTCGGCGTGAACACGGCGATCATCGCGGGCTCGCAAGGCATCTGTTTCGCCATACCCTCGAACACCGCCAAGTGGGTGGCGGCGCAGCTGATCAACGCGGGCTTCGTGAGACGCGCGTATCTCGGCGTCATCCTGCAGATGAGCGGCATCCCGCCGCGAGTCGCCGACCGCCTTGGGATCAGCGCGAAGAGCGGCGCCCTGGTGACAGACGTGCAAGCCGACAGCGCGGCGGCGAAGGCAGGACTGATTGCGGGGGATCTCATCGTCAAGGCCTCAGAGCAGCCGATCGTGTCGCCGGATGATCTGCATGTCGTCTTGGGCCGTCATGCCATCGGCGTTTCTCTCATTCTTCAAATCGTGAGGCGTGCGGAGCTTTTGGAAGTCGCCGCGCAACCGATCGAGCTGCGCGAGGCCGCTTAGCAGCGGCCGAAGCGAAGGCCGCCTTCGCGCGATGACCGAACGGGCATGCGATGGACCCGCTCGAATCGCTCAACGAGGAACAGCAGGCAGCCGCTTCCGCGACTGAAGGCGCGGTCCTCATCTTCGCGGGAGCGGGCAGCGGAAAAACGCGCGTGCTGACGCACCGGGTCGCGCACCTGCTCGCCTCCGGACGGGCGCCTGCGCATCGCATCTTGGCGGTGACATTCACGAACAAGGCCGCCGGCGAATTGAAGAGCAGGCTCGCGCAACTGGTAGGCAACAATGCGCATGGCCTATGGGTCGGCACCTTTCATTCGATAGGGGTGCGCATCTTGCGGCGCGACGGCTCGAGCGTCGGCGTCGGCCCCAACTTCGTCATCTACGATGAAACCGACCAGCGCGCGTTGATCAAAGAGATCCTCCGCGAGCTGAATCTCGACGATAGGCACTTTCCGCCGGGCAGCATGCTGGCCCAGATCAGCCGGGCGAAAGAGCGTTGTCTTAGCGCCGACGCGTTCTCGGACAGCGCAGAGGGCCAGCTGTCGAAGACGGTCGCAGCCGTCTATGCCCGCTATGAGCGGCGCCTGACCCAGGCAAATGCTTTGGATTTCGACGATCTCATCATGAAGGCGTTGGCGCTGCTCGAGCGCGGCGATGAGACGGCTCGCAACTACTCCCAGCGCTTCCGCTACGTGCTGGTGGATGAGTACCAGGACGTGAACGAAGCGCAGTACCGCATGGTGCGCGCGCTCTCGCGAGGGTCGGGCAACCTCTGCGTGGTGGGCGACGACGACCAGTCGATCTACAGCTTCCGGGGAGCCGACCACCGCATCATCCTGCGCTTCGAACGGGATTTCGCCGGGGCACAGACGTTTCGGCTGCAACGCAACTATCGCTCGACCGCTCACGTGCTCAACGCGGCCAACGCGCTCGTGGCTCATAACACGCAGCGCCACGACAAGAAGTTGTGGACGCGGCGTGAGGGCGGCAAACCGGTCTACGTCTATGCGGCGGCAACGGACCGCGAAGAGGCGCGTTTCATCATCGAGTTGGTCCGCCGCGGAATCCGCGATGAGGGGCGCAGCTTCAACGACTTCGCGGTGCTCTATCGCACCAACGCGCAGTCACGGGCCGTGGAAGAGGCGATGCTCAGCGAAGGCATGCCGTACCGGATCGTCGGCGGCGTGGGCTTCTACGCGCGTTTGGAAGTCAAGGATGCGCTCTCGTACCTGCGCTACATCGCCAACCGCGACGACGGCATCAGCCTCAGGCGCATCATCAACGCGCCGCGGCGCGGCATCGGCCAATCGACCCTCAACGCGATCGCTGACGAAGGTGCGCGCCGAGGCATGACGTTCGCGCAAGCGCTGGCAAATGAGGATGTGGTGCGCACCGCCGCCCCCAAGCGGGCGCGTGATATCGCAGCCTTCCTGCGCGACATCGAGCAGTTCGCACGAGTGGGCGAGGAACGCGGCCCGTCGGCGCTCTTGGTGAGCGTCTTGGAAGAAACGGGCTACGTGCGCGAGCTGCAGGCGGACAACACTCCGGAGTCGCTGAGCCGCATCGAGAACCTGCAAGAGCTCATCGGCGTGGCGCGCGACTACGAAGAGCGCGAGGGCCCCGACCTCCTCGGGTTTCTCGCCACCATTTCGCTCGTCTCGGATCTCGATGCCATGGACGAGAGCGCGTCGGCGGTCACGTTGATGACGCTGCACATGGCCAAGGGGCTGGAGTTTCCCGTGGTCGTGCTGTGCGGGCTGGAAGAGGGCACCTTTCCGCACAACCGCGCGTTGCTCGACCCATCCGAGGTCGAAGAGGAACGCCGCCTCTGCTATGTCGGCATGACGCGCGCGATGGACGACCTCTACTTGACGTTCGCGCGCAGGCGCATGACCTATGGCAGCGCCTACATGCACCCGCCGTCGCGCTTCTTCGGCGAGATGTCCGGGCTTGAGTATCTCAATGCACCGCCTCTGCCCACGGTGGGATCCACCGGCAGCAGCTGGCAGGACGTCGCGTTGCCGGCCCCGTTGGAGCGCGAACCACTGGACGTAAGCGTGGGCGATGTCGTCGTTCACCAGAAATTCGGCCGTGGCACCGTCGCCGACATGCGCGGCGCGGGCGGTGACGCATTCGTGACGATCGATTTCGAACAGGCCGGCCGCAAGAGCATCATGCTCAACTATGCGAAATTGGAAAAGCTCGACAGAGCAAACGCTTCGTTGAATGGCTGACGCCGAGTCTGCGCTGCGAGTGGCCGTCGCGGGTGCAAACGGCAAGACGGGCAAAGTCGTGGCGCAAGCGCTTGCCGAGGACCCGGCCCTTGAGCTGGTGGGCCGCCTGGTCCGCACCGGCGCTCGGCCGGCCAAAGGCGAATACTCAGACGTACGTCATTTGGCGAAAACGTCGCCGGCGGTGCTGGTGGATTTCACCGTATTCCCCGATTCCAAAGCGATAGCGCTGCAGGCGATCGCCGCGGGCATCCGGCCCGTCATCGGCACGTCCGGCTATCAAGCCGAAGACGTCGAGGAGCTGCGCACGGCGTGCAGACGAGCGAATGTCGGGGGCGTGTTTGCGCCCAACTTCTCGATCGGCGCGGTGCTGATGATGCAGTTCGCGCAGACGGCGGCGCGCTATTTCGAATCGGCCGAGATCATCGAGAGCCATCACGAAGCGAAAAAGGACGCGCCGTCCGGCACTGCCAGCGCCACCGCGCAACGCATGGCATCGGTTCGTCCATTCGGTCGCTCCGAGGGCGCCCCCCAAGAAGCAGCGGTTGCGGCCAGAGGACTCGACGTCAACGGCATTCACATCCACAGCGTGCGCATGCCGGGGGTGATCGCCGAACAAGAGGTCCGTTTGGCGAACGAAAGCGAGACGCTCGTCATCCGCCATCGCGCCACGTCGCGACGCGCTTTTGTGGACGGCGTGTTGAAGGCGGTACACGCAGCCCCCAAGCTCAGGCATCTCGTCGTCGGATTGGAGCAGCTGCTGTGACCTGCCGCGCATCCTCGAGTGGGCTGCGCGTCGCGGTCATTGGAGCGACCGGTCTCGTCGGACGGACGCTCGTGCGCATCCTCGGAGAACGCAGCTTTCCAGTCGGGCATCTGCAACTCTTCGCGAGCCCCCGGTCGGCCGGCGAGCAGATCGCGGCCTTCGGCGGACCGGTTCAGGTGCTTCCTTTAGATAGCGATATCGGGCAAGCAGTGACCGGCCGGGGCGAGGATGGAGCCGCTCGGCGCACGGACATTGCGTTTTTCGCAGCCGGCGAGCCGCTCAGCAGCCGCTTCGCACCGGACATGGCTGCCCGCGGCACGCTTGTGATCGACAAGTCGGCCGCCTTCCGTTCGGACGCAGGCGTGCCATTGGTGGTTCCGGAGGTCAACATCGCGTCGGCGCGCGGTCACACGCTGATCGCCAATCCGAATTGCGCGACCATACCGCTCGCGGTGCTGCTTGCGCCCATCCGTCGAGCGTTCGGCTTGCAGTGGGTCAGCGTGTCGACCTACCAAAGCGTGTCCGGCGCGGGCAGGCACGCGCTTGATGGTTTTCACCGTGAACTTGCGGGAGCGCCGCCGGCCGGAGCCTTCCCGCGGCAAATCGCGGGGAACGTCTTTCCCGAGAACGGTACGTTCGATGGAGAAGGCCATGCAGAAGAAGAGCGCAAGATCGCCGCAGAGTTGCGGAAGATCCTCGGACAAGCGGATCTGCGGGTTTCGGCGACCTCCGTGCGGGTCCCAGTAGCGGTCGGACACGCTGAAGCGGTGGCCTTTCAGACCGAGGCCAAAGTCTCACGAGAAGACCTTGCGAGCGTCCTCGCTCGAGCACCGGGCATTCGGTTCCTGGACGGTTGCGGTTATGAGTCGCCCGCACAGGTGGCCGGCCGCGACGACGTGAGCGTTGGGCGGCTGCGCGCGGATCTCGCGCACCCGGGAGCCTTTCTCGCCTGGGTCGCTTGCGATAACCTTCGCAAGGGCGCTGCCACCAATGCGGTTCAGATCGCCGAGGCGATGCTCGGCCTGCCACACGCATCCACGCACGCATCGGCGCCGCCCGCAGAGCTGAGCCGCAACCCATGAGCGTTGACGCGATCGCCCCCCAGTCCCGGACTGGAATCGTAGTCATGAAGTTCGGGGGATCTTCTCTTGCCGACGATTCGCTGCGCGAGTTGGCCGTCGCGCGGGTGGTAACGGCGCTTGCGCGCGGCAGCCGGCCCGTCGTCGTCATCTCCGCGATGGGGAGAATGCCAGGTCCCTACTCGACTGACGCGTTGTCGTCACTGCTCCCGGCACTAGCGGGCAGCGAGAACCGTGATTTTCTGTTGGCCTGCGGCGAGATGATCAGCGCGGCGCTTTTCGCGACGCTGCTGGAGGCGCGCGGATCTGCCGCTCGCGCCATGACCGGATGGCAAGCCGGCATCGTGACGGATGCGAACCATGGCGACGCGCGCATCCAGTCGGTGGATATCCGCCCCCTGCTCGCACTGTTGAACGACGGCGTCGTGCCGGTGGTGTGCGGCTTCCAGGGAGCGACCTGCGAGGGCGCGATCACGACATTGGGCCGCGGCGGAAGCGATCTGACAGCCGTCGCCATCGCCAAGGCGTTCAACAATGCACCGCTCGATATATTCACCGACGTCCAAGGCGTCATGACGGCCGATCCCAAGCGCGTGGCCGACGCGCGCACCGTCTCCACCATCACCTTTGAAGAAGTGACCGAGCTTTCTCAAGCTGGAGCCTCCGTCGTGCATGACAAGGCCGCGGAGTTGGCCCGCCTGGACGAAACGCCGTTCGCTGTCTTGAGTCTGCGCAGCGGCAAAGGGACGACCATCGGGCGCGCCGTGGAGGCGCCAACCGGACCGGTGACGGGCATCGCGACGTCGTTCGGTCACACGTTCCTGCACGTGATCCCGGAGGCTGCCGTCTTGCCCGGAGGATGGGAGCAAGATGCGTTTCGCGCACTCGCCGAGCGGGGCATCAGCATCGACTGCGTCAACGTCAACGCCGCCGGACTATTCTTCATCGTCCTCGACACGGATCTGGCGAGCGCACTCGAGGGACTCGAGCGTTTGCCTCTAGCCGTGCGCATCCGGCGGGACTGCGCGAAGATCTCGCTCGTCGGCGCGGCCATGCGCGGCACTCCGGGCGTGATGTACGCCGCCGTGCGAACGCTGGGCTCGGCCGCGGTGCCGATCATCCATAGCACCGACTCCAACATCACGATATCGTTGCTGGTGCCCGCGGCACGTGCAGCGGCCGCAGAGACCGCCTTGCACAAGCACTTCGGCCTTGGCGCTCAGCCGGAGCAGGACGGGTAGCGATGTCTTTCGGCCGGTTTGGGCCAGTCGTGACGGCGATGATCACGCCGATGCGCGCCGACGGCTCCGTGCACTACGACGAGGCTGCCCGCTTGAGCCGCTGGCTGTGTGACCACGGCTCCAGCGCCCTGGTCGTGGCGGGCACGACCGGAGAGGCGCCGACCCTGGACGACCACGAGAAGACGCGGCTCTTCACCACGGTCGTCAGCGCCGTCGGCGACCGGGTTCCGGTCATCGCCAACACCGGAGGGAACGACACTCGCCATTCCGTCGAGCTGAGCCGCAAGGCGGCGTCGTGCGGCGTCCACGCACTCATGGCGGTCGCGCCTTATTACAACAAGCCGCCGCAAGCCGGGTTGATCGCGCACTTCATCGCTATCGCCGACGCCGGCGGGCTGCCAGTCATCGTGTACAACATTCCGGGCAGGACCGGCGTGAACGTCTTGCCCCAGACCATTGTCGCCATGTCCTCGCATCCGGCCATCGTGGCGGTCAAAGAATCGAGCGGCGACGTCAATCAGATCGCCGAAATGGCGGCCGCCGTTCCCGCGGAGTTCGACGTCTATTGCGGCGACGATTATCTCGCGCTGCCCGCTGCCTCCGTCGGCGCGCGCGGCGTCGTGAGCGTCGTGAGTCACGTCGCGGGCGATGCGCTGCGCAGCATGCTGCGCGCGTTCGATGAGGGCGATGTCGAGCGCGCGCGGCACATCCATCGGTCGCTGTTGCCGCTGTTCCGGGCGTTGTTCGCGGTGACGTCGCCCATCCCGGTGAAAGCCGCGATGAGGTCGTTCGGATTCGACGCGGGCGCATGCCGACCGCCATTGTGCGAGCTCACGCCGGAACAAGAAGCCGCCGTGGCGCGCGAGATCGCTGTCTGGAAGCCGGTCGCCGTAACCGGCGTGTCCTCCTAGCCAGCCCGCGCATGGAGCGGGCGCTGCCACAGCTTCAGGTCTTGGGCTCGCGCGTTCATGGGGTCGACATGACGCAGGCATGCGCACGGATCGAAGCACTCGTCGATGAACAACGCTTCGCGCATGTCGTGACGTTCGGCAGCGAGATGGCCATGCTGGCAAGGCGCGACGGCGCGTATCGCGATGTGATCAATGGGGCCGATCTTGTAGTGCCGGACAGCATCGGCCTGGTCTCCGCGATGCGCGTGCTGGGCCGCCCTGAGTGCGAGCGCGTGGCCGGCATCGATCTGGTCGCCGACCTGTGCGCGATGTGCGCGCGGCGTGGTTTCGGAATCTATCTGCTCGGAGGCGCGCCGTCGGTGGCCGCAGCGGCGGCGGACGAGCTCTTGAAGCGATACCCGGGTTTGCAAGTCGCGGGCGTCCGCGACGGCTATTTTCCATCCTCTGATGACGCGGACGTCGCCGACGGTGTCCGGCGATCGGGCGCGCAGCTGCTGTTCGTCGCGCTCGGCTTTCCGAAGCAAGAATTTTGGATACGGGGCAACGCAGTGCGTTTGGGAGCGATGGTCTGCATGGGCGTGGGCGGCAGCTTCGACGTCATCGCCGGCAGGCTCAAACGCGCGCCCGCACTCGCGCGCAGGCTCGGGTTGGAATGGCTGTATCGCCTCGCCCGCGAGCCGCGGCGTTGGCGCAGACAGCTCGCCTTGCCCCAGTTCGCCGCGCTGGTCGCGGCGCAGGCTCTGCGGGAGCGCCGCAATCATCAACGCGCACGCGACGCCACGCGATCCATCCGGCGATAGGCGCTCGCGCCGGTGAAGTCTAAAGCGGCTCGCGCATGAAAGCGATGATCCTGGCGGGCGGCCTTTCCACCCGGCTCTATCCTCTGACGCTCGAACTGCCTAAGCCGTTGGTGCCGGTCCTCGATCGCCCCGTGGTGGGGCACGTCATCGATTACTTGAGGCGTCATGGCATCGACGACATCATCATCAACGTCCATTACTTTCCCGAGGCGGTCCGAGGCTATATCGGCGATGGCTCCGCGTTCGGCGTGCGCGTGGAGTACCTCGAAGAGCCGCAGCTCATGGGTAGTGCCGGCGCCGTCCGGCAAGTGGCCGGCAGATTCACGGACACGTTCGTCGTCATCGGCTGTGACGATATCACGGACATCGATCTTGAAGCGGCGCTAACCTTCCATCGCGGCAGCGGGGCGGAGGCGACGATCGTCGTAGCCGAAGTTTCCGACGTCTCTCAATACGGCGCCGTCGTGCTCGCTTCGGATGGCTCCATCCGCGAGTTCCAAGAGAAACCCGCCAAGGGCACGGAGCGCAGCCATCTTGCGAACACGGGGGTCTACATCTTCGAGCCGCAGGTCTTGCAGCGCATTCCGGACCGCACGTTCTACGATTTCGGCAAACACGTGTTTCCCGACATGCTGTCCGCCGGCGCGCGATTTTTTGCCACGGCGCAAAACGCATATTGGTGCGATATCGGCACGCCTGACGAGTACCGGCGGGTGCATGCGGATGCTTTAGGCGGGCGCGTGAAACTAGCGTCGCAGAACGGCGCGAGCGTTCGCGGCGGCATCTACGTGGGTGCGGGCTGCGATATCTCGAGCCGAGCGCGCCTCGTCGGCCCCGCCTGCATCGGCGCGGATTGCACGGTCGAAGCAGAAGCGATCGTTGAAAGTTCGGTTCTCTGGCACGGCGTGACCATCGGGAAGGCAGCGCACGTCTGCAACACCGTGTTGGCTGACGGCGCATCGGTGGAGGCTGGGACGATGGTGAATGGGGGCGAGTACGGCAAAAACGCGCGCATCACAGCGTCCTCATCGCTTGATGGCGAGCACGGCCGCTGACACGCTTCGCGGCGACGCGCTTACCAAGGCGCAGGCGCATGCAGCGATGGTGGCGCCCGTGGTGAGGACGTCGTCGACCACCAGCACCGTTTTCCCGCGAAGCAGTTCTACCTGAGGTCCGAGCGCAAAGGCGCCGGCCACGTTGCGGCGCCGCTGGTCGAGCCGCAACTCACGTTGCGGCCTGGTGTGCAATGTGCGTCGCAACCCGTCGGCCATGAGTGAGGCACCCAGCGCGTCCGCGATGCCGCGTGCGATCTCCGCGGATTGATTGTACCCGCGCTGATGCAATCTGGCCGGGTGCAGCGGCACCGGCACCACGCAGTCGGCGTTCCTATGCAGTTTCTTGCCAAGCATAATGCCCAACTCACGAGCGAGACTGGCATTGCGGAACTTCGCGTGCAGCACCGCACGCCGCAACTCTCCTTCATAGCCGCCCAAGCCGGCCACGGGCGGAACGTCGCCCGCGCGCCGGCGCCGAAACAGCGCCGCTCGTTCGAACAGCGCGCGGCAGTTGCTGCACAGCAACGGCCCGTGCGCGGCACATGCGGCGCAACGCAGGGGCGCCACGAGGTCCATCAATTCTTTGGCCGGCTGAAGCAGGGTGGCGAGCACGCAGGCAGGTCACGCCGCAGCTGGCGGCTGTCTAGCGAGCTTGCACAAGGAGTGCCTCGCCGCATACCTTAAGGCGAATCCGATGGATGACGAACGGTATATGCGTGCTGCTCTGCGCCTTGCCGCGCGAGGTCAGGGCAATACCAGTCCGAATCCGATGGTCGGCGCGCTCGTCGTGAGCTCCGACGGACTCATCGTCGGAAGCGGATACCATGCCCGCGCGGGTTCTGATCATGCGGAGACCATTGCGCTGAATGAGGCCGGCGCACGGGCTCGCGATGCGACCTTGTACGTCACGCTCGAGCCCTGCGCTCAGCAAGGCCGCACGCCTCCCTGCGTCGATGCCATCGCCGCACGCGGGATCAAGCGCGTGGTCTTCGCTGTCCAGGATCCCGACCAGCAAGTGCGCGGGCGCGGAGCGGCGCGCCTTCGCGAGCTGAATATCGATGTCGACTCGGGGGTTGCCGCAGACGAGGCAGAGCATTCCAACCGCATGTACCTGCAGCAGCGGCGCAGCGGACGTCCGTATATGACGCTGAAAATGGCGCAAAGCCTCGATGGCAAGATCTCCCCCGCGCCGGGGAGCCGCGTGCAGCTGACGGGCAAACAGGCGGGGCGGCTGGTCCGTATGATGCGCTACTCCCACGACGCGGTGATGGTCGGCGTCGGCACGATCGCGGTAGATGACCCGCAGCTGACCGTCAGACCCCACCGGTCGCGAGCGGTCCCCTACACGCGCATCATCGTCGATTCGAGCGGGAGCATTCCGCTCGGGGCCAAGGTCCTCAGCGAGCAATCGCGCGCGAAGACGATCGTCGCCACAACGGATCGCATGCCCCCTGACGTTCGCGCGCAGTTGCAGCGCAAACATATCCAAGTGATCGAGTGCGCCGCGGCTCCCGATCGCCGCGTGCAGCTTGCGGACCTGCTGACCAAGTTGGGTTCGTCCGATGTCATCTCGGTGCTCTGCGAAGGTGGACCTACGCTTGCCGCCGCTCTTTTGCGGGAACATCTCGTCGACGAGCTGCAGTGGTTCATCGCACCGCTCGTGATCGCGACGAGCGAAGCCGTGCCCGCCATAGCCGCAAGCTCGTTCGAGACGCCGTTGACGTGGGCAGCCGCGCGCCGCGTTGGCGAGGATGTGCTCCTCAGCGGACGGCCTCAGGCGGCGCCGAGCGGTGTTTAGCGGAATTATCCGGCACGCGGCGACCGTCGTGCGCGTCAGTGATACGGCGGCCGCGCCAGCGCACGCCAGCGGAGCAAACGAGACGGCGCGAGCGCACGGCCTAAGGCTGCAGCTTGAGATGAGCGGTGATTTTCCGGCGGTGCGCACGGGCGACAGCGTGGCTGTGAACGGCGTCTGCCTGACGGTGACGTCGCATGGTGAAGCGGCGCGCACGCTGTGCTTCGACGTCGTGCCGGAAACGGTGCGGCGCAGCAACCTTGCGACTCTTGTGAGCGGTGATATCGTGAACGTCGAGCCGAGCTTAAGGCTGGGCGATCAGCTGGGCGGACAGTTCGTGTACGGTCACGTCGACGCGACAACGCAGATCGCTGCCAATGAACCGGAAGGCCAGGGCTTTCGTTTGTGGTGCGCGCTGCCTTCCGGGCTCAAGAGCCTGATCGTCGAGAAAGGTTACGTCGCCTTGGACGGCGTCAGCCTCACCATAGCGGCGGTAGAGGGCGGACGGTTCGCGGTCGCGCTGGTTCCCGAAACGCTGAAACGAACCACCTTGGGGCGGAAAACCGCAGGCGCTTCCGTAAATATAGAAGCCGACCCCATCGCCCGCTACGTGGCCGCGCTGATGCCGCGGCTGCCCTAGCCGCAAAGGATCCGCATGCCGCTCGCCACGATCGAAGAAGCAATCGCCGACATCCGCGCCGGAAAGATGGTCATCGTCATGGATGACGAGGATCGGGAGAATGAAGGCGATCTCACGATGGCCGCCCAGATGGTGACGCCGGAAGCCGTCAACTTCATGAGCAAGTACGGCCGCGGGCTGATTTGCGTGCCGCTCATCGGGCGCCGCCTCGACGAGCTGCACATCCCGATGATGGTGTCAGAGAACACCTCCCGCTTCGAGACCGCGTTCACCGTCTCGATCGAAGCGAAGGGCCGCACGACCACGGGCATCTCAGCGTTCGACCGCGCCGCGACCATCAAAGCGCTGCTCGATCCTAACGTGAAGCCGTCCGACTTCATCTGCCCCGGCCACACGTTTCCTCTGCGCGCGCGTGACGGCGGCGTGCTGGTGCGCGCCGGCCAGACCGAGGCATCCGTCGACCTCGCCCGCTTGGCGGGATTGTACCCGGCCGGCATCATCTGCGAGATCCTGGCCGACGACGGGCGGATGATGCGCCGGGCGCAACTCGAGCTGTTCGCGGCGGAGCACGGACTCAGGCTCATCACGGTCAAGGACCTGATCGCCTACCGCATGCGCCACGAAAAGCTGGTGCAGCGCATCGCGGAGTTCCGCATGCCCACGCGCTTCGGCGACTTCACCGGCTTCGGCTATGAATCGCTGGTGGATGAGGCCTGCCACGTGGCCCTTGTCATGGGTGAGATGGGAGACGGAAAGGACGTCTTGGTCCGCGTCCACTCGGAATGCCTCACGGGAGATGTCTTGGGCAGCAAGCGCTGCGATTGCGCCGCGCAACGAGACGGCGCGCTGAACATCATCGCGCACGCCGGCCGCGGCGTCTTCTTGTACCTGCACCAAGAAGGCCGCGGGATCGGGCTTGCCAACAAGCTGCGCGCCTACGAGCTGCAGGATCGCGGTGCAGACACTGCCGAGGCGAACGAAAGGCTCGGCCTGCCTGTGGACAAACGTGACTACGGCATCGGCTCGCAGATTCTCCATGATCTCGGCGTGCGCGAGATGAAGATCATCACGAACAATCCGCGCAAGATCGTCGGGCTGGAAGGCTATGGCCTCAAGATGGTGGGCAGGGTGCCGCTGATCATCGATCACGATCAGTACAATTCGAGTTATCTCACGACCAAACGCGATAAGCTCGGCCACCTTTTCGACGCCATCGAGGGCGCGAACGGTTCCAAGGGTACGATCGACGTCCCCGATGCCAGCGGGTCCGCGCGCAAGGGCGCTTAAAGCCGTGCGATTCGCGATCGTCCGCGCGACGTTCAATGAAGAGGTGACGGCAAAGCTGCTCGCGGGAGCCGTGCGCGGATTTGCAGATGCCCAGGTGGCGGCGCGCAGAGTGGAGACACACGAAGTCCCCGGCGCATTCGAACTGCCCATCGCCGCCTTGTGGCTGGCGAAGACCGGCCGCTACGACGCCATTGTCTGCTTGGGATGCGTCATCCGCGGCGAAACGCCGCATTTTGATTTCGTGGCGGGCCAAGCGGCGCGCGCCATAGCGGATGTCGCGTTGCAGACCGGCGTGCCCGTCATCTTCGGCGTGCTGACGACGGACACGGTCGAGCAAGCGCACGCGCGTGCCTCCACCCATGGTGGCCGGCGCGAGCACACCAAACGGTCGCAGGTTGGCAATAAGGGTTACGAAGCGGCAAACACGGCGCTTGTGATGGCGCGCCTGCGCCGCACGATCAAGCAGCGATGAACGCATCGGCGCCTGACGCAGCCGCCGGCTGGAAGCGCCGCCTCGCTTGGGACGCAAACGGGTTCTACCGTTGGCGCGATGACGCGACCAGCGGCGTGGAAGTGCGTCTGTTTTTGACGGCGGCGCTGCTGGCAAACGCCGAAGACTCGCTCTGCGGGCAGATCGTCAATGCGACCAGATTTGAGGGCGCGAAGCTCGTGGTCATCACGCCCGACTGCCACCATGGCTACGGCGTGCCCGTCGGCTGCGTGCTGCTCACCGAGGACGTTGACGGCGCGATCGCTATGGGACCTGTCGGCTATGACATCGGATGCGGGATGATGGCCGCTTCGTCTGATATCCCGTGGGAGGAGGCGACGCCGCGCAACCGCCTTGCGTTCAACACCGCCGTCATGCGCAGAATTCAGATGGGAGCGGGCGGCAAAAGCCGAGTGTTGGGCGATCTCAAGGAAAACGAGTTCGAGCGGCTGGTGCGCGGCGGAGCGGAGTATTACATCGCGAAGCACGGCGCGGGTTTCGACCGGGGCCGCGCCGAGCGGGACCGCCTGCCCGTGGATGACGATTGGGTCGTCCCTTGGGGAGGACGGGGCAGACCCGAGCGCGGCATCCAACAGCTGGGCAGCTTGGGTGGCGGCAATCACTTCATCGAGCTGCAGCGCTGTGAAGAGACGCAAGCGCTGTTCGTGCAGGTGCACACCGGCTCGCGCGGATTCGGGCATGGCCTCGCGACCAATTACTTCGACATTGCGCGCGCGGAGAAGCCCGACAAGATCGCGCATCTGGATCTGGGCTACTTCACGCCCGATTCGCCGCACCGCCGCAGCTACCTCAACGCCGTGGCAGCCGGCGGCAACTTCGCGATCATCAATCGGCTGGTGATCTTCGAGCAGGTCGCTCTCGCCTTCCGCGAGGTCTTCGGCGCCGATCTAACGCTGGTCTATGAGATCAGCCATAATCTCGTGCAGCGGGAGCTTCACGACGACCTCGGCTGGGTGTGGGTGCATCGCAAAGGCGCGACGCGCGCGTTGCCGGCCGGCCATCCGGCGCTGGCGGGCAGCGCCTGGGCGAACACAGGGCACCCCGTGCTCATCCCCGGCAGCAACATGGACTACAGTTACATCCTGCGACCGCTGCCTGGTGCCGCGCAGAGCGCCTACTCGGTAAACCATGGGGCCGGGCGGCGAATGTCGCGCAGCGCCGCGTTGAAAGCGCTCGATCAGAAAGCGACGGACGACGAGTACCGCCGTGCGGGCATTCTCGTGAATGCCGATGGCAAGGTGCCGATCGACGAGGCCGCTCCCTGCTACAAGTCTTCCCGCGAGGTCGTGGACTGCGTCGTGTCCGCGGGCTTGGCTGAAGTCACGCACACGCTCTGGCCGCTCGCTTCCCTCAAAGGCACGGACGAGCCGCGCAAGCGCCGCCGCCGATAAACAGTTGCATCGTTTGACTCTGACATGCTTGTCGAGCGAGAGGGCCGCTTGCGCGCTTCCCGTAAGTGGCACGATGAGGCAGATGCGGCGCTGATCCTGGAGGATCAGCCGTGACGGCCGCATCACAGCGAACTTTGGCACAGGTAATTGCGGGCAGAAGCAGTGCAAAAACGGCGCACTTCATGCCCTGTCAGCGCACGTATTACCCCGAGCCGCTGACGCTTGTCTCGGGCGACGGTGTCTACGTGACGGACGATGCGGGCCGCCGGTATCTCGACTTCTTCGCCGGCATCGCAGTCCTGATCATCGGTCACGGCAACCCCAAAGTCAGAGCGGCCTTGCACGAGCAGGTCGACAAGATCGTCCACACCTCGACCCTCTACCTCAACGAGCCCGTCATCAGTCTCGCCGACAGGATCGCTGGCCTGTCGCCTGCCGGCATGGACAGCGTGTTCTTCGGCAATTCGGGCACAGAGGCGAACGAACTGGCGGGCGTGCTCGCGCGACATTTCACCGGCCGCAAAGACTTTCTGGCGCTGGCAGGCTCCTACCACGGCCGTTCCGTGTGGACCGTCGGCGTGAGCGGGTTGGCCGCGTGGCGCAACTTCGGCGCGGAACCGGCCAACATCGTCTTCGTTCCCAACGCCTACTGCTATCGTTGCCCGCTCGGCCTGACGTATCCGTCATGCGAGATCGCCTGCGCGCGCACCATCGAAACGGCTGTCAAAAGCCAGCCACCCGATTCGATCGCCGCCCTGTATGCGGAGACGATTCAAGGCGTCGGCGGCATCGTGACCCCGCCGCCCGAGTATTACAGTGTCGTCAAAGAGATCTTGGACCGCTACGGCATCCTGCTCATCGCCGACGAAGTGCAGACCGCGTGGGGCAGGCTCGGGGGGCATCTGTTCGGCGTCAACGACTGGGGCGTCATGCCTGACATCGTGACGTCCGCCAAAGGTTTGGCGGGTGGCCTGCCCATCTCAGTTGTGATAACGAGACGCGAGATCGCCGACTCATATCCGGGTCCTCACATCAACACGTTCGGGGGCAATCCTTTGTCCGCTCGCGCCGCCGAGGCCACGCTCGACGTCATCCAGGAAGAGCGGCTCGCCGACAATGCCAAGACGATGGGCGACGCGCTGTTGGCTGAGCTCAAGGCCATGATGGGCAGCCATCCATTTATTGGCGAGGTGCGCGGGCGCGGTCTCATGATCGGCGTCGAACTGGTCGAGGACCGGGTGACGAAAAGGCCCGCGACGCGCGCGACGGAGTTCGTCGTCAACGCGTGTAAAGAAGGCGGCCTTTTGGTCGGCCGAGGCGGCCAGTTCAACAACACTATTCGGATTCAGCCGCCGCTAACCATCACGGCGGATCACGTCAAACACGCATGCGGCATCATCGGAGATGCGCTGCGGCAAGCGGAGCGGGAGTTCGTCGCCGCTTGAAGTTCGCGCACATCTCATACGACGCGGGCACGGTTCGCATCTTGGATCAGACGAAGCTGCCTGCCGACATGGAGTTCATCGATCTGCGCAGCTGGCGTGAATCCGCCGAGGCGATCAAGGGGATGCGCGTGCGCGGCGCGCCGGCGATCGGCATTCTCGCGGCGTATGGGCTGGCGCAGGCAGCGCGCGCAGCAGCCGGACCGGCGGGCGCTGTTGCAGGCGCCGGCGCATCGCGCAACGGTGCTTCTGCCCACGATTTGATGAGCGCACTTGAGGATGCGGCTGAGCAGCTGGGGGCTGCAAGGCCCACTGCCGTCAACCTCCGGTGGGCGCTGAGCAAGCTTCTCGCCAGCGCCCGCGCGCTCGCGGCGGGCGGGGCGTCAGAGCAGACGATCGCCGCCGCGCTCGAATCGGAGGCGCGCGCCCTGCACGAGGCAGACGTGGAATCGTGCCGGCGCATCGGCCGCGCGGGCGCTGCCCTTTTGCCGGTCGGCGTAAGCGTGCTGACCCACTGCAACACCGGGGATCTGGCAACCGGCGGCTACGGCACCGCGCTCGGCGTCATCAGGTCCGCATTTGCAGACAAGAAGCTTGCGCACGTGTATGTCTCCGAAACGCGTCCCTTGCTGCAAGGTTCACGCCTTACCGCTTGGGAGCTCGCGCAGGACGGCATCCCCCACACGCTCATCACCGACAGCATGGCCGCACACTTCATGCAAGCCAAGGCGATCGGGGCGGTTGTGGTCGGCGCGGACCGCATCGCTCGCAATGGCGATACGGCGAACAAGATCGGCACCTACGGGCTCGCGGTCATCGCGCGAGCTCACGACGTGCCCTTCATCGTGGCCGCACCGCTTTCGACCTTCGACGCCGCTACGGGGAGCGGCGCGGACATCACTATAGAAGAGCGGTCGCCCGAAGAGGTCACCTTGTTGTATGGCCGGGCGCACGCGCCCGCCGGTACGCACGCAGCCAACCCCGCGTTCGACGTCACGCCCGCCGGTCTCATCAGCGCCATCGCGACCGAGGGCGGGGTCCTACGACCGCCGCTGGCTGGGGCCATCGACGACATGCTGTCGCAAGAGCACGAAGGATCGACCGCTACGCTCGAAGCTGCGAAAGGCCGAGCCAAGTGACCCTTGTGCGCACCGGCTATCATGACTTTCTCGACCGCGACGCAAGCCGGCTGCCCGGCATCGTCGTCATCTGCGGCAAAGAGCACGTGCTCGCGGATGAGGTCGTCAAGCGGATACTCGACGCGACCTTTCCAGACGAACAGTCCAAGGCGCTGAACCTCGACGTCGTCGACGCGGGTCAGCTCGACGACTTTTCGGTGATCAACGAGAAGCTGGCGACGTTCCCGTTTTTGACGGAGCGGCGCGTACTCGTGCTGCGGCAGACGATGGAGCTGCGCAACGATGACCGCGTTGACTTGCAGGCTGCCGTTGCGCACGTGGACGGCGAAGCGTTGCTGCTCATCGACGACTCGGGAGAGCCACGCCCGCAACGGGGCAAAGCGCCCAAAGATAAGGTCGAGTCCTGGGACTTCGTCGCGGAGGGCGTGCAGACGCTCCTCGTCGATTGCACGCTCGGGCAGACCGAGCGCGAGCGGTACATCGACGCGCATGCGAAGGAGCTTGGCATCCACGTCGACGCGGGTGCGCGGCGCTATTTGGCGGCGTTCGAAAGCGTCGATGAGATCAAAAATGCGCTCGACCGCTTGGCGCTGACGGGCAAGCGGATCAGCAAGGCCGCCGCGGAGGAGTACGTCCGTCCGCCGGGGGACCCGAAGCTCTGGGATCTGGGCAACGCTGTAGGGACGGCGAATCTGCAAGCGGGCTTACGAGTTCTGCGTGAAGTGGCGCCTCGCGCTGAAGACGCGACCGGTCCGTTGATCTGGCTTGCCGGCGACGCGCAGATCGCTTGGGAGCTGAGCAACGGCGCCACGCCGCAGAGCTGGAGCTACGCGACCGGTCAGTCGGCATTCCGCGCCATGAAGCTATGGGATTTGGCGCGGCGCCGGTCGCCCAAGCTTGCGCGCGATAACGTTCGCTTGACCATGCGAGCCTTGGAAGACTCCTTGACCGGCAAACGACTGCCCGATCAGGCGCTCGAGGAAGTCGTGATCCGCCTGTGCACGCAGAAATGACGTGAGCACAAGCTATCGATCTCCGTTCTCCTGGCGCTACGGGCGGCCGGAGATGCGCGCGCTCTTCTCCGAGCAGACGAAGCGCCGCATGTGGCGGCGGCTATGGCTGGCGCTCGCACAAGCCCAGTCGGGCGCCGGTTTGGTCAACGCCGAAGAGCTTGCGGACCTGCGCCGGCACGTGGACGACATCGATATCGAAGCCGCCCACAAAATCGAGGCTGAGATCAGCCATGATCTGATGGCAGAGCTGCGCGTGTACGCATCACAAGCACGGGTGGGCGGGGGAAAGCTGCACCTGGGCGCCACCTCGATGGACATCGAGGACAATGTCGACATCGCCCGCATGAAGGTTGCGCTGTCGATGCTGGCCGGCAGCCTCAGCGAGATCTTGACAACCTTCGCCGAGAAGATCGAGCAGCACGCGGACGAAGTCTGCATGGCATACACCCATTTGCAAGCAGCCGAGCCGACGACGCTCGGCCTGCGCTTGGCGTTGTGGGCGCAAGACTTCTTGCTCGCGCACGAAGACCTGAAGCGCGTCGCGGCTTGGCTCCCGGCCAAAGGTCTACGCGGGGCGGTCGGGACGTCGGCCTCTTACGACATGCTGCTGCGCGACACGGCTCAGACCTCGGATGGGTTGGAACGCGAGGTCATGGACGCTTTCGGGCTGCGGGCGCTGCCCGTGAGCGGACAGACGTATGCGCGCAGCGTTGACTATCGGGTGCTGGCCTCGCTTGCCGGCTTCGCAAGCGCCGCGGCGAAATTTGCGCTGGACGTGAGGGTCCTCGCAAGCTCTCCCTTCGGTGAACTGGGCGAGCCTTTCGGAAGGCAGCAAGTCGGGTCGTCGGCCATGCCGTTCAAGCGCAATCCGATCTTGTGCGAACGAATCGACTCCCTTGCCCGGTTGCTGCCCGCGAACGCCCAGATCGCGTGGCAGAACGCCGCCGACAACATGCTCGAGCGCACGCTTGACGACTCGGCGAACCGCCGCTCCGTGATTCCGGAGAGCTTCTTAGCCGCGGATGAGATCGGCGCGCTTGTGCACAAGGTGATCGCAGGTTTGCGGGTGGACCATCGCCGCATCGCGCTCAACGTCGAACGCTTTGGACCCTTTGCAGCGACAGAGCCCGTGTTGATGGCCGCCGGGAAGCGGGGAGCGGATCGGCAAAAACTGCACGAGCGGCTGCGCGATCTCTCCATGGAGGCGTGGAGCGCGATGGAAGAAGGGCGGCCCAATCCATTGGCCGACCTGCTCGCGCGGGATGACGCGGTAGGCGCGAGTCTCGGGGTGGAGGAACTTGCGGAACTTATGGATCCGCGCCGGCACACGGGGCTTGCGGCGGAGCGCGCCCGCAGGTTCGCTGCTTCGCTCAAGGATTTCGTGGGATCCGCACCCCCGGCTGCGATCATGGACATCCCATTGCGCTGATCGCGCTGCACGTGACGCAGCTCGCACAAAGATAAAAGCGAAAGGTCTATAGATGAAGAGAGGCACAGAAGTCGGACGCGGCAAGACCAAAGTGCTCTACGCGCATTCGGACATGGCGGACGCGCTGGTAGTAGTACAGCAGGACGACATAACCGCGGGCGACGGCGCGAAACGCAACACGATCGCGGGCAAGGGGCGTCTAGCGGCTCTGACGACGAGCCGGGTATACCGCCTCCTGAACGCGTGCGGTCTGCCCACGCATTTTCTGAGCGGTGGCGAAGACGAAGACGCAAACGAGATGGTCGTGCGCCGCTGCGAGATGATCCCCATCGAAGTCGTGGTGCGCGGGGTGGCGGCGGGCTCGTATCTCAAGCGCAACCCCGGGGTGAAGGCCGGCACGGTGATGGCGCCCCGGCTGGTCGAGTACTTCTTCAAAGACGACGCTCGGCACGACCCCCAATACACCGCCGAACAGATCGTGGAAGAAGGCATCTGCACGAGCAGCGAGCTTGCCGTCATGACGGAACTGGCTCCGATGATCTTCGACATCCTGGCCCACGCCTGGCGGCGTCAGCGAGTGCTCTTGGTCGACCTGAAGGTCGAATTCGGTCGGGCGCGCCGGCCGGACGGCGGCACTGAGATACTGCTCGCCGATGTCATCGACAACGACTCATGGCGCATCTGGCCGGCCGGCGACCAGGCGCTGATGCTCGACAAGCAGATCTACCGGAACATGGCGGTGCCGACCGCGGGCGACTTGGATGCGCTGAAAGCCAAGTACGAGGAAGTCGCGGAGCGGGTGGGCCGGTTTGCGCAGCCCGCGGGGGGCTTGGTCGCGATCGTCATGGGATCGTCCTCGGACCGGCCGCATGCCGAGCGCATCAGCAAGGCGCTGGCGGCCTTCGGCATCCCTGCGCGTGCGCACGTCGCGTCAGCTCACAAGACGCCAGCCTTCGCCCTGCAACGGGTGCAGCAAATAGACAACATGCTGGCCGATGTCGTCTACATCACGTTGGCCGGCAGAAGCAACGCGCTGTCCGCTTTCGTGGATGCGGCCACCGCCAATCCGGTCATCGCTTGTCCGGTCATCGGTGCGAACTGGGGCGGCATGGAAGTCCTTTCCAGCCTGCTGCTGCCCAGCGGCGTCGCAAGTTCCGTAGTCTTAGAACCGGAAAATGCAGCGCTCGCGGCAGCGAAGATTCTCGCGGTCAACGACAGCGTGGTCTACGGGCGCGTCGTCATGTCCCAATACCGAAGCCGCAAGCAGATCATGGAGGCGGACGGGCATGCAGGCAGTCCGCAGGGCAACGGGAGGGCCGGGGGCGCATGAGCGTTCTCGCACACGAGCGGCTCGCCGCCTTCGCCGCGCAGGCGCTGCCGGTCGAAGGTGCTGACGACGAACTGATGCGCCTCGCGAAAAGCGAGGCGCTTTCGCTTTCACCGGCGGATCTGCGCGCGATCGCGCATCGTCTGGGGCGCAATCCCACGCGCGCCGAGGCTCACGCGTTTGCCATCCAATGGAGCGAGCATTGCTCCTACAAGAGCAGCCGCGCGCTCTTGTCGTGCCTCCCGACGCGCAGCCGCGAGGTGCTTGTGCCGGTGGGCGAAGACGCAGGCGTCTTGCGCGTGGGAATGATCGACGGCAAAGAATACGGCGTTGTCATCGCGCACGAGAGTCACAATCACCCGTCCCAAGTGGTTCCGTTCGAAGGCGCTGCGACCGGCGTCGGCGGCATATTGCGCGATGTTCTGTGCATGGGAGCCGAGGTGGCCGCAAGCGCCGACCCCCTGCGCTTCGGGCCGCCGATCGCAGGATCGCACGCCGCCTATGTGGCTGCTGGAGCCGTCGACGGCATCGCCTCGTACGGCAACGCGGTGGGCGTGCCAAACATCGCAGGCGACGTCTACTTCCATCCGTCTTTCCGCGATAATTGCTTGGTCAATGTCGTCGCCCTTGGCTTCCTCGAAGCGCACCACATCATCCATAGCCGCGTGCCCGACGGCGGCGTCGGGTACGACCTCGTGCTGGTCGGCAAGGCGACCGACGCCTCGGGATTCGGCGGCGCGGCTTTCGCTTCGCTCACGTTGGACGCCGCCCAAGCGCAAGCGAACAAAAGCGCGGTGCAAGTTCCCGATCCATTTTTGAAAAATGTCTTAATGCGCGCGTCGTACGCGGTGTTTGCGGCGCTACGCGATCACCACGTGCAAGCGGGCTTCAAGGATTTGGGGGCCGGTGGTCTCATGGGCAGTTCGTCGGAGCTGTGCAGCGCCGGTGGGTTCGGCGCCTGTGTCGACATCGACAAAGTGCCCCAGGCGCTAGCCGGTCTCTCGCCGACTGTGATCGCCTGTGCCGAGACGCAAGAGCGCATGCTCTGGGCTGTCCCGGCCTCTTTCACTCAGACGCTGCTCGGCATCTACAACGAGCGCTTCACGCTGCCTGATGTCTCCGCTGGAGCGTGCGCCGCGGTCGTGGGCAAAGTGACGAGCGAACGCCGCTACATGCTGCGTTCGCAAGGCGTGGCGATCTGCGACGTCCCCATCGAAGCTCTGACCGAACCGAAGCAGATTCGCTGGCCGATGGCGCCGCCGCCCGCGCTGCAGTCCGGCGAGGAGACCGTCCTCATCCCCAATCCGGCCGCCAACCTAAGCAAAATCCTGGCTCGCGTGCTCTCACACCCGGATGTTTGCAGCCGCCAGCCGCTCATCGAGCACTACGACAGCGTCGTGCGCGGCGCGACCGCGATTCCCTCGGGCTATGCCGACGCGGGCGTCGTGATCGTCAAGCGCGGCAGTCCGCTGGCCGTCGCGCTCTCGGTCGACGGCAACGCGCGTTACGGCGCGCTCTCGGCAAAGCATGCCGCCGCGCATGCTGTCGTGGAAGCGGCCCGCAACGTCGCGGCAGTCGGCGCCATCCCGATCGGCTTGACGGACTGCCTGAACTATGCAAGCCCCGAGGACCCTGTCGCGTATCGTCAGCTCTCCGACGGCATCGAGGGCTTGAGTGAGGCGGCGAACGCGTTGACGCTGGGCGGCGATGAGCCGCTGCCGTTCGTCAGCGGCAACGTGAGCCTGTACAACCAGTCGTCCGAAGGAGGGCCGATTGTTCCGTCGGCCATCGTCGCCTGCATCGGCCGCATCGACGATGTGAGACACATCGTGACGATGGAGTTCCCGGCTTCGGGTCACCCGCTGTATCTGTTTGGCGCAAGAGTCGGCGGCCTCGCCGGTTCGGTGCTGGCAAGCCTGGGAGAGAAGAAGAAGTATGGGCCTCTGCCGCCGCCGGACTACGACGAGGCAAACGCGTCCATCCAAGCGGTCATCGCAGGAATCCGCAGCGGATATATATCAGCGGCGCACGACATCTCGGACGGAGGGCTGCTCGTGTGTCTGGCAGAGATGTGTTTTGGCCGCGACGGCGACGGTAGAATCGGCGCGCGCATCGATGCGCTATCGTCGTGGGCTCCCAACGCCGATGTCGCAAGCGCTCTGTTCGGCGAGAGCGGCGGCTTCGTGGTCGCAGTCGAGCCGGGCGCAGCCGCGCGCTTTGAAGGCGCGGCCCGGGCTGTGGGAGCTGAGCCGCTACGGTTGGGAGTGACAGGCGGGCCTGACTTGGAACTGACGGGCTTGGCGCGGTTCGCTCTCGACGAGCTGGCGCGCGCCTGGCTCGCGCCGCTTGCGGAACTGTACGCGTGAGCACGAGCACGGTTGCGATCCTGGTCTTCCCGGGAACGAATTCAGAAGAGGAGACTCTCGCTGCGTGCAACGCCGCCGGTCTCGATGCGCGTCTGGTGCTGTGGAGCGATCCGCCGGCCGACCTGCCGCGCTACGATGCATTCATCTTGCCCGGCGGATTTGCGTTTGAAGATCGCGTCAGGGCAGGCGCTGTGGCCGCAAAGTCGCAGGCCGTCGAAATCGTCGCTCGCGAAGCCGAGCGTGGCAAGCTCGTCTTGGGGCTGTGCAACGGCGCTCAAGTGCTGGCGGAGGCTGGGCTGCTCGGCGCCGTGGCGATCGCGCGCAACGTGCCGGCTCGCCATTTCCAAAATCGCTTCGTCGACGTCGAGCTGACCGCGCCGCCGCAGCGCTGCGCGTTCACTTTTCAACTCGCTCCGGGCGCGAAGATCCGCATGGCGATGGCACACGCCGAGGGGCGATTTTGCGGCGATGCCTCGACGTTCGACGCGCTGGAACGTGCGGGCCGCATCACCTTCCGATACGCCGGCGGCGCTCCGAACGGCGCGATGCGTGACGCGGCAGGCGTCTGCAACGAGGCGGGCAACGTGCTCGCCCTCATGCCGCACCCCGAGCGAGCGGCGTGGGCGTTTAACCTGGCATTCGAGGACCCGTCGCTGCGCAGCCTCGATTCGTCCACGCCGACGCCGGCCTTGCAGATCTTCCGCTCCCTGGCCGCCAGCCTCACTCGCGCCTAACCGAGGATTTGGGCCCTCGCCCACTAATC
This sequence comes from Candidatus Eremiobacter antarcticus, assembly GCA_003244105.1. Classification (GTDB taxonomy): domain Bacteria; phylum Vulcanimicrobiota; class Vulcanimicrobiia; order Eremiobacterales; family Eremiobacteraceae; genus Eremiobacter; species Eremiobacter antarcticus. The sequence goes on along the minus strand of QHBK01000002.1, from coordinate 135,298 downwards.
CGCGCGCCATGCGGCGGGCCACGCGCGGAGACGTCAAGACTGTTTGGTACTGGGTGCTCCTTATACCGTTCGTGGCCATGCTGTGGCCGCCGTTCTTCAATTTCCAAAAGCCCGCGCTCGCCGGCATTCCGTTTTTCTATTGGTATCAGTTCTTGTGGGTGATCCTCAGTGCGTGCATCACCGGTGCGGTGTATCTGCTCGCGCACAAGGACCGCTGAGCCGAGCGCCGATTGACTGAAAGGCTGCAAGGCCCGTGATCGCCTGGCCGGCCGTAGCGGTTTTTGTCCTCTTGTTTGCGCTGGTCACGGTGCTCGGCTTTTGGGGCGCTTCGTGGCGGAGCGGCGACCTCGGTCTGCTTGATGAATGGGCGCTGGCAGGCCGGCGCTTCGGCACGCTCGTCACTTGGTTCCTCATCGGCGGTGACTTGTATACGGCCTACACGTTCATCGCCATTCCGGCGCTGGTCTACGGGCAGGGTGCGCTGGCGTTCTTCACCCTCCCCTATACGGCCATCGTCTATCCCATCGCGTTCGTCTTCGCCCCGCGATTTTGGACCGTCGCGAAGAAGCGCGGATACATCACCTTCGCCGACTTCGCCCGCGAGCGTTACGACAGCCGCATGCTGTCGCTGGCCGTTGCGATCACCGGCATACTCGCGACCATGCCGTACATCGCGTTGCAGTTGGTCGGCATCCAAGTCGTCATCGCAGCGATGGGGTTGGGCGGCAGTGGCGCGGCGCGCGATCTGCCCGTCATCATCGCGTTCGTCATCCTCGCGGCGTACACGTACCGCGGCGGCATCCGGGCGCCGGCGCTCATCGCGATCGTCAAGGATGCGCTCATCTACGTCACGGTGATCGTGGCTATCATCGTCATACCGGCCAAGCTGGGCGGCCTGGCTCACGTGTTGGCCTCCGCGGATCAGCTCTTGCACGCTAGGCCCAAACCGTCCGGGATTTTGCTCGCGCCGCAGGCGTTCACGCCGTACGTCACACTTGCGATCGGCTCGGCCTTAGCGCTGTTCATGTATCCCCACTCCATCACCGCAGTGTTGAGCGCCGCCAGTGCGAACGTCATCCGCCGCAACATGGCGGTACTGCCGGCATACAGCGTGCTGCTCGGCTTCATGGCGCTGTTCGGGTACGCTGCCATCGTCGCGGGCATCCATCCGGCCAACTCCAGCCGAGTCGTTCCCGACTTGTTCGCACGGATGTTCCCGCCGTGGTTTGCGGGTTTCGCGTTCGCGGCGATCGCGATTGGCGCTCTGGTCCCGGCGGCCATCATGTCCATAGCAGCCGCCAATCTGTTCACCCGCAACGTCTATCGCGAATACATCAACCACGCGTGCACGGCCCGCGATGAAGCGGCCAACGCGAAGATCGTGTCGCTCGTCGTCAAACTCGGCGCGCTCATCTTCGTCCTCTTTGCGCCGGTTTCGTATGCCATCGACCTCCAGCTGCTTGCAGGCGGCTGGATGTTGCAGACGTTTCCCGCGCTGATCGTGGGCTTGTACACTCGCTGGTTTCACCGCAACGCGCTGTTGGCCGGATGGGTTGTCGGCATGATCCTGGCCACGGCATTGCCGGTGAGCCAGCACTTCGTCTCGGTCTATCCACTGCACGTCGGGGGCGTCACCGTTTCAGCGTTCGCGGCGCTCTATGCCCTCGCGGTGAATTTCGCAGTGGCGGCGGCGTTGACGTTGGTCTTCGACGGCCTGAAGGTTCCGCGCGGGAAAGATCTGACGGTTCCTTCGGACTACCGCGACGACGGATCGTTGGATGATTCGCCGCTTGTGTATCGGAAGTAAAACGTGCAAACATGCAACGCTCTGAGGGAGATCCGATGGAAGAAAGTATCAAATGCGCGCACGAGACCTGCAATTGCAACGTCGCGGTGTCGGGCGGCGTAGAGGTATACTGCAACGAGTATTGCAGCGAGCAAGGCGTGGGCGGCGCTGACAGTCCGTGCCAGTGCGGGCACGTGGAGTGCGCGTTATAGCACCTGCCGGCGGGCCGGCGACAGACGTGCGCTCCCGCTCGAGCCTTGACGTCACCATCGAACCGGCCATCCCGGACAACACCGCCTTCACGGTTTTGCGCACGCTGCGCGAACTCGGGTACCAAGAGCTGCAGGCGGTCAGCCGCGCCGACCATCTGCTGCTCACCGTCCGTCATGCCGGCGGTTCCGGCGCTGAGGGGCCTGCTGCCCAGCGAGTGGCTCAACAGCTTTCCAAAGCGGAGGTGCTCTTCAATCCAAACAAGCACCGCTTGGCCTACGCGCCGGCTGCCGCATCCTCCACTGACGGAGCCCCCGACTACGAGGCGTTGGTCTTCGAGAAGGATGACGATGCGGGCCGGCTGCTCGCGGTGCTGCGGACGACGTTTGGCATGGGCTATCTCGAGTCCGTCGCGCGCGGGGTCGTTTGGCGCCTGCGCGAGCGCGACCGAGCGGCGCCTGCCGAGCGTCTGCACTGGGCGTGCCAAACGCTCCTGAGCAATAGGGTTTCCCAGGACTACGAGGTGCGCGTCAGGCCCGAACGTATCATCCTGGGCGCTGATGGAAAAAGCGTCGGGGAACAAAACGACGGCGCGGCGAAAGAACTTCGATGAGTCCCAAGGCGCGCCGCCACAAGCCGACTTCGAACCTCCCTCAGCTCTTCACCATCGCCACGCTGGGAAGCCATTCGGCGCTGCAGATACTCAAAGGCGCCAAGGACGAGGGTTTTCACACGCTGGCGGTGGTCACGCCGCTCAACGAGCAGCTCTATTCCAGTTTTGCTTTCGTCGACGAGACGATCGTCATCCCGCGCTACAGCGACTTCCCGAAGCTCGATGCGGAGCTCAACCGCCGGCGCGTCATCTTGGTGCCGCATGGGTCCTTCGTGGCCTATCTATCGATGCGCGAGCACAAGGCGATGCGCACGCCGTACTTCGGCAACAAAGCAGTGCTCGACTGGGAAGCCGACCGGCTGCAGCAGCGCAAGTGGCTCACGCGGGCCGGCCTGAAGATGCCGCGCCAGTTCACGAAGGCGAGCGAGATCGACCGGCCGGTCATCGTCAAGCTCTACGGCGCGCACGGCGGCAAAGGCTATCTTTTCGTGAAGAATCCCGACGACTTCACGGCGCGGGCCTCGCACCTGGTCGAGCAGCGCTATATCATGCAAGAGTACGTGCTCGGCGTGCCGGTCTACATCCACTATTTCTACTCTCCGCTCACCGGCAAGCTCGAGATCATGTCCATGGACCGGCGTTACGAGAGCAACGTCGACTCGCTTGGCCGCATCCCGCTCGCCGACCAAGAAGGCTGGGACATCCAGCCTTCCTACGTCGTGATCGGCAACCAGCCCATCAGTCTGCGGGAATCACTGCTCGCGGAAGCGTTCAACATGGGCGAGGCGGTGGTGCGCACGAGCCGGGAAATATGTCCGGACCGCGGGCTCTTCGGCGCGTTCTGTCTGGAGACGATCGTGACCCCGGAGTCCGAGTTCTTCTTGATGGAGATCTCGGCTCGCATCGTCGCCGGCACGAACCTCTTCATTGACGGATCGCCGTACTCGTATCTCAATTACGACGAGCCGATGTCGACTGGACGCCGCATCGCGCGCGAGATCAAGAACGCCCTGCTCAGCAACAGCTTGGAGCTCGTGCTCGACCAGTCCAGCCGCCTTTCCTTCGATGACGGAGCGGCGATCAACGGCCAACCGGTCGCGGTGCCAGGTCCGGGAGTTCCCGCGAACTGATGCACGCCGCGACGTCAGCCGGCGCCGCGCTCTCGCAGTACGACACAAGCGCGCTGACAGTGGCCTGCATCGGCAGCCACTCGGCGCTCGACGTCTGTTGGGGTGCGAAGCGGCAGTCGCTGCGCACCCTCGTGATCACCGCGCCGAAGCGCGAGAAGACCTATGCAATCGCGTTTCGCTCGCGTCCAGACGGAACCGGATGCGTCGACGAGACGCTCATGGTGGACCATTTCGCCGACGTCATCGACGCTTCGGTGCAGCGCGAGCTGCTCGAGCGCAACGCCATCTTCGTGCCCAACCGCTCGTTCGAAGTATACGCGCGCGAGCGGCACTCGTACGACGCGATCGAGCAAGGCATGAAGGTGCCGATGTTCGGGTCGCGGCGGCTGCTGCGCGCGGAAGAGCGGGATGAAAACGAAGACCAATTTGCATTTCTTGATGCCGCGGCGATTCCTCATCCCCGGCGCTTGCGCGGTCCGGACGAGATCGACGGTCTCACCTTGATCAAGGCGGCCCACGTGAAGGTGCCGTTCGAGCGGGCCTTCTTTCTGGCGGCAAGTCCCGAGCAATACCGAAAGCGCGCCGCCCACTATCTGTCTTCAGGTGTCGTCAGCGAAGAAGGCCTCGCCAAGGCTGTCTTCGAGGAGTACGTGCTCGGACCGACGATCAACCTGAACTTCTTCTGGTCACCGCTGCTCGGGGAGCTGGAGTTGCTCGGGACGGACACTCGCCGCCAGACCAACATCGACGGCATCCGCTCGCTGCTCGCGATCGATCAAGCCCCGTTGGGCGCGGCGTTCACCGCATCGATGGAGGAAGCGGGTCACATCGCGGCTACGCTGACCGAATCGATGCTCGAGCCAGCCTTTGAGCTGGGCCTGCGTTTCGTCGAGGCTGCCCGGCGACTGCGGCCGCCCGGCATCATCGGGCCCTTCGCCTTGCAGTGCGTCATCGCAGCCGGGCCGCCGAAATCGTTTGTCGTGTACGATGTCAGTTTGCGTATACCGGGATCGCCCGGCACGAAGTACACGCCGTATACGGCCTACCGCTGGGGCGCGGAAATCTCGGTCGGAGAGCGCATCGCGAAGGAGATCGCGTCGGCCCGCGATGCCGGTCGTCTCGCCGAGGTGTGTACGTGAAAGCGCCGGCCGAGACCGTGGTGATCGTGGATTTCGGCGCACAATACAGCCAGTTGATCGCTCGCCGAGTGCGCGAGGAGCAGGTGTACTGCGAGATCCTTCCCTTCGACGCCCCCTGGGCTGACATCGAGCGCCGCAACGCCGCTGCTTTCATTCTTACCGGCGGTCCGGAGAGCGTCGCCGCACCCGGCGCACCACACCTGACGCCCGAACTGCTCCGAACCGATAAGCCGATCTTGGGCATCTGCTACGGCATGCAGGAGCTGGCGCGCGCCGGGGGAGGCACGGTCGTCCCCGGCCGCCACCGCGAGTACGGCCGAGCCGAGCTTGTGGTCGACGCGGGCGGATCGCCGCTGTTCGGCGGCGTTCCGAGCAGCTCGCAGGCTTGGATGAGCCACGGCGACACCGTGACGGATTTGCCGGCCGGATACGTCGCCCTCGCGCACACGTCGACCTGTGCGCTCGCAGCGGTGGGCGATGAGGGGCGCAAGCGCTACGGAGTGCAGTTCCACCCCGAGGTGAACCACACGGAGCACGGCCGCCTCGTCCTGCGCAACTTCCTGCGAGAGATCGCCGGGCTGCGCGACCGTTGGGAGATGTCCGGGTTCGTCGATGCTGCGGTTCGCGACATCCGCGCGGCCATCGGAGATGCGAAAGCCATCTGCGCGCTCTCCGGCGGCGTGGACAGCGCCGTCGCGGCCACGCTCGTGTCGCGCGCGATCGGCGATCGCTTGACATGCATCTTCGTCGATCACGGCCTGCTGCGCCAAGATGAAGCGCGGCTGGTGGTCGAGGCGTTCCGCGATGTGCTGCATTTGAACTTGATCGGGGTGGACGCGCGGGAGCGCTTCCTAGGCGCGCTCGCGGGCGTGGAGGATCCGGAGGAAAAGCGGCAGATCATCGGCCGTGAATTCATCGAGGTGTTCAACGAGCACGCCAAGCAGATCCCGGGCGCGGAGTTTTTGATCCAGGGAACGCTGTACCCCGACGTCATCGAGAGCAAGACGCCCCAAAGCAAGAGCGGCGCCAAGATCAAGACGCACCACAACGTCGGCGGCTTGCCCGAGATCATGCACCTGAAGCTCGTGGAGCCCCTGCGGATGCTCTTCAAAGATGAAGTGCGCCGCCTGGGCCGAGAGCTCGGGCTCGATCCCCACATCGTCGACCGTCAGCCGTTTCCAGGACCCGGCCTCGCCGTTCGCATCCTGGGCGTCGTCGACGAGGAACGGCTGGACGTGTTACGGCGCGCGGATGCGATCACGCGCGAAGAGATCGAGCGAGCGGAGACGGACCACCCCTGGCAGTACTTCGCGGTCCTCACGCCATTGCGCAGCGTCGGAGTTATGGGCGACGGACGCACGTACGGAAATCTGGTGGCGATACGCGCGGTGACCAGCGACGACGGCATGACTGCCGACTGGGCGCGTCTTCCGGCGGAGACGCTGCAGCGCATCTCCAACCGCATCGTCAACGAGATTCCAGCCGTGAACCGCGTGGTGTACGACGTGACGAGCAAGCCGCCAGCCACCATCGAGTGGGAGTGAACGGGCGCGTGGAGTGAGAGTCCTTGTGGTCGGATCCGGCGCGCGCGAACACGCGCTCGCCTGGAAGTTATCGCAATCCTCGCCCGCGCCCGAACTGTTCGCCGCTCCCGGCAATGCAGGCACCGCGCTGCACGGCACCAACTGGCCCGACGTCGCGGCCACGTCATCGCCGCAACTCTTGAAACGCGCGCTCGAGAACGGCATCGAGCTTGCGGTGATCGGCCCGGAAGCGGCGCTTGCGGCGGGCGTCGGCGATGCGCTGCGCGCAGGCGGGATTCCCGTGTTCGGTCCAAACCGCTCGGGAGCCAGGCTCGAGTCGAGCAAAGCGTACGCCAAGCAGTTCATGCTGCGCTATGGAATTCCAACGGCTCGCCATCGCGTCGTGCGCGATAGCCGCAGCGCCCGCCGAGCGCTCGCGCAGTTCGAGTCGGGCGTCGTCGTCAAGGCTGACGGTTTGGCCGCCGGAAAAGGGGTCGTCGTGTGCGCAGACGCAGCCGAAGCAGAAGCGTTGCTCTCGCAGTGGTACGAGCAACGCGCGGTTCCCGGCGGCGGCTGCGACGTCGTGTTGGAAGAAAAGCTCGAGGGCAAGGAAGTGTCGGTGATGGCGGTCGTCGACGGCGTTCGCTTGTTCACGTTGGCGGCGGCGTGCGACTACAAACGCGCGGGCGATGGCGACAGCGGTCCCAACACCGGCGGCATGGGCGCGTACTCGCCCGCGATCGACGTCTTGGATGAAGAGGGCATGCGCCAACTTCGCTCGCGCGTCTTCGAACCGGCCCTGGAAGGCCTGAAGCGCGAGGGCTTGGATTACCGCGGTTGTCTGTATGCGGGAATCATGCTGACGAAGCGTGGTCCGATGGTCTTGGAGTTCAACGCGCGTTTCGGGGACCCGGAGACACAGGTCGTGCTGCCGCGCTTGCGCGGCGATTTGGTGGAGCTGCTGCGGGCGGCCGCGCAGGGGAAGCTGGACGACGGCCTCCATCCGAGCTTTTCCGAGCAGACGTGCGTGGGTGTCGTCCTGACAAGTGAAGGTTATCCACTCCATGCACAGCCTGCGCATAACTTGCCGCCCTTTGGCGAAGCGCAAGCAGGCATCGAGGGAATGCCGGTGGTGGCGTTTTGGGGCGCTTCGTCACTGCGCGGCGATCGCGTCGATGCTGCCGGAGGCCGGGTGCTCACGGTGTGCGCGTTTGGCGACGGAGTGGAAGAAGCCCGCGCACGTGCATATGAAGCCTGTGCGGCTTACCACACATCGCTGCCGTCCGGTGTTGCGCTGCGGTACCGCTCCGACATCGCGAGCCGGGCCTCGCAAGCGCTTCATTGACAGTGAGGCTCGCTTTTGGGTAAGGTGGAGTTGATGGACAGCGCGCTCCCAGATGGCTTCACCGGCTACGACCCCAAACCGCAGTGCAGCGAAGATGCGGTTCGGGATGGATGCGGCGTATGCGGCTTGTTCGTGCCTGGCGAAGATGTGGCGCGCGCGACCTACTTCGCGCTGTACGCGCTGCAGCACCGCGGTCAGGAGAGCGCCGGCATCGCCGTTTCCGACGGTCGCGAGCTGCGCTGCTATAAGCAGATGGGGTTGCTGTCGCAGGTCTTCACCGAGGACATCTTGAGCGGGTTGCCCGGCTATCTGTCGGTCGGGCATACGCGGTATTCCACCACCGGTTCCTCGGTCGTCTACAACGCGCAGCCGCTGCTCACGAAGACGCCGGTGCAGTCGTTCGCGCTCGCGCACAACGGCAATCTGGTCAACACGGAAGCGCTGCGCGATCAGTTTCCCGAGGATCAGGCCCGTGCCGCCGGCTCCGATTCTGAAGTCATGGCGCGCATGATCGCGGAGTTCTCCTCGGGCAACATCGAGTCGCGCATCGTCGACGTGATGCAGCGATGCATCGGGGCATTTTCCATTGTGCTCGCAACTGAAACGCAATTGTTCGGCTTCCGCGATCCGTGGGGCATCCGGCCGCTGTGCGTCGGCCGCTACGGCGACGGCTGGATGCTGGCATCCGAATCCTGCGCGCTCAACACGGTCGGCGCGGAATTCGTCCGCGAAGTCGAACCAGGCGAGATCATCATCATCGACAAGCTCGGCATGCGTTCGCGCAGCATTGAGACGGGGAACAAGGCGGCGAACTGCATCTTCGAATACATCTACTTCTCCCGGCCGGACACGACGTTCAAGGGCCACGAGCTGTATTTGGCGCGCTATCGCATGGGACGCGCCATCGCAAGGGAAGCTCCCGCCGCCGCGGACGTCGTTATTGGAGTGCCGGACAGCGCAACCGCGGCCGCTATCGGCTTCGCGGACGAATCGGGTTTGCCGTACATCGAAGGTCTGATGAAGAACCGCTACATCGGCCGCACGTTCATCTCGCCCGACCAAAACATGCGCGCGCAGGGTGTCAAACTCAAGTTCAATCCGCTGATCGCGAACCTCAAAGGCAAGCGCATCGTACTGGTCGACGACTCGATCGTACGCGGCACGACGACACGACAGATCGTCTCACTGTTGCGCCGTTCAGGCGCGAGCCAGGTCCACGTGCGCATCACCAGTCCACCCATGCGCCACCCGTGCTTTTTGGGTGTGGATACAGCGACGTACGACCAGCTCATCGCCGCGAGCCACAGCGTGCCCGAGATCTGCCAGACCATCGGCGCAGATTCGCTCGGCTATTTGAGCCAAGAAGGTTTGGTCGAGGCCACCGGACGTCCGCGCACCGATTTCTGCATGGGCTGCTTCACCGGCACGTATCCCGAGGGCATCCACGAACAGCTCACGGGCAAGGTTCGCGAACTGGCCGAGATCGCTCCCTAGCGTCTCTCAGGACTTTTTCCGCGCAGGTCAGCGTGCTGCTGTTTTGCGGGTCTTCGTTTTGGCGGGGGACCCGTCGGTCGACGGGCCGCCTGTCGAGGCGCCGTTTCCTGCGGCGCGCCGAGGCCGCAAGCGGCTATGCGCCGACTCATCGGCCTTGCGGTGCAGATCGCGCTCCGCCATCAGCTCGGCGAGCCGTACCAGCGGGCGCATCGCGACCGCGGTCGGCCCCTTGACGAGGTGCCCCGCATCCCGATCGGTCCACGATGTGCCGGCGATGTCGAGGTGGATCCAGGGCGCTTGCGCCACATACTCCTTGAGGAACATCGCGCCGTAGATCGTGCCGGCCGCTCGTCCTCCGCTGTTCTTCATGTCGGCGATCGGGCTTTTGATGAGCTCCGCATATTCCGGGAACAGCGGAAGTTCCCAATAGCGCTCGCCGGACGGCGTGGACGCCTCGTGGAACAGGTCCACGAACTCCCGATCGTTGGACATGACGCCGGTGGTCGTGTTGCCGAGCGCGACCACGACGGCACCCGTGAGCGTGGCGATGTCGACGAGATGGGTGGCGCCCAGCTCCCGCGCGTAGCACAATCCGTCGGCGAGCACGAGCCGGCCCTCCGCGTCGGTGTTGATGATCTCGATCGACTTGCCGTTCATGGCGCGCACGATATCGCCCGGTTTGGTCGCCCTTCCCGAGGGCATGTTGTCGGTGGCGCAGACCACGCCCACGACGTTCACCTTCGGCTTGAGCCTGGCGATCGCGGCCATCGCACCAATCACGGTGGCGCCGCCCGCCATATCGCCCTTCATCGCATCCATATCTTGCGCCGGCTTGAGCGAGATGCCGCCCGTATCGAAGGTGACGCCTTTGCCCACGAGCCCGAGCGTGGGTTTGGAAGCATCGCCGCCCCGGTATTCGATGGCGATCACTTTGGGAGGCTCCTCGGCTCCGGCTGCGACCGAAAGCATTGAGCCCATCCCCAGCCGCTTCATGTCAGCGCGCTCGAGCACCGTCACTTTGAGGCCGTGCTGCTTGCCCAACGCTTTGGCTCGCTCCGCCAAGTGTGTGGGCGTCATGTCGTTGGACGGCAGGTTCACCATCTCGCGAACTGCATTGGCGGCCTCGCCCAGCGCAGCGCCCCGCTCGACCGCGCGTTCGACATCCTTGATATTCTGGCCGCTCTCGCACAAAAACGTCACTTGCGCGACGGCGTCCGGGTTGCTGTCAGACTTGCTGCGGTACGGCGCAGGATTGAAGGTCGCCATCACTGCGCCCGCGGCCGCATTCTCCGCAGCCTCTTCCATGGAGACAATCTTCATGTCGGGCAAAAGGACCGCGAGCTTGGAGAGCTTACGCTGCGAGCTTGTCCGCACGGCGAGGCCCGCAAGTTTCGCGACAGCGCCCGGTTCGAACGCGGCCTGCTCCCCGAGTCCGACGACGATGAGCCGTTTAACGCCGAGCTTGCGCGGAGCTGGCAAGACCTGCACGTCGTTGTCGCGTCCGCGCAACTCGCCGGTTTTGCGCATCTCCGAAAGCAGACCGCCGAGCGCGCCGTCGATCGCTTTGAACGCGGGCGCGACGTTGCCGCCGGCGAAAATACCTATGGCCAGCGCATCCGCTTTGACGCTCGCCGGCGCTTGAGAACGCACGAAAAATCTGATGCTCAATGAAAACCTTTCTGCTCACGTCGCATGATGGAAGGCTCCACTTTTCGCTGCGCCGCAGTATGCGACCTGGGTCGCAGCATAGGGACCGCCCGCGACCGTGCCAAACGACGGACGCGAGATGACGCATGACTGATGCATATCGCGCGGCTGGCGTCGACATCGATGCTGCCGCGCGCGCGGTCGATTCCTACCGCCAAGCCGTCGGGCCGGAGCGCGATGAGCGCGTGCTGCAAGGCATCGGCGGCTTCGCCGGCTGCTTTGCATTGCGTGGGTATCGAGACGCCGTGCTGGTCGCGAGCTGCGACGGCGTCGGAACAAAAGTGTTGATCGCGGCGCAACTGGGCCGCTATGAGAGCATCGGCAAAGATCTGGTCCACCACTGCATCAACGATGTCTTGTGCAGCAACGCGGAAGCGCTGTTCTTCCTCGACTATCTCGCCATGGGAAAGCTGACCCCGGCTCTCGCCACCGAGATCGTGAAAGGCGTCGCGCACGCATGTCGCCAGAACGGCGTCGCGCTTTTGGGCGGTGAGACGGCCGAGATGCCCGACGTCTATGCGGAGACGGGCTTCGATCTTGCGGGAACGCTGGTGGGTGCCGTGGAGCGTGACGAGCTTGTCGATGTCTCACAGGTCGGAGCGGGCGATCTCGTCATCGGACTCCCGTCGAACGGTTTGCACACGAACGGCTACTCCTTGGCGCGAGCGATGCTCCCGGTAAGCGAGTGGGGCGATGCGCTTCCGGGCGCCGCGCACCCGATGACCGTCGGCGACGCGCTGCTCGCGGTGCACCCTTGCTACGCGCCGTGCATTCGCGCGATGCAAGCGTCCGGCGCTCGCATTAAAAGCATGGCCCACATCACCGGCGGTGGCATCTTCGAAAACCTCCCGCGCGCGCTGCCGGATCATCTGGCCGCGCGCCTGCAGCTCGACCGGTTGACGGTGCCGCCGATCGTGCAGTTGGTGGCGACCGCTGCGCACCTCCACCGCCAAGAGTCGTACCGGGTGCTGAACATGGGGGTCGGCTTTTGCTGCGTGCTCGCGCCGCAAGACGCGCAGCGCGGGCTTGAGGCCGCGCGCCAGGCATGTGAGCGCGATCCGATCGAAGCAGTCGGTGGGGGACGTGCAGAGATCATCGGCGAGATCGAGCCGCGGCATCCCTGCGGCCCTAGCGTCATCATTGACTAAGCCGGCGACCGATCGAACGGCGAGGTCCGCACCGGCACCCGCAGCAGTGCTCAGCCGCGATATACCGCCGCTTCCGACGGCGGTGTTGGCATCGGGGCAGGGGACGAATTTGCAGGCCGTCATCGACGCGGCGCGTGGCCACGCGTTGCCGATCGATCTGCGGCTGGTGCTGTCGGACACGCCCAACGCTTTCGCGTTGCAGCGAGCGCGCAATGCCGGCATCCCGACGGCGGTGTGCACCTTCGACCGTGCGGCGGCTGATCGCGCCGCCTACGCGCTCCAGGTCGCCTCGCACATCAGGAGGGCGGGTGCGCGCCTCGTACTGCTGCTCGGCTGGATGCACGTCTTCGCCGAACAGTTCCTCAACGAAGGCTTTGACGGCGTCCTAAACCTGCACCCTGCGTACCTGCCCGAAGATCCAGGCGCTGACATCGTGACGTTTCCGGACGGCTCGTCAAGCCCTGTATTCCGCGGTCCGCGCGCGCTGCGCGACGCGATCGCGTCCAACGCTCGCTACACGGGTGCAACCTTGATGCAGATCACGGCGGACGTCGACCGCGGCCCTGTATTGGCGCGGCGGCCCATGGTCTTGCATCCTGGTGAAAGCGAAGAGGTTGCGCTCGAGCGGCTGCATAGCGTCGAGCGAGACGTTGTTCGTGAGGGCATCGCGCGCTGGCTGGAAGCGCGTCGGCCGGCATGAGCGACTTCCGGCGCACGAGGATTGTCGCGACTATGGGACCGTCGTGCCAAGATGCGGCAACGGTCGCGAAGCTCATCGAAGCGGGTGTCGACGTCTTTCGCATCAACCTCTCGCACGCGACGCATACCGACCTTGCACGCTGGACCGACACCGTGCGCCGCTGCGAGCGCGACGCCGGACGCGCCGTCGCGATCCTCGCTGATCTGCAAGGTCCCAAGCTTCGCGTCGGAGCCATGCAGGGACACGAACCGGTCGCGCTCGCTGACGGAGCGACGCTTGAGATCACGACCGAACCCGTCATGGGCACGTCGCAGCGTATCTCCACGACCTACGCGAATCTCGCTCGCGACGTCAAGCCTGGCGATCGCATACTGCTGGACGACGGCCGCCTTGAGCTGCGGGTGGATTCGGCTACCGGCTCGTCCGTCAACGTCACCGTTCTGCACGGGGGCCTGTTGGGCGAGCATAAGGGCATGAATCTGCCCAACGTGGCGGTGTCGTCTCCTTCGTTGACCGAGAAAGATAAAGAAGATCTCGCACAGGCCGTGGCTGTGGGGGTGGATTTCATCGCTCTGTCGTTCGTGCGAAGCGCTCGTGACGTCGTCGAGGCCAAAGCGGCGGTCGCACGAGCGGGCGCCGATACGCCGGTCGTAGCGAAAATCGAAAAGCCCGAGGCGATCGAGCACTTAGAAGAGATATTGGACGCGTCCGACGCCGTCATGGTGGCGCGCGGTGATCTCGGAGTGGAGATGGCGCCCGAACGCGTGCCGACGCTGCAAAAACAGATCATCTTGCGAGCCCGCGCTCACCTGATACCGGTCATCACGGCGACGCAGATGCTCGAGTCCATGATCGTGAATCCGCGTCCTACGCGCGCCGAAGCCTCTGACGTCGCCAACGCGATCATCGACGGAACCGATGCGATCATGCTGTCCGGAGAGACGGCGGCGGGCCGCTACCCTCTCGAGGCAGTGGGCACAATGGTGCGCATCGCGCTCGAAGCGGAGAAAAGCTTTCCTTCGAGGGAGCGCCGGCGGCCGCGGGTGTCGAGCGACTCGCATGCCATCTCGCATGCAGCCTGCTACATCGCGGATTCCATCGACATCAAGGCGATCGCTGCATTCACGCGCACCGGCTTCTCGGCGCGCATCGTGAGCAAGGACCGGCCGCCGGTGCCGATCTACGCGTTTGTGCCCGACGACCGCATAGCCAGACGGCTCAAGCTCGAGTGGGCGGTGCGTCCCTGCGTGCTCGACTTCGGCCGCAGCACCGACGAGCTCGTCGCGGCGGTGGAGGAAGAGCTTATCCGCATCAAAGCGGTGGCCAAGGACGAAGCGGTGGTGCTGGTCGGCGGCACGCCGATGGGCGTGCAAGGCCGAACCAACTTTTTGAAGATCATGCGCGCCGACTAACGCCTCACCAGGCGAAGTTCGGATCGATGCGCAGCGCAGCCGGCCGCACCCTGGCTTGCTCGCCCAGATAGAAGGCGGCAGAAGCGATCATGGCCGCGTTGTCCGTGCAGTATTCCAAGGGCGGCATGCGCACGTCGATCCCAAGCGCTTGGGCGCGCAGCGTCAATTGCGAGCGCAATGCGGAGTTCGCCGCGACGCCGCCGGCTAATGCGACCGTCGTTTGACCAAGATCGCGCGCCGCTTTCAGCGTCTTGTCGCACAGCGAATCGACGACTGCCTGCTGGAAGCTCGCGGCGATATCTGCTTTGCGAGCGTGCAGTGACTCCGCGGAGAGTTGCGGATCCAATGGATGAGCGTCCAGGTGGTACCGCACCGCCGTTTTCAGCCCCGAAAAGCTGAAATTGTACGTGCCGTCGCGCGTCAAGCCGCGGGGAAACGCGAGGGCCGCGGGATTGCCGTGTTGCGCCAACGAGTCCAGCACAGGTCCGCCCGGAAATCCCAAACCCAGCAGGCGCGCGACCTTGTCGTAAGCTTCCCCGGCGGCGTCATCGACGGTGCGGCCGATGACTTGCTGCGCCTGTGCGGTCTCGACCAAGACCAGGTCGGTATGTCCTCCCGAAACGATCAAGCACAAGAACGGCGCGGGCGGTGGTTCCACGCCCTTGGGCGCGGGGCCTAAATAGTTGGCGAAGATATGCCCGTGGAGGTGATTGACCGCATAGGCGGGCAGGCGCAAAGCGGTGCAGAGGGCTTGCGCAGCGGCGACTCCGACCACCAAGCTTCCCGGCAAGCCCGGTCCGCAGGTCACGGCGACGCCGTCCAAGTCGGCAAAGCTGCGTCCAGCCTTCTGAAGCGCGAGCTCGATGACGGCATTGATCATTTCTGCATGCTTGCGGCTTGCGATCTCAGGCACGATGCCGCCGTAGGCTCGGTGGAACTCGTCTTGACTCGCCAGCACACTGCTCTCGACGATGCAGCCGTCGGTCACTACGGCGGCCGCAGTATCGTCACATGATGTCTCTATGCCAAGCAGACGCATGATTCAGAAGTGACTGGCTCCGCAGCAAGCGAGCGGAAGCTTTGTTTCCGTTTATGAGGTAGGAAGCGGGGTAAAAGACATGCGTAGTTCTTCGTTATATCTACTGCTGTCATCTTTTATGGAGAAGAAGAATGAAAATTGGATTCCTATGTGCGGCGGCCTTGGCCCTGAGTCTGGCAGCCTGTTCGAGCAACCAGTCGTCGACGAGTTCGACGAGCAGTGCCGCTCCCGAAGCTAGCGCCATGGGCGAAGCGAGCGCCATGAGCAACACGATGGCGCCCGAGTCGATGGGCAAGATGAACGCCAACACGGTCACCATCCCGATGCGCGCGGAGCATGGATCGGGAGAATCCGGCACCGCGACGCTGACGGCGATGGGCGACAAGACGCGAGTCAACATCGGGCTGACGGGCGAGAACGCCACCGGCAAGCAGCCGGCTCACGTCCACATGGGCAGCTGCACGAAGCTCAATCCCACACCCAAGTACGCTCTCAAAGACGTCGTGCTGGGAAAATCGAACACGGTGATCGACGCGCCGATGGCGAACCTGACGAAGGGCACCATGGCGATCAACGTGCACGAATCAGCCAAGAACTTGCCCAAGTACGTCTCTTGCGGCAATATCATGAAGATGTAGGCGACTGCTCCACAACTCTTCATACCACAAGAAAGCGGCCCCTCACAGGGCCGCTTTCTCGTTGTGCCGCTTTAGGAACCGAAGGCGCGTGCGCCGATCGAGAGCCGTCTGATCGTCGCGAACCACGCCGGCGCGCCGGCGTCGTGGTATCTCGTCTGTATGCGGTCGGCTTCGATGGCCGCGATATTCCAGCCATTGCCCGAATCGAACGCCGCTCTCAGCTCGTCCTGACTCACCGGATGCGGACCGGGGTCGGTGCCATCATCACTGAAGCACAACACATACAACGTTCCATCGCGCTCGGTCACCGCTGCTAGACTCTCCACGTACCTCGGCCGCTCGTCGCGGTCGAAAGTGTGGAACAGCCCGCAGTCCAGCACCGTCTGAAACGTGCGCCCCAAGCGCTCTAGTTGGAACGCGTCAGCCGCAGTGAACTCAATTTGGATTCCACGGTGGGCGGCCTTTTCTCGTGCCATCGCGAGCGCGGTCCCAGCCACGTCGACGCCCAGAACCGGCAATCCCAGCGAGGCGAGGTGAAGAGCGTTTTCGCCGGTGCCGCAGCCTGCATCGAGCACCGATCCGGAAAATCCGCCGCGAGCTGCCGTTCGCACTATTGCCGGCTGCGGCCGGCCAATATCCCAAGGCGCAGGTCCGCCGCTGTACGACGCATCCCAGGGCACGCCCGATAGCCGTTCGTGACTGGTCGGCGGCCGACCACCGAACGGATCTACGCGCGTTCCGATACTTCACGACCCAGCTGCTGCACGAATGCGTCGAGCGGCATTGCGCGCTGCTCGCCGCTGCGCGACCGCACGTTGACCTGCCCCGCCTGCACTTCGCTCTTCCCGATCACGAGCATGTACGGCACTTTTTGCAGCTGATGGTTGCGGATCTTCTTCTGAAGACGTTCGTTTGAATCGTCCAGCTCCGCACGAAAGCCCGCCTCGGACAGCTGCTCGCGCACGCTGCGCGCGAATGCGATCTGATCCTCGGCGATGGGCACAACAACTACTTGGACGGGAGCCAGCCAGGTTGGGAAGGCGCCGGCAAAATGCTCGATGAGCACGCCGAAGAAGCGCTCGAACGAGCCGACGAGCACGCGGTGGATCATCACCGGGGGGTGTTCGACGCCATCCGGCCCCGTGAACGCCAACCCGAAGCGTTCGGGCAGCACGTAGTCCACTTGCACGGTGGAAAGCTGCCACTCCCGGCCGATCGCATCGCGGACCTTGATGTCGAGCTTGGGGCCGTAGAAGGTGCCGCCGCCCTCGTCGATGCCGTACGGCAGCCCCGCGTGTTCGCAGGCGCGACGGATAGCCTCGGTGGCGCGCTTCCAGGTGTCTTCATCTCCCAGCCCTTCATCGGGCCGGGTGGAGATGTACAAACGCACGTCGGTGAACTGGAAGGCTCGCAGTATGGACAGCGCTGAATCGAGGGTGGACTCGAATTCCGGCTGCAGCTGATCGGGCGTGCAGAACAGATGCGCGTCATCTTGCGTGAACCCGCGCACGCGCAGCAAACCGTGCAGCGTGCCCGAACGCTCGAACCGGTAGACGGTGCCGAATTCCGACAAACGCAGCGGCAGGTCTCGGTACGAGCGCGGCTGCGACTTGTAGATGAGGATGTGGCCGGGGCAGTTCATCGGCTTCACGCGATAGCGCTGGTTCTCGACCTCCATCGGGCCGAACATGCCGTCGGCGAAAGACTGCAGATGCCCCGATGTGTTGAACACGTCCTCGTGCAGCATGTGCGGCGTGTACACCGCTTCATAGCCACGCCGGCGCAGTTCGCCGCGCAAAAAATCCTCCACGACGGCGCGCAGCCGCCCGCCCTTCGGGTGCCAAAAAATCAGGCCTGGCCCCGCTTCCTCTTGGATCGAATAGAGGTCGAGCTCTTTGGCAAGCCGGCGATGGTCGCGCTTTTCCGCCTCGGCCAGATGTTGCAGATGAGCATCCAGCTCGGCCTGCGACGGAAACGCGGTGCCATAGATGCGCTGCAGCATGGGATTGCGCTCGTCGCCGCGCCAATACGCTCCGGCGATCGACAGCAGCTTCACGGCGCCCACATCTGCGCTCGAGCGCACATGACCGCCGCGGCAGAGGTCGGTGAAGGTGCCAATGGTGTACATGCTGAGCGGTTCATCGGGAGCGATGCCATACAGGATGTCGAGCTTGAACGGCTGTTGCCGGTCGCGGTAGTACGCCTCTGCCGACGGCCGGTCGATGGCCTCGCCGCGCATGCGCAAGTCGGCAGCGATAAGCTCTCTCATGCGGCTTTCGACGCGTGGAAGATCGTCGGGGACGAACGGCGGCTCTTTGACGAAGTCGTAATAGAAGCCGGTTTCGGTCGCGGGCCCGATGGCCAATTTCACGTCCTCGCCGAATAAGTCGACCACCGCGTGCGCCAGCAGGTGCGCGGCGGTATGGCGAAGCGGTCCTAACTCCAAAGGCTGATCGTTCACAGCCGGGTTCTTAAGCACGGGGATTGGCCAACCTTTTCCCCAGACGGAAACCCGGATCGCCCGCGAGGATCGAAACTGCGAACCTGGTGTAAAGCGCCGCGATCGGGGTATTCACTATGTAAGGCGGTATGAACGGCGGCATGCGCACGGCGAAACGTCGAAGGCCCGGTCCGAAGAGCGCTGGTTTTTGCCCGCTCGTGTTCTCGTTTGCCGTGCTGTTCGCGGGCCTTGCAACGCCGGCTTGGGCGGCTGACGGCAACGAGGCCGATCTCTCGCAGATCAATCGGAGGCTTTCGGCGCTGGCGGTCCAGAGTCAACCCGCCGCTCGAGGCGAGTTGCACGGACCGGCGGATGCGGCATCAGCGCGACCCACATCCTTGCCTCAGATCTCAGTGCGACGCGCGGCGCCGCAAGCGCCGGGCTCTTTCGTGCCCGCGAAGATCCTCAAAATCGCACAGCAAATGCAAGGCGCCGACCGCCTTATGCATTTCCGCGGTCCGCGGCTTCGATGCCAACCTCTGGGGCGTGCTGAATCGCGGCCGGGGAGTCAGCGTCCAGTACTCAGTGAAGTTCTAACCGAGGATTACCACCCAGCGGAAGAAGGAGCCGGCTGCGCGCCGGCCCTTCTTTTAAGACCTCTTTGGGAGCTTCTTCAAAGCCGCCAAGTCGTCCATCGGAACGAGTGCGGCGACCGGTTTTCCGTTGCGCGTCAACACTAGCCGCTCTCCGCCGACAGCCACACGGGAGACGATCTCCGCACTGTTGTGGCGCAGGTCGGCTGCCGAAACGTCGCTGCTTTCCGCTCCTTGCCGCAACAGCATGGCGAGCTTCGCGCCAGGCGCCTTACCCTTCGCGGGAGGGCCCGCCGACGACAAGCCGGTTCGATCCGGGCCGGCGCGTCGAGGCTTAGCCTGGGCCATCTGTCCGGTCCACCGTCGATTGTCGCGTATCGCGGCAGCTCATATGGAGCAAACTTTAGGACTTTTGCTGCGTTCCCTGTCACATTTTCTGTACATTCCCCGTCCTATGGGTGAACAAGGGCACGTTACATGACCGGTGCCTAGCTATGAAAAGCAGAAAAGAGCGTAATTATCAATGTTAATGTCAAGAACGAGCGTTGGCGCTGCGATTTGCGCCGGATTGTTGCTCACAGCGCCCGGAATGGCGCAGACTCACCACATCACCACCCTGGGAAGGGCCCCGCTGTTGGGCACGAGCACATCGCGCGCCCAGATGTCCCAGTTGGCGCATGCGAACAGCGAACGGCTCGCGTTAGCCGGCCAAAAGCTTGGCATGACATCGGCCGAGTACCGGTCATTCAAGGCCGGGCTTTCCACAGCGAAATACGTCGTCGTTCCGCGGCATCTCGATGGAATGTCCTGGTATGACGGTGGCACGTACGTGACCGCCGACGTCATGATCCCTGCGGGCACTCGCGGCTGGGAAGTGGACGTCGTCCGCAACGAGCATCTCTTGAGAGTCTTCATGCCCGCGACATGCGGCAATCTGTCGATCCTGCGCTCGATGCAGCCCCGGTTGGCGGCAAAGCCGGCCAAAGCCAGCGTCGAGTCGAGCATGGAAAAAATGGCGATGGCGCCGCCCCCCGCTCCCGTGGCGACCGAGGCACCCGTTCCGACGCCCGCTCCGGTAGCGCAAGTCGCCGAAATACATCCAGCGCCTGCCGCCGTTCACCACGCCCGCTTCGGCTGGCTGCCTTACCTCCTGGTCGGCGCGGTGATACCGCTGCTGTTCCACGGCGGAAGTCAGTCGCAGCCGGCGCCGTCGGGTCCGGTTCCGGTGACGGTAGTCGCGACGCCCGTCCCGATCGTGACGCCCTGCCCACCTGCACGCTAAACTCCAGACAGATCGAACAGCGGCTCATCGCAAGATGGGCCGCTTTTCTTTTCGTTTCCTTGGATGTGGCGGGCTGTATAGGCCATAGGTCTAGCCTGAATGGGCCGCGCGTGATTGCCCGGCAGTCGTAGGTATTCCGTTACCATCTGCTCGTGACCCAGGACACGATGCAGCCGGGACGTCGCGACGATACAATAGGCTGACCAAGCAACCACAAAGGACGACACATGCGCCGCACCATCAATCTTCGCAGGGGATTCACGCTCATCGAGCTGATGATCGTCATAGCCATCATCGCCATTTTGGCGGCTATCTTGATTCCCAACTTCTTGCACGCCCGCGCAGAGTCCGTGACTGCGGCGTGTGAAGGCAATGAGAAGCAGCTCGCCACCGCGGAAGAGGAATACGCCGTGGATCATTCGGGAACGTATACGACCGCGCTCACGACGCCGTACATGAGCGTCATCGTCAGCGATCCCGTACAAGCCGGCAGCGTGTATACGATTTCAATTCCCGCCGCCGGCACCGGCAACGGCTCCTACCAAATCGCTGACGCCGGTGGTCACGACACGACGACCATGAGCAATCTGTCCCAATCGGACGGCAGCGCCTGCGCCACATGCGCAAGCGTGATCTACTATCAAGCGTCGGGGCTCCACGCGGCACCGTAACCCCATCCGGAAGTATCGAAAAGCCGGCCGAGGCCGGCTTTTTCTTTTGCTGACGTAGGAGTGGGCGCCCCAGGCGAAACAATATGCCGTCAACAAGCCGTGGGCTTGCAGCGCTCACCTGGGGGCTTTGCGTGGCCACAGTCTCACGCCGCGATTTCCTCAAGCTCACCGCCATCGGGGCGGGCGCCATCGGCGTTTCCGAGCTGGGATTCGATATGGCTCACGCCTACGAGGTGCGCCAGCAGCTGCGCATCGCAGGCGCGACGGAATCCCATTCGATCTGCCCCTACTGCGCCGTCGGTTGCTCGCTCATCGCTTACACGCGCAAGAATGCCGACGGATCCACGGCACTGCTGCAGATCGAGGGCGACCCCGACAGCCCGGTCAACGAGGGCCGGCTTTGCCCCAAAGGCGCGACCGCGATGGAGCTTGCCAACTCGAACCGCCGCGTCGAACAGCCCAAATACCGGGCCCCCGGCGCAAGCGACTGGCAGACGGTTTCGTGGGACTTCGTGCTCGACAAGGTCGCCCAGCACATAAAGGATTCGCGCGACCGCACGTTCGTCACCAAAGACCATGACGGTAAGGTGGTCAACCGCTGCGACGGCATTGCGTTCGCCGGCGGCGCAGCCTTCAGCAACGAAGAGGGCTATTTCGCGTCAAAGGTCTTGCGCTCGCTCGGCCTCGTCTATCTGGAGCAGCAGGCGAGGGTCTGACACGGCCCCACGGTGGTCAGTTTGGCCGCCACGTTCGGTAGAGGGGCGATGACCAACCACTGGCGTGACATCAAAAACGCCGACCTCATACTGATCAACGGGGCAAATCCGGCCGAGGCACACCCCATCGGCTTTCAGTGGTTCATGCGCGCCAAGCTCGATCCGCAACGTGGTCCGGGCAACGGCGGCGGCGCGAAGATCATCCACGCCGATCCGCGTTTCTCGCGCACGTCGGCCGTCTCGGATCTCTACCTGCGCATACGCACCGGGACCGACGTGGCGTACTTCGGCGGGTTGATCAACTATGTGCTGCAGCACGACCTGCACCACGCCGAATACGTCAAGCATTACACGAATGCTCCGCTGTTGATCAACAAAGACTTCAACTTCAAAGACGGTCTGTTCTCAGGTTACGATGCGGCCACGCGTTTCTACAACGTGACGAGCTGGGGCTACGACTTGGACGGAAGCGGCTCGCCCAAGCGCGATGACAGCCTGCAGAACCCCCGCTGCGTCTTTCAGCTGATCAAGAAGCACTACGAACGGTATACGCCTGAGATGGTCTCGGCCATCACCGGCATACCGCAAGCCGACTTCCTCAAGGTCGCGGAGATGGTCGGCGAGATGGGGCGCGCCGACAAGGTGATGACGATCGTCTATGCCGTCGGACTGACCCACCACACGACGGGCGGGCAGCTGATCCGCTCGGGCGCCGTCTTGCAGCTGTTGTTGGGCAACATCGGCCGGCCGGGGGGCGGCATGAACGCGGAGCGCGGCCATGCCAACATCCAAGGCAACACAGACAATGCGCTCTCCTGGGAGATCCTGCCGGGCTATCTCAAGACGCCGGCCCCCGGCCAGAAGAACATCGACGATTACGTCAGGCACAGCGCGTCCAAAAAGTTGGGAGAGTTCTCATGGAACTTCTTCGGGACCAACTATAAGAAGTTCACGGTGAGTTTGCTGAAGTCGTGGTACGGCAACGCCGCCACCAAGCAGAACGACTTTGCCTTCGACTATCTGCCCAAGATCGCCGAGAACGCCTCATGGCTCACGATTTTCGACCGGGCGATGAAAGGCCAGATGGAGGGCTTGATGCTGGAGGGCATGACGGCGACCAGCATCGGCCCGGACGTCAGCCAAATCCTCGAGGGTCTTTCGAAGCTGAAGTGGCTTGTCGTCCTGGACGCATTTCCGACGACCAGCTCGGAATTCTGGCACGCGCCCGGCATGGATCCGGCGGCCGTCCAGACCGAAGTCTTTCTGCTGCCGGCCACCCACTGGATCGAGAAAGACGGCGCCTTCACGAACAGCGGCCGCTGGGTGCAATGGAAAGATCAGGTTTTGCCACCGCAAGGAGAAGCGCGCCATGACCACTGGATCTTCGCCGACCTCTTCCAACGCCTGAAGCTGCTCTACCAGCAGCACGGCGGAAAGTTCCCGGACCCCCTCATGCACTTGACGATGGACTACGCCAATCCGCTTCGGCCGGAACTCGACGAGCTGGCACAAGAGATGAACGGCAAGGATCTCAAGAGCGGCAAGCGGCTGGCGACGTTCGTCAAGCTGCAAGACGACGGCAGTACGGCTGCGGGCAACTGGCTGTACACCGGCATGTATCCGGAAAAGGGCAACCTGGCTAAACGGCGCGACGGCGTGCAGGATATCGCCAAGAACGATCCCACGGGCATGGGTTTTTTCCCGAACTGGGCGTGGAGCTGGCCGCTCAACCGGCGCGTGATGTACAACCGCGCGTCAGCGGATCTCGAGGGGCGGCCATGGGACCCCAAGCGCGCCGGCATCAAGTGGACGGGCGAGAAATGGGTCGGCGACGTGCCGGATTATCCGTCCAAGATGAACCCGAAGGACCCCAAAGCGTGGGCTCCGTTCATCATGAACGGCGAAGGCGTCGCGCGCTTGTTCAGCAACTCCATGAGCGACGGTCCGATCCCCGAGCACTACGAGCCGATGGAGTCCCCGGTCAAAAATCCGCTTCATCCCGACGTCTCATCCTCGCCGGTCGCATTCCTGTACGACAAGCACGCCGGCCGGCCGGATCGCTTCGGCACTCCCGACGAGTACCCGATCGTCGCCACGACGTACCGGCTCACGGAGCACGAACACTACCTCACGCAGCAGGTGCGCAAGTTGGTCGAGCTGCAGCCGGAACCGTTTGTGGAATTGCCCGAGGGCCTCGCACAAGAGAAGGGATTGCAAACCGGCGACATGGTGCGCGTGCGCTCGAAGCGCGGAAAGATCGAGGTGCGCGCTCTTGTCTCCAAGCGGCTCGGACCCTTGCACGTGGCGGGCAAGAACGTGTGGCAAGTCGGCATCCCGATCCATTGGGGATTTGTCGGCGTCGCCGCGGAGATGTACCCTGAGAAAGCTCAGCACTGGCTCGTCAACGCGCTGACGCCGTTCGTCGGCGACGCGAACTCACGGACGCCCGAATTCAAAGCCTTCCTCGTGCAAGTCGAAAAGGTCTGATGGCGATCTCCGCAGCGGCCGTCGCCAATCGCTGGACGCAACGGCGCAGGCGCGCGCAGGAGCTGCGAGAAGCGTGGCCCTTCTCGGCTGAGGTGCTCGGCTTTTACGGCGCGCTCCTCGACGCACAAGAAGCCGCGTGGTCGCAAGCGCGAATGGACGTTCCCGCGCCCGCCGACGTGATCTCGTACACGCGAGTGCGAGTTTTGCCGGCCATCTTCGAGGCCACGGTGCGATCCGGTCCGTCCAA
This sequence comes from Candidatus Eremiobacter antarcticus, assembly GCA_003244105.1. Lineage (GTDB taxonomy): Bacteria > Vulcanimicrobiota > Vulcanimicrobiia > Eremiobacterales > Eremiobacteraceae > Eremiobacter > Eremiobacter antarcticus. Next base: position 110,978 of record QHBK01000002.1, on the reverse strand, counting down.
GCTCGTTCAATCGCTGCTCGAACGCTACGAGGTCGCGGACTTCGAAAGCATCGCGAAAGCCTGGCTCGACGGCAATGAGTTGTTACCCGTCGAGCGCTACATAGCGCGCGCCGCCGTGAGCCCCGTGCTCGAGGCTCTCGGTACCGCTGCCGGCGCGCTCGGCAGCGGCCCGCGCGGTGGACGGCACTGTCCGAGTTGCGGCGGCCGGCCGCAGCTGAGCTATTTCGCCGCCTCGAGCGAAGAGCTCCTCACGCCCCAGCGCTATCTCGAATGCGAGCGCTGCGCCACGAGCTGGCCGTACACGCGCATGACGTGCGCGGCCTGCGGCGAGAGCCGCAGCATGCAGCTGGCGGTCTTCACAGAAGAGGGAGTGGCTCAAGCGGGCAGAGGCGCGCGCGTCGTCCGCCGGCAGCCCGCCGCAGCCGACCTGGGATCGGAAGCGGCCGCTCCAGAGCCAGGCTCGGCGCGCTTCGCACACATGCGCATCGACGGATGCCGCAGTTGTTCGACGTACGTACTGACGGTCGATCTCGGCGGGAACGGGCGCGCTGTTCCGGTCGTGGACGAACTCGCAGCGCTGCCCTTGGATCTCTACGCCAAAGAACAGGGTCTGCGGAAAATCACTCCCAACCTCATGGGGTTTTAGGCATGGCAGAACCGGTCGGCCTCTTCACGGACACCAGCATCTGCATCGGCTGCAAAGCGTGCGAGGTCGCCTGCAAAGAGTGGAACCAGCTGCCCGGCAACGAGCCGCAGTTCCGCGACAGCTTCGACAACACGGGCCAGCTGGATGCGCAGAACTGGCGGCACGTGAAGTTCATCGAGCGCATGCCCGAAGAGAATATGACGGTCGGCAACGGCCAAGCTTGGCTCATGATGTCGGACATCTGCAAGCATTGCACCCACGCGAGCTGTCTTGAAGTCTGCCCCACGCACGCGATCGTGCGCACCGAATTTGACAGCGTCTTCATCCAACAAGAAGCGTGCAATGGCTGCCGCGCGTGCATCGGCGCCTGCCCCTATGGAGCTATCGGCTTCAACGAAGACACCGGCACGGTGCACAAGTGCACGATGTGCTATGACCGGCTGCAGAACAACATGACGCCGGCGTGCGCCAAGGTCTGCCCAACCCAGTCCATTCAATTCGGCAAGCTCGCAGATCTCAAGGATAAGGCTGACGCGCGTCTGGCGACGCTGCAACGCCAAGGCAACTCCAAGGCGCAGCTGTACGGCCGTGACGATAAGATCTACGGCGGCCTCGGTGCTTTTTTTCTGCTGATGGACAAACCGGAAGTGTACGGCCTTCCCGACAAGCAGAATGCCGTTCTGCCTCGGCGCAACAACGCGGGCGGCTATTTGGGCGCGCTGCTGACGGCAGCAGTCGCGCTGTTCGCGGGCGCGATCGCCCTGCGCCGCAACGGTTCTCCCGCGCCTGAGGAAACGCAGACGGTGGACCGCTCAACCGATGGCTGAGCACTTCGTGCAAGCGCCGCAGTGGCACTGGTACATCCTGTTCTATTTCTTCCTCGCGGGGCTGGCCGGCGGTTCGTACACGCTGGCCACGATGCTCCGTCTCTTCGGAGCGGACCGTGACCAGGCGATAGCCCGCATGGGTTTTTTGATCGCATTTCCACTTGCCGTGATTTGCGGGATCTTGCTGACGGTCGACTTGGGCCAGCCCTTCCGCTTCTGGCACATGCTCGTGAACACGACGCCTGGCGAGGGGGGCCCGAGCTTCAAATACTGGTCCCCGATTTCTTTGGGTAGCTGGGTGCTGCTGCTCTACAGCATTTTCACCTTCGTGTCGTTCCTGGAAGCGCTCAGGAACAGGACGTCGCGGGCGAGCGCAGGCGTCCGCGTCTTCAACGTCATCGGTTCGATATTGGCGCTCTTCATCGCCTCGTACACCGGCGTCGTCTTGAGCGTTTCCAACCAACCCGTCTGGAGCGATACCTGGACGCTGGGGGCCTTATTCCTCGCGTCAGCGTTAAGCGGTTCGGCCGCCCTCTTGTCCTGGTTCGCCGAATCGCGCTCGGAGACGAACGGAACGAAGCGGCGCCTGCTCAAGGCGGACGGCTACTTCGCCCTGCTCGAGCTGGCGCTGATCGTGATGTTCTTCCTGACGCTGGCAGGCGCCGGCACGCTTTCGGTAGCGCTGGCCGGGCCGTGGAGCATTATCTGGATACTCGTGCTGGGGAGTCTCATGCTGCCAATCGCCGCGTTGTTCCGCAACCGCAAGGCGTACGACCGCGCGACGGATGCCACCATGCGCTTGGGTCCGGCGGGGTCGTTCGCGTTGATCGTCATCGCCGGCATCTTTTTGATGCGGCTGGCGATCATCTTCAGCGCGCAGTCCTCATGACGTTAAATCGTACAGCAAGCGCGTCGACGCTTGCTCGTATTTGGAAAAAATAGGAAGTGGCGGACGCACCGCGGAACTTTCGGCTGGCTTCGGCGGCCCCGCGCTGGCCGCGACGTTTCTGATGAAGCAAGCGGCCTCTTGCATAGTGGCCGGACCTGTTTGCGTTTGTGAGGGGGATTACGTCAATGCGCTCATGCCTTATCGCGATGCTGAGTTTGGCGCTCGTCTTCGGCTTATGGTCAAGCGTTGGCGCTTCGCCGTCGCCGTACATGGTCTCGGCGGCCGATCTCATGCACGCGGATGTCGACAGCGGTCAGTGGCTGATGTACGGCCACGACTACAGCAACCAGCGCTATTCCAAGCTGCGCCAGATCAACACCAACAACGTCACGAAAATGCAGCCCGCCTGGGTGTTCCAGACAGGCGTCATCGGTCCGTTCGAGACGACGCCCGTCGTGGTGGGCGATCGCATGTACATCACGACTGCCAACTCGCACGTGTTTGCGCTGGATGCCCGCAACGGCGTGATGAAGTGGCACTATCAGCCGAAGCTCGCGCAGACAATCTTTTGTTGCGGCAACGTCAACCGCGGTGTGGCGGTGGCCGAAGGCAAGGTCTTCGTCGCGCAGCTCGACGGCAAGCTGGTGGCACTCGATCAGGACAGCGGCAAGATGACGTGGCAAGTCCAAGTCGGCGACAATACGGCCGGCTACAGCTTGACCATGGCGCCGCTCGTTTACAAAGACATGGTGCTCGTCGGCGGGGCTGGTGGAGAGTACGGCGTGCGCGGCTCGGTGAGCGCGTATTCGCGGAGCGACGGAGCCCTACGCTGGCGCTTCTACACCGTCGGCCCGGGATGGGAAGGCGATTGGTCGGCCCAAACTCCGAACGGCGCAGACCTTCACCGCAACATCGCCGCTGAGAAGGCGGTTCAAGCGAAATACGCGGACTCGTGGAAAACCGGCGGCGGCGCTTCATGGATGACGCCCGCGATCGATACGCAGATGAACACCATTTTCGTGACCACGGGCAATCCGTCGCCGGACCTGGACGGCTCCGGGCGGCCGGGCGACAATCAATGGTCCGACAGCGTCATCGCGTTGGATGCGGATACCGGCAAGATGAAGTGGGCCTACCAAGAGATCCCGCACGACGTCTGGGACTTGGACGCAGTATCGCCTGCGGTGCTCTTCACGACGACTGTGAACGGCCAAAAGGTTCCGGCCGTGGGTCAGGCGGGCAAGACCGCCTGGTTCTACGTCTTGGACCGCCGTACGGGCAAACAGATCCGGGTGTCGGAAGCTTTCGATCCTCAAGAGAACATGTTCGCACAGCCGACGGGCGCGGGCACGCGGATGCTGCCCGGCGCGAACGGCGGGGACGAGTGGTCTCCCGTGTCGTTCGACCCGTCGCTCGGATACGCGTTCATCGTCACGCTCAACCAGCCCATGCTGTACAAGACCCGTCCTGCGCCTTTGCAACCCGGGGCCCTGTGGCTGGGAAGCGCTTTCCTCGGCATCCCGACGGAAAAACAGGACGGTTCGGTCGTCGCCATCGACACGACGACCGGGAAGATCGCCTGGCGTCATATGGTGGACTATCCGATGATCGGCGGAGCGGCTTCCACCGGCGGAAACCTGACGTTCGTGGGAGAGAGCAACGGCAACTTCGATGCCTTCAACTCCAAGACGGGCCGTTTGCTCTGGCACTTCCAGACTGGCGCCGGCGTGAACGCGGCTCCCATGGTCTACGAGATAGGCGGCCAGGAGTACGTAGCAGTCGCCTCTGGCGGCAGCTTCCAAATCAACTCACCGTATGGTGACGCTTTATACGTCTTTCACGTTGCTAGATAGGGCCATGAGCCCCGTCTGACAACGGAAGGCTGTGCACCATCGCATTCATCACACAATACGTCATCGCAATCGCAATGCTGGCGCTCGCCGGGGCCACCCCGGCGAGCGGCGGCTCGACCCAGGCACCCTCATGGATGCATGTCAACGCGGACAAGAAGACCGCCTCGTTTGACATCCTCATGGCGGAGAACGGCAACAACGGCACTTTGAACTTCAACGGCTACGGCCATGGCGAAATGACCATCGAAGTGCCGCTGGGCTGGAAAGTCCACATGCACGTGATCAACAAGGGCGAGGGCGCCATCCCGCATAGCCTCGAGATCATGACGCCGGCGGAAGGCGTTCCGCAGCAAGCCGTGCAGCCGGCTTTTCCTCAGGCGGAGACGATCGACTTAGTGCCCGGCATGAGCGTCGGCAAATCCGACGACGTCGACTTCGTCGCGGACAAGGAAGGCAAGTTCTGGATCATGTGCGGCGTTCCCAATCATGCCGTCGGCGGCATGTGGGACTGGTTCATCGTTTCTAAAACGGCGACGGCTCCATCGGTGACGTTTAAGAAGCAGTAGGCAGCCGCGGCACGTCTTTCGGATAGTTGCCTTCAGGGTGGGCTTCGTTCCAGCGGCGTGAGAGCACGACCAAATACTCGAAGTTCTCGTAGGCGGATGGCCCACGCTGTTTGCGCAGCGTCGCGATGACCGGCGCAAGCGCATCCCAGTACAGGTCGGGCGAACTGCAGTCGAGATAGAGCTCGGCTGGGATGAGCCTGTTCTTGACGTACGATCCGAGGCGCTCGTAGTACTCGCATGCGATCAGCTCTTTGTGGACGTGGCTGTCGATCGGATCGATCTCGAGCTCCCGCCGAAAAGCTTCGTCTTTCATCTTGTCGGGAAAATCGTGGGTCAAAAAATCAAACGCATCCTGGATGGCGGGCTGATACGCCATCTCCAACACTTTGAGCAGGCCTTGCAGGTCGTTGCTTGCACGCAAGTGCCGAAGCTGAATGACTGCGGCGATGGCCGTAGCGGCGATGACGACGAACGTGCCGACGGCCGCCGCTGTGTTCAAAAGCTCGAGGTTCATGCGCACTCCTCCGTCGCCGCGCTTAGCGTCAGGCTCAATGCTGGGCTGCGCGGCTTCGTTGGAGGCTGAGCTTTTAGCCCCGGGTCTCGGTGGCCTACGAGCGGTCTTTGACTAAGTCGGGAAATTGCTTGCGCAGCTGTGCGATCTTCGGCTTGTCATTGTAGACGATGTATGGATAGTTGGGATTGCGCGCCATGAAGTGCTGATGATAACCCTCCGCCGGATAGAACGCTTCCAGCGGCGTCAACTGGGTGGCGATGGGATCCTTGAAGACACGCGCCTGCGCAAGCCTGTGAATGAAGGTTTCTGCAGCGCGCTTTTGCGTAGCGTCAGCATAGAAGATGACGGATCTGTACTGGGTCCCTGAATCCGGTCCTTGCCGGTTCAACTCCGTCGGGTCATGAGCGACCAGGAAAAAGACGCGCATAAGCTGGTCCAACGATATCGCGGAAGGATCGTATGTGATTTCGACCGACTCGGCGTGCCCCGTGAGTCCGGTGCTCACCATCTCATAGTGGGCGGTGACTTTGCGTCCGCCCGCATAGCCGGAAACCACGTTCGAAACGCCTTTGAGGGATTCGAAGACGCCTTCCATGCCCCAGAAACAACCGCCGGCCAAGACCAGCTTCTGCGTGGTTCTGCTCGGAGTAGCGGCAGCCGGCGCCTGAGCGCCCCACGCTCCCGCGCCTGCGACGATGAACAGCTGCGCCGTGATCAATGCGACCAGCCCCCGCCGCGTACGTTGTGTGGACATCATGGAATCGCTCTCCCTATCTCCTGGCGACTTGGCAATGTTGAAGCCTTGCAGAGGTTTCGTATGAAACGCTTCATGCTCTATCAGCATTACGCGCCAGCGGGCTAAACAGATGCATCCGAAGAAACGGGACGCGCCGGGCGCATGCGCACGCGCAACTTCCGGCGCTGCCCTTCGTTACCGATATGGGCATCGTACGCTTCCATAGATCGGTAGACTCGTGCACGAACGGCTTTCCTATCCCCTCGCTCGAACCGCACGCTCCGCTTTTAAGAGCGCCATAGCGGTTGTTTGCCTGATGCTTGCGGTGAGCGCAGCGGCGTCGAGTGCGGATCAGCCTGTCGCAGGCGCCGTGCCGGCCATTGTGAGACGTGCCGCGGAGGTGGACGCCGCAGCGCTGCGCGGGTTCATCGGCATGCAGCGTCACTTTTCGACTGACGTGCACGTCGGACCGGTGCGCCATACGGAGCAGAGCGAGAGCGGCGTGTTGATCAACGACGGCGCCTATGTGAAGATCAAGTACTACAAGATCACGCAAGACGGCAAAGCGTTTAGCCAAAGCAAGCTGGAGGAGCGCGAGTCTCAAACGAATCGCGACTGGGCGGCGGGCAAGATCTTTTTCAAAGAGCCCTACGATAAACGGTTCATGGGCGATTATCGCTTTGCGGAGGAGCCGTGCAACGGCTGCGCTCCAGGCACCGTTGCGGTCGCGTTCACGAGCGACGTCAAGGACGCTCAACACGGGAACGGCACGATGTGGATCGCATCGCCGAGCGCTCGCGTCGAGAAATTGACGTACGTGCCGAATGCATTCCCGCCGCACGCAAGTTCGGGAAATGTCACCGAGACCAGCGGCACTGCGATGCCCGACCTGTGGTACGTGACGAAGATCGAGAGCACGTACAAAGGGCATGCGTTCATCGTGAGCGGCAGCGGAACGTTCCTTGGGACCTTCGACCACTTCAAACATTTCTCAACAGCGGCCGAAGGCGAAGCGGCATTGGCGGCCGGGAGCATTTAAGCGCAGCGCTCGCGCACTTGGTGCTGACGAAAGTTGAATAGCATCGCCCTGAACCCGCGCTTGTTGGCTTCCTAGCGGGCGGCAACAAGCAGGGACAGTTTGGGCTCCCTTGCCCTTGGGTACGACCAAGGGTGTCGCAAATCACTGCCGGCTCGCTGCTTTCCTCATCTTCAGCGGCCTCATCGCGGGCTGACGTCGGCTCAGCGGCCGCAGCATACATATTGCCTCTTCGGACGGAGTCCTTACACGGGCTCGACGAGCTGACCAGTTACCTCGACAGCTTGCATGGGCTGCAAGTCATCGTCGTCGATGGATCGCCGCCAGCTATTTTTTCGGAGCACGCGCGTCGTTGGGGCGTACGCGTATGGCATATGCCGCCCCGTCCGCACATCAGCGGGCGCAACGGGAAGGTCCGCGGCGTGCTGACCGGCTTGGCGGTCTCAACGCACGACAAAGTGATCATCGCCGATGACGACGTGCGCTACGACTCTGATGCGCTCGCTGCCGTGCTTGCGGCGCTCGACCGGTATGACGTCGTGCGGCCGCAGAACTATTTTCTTTCGCTGCCTTGGCATGCGGTCTGCGATACGGCACGTACCCTGCTCAACCGCGTGAGCGGCGGAGATTGGCCGGGAACGCTCGGCGTGCGCCGCCGCGCCTTGCTCGACGGCTATGACGCCGACGTGCTTTTCGAAAACCTGGAGTTGGAAAACACGGTGATAGCGAACGGCGGTCGAGCGCTGGTGGCCTACGATGTCTACGTCGGTCGGCGCGCTCCCACGACCAAGCAGTTCTGGTCTCAGCGCGTCCGGCAAGCATACGACGAGTTCGCACGACCACACCGCCTCGCCGCGGCGTTAGCCGTGGTTCCGGCCGTCGGCATGTCGATGGCGGGTCGAAGATACAAGGCGCTCCTGGTTGCCGCCATCCTGTGCATGGTCGGCGCCGAAGCCGGCCGGCGAAAAGCCGGAGGGCATCGGTACTTTCCGGCCCTGGCAAGCGTTGCGGCCCCCGTGTGGGTGCTCGAGCGCGGGCTCTGCGCATGGATCGCCTTGTTGCTCAAGGTGGGGTTCGGCGGCGTACGCTACGGGGAAGCGCGAATCGCGAAGGCCGCGTCTGCGGTTAAAGAACTGCGCGCGCGTCGTCCATGAACAGCAGCCAAGCGATTTCGCTGTACGAGTTCGACAATCCGTATGGCTCAGCTCTCGCGCGCGCGAACAGCGGTTACACAGCCTGCGTCGACGGCGAGCTGGTCAGATTGCTGGATTGGAAAGAGCCGCCGGCTCGTGCGCGCTTGGTCCACGAAACGCTGGTGCGCTTTATCGGCGCTGCAGAGTACCCGTGCGTGGGCGCTAAAGCTGCCATGAATCAAGGTCACTATCGCTTTGCGAGCTACCATTCCATAGGTTCGCCTGTGGTGACGGCCGGTCTGGCGCGGGACTTAAGCGCCTTCACAGCCGAACGCCCGTTGATGCGTACGGATTACGCCAGCTTCATCGCCGTCTTCGATGACGTCGGCATGCGCGATCCACTGCGCTTCGAAGCGGCGCTTTGGACGCAGCTTTCGCAGCTCCATGCCTTGGATCGAGAGCATACGGCATGGGACCCTTCCGTGAACCCTGATGCTGATGCTGCGGATTTCGCTTTCAGCTTTGGCGGTTGCGCGTACTTCGTCGTAGGATTGCATCCCGGCAGCTCTCGCCTGGCTCGGCGATTCCCCTGGCCTGTCCTCGTCTTCAACCCTCACCGGCAGTTCGATGCGCTGCGCGCTCAAGGCATCTACGATCGTTTCAAAGACATCGTGCGCTCGCGCGAGCTTGCGCTGCAGGGTTCCCTCAACCCGAACTTGGCGGATTTCGGCGCCGCTTCCGAGGCTCGCCAGTACTCGGGCCGCGCGGTCGACGCCGGTTGGAAGTGTCCTTTTCGGCCGTGATGCAACGGCTGCAGCCGCAGACGGGCTGCGCTTTCACACTGATCGACGGCCAAGCGCTTGAGATCTGCGACCCTGAAGGCTGCCAAGTCGCAGATGTTGCCGCATTTTCTCAGCGCGACGTGAGGGAATCCTTTTCGAGCGGCCGTACGCTGGACTACAACGAGCTTGTCTACCTGACGACGGGCGCTGCGCTTTATTCGAACCGAAGCTCGCAGATGTTGAAGATAGAGTCGGACGATGTGAAGCGCCATGACTACTTGCTGACGCCCTGCAGCAGCCGTATGTTCGAACTGCTCCGAGGTGAGTTTGATCACCCGAGTTGCCTGACGAATCTCGCGAACTCCTTGCGCCCCTTCGGCATCGCTGAAGACGACGTACGCTGCACGTTCAATGCCTTCATGAACGTATCGGTCTCCGACAGCGGCCGGGTGACGGTTTCAGAGCCGCGCTCAGCCGCCGGCGACAAGATCGTGCTGCGCGCGCACATGGACCTCATCGTCGCCCTAACCGCGTGCTCATCGGAGCACAGTAACGGGGGTCGCTGTAAGGCGATCGAGTTTCGGATTCTCGGTCCAGTCGGGTAGCGGCGGCCCGCCCCTGGGCCTGGTTCGCCATTGCGGGAGAAGCCGTGATCCGGGGCGACATCGACGTGCACGGCGACCTGGGAAAGCATTCGTCGCGATGGACAAAGTCGCGGCCGCACGCTCCGGGCGGGACTGGATGCGCATCGCCTCCTTGGCTGTGCGGCTGCCCGGCGCAGCGGACGGAGCGGCCAAAGCACAGCTCCGCGCGGCGCCGCCCCTGCGGCCCCCAACGCTGCGGGGCCGTTTACACTCCCGGAGCGCGACCGCGCGACGATCGCCTACTTTTACGACGTCTCGAACGACTTCTATGCGTCGTGGCTGGACCAGAACCTGACCTACTCCTGCGCATATTTCAAACGCGAGGACGACACGCTCGACCAGGCGCAGCTGCAGAAATACGATCTGATCTGCCGCAAGCTGCGCTTGACCGCGGCAGACAGGCTGCTGGATGTCGGCTGCGGGTGGGGTGGCCTCGTGCGATTTGCTGCTCGCGAATACGGTGCGCGCGCGGTCGGCATGACGCTGAGCGCGAGCCAGGCAGAAGAAGGGCGGCGGCGCGTCGATGCCGAGGGCTTGAGCCGGCTTTGCACGATCGAGCTGGAAGACTACCGCGACATCGAAAAGCTCGGCACCTTCGACAAAGCGGCCAGATTCGGCATGGTCGAGCACGTCGGCGATTCCATGCTGACGCCGTACTTTCAATCGGTCTTTACGGCGCTCAAGTCGGGCGGGCTGTTCTTAAACCAGGGCATTGTGACGCACACGCCGCCGGTCGCCGCTCTGCAGAAGGTGGCCGGCCGTTTTTTTCCGTCGCGATCGCGCTTCATCGAGAAGTACGTCTTCCCAGACGGAGAGCTGCCTCGCCTGGCCGCGATGAGCGAGGTTGCGCTGAGCGCCGGCTTTGAGGTGAGAGACGTCGAAAATCTGCGGGAGCATTACGCCAAGACGCTGCGTCACTGGGTGAGGCGCTTGGAGAACGCGCAAGCACGGGCGCGTGCCCTCGTCGGCGATGTGCCCTACAACGTGTGGCGGTTTACATGGCCGGCTCCGCGCACGGGTTCTCGGTTGGCCGCATAAGCGTGGTGCAGATGCTCCTAGCCAAGCCCGATGCGCAAGGCCGGGCACACCTGCCGCTGACGCGCGAAGACATCTACCGCTAGCGCAGGATCGGGCTTTAGTCTCGGCCCCGCAGACATGCACCCATCGGTTGGGCCACGGCAGCGGCCTTGGGCTCAGGCCGCGTCTTGCTCGAGCGAATCGGGCAGCGGCTCTTCCATCGGATCCTCGTCCGGCGAATGCGGCCTGCGCGGCGGGTAATAGGTATCGACGGTCGTCTTGCAGACGTTTCCGTCGACGCACACGGCCAACGGTCCCAGCTTGATGCGGAAGGCTGACCCTTCCACGAACTCGCCGGCCTTGTGAAGGAGATGAAAATACGCGACTTGGACGACGTGCCGGAAATGCTTGAGATCCGCTTGGAACTCATCGGCCAATGCCTCCAGGATCAAGGCATCGTGCTTGTGCCGCCGGCGTGCATCGGCGACGGCCTGGGCATCGAGAAACCGTTCGATGTATCGGACTTGGCAGTGGGCGGTGAAAACAAGGGTGGGAGCGTCGATCACGGCTTTTCCTCCATGGGCTGCCAGCAAAAGAGGTTGGGCGCTCCTCTATCCTACTCGGTACCCTTCGGCCGATGAAGCCGTCCGAAATCCGACCGGGTCAAAAGCCGAACCGTTGATCGACCGGTCACAATTGGCTGAGCTTGGCCTTTTGCAGTGGCAAGCCGTCGGCGCCCCATTCAAACCTGATCATCCGCTCGTCGATAGGGAAGTCACGCGCCCATTTATGCGCCGCCGCGGTTTTCTGGGCCAGCTCCCATGCCAGTCTAGCGGCGCCGGCCGGCCCGCGGATCCAGGCTTCGCCGCCAAATCCCAGCACCCAGGCGACGACTTCTCGCGGGTCGCTGACGGTGAACGTGATGCGCAAGCGGCCGTTGGGCAACAGGACAGCGGACTTCTCGGCGGGCCAGCGTCGCGCGTAGACGTCGGCCGCGCGCGCTTCGCTGATCTCAACTTCGATGTCTTGAGGCTTGCCGCTGCCCACCCACACGCCGAAGCTGTGGCGCAGCTCCTCATCGATGCTCAAGTGCGGATCGCGATCGAAAACATCTCCTTCGTCAACTTTGAGATCTTCGATGCGGTCGAGGGCGAAGAACTTCGGGCGGGAACCACCTTCGTCAGTAGCCCAGACATAGAACCGACCCAGATAGTTATGGATCTCATACGGGGCGATTGACCGCTCTTCGATCTTCGCGCCGGCGGACTTGCGGTACTTGATGGTCGCGATGCGGTGCTGACGGATGGCGCTGTCGATGCGTTGCAGCATGTCGTAGAAGCTCTTGCGCGCCCGCGGGGTCGGCTGTCCGACGGGCGCCCGATGTCCGGCATCCGGGTCAGTCTTCGCCAGCCGCTGGTCGAGCTTGTCCAGAAAAGTGGCGATCTGATGAGAAAACGGCGGGCCTACCCGGCTAGCTGCAGCGCGCAAGACGGCCAGCTGGTCGCGCTTGGCGCCCTCGCCGTCCGGTGGGGGATAAAGCGTCCACGTCGCCGGTACTCTGAAGACCTTGGCCTTCACGTCCCAGCGCAGCGCGCAGTCATACGAGTCTTTGAGCGTCTTCTTGAGGCGTTTCCACGTGCTTTCGGAAAAGCGAGCGCCGTAGATTTCCCGGGCCCCCTGCAGGGTGATCGATCGCTTGGCGTCCAGCTCGCGCAGCAGCCGCTGGTAGATCTCTTGTTTCATCGCTCACCGTTTCTGACCGAGGGGTCAGCATTTGACCCGGTCGCATTCCGGCCGGCTTCTTTCGCGCAAAACCCAGGCCTATACTGTTGGGGAGAGCCACGGAGTTCCCAATATCAAAGAGGACGGTGACGACAACGATGCTGAGAGTGGTCGACGAAGGCGCGGTGGGGATCGAGACGGATCCATCCATCTGCTTGCAACTGAACGTTTCAGACCCGGTCGTCGTGCAATATCTGCGACGCTATGAGCCGCAGGAGCAGCGGCAGCGCGCCGAAGAGGCGCTCAAGATGGGAGTGGTCGCTTTGTTAGCCGTCTCTCCCACGCTCGATGCGTCCATCGTCGACCAAAAATTCAAGGAGCTGCAAAGGACCCTGGAAGAGCATGCACGCGGATTTGCCCGCGAACTGGAAGCAAGAATCGAGCACTACTTCAAGTCGGAGACCGGCACCGTGCCCCGGCATCTCGACGCTTTGATCGGGGGCGACGGCGCGATGTCCAGAACGTTCGAGGAATACTTCGGTTTGGAGAACGGGCGGCTCAACAAAGTCGTCCAAGACCAGATCGGACCGCAAAGTGAATTCGGGAGGCTGGTTGATCCCGACAACAGCCGCGGTCTCTTGCACCGTATTCAAGGCGCCGTCGAGCTGAAGCTCCAAGAGACGTCAGCCCAGGTGCTCGAGCAGTTCTCCCTTGATCTGGACGGCTCAGCGCTGTCTCGCCTGCGCCGGGAGGTCAACGGGCAAGTCGAGGAGCTCAAGCGGGAGAACGCGCGCTTCTTTGCCGACCTCAAAGCGCACTTGGGCATCGAGCAAGCGCGCAGGGAAGAGTCGGCCAAGGGAACCCAAAAGGGGCGCGACTTTGAAACGGCCGTGTACGAGGTGGTCGCCGCCATCTGCCGCTCGCTGGACGACGTCAGCGAAAGCCTCACCTCGACGGCAGGCGACATTCCGCGCTGCAAAATCGGAGACTATGTGAGCACGTTGGGGCTTCAGTCCGGCGCTCCTGGCAAAAGAATCGTTCTGGAAGCGAAGAACTGCGCCGGATACACGCTGCGTTCGTCCATCGAAGAGCTGAAGCAGGCGAAAGAAAACAGGAACGCGACTGTCGGCATCATGGTGTTCTCCGACGACTGCTGTCCAGCGGAGATCGGCAAGTTCCGGATCGTCGGGCGCGATATCTTCGTCGCGATCGACGAAGACGCCATCGCGTCGGGGGATCCGCAGCTCTATTTGGAAAGCGCCTATCGGATCGGACGAGCCATGGCGATCGCCGAGCGCAACCAGCAGCTGACCAAAGAGATGGACACAGCGCGCATCTCGGCTGCGCTCGCGGCCATCCAAGCCACTTGCGAGCGTTTCGCCGAAATACGCAAGAAGGCGGTCAGCATCAAGCAGTCCGCGGCGGCAGTCGAAGAGCTGGCCAACTGCATGCGGCCCGAGGTGGAGCATCAGCTGCGCGAGATGGAGATGCTGGTGAGGACGGAAGGCAGTGATTCGGCGAGCCACATCAACGCGATTCCGTCGTCCCCGGACTCGTGCGCCGAGGCGGACGACAGCAGCGCTTGATGTGGTTGCGTATCCGCACACGTACGAGGAGCAGGACATGGAGATACGGCATGACGGTCACGTCGCAGCGTGGGAGTACTTGGCAGACGAGCACGTTTTGAGGATCAAGCAGTTCCGCTACGACCGGGATGGCGAGGTCGTCGCCAATTTCTTGCACCTCCAAGTGGACGATGAGGCGCAAGCCAAGCGCATGGCGGAGCCGATCGTCGCGATTCTCAACGACCGGTCCAAGGTCAGCGGCATGACCGAATCGCGGCAGGGAGGCCTGATGTACGTGCATCGGCCGTCTCTGCCGTCTGAAAGGGAAAAGGCCTAGCTCCGTCTCCCCAGGGCAGTCTAAGCCGACGGCTTTATCATGAAAGCGACACCGGACGCGGGAGGTGCCGCTGAATGTTTCACCACTTTTCCCATCTAAGCAGTAGGCCCGTGACCTCCTGCGCCACCCTGGCCGACCGTAACTAAAGTCATGTCTGTCGCCCGGTTTGCCGTCACTCGCCGCGTCTCTGTCGCCATGCTGTCGGCGGCGATCGTGGTCTTGGGGCTGTTCGCAGCGCCACGCCTTGCAGTCGCCCTATTGCCTTCGTTCGCTCCGCCCGTCGTGACCGTCAGCGTGAGCTATGCCAACGCATCCCCGGAGACGATCGAGACGAGCGTCACCCGGCCGATTGAGAACGCGGTGAGCCGTGTCTCGGGCATCGACATCCTGGAGTCGAATTCATTCCAGGGGCAGTCGACCGTCCGCGTGCAGTTCAACTTCGGAACGGACATCAACGTCGCCGCCGTCGACGTGCAGCAGCAGATCGCGCGCATCCGCGCATCGCTGCCAAATGATCCGGCGCTGCAAGAACCGCAGGTCATCAAGGCGGATCCCAATGCAACGCCGGTGCTGGTCTTAGAGGTGACCGACTCGGCACGCAGCCAGCGCGACCTCTCCGATCTGATGGTCAACGAGCTCTCGGATGAGTTCGCCTCGGTTCAAGGGGTCGGCAGCGTCGGGGTTTCCGGCGTCACCCAGCGGGCCATCATGATCGAACCCGATGAGCACCGCATCGCAGCTCTGGGCCTCTCCCTCGATGCGCTGCTCGCGCGCATCAAGAACGAGAACGTCGATCTGCCGGCGGGCGTCATCAAGATCGGCCCCAACGAGTACGGAATCCGGACGAGCGCTCTTTACAAGGCGCCCGATCAGATCGCCGACACGGTGCTGAGGGTCCAAAACGGCCTTCCCGTCCGCCTGCGCGACGTTGCGACAGTGCGAGACTCCATTCAAGAGCAGCGCATCTTCTCTCGGCTGAATGGGTCGCCCTCAGTTCTGCTCACGATCACCGCGCAACCAGACGCCAACGTCGTCGCGGTGGCCGGCGGCGTCACCTCGAAGATCGCCGAAGTCCGCCAACGATACCCCGCCATGAAGTTCGCCACCATGCTCGACCAGCGTGAGTTCATCCTCACCGCGCTCGCATCGCTCGAGCATACCGCCTTCTATGGCGCCATCTTGGCGGTTCTGATCATCCTGATATTTCTGCATTCGTGGCGCGCGACGCTCATCGTCGCGATTTCGCTTCCGGTGTCCGTCCTGGGCACGCTCTTCGTGGCCTACGCCTTCCATCAGACCCTGAACGTCATGACGCTCGGCGGCATAGCCCTTGCGGTCGGGTTGATCGTCGATGATGCGGTCGTGGTGATCGAGAACATCTCGAGATTTTTGAGCACGGGCATGGCACCGTCGGATGCGGCAGAAGGCGCCACCACGCAGATCCTGGGAGCCGTGGTGGCGTCGTCGATCACGGTGGTGACCGTGTTCTTCCCGCTCATGCTCGTGCCCGGACTCCAAGGGCTCATCTTCGGCCCGTTCGCGCTCGTGGTCATGAGCGGTGTCGCCATCTCTTTCGTCGTTGCCATCACCGCTGTGCCCATGCTTGCGGCAGAACTGCTCCGCAACCGGGCGGCGCCAGCCACCGCGGCACCCTCCGCGCAGCGCCGGTCGTTCGCTGAATGGTTCGATCGGCGGTACTCGCGGCTGGAGTCCGCGTATCGCGACGCGCTCGGCTTTTGCATAGACCGGCCGTTGCCCGTGCTTGGTTCGGCAGCCGGCTTGCTGCTCATCACACTTGCAGCGCTTCATTTCGGAATCGTGTCGACCGAAATATTTCCCCCTTCTGATTCCCGCTTCGTGCAGTTCAATGTGCAAGGGCCCAATGGCATAGCGCTTGCGCTGATGGATCGCACCTCTCAAGCGGTCGAGAACGCTCTGCGCAAGGACCCGCGCGTCGTGTCAGTGGGCGCCACGGTCGGTCAGTCGGGAAACGGCAACAACGCGCGGGCCATCACCAACCGTGCGAGCGTGCAGGTCGCCTTGAAGCCTGGCACGAGCGCTGCAGATGCGGTCGCGTTCGTCAACGAGTGGCGCGGACGCCTCAACGGCAACGGCCGCGGCACGGCGGCGAAAAGTCGCGAACTGCAAACCGCGATGATCGGCACGATCGCGCGCGGTCAGACGATCGACATCGTGCAGCGCCAGATATCTCAGGGTCAGACCGCGCTCGAGCTTGAGATCTTCGGCCCGGACATCAACCGTTTGCAGACGATCTCCGACGACGTCATGAGCGCTATCTCGCGCATTCCGGGCGTGGGCGATCCCGACAAGAACGTGACCAATTCGCAGCCGCAAGTCAACGTCGCCATTGACCGCACGCGGCTCATGCTCTCGGGGTTGGGAACGGGGGACCTGGCCCAGTTCGTCAGCACGGCGACCAACGGCTCCATTGCATCATACTATCAAGTGAACGGCATCCAGTATCCCATCATCATCGAGCTGTCGCCGAAGCAACGGCGCTCGTTCTCGTCGCTGCAGGACTTGCAGTTCGCTCCCATCGGCGCGTCGGCTGCAGCCGGCGCGGCTGCGCCTGCCTTGCCCGGTGCGACGCTGGCCAGCGTGGCAAAGCTCAGCACCGGCTTGGGACCGTCTGCCATCAGCCGCGAGGATCGCCAGCGCCGCGTCGAGATCAGCGCGCCGATCAGCGGACGCCCCTTGGGCCCGATCGTCAGCGATGCCCGCGCTGTGATGAGCGGTTTCCCGATGCCGGCAGGCTACCGCTGGGAGTTCGGGCCGGAGATCCAACGCGGCCAGACGAGCTTCAACGCGTTATGGCTGGCAGTGGGGCTGGCAGTCATGCTCATCTACATGCTGTTGGCTGCGCAATTCGAATCGTACGTCGACCCGCTCGTCATCATGCTAGCCGTGCCGCTCTCGCTCGTCGGCATCGTATTGTCGCTCGTCGTCACCCAGCGCGCCTTTGGACTCACGGCGTTCATCGGATCGCTGATGCTCGTCGGCATCGCCGTGAAGAACTCCATCCTCGTCATCGAATTCACGAAACAGCTGCGCGAAGACGGCGTCGATGCGCGCGAGGCGCTGCTGCACGCCGGCCCGCGGCGCCTGCGGCCGATTCTCATGACGACGTTTGCGACGATCGGCGGCATGTTGCCGCTGGCGTCCGGGATCGAAGCGGGCAGCTCGACTCAGGCGCCCCTGGCCACCGTCGTCATCGGCGGCCTGATCGCATCGACGTTCTTGTCCTTGCTGGCAGTGCCGACGCTGTATCTGTGGATAGCGCGGCGCTCCGGCGGCCGGTTCGTGTCGCGGCGCCACCCCCGACAGCAGACGCCTACGGCGGTCAGACCGGACACCATGCCGCACGTGGATCTCCTGACGCAACCAACCGCTCAATGATCGGAGAAGCCTGAGAATGGATTTGACCAAAAACATCCCGCGCAGTCCGAACGAACGGCTTCTCGGGATTCCCATGCTGCCGCGCACCATCGATAAGGCCCGCGCCGCGCTGGCGGGCTCTCTGGGCGAATATGTCTATGGCGACAAGAGCAGTTTCGACACGGCCCTCTTGAGCTTTCTTGGGATTTCCGCTGCCGAGTTCTCGGAGGGAGTGCGCACGTCGCCGGATGATGAGTCGATGAGCCGCTGGGTGCAGGCGCACGCGCGCGATGTGACGCCATCTGCCGTCGACGAATTCGTGAACAACTTTCTCAACGACGGCGACAACGATGAAGAGCGCGCGCGCTTCGCAGAGCGGCGCGCGAAGCTGCCTGAAAGCGTTCGCCCCAAGGTGACGCGTTGGACGGATCTGCTGGACGTCGCAGAAGGCCGCATCAACTGATGTGCATTTTCAGCGGCGGCCGTTAAGCGACCTAAAGAACCGCTCTCACACTTTCATACTGTCCTGGGCTGTGCCATCATTCTGCCATACCCAGGCTGAGCGTTTTCGCTGGCTCGAATACTCCGAACGCCGCGCCTCGGAAACCCGCATCTCTTCATCCTACACACTGGCCGGCAGAGGAGAACGCATGCTCAAGCCATTTGCCCGGCTGGCTGCGGTCGTGGTCCTTTTCAGCATGCTCGTCGCAGGCCAGGCAACACGGACACTGGCCGGCACGACAGGCAGCATTCACGGGACCATCACCGACACAGCCGGTCACCCGGTCGCGGGAGTCCAGATCACGGTCGCTGCGCCGTCATTCTCCAACCGCACGACAAGCGACGCCAACGGATTTTACGCGTTGGCGGGCCTGCCGCCCGACACGTATCTATTGACATTCACGCGCGAAGGATTTCAACGGCAACAAGTCGCCGGCGTCACCCTGAATCAAGATCAGAACTATGCGCTCAGCATCCAGCTCCGCGCCGAGGTCAGGACCATCGGCCGGGTGCCCGTCCGTGCGTCCACATCATTAGTTCAACCGTCGACGACCGCCGACACCTACACGGTCAATCCGACGACTATGCAAGAGATCACGGGAACCCCTCAAAACATCTCGGAGACAGCGGTCTTAAACGCGCTTCCCGGCATCACCACCGACAACGCAGGCTATCCGATCATCCGCGGCGGCGCGGAAAACGAAGAGGGCTATGAGCTCGAAGGCATTGACGCCACCGAGCCGTTAAGCGGTCAGTTCATCAACAGCCTGTCGCTTGCGGGTACCGCGCGCCTGCAGCTCTCAACGGGCGGTTATGACGTCAGCGAGGGCAACACCAACGCCGGCGTCATCAACGAGGTCATCAAACGCGGTTCGTATCCCGGCCAGGGGGAGGCGACGCTGCGCGTCAACTCGCCGAACTACGACCATCGCCTGTCCTTTGAATACGGCAACGGCTCGCCGGACAACAGATACAGCTACTTCTTCGCCTTTAACGGCCTGCGCCAATACCGCACCTACGGCGATCAGAAGACGTTTTTTCCGGAAGCCTTCGGAGCCACGGGCGACGCTACAGGCAACATCGCGACGATCAACACGTTCTACCGTTGGGGCGCGAACAAGCAAAACGAATTGCAGTATTTCGGTGAGAGTGGCGCCAGCGTGTTCGACCGCAACTATCAGATCGACCCAAAGATCACGCCGTACTTCAGCGCCAATCTCGTCAGCCAACTCGCGCTCGGTCCGGACCTGATCGCGATTACTCCGCTGTTCCCGGGCCAAGTCGGTCTCAATCAGATGACCGGCTATCCGGACAACGAGACCAACAACCACAGCATTCAGAAACTGAACTACCGGCGGCAGTTCAACGCCTCCGGCTTCGGAGATGTGACGCTCTTCCGAACCGATATCAACGATCTGTTCAACTTGCCCTGGAACGGCGGCTTCCTCTCCGACGCGTTCCAGTACACGCAAGCGACGAACTATGGGCTCTCGGTGGACTACAATGCGCAGCTCAACAGCCGCCACCAGATCGGCATCGGCGGCCAGAGCATCTACACGAAGGGCATGTTCGCACTGGGCGCGCCCAGTCTCGCGTTCAACACGTTCGGCAACGAGCTTGCCTATGCGGGCACGCCGGTGCTGCCGGTGTTGCCCCAAAACGAAGGCATCGCAAACGATCCGATCCACCGCAACAACATCTGGATCAAAGACCACTGGACCCCGAACGGCAAGCTCACGCTCACGTACGGCCTGCGCTGGGACCAAGAGGTCATCGGCTTGCCGGCCAACGTCGACCAAGTCAACTACTCGTTCTCGACGGACGCAGCCGGCAATGTGCTGCAAGTGCCAGGTCCGGCCATCACCAACGACGTCGTGCGCCCGTCGCAGGTCAGTCCGCGCCTGGCGCTCTCCTATGCGGTCAACAGCCGCGATGTCGTACGCTTCTCCTACGGCAAGAACATCGAGTTTTCGCCGCTCAGCAACATCGAGGCGAAAACGGCGGCCGATCCAGCGCTGGCGAACTGCAACATCTCGAACGGCTGCTTCGCACCATTGCCGGGGTTCGGCACGACCAACAACATCACCAATCTCTATCAGTCAGCCATCGGCGATTACAACACCAACTTCTTCGCGCAGTATACGCCGGTGCGGCCACAGCGCGCCACCAACGTCGATGCCTCCTGGGAGCATGACTTCGGGCGGGGCTTGGAACTGCGGCTCACGCCGTATTACAGAAAGGGCGTGGACTACGTCGTCTCCAACACGCCGGTGCTGTTCACGCTGCCTGACGGCACGCCCATCTTGGGATCCCCACGCGAGCAGAACGCCGGCATCAATCAAAACACCGGCGTCGAGTTCCAGCTCCAGAAGCTCGCCAACGTCGGCTTTTCAGGGTTCCTGACCGCCACGTACGACAACACGCTGGCCAATTACGACAGCGACTTTTTCCCGGCGACGAACAACGCGGCACTGGCTGCCGGCCACTTCTTCCATGTCAGCTATCTGGCACCGGTGACGGCGACCCTGCAGCTCAACTACAATTCGAGAAACGGATTTCACGTTTTCGCGAACATGCCGTACGAGTCGGGGTATCGGTACGGGGTCGGCAAGAAGACCTTTGTCTACGCGCCGGTCGGGCCGAACGGAGCGTCGGTGCCGGTGGAAGTGCTGAACACTGACCTGGCTCAGGCGGAGCTGGGCGGGAGCGCGCAGTCATCAGCGTACTATTTCACTGATCCGAACAACCCGGGCACCTTCCTCCGCCCGAACATCACGGGATCGCGTGGAACGGTGGAGGGAGATGATCCGGGAACGATTCGCGGTCCGCAAGTGATGCTGCTGAATCTGACAGTAGCGCACGACATCGGCCGCGCGCCAAACACGATGCAGGCCGGCATCGCCGTCGGCAACGTGCTGGGCAATTACACGGGCGGAGTGAACACTGCCAATCCACGCTACAAGAACAACGCTCTCGGCGCGTACCGGCCTACGTCCGGAGTAAGCGGCAGCTTCGGGCTTCAGCCCTACCGCCAAGATTACGCGCCCGACGCATACCTGGCGCCGCCGCTGGGCGCCGCTCGTGTGTTCGTGTTCTATCTCAACACCAAGTACTAGTCCGAGCGACACGACCAAGGGGGCGATAGTAGGTCGCCCCCTTTTTCTTTTGCCGGTATTCGGAAAGCTTTACCGAAGGGGGCGACCAGTTCTCTCTCCGGCGGTTGCGCGCTCACCCGCGAAAGGACGATCGCATGCGCAGACGCGCGCTCTTCAGCACACTGGCCATGCTCATCTCGCTCTGTGCTTCAGTGCGGGCGGACGAGTCGCCGACCAGCAGCGGCCGCTTGTCGCCGTCCGAAACCGCGTTCGTGAAATCGATTCAAGCGGATCTGCCGGCGCGATTTGCGCATGCGGCGGATGCTGAGAAAGCCGGATACGTGCGCTACACCAATGTGGACGCGAGTGGTGCGATCAGCTATGCGAACATGCAGTGGACGTCTCAGGACATCCGCCACCCTAGCCAACTGTGGTACGATAAGAACGGCGATCTTCTCGGCGCAGACTTCTCGGTGCCGAACACCGACGGCAAGCGGCCACACCTGTTCGGCGTGAGTCCTGGCCGGTGGTACGCATTTGAAGACCACGTGCATTACGTCTTGCGCGATACCACCAGCGGCAAGATGAAATACGACCTGGCGGTCTCACCGGCGCGCTTCCGTGAGGCCGGCGGCGATCCGGCCCATCCAACGGCGGCGACGCTGGTCAGAATGGGAAAAGCAAAGAGCGAGTCCCAGGTCGCGACCGTCTTCGACTTCCCTGCGATTTGGGACCTCATCGTGTGGGTGAAGCCAAACCCCGATGGCGCGTTTGCGGAGAAAAACCCGTTGGTGAAATCATGAGCGCCGCACAGCGAGCGCAGACCGTCTATCCCGCTCTTCGTTATACGGACGCTCGCGCGGCCATCGCGTGGCTGGAACGCGCTTTCGGCGCCGAGCCTCATGTCGTGTATGACACTGCTGACGGGACAGTTGGGCATGCAGAACTGATGATCGCCGGGAACCTCGTCATGCTCGGCAATAGCCGCGACGACGACTACCCTGTGCGCTCACCGAAGGAGGTCAACGGCGTGACGGGTTCCATTTATGTGGCTCTGGCGGATGCGGCAGCCGTTGACGCGTTGCACGAACGCGCGAAAGCGGCCGGCGCACGCATCACGAGGCCGCCGAGCGACACTGATTACGGATCGCACGACTTCAGCGCGCTCGACCTCGATGGCCATCCATGGGATTTTGGAACCTATCGCCCGGAAGCACCCGGATAAGCCGCCACGGGTTCCGGCGGACTATCGGGCAGCAGGCGGTCGTATCGCCGCAGCTGCGGGAACAACACGCTCCATAAGGCGATGACGACGAGCGTGGCCACGCCGCCGAGAACAACCGATGCCTCTGTCCCCAAGAGCGCGGCGACCGTACCCGATTCAAACTCCCCAAGCTCGTTGCTTGCGCCGATGAAGACATTTTCGACTGCATTGACCCGGCCGCGCATCGTGTCCGGCGTTCCGAGTTGCACGAGCACATTGCGGATGACCATGCTGACCATGTCAAACGCGCCCGTGAGCGCTAGCGCAATGAGTGACAACAGGAGGCTTTTCGAAACGCCGAAGACGATTGTTGCTGCGCCGAAGCCGGCCACGCACCAGAGCAACAGCGGACCCGCTTTCCCGTGGATCGGGCGCCGCGCAAGATAGAGAGCCACAAGCGACGCTCCAACCGCCGGAGCGGCTCGCAAAGCTCCGAAGCCGGCGGGTCCTACTTGCAAGATCTTCACCGCATAGACCGGCAAGAGAGCCGTGGCCCCGCCGAAGAGCACCGCGAACAAGTCCAATGATATGGCGCCCAAAACCAGCTTCTTTTCAAGAATATATCGAATGCCTTCGATCGCGGACCGAAACAAGGAGATGTCGTGATCGTGTGCGTCTGCCTTGAGCCTGGGTAAAAAGCTGAATCCCGCGCCGGCCACCACGTAGCAGAACGCCGCAGCGCCGAACGCAAAGGGGGTGTTGATGGCCAGGAGCGCTCCGGCCAGAGCCGGCCCGGCGATGCGCACCAATTGACCGAACGATGAAGAGAAGGCAGTAGCCCTGAGGTACTGGTGCGACTTGACAACGCCGACCAGCAAAGCACGATCGGCTGGAGCTGCCGTGGCCTGGGCGACGCCGATCAGCGCGATAAGCGCGAGATATGCCGGCAACGAGCGTGATCCCGACGCGCTGAGCGCGACGAATAACGCCAGGGCTGCGATCTCGATGCACGCGTTGCACACGCAGATCAGGCGCCGGTCAACGCGATCGGCGAGCACACCCGCGGGCAACGCGAGCAGCAGTTCCGGCAAGAACAAGGTCAATCCGACAAGCCCGAGATCCAACGGCTTGTGGCGGATCGAGAAGATCTGCCACCCGATCGCGGCCGCTTCAATGCTGCCACCCAAGACGGAAGCGTGCCGCGCCACGAAGTAGGCGAGAAAATCTCGTTGGCTGAAGAGCTCGCGCACGGAAGGCGCGTTTCCCGTCGAGTCAGGCCACACCCCTGGCGAAACAGCTTGATGGCATATTGCGCTTGCCATCGAACCCGTTGCGGACGGGCGGTGTGATGAAGGGAGATCTGAATGCGGGCCGCCCTTGCTTTTGTCTTCCTCGCAGCCGCGACGGCCTGGGCGTGGGCAGCCGATGTCACAGTGACGCGCGCGCCGGTCGTACTGCCGAACGGCTGGCAGATCGAAAGGCCGCCGGGTGTGATACGGGCGGTAGGCACCCTGCCGCAAGGCCTCACGCTTTCGCCTGACAACTCAATGTTGGCGCTGATCGAGTCAGGCGTCGGCATGCCGCAATTGCGAATTCTCAACGCAGCGTCGCTGGCAGATGTGGCCGTCCTCAAGCTTACAGGAGCGTTTGGAAGGCCGCTTTGGGACCCTAACGGAGCGGGACTATGGCTGTGCACGGGCGACAGCGATAGCCTCGTGCACGTCAGCATCCGCGGGCCCTCGAGCGTGGTGATCGACAGCAGCATACAGCTCGCCGCAAAAGCGCACTTTTACGGCGGCTACATCGCGCGCAACCCGACGAACGGCGAGCTCGCCGTTTCCGGGGAGAGCGGCGGGGCCATCGAGATTGTGGATAGACAGCGCGGCCTCGTGGTGCGCACCATCGCTGTCGGCAAGCATCCCGCAGATCTTCTGTACACGTCTGACGGCGCACGCATCTTCGTCGCTGACTGGGGCGGCGACGGCATCATCTCGGTCGATCCTCGGGCCGCCGCAATCGTGCGCCGCATTCGCACAGGACTGCACCCCGAGGCCCTCGCGTTGACCCCCGACGGCAGAACGCTGTACGTGGCCAATGCCGACGATGACAGCGTCAGTGCTGTCGATGTTGCGACCGAAACGGTCCGGCAAACGGCACGCATCCGTCTTTTCGATCAGCCTTCTATCGGGCTCGAGCCGAACGCACTTTCTCTCGATGCTCACTCTCACCGGCTCTACGTGACGCTCGCAGATGCAAACGCCGTGGCCGTTCTGGAAACCGATCCGTTGCATTTCATGGGCGCGGTTCCGACCGGATGGTACCCCACCGCCGTGGCGGTTGACGATGCGCATGGCACGCTGCTCGTGGCCGACGGAAAAGGAGACAGCAGCCATGCAAACGCCTCATACCAGCCGTACGCGACCAGGCCGCCCGGGCGAATCGATCACATCGCCACCAGCGCAGACGCGGGCGCTTACATCGGCTATAACCTGGTGGGCTCGCTGCGGGCGATACCGATTCCGGACGGGGCGCAGCTTGCGCAGCTGACCGCGGCAGTGCAGCGAGATGCAGCTCCCATGCTCACGTCAACGGCTCGTTCACGGCGCGAACTGGGCGCGGAGGAGATCGACGGAGCGCGTGTCGTCTCAGCGCACGGACCTATCCGTCACGTCTTCTTCGTCATCAAAGAGAACCGCAG
This sequence comes from Candidatus Eremiobacter antarcticus, assembly GCA_003244105.1. Lineage (GTDB taxonomy): Bacteria > Vulcanimicrobiota > Vulcanimicrobiia > Eremiobacterales > Eremiobacteraceae > Eremiobacter > Eremiobacter antarcticus. The sequence continues at coordinate 85,817 of QHBK01000002.1, read as the reverse complement.
CTACGATCAGGTCTTGGGCGACGACGCCAAGGGCGACGGGCGACCGGATCTTGCGATCTTCGGCCGCACGGTGACCCCGAACCAACATGCGCTGGCCAACCGTTTTGGCTTATTCGACCGTATGTTCACGGATTCGCATGTCAGCGAGGACGGCCATTGCTGGCTCACCGAGGCCTTCGCAAACGATTACAACGAGAAGACGTGGCCGCCGGCGTACGCGGACCGTCGGGAAGGTCACGACACCGATCCTTACGACATGCCCCTCGGCTATCTGTGGGACGACGCGACGCGCGCGCATGTCACGTTTCGCGACTACGGAGAGTTCACCGATCCAGATCCCAAACTCAAAGGGCGCTGGCTGCCGGAGCGTGTTGGACTTGCCGGTCACACCGATACCCTCTACGCCGGGTTCGACATGTCGATTCAAGACCGCGTACGAGTGAAGGAATGGCAGAGTGAATTTCACCAGTTTGTCGCCCGCCGTACGCTGCCGCAACTGGAGATTCTTTGGCTGCCGGCCGACCACACTGTCGGCACGCGCCTGCACGCGCCGACGCCGAAAGCCATGGTGGCCGACAACGACCAGGCCGTCGGCACGTTGGTCGATGCGATATCGCATTCTCCCTACTGGTCCAGCAGCGTGATCTTCGTGGTCGAGGATGACGCGCAAAACGGTCCGGACCACGTCGACGAGCAGCGCACCACGGGCTACGTCATCAGTCCCTACTCCCGGCCCGGCACGCATCACGAGCACTTCACGCAGGTGGGGATGCTGCGGACCGTCGAGCTGATATTAGGACTGGGCGCCCTGACGACATACGACGCCGGCGCCCAGCCGCTCTTCGCCGCTTTTCAATCGCGGCCCGACTTTCGGCCGTACACGCTGCTGCCGGCCTTGTACGATCTGGAGCGCAAGAACACCGCACGGAGCTACGGCGCTGGACGAAGCGCTCTGCTCGATTTCTCGAAAGAGGACCGCGCCGATACGAAAACGCTCACCGATATCCTGAGGCATGCGGATTAGCGGGCGGACGTGAGCGCTTATTGCTCGAACGCCGCGGTCGTGGTCCGCAGGATAGCCGGTTGGCTTCGATAGCCGCCGAGAAGAGGGACGCCCGTCGTGAGCTCACGTGGCGGGGCATCGTCTTGGGCGCCGCCATCACGCTCGTCTTCACTGCTGCGAATGTATACTTGGGGCTGAAGGTCGGGCTCACTTTCGCCTCCTCAATCCCCGCCGCCGTCATATCGATGGCAGTCTTGCGCGCGTTCAAGAGCGCGACGATCCAAGAAAACAACATCGTCCAGACCGTGGCTTCGGCGGCCGGAACGCTGTCGGCGATCATTTTCGTGCTGCCCGGGCTCATCATGGTCGGCTGGTGGACCGGCTTTCCGTTTTGGGAGTCCTTCGCGGTGTGCGCGATCGGCGGAACGCTCGGCGTCATGTACAGCGTGCCGCTTCGCCGAGCGCTTGTGACCAACTCGGACCTGCCGTATCCGGAAGGGGTGGCCGCCGCCGAGGTGCTGCGCGTCGGCGTCGGCTCACGCAGCCAAACAGCCGAACGCGTCGAGGAGAACAAGAAGGGCCTGCTGACCTTGTCGGTAGCTGCGTTCGCATCGGCGGCCTTCGCCGCCGTGGCAGCAGCGCGCGTGTTCACCGATACGCTGGCCGGGTACGTGCGCGTTGGCGGCGGCGCGACGGGCTTCGGCGTCGGCCTGTCGCTCGCGCTGGTCGGGGCAGGTCATCTCATCGGACTCCAGGTCGGATTGGCGATTCTTACCGGGCTCGTCATCGCATGGGGCGTTTTGACGCCGCTGCTGACCGCGCTGCATCCCACCGCGGGCGATGCGGCCACCGTCGCGCTGGCGGTCTGGTCGCAGCAAGTGCGCTTCATTGGTGCGGGCACGATCGGCATCGCAGCCATCTGGACGATCGGCAAGCTGGCCAAGCCCGTGTACACCGGAGTGATGTCCTCCATCATCGCGTCGCGCGCGCTCGCGGCAAGCGGCGGCGACCGCAGCGGGTTGGCTCGGACGGAACGAGATCTGCCGATCGGCATGGTCGCGCTCATCAGCCTGGCCTGCTTCATTCCGCTCGCCATATTGCTGACCGGCTTTCTGCATGGCAGTGCGACTCCGTCGCTGACGGTCGCGCTCGTGATCGCCGGCATGATCTACGTCATCGTGGCGGGGTTCTTAGTGGCAGCCGCCTGCGGGTATATGGCGGGGCTGATCGGCTCCTCCAACAGCCCGGTTTCAGGGTTGGGCATTCTCACCGTCATCGGCGCCTCGTTGCTTTTGCTCATCATCGCCAAGAGCGCGGGCGCAGCCGGCGCTCCCGCGCTCGTCGCATACGCGTTGTTCGTGACCGCAGTGCTCTTGAACGTCGCGACGATCTCCAACGACAACCTGCAAGACCTCAAGACCGGTCAGCTCGTGGATGCGACCCCGTGGCGCCAGCAAGTGTCGCTCGTCATCGGTGTCGGCTTCGGGGCGATCGTCATCCCACCGATCCTCAATCTTCTCAACAAGGCATATGGCTTTGGCGCAGGAGCGCACCAGTTGCCGGCGCCGCAGGCCACGCTGATCTCGACGCTCGCCAAAGGCGTCATCGGAGGTCAAATCAACTGGGGCTTGATCGGCACGGGAGTTTTGATCGGCATCGCCGTCATCATCGTCGACGAAGTGCTGCGCGCTCGAGGGCGTTGGCAGCTCCCTCCGCTGGCCGTCGGGTTGGGGATCTACCTGCCGGCCGCTACGACTTCGGCGGCCGTTCTCGGCGCGGTGGTTGGTTGGGCATATAACCGCTGGGTGGCAAAACGTCCCAACGGCGAGGCGGCGAGACGGCTGGGGGTCCTCATCGCTTCCGGACTGATCGTGGGGGAAAGCCTCTTCGGCGTCGTCTTGGCAGGCATCATCGTGGCGACCGGCAAGGCGACGCCCCTGGCGGTCGTGGGCGACTCGTTCCAAGCAGTCGCCATGCCCTTGGGAGCGCTCATTTTTCTGATGGTTATTTTCGCGCTGTACCGCTGGAGCGCTCGGCTGGGCCAGACCATTCGAAGCTGAAGGCTCGGTCGCTGACGCCCTGCCGCGCCAACGGATTGAAGCGGCGTGTGACGCCTGTCCGAATGACGCGAGGCGCGCGGTGCCCGCTACGCCGATAACCGGGTTATGCGAGCTCCGATTGCCTATGGATCCCGGTCGCCGCAAAGCTTCGCAAGGCCAAAGAGCAGCAGAGCCCTCGTCATCGTGGTGGTCTTGGCGACCATCTTCATCTCGCTGCACAATTATCAAGCTATCTCGACGACGCTCGCCCAAGCTCAGAATTATTACGAGGCTCGGCAGCTTTCGACGCGGATGCTGGAATCGCTCATCCGGGAAGAGTCAAGCTTGCGCGGCTTCACCAGCACCGGTGACGGCATCTATCTCAAGTCAGCTTCGGATGCACGCCGCACGTTCGCGAGCCAGTATTCTGCCTTAGCGCTATTTTCCAGAGAAGCTGGCCTGCGCTCCATCGAGCCCTCTTTGCGCGACATCCGACGGCTTCACGACCAATGGGTGAACAGCGTCGCAAGGCCGCTCGTGACCGAGCGCTTGGGGGAATTGGCGGAAGGTCGCCAGAGAACGGGCGAACTGCTCTTCAGCGCGCTGGGTGATGACGTCGAGCCCCTCTCGAACCGGCTCGATGCTGAAGCACGATCTTCATCGGCGCGTGCGCGACTTCGCATCAGCCTCGCCATCGATGAACTGGTCGCCTTGAGTCTGTTGTTCGGGTTCGTCCTTTTGAGGATGCGCCACGCCAACCGCGTGGCCGAGCGGCGCTTCTTAGCGGACCTCACCGAATCGAATCACAGCCTCAGCGACGCCCAGCGGCTCGCTCGAGTGGGCAACTGGAATCATGACCTCATAAGCGGCAAGCTCATCTGGTCGGATGAGATGCTGCGCATCTTCCGCGTGACCCCGGACGAGGTGTCTGACGCGCTGTTGCGGACATTCGACCATCCGGCGGATGCGCACATGGTCAGCCAGGCCGCTCAGGACGCTCGCGTGCACGGTGCTGCATACAACATGGATCACCGCATCCTGCTGCGCGATGGTTCGGTGCGCTACGTTCAGGAGCAGGCCGAATGCATCGTGAATGCGGCGGGGGAGCCCGTACGCATCAACGGCAGCGTCCTCGACGTCACCGAGCGCAAGCAGGCAGAAGAACGTCTGGCCCACATCGCGCATCACGACGCGCTCACCGGGTTGCCCAACCGGGCCCTTCTCCTGGACAGGCTCGCACGATCGATTCGCGATGCTCGACGTCACGAGCGTGGCGTGGCTGTCTTGGTCCTCGACGTCGACCGCTTCAAGTTCATCAACGATACGCTCGGCCATGCCTGCGGCGACGAAGTCCTCAAGGAGCTGGGCGTGCGCCTAACGGCCTCGGTGCGCGACGGCGATACGGTGGCGCGCGCCGGCGGCGATGAGTTCATGATCGTCCTTGCCGATATCGCCAAACCCAGCGATGTGAACTTAGTCATCGATGCGATCACCAGGGCGGTCGACCGGCCGTTCCAAATCGACAAGCACGAGTTCTTCGTGACGGTCAGCGTCGGAGCCAGCATGTCCCCGCTCGACAGCGGTGACATCGAAGCTCTCATCAAGTACGCGGATGCAGCCATGTACAAAGCCAAGGGCGAGGGGCCCAACAACGTGCGGCTGTACACGCAAGACATGCAACAAGCGGCAAGCCGCAAACTGTCGCTTGAACGCGACCTGCGCCGAGCCGTCGAACGTCAAGAATTCGTGGTGCATTATCAACCCATCATCTCGGTCGCGACGCAATCGTTGATGGGCCTCGAGGCGCTCGTGCGCTGGCCGCACCCGCAGCTCGGATCCGTGCCGCCCAACGAGTTCATCCCGTTGGCGGAAGACATGGGCATCATCGTGCCGCTGGGCGAGTGGGTGTTGAAGACGGCGTGTGCGCAGCACGAGACTTGGCGGCGCCTCGGCTATATGACCGGCCGCATGTCCGTCAACCTGTCCGCCCGGCAGTTCCAGCAGGTCGATCTTGCGCAGACGATCTCGACCATACTCGAGGCTACTGGGCTTGCTCCCGGTCATCTGCAGGTCGAATTGACGGAAACGCTCGTGATGAGGGACGTGGCAGCCAGCACTCGCATGCTGCAGCAGATGCGCGACCTGGGCGTGGCCGTCTGCTTGGACGACTTCGGAACCGGATACAGCTCGCTCGCCTACCTCAAGAGCTTTCCGATCGACGCGCTCAAGATCGATCAATCATTCATTCAAGCCCTCACAGACGAACGTTTCGACGAGGCGATTCCCGCGGCCATCATCGCGCTCGCCCGCAGCCTCAAGCTGCGCGTGGTCGCTGAGGGTGTCGAAACGGCGCAGCAGTTCCTGCAGTTGCAGCGGTTGCATTGCGATGAAGCACAGGGCTTCTATCTCGGCATCCCCCGGCCCGCCGATGAGTGGCTCGCCGTGTTCGAGCAGCGTTCGCCGCAGAAGGTGGCGCTGTGATCCGCCGCGTGATCTTCTTGGCGGCGTTGCTTGCGGTGATGGACCTTGCCGGCCTGATCGGCTGCCATGCATCGTCGGCACGGCCCTCGGAAACCGCTGAATCAAATCCCTGGACGCAACCGGGCATCCTGCGGATCGGCGGACAGCCGGAACCGGACAATTTGAATCCCTTGTTCGGGACCCAGGTCATCGATACGGATATCTCGATGTTTTGGGCCAGCTATCTGTTCTATTGGAACGACCGCAATGAGTTCGTGCCGGAGCTGGCGACGAAGCTTCCGACGCTTGCCAACGGCGGCATCAGCAAAGACGGCTTGACGATCGTCTACCATCTCAGACGAGGTGTGAAGTGGCAGGATGGCGCGCCGTTCACCGCCGCCGACGTCGTCTACACATGGCGCCAGGTGCTCAACCCCAAGAACGATATCCAAAGCCGCCTGGGCTATGAGCTGATCACGAGAATCGACACGCCCGACAAGTATACGCTCGTCATCCACCTCAAGCAGCGCTATGCACCCCTGGTCGCCACATTCTTCACGATGTCGAGCACGACGTTCTGCATTCTGCCGCAACACCTGCTGGCCAAATCCCCTGACCTCAACAACGTCGCTTACAACGATTTGCCGATCGGCACCGGGCCGTTCAAGATCGTATCCTACGTCAAAGGCAAGAGTATCAGAATGGTCGCCAATCCCAGCTACTGGCGCGGGCCTCCCCAACTGAAGGAAGTGCAATACCACATCATCGCCGACGACCGGCAGCTCTTGCGCAAGATCCGCGAGCATGAGATCGACTTCTATTACAACGCATCGCAGGCGCAGGAGCCGCAGTTGCATGGCATAGCGGGGACGACGATCTACTTGTACCCCTTCACTCGGTTCGCCGACATCGGCTTCAACGCGGGCACGCCCCTCTTGCGGGACCTTCGAGTGCGGCACGCTCTGGCCTATGGGACCGACCGCCGCGAGCTGATCACCAACGTAGCGCACGGAGTCAACCTGCCGGCAGACAGCGATCAACCGCCGTTCTCGTGGGCTCATGCCGAACATTTGCGAGCCTATCATTACGATCCGGCTCTGTCACGGCGGCTGTTGGAGCGGTCCGGTTGGCGGCTGGGATCCGACGGAGTGCGTCACAAGGACGGCAAGAGTCTGACGCTGGTCATGGTGGGCTTCTCGGGATCGTCGACCACCGCCGCCGCGCAACGCGTGATCCGCGACGAGTGGGCGCAAGTCGGCGCCCGCGTCGTCATCAAGAACTATCCGTCAGAAAAGCTGTACGGATCGAAAGCTGCGGGGGGAATCGAGCAGTCGGGAAAATTCGACGTCGCATTCGAGGAGTGGGCGAACGGCGTGGACCCCGAAGATTCCCAACTCTTCATGTGCAGCATGAGGCCGCCCGGCGGCTGGAATATCTATCATCTGTGCGATCGAGCGCTCGACCGCGCCGAGTTGACCGCTCTGAGCGAATACGATCTCACAAAGCGCAAGGCCGCGTACACGAAGGTGCAGCAGATCCTGGTGGATCAGCTGCCGGTGTTGGTGCTGTGGTTCGCACAACGGCAAGACGTCGTCAACCTCGACCTCGTGAACTACCGGCCGGCATATGCGGTGACGCCGTTTTGGAACACATGGCAGTGGGAGATCTGAGGCGTCGCTTGTTGGCGCATGGCAGAAAAGAAAGAGCGCGCCGTTCGGGCGCGCTCCGAAGCGCAAGCTCCTGGTTCGCTATCGCGCAGCTGATTTAGCCGACTCCATGTCGTAGATAATATATTTCTTGATGCGCGGCATCTGCGTAAAGCCGCCAAGTTCTTCTACGACCTGATCGAGCTTGGCGACCCAGCGCTCGCGCGCTTGCTCCGAATCCCACACCTCGACGAAGATCATCCCCTGGCCGTCCGCAGGCGCCGCGGCCTGGAAGAGGCGCTCGGGGGGTTGCGTCTCCTGCTTCATCCGCTGGCTGATTTTTTCATAGAGCTCCGTGGTCGCCGCCGGCGCCTCCACGATGAAAAGAACGGGCATCTCAGACTCCTTTCAGGGTGTTGGCTTGCGCTGGCCTCCCATGCGCGCTCCGTAAGGTCCTGCCGGCAGAAAATAGGACAAAGGTAGTGATGCGCCTCACTTGAGTGGCAGCCGTTTGCGTGCGATACTATGGGAACCGAAACGCCTCCTGATGAAGTGCCCCTTTTGAAGAGTCGCCGATCGGCAAACTAAAGAACGTCGCTTCACGGGCGACGTTTTTATTTGTGCTGCCGGGGCCGGCTGGGACTCATCGGATATGGAAAACGGACGCCCTTCAAAGCGTCCGTCACCTAGATTGGCCATTTCGGTGAAGGCCGAGCCATTTTCAGGACCTCGCCCACCTCAAGCCGTATCTTGCCGCGTTGCCCAACAGCTTGCACTATGAGCAACTAGCTGCGGTTACTTACCTCTTAGCGGGTGGTGCGTGAAGGCCTTGTATGTAGCCCTGAAAGTGACCGATGACATGCGACGACCTGGCGCCGTGTCCCGTAACTAATCAAAAACGCAAGCTCGGCTGGACCTCCCGATACGGCGTATCCGACAGATATTGAACGGCTTTGTTGGCGAGTGCGTCGGCGCTTTGACCGGCGAGCTCGACTTCGCTGTCGATCGGGGGTCGAGTCGTGCTTTGGCGCAAACGACAACGAACGCGGTCCTTCGTCTTTGTGAGCACGACGTGCTTGGAGATGTGTGACCATTCGATGCGCCGCGGCGCGGCGTATACGATGTAGTCGCCTTTGAAAGCATTATCGATTGCTGTGCCAATCCGATCCACTAAGTCGGCGAACGTGAGACTTTGCATAACTCCCCTTCGGCACGTCAGTTGCGGGGAGTTGAACGGTACAATCCTCGGGCGAGGCTGCCACCCAAAAAGGCGGGGGTTGCAAAATTCAACTGGGTTAAGTGTGAAGTGCCTCACTCTCTTTGCGACAATGCTCCAGTGATGGCCTGCTTGCTGGCAGGCGCTAGATGAGAATTGAGCGGAACTGACCCGTCAGTGTACCGCCAGGGAGCCCTGAGGAGGCGATGTTCATGATCAAAGAGATGGCGTTTGTGGCCTACTCGGTGAAGGACGTGGCGAGGGCGGTCTCGTTCTACCGCGATGTTGTCGGCCTGAGACCGGGTGCCATGGCGAGCGAGCAGTGGGTAGAGTTCGAAGTCGGCAGCACGACCTTCGGAGTCGGGAACGGTGAGACGCTGGGCATCCCGCCAGGTTCGGCGTTTGCCGTGGCATTCGAAGTGGACGACGTCGCCGAGTCGAAAAAGAAGCTGGAGAGCACGGGCGTGAAGGTCACGGAGCTGATGGATGCACCGAGCTGCACGAGTTGCTTTGTGACCGACCCCGATGGAAACCGGTTTGCGCTGCATCAACGCAAGGCCCAGTGATCGAAAGCAATGGCTCAGACGCCTGAGGTAGCAGCGAAGCTTTGCGCGACGGGTGACGCTTTGCTCAAGTGCAAGTGCAAGAATCCCTATCGCGCCATCTTGCAAGCGGTCGTGCAAGGACTCGATTTCGACGAGATCCGGCAAGCCTACCAGCGCAGGCATGAAGGCGCAACGCTGGGGAACGAAGACAGGCAGCTCTTGCAAGCGTTCGACGAACTTGTGAACGACTCGGCCGGGCAGATCGACGCAATTCGCGCCGAGTCCGACCAGCGCATGCGCAAGGTCAACGTGAACGACGTCGCAGAGCTCACATGGTCATCGCCGAAAGGCAAATTTACGGGCGCCGGAAAGGGCCTTTCTGAAGCGTTGGGCCGCGACCCGCGATCGACGGATCTCAACGAGCGCCACCCGTTCGATGTCGAAATCCTCCGCATCGCGCCGGGGAAAACTCCGTATCCCTACCACTCTCACAGCGCACAGTGGGAGTTCTACCACGTGCTGGAGGGAGAGGGCGTGGTGCGCCACAAGGACGGCACGACGCGGATCGCCGCGGGCGACGCGTTTCTTTTCCAGCCGGAAACAGGCTCACCAGATCACAAACGACGGTTATGCCGACCTGGTCATCACGGTGGTGGCGGACAACCCCGTTGGAGAATCGTGCTATTACCCGGACAGCAACAAGACGTCAGCGCGAGCCCCGGGGCGCACATTGCTGAGCGCTCAGGCATCGCTTTCGTATTATGACGGAGAAGAATGAGCCTAGGGCAGCTGTGCCCGTCTTATGCGCTCAATGTGGCCAACCGATTCCCGAGTGGTACGTGAAGATCAGCGCGGGCATCTGGTGTCAGAATTGCGATGACCCATGACGTTGCGCGATGACGGGGCTTCGGCATGGCCGCACAGTCCGCGTTACGCGACCACACGAAACGCGTCAGCGCCCTAGCCCGAAATAGAAATCAGCCGGAAACGGAGCCGGCTATGATCTGCCAGCGGCCTCCTCTCTTGAGCCAGACGCGCATGAAGCTAAGCGTACGACTGGCCCGCGGGCCCTCATAGGTGCCGTCGCAGGTCACGACCGCTGCGACGCCGTGGTCGACGATGTCGTAGTTGCTTATCTCGACCTTAGAGAACTTCGGGCCGCTCCCCGGTTGGTGAGCTTCCACCACCTTGGCTTTAGCGCGTTGTCTGTCCAGCATCACGTCGTCCGCGAGCACTTCTTCGAAGAACGCTGGGTCGGGCCCAAGCTCCGCATCGCGGAGCCGCTCTTCGAGCTGCGTGATCTCTTCGATGGTGTTCATGGTCGGTTGCCTCCAGGCGTTGCTGCCGCGCGCGTGCAGGTCAGCGGGCGAGTCCGATTGGCCGGTTGCCCAAACGAATCGCTGCGCCAATCCGTCGCGTGCGCACGTCAATGGGAACGCAGTCGTTGTCACCCGCGTTGACGACGAACGCGGTTGATCCCGTCTCATCAAACGCCACGGATACTGGATTCAAGCCCACCGCCACCGCGGGTTGAGGCGTCCTTGAAGCGAGGTCAATGGGGGTGACGCTGTTGGACCCGAAGTTCGCGACGTACAACCACTTTCCGTCGGGAGAAATAGCCAGGCCGCGAGGCGCCACTCCCACCGCGATCGAGCGCCCAGCCGTTCGCGTCAAAACGTCGATGGGCGTGACGGAATCTGCGCCAAAGTTGCTCACATAGAGCGTTTTCCCGTCCGGACTAACGGTGATGGCGCGCGGACGTGCGCCGGCCGCAATCGGTTCGGATACGGCACTCGTTTTGGTGTTGACCACTGTCACGTCGCCCGAGCCCGTGTTCGCCACATAGAGCTGTTTGCCGTCCGGCGAAATCGCCAGTGCTTGCGGATCGGTTCCGACTGGGATCGGATCGCGAGCTCGGAGCGTTGCCGCGTCGATCGCCTGCACCGTGTTGTCGGTCGCGTTGGTCACCCACGCTGCCGCGCTGTCGGGACTGACCGCAACGGCCCACGGACCCTTCCCCACCGCAACGGTCGTGATGACCGCTTGTGACGCCGCATCCACGACGCTGAGCTCATTGGACGCGTTATCCGCGACGTAAAGCCGTTTGCGATTGGGACTGAGAGCCAAATCGCGGGGAAATTGGCCGACGGTGATCGGTGGTCCGGTCGCGTGCGTGCGAAGATCGAACGGCGTGACCGTCGCGTCGAAGAGGTTGGCGACGAATCCAAGCGCGGGCGCCTGACCGGCGATGGTCACCTGAACGTATCCCGGGACGCTTGCCAGCAACGCATTCTCATCGGACACACCCGAAATGGAGAAGTTGTACAGGCCAGCTGCGGCATGTGGACTGACGGCCACGCGCAGTGGTATCGTGTGCGCGGCGGCGGGCGGCGCATCGGCTCGACCGCCCAACGGCGCGACAGTCAGTTCCTCAGGCGCATCGACGCTCCACGTCACTGACGCCGGCGCAGATGCGGAATTCTGAACAGCGAAGTGAAGCGGCGCAGCGGCTCCGGGCGCGAGCCGAAGCCGTGTTGGGCTCGGTGCGACAATCGTCGCGGTGGTCGAAGCCGGAAAGCGCAACGGCGGCACGTCGAACGAAGGCGGCGCGTCCTGCGGTCTTGAGGCCCAGCGCGGCTGCGGTGCGTAAGAGACCACGAACTCCAAACGCAGCGGCGGGCGGGCGGAGTAGCGAACCCAGCTCCGCGGCCAGCGCTTTCCGTTCAGCTTTACCGATTGCACGTATCCGTTCGTCTCTGACGCCTGCGGCGCCAGGATGTCGATGTGCGCGCCGTTGGGCACGCGGATGGAAGCTCGCCGAACCAGCGGCGCTCCGAGATCCAGTATCGGTGCGGCCGGATACTGCGGATACAATCCGAGAGCGCACCATACGTACCAGGCGCTCATGGTCCCGAGGTCGTCATTGCCCGGAATCCCGTCAGGCGTGTCGCCCCACAGTTGCGTCAACACTGCGCGGATGAGCCGTTGGGCTTTCCAGGGCTCACCCGTTGAGAGGTACGCCCAAGGGCTCCCGATGCTCGGCTCGTTTCCCATCCATGCGAACGGCTTGTCTTGGCCCGCATCCATCTGCGCGAAGAACGCATCGAGCGACGCGCTTGCCTTGTTTGCGCCGCCCATGCCGCGGATCAGCGCTGCGTAAGCGTGCGGAACCATCCACGTATATTGAGCTGCAGTGCCTTCTTGAAATCCGCTCTGTCCGTTTTCGCTGAGCGCCGCCGGTTGAAAAGCGCCGTCGTCGTCGCGCGGCGCGATGAGCCCCGTTGAGCGGTCGAACAGATTCGTCCAGCTTTGGGACCGGGCATACATGGTCCGCGCGGTGCGTTCGTCTCCCAGCGCGTGCGCCAACTGCCCGATGGAAAAATCCGCCAACGAGTATTCGAGCGTGAGCGACGCCCCGTTGGCGAGGGGCGCGACGTTGGTGGCGTGATCGTTGACCACATAACCTCTACTCAGGTATTCATCCAAGCCCGGCCTTTGGTAGTACCATCCTTGCCCCGGCTCACCACCCGTCTGCGTCGCACCTTTCACCATCGCACGCAATGCCTCGCGCGCGTCGAAGTCGCGCACGCCGAACGCGTATGCCGTGGCGAGCATGGCATCCGACGGATCGCCGCCCATCACGGCGGTCTCGACGTTGACAAGCGACCATTTGGGAAGCCAGCCGCTCTGCTCCGAGGCATGCAAAAGTGACCGCATCATGTCGGCGGTTCTGTGTGGCTCGAGCAACGCGAGCAAGGGGATTTCAGTGCGGTAGATATCCCATCCGGAGAAGTTGGCGTATTCCGTGTGACCGCTTTCAACGCGATGAATCGAGCCATCGAAGCCGCGGTAGCTTCCATCGGCATCGCTGTAGACGTTCGGGTGAAGAAGCGTGTGGTACAGCGCGGTGTAAAACACGCGCTCTTGCACGGGCGTGCTCGCCTGGATGCGCACTCGGGCGAGCTCGTTTGCCCACTGCCTGCGAACCACCGCGCGCGCGACGTCGATGTTCCAGGTCTTGGCCTCGGCGCGAAGGTTCGCGCGAGCGCCGTCCACGCTGACCCAAGAAAGCGCCGCTTGGACGTTCACCGTTGGGTTGGCGGTCGTGTCGAATGTGATCCAGCCGCCCGAGCCGATGCCGGTTGCTTCGCTGCTTCCACGAAAAAGATGCTTTGCGAGCCACGTGCCGTGCATGAGGAACGGCCGATCAAACCGCAAGACATAGAAGACTGTATACTTGCCGGGCATTCCGCAGAACCATCCGCTCGTGGCTGAGCCCTCGATCTCATCGTTGCCGATCGTGCGCAGTTCTGCTCCGGAGACGCCGGCTTGATTTGAAGACGGGTTGATCAACAGATTGGCTTGGCGCACTGACGGAAACGTGAAGCTGGCCACACCGGTGCGCGTCGTCGCGGAGAGGCGCGTCCTGATGCCTGGCATGCCCACCATGACCTCATAGTAACCAGGCTCCGCCACTTCGGATGCGTGCGAGAATGCTTGGACCGCGTTTGCTGGGTCGGCGACTTCGCCTATCGTCGGAAGCACGCCGATGTCGCCGAACACGCTGCAGCCAGGCCCGCTCAGGTGCGTCAAACTGAAGCCGGTGATCGACGAGTCGTTGTAGTTGTAACCGCCGCCTGCCGGCCGAGAGGGGGTGTCCGGACTCCACTGCACCATGCCGAACGGCGCGTCCGCTCCTGGGAAGGTGTCGATGGCGCCGTCATAGCCATTGCCCGATGTTCCCACGAGCGGGTTAACGAAGCCGTTGAGATCCTCCGGCCCGGCTGCGGCTGCAGCCGGCCGGCCGCACGCAAAAGAGGTCAAAAGCAGTAGGCAGGCCGCAACGACCGGCCCAAGCCGTTGGACGGGGCGTTTCATTGCGCGATCGCGAGCGGAAAATCACCGGCTGGAATCGAGGCGCTGACCGCGCCCGTGCGCAGATCGACGATGACGCATTTCTTGTCGCCGCCGAGTGCGGCGAACAAAAGCGACCCGGAACGGTCCAACGTGAGCGCATACGGGTTCGACCCGACTATGATGGGCTTGCCTGCGGATCGGCCGGCCACATCGATCGGCGTCACCACATCCGACCCCGTGTCGGCGGCATACAGCCACCGTCCATCGGGCGTTATGACAAGCCTGCGAGGGCTGAAACCGGCGGGCACTTCGAAATTCGCATTGCCGGTCGCCACGTCGATCGCCGTGATGGAATTGGACGCCTGGTTCGCGACGTACGCAATCTTGCCGTCCGGAGAAAGGGCCACGGAGCGCGGACGGACGCCGACGGGAATCGTCTTTGCAACCGTCCGCGAGCGTACGTCGAGCACCGTCATGTCGTTCGATCCCTGGTCGGCGATGAGGAGCGTGGAGCCGTCAGGCGTCAGAGCCATGCCCTCGGGCTGCTTTCCCACGCTGATAGGCGGACCCGGTTGGAGCGTCGCCACGTCTATCGGCTGAACGGTGTCGTCACGCGCATTTGCTACCCAGACCGTTGCGCCGTCCGGAGCGACAACGATGCTGTACGGCGCATTGCCGGCTTTCACCGTTGCGATGACCGATTGCGAGCGGGTGTCGATCACCGTCACGTCGTTCGACCGCTCGTTTGCGACGTACAGCCGCCTGCGATCGGGACTGAGCGCAAGATCGCGCGGGCTCTTGCCGACGCCGATGGGGGCGCCGTACGCGTGCGTCCGCGAGTCGATCGGTGTGACGACGTTGCTCGAGTAATTGGCGACGAACACGAGCGGAACAGCCGTCGCCGCGCCACCAACCCTTACGACGGCCGTGGCTTGCGGGATCGACGCACCGCTTTGCGTTCGGCCTGAGATTGGAACGTTGTAAAGTCCCGGCGGCGCCGAACGGCCGGCATGTATGCCGACGGCGACATCGCTCGTCGTGGAAGGCGCTACGTCGACCGTTCCCGCTGCAGGCGTGACGCTGAGAGAACCCGGCACATCCGCTCGCCACGAAACGGTTGTGGGGTTGCGGCCGGCGTTTGCGACGCCGAAGTGAACCGTGGCAGAAGAACCGGCGCGCAAATCAACGTGGGAAGGCGAGGGCGCAGCAAATGACGCCAGTGCAGACGGCGGAAAGCGGACAGGACCTGAGGCGTATGAAGGCGGCTCATCGCCTGGAGCGCTCGCCCAGCGTTCGTTCGGTTGGGGACCCACCGCGAACCTCAAATCGATCGGTCGGTTTTTCGTGAATGACACCCAACTCTTCGCGTACGGCTTGCCCCCGAGCCGCACCGACTGCACAAACGCGTTTGCGGTTGAGGCGCCGGGAGCATCGATGTCGAGCTTGGCGCCGGCCGGAACGCGAATCGAGACGTGCTCGAACAGCGGGGTTCCTAAATCGAAGACCGCCGTGGCCGGATTCTGAGGATACAGGCCCAGCGCACACCACACGTACCATGCGCTCATGGTCCCCAAGTCGTCGTTGCCGGGAACGCCGTCAGGCGTATCCCCCCACAACTGCGTCATCACGTCGCGGATGACGCGCTGGGCTTTCCAGGGCGCACCGGCCGCGAGGTACACCCACGGGCTGCCGATGCTCGGCTCATTGCCCATCCAGGCGTACGGAACGCTCGCGCCGCCATCGATTTGGGTGAAAAACGCATCCAGTGTTTGAATGGCTTGCGCGCGGCCACCCATCCCTTCGATCAACGCCGCCAGATTGTGGGGCACCATCCAGGTGTATTGCGCAGCGGTGCCTTCTTGAAAGCCGCTTTGACCGCTGCGCTGAAGGGGCGTTTGCAGAAATGCGCCGTTGCCGTCGCGCGGGGCGATCAGCCTGGTCGATTGATCGAAGACATTCTCCCAACTCTGCGCGCGCTGCATCATCATGTCGTAGGTCCGCTGGTCGCCCAGCGCGCGGGCGAATTGCGCGATGGAGAAATCGTCGAGAGAATATTCCAGTGTCAAGGAAGCGCCGTTCGGCACCGGGGACACGTTGGTCGTATGGTCGTTGGTCACGTAACCCCGCGTCAGATACTCGTCGAGGGCGGGCCGCTGTTTGTACCAGCCTTGTCCGCCCGTGCCTGACGGCTGCGTCGCTCCATTCAGCATCGCGGCCAGCGCGGCCCGAGCGTCGAAATCGCGGGCGCCGAATGCGTATGCGCCCGCGATCATCGGATCCGACGGATCGCCGCCCATGACTCCGGTCTCCGCGTTGACGAGCGACCATTTCGGAAGCCATCCCATCTGTTGGGAAGCATCGACCAGGGATTGCATCATGTCGCTCGTTCGCTGCGGCTGGAGTAGGGCAAGCAGCGGGATCGCCGTACGGTAGATATCCCATCCGGAAAACGTCGCGTACTCCGTGTGGCCGGGGCGCGCGTGGTGCAGTGCTTGGTCGAAGCCGCGATATTGACCGTCGGCATCGTTGAAGACGTTGGGGTGCAGCATCGCATGATAGAGCGCGGTGTAGAAGACTCGCCGCTGTGACTGCGTCTCGCCGCGTATGCGCACCCTCGACAGCTCAGCGGACCACTGTGCTGCGGTCGCACGTCTGACATGATCGATGTCCCATGAGGTCGCTTCGGAGCGGAGGTTGCTTTCCGCTCCCGCGACGCTCACCCAGGAAATGGAGGTCTGCACTTTTACGGTATGCTCGAGAGAGGCGTCAAAGGTCGCCCAACCGCCGACACCGGCCCCGCTCGCGTCGTCGGAGTCCGGCATGACTTGCTTATGCAGCCACGTCCCATGCTCGACGAACGGCCGGTCGAAGCGGGCCGCGAAGTACACGGTATATGTTCCGGGCATGCCGCAGAACCCGCCGCTTGTGGCAGAGCCTGTCACCTCTCGATCGCCCACGAAACGGATCCCCGCATCGGTGACGCCGGCTTGGTCGGAAGACGCATTGATGAGCACGTTCGCACGCATCGTCGCAGGAAACGTGAAAGCGCCCAAGCCCGTCCGCGGAGTGACCGCTAAACGGGTGGCGATGCCCGGCATCCCGACGATGACCGAGTAATAGCCCGGCTTCGCCGTCTCGGACGCATGCGAAAACGGCTGGCTGGCGTTGGCCGGGTCGACGACCCCGCCTATCGTCGGCAAGAAGCCGATGTCGCCGAAAACGCTGCAGCCCGGACCGCTCAGGTGGGTGAGCGTGAAGCCGGTGATGCTGGAATCGGCGTATGAGTACCCCCCTCCCGCGTTGTGCGCCGGCGTATCCGGACTCCACTGTACCATGCCGAACGGCGCATCAGCGCCGGGAAAGGTGTTGGTGGCGCCGTCGAACCCGTTGCCGGACGTGCCGATGAACGGGTTCACGGAATCGACCGGAGACAGCGGCGCGGCCGCGCCCGCGTGTGGCACAAAAAAAATCGCGCCCGCAACGAACACAAGCGCGAGCACCTGGGCGGCCATCTTGGAGTGGACCATCACTGTATTGCGATGAATGCGGCACGAGCTGGAAACGTGCCTTCAACCGGCCGCGAAACACGCACACCGTTCATATCATTGACAATATTCATAAAAATGTGAATAATGAGGCTGATGAAGCGAGCTTCCGTGCTCACCGTGCGCACTCTCGGCCAGGTGCGCGCGCTGGCGGACCCCCTCAGAGCGCAGATGTTCGCGGCGTTCGCACATGGCCCGCGCACGACGAAGCATGTGGCCGATGCGTTGGGCGCGAGTCCCACGAAGCTGTACCGTCACCTCGCCATCCTCGAGAGGGCCGGCCTGGTCAGGCGCGCTCATACGAAGCGAAAGCGCGGCACCGTGGAGCAATACTTCGTCGCCGCCGCTCGACGCTTAGCCGTTGATCCAACTCTCTTCCAAGGCGCAGAACGCGACGAAACACTTGCCCGTTTTCGCATGTCGATCGGCAAATGGATGGACGCAGCTGCGAACGAGATGTTGCAAACTGTGCAGCATCGAGCGCGATGCCGCGACCGCGGTTCGCGGCTGAAGATGGTGGTGAGCCGCTTCGCAACGCGGATCCCGGAAACGCGCCTCCCGAAAGTCACAAAGCAGCTGGAAGAATGGATGGTCGACGCGCGCCAAAGCAGCCGCAAAGGCGTCGCGTATGGATGCTTCCTGTGTTTTTATCCTCTTCAGCCAGATCGAGACGACGGCGATTGAAAGGACGAACATGGCATTCGGGTTCAACGCACATGATGAACGAGCCGCAGAGCTCGGACAGCCCACGAAGATCAGCTTCGGCGGCATGTACAACCACTTTGTGCTTGTTCCGGTCAGCGTGAACGGCGAGCCCGCGGCGGATTTTATCTTGGACACGGGCGCTCCAACGACAGTCGTCGATCCCACTTTCGCAGCGCGCGTCGGTATCGCAGGCATGAGGAGTGCTGAGGGCATGGGGGCGGCGGGAGCCATGCGGGCTTCCGTCGCCCAAGTCCGCAGCATCCAGGTCGGTCCAACTCTCACCGAGTCCTTGATGGTCGGCGTGGTGGACAGATTCACGGCCTTGCGCCCTATCGTCCCCACCGTGGTAGGCAGTCTGGGTATTGATTTCTTGCGCCCCCCATGTGGTCGATGTCGATTATGTGGGGGGCACCATAGCATTCGATTCGCCGGCACACGTTGAGGCGCCGGCCGGGGAGGTGTCTTTCACGAACAGAACATTGCTGTTCGTCGAGGCGTTCGTCAACGATCGAGGACCGTTTGACTTCGCGGTGGACACAGGCGCGGAGATGTCGGTCATCTCGCCGGATCTCGTCAGCGAGCTGGACCTGCGGACACTGCCCGCTCCGGATCTTTTCGGCCTGGGCGGAGATTCCCCGAGCCTTCACGCGCGAAGCGCCAGGCTCGAACGTATGCATGTCTCCGGCTATCGGTTTGAAGGTTTTGACGTCGCGGTCGGCTCGTTCTTCGATCACCTGAGAGCCGCAACCGGTGTTGCATTCCGCGGGGTGCTCGGCTACACGTTCTTCGCGGGAAACCTCGTACGGTTTGACTTCCCCAGATCCCGTTTATCCCTCATCAGAAGGTAAAAAAAAAGGCGGCCCGCGCTCGGCTTGTAGCGCGACCGCCGGTCAGGGCTGGCTTCTAGTGGTAGACGGTCTGCCCGCGATGGAACGTGCGCCCGCGGCTCTGGTACACTTGATTGTTGTAGTTCGGGTAAGGCGTGTAGACGTTGTTGCCGTTGGCATCTTGATGCCACGAACCGCCGTAGTTCGGATTGTAGGCGGCGTTTGCGTTGTAACCAGGATACCCATTGTAGTTATTGTATCCGTTGTATGCGGCAGTGCCGCTGATGCTGCAGTAGCCGGCGTTGCAGGCGATCGTCTGGCCATAATTGCCGGGGTAGTAGCTTCGCCCGTCGGGCATCACGACATGACCATCCTCGTAGACGGTGCCGCCGTTTTGGAGATAGCCCTCGATCGTGGTTGCGAGCTTGTTCTTGTGAGCGACGTTTGCCTCGATTGCGATTCCCGCGACCGCAGCTGCGCCAAGCAGGATGTTGCGGACGACAGCGGCCTGATCGGCCTTGGCAGGCTGCAATGACGTCACATTGAGCGTAGCAGCGACCAGCGTCGCCGCGAGGACTGAGAGAAAGAGTTTCACAGTGGTTTTTTGTCCTTTCCGCCCTTCAGGAGTATGATAGCAAGCCATCCTGTGAGCAACCTGGGAGCGGACGGACTTCGGACCGACCACGCGAGAAGCCGAGTCAAGCAGCTCCGTCTATGGAGCGTCGCCCGTTAGAAGTGCGACGCCGTGCAAAAAGGGCAAGCCGCTGCCGAGCAAGCATTGACGCGTTCACTCGCGGCACTGAAAGGCAAAGGTGAGCTTTCGCCAACATGAAACGCATGGATCTTCCTGGATATGCTCTTGGCTATTCGGAAATCGAATACGAGCGACTCATCCGACAAGCTGAGCGCTATGGCCCCGTGACCGAACGGCTGTTCAGACGAGCAGGAATCGCGTCCAGCCAACATGTCCTCGACGTCGGATCAGGAGTCGGGGACGTGAGCATGCTCCTGGCCCGAATCGTCGGCTCGGGGGGCGAGGTCGTCGGAATCGAACGCGATGCTCGTTCTGTCGCCTTAGCCAGAGCTCGCGCGGCTGAGGCCGGCCTGCACAACGTGACTTTCACCGAATCTGATGTCAATCACGTGCCAAGCAACAGGCAATACGACGCCGTCGTTGGCCGCTTTATCTTGCAGTTTCTTCCGGATCCCACGGATGTATTGCGATCTCTCTCCCGCTTAGTCCGCGCACACGGAATCGTCGCGTTTCAGGAGATCTCTTGGGCGCCGATGCTTAAGCTGGTCGAACACTTGCCTCTGTATTCCACGTGTGCGTCGCTGTGCCACGAAACCATGCTGCGAGCCGGAGCGAATACAGATTCTGGACTGAATCTCCATCGCGTGTTCATGGGTGCGGGCCTGCGGGCGCCCACGAGTTATTTGGAGATGCTGCTTGGGGACGATGCAGACTTGGCGCGCTGGATCTATGATATTCTCCTGAGTTTGCGTCCACAAATTGCGCAGAATGGCCTCAGCCTGGAAAAGCTGGGCGATTTGGATACGCTGCGCGAGAGGCTTCACGCCGAGGTTCTAGCATCAAAAGGAGTGATTTCTTCGCCGGGCCTCGTGGGGGCCTGGAGCAACGTTTGAGGTTTCTGTTGCCGCTATCCGCCTGAGGCAGCAGATTGCGCTGTTGAAAACAAAAAGAGCCCACCGCTGTTGCCCGCCAAAATGCTTCAGTGCGCGACGACTCGAACGGCTTTCCTCAATCGTGCCGGCTAGACGGAAAACAAACACAACGATGCTTGGCGCGGCGTGGCTTCGAAAAACATCTGAAGCACGGGTCGAATCAGACGGCTGACGGCTTCTCTCGTTGGCACGCCCGCCTGCTTGTGGCCAGCAAGAAGGCGGCCAAACGGGTCATCGCGACGATCGCTCCGCCGAAGGCCATTGAGGGGTACGTGTCATCGTCCTCGGTCGCAAGCGGCGACGTGCTCACGCTCCATGTGCGCGCGCTCAGATCAGACCCGTATTTCAAGGTTCAGTTCGTCCGCCTTGGCATCGAAGAGACCACCGTCGCTGCAATCGACGCCATCCAAACGAGCTTTGTTCCGACCGGTCGCCGAGACGATGCACTCCTCGCAGCTCAAGGCTGTGATTGGCCTGCCGCTTTTACGACAATCGTACCGGCCAGTTGGAAGAGCGGTGTATACTACGCGCGATTGAGCGGCTACAGGGATCGCCAAATGCCAAGCGGGCACTCTTGTGCACTCGTCTTCGTCGTGCGTGCAGCCGAGCCCGGATCGACCTCCTCCATTTTGGTGCATGTGAGCGACTCAACGTATCAGGCGTACAATGCCTGGGGAGGCGTAAGCTCGTACACGAGCCCCCTCGGCCCGCGCTGCTCCTACTCTCGGCCCTACATCAACCTCGTGAAACAAGTCAATCCGTGGATCTTGAAATTCGTCCGGTACTTGGAAGCCCAAGGGATAACTGCCGAGTTCTGTTCCAGCCACGACCTCGATGTTCGCTCAAGCCTGGTCCGCAACTACGCGCTGTTCTTGAGCGTCGGCCATGACGAGTACTGGACAAAAGCGATGCTTGACAGCGTCGAGGGGTTCATCGCGCGTGGTGGGAACGCGTGCTTCTTCTCGGGCGATGTTGCGGTATGGCAGATGCGTTTCGAAGATAACGGTCGGACGTTTGTCTGCTACAAAGACGCCGCAGCCGACCCGATCGACGATCCTTCGCTGAAGACGACCCATTGGTTTCGCCTCGGACGCCCCTCAAACGCGATGGTCGGCGCAGGCTACCAGTACGGCGCCGGATGGTGGTCCAACTTTCCTACGCTGCGCCGGCCCGAGCGCCGGCGCGGGTATAAGGTGCAGTTCGCGGATCATTGGGTATACGAGCGCACCCGCCTCGCAGACGGCGCCACGTTCGGCGCGGGCTCGAACGCAGAAACGACCATCATTGGATATGAGACGGACGCCGCGGCCTATGAGATCATCGATGGAGTCGCTGTTCCGACAGGGGTCGACGGTACGCCCAAAGATGAAGTGATTTTAGGCTATTGTGACTTGTCGGATTGGTCGTACACAAACGGCCGTCCGGGTTACGCAACGATGGGCATCTATGAGAGAGGGCGATCCGTTCCGGGCGCAGGCACGGTCTTCACCGCCGGCACCATCAATTGGGTCGGCCAACTGACACCGAAATTCGCCGGCGGCCCGGTCGATGTCATCACGCAAAATCTCATCTATGCGCTGTCGCGTGAAACCGCGGCTCCAGAAGCGCAGCAGAGGTTGCGCACCGCCAGCGGTCAGTGACGCGCAGTCCTAGACGTCATCCTTCCCAGGCAACTGATTGAGCCGGTAGGATGCCTTGCGTCCAAGCGATGTCAGCCAAGAGGCTGTCAACGGCGTCTCGCTTTCAGCGCCGCTCGTACGTTCCGAGCCCATGCCGTCGTTCTTGGGCATGAGCTTTGCCGCTGGCTGCGGCAAAGAGCCTGCCGGTGGCTGCGGGGAACAAGTCGTGAAAAAGGGCTGCGGCCTCGTCGGCCAATTCGCGATCCGCAGCGCGTTTCTGCTCGGTGCCGAGCGCATGATCGCGGTCGATCGCGTCCCCAAGCGGCTTGCTATGGGCCGCCAGGCCGGCGCCGAAACGCTGCATCACGACGACGTGAATGTCTTGGAAGCGCTCGACGAACTGACCGCCGGCCGCGGCCCGGATGCGTGCATCGACGCGGTCGGCATGGAAGCACATGGGCCGAACTTCGACACGCTCGTCGATAAGAGCGAACAACGGGTGCGCCTTGTGACCGACCGTGCTCACACGCTGCGCCAGGCGATTCATGCATGCGGAAAGGGCGGCGTTATTTCCATTCCCGGTGTGTACGGCGGCTATCTCGATTCCATGCCCATGGGAGCCGCCTTCGATAAGGGCCTGACGTTCCGCATGGGTCAGACGCATTGCCAACGATATATGGGCCCGTTGCTGAACCTGATCGAGCGCGGTCAAGTCGATCCCAGCTTCGTCGTGACGCATCGGTGCTCGCTCGAGGATGCACCCGACGCCTACAAACTATTCGCGTCGCGCAAGCAAGACTGCATCAAGGTGGTGCTGACTCCGTAAGGCTCGGAGACCTACCCCGCGCTCAACAGCTCTGAATAGACAGCTTCGTATGCCCGGGCGTTCGCACTCCAGGTGAGATGACGGCTGGCGAACTCCAGCGCATTCGCTTCCATCTGTGTTCGAAGGCTACTGTCCGTCAAAACCCGCCGCAAGGCGCCGGCAAGCGCTGCGTCATCGCCGACGGGCGTGAGCAATCCGGTTTCTCCGTCTCGAACGATTTCCGGTAGTCCACCCACCGGCGTCGTGACGACCGCGCGGCCGGAAAGCATGGCCTCGCAGATCACCGTAGGCAACCCTTCAGCATGGCTCGGAAGCGTGACAACGTCGGCCGCGGCAAACATCTTTGCGACCTGACCTTGCGGCAACGCACCGAGAAAGGTCGCCTCCACTCGGCTGGTGCGAAACGCGCTGCGCAACTCGGCTGTGTCGGGCCCGCTGCCCGCGAGCACGACCTGAGGTTGGAGGGCAGCTAATCTCTGGGCCGCCTGGACCAGCTCGAAAAG
The DNA here is from genome assembly GCA_003244105.1 of Candidatus Eremiobacter antarcticus. GTDB lineage: Bacteria > Vulcanimicrobiota > Vulcanimicrobiia > Eremiobacterales > Eremiobacteraceae > Eremiobacter > Eremiobacter antarcticus. The sequence goes on along the minus strand of QHBK01000002.1, from coordinate 62,340 downwards.
CCCCTTGAAGCGCGCAATCGTGCCCGCGTAAGCGACGACGGGCCGCTCGCTATGCAACCCCAATACAGCGCGAGCTGCGGCGCGATCGGCGGGTACGAAAATTCTGGGATCTGCCCCGTTATAGATCACTCGCACGTCGCGCGCTTTCAATTGTTGAACTTCGCGCTTGATAAACTCGCTGACCGCCACGACAACCCGCGGCGTTTCCAGAGCGGTTACTGCAGCGGCTAGCAAGTCCGCGCGTTGCCGCGGATAGAGATAGACGTCGCTGCCATGCGCCGTCAGCAGGACCGGCTTAGCCAGCCCAACCGTAAAAAAGCCGGGTGGTACGAGACAGTGCACATGCACGATATCCGGCTGAAGGCGCGCGATGATTGCCTGAAGCTGTGGGCGCACTTGTCGGCGGACGGCTTGGAGATTCAGCATCTTCGGCGGCACCAACGCGCGCATGACGATGACGGGAACGCCCTCATAGATGTAGCTTGTGGGAATCGACCGGTATGCTCGCCACTTCGCGCTAATTGGCGGCGCGGCGGGAACGACGTACGCGACTTCTACCGCGTGGCCGCGCGCGGCCAGCGCCTGACACTGGCGCAACACGAAGACGAAGGGCACCGAGTTCCCTGGGTAAGGGAACGCGGGTGGTACGACCAGTATGCGCATCAGACCAAATCACCTAGCCGTCGAAGCGGCACCTGCCGAAGCCGAGCGCCCTAACATCGACCTTTGAGGCCGAGCGGATCTTCGGTTTGAGCTCGTTATTTGAAAGCAATGACGCCGGAATACGGGGCGAGCGTTCCCGGAGCGGAGCCGTTGAAACTGGCGGAGCCGCCGTCTAGAACGTCGCTGCCCGACAGCACCAACGTGCGAGAGTACTTGCCGACGTATGGAAAGGCGACGGAAGTTCCGCTGGGATTGACAACGGCCGCACACGCGCCTTCGTCGGTTCCGCGATAGAAGCAGTGCGCGTACTCTCGAGCATAGGCACCGCCGGTGCTTAGTGCTGCGATCGTCCCCGGAGTAGCAACAAGCGGATTCGTCGGCACTAAGCCGGTCTCAGGATAAACGGAGAGGCCCCCACTTGTCGCCGGAGCAAAGGATTCGAAGAGCATGGTCGTCGGGAGATTGAAGACGAGCAAGAAGGACGCGTAATCGAAAAGACGGGATCCTGTGGAGCTCGCTCCGCTTGTGCCCCGCGTATCATAACAGATCGAAAGCTTGTTCTTGGCGACAGCGGCCAACTGTGCGTTCTCGTCTGTCGTCCATGTCCAGCTGCCTGAGTAACAACCTTCGGTCATCCCGCCGATGACATTCGGGATGTCGAGCAAAGCTTGTTCGTCAGCGCCGAAGGCCAGCCCATTGAAGATGACGGGTCGGGAGGTGGACGCTAACATCTTGCCGACAGCCGCCACGTACTGAGACTGAGTAACCCCGCAAGGGAGCGCAGATGTGGGCGGCGCCCCATTGTTGTCCGAGAACACAGCAGCCAGGGTGGACCCCTCTGTCGAGTAAGCGTGTTCCACCTCGCCGACCCAATATGGATACCAGCCCGTTTTTGTGACGTCAACCCACTCTTGACCGGTATCCCCATACACGTTATTAGTAGCGTTGCTGCAGTTCCGGGATATGTACTGGGGATTTGCCTGCAGAGTGTTCCATAGATACGAGCAACCGGAGCACGATGCTTCAGTCGTCCCGTCTGTATAAGCATAGGCTTTGATGCCCGAAGCGGACAGCGTGGACACGTAATTGCTCACGTTGGAAGCCCACGACAGGTAGGGAGCCGCCTGGGACGCGCTGACGTTCTGGCCTCCGTTCCACGCATGCACCAAGGCCATTGTCAGCACATGGTTGGCGGGCGCTACCCCGGCGGGAGTAGCGGTCGCAGGAGGTGACGTTACAGTCGTAGTGGGCACCGGGCTTGGCGTCGGCGTCGCTGTAGGCGCTGACGTCGGCGGCGGGGGTGGAGCCGGCGTCGGGGTGGTGATCGGCGGTGAGGCCGTCGGCTGGGGCCCCGCTTGCAAGGTGAGACTGGACGCTATGATCCATTGGTTGTTGAAGACGTTCTTTGTGTACTGGCCTACACAATTGACAAGATCGCCGACTCGGAAATTTCCCGAGTTTGCGGCGTAGCAGTTGATGGCTCCGTACGGCACGCCCGGCGAGATCTGCACCATGAGATCGAACGGCAGCGTACCGTAAGGGTTGACGGTTCTGACTGTGCCTGACTCCGAAATCACCGATGGCGGGGTTGATGTGGCGATCGGCGTCGAGGTCGGCCCTGTCGAAGGCGCAACTGACGGAGAAGGGGTCGGCGAGTTCCACGGACGCCCGTGGTGCTGATCCGGATTTGGTTGCACGCTTGCGTTTGGACCGGCAGCGAGTTGATTGTTCGCTGGGCTTTGCGTACCTGGGAAGACGCCTGACCCACCGGATCCGCCGCAGCCTGTGCTGGCGCACAGGCAGATGAGCATCAAACATGCTAGACCCATGGCAGCACTCCAATGGCGTCGTTGACCAAAGTCTTCGTATGGCATGAGTGCGTCCATCCTTCCGAGGTACAACATCGATGCGGTCTGTCAAGTGTACCGTTCGAGGAAGGCAATATCATATGATGAGCGCCCCTGTTTGGTAGTAGGTATTCACCCACCATCGCATGATGTGGCCGGTGTCACATGGTGTACGGTCTCTCATCGGTCAGTGCACGCGGCGCAACAGCTCAACGCGCGTGCCCACGAATGCCTGCGATGCTTGCAATGTATAGTGTCGCCTGACGAACTCGTCCAGGGCGTGACAGTTGTAGTCGATCGCGGCCCAACTGCATTCGTCGTAGCGCAGCAACCATAAAGCCGGCGCCGCACGTTCAGACGGCGACAGCGCCTTTCTGATTTCTCGCGCGTCAACTAAGACGTTCTGGCGCGCGTTCCAGTTCTGGAAGCGGATCGCTCGCGGGATGGGGATGACCGCATTGAGACCGTTGTAGTAGTGAGCTAATGGCAACGCTTGGCTCGCCGGAAAGATAAGAATGGGTTGCCCGGGTCGTTCGTGCGATTCCACGTAGGCGGCGACCCGCTTCCAATCGCCCGATTTCGCCCCGGAACCGAACAACGTCCACAACCCCCACAGGCCCGTCGCTATGCTAACGATCGTAAACACGCCGATGCACCATTGCTTACGCTCGAAGCGCACATATTCAAAGTAGGAAAAAGTAGCGAATACGGCCGGCGTCAACAAGAATGCGGCGTATCGGTCGTTGATCTGATAACTTCCGACTTGCGTGACCACGAGAAGCATAAGGAAAGCGGCGATCGCGATCGTGACCGGGACCGGCGCCCATTGTGCCGCCGCAAAGCGAAAACGGCCAGCCGCCAACACGGCCAAGGCAACAACCGCCATCACGGCGAGCGTCTGGACCGCGTGATGTCTGACGATAAGAGGAAATACGTACTCCATCAGCGCCACCAGCAGTTGCACGCCGTTTTGCGCAAAGGTCGACGGCGGTCCCGAGTTCGCCTGGGTGACACCCATTTGTTGGCGTACGGCGATCGCCAACGGTATGAAGGCGATGAGCACCACCGCCATGCCTGCCAAAAAGAACCACATCCAACGGCCGCGCTTCACAATTAGCACGAGCGCCTGCGCGCACAACAGGAAGGCGATGAAGTATTGCGTGTAGAGCCCCAAGAGCGCGAGCCCGAAATAGATCCATTGCCAGCGCCGATCGGGCCGTTCCGTCCAAAAGCCTTTGAAAAACGCCAGCAAAAGCAGTGTGGAAAGCAAGATCGTGAGCGCGTAGACGCGGATTTCGACGGCCAGAACGATCATAATCGGGTTGAAGGCCGCGGCCGCAACCATCCAAGACTCCGGCAGACGCCGCTCCCGGGCTACGGCGGCCAATGCGAATAGTGCCCCCGCGATGCAGAGCATTGAAAAAAGGCGCGCAAAGAACACGGAGTGGTCCAAGCTTCGCCACAGAGCCAGCAGCGAAAAATACATGGGCGCTTGATTTTCGAAATGCACTGCTGCCCCCAGTGCATACCGCATCCCGCTTTGCGTCGTGTGCAGCGAATACGCCTCGTCCACCCAGATATTGAGCGTCGCAGCGAAGTAAGCGCAGATGACGAGATTGACCAAAACCAGCAAGGGCACGACGTAGGGGGCCGCCGCGGGGAATGGTCTGGGTCTTTCCATCAACGATCGAGAGAAGACGTCGTCAAAGGCCACGGTGCCGCTGAGTCGCGATATACATCCGAATCCGGTAGGCGGCATCCCGGCTCGCGGGGCATCGCAAGTTCGACGTTATCATTCAAGCTCGTGACGTAGCGCGAGCGGAAAAGCGCAACCACACAAAACGTGAGCCACGTGTATTTCTCGAACATGTTGTCCAAAAACATACAGGAAACGAACAGCGCCAGAAGCGCAGCCTCGAGTGCGACGCGCCAATCGTAGAAGGGGCTCGTCCGGTCGATGCTCTTGAGCATTCGAAATTGAAGGACCCACGCCAGCAGCATCAAGCCCGCCCCTAGCAGGCCCAGCTCAACAGCGCTCGTCAGAAGAAGATTGTGTCCAGCGCGTTGATAGCCCGTGGCTTGGGACATATACACGTGTAAATATGATCGGTCGAAGGCGTTTGGAAAATTGTTGAAGCCCGCGCCCAAGAGCCAATAGGTCTTTAACGCGTCCCAGCCGACGCGCCATATGAACAGCCTGCCGGCGCCGAAATCCGACGTAGCGAGCACAAAGCGTGCGGCCAAGGCGGGCAACATGGGCGCCGCTGCAAGCCCCGCGACTAAGGCATAGACAGCAAGTTGCGCCCGGTAACGACCGCGCCACATCATGTAGAAAAAGCCAATCGCGACCGCTATCATCGCATCGCGTGACCCGCTCAAGAAGATGCCGCACATCAAAGCACACAGGCAAAGCATCAATGCGAGTTTTGCCATCGCGGCTTTTTGGTGCAGCGCGGCTGCAGTCGTGACAAAAATCGCCAGCAGCAGCGCTCCTGCGAAGTGATTGGGATCCGCCACTTGCCCGCCGACGCCAGTCACCCATAGGCGCCCGGACAAAAAGCCGCCCGTAACGAACAACTGGTAGAAGCTGACGGCGGCTGCGATAAGTCCGCCGGTCACCACCGCAATGCAGGTGACGTTCCAATCAATCGACCGTACTGGAATAGCCGCCACGACGATATAGAGCCCGAGAAGCTCGAGAAACGTCAAAAGTCCAACGCCGCCCCCAGGGGTCAGATCTCCGAGCCAGTCGTATCGATCTATCGCCCACAGGCCGCCCAGAATTATCCAGAGCGTCAAAGCCAACCACACGAACGTTGTCGCGTGTGGCTTGACGACCAGCCGATGACGCACCAACCAAAGCGCAAGAGCGATGAAGCTCATCGCACCAAGAAGCTTTGACAGCGTTCCGAGGTGGCCAAAGAAGAGGATGGCGTTGAGTGGCACCAGACAGACGTAGCACGCGAACGGAAAGATCAGAGGCCGCTTCACGAGCAAATACACGGCTGGAGGCGCCAGCGCGACCATGAGGCAGAGCACCGCACGCGAGACGCTACCGCCGGAGAGAAAACGAGCGCACAACGCCAGGAAGATGAAAAAGAGCACCCCTGCAACGACGGGTGCGACCGTAGACGGTGGGGATTGTAAGCGCTTGATCAGTGCTGTGCGAGCAAAGCGCAGGCTAACCAGAGTCACGTTGCATGCTAACGATGCAGGCTTGGTGTTAGGTCGTCGTGAGGCTTCGTTTTCCGAAGGCCGTCTCCATCGAGTTGGGTTCGCTTTCCGTCAAGCAGGGCCGCCAAGTCCAGCGGCACGATGGGAACTGAAATGCCGCCCAGCCTCAGCGACGCATCGGCCGCCTCTAAAATAGATACGACCCGCAGGCCGGCCTCCCCATCTGCGACTGCAACCGCACCGTCGCGCAGCGCTTCCACCACATTGGTGATTTCGTTCGATAACGCCTCAGTTGTCTCCAAGCGGGGGGCATGCATGTCTCCGACGCGGTACTGCACGAGCATCTCGTAGATGTCTTCTCTCTGCCGCACGTTAACGCCGCTGTCGTAGACCTTGATCTTCTCGCTTGCGCTGTTGTCGTCGTAGACGACCATCTTGCGGTCGCCGCACAAGAGCACCTGTCTCACCTTTACGGGGGCAAGCCAGTTCACGTTGATGTGCGCGATGAAATCGTCTTCATAGGCGAGAGTCAAGTAGGCCAGGTCTGCGTGCTGCGAGCCGAAGTGCGCAGTCCCCGTGCAGCTGGCGGTCACGGGCATCGTGCCCTGCAATAGGAAATCCAAAATGGCGATGTCATGGGTGACCAGATCCCAAACGACGTTCACGTCATGCTGAAAAATACCGAGGTTGATCCGCACGGAGTCGTAGTACAGGGGGCGGCCTAACTCGTGGGAGAGCAAGAGTTGGCGCATTTTTTGAACCGCAGGTGTGAAGACGAAGGTGTGGTCGACGAATACCCTTCGTCCGAATTGTGCAGCCACGGCGAGAATTTCGGTGGCCTGACGACGACTTGCCGTCAGCGGCTTTTCGATAAAGACGTGCTTGCCTTCTCGCAGCGCCTTTAATGCGAGAGCATGGTGGCTATGGACCGGAGTCGCGATTGCCACCACATCGACGCCAGGGTCGCATAGGACCTCCTCGAGCGAGGGGGTAGCCCTAATGCCCGGAAAGCGGCGCCCGGCCTCTTGAAGGCGTGCATCGTCTTGATCGCTTATCCATGCAACGCCGGCGCCCTCGCACAGCAAGATATTGCGCACCAGATGCGGCCCCCAATACCCGAAGCCGACCACCGCGAACGTGACATTTCCCGAAGCGTGCACCACGAACTCCTTAGACGGCTTGCGTGTCTTCCGCCAAAGGCAGCGGTGCCATGGCATCGATGTAGTAGTTGTTGTAAGCGCCCTCGTTCCGGCGCAGTTCGGTTTGGTTCAGGATCATCCCCAACAGCGACACACCGGTGGTATTCTCTAGCCGGTACAGGGCCCGCTTGGTGGCGCGGGTATCGGTGACGCCGGCCGACACGACGAGCAGCGTGCCATCGACCTTGCTCGCGATCGTCAATGCATCCAACATCCCCGCGATCGCGGGCGTGTCGAATATGACGGCGTCGTATGATTCGAGCATCTCAGCCAGCGCCGAGAGAAAACGAGGCGATTCCAATAGCCGAAACGCGTTGGGCGGCCCGAAACCGCTAGGGAGAAAATCGAGCCCGCTGTAGCGAGTCTGTTGGATCACCGATGACAACGAGGCGTTGTTGACCAACACGTCGGAGAATCCCAGCGTGTTCTTGAGCTGCAGCTTTTCGTGAAGCGTGGGCCGGCGCATGTCGCCGTCCACCAGCAGCACTTTGGGCCGTACCTCAGCCATCGCGACCGCGGTGTTCAGCGCAATTGTGGATTTGCCGTCGCCCTGCATCGGGCTGGTCAGCGCAAACGACCGCAGCTGGCGATCGGACGAGTAGCGCAACGCGCTGACGAGCATGATGAAGGACTCGATAGTCACAGCTCGGAGCCAGGGCAGCGCCGCGCGCCTCTTAGCGGTTATCTTCGGCACCGTCGTCAAAATGGGCAGGCCAAGTTCTTGGAGCGCCGCCTTCTCGTCTTTGATGGACCTATCGAAGAGCTCGAGGACGAACGCTCCGCTGAGGGCCAAGAAGAGCCCCACGATGGACCCGACCAAAAGGTTGAATCGAACATCGGGCTTCACGGCGACATCGTCTGGCGAAGCCGTCTCGGTCACAGCAACGTCGCTCAGGGACGTTGTCTTTGAGATGATCGCTTCGCTTTGCTTTTGCTGTAAGGCGTTATAGATGTTTTCCGCCAGGGTGGCCTGGCGTTTGAGATCTGCCAGCTTCAGGGCTTCCACCGGGAGCCGCTTTAGGGACTGCGAGGAACTCGCGAGCTGATTGTTCAGCAGCGATACCTGCGCTTTGTCGCCTGCGATCTGCGCTCGTAAGGTTGCGGCCTGCTGATTGAGTTGTTGATAGAGGGGATTAGGCACAATATTGTTGTTGAGGGTAACGGTCGTTTGCTGCTGGGCGATCTGTCTCTCCAGCTCCGCCTGACGGCCTCGCATCGCGATCACTTGCGGGTGATTTTCGGTGTAGCGGTGGCTGAGCGCTTGCAGTTGGATGGTCGTCTGTGACAATTGGTCCTGCAACTGCGCGAGAACCGGGTTTTTTGCGAGCAGAAGGGAGCCTTGGATGGTCGACGCCATGCTGCCCAGTTGACCGCTAACGCTCGCAAGCTGCGCTTGGGCCTGCCCCGCATCCACTTGATTTTGAGCGATTCGCGACTCGATGCCGGACACCGTATTCAGCGTCGTTTGGGTCTGGACGTTGATGTCGGCGAGCGAGTGAGCGACTTGGTACGCTGCCAAATCCGCGCTGGCCCGCCGCAGGTTTGCCTGAGCCGCCGGCAACTGTTTGGTGATGAACTCCAAGGCGGACCGGGACTGACCTGATATCAGATCCCGCTCACGTTCGACGAAGACCGTGGCGAAGGAGTTGGCGATTCGAGCGGCCGTTTGGGGATCAGTCCACCAGGCCTTCAGCGCCAACATGGCAGTGTTGGTCACCGGCTGGACGTTTATGTGCGAAAGCAACGCTCGGGGTGAGCTGTCCAGACCGACATCCTGTATCACCGCCGCCGCAAGAGGCCGCTCTTGGAGCAGAGCGATATACGTCTCCGGTGACTGGCCGCCGTTGATGGCGAGCAACGCATTCAAGATGGGGATGGAAGAAACGCCTGCGCTGGCGTTTGATCCCTGGGAGAGAGTGGAACCGCCATTGCCCGCGATGAACGTCACCGTCGCAACGTATTTCTTTGGGGCGGTCAGTGTGAAAAAGCCTACGGCCATGAGGAACGTGGTGAATATCGCCAGCATCGCCAAGCGCCGGCGCGACAGCACGCTGAAAATGGAATTGAAGTCGTTATCCGACGTCAGGCCGCTGCCCCCAGAGTTCAGAGCCCTAGGGCCGGAAGACTCTGTGGGTGGTTCCATGAGTTTGAACATGCGGTTCCGCGTAAGCGAAGAGTGTGAGAAGAACGGCAAAAACACCATGCCGTCTGACGACTATACTAAGCAGCGCGCGCTTCGACAAGGCTCGCGACGCACCTCACCGATAGGACTTAACCCCTATACGGTTGCTCCAGATAGTACTTTATACCCAGCGGACGCTTCACCGTTCAGGTACGAACGAATCGCTCGTACGACCCGACCGAGTTGTGAGTCCGTCATCTCAGGAAACATCGGAAGGGAGAGAACGCGGAGGCAAGATCGTTCCGCTTTGGGCAGGCTCCCAGCAGGTAGGTCTAAGTCCGCGTAGGCAGGCTGGCGATGAAACGGCACCGGATAGTGGACACCCGTGTGGATTCCCTCGTCTTGCAGGAAGGCGCGCGCTCGATCCCGGTTCGGAAACTCGATGACATAGAGGTGGTAGACGTGGGCGTCAGCCGCGCGTCGCAGCGGAGGTCGAACGCCTAGGGCGGCCAGTTCGCGGTCGTAGGAAGCCGCAAGAGCTCGCCGCCTATCGTTCCACGCTGTCAGGTGTTTTAGTTTTGCCAAGAGGAAGGCGGCTTGAATGGTGTCGAGCCTTGAGTTCTCGCCTTTGATGAGATGTTCGTATTTTTTTCGCTGCCCGAAGTCCCGCCTGAGACGCACGGCTTCGGCCAGCCCGGCGTCGTTGGTCACAACCGCTCCGCCATCTCCCAATGCGCCTAAGTTCTTGCTCGGATAAAAGCTGAAACAGCCCGCGTCGCCTATGGTTCCCGCACGCCGCCCCTCGATAATGGCGCCATGCGCTTGGCATGCATCCTCCACCACCTTCAAGCCATGCGATGCGGCCAGCCGCAGCGGCCCTGTCATGGGCATCGCCTGCCCATAGAGGTGAACGGGCATAAGCGCCTTCGTGCGGGGTGTGATGGCTTGCTCGACGAGGGCCGGATCCATGTGGTAATACTGATCGATGTCGACAGGCACGGGCCTGGCGCCGACAAGTGAGACCGCAAGCGCTGAGGCGATGTAGGTGTTGGCCGGGACGATGACCTCGTCACCTGGCCCGATCTCCAAGGCTTGAAGCGTCAACTTGAGCGCCGCGGTGCCGGAGCCTACGCTGACGCAGTGCGATGCACCGCAAAAGTCGGCAAAAGCTTCCTCAAAGCGCTCGACCTGCGGTCCCATGATGAAGGTGGCGCTCCGGTAGATCTCATCGAGCGCAGCCTCAAATTCCGGGCGAAGATCGGCTAGTTGACCTTGCAGATCAAAGAACGGAACAGCGACTTCCTGTAAATCGTTCATCCTACCTGATATTTGCGCAGCGTTGCAAGGGGCCTTGCGCCGCAATACCCGATTAATTTCAGAACAGCTAGGGTCCCTTGGCCCTTGTCCTCATCGCTTGGCCGCATTACATTGGAAATCACCGTCGAGATCCGCCGGCTGTTTCTCGGCGAGCCTCAATAGCTTTGGCCTGCCAAACGCTCAATACGATCGGGCGATAACTATCCATGGTACACCAAGTCCTGACTCCGCCGGTAGCGGCCAGCGTTCGGGTTGCTGACAGGTATAACAAGAGCTGGGCCTTGGCGTTGCTGTGCTCGGACATCGTGATGTTCGTCGTCTCGTCCTACGCGGCGATGCACATTGTGGGACTTTGGAAGCCCAGGCACGACGTTTTTCAGCTGCGAGTCTACGTCTCAGCAGTGGTGTTCGTGCTGGTCTGGATCATAGTCTTTCAGGTCGTGGGCCTTTACGAGCGGTCATTCGCGCTTTCGAGAAAAGACGAGTTCTACTGCACCGTCGCCGCGTTATGCGTCGGCATTGCCCCGCAGCTGGTTTTTTTCACCATGTTTCACTCGATCGCGACGTCCCGGCTCGTTCTGCTCGTTTCACTTTTGCTTTCCATTGTCGCCGTGGGTGGCACCCGAGGTCTTGCCCATGCCATTCGCGATAAAGACGTGAAGCGGCCGCGCCGCGTCGCGATGGTCGGCCAATCAGGCAGGCTCGATGAAGTGGCACAGGCGCTCCACTTCAACCGCAACGACGAAGTGCGGCGCTTTGAGGTCGGCGACGTTGACGCCGCGTTGGCTCAAATCAATCTGAGCGAGGATCCGGAGCTTGACAACATCGCTTGGTTCCGTGCGGTCAAGCGCTGGGGATGTGATCGGCTGATCTTGACGGAGGTCGTCCACCCGGACCTGTTGCCCTACCTGTTGCAGGTCGCTGAACGGCATCGCATAAAAATCGCCTTCGCGGCGCCGCGGTTGAAGTGGCAAGCGTTTTCCCTTGCCTTTGAGACGAACGGACACCAAGCGCTTATCGTTCCGAGATCCTTGCGTGCTTGCAGGCCGCCCGCTCAACTCATCAAGCGGATATTCGACATCGTCGTCGCCTCAAGCATGTTCGTCGCGTTCGGACCCTTGATGTTGATCATCGCTGTGCTCATCTGGGCCGACAAAAGTGGTCCGATCCTCTACCGTCAACAGCGGGTCAAGCGCAACGGGGCTCTGTTTGATATTCTCAAATTCCGAACGATGCCGTGCTCGGCTGAGGACAGCACCGGCCCTGTCTGGACTCATGTGGGAGATAAACGTGCCACCAAACTGGGCGCGCTGCTTCGCCGAACAAGCTTTGATGAGTTGCCCCAGCTGTTCAATGTGATTCGCGGTGATATGTCCATCGTCGGTCCGAGGCCCGAGCGCCCAGTGTTTGCGCAGCTTTTTCGGGGGCATCTGCCGCGCTACGATGAGCGGCATTTGGTGAGCCCCGGGCTAACCGGCTGGTCGCACGTACATATGAAACGCAACGCGCCGAATGCCGACATCGGCGTGCGCTTGAGCCACGATCTCTTCTACATTGAAAACTGGTCAATCTTTTTGGACATCTCCGTCATCTTCAAAACTGGCGTTGAGTTCCTCTTCCACAAGGCCGCGTAGCGGTGAGCACGGCAATGACGGATGCCATGACGCACAAGGCGCTCAAAGTGTGCCACGTGACGACCGTGCACGACCCGCTGGATGACCGGATATTCTATCGGGAATGCGTGACGCTCGCAGAGGCCGGCTACCGCGTCGTCATCGTCGCCCCTGCAGCTAGCAGTGAGGTGCGCGCAGGTGTGTCACTTCGTGCGATACCGCGACCATCGCGACGCATGCAGCGCATGACGAGCACGCTGTGGAGCGCGTGCCGCGCTGCCGTTGACGAGAATGCGGATCTTTACCATGTGCACGATCCGGAGCTGCTGCCGTTTGGGTTTGTATTGCGCCTCTTCGGAAAGCAGGTGATCTACGACGCCCACGAAGATCTGCCAGATGACGTCATGGCCAAGGACTGGATTCCCGGATGGTTGCGAGCGCCCGTTGCGGTTCTTATGGGTCTCCTCACGAGACTATCGGGCGAGATCTGCAGCGGCATCGTCGCCGCTAACCCGCGTATCGCGAGGCGATTTCCGGTTTTCAAGACTGCGATCGTCCAAAACTTTCCAAGGATCAGCGCAGCCACGAGTGTCGCGGCTGAGGACTATGCCGATCGTCCCCAAACGTTGGTATATGTTGGCAGCATAACCAGGATCCGGGGCATCATCCAGATGATCGATGCCCTTGCGCGGCCGGTCGTACCACGGGATGCCCGGCTGGTGATCGCCGGAAGCTTCGGCACGTATGGCGATCCGGAATTGGAACAAAGCGTCCGGTCGTCCACGGGATGGCAGCGGGTGGACTTCCTAGGCTGGCGATCCCATACCGACGTCCGCGCGCTTTTGCAAAGCGCGAGAGTTGGGCTCCTCCTGTTCCACCCTGAGAAGCCGCACATTGAGGCACAGCCTACGAAATTGTTTGAATACATGTCCGCGGGAATCCCGATCGTCGCCTCTGATTTTCCGCTGTGGCGAGAGATCCTCGAGGGCGCAGGCTGCGGTTTAGTGGTCGACCCGCTGGACTGCGACGCGATTGCCCGTGCTATCGCTTCGTTGCTTGCGGATCCGCAGCGCGCAGAAGAGATGGGCCGACGCGGCCAGCAAGCGGTTCGCTCACGCTATGGGTGGGAACCGCAGGGCGACCGTCTGCTGGGTTTGTACGCGCGGTTGGAGTCTGGCGATGGACGGCTTGCCGTGAGCCATGTCTAGACCGCTTGTGACTGCGGTCGTAGCTGCTTTCAACGAAGAGGGGCATATCGAAAAATGCCTCCATGATCTGCTGGCGCAGGATGGCCTTGACGGCACTGTGGAGATACTCGTCATCGACGGCGGCAGCCAAGACCGCACCGTCGAACTGGTGAAACGCTTCATCGAGCCCGGTGACCCCGTCGCCCTGCTGCACAACCCCAAACGGTTGCAAGTCCATGCCTGGAATATGGGCGCACGTGCCGCCAAAGCTCAGTACGTCGCGCTGATCAGCGCTCATACCGAGTACAGTTCTGACTACCTTGCGAGCTGCATCCACGCGCTCGAAGCGACGGGGGCGGCCAACGTCGGCGGCATTCAAGTGCCGGTCGGTCAAGGCCACGTCGGCGGCGTCATCGCCTGGGCCATGCAGTCACCTTTTGCGATAGGAAACGGCAGATTTCGATACGCTAGCACGGCGGAGTTCGTAGACCATGTCTTTACAATTTTTCTGAAACGTTCAACGTTCGAAGCAATGGGTGGGTACGACGAATCTTTCGCGGTCAACGAGGATTGCGAGTTCGACTATCGCCTTCGCAAGGCCGGCCACACGATCTACTGTACGCCCGCAATTAAGGTCAAGTATCACGCGCGCCCCTCCATACCCAGCCTCGCGAGGCAGATGTACCGTTACGGTTACTGGCGGCGGCGCACACAGCTCCGGCACCCAGAGTACGTTCCCTTGCGGGTGATGGCCCCACCACTGCTGCTGTTGACATGTGCGATATCGGGTGTCGTGTTCGCGGCAACGGGCTGGCTGCCGTCGCTGGCGGCACTCATGCCGTACGGGGCGTTTCTTGCGGTCGCGGCGGCTAGCGCGGTGCTGAAGCTGAAGGATCCCATCGCATTGTTGATCGCTCCCGCAGTTCTCATGAGCATGCACTTGAGTTATGGGCTGGGATGGTGGGTCGGCTTTTTCGCTCATCGCAAGCGGCACGTGTCCAAATGGCCGGGGTCATTTGCCCAAGCGCAGACGGGCGTGGGCGCACATGCAACATCGAACGGTTGAACCCGTCGGAGCGGATCCGCGGGTCGAGCTCGTGGCCCAAAGCGATGAGCGCTGGCTAAGATTTTTGAGCGACGCTCACCCGTCGTTGTTTCACACACCCCGCTGGTGCAGTCTCATCTCCACTGAATACGGCTTTCCCGGGCGGGTGGCGCTTGCTCTCAGCGGCTCCACGGTGGTGGCGGGGTTGCCCTATGCTGAGGTGAACGATTTTCGCGGTCGACGGCGGGTCGCGTACGCATTTTCGGATGTCTGCGGTCCATTGGGGCTTGCATCCGCGTGGCCCGCGATAGAGGCCGCGCTGTGCTCCGAAGGCATTCCTTGGCAAATCCGTTCTCTGCTTGCTCCTTCGGCTGCGGCCGACAGCATCGACAGTCCAGGCGTGCATCAAACCATGGAGTTGCCGGCGACGGTGCCACAAGCTCTCGCGATGACCCACGAGAAACAGCGAGTCAACGCTCGTCGATTGGAACGAGCGGGCGGAACCTGCCGCAAGATCTCAGACCGGACGTTCCTTGAGCCGTTCTATTGCTTGTTCGCGACCTTGCGAAAGCGCAAGTTCCGCCTGCTGCCGCAATCCAAAGAATTTTTTGAACGGCTAGCGGCGGCATACTTTCCTGAGCACGGATTTGCCCTCTTCGCAGAACTGAACGGTAATGTTCTGGCTGCTATGATCTTCTTGGCCGAGGGGGACACATTATATTACAAATACGGCGCTTCCAATGCGGACGCCGGGGATCTGCGCCCGTCGAACTTCTTGTTCCAAAAGGCGATTGAGGAAGCCGTCGTGCGCGGCTACCGCCGTCTGGATTTGGGCATTTCGATTGACGAGGGGTTGCGGCGGTTTAAGCGCCACCTCGGAGCCGCATCGGCGCCGTACTACGTCGGGCGTTACGCTGAGCGGCCAAAAACCGAAGAAGTGGCAGAGCTTGAGAGGACGCTGTCTGCGTTAACGCGTGTACTGACGGAGCCCGAAGTGCCGTTGGCCGCCGCTGCCGATGCCGGCGCCGCACTCTACCGCTTCTTTGTCTGACGTGACGGCGACGACGACGGCAGAGGATGCCTTAACGATCGCGGTTTGTATCCCATCCAAGAATCGGCCATCAGATGTTTTGCGCTGCCTGGCGTCGATCGAACGGCAAACCCAGCTGCCCAACGAGATCATTCTCGTGGATCAATCTGGTTCGGCGTATGGCCTCCCCAAAGTGGAGGGCCTCGTTCATATCTACGACCCAAGCTTGAGTGGTGCGTCCGCCGCCAAGAATGCCGGAGCCCGAGCAAGCACGAGCGCGGTCATCTTATTCCTGGACGACGATGTGGAGTTGCTGCCGGCATGCATCGAAACGCTGAGAGAGTGCCTGCGGCACAATCCGGATGCTGTCGGGGTGGGTTGTTCCGTCATCAACAACAGCACGGGCTTGGGCTTATGGAAAGTTCACGCTTGGCTCTTCGGGCGCGGCTTTTTCAACTCAGAGGCGCGGACCCAAGGCGGCATGACGGAATTGCGCAGGCTTGGCTCGTGCGCCGCGGCAGTGAGACGCGACGTTCTTTTGCGCGAGCAGTTCGACGAGAATCTCGTCGCCTATTCGTACGGGGAGGACTGGGAACTTTCGTACCGCCTCTTGCGGTATGGCCGGCTGTTGCTCTCGCGGGAGTCACAGTTCGTTCACCATGCCTCGCCGCAGAATCGCTACGCGATTCCGCAGCTGCAGCGAGATCGGTGGGATAACTTTCTCTACTTTTTCGACAAGCTTGACGCATCCCGCCAGCCGCTGAATCGAGCGTGGAGGCTGTGGTGGATGTTTGGCGAGTCCCTCATGTGGCTCCGTAACCGCATGGGATTGCCCGTTTTCGGAATGCAAGCGCGAAACACGCCCAAGCGGTCGTTATCCCTGCGAAAACAGACCGCCGTACAACAGCGTGCGACACATACGGTCAAAGTCAACGCAGGGCCGCCTCAAGTTCCCTAAAAAAGGCATCGGCGTGCTTTTCGAGGGCTCGGAGAGCCGCCTGTTGGGCCGGACGCATGATGTTCAGTCGCGAAGGCAGCACATCGGAAAGAAGCGTGCGGCTGCGTGGGTGCCCGAGCGTGGCGACGGCGCCTTTCCACCAGGGATCAAGTGGACGCAGCCATTGTCGACGCACCTCCTCCGCGCGCGCGACGAAGTTCCAACCCTCCGTCGAGAAATATGAGCGTGCAAGATCGAAAGACTCCCGCTTGTAAACGAAGATGCTTTTGCTGGCCAAAAAGAGCGAGGGCAGCAGAAGTATACCGGAGATGAAGTTTTTCAAGTGGTAGTCGCCCCGAAGGTGTTGGCGGCGAATCAATTGCTCTTGAAGCGATTCCGCAGCCAGACGGAGGCGTGGACCGCTGATTGCGGCATCTGAGGAGCGACTGCTGAGTTGCAAGCTGAGCGGCCCGAAGAGGACTTTGGACAACCGCAGTGTCTCCACCGGTAGAAAAGCCTCGTCATAGTCATCCAGCGCACTGGCCGGAAGCCACATCAGGCCGTGGTGCATCAGAGGGTCAAACGCATAGATGCGTTGGAGCAGTTTGCGCAGTTCCCGAACGGTTCGAATATGCTCTTCGCGGGTGAATTCGCGATGATCGTCGAGAACCACGAGGATATCCGCATCGCTGAAGTCACACGTGTCCGCAGTGGCTTGGCTGCCGTGGACGAGAATGCGAGCGACCGCCGGCACGTCGTCGGCGTTCGGTGAAACGACCAGCGACTCGTTGTCGAAGGGCTGCAGTGCCAGTTCGAGGGAGGGCTCGTCCGACCGCTGCGTTGGCCGCGCCTTTCCGGCGTATCGCCAGTGAATTGATCTGCCACTCAGGATTTGAGCACCCGAACGTCCGCCGGCATTGACCGCATTTTCATATGCGGCGGTGAGATCGCTCATCCGTGGCGCGCCGAACGAACAGCGCGTTCTGTTACAAACGGAGGCGCGTGGTGAAGCGTTGAACCCGCTCTCATGTACATCACGGCTGCGTGGACTGCGGTGCTAGCCATCATTGGCGCGTTGTTTGGGATCGCGCTCACGCTTACGCCAAATTTTCCCAAGACCGCACCTTCATTTGTTCTTTTTCTCGTTGTCCTTTTAGGGTACTATTACCGTGACACGCTAGCGAGGCCGATTCGCGCCGGCTGGTATGGATTGGCGGCCGCGTCGGCAGTTCTCTACGTCTACTACATGGTCGCGATCGTGCGTGAACGGATACTCGAGCCCCCGTATTACGACTTCAGCCTGTACTGGATCTATGCGCAGGTTGCGGTGCGAGGCCAAAACTTTTATGATGCCAACAATGCGGTTGCTTTCCTGCAGTCCCTCACTCTGCCGGTGGAAGCGTACGCGGACCGCTTCTTTGATCTATATTTCCAGTATCCGCCGCCATCCATGTTTTTCTTCCTGCCGCTTGGCCATTTCGGCCTTCATTCTGGTGCCGTGTTATGGTACTCGATGCTGGCGATTGGGCTCGTTGTTGATATCGGCTTGCTGTCGACTATTTTACTCGAACGGCGCGACATCGAGACCTTCCTCGTGGTCACAATCCTCGTGCTTGGCTTGGGTTCGACCTATGAGTCCTTCGGGCTGGGCCAGGCAAACTGTATTGCGCTGTTGACGCTGCTGATGCTCTGGAGGCATCGCGAATCGTGGTGGGGAGGCGCGTGGCTCACAGTCGGCATCCTCATCCGGCCGGTTCTTGCACTATTGCCGCTCTACCTTATACTCGAGCGGTATTGGCGCGCCTTGATCGGAGCGGTTGTCGCCGCCCTGCTTCTTTCGGCTCTCGCTATCGCGCGCTTTGGAACTTCGGTGTTCGTCGCCTACCTCGCAAGCTTTCAGCTGGTCTCGACCGGTCACTACCCAAACAAATGGTTCGCTGAGGATCAGAACGCTTCGTTGTTGGGCACGATCGTGAAATTTATGCACGACGTTCCCACCCAGCATGCCGCATTTCTAAACCCTATGTATCTAGTGATCGCCGGGCTGATTTTCGTCATCACCTTTCTGGTGGTCGTTGCGCTTGATAAGAGCGAGTACAGCGGCTTGGCGTTCGTGCTGACAGTCCCCGCTATGCTCATGATCTATCCCCCGACCGGGTTCGGATCCACCCTGTTATGCGCAGTGCCGATGGCCTGGTTGCTGCGCAATCGAGCTCAGTTTCCCGGCGGCCCGCTGGGCGCGATGGTTATTGTTTCGATAGCCTTCGCAGCGAGCCGCACGACTGGAACGCATTATTTCTTTGCGACTGCAGTGCTCTGGAGCGCCTTATTAGTGATGGCGAGGAAGGCGCTAGCGACCAAGCCGCACGCTATCGGCATACCGGGTCAGCGTTTGACGAGTCTGTTCGGCATCAAGTAGATGTGTGAATCTGGATAGTCGAGATACACCGTGAAATACTTCAGGAAGTCATAGCCCAGAATTCCATCCATGTCCTCGAATTCAAAGGCGCGGTCGCCGGTGGATCGAAAGATGAGAGCCACTCCGTGAGGCTCACGCCCCCACGCGAAGCGACTTCACTTGGATGGGCCTGATCTGGATGGTGCCGCCCACCCCTTGAAAGCTCGTGAAGGGCACGTAGGCGCTGATCTGCCGGCCCAATCCTTCGACGATGTCAGCCGGGTGCGCGGAGGCGAAAGACGAGAAGATCATGCCACGGTTCGCACCCGTATCGATGATGAAGTGATCCCCAGTCGCGTCGCCTACCTGCACTGACACGAAGGGTACGCCGTCGTCGAGGACGGTGTCGACGGCGAATGCATCGGCGGGCGGCACGAACGAGCCAGGACGATACGTGCCTTTGAGGCCGTTCATGTGACGGTGCCCTCTTCGATGTCAGTGACCCATTTTTTGTCGACGTGGACCGCTTTTTCGTGGGCGTCCATAACGTCATCGATCGTGGCGGTGGTGGCGACGATGCCCGGCGGCGCGGCGTCGATCTTGCCGGCTGCACGTACCGAGATGGAAAAAGAGCCAACGCTCACACATAGAAGCGCGAGCGCGGCCTGCAGCTGCTGTCGCAAGGCGGTCTCCTCGAGAACAAGGCTACTTCGCCGACGCTTGAGTGGGCCTCGACCTATGTCTGATTCGAACGTCACACTTGGGTGGTCCGCCTGAGGAAGAAGATTTCGGCAGAAGGCCACGCAATGGACCGCCAGTTTCAACTCCCAAAAGCTGGCCGGTTGGCCCGAGATGGCTTGAAGTATGGATTCCTCAACGTTGCGTTCGATGCAGACCCCCCTCAAGGAACGCTACCGCGAAGCGCCTGAGGCGGCTTTCGTGACCCTGCGCGCTCGCGGGCGCGTCGACGATTCTCAGAATCTTTCGTGCAGCGTTGAGACCGGGCACTCGCTGGTCGAGGCGGGCTTGCATCCGGCGACCGGGGGCAACGGCATGCTGGCATGTTCGGGCGACATGTTGCTGCAAGCGCTGGTCGCCTGCGCCGGCGTGACTTTGCGGGCTGTCGCCACCTCCATAGAGTTCCCGTTGGCCGGCGGCACCATCACGGCAGAGGGCGACCTCGATTTTCGCGGCACACTGGCCGTTGATAAGCAAGTGCCGGTCGGCTTCAAGAACATACGTCTGTCGTTCGAGCTGGATACTGAAGCGGACCGGGAGCACATAGATCAACTGCAAAAGCTGACCGAACGCTACTGTGTTGTCTACCAGACGTTGGCGAATGGCGTGCGGCCGGTGTCGACGTTCAAGAAGACGCCTGAAGATCCAGGAAAGGATTGAACATGTATATTTCGGTGGTCACGCTTTTCGTGAACGATGTCGATCGAGCAGTCGATTTCTACACGAACAAATTGGGCTGGCAAAAGACTATGGACGTCGCTATGGGCGAAGACTCTCGCTGGGTGACGGTGGCGCCGTCGGGCGGCCAGACCTCGTTCACGCTCTCAAAGGGTTCCCCTGACTGGGCGCCGGAGAAGGTCGGCGGCTTCAGCGGCGTCATCATCGAGGTCGACGACGTCCACGAGGCTCACAAGCAGTTCGAGAACAAAGACATCGAATTCACGGACGGCCCGCGCGACGAGCAATGGGGCGGGTGGGCGATGTTCAAGGATTCCGAAGGCAACATTCACGGCTTGCACTCACCGGCCAAGGTAGGCGTCAGCGCAAGCTAAGCGCGACAACCGCTGAAAGACCGCGTGCCAATCTTCCTTATTAAGCGCACGATTGGATCTCGAGCGCCGCGGCGACCGCTGCCGGCGGACTTGGAAAAACGGCGCAAATAGGGTCCCGATCGTCTTGAAGACCGTCCCCGTGCGCGCCTATCGTCCCGCATGACTCGCGTCGTGGCGCTCGAGCGCAGCCTGCATCAAGCGATGCTTGGCCTCCCGCTTCCAGCCTGCGTCCGGCCTCAAAACTCGGGTTGAAGTGCCGATGCTTAGTAGCATGCGAACATGGCTTATACCGTCTAAGACCCATGCTACGGCGCTTTGCCCGCGTGCGGTCGTCGTTGCCCTTGCGGCTCTTGTGTTCTGCGGTTGGGGCACCGCCGCAAACGCGACACCGCAGACGTCGTATGTCATCGCCCTCGCGGACTTTGGCAGCCCGCCATCGGGCAAGATTCCAATTATCTTCAACGATCATACCGTCTACACGAAGCCAGACATCCTCAAGCAACAGCGCGTGCTGGCGGCGCTCGTGAAGGGCAGCCGTATCTACGTGCCGTTGCGCAGCATGCTCGAAGAGATGGGCGCTACCGTTTCAACGACGGATGGCGGCAAGACCGTCACCGCGAGCAAGAGCGGCGCCAGCGTGTCCGTCACTTTGGGCAAAAACGAGGTCGTCATCAACGGTGAGAAGCGACCGCTCGACGTTCCACCGGTGATGTACCGTGGCATCGTGCTCGTGCCGGTGCGAGTGATCTCAGAAGCGCTTGGCGCATATGTCGAATGGCTGCCCGCCCGCCACATAGTCGTGATTCGCTACATCCCAGCCGTGGAGGCGCCGCATCCCGTGCCGACTCCCATGGCCACGCCTGCGCCGCCGATCTCCAGTCCGACTCCCACGGCCCCGCCTGAGGAAAAGACGTATCAGGGATTCATCCAAGCCGCCGGTGCCTCGTCCAGGACGTACAATGAGTTCGCCTCGGGCCAGCGCTGCTGCAGATCGTACCTGGCGAGCACAGCGTATGCGTTCAAGAACTCGCCGTTCGCCATCAAAGGCGACTACCGCCGGGATGAATATGTCACGGCGGAAAATGTCATCGATTCGTTCGGCAACCACTATACCAACTTCAACACCATCGACGGCGGCAGCGCCTTCACGCCCGTCTTCCTAGCCAGGCAAACCACCTGGGATGCGCGCTTGGAGTATCAGGTCGCAGCGCCGCGCATTTACATCGGCGCGGGCTACCTCCAAGCGATCACAAACTACGGCTACCCGCGTCTGAACGCGTTCGGCGGGGGCGTGGAGAAGCTGCCGGACCTGCGATCGGGACTCGATTTCTTCGGCTCTGCGTTCTACTATCCGAGCGCGAGCGGTGACTATACCGTGACCGATGCTGCGAGCCCGAATAACGGTGTCAGCTTCAAACAGCAGTACCGGATCTTGACCTACGATGTCGGCCTGTCGCTGACGTTTGGGATTTCGCCCTTGTATCTCTATGGGGGCTTCAGCGGTGACCGCTATACGGCGAAGCAGAACGCGCCGATCGATCAGACGCATGCCGGTCCATACATCGGCCTCGGCGTGAGGTTCTAAACAGATGCAAAGGACCACCCAGATGCTCAAGACCTCGCAGTTCTTCCATGCGTTCGCGCCCGCAGCGCTGATGGCGATGGTCGTCCTCGTCGGCTGCAGCGGTGTTTGCTCGGTACCGGCTTTTAACGCCGCAGCCCCGCGACCCGGCCCGTCGGCTCCGCAACCAATCCCATCGATTCTCCCGCTCTCGTGCACGGAAAACCCCGTCACCGGCGTGCCGTTGGGCACAGCCGCGAGTTTTGCCGTGCTCGCTGCGTCTACAGTTACGAACTCCGGTCCTACCATCGTCTCCGGGAACCTTGGCGTCAGTCCGGGTAGCGCCGTGACGGGCTTCGGGCCAGGAAACGGCCAAGTGGTCAACGGTTCGATTCACGCAGGCGATACGACCGCGGCACAAGCTCAACTCGATTTGACAACCGCCTTTAACAACGCCGCAGGCCGTCCGAACCCCACGGCCCTGCCCGCGGATATCGGTGGGACCGTGATAACACCTGGTGTCTACAACGCCCCCGTTTCGCTTGCCATCACAGGAAACGTCACACTCGACGGCCAGAACAACGCAAGCAGCGTCTTTATTTTCCAAATACCCACAACGCTGACCACGTCGACGAACAGCAGCGTTACCCTGATCAATCAGGCAGGGGCATGCAACGTGTTCTGGGAGGTCGGCAGTTCCGCAACGTTGTTGACTGCTTCCCTTTTCAACGGAACAGTTCTGGCGGCGGCATCGGTATCGCTCGGTACCGGCGTGGTGGTGAACGGCCGAGTCTTAGCGCAAAGCGGAGCGGTGACTCTACTGAGTAATCGCGTCACGGCGCCGACGCCGTAACAGCGCTGTAGGCGGCGTCTTCGCCTACGTAATGGCCGCATCTGATCAAGAAGCTTTGAGACCACGCGAAAAACATGCCGCAGCGCGCGACGCTGCCCCATTTCTGCCATCGCGAAACTTTTCGACACACCCAAGGTAGAGGTCACCAGCGCACTAAGATTTGTGGGTCTTGTAGATGCATCTCAAGCGTCTTGCGATCGCCGTTCTTGTGGCTGCGATGAGTACGTCTCCGGAAGTCGTACGGTCCGCAGTATCATTTCCCAGCACGAATGAACTGGTCGATGCAGGTGGCTTCAAGGTGCATGCACGCCTTGCCGGCTCCGGCGGCGTTACTACGGTGTTTGAAGCCGGTCTCGGAGAGGGCAGCTCGACGTGGAACGACGTTCAAGCGGTGGTGTCACAGCGCGCGCTGACCATTGCATATGACCGTGCAGGTTTGGGAGGCTCCGAACGGTCAGCGAGTTCACGAGACGCCCGTGAGATGGCGGTCGAGCTTCATACGATTCTCAGGAATCTCCACGCTCCCGAGCCCTTTTTATTGGTTGGGCACTCGCTCGGCGGTTACGTACTTCGCGTGTTCGCGGCCATGTACTCAGGAGAAGTAGCCGGTCTCGTCTTCGTGGATCCCATCGACGAACAGCTGGAAGCCTCGCTGCAGGCGAAGATGCCGCCGGCGCAGTGGGCAGCCAGAGCAGCGGCCATCACCAAAGCGGTCGGCACTCTATCGCTGGCCGCTCAACGTGAGCAAAACGCTCTGACGATCAGTGGACGACAGGCCTCTCAGGCGTGGCCGTTGCCCGACGTCCCGATTATGCTTTTGACCGGCACCAAGAAGAATCCGGAGTTCCCCGGCAACCCGTTGGAACAGGATACAAAGCTCCGCTTGCACGATGCATTCATGGATCGGCTCGGCCGTGGCACCCATGTGCTGGTCCCGACCTCTCGCCACTATATCCAAAACGATGAGCCCAACGCGGTTATCAAAGCGATCGATGATGTCCTGAATGCCACGCGGCACAAGCGCTGAGCGACCAAGGAAGCGCCGAGAAAGGGCATAGTCCGCAACGTTGAACCCCGTTGGTGAGCCAAACTGTCCTACAAACCCGAACGACTCGATGCCTTTCTTTTCAAGACAAATGGAACATTCGAAGGTGTCATCATGCGTGCGATGTCGCGAAAGATCGAATTGGCGACGCCGGGAAAGGGCTTGCTTAATTGGGCTGGTACGTAGGAGACGACGGTGACGCCGCTGGCTGGGAAGTAGTAGTTAGCGGTGTTGTAACCCGGAAGTCCCCCGGTGTAGCCGTACCATCCGGCACTGCACCCCAAGCCGAGTCCGAACGATAGATTTCCTTCACCGGTGGGGAGGCACGTGGTCAACGCGTGATAGGTCGCTGGGCCGCTGGTCTTTCCGGTAACGTAAAGCTTGACCCACCGTTTCATGTCCGCGAGGTCGGAAATCATCTCTCCGGCAGAGCCCATCAGCGACACGGGAATGGTACCGCTGACATCCTGCCAGTTGCGGTGCTTGTCAAGACCGTAACCGTGCGCCCATGGGTCGGGCATCGCCTGAGTAACTGGGTAGCTTGTGTGCTGCAGGGCAAACGGAACAAGCAGACGCTTCCGTATTTGATCAGCAACGCTGTCCTTCGTCACGTTTTCAATGATAAGGCCGAGGAGCAGGTAGTTGGCGTTGCTATAGTGGTAGCCTTTACCAGGCGCGAAGTACGGCTTTTGCTTGACCGCCCACCTGATGATGGTGCGCGGGTCGACAATTGTTTCCGGCGTAAAGTTCATCCGATCGGCTTCGGGAGTGTCGTAGGCTTCGAACAGGCCGCTTCGCATCTGGCTCAGTTCGCCGATCGTGATGTGGCGCGCGTTGGGAACCGTAACGCCTAACCTGAAGCGGCTCAATGGGTCGCCAAGGCTTAGCCTTCCCTCATCGACCAGTTGCAACACGACGCTGACGACAAATGTTTTCGTGTTGCTGCCAATGCGAAAGTGGTCGTTCGGTGTCAGCGCCCTTCGCTTAGCAAGATCGGCGAAGCCGTAGGCTCGGACGTAGCTGCCGCCTGCGCCATCCCAAACCCCGACCAGCACAGCAGGAACCGGGCTGCGACCGCCATACACCCTGCGTTCTCTTTGCACTGCCGCGTCTATGGCTGCGCGAACCGATGGATTCGACAGTGAGGGTGCCGCGGCGGCCGGCCGTGCGGTTGTCGTGAGAAATACGGCGCAGCCCGACGCTATAGCAGCAAGGAGTGTCGCAGTCCTACTCACGATTTTCCTCCGGCCGAAGCCTGCTCCGAGTACGAGGACGCGTTTCTTCATCCGCTCATGCAAGCTTCGGGCGCGAACACGGCGCGACCGGCGAGCAGCCGCGCATCCGGCCACCGGAGGGTCCTGTCATGCCGGTGCCGGCGTCGATTCGGAATTGCCCGACGCTAAGGCGGCGCGCCGCAGTAGATCGGGTGCCTTCAGTTGATTGACGAGGTCGGAGAAGTCTTCCCGCGGTCCCTTCCAGAGAAGATCATCGACCGTAGTGAAGACGGGCACATCCGCTCGCAAGGTTGCTAGGGTGCGAAACAGCACCGCATCATTCCAGGCGCCGAAAAGGGACTGTGAGAGCGAGCGAGCTCGAGAGATGGAAGGATGCCACTTGTGCCAGTCCTTGGGAATCTCTTCAAGGTGGCGATACCGCGACAAGGTCTTGGCCGCAGCGTCCGAACCCCACCCTGAGAGACCTGGGAAGCCATCCGCGCTATCGCCGACCAGCGCTAAGTAGTCTGGAATCGATTCCGGTGTTACCCCGAACTTGGCCACGACTGCTGCCTCGTCGCGCACGATTTTGCGTCGGCGATCGAGCTGAACGACCCGCGTGCCGACGACGCACTGAGTTAGATCCTTGTCGGGCGTACAAATGAACACGCGACTGACACGGTCGTCTCCCGACGCCTTGGCAGCGGCGGAAGCCAAGGCATCATCGGCCTCGTAGTAAACCATCGGCCACACCACGACTCCCATCGCCTCGAGGGCCGCTTCTAAAATGGGAAACTGCGAGAGCAGCTGAGGAGCCACGCCTTCGCCGGTTTTATATCCGGAGTAGAGGTCGTTTCGAAAAGACTCTATGACCCGATCCGTTGCGACACCGATGTGCGTGGCACCGCGCTCGACCATGGACAAAACAGAAGCCAGGACACCTCGCACGGCTCCGACTTCCCGCCCATTCAGGTCTGACGATTTGGGTACCGCAAAAAAGTGCCGGAACAGTTCATAGGTTCCGTCGACCAGATAGACCTGCACGCGGCTGCTGTTTCACGTTGGTCGATAATTTCCTCACCGCGCCCTAACAGCTCATCGGTCGCCGGGGGAACCCGCATCCACGCTCCGGCGGTACTCTCTTGCGATCCGTTAAGCGTACCGCAGTGGGCTCCCGGCCGCTTGGAATCGGAGAAATTTTTCTTTGCGGCAGCGTACGCCATGGGTTCCTCGTAGGCACCTAGAAGTACCAAGCGGTCCCTTCCGTAACGACGAGTCCGCACCACCAAAGCCAAGCCACAAAGGCTGGGATATTGCAGTCGATGATCCATCCACGCCAACGCCCAGTTGGCAGCGCAGTAATTGCAACCACGGTCGCCTTGCTGCTTGGTGGCTGCAGCGGTAGCGGAAGCGTTAGCAACCCCTCGCAGCAGAGCGGGCCGGCGTCGATACCGACTCGTGCCCCTTCGCCCAGTCCGACCTCGACTGCGATCGTTGCGATGAAGCATGTGCTTACGAGCGACTTTGTATCAGTGACGCAAGGAACGCAAATGCCCCCCGCTGTTGAGCCCTTATCTCGATTGGGCAGAAACAACCATGGACGGCAACGCGGCGGTCCATGCAGCCGGGATCAAAGCCATGCTCTACAGCGACCCTAATCGGCAAGCGCCAAGCGACCCGCTCTATACAAGCGACGAGACGACGTTTGCTCACGATTGCACAGGCTCGCGCATCCAAGGGGCCTATCAACAGTATTTGATGGATCCAGCATCCTCAAGTTTGCGGACGCTTTGGAAGAACTGGATCGCCTCGCAAAGCGTCGGGGTGACATGGGACGCAATCTTTGAAGATAACGCCAACGATGTGCTGTATCTTCCGACATTGCCATGCAATTATTCGGCTGGCTCATGGTTAGCAGCTGCGCAGGAATTGAACAGCGCACAGGCGCCGACTCCTATCATCTACAGCGGGCTTCGAATTGATGATGAGAAGGAGCTCAACGTGTCTCCCAACGTGATCGGTGGCCTGCAGGAGGGCTGCTATTCATCTCGGGATGAGCCAAAGGCGATTAAGTATTGGGCGTTGATCGAAAATAACGAGATCGCCATGGCGCAGCAGGGGAAAATGTTTCTTCTGCTATGGGGTCGACACGGCCGACGCGAGCAGCGCGGCCGACAGCCGGCTATATACCTACAGTTCATTTCTACTGACATACGATCCGGCATCGACCGTTCTGTGGGAGTTGTACGCGACGCCTTCGCGCTTCCACGTCATGCCGGAAACGCGTCTCGTCGCTCTGGACCCACTCGTCCCGACCCCGAGCGACATCAGCGGTCTGAGGCTGACTAGCGGTGTGTACGGCCGCGAGTATGCGCATTGCTATATAAGCGGATCGGCCGTCGGGGCATGTGCTGTGATAGTTAACCCTGATCCAGCCTCTGCGCAGGCCTACCCATACGGCAACAAATATCTGCATACGCTGGTGTTGTCAGGAAGCGGAGTGCTAGACAGCGGTAGCATCTCCAGTAGTGGCGGACCGCCCCCAACGACGTTGCCTGCTCTTGGCTCGACTATCGTTTTTCGGTAGGAGTTTTTCGCGGCATTTCCGGCACCGCAGTCCTCACTGATCGACCACCTGGCGCTACCGCTTAGCCACGGAGTACGACCAGCGTCTGCCACAAGAGCACGCAGTTAAGACCAACCACGACTGCTGCGGCACCGACGCCTAGAACGCGCATCACCGGATTGCTCACCGACTCCCCCATGACCGAACGCTTGTTAGTGAAAAGCAAGAGCACGATAAGCGGCAGCGGCAACACCAGACTCAGCACCACCTGACTCAGCACCAAGGCGTGGGTCGTGTCGACGCCCAGCGCAATGACCGCGAACGTCGGCAACATCGTGATGAGACGCCGGGCCCAGAGCGGTATCACGAACTCGACGAAGCCTTGCATGATGACTTGACCGGCCATCGTGCCCACGACCGAGCTTGAGATACCAGACGCCATGAGCGACAACAGAAAGACGGCGGCCGCCGCGCTCCCCAGGAGCGGCGTTAACGTCTTGTACGCCGATTGAATGCTCGCGATCTCGGGATGGCCGCCGAAGTGGAAGACCGCCGCCGACATGTACATCATCGCGAGGTTGACGAGCCCCGCGATACCGAGGGCGATGAGCACATCGATGTTCGAAAAGCGCACAACGGCGCGCATCTCCGAGCGGTTCAGGGGGACGATTCTGTCCTGGGTGAGACTTGAGTGGAGGTACACGGCATGCGGCATCACCGTCGCGCCGACGATCCCAACCGCCAAAAGTAGGGCCGAGCCGCTTCCCAACCAAGGGACAACTGAATGATAGGCGACCTGATTCCAGTTCGGACGCGCGAGCACAGTCTCGACGATGTAGCATAGCGCGATAACGCCGACAAGGGCCGCGATTGTGCCCTCGATCGGCCGGAAGCCTTTCGTCTGCATGAGCAAGATGGCGAACGTGACAGCCCCGGCTATCACCGCGGCCAGCAAGAGTGGGATGTGAAACAGAAGATTCAGCCCGATGGAGGCACCGAGCAGCTCTGCGAGATCGGTGGCCATGGCTCCCACCTCGCTCACGAGCCACATCGTGTAGGTCACCGGTTTTGCAAACTGTTCCCGGCAGACTTCCGGCAGGTTCTTCCCGGTGACGATGCCGAGCTTGGCCGACAGCGCCTGGAACAGCATCGCCGTCAGGTTGGCAAAGACGACGACCCAGAGGAGTTTGTAGCCGAATGCGGAGCCTCCCTGAACATTGGTGGCGAAATTGCCCGGATCCATGTATGCGACGGACGCGATAAACGCAGGCCCAGCGAAAGGCAACAAAGCGCGGATACCCTTGCGCCGGCCGGCGAGCACTTCTTGCGCGGCGATGCGGGCGCGCCGGCTGAACGGATCGAGGTCGGCTAATTCGAGCCCGCTCATCGCGGCAGCACTTTCACTTCGAGGGGCATACGCGAATCAACCGCGCGACCGCGGTCGGTACGGAATGGGTCGTGTGACCGGATCGCAACAGGATGCAACCGTCGCGGCGTCCGGACACTCGGGCCTTGAGGCCCGGCAAGACACCGTGGAACGACAGCTGCCTGACCACCGACGGATTGCGGTCTGGGATGCTCTCTATCCGTAGCCGGCTGCCCGCCTCGGCCTCGGCAAGTGATATGCTCTTGCGAGGGATCAATCCGCGGCTCTTGGTTGAGATCGGATGTCCGTGCGGGTCCAGCTTCGGATTCCCGAGGAAGCGCGCAAGCCGAGCGGCGACGTCATCAGAGATGACGTGCTCGATCGCTTCTGCTTGGCGATGCAAACCGTCGAGCGGCATCTTCAAGGACCGATGCAAGAACGTCTCGATGAGCCGGTGACGCCGCAGCATTGTCGCCGCGAGCCGGCGCCCCAGGGCGGTCAGTTGGATGAGGTCGGTGCGCGAGGAGGCCGGCCTGACCAAGCCTTCCTTCACGAGGATCCGGCGTGACTTCGTGACCGCAGCGCGCGACACCGCGAGGTAGCGGGCCAAGTCGGCGCCGCTCACGGGAAAATCTCCGCCGAGCTGATAGATCGCTTTGACGTAGTCCTGGCGCGCTCGCTCTGGCGAACGATCGGTCCGATCTACCGAGCTTTTCAACCGCGTTCCGGACGGTTTGTTAACAATTGTTAACACTTCTCCGGAGCCGGTTCGCGCCGACAATGACGTGGACCTCTCGATTTGTCAAGGCATCTGCACTAGCTCAAGTTGGCTAAGGAATCAGCCGAAGTAGCATTGGGGAGCCTTCGCACGGCGCCACGTCTAACCGACGCGAGCGCAGGAGATGCTATGATATTCCGGTCCGTTTTCTATGCCCGAAAACCCCCGCTTGGGAGTGGTGCTTCCGTCTACGCGTTGGTTGCGGTCCTCGTCGCAATGTTGCTGGTTGCTGCCGCTTGGAGCGCGCTATCCCCGACGCCGGCTGCCGCCGCGGGACCGACCTTCATTTGTACTTCCGTTGGATATGTATCAGCCGTCACGGGCACCAGGACCCAACTCTATGCAGTCAACTCCTCATCGATACCTTTCGTCTTTAGCCCAATCGGTGCCGCGGCTCCGGTTATCTACAACGCGCTCGGCTTCAACGTGCTGGATAACTATCTCTATGCGCTCAGCACGAACCATCTGCTTCAAATAGACAGCAGCGGCGCAGAAATAGATCTCGGCGCTGTTACGGGGCTCCCGGCGACGAATTATTTCGCTGCCACGATTCTACCGGACGGCACCTTCGTGACGGTATCCGGCTCCCTTCCTCAAACTATCTATAGGATCAATATTTCAACTCGAGCCGTGATCGGGGCCGTTCCGATGAGTTCGGGTACTGTCAAGACCAACGATCTGGCTTACAATCCTCTTGACGGGCTCGTCTATGCGATCGACGAGAGCGGAGCGCTCAACAGCATCATAGCGTTCGATCCCGTGAGCGGCATAATCACAAGAACCATACCGCAGTCCACGACGGTCTTGAATACCAACGCGGGTGGCCAGTGGTTTGACAGTGCCGGAAACTACTATTTCGTCTCGACTTCCGGCGGCGTCTACAGCGCAAGCCTCAGCACTGGTGACATGGTCAAGCTCTCCTCTATCGCATCCGTCAATCAGATCGACGCAAGCTCGTGCAGCAGTTCGTTTGCCCTCAGCAAACAGGTGTCTCCAACCGCGGCCCTGCCGGGTGCCGTGGTCACGTACACGTATGTCGCATCGAACGGCAGCGGCGTGCCCAGCACGGTGAATTTCACGGACGATTTAAGTGTCGTCTCTCCGGGCACGCCGGTCAATGGCACATTTGTCGGGGGCAGCGTGACCGTTTCAAACGGCTCAGGCATCATTGCGCTTTCCGGCGGTGGACATAGCCTGTCGATTACCGGCCTGCTCGTTCCCGCCCGCGGGTCCGTCAGTATCACCGCGCAGGTCACACTCCCGCCTGGGGCAACCGCGGGAACCTATGCGAATCAGGCATCGCTGTCAGGCCTACCTGCGGGATATCCGGCGAGCGTACTCTCGGACGATCCCGCGAGCCCGGCTATTGGCGATCCCACCGAGATCCAGGTGCTGGCGGCGCCAACACTCGCCATCACGAAGACCGACAATGGCGCCTGGGACATCGGCCAATCTGGCGCAGCGTACACGCTCACCGTTCGCAACACTGGAGCTGCTCCGACCTCGGGCACAATCACCGTCACCGACGCGCTGCCGTCTAGCCTGACGATATCATCGACGCCCGTTGGCGCGGGATGGAACTGCTCGGGATCGAGCGGCGCAACCATCAACTGCACCTCGACGACAGTGATTGCTGCGGGTGCAAGCGGCACGCCGATCACAGTACCAGTCAACATCGGGGTGGCGACGCCGATTGGCACAAATGCGATTACAAATGTAGCGAATGCCTTTGGCGGCGGGGATCCGATCCACACATCGGCCGCAAGCGCTGTGATCAGCCCCCCTGATCAGACGACAATCGGCGCACCATCGAGTCTCACCGTAGCCGGCACGAACGGGGCGATCGTGCCCGGCACCACGGCGACCGATGTATTCACAGTCACGAACACAAGCGCGCTTGGTGGGAACTTCACCATCTCACCACCGGCCATTTCAAGTCCAGCCGGTTCGATCGCTCCAAGCGGCTTCACGCTGAACATTCCGGGCAACCCCGGTGGCGTCAACGGCAGTTACCCGACCTTAGCCGCGTTGAATGCGGCGCTTGCGCTCCCTGGTTCGCAGGTAGCCAACGGCACTTCGATCATCATCGGCGTTCAATTTCTGGTTCCGGCTGGATTGACGACGGGCCAAACAACGGCGGACCAGCTGAGCGCAACGGTTACGACTGCAACAGGAACATCGCCGCCGGCCAGCGCGACTGTGACTGATACGGTGCGCGCTCCGTCGCTGCAGACGAGCAAGAGCGACAACGGTCCCTGGACGATCGGGCAATCTGGTGCGCAGTACACGATCGGCGTGGCGAATCTCGGCGCAGCGCCGACAATGGGGACGATCACCGTTCGCGATACACTGCCGGGGAATCTCACGCTGCGCGCCGCCCCGACAGGCAGTGGATGGAATTGCTCCGGTTCGGCAGGCGTGTCCGTCGTGTGCAGCACCACTGCAGTCATCGCCGCTGGGGCGAGCGCACCCACCATTAGCGTACCCGTGACCATCGGCGCCGGAACGCCCGTCGGCACGGATTCGATCTCCAATGTTGCAGGCTCATTCGGGGGCGGAGATCCCGTTCACACAGGTCCCGGCTCCGCATCGAATAGTGCAGCCGACACCACGACGATCAACCCATTGCCGACGCTCATCGTGACCGGCGCCGGCGCCCCTGTTACGCCTGGCACGACGGCAACCGACACCTTTACACTGACGAACACATCGTCGCAGCCTGGGAAGTTCAACATTGCGTCGCCGCCCTCGATCGTGGGCCCCGGTGGCGCGATCACTCCAATCGGCTACACGCTCAATGGCGCTCCGGTACCGCACATCCCCGGAAATACACCTTTGCAAGACCTGCAAGCTGCGCTCGCCGCACTTGCGCCTACGGCGGCAGGCGGTAGCGTGACGGTTGGCGTTCGATATCTGGTTCCTGCCGGCGCGGCAGGCCTTACGATCACTGACACGCTCTCGGCCACGATCACCGCTGGAGGTGCAACCTCCGCCATCACGAGCGGCATCGTTACGGATACCCTGACGGCGCCGCCCCAGCTTTCCATCTCGAAAACCGCGAACACACCGTCAGCCCAACCAGGCGATGTCGTGACCTACGCGCTGGACATCAGCCAGCGCTCATTGGCTCCCGCGAACGATGTGGTGGTCTCCGATTTCCTACCGCGGGGCTTCACGCTTGTCGCAGGCTCGGTGAGCGCGTCTATCGCCGGGGTGCCGGCCGTCGTCTCGGCATCGCAGTCGGGCAATACCGTGCAGTTCGCCCTGAGGGGATTGATTGCGCCGGGAGCGTTGCTGCACATCGTGTACGCTGTGACCATCGGCCCAGACGCTTTGCGAGGTGACGGCCGCAACGTTGCGCTCGTGAGCGCGCTGGTCAACGGTGCCGCGGTCAGAGGTGGACCCGCAAGCGTTACCATTGCGCTGCAGCCCGGCATTCTTGAATCTTGCGGAACAATCGTTGGTCGAGTGTTCGTCGATCTCAACGGCGACGGCGCGCAGGAGCCTGGCGAAGCCGGCGTGCCGCACGCCGTTGTCGTCCTGGACGATGGCACGCGCATCGAGACCGACCAGGATGGGATGTTCCATATGGCGTGCACGCATCCGGGCTGGCGCACGGGCACGCTCGATTTTCAGTCGGTGCCTGGTTATGCTACAGCGCCAAATTTGATTCGGCTCGACAAGACAACCGCGACGGTAACGGTTCAGCTCGAACCGGGCGGCATGGCGCGCATGAACTTTGCCGTGATCAAGAAGAGAGGTTAGCGACATGGCGCGACGCATCGCACGCTTCCACACGGTTGAAACGTTATCGTTCATCCGCACCTGGGTGGCTGCGCTCTGGTTAGCGATTGCCGTTATGGCCACGGCGCTCGTCGTCTCCACACCTGCTCTTGCGAGCGAATCCGAGACGGGAGGGGTCACCCCGGCGTCCTCCGCGACCGTTGACCCTGCGCCATCGTACGCGACGTTGCGGCTTGACTCGGTCGCCGCCAGCGTGCCGGCGGATGGCGTCGGACTCGTGACGATCAGCGGCACGATTGCGGGCGTCCATGGCGAGCCTCTGGACCGAGATGCCGACATCATGTTGACGACCTCACTCGGAAGTTTTGCCGGTGCGGATTTCGGCCCGGCTGCGCTTGGCTTTCATGTCATCGCGAGGCACGGCGCCTTCCAGGCGGTGTTGCGTGCGCCGACGGTCTCGGGAATGGCTATTGTGAACGCGTATTCGGGCAAGGTCGCCGCGCAAACGCTCGTGAGGTTCACGACCGCGCTCCGGCCCAACATCGCCGCGGGTGCGCTGGACCTGCACCTCGGTCCAAAGGTCTCGAACTTTTATGCACCCTTCGACCACTTTCTCACGAATGGCAGCTATGCGCCGTATCAGCTCACGGCTTTCACCCAGGGGGCGATCGGACAGACACAGCTCACGGCGGCGCTCGACAATCAAGCGCCGATCAACGGCGACTGCTCCGGCCTGACGCCGATCTACGGCTCAACGCACGAGCTCACGGCCTGCCGCCCTAAATATCCCATCTATGGCGATTCTTCCGATGCCGTTCATCTCGCAAACAGCTCGGACAACGTTTACGTCCGCCTTGAACACAATAGGGACTTCGTGCAGTGGGGCGACTATGATACGAGTGAGTTTGCATCCCTCGGGCAGACGTACGCTGCGCTGATGACTTCTTTTCACGGCGCGAAGGCCAACTACGGCTTCGGTAAGCTCGACCTCACGGGATTGTACGCGACAAATATGCAGGCGTTCCAGCGCGACATCATCGCGCCCGACGGCACATCCGGGGCCTACTACCTCTCACGACGACTGGTCGTGCCCGGAAGCCAAAGCGTGAGCCTCGAGCTTGAGAAACTTGACCGGCCAGGCACAGAAGTCAGCGTGAAGCGGCTCGTGCCAGGCGTCGACTACGATCTCAATCCTATTAGCGGTTCGTTGCTTTTCCGGCAGCCCATCGAACGGACGCTGATCGATCCAAAAAGCGGCGTCACGCTTGTTCAGCACATTGTCGCCTCATATCAATACGACGGGGGCCAGGGCGCGGACGGTATCGGAGGCCGGTTGCAGTATAATTGGAGCGGGGTGAAGCTCAACCCATCCGCATTTGGAATTTCAAGCTTCAACGAGAATATGGGAGCGCGAAAATACGCCTTGCATTCGGCGGATATTGCGGTCGCGCAAGGCGCAGACTCCCGGTTACTGGCCGAATATGCTCATTCGCATCTGCTTCCCGAAGCCTCGGCGGCGATGAGCGGCGATGCGTATCGCGTCGAGGAACACATCGGTGGAAGATCACGATTCGTCGGCGATGCCTACGTGACCCATTCGGACGCCGGCTTCGCTAACGACGCGACCTCCCAGAGTTTCGTACCTGGTCAAACTCGTTATGCATTGAACACCGATGATCGCGCAAGCGAGCGAACGACCCTCTCGCTTTTCGGCAGCCTGGAGCGCGACAGGGGTACGGCGCCAGCAGTGTTGACCTCACCCGTCGATTACCTAAACCCCGGCACGAGCACGCCCCCCGGCAGCCAGGTCGATACGCGCCTGGGCACTATCGGCGCAAGCCTAGAGGAGAAGCTTGGCGCGGCCTCGCTACGGCTCGCGTTGAGCGCCAATTCGTACTCGAACTATCTGCAACCGTCGCTCAACACGAACAGCACACAGGGATTGGCCCGCGTGCTGGCCCCACTCGGTCCGCGCTTTTCAGCGCTTGGCGAGGTTGATTCGACGCTGTCAGGTCCCAGCACTGCGCTTTATCCCGGACGCGAGGCGCTCGGCGTCTCGTACAAAGTGGCGGAGGGCGTTCTGCTCGGCGCGACGATGCAAGCGCTGCATGGCGGCAGCTTCGGCGATCGCCATTTCACCTCGCTTGACGCCGTTGTGGACCGTCATTTGGACAAATTCACTGAGTTGACGACGAAATATTCGCTGGTCAACGGAATGGGTGGATTTACGGCGCAACAGGAGATCGGTCTCAATAGCCGCCTCCCGATTTCTAAGCACGTGCGCGCTGACATCGGGTATGAGAATGCGACGGGGTCGCTGTTCAACCTGACAGCGGCCGGTCTGCAGTTCGCCCAACCATATGCGGTGTCGACCAACACTGCCGGCTTGGGCATCACAGGAGGCACGAGCTATCATGTCGGTGCTGAGCTGATCGGCGTTAAGGATTTCCTGGCCAGTGCCCGACTTGAACAAAGCGCATCGAGCTACGGCACCAACACCGTAGTGCACGTCTCTGCCGCGGGCATCATCAATGTCGCCAACAAACTCTTGGCGTCATACGATAGAGAAGCCGCGGCCAACCAACTCCTCGGAGGCATGCCGCCATCGAGCGAGCTGAACGTCGGCTTCGCCCTTCGCGATCCACGCGCCGACAATCATAATTGGCTTCTCTCGTATCAGTTTCAAGACAACCCGGGCCTGCTCCCGACGCAGCTGCTCACGCCAGGGCAGATCGTGCAGCAGAATCAGCTGCTGGCCAACCGCAACATAGTCGCTCAAGCGGCTACGGTGTCGATTGAAGGGATTGAAGGCGTCTCGCCGCGTTTTGAACTGTATGGAAAGTTCGCGACCCGCAATCAGCGGACGCAAGTGTCACCGGCCGTCACGAGCGGTTCAACCATTCAATTCCTTCAGGCTCGTGCACGCTACCTCATCGGTCAGCGTTATGACGTCAGCGGGGAACTGCGCCAAATTCTTTCTAACAGCGGCGGTTTTCACGAGAGCGGTTTCGTGTGGCAGGCCGGATATCTGACTTCGCCAGAGACCCGAGCGGCGCTCGGATTCAGCGGTGGGAAGATCGACCAAACAGTATTCGACTCTGGCCGGGAGCACAACGGCGTATTCCTGGACTTCACCATGCGGATCCATCAGCTCTGGCGCCACGATTAAAGTCCGCGCTTTTGCGCGTTCTTCGCCGGCTCTAGAAGGGCTTCGATAATCGGGTAGCGCGCGTCGGCGTCGAGGCAGGCGGCGGCGAAGAGTGCGGTGCCGACGTCTCCGGTGAAGAGTGAGTAGTGGCGCCGGCCGTTCGCGGCCGCGATCCGCTCCGCTTGGGCGAGCGCGTGCACTGCGAAGCGGCGGGCGCGTTCGAGCCAGCGCTCGTCGCCTGTGCGTGCGAAGGCTTTGAGAAGTGCGAAGCCGTTACCCGATGTGCCATGGCAGAGGCCGTGGCCTTTCTCGTCACTGTGAGCCCCCGCGTGCCAGATGAGCTCGGCGGCGGCGAGGAGGAGGTCCTCGTCCAGGTAGTCCCAGGCGCCGGCGAGGACACCGGGAGCGCCGGTGCACCATTGAAGACAGATCCGACCATCTCGCGGCCGCGCGAGCTGGGGACGCGGCGAGCCTGGCCAATTGGCGAGGCCGCCCTGGCGGAACGCATGCCGGCTGAGAACGCCTGCGGTCTCGCTCGCAAGCGCGTCGTCCGGCTCGAATCGGAGCAGGGCAAGTGTGTTTCCGGCGGCGCCGTGAAGCGTGCCGACGCCGCGGTAGTCATCATCCTGCCGCCACAGCCCATCGTCGCCCCGCCGGCCACGTAGCGCTGTCGCTGTCTCGCGCGCCGCCTCCTCCCAGCGCGGCTCTCGGGTCCATTCGCCCATCGCCACGGCTGCGAGAAGGGTGCCGGGTGCTCCCCAATTGATGTCGTCCGTCGGGTTGTGTACGTTCGCGCGAACGAGCGAATGGAGGTCGTCAACGAGCGCCGGATCGGATGTCAGCCTGAAGGCGACGAGCAGCGGTCCAGTCTCGCCACAGAAGAGCGAGCCAGGATGGTAATGCTCATCCGCGGTGAAGTCCGGTGCCGCCCGCTTAAGTTTGAGCGTGTGCAGCGCCGCGGCGGCGAGATCGAGCGAGCTCTCGGCGTGGCCGTTTCGCCGCAGCGCATCGAGCGCCCAGATGACACCGGCTGCACCGACGTAAAAGCTCTTCAGCGGCAGCGGCTCCTCGCGCCCGTCCCATTCCTCCGCCGGCCAGAGGGCATCCGGATCAAACGCCGCGTCGGCGTCGGCGACGATTGCGGCGATTGAATCCTCAACACGCGCCGGAGCCCACGGCTCGTCGATCAGAGGCTCGAACTGCGCCGGCTCGTAGAGCATTGCTGCGGCCATCGTTTCCTCCTCGTCAGCCGAGCTGCCGGCCGCGAACGGCTTTTAAGGGGTGCCGCGTCGTATTCGATAGTGCAAGTGGACTATTCCGGTGCCGACACGGCGCGTCTCATAGAGTTCGAGATTCCGTCGTAAGGCGGCTCGGAATGCCGGCTTTCCGCCGCCGAGGATCACCGGGTTGAGAAACAGGTGACATTCGTCGACGAGATCGGCTTCGAGCGCGAGCCCCGCAAGCTCGGCGCCACCGATGATGATGTCGTGCTCCGACTCCCGCTTGAGCTTCCGAATAGCCTCGACGTCGAAGTTCCGCTCGATACGTGTGTTGCGCGTCGTAGCGCCGGTTAGCGTGCGTGAGAAGACGATCTTCTCGGCCCTCTGCCACACCTGTGCGAAGTCGCGGTGTTCGAGCGGATAGCCCTCCACCGGCGCATCCCAGTAGGCCATCGTCTCATACAGTCGCCGCCCATAGAGATGAGTTCCGATCGGCCGCAACAACTCTGTGACGAACGGGTGTACTTGATCGGAATTCTCCCAATCGAAGGCACCGGTTTCGTCCTCGATGTAACCGTCGAGCGACGTATTGGTGATGTAGATCAACTTCGACATACGAAAGAGAAGCTTTCGTTGCGTTGTCTCACTGAGGCTTATCGCGTGAGGGTTGCAATGGTGGGCGCGAGAGGTCTCGAACCTCTGACCTCTACAGTGTCAATTCTGATACCGACCAGCCAATTAGTGATGACAAGTGACGGGGAGGCTTGAACAGTCGCAGTCCGCGCACACCAGATCTCTATCCAATCCCATCTAACACACGGAATAACGGAAAAATGGTGGCAGAAATGGTGGCAGCTCTTAACCTTCGCAATTAATGGTCGCTTAGCCGCGGTAGCCCGCAGGCCAAGGGGGAAGGCTTTCAAAGGCCCTTTACCATTAGGGTGCTGAGTACCGTCCGTGCGCGTCAAGGTGAAACTGAAATGTGTCGAGCCGGGTAGGGTCGCTTAAGTGCACTCGCCACTCAACGGCGTCAGTAAGGGCGCCCGGTGAGAGTCGCCCTGTGCCGCCCAGCGCCGTCGTATAGTCAAACGTTGCGCCTGGGCCACGTTGACCGTTTGCAGCATTGCGTATAACGTAGGGCACCCGTTTTCGGTGCTCCGCGATTATGTACTTGTCCACCGTGCCCTTCAAGGTCGTCGTGAGCGGCCCATAGATCACGCCCTTGGATACATTGCGCAGGCGGATGGGGAAAATGAAATCACCCGCGCTTGCATCGTAGCGTGATGGGTCGAAAATAAGCTGTAGCTTATCGTTGACTAGCTGGATAGGGCCTTCGGCCGAAGGCATCGGCGGCCCGGCGACGTTGACGCGCGCAGCGTAGAGTTGGTACGTTCCCGTGCGGCTGTCGGGCCAGAGCGCATGAAACACACCACTAGCGTCTGCACTGAAACCAATATAGTCACCGCCCTCTGGCCATCGGGAGTTGGCGGAAATGACGGACGCGCTCAGTTCCTTCTTGCTGCTCTGCGTATAGAAACCCATGGGCAACATATTGCCCCGGGCGTGCGGGAGCGAGCTACGGGAGCTGACGCGCGCGCTTGGTAACCACGACTTCCCTCCATCCAGCGAGACAGTAACATACACGTGAAAACGATTGTTGCTGTTGTCGGCTGGTGCGTGATAGTAAAGAATGCCAACTTCACCCCGAGCATTGGTGGCAATCGCCGGCTGGAAATCTGTCCCCCCGCCCGCGCCCGATACGACGCCAACGGGAGCGCTCCAAGAGCGTCCGCGATCAATCGAATAAATAGTATCGAGTCGCGAATTGTTGGCGGAAATTACGCCGTACACGACATACAAGCGGTCGCGATAAGGGCTCTTTTTGTCGGTGTCGGCGGCCAGGACAGACAAGGAAAACGAGCGCGTCATGTCGCCATGTTGAACCGCAAGCTGGTGATCCATCATTTTCGACTGTCCGCCGAAATTCAAATCCACGCTTTTCCGTTCGGGGCCAAACGTATTGCCGCCGTCTCTCGACACGGTCGTATAGAAGCGTTCATATGGAAAGTCTCTTTCGGTGACATAACGCACGACACCGGCGACCAGGGAGCCATCGCTGAGTACTGCAAGGCCTTCCGCCGCAAGCCCGCCGTCAGCGAAGGGTTTGTCCGCGGCGACATGACCGCTCTCAAGAACCCTCGAGGTGAACGAGCGGCCATCGTTATCGGAGCGCCACAACTCGAGGACGCGGTCGCCTTGCAAGCGCCTTGACTTTGGCAGGATGTGCTCGGCCGTGATATAGACGCGTCCTCGATGCGGTCCACTTGTCCGATCGATTGCGATTTGCTCATGATCGCAGTGCCCCAGAGCGAGTGGCTTTTTCCAAGTTATACCGCCGTCGATCGAGCGGTAAAATAGCATTCCGTACTTATTGTTGAGCGTGACGAAATAGCTCGTGCCAGTGATACCGTAAGCGGTTTGGGGATCGCCGCTCCCCTCCCGTGACTCCGGTACTGTCGAGTCAGCCCAGGTATACCCGCCATCGAGAGATGCTTGCGGCTTATCATAGAGCCCTTGACCAGTGC
Source organism: Candidatus Eremiobacter antarcticus (assembly GCA_003244105.1). Classification (GTDB taxonomy): domain Bacteria; phylum Vulcanimicrobiota; class Vulcanimicrobiia; order Eremiobacterales; family Eremiobacteraceae; genus Eremiobacter; species Eremiobacter antarcticus. The sequence continues at coordinate 21,938 of QHBK01000002.1, read as the reverse complement.
GGGCAAACGTCGTTACCGCACCCAGCAACCGTCTTGGATTTGCCGCGTCGGTGGCCAATGAGGTCTCAGTGTGGGGCGCATCTATATCTTGGGTTACCAAGATGTTTGGCTCGACCGTGATGCGCACGGTGTCGGCCGCTCGTGCGGAGTTAAGCCCCTCCCGGGTTGAGGTGACGAGCAATGCAATAAGGGCAAGCGCCGCAAAGCCGGCCAGTAAGCGATGAAAACAGTGCATCCTCAACCTCCGACGGTATATCACTTGGTGAGTTTACGCGCCTCATATAACCTGGCAGGAACGTTGTCCACTTCGGGCTAGGGCCGCTCGAACAACCGCATTCCCAAAACTTCTTTCGGCAGCGCGCTGCTCGTCACGGACAAGATCACCGCCAATTGACGTGGTGCAGATGGTCGCTTCGCAATCCAAACTTGGGCAGGCGTATTCCACGAAGCTTGGGCTGGGTGCGGTCTCTCAAAGTCGCTCGTTGTGACCGCTCCGAATTGTCGATTCGTGAAAAAATCCTCATAATAGTAGTGGACCGTTGTACCGGGCACGCGAAAGCCATCTACTACCGTAAGCACCTCCCGGCGGAAGGATGATTAGCAACCACAAGCTCGTTCCCCCCGCGAGATGAACCTTGTGCCACCAGCGAGCATTTACTTTTTGTGCAGTTGAACAGGTATAAATCCAAGTCTGTGGTTGGCGCACTAGAGACCGCCGCCCCTACGCTGTCCGACCCTGGCTGAACATCAATCGCATACTCTTGAAGATCATCCTGAGCGATTGTCGGGGCCGCCTGGAAAACACTTGCAAGCGAGTTGCCCACCAGGCGAGCTGGCGCTGCTGCCAGAGTATTTGTCGCGACGAATGTAAGTGGTTGTTGTTTCGTGCCTGGGGTGCTGTCAATCTCAGCTCGATAAACTCTTGCTTCCAGGCTGACGTGTGTATCCAGCAGAGGACGCGGCCTATCAGGATCATATGACATTTCGTCCGCGAAGGAGTTGTCCAGCACCAGCTCCCACACGCCCGCCATCGGCCTTGGCATAACTAGAGTCCGCTCGCCGCCCTCGTCTGAACCGCGCGACCATTCGCCCGCTGCTTCATTCCCGTCTGGGGAAATCCAATACGCGAGAACGTTGGCCTTCTCAACGCTTATGGTGGCTTTGAGCACGTTTACACGCGATGGAACATTAAGAAAAAATCCGCCATCGCCTGGCCGCGCCACGTCAATGCTGTCCTTAACCACAAAGCCGCGGGCTTCGTCAAACTCGTTCGCCGCGACGATGGTTGTCATAACGCGATATTGAGCTCCGTGCATCTGATCATTGTTCAATGTGAGCAGGGCGCTGTGCGGGCCGCGCTTGCGAACGTGGATTCGGATCGGAATCGCCGTGGGCGCATTTAAAGGTAACCATACCGATGGCGGGCCGCTAAATGTGCCGTCGTTCCCGATCCAGCCCACTTGGAACCGCATTCGATGAACCGGTCCTGAAGTTCGGGTCACGACGATTGCGCGAGCTGCCTGCATGCCTGCATTCCAACCTTCGCGCTCGTACAGCCCCGGTCCAATGTTGGGAGTTTGAAAGAGATTACTGTTGACTGTCTGTACCGGTGCGGCACTCACAAACGTCAACGGTGAATTATCCCTCAGCTGGTGCAGAATGCTCCACGCCTGAGCAACGTCAACCAATCCGTTCCCCTGCTCGTAAGCTTGGTGGTGTGCAATAAACCGTGCCCCGTTGCGTAGCGCATAGTAAAGTCGGTCGGCATTGTAGGGCGTATGAGTTTGTTTGGCTGCGCTGATCAGCAGTACGGCAGCAGACGTTGCAAGCGGCGTCGCTTGAGAAGTCCCACCGCTGATACCATATCCGGGCGGAAGGTGAAAAAGGCCTTTGAGCTCCCCGCCGATGGTGTCGGTATCGCGATAACCGGGGTCCAGACCGAGGCTGCCCGACGGTGCCAGAACATCCGGCTTCAAGGCACCGTTCGCTCCGGGGCCGTGCGACAAACCTCCCCAGTGCAAGTTATCCTGATACTTTGTAAATAACCCAAGATTTCGTCGGTACGCATCGCGGCTTTCATAACCTCCGACGATGATCGCATGAGTGTGCATTCCGAGTTCGGCGGCTAGAGCTAAACCGGGAGAGTTGTCACCGGGGATAAAGATAGGCTTTTGGTAGCGTTGCGCGAGTCGGTCGATGATGATGCTGGCAACGTTGTGGCCATCGCGCAGTAGGTAGCGCCCAAATAGCTCATAGTCCCACTCAAACAAAACGGCGTCGATTTTCGGATCCTCGAAGCTCATTCGTAATGCATCGATCATTGCTCCAAGTGGACCGACACCGTAACTGATGGACGCAAGCTGGACGTTTGGCGCAATGCCCCGAAAGCGGCCATGCGGCCGCGGGTTTGCGGCTAATGCTCCGACAATGCTGGTAGCGTGCTGGTAAATGCCCACAACGATCGCGACATACTTGTCCTTCGGATCTGTCTGAACCGCAAAGCCGATCGAATCACGGACCGCTCGACTTGGACGAATGTGGCCAAACACGCCGGTCTGATGCGCGGCGCGATAGTCCCGCATGGCATTCTTTTTTGAAAAGTCTCCGCTGCGGTCGGTATCGACATAGACCAAATTGTGCGATTCATCCCAAAGGACGCCGAAAAGACCATCATCACCCGGCGGGTTACCGTCGCGATCGATGTCTTTGTGGATGTATGCCGCGTCGTCCTCACCCCAGCCCCGCTCGCTAAAAAAACCAATGCGGTACGTTCCAGGATGGGGTAGTACGAAATGCTTGCCCTTGAAGGTCGCTTTGCCGTCAGCGCTTGTGACCTGGGCACTCATGTTGACCCACTGCGGTGAGCGGTTTTCCGTGGGATCGGTTGAGATCCGAAAATCAGCCAATTTAGGAACCGCGGCTCCGTCGGCCGTCATCGCGCTTTGGAGCTCCGGCAAGAGAAAGTCGAAGTTGCCGTCGAGCACGGCCACGACCACACCCCGACCGTCGAAGGTCGGGTGTGCTCTTTGAAACTCGTCGGCATCCATGTCGTGCAGCGGAGAAAAAGGGTGGGTCAATGGAAAGTCGCTCTGTCTCGGCGGCCATTGGCGTTCGAACTCCGAATCGGTAGGCCGGAGGTGCGTTCGGGCAAACGGACGGGCGGCAGACTTTTGCGAGCCAACGTTAAACGCAGCAGACTCAACCGCGCCGCTTTGAATGATTACGTCAATCTGGTTTAGTGGCACCCGCGCACGAATATAATTGATCGCATCATCTCGAACCCGCAGCGTCCCACCACTTGCCTCAATAGCGAGGGCTAGCACACCGTTCATTCCACGCTTTGCTGCGAACACAAGGGAAACGTCCTGCACGCCGTTCGCTTTTGCTTGCGCAAGATCCGCACGGCTGTCTTTATAGAAGAAGCTCCTAACGTCGGTCGCATCGATGCGGGAGGTTGGCTGCCTTACCGATACTGAAACGATAAGGGAAAGACCGGCAAGAATTATGGCTCTTGCGAGCGGCTTCAAATTTGGCTTTTGTCGCATGACGACCGGCTTTTCGTGATGATTGGGTATTGCATGTCCACGCTACATTTTCGCGCCTTCTCGAGAGTCTGTGACGGTTAGCCAAGGTCGACTCGCCCTCGTAAGCATGGATAAGAGGGCGAGCCAAAGTAACGCTCTCACTTGGTCAACGGTCGCAACGTCCGCCAGTATGCGTACTGCAGCGCTTTGCTGGGCTGCGGATCTTCATAATTTTGCAACCAAAACCGCAACCAATCGGTGTGAACGGTTAGTGATGTGTAGCGGTGTGCGGGCATTAACAGTGTGTGCGGTTCGCCCGAGTAGTAGTAAAAATCGAACGGCTTATGCATATCCTGCAGGCGGGCGATAAGCGTTGACTGCCCGATCAGACTTATCGGGCCATGCTCTTCGCTCAACAGCGGAGTGTGAATGGTACGCAGCCGCAGGTCAACAATATCGTCTACTAGCTGCTCGTTCTTCCCGGCGCCGCCGTTTTTGCGCATAAAGAGATCGTAGTTGCCACCACCGTCTTGATCCGCTGCCGCGGCGAAGCGTATATTCGAGTGCGCAATCAGCCAATCTGTGTAATACGCGGCGCGGCTCCATCCGGAGATTGCCACGCGTTGCGGATCAATCAAGCCTAGCTTGTCGAGGTAGGCGATACCGCTCTCAACATGCGCGCGGACGTGAATGAGTTCGGCAGGGGTTTCGATGACTCTGCGAACTGATAGCGGGTCAGGCGCAAACAAGATCACGAATCCGTCATTTGCCAACGTCTGAATCGCGAATGCATTAAGTTGGTCCACACCGTCGATGATGAAGGAGTTGTCTTCGGGATAATAGCCTTCGTCTTTGAAAAGATATGCGAGTGGGTAGCGCTTGCCGGCAACGTAGCTGACCGGTTTAATGAGATATCCGAAAGAAGTGTTCTTATCATAAGGACCGCTCCAGCGGATTCTGCTCACCGCGCCAAATGAGCGCTGACGAAGCTGAGGGTTCAGGTCGCTAATAATCCTTGTTGCGTGCGAAGTCAAATCGTATGTGGCGAACTCGGCCGGCGTCATAAGGCCGTCGTGGACGGCCAACAACAGTGCGTTCGATACGGTGGCTGGATAACGAAGGTTTATGCGCGGGCACGCGGCTGGATCAACACGTTGCAAATTTCCCCAGGCACTACCGGACTTGTTCAAGAGCGCCAACGTATGCGCACTGTCACTATCATGGGCGTAGGCATTACGCAAGAAGACCAATGCCTTGTTGGTGCGGCCCGCCAGGCTCCAGTCGCCGTGCACGTTGAATGCCGACAACGCGCCGGTGCGGGGATTGACCTCCACATAGGGCTGTTTGGTCATCGCAGCGCGGCGTGCACGTTCCACCTTGTCGGCAACGTCAAGCGGCAACATTGAGGGAACGATGACCGTTTCGCCATCGGGCGACCATAGCACCTCAAGGCCGCCGAAGGAATCAAACGGGTCGGTCGGCGCGTTCAGCAGCCTTCGCAGGGACCCGCTTGAGAGATTCACCAGGCCAAACGACGACGAGACGTCTTGCACTCGGTGGTTGCTCAATGGTGCTGAACTGTTGAGTTTCGGGAAGCGAGCGTAGGCATGAAGGTCGAGTGGATCAGTCGCGGGGTTATAGGGGGAGATCACGGCCAAAGCCCCCGAGGGAGCGCTCGTGATCAGATTATAAAGACCACTCAAACTGTCTGCCGTCCGTTGCGCGACCGTTGGATTGCGCGCGGTGTCGTATAACAAACGCCTCTGCCCTGAGAAATTGATATAATAGAATTGGACCGTTCTGTCTGCGGAAAGCTCATTAACCCCGTAGGTGAGCGCGCTTAGGAGTATGCCAAAACCGTAGTCGGTACCAGGGTGCTGCGCAATGGAAAAGCCCTCGCGATACAGTCCTCGCACAACAGCCTGCCGGGCGGGGCTCGTTGCCGCATACAGAAGAGAACGTCCGTCGGCAGCTGCGCCATAGGCGACCACTTCCGTAGGGTTGTCCGTGAGCTGCCTGAGTCTACGGTTGGTTATGTCGATGCTAAATACTTGGCGTGGCTCACCGTGCAAGGTGGCCAAAAAGGTGACAGTCTTGTTATCTGGCAAGAATTGCAAATGTGCGATCGGGGTCGCGTGCTGATTTTCCGGATCCCCATGAAAATCGATCGAATAGACGGTATTCGGGCCTCGCCACCGCCCATCTCTATCTCGGCCAAAGAGCACCAGTGAAAAAACGTCAACATTACGCTTCAGATCACCATACCAAGTAACGCTGGCAAAGCGCTGTCCGTCCGGTGAAACCGCTGCAAGCTGTTCGCCGTTCGCATAGGTCCTTTGTATGCGGACCATTGAGATAGCGTCCTCAACCGAGACCGGCGTTTTGCCAGCCGGGTAAGCGTAACAACAGAGAGCGCTTGCGGTCGCAACTACCAGTGCAAACAACCTGCGGTTGCCCATTCATCTATCTTGGGAAGTCGAAGATGAATGCCTGTCGTCGACCCATGGCGGTTATCCGGGATAGATTTGCGGTTGAGGCTTTTCTTTGACGCATGGTCCCCTTTTGGAAAGAGAGCGACCGCTGAGGTGTGAGTTCAGCCTCGGCGTTCGCCATAATCCCTCGTCCAATGCGAGCGCAGGGTCAAATGGTTACAGTGTACAAAGCGCTCGCGCGATTCATCCGGATGCGCGCTTTTTTGGAGGCAACAATGCAGCGAAATGTCTTCGGTTCGGTAGTCACAGCACTGGTCTCCGTGTCGATCATGGTGACCGCCATGCGCACGAGTGCCGCACCGTTGATTGCTGTTGGACCGAATATCCAGGTTAGCAATGATGGCGACGCCGCGCACGTGGAAGTAATGGCGGCCGCCAATCCGGTGAACCCGCTCAACATTCTGGGCACATCGATAACTTTTCTAAAACCCGGGTCCGACATCATGACCAAAACATACGCTTCCATCGACGGCGGTTACACTTGGACAGACGCGGTCACTCCACAAATCTTCGCCCGTGGTAGTGCCGACCCACAAGTCGCATTCGGTCCAAACGGCACAGCCTATTATGTCAGTCTCGTCAACGTGACGCTAAAAAATGTACCACATGACCAGATGATGCTTTATCGTTCAAGCGATGGGGGCCGAAGCTGGAGCATACCGTTCAATTTCGGTTATCGCACGAAACTGGGGAGTTTCGATCATGAACAAGTCGTAATCGATCAATCCGCATCGCGTAATCGTGGTCGCATCTATATCGGCATTCTATACGGACCGTACCCAGACTATAATGTTGGCGTTGTGCATTCAGCAGATGGCGGACGTTCTTTTCAGGGTCCAGTCTTAGCAGCGAGCGGCCACAAGAAGATTGGTATAAACGACGCAAACCCGCTCGTGCTGAGCGACGGAGCGCTCATCCTTCCTTATCAAGACTTTGAGTTCGAAACAAAAAAGGCGAAAAAGAGCACTTATTCGACGATTTGGACTGTTGAATCCGATGATGGGGGGCGAACGTTTAGCTCATCCCGGCGTGCGGAGCGGCAATACACCGGCAGTTATGAGGCCATGATGGCGCGCAGCCGCGCTGGCCGCTTTGATGAGCAAACCTTTGCCGACTTCGCGGACGATCCAAGTACTGGCCCCCGGCGCGATCGGATTTACATGGTGTGGAGCGATAGGCGTAGCGGCAACACTAAAGCATGGTTTGCATATTCAGATACGCGTGGGCGGAGCTGGAGCGCCTCAAAATTTGTTGATCCCGACACACCCCGGTGGGCGAGTCAGTATCAACCCGAAGTCGTCGTGAACCGTGATGGCGTTGTAGGTATTGCTTGGCTAGACACCCGTGACTCTTATCGCCAGGATCGCTATCGCGAGTACTTTACAGCTTCGCTAGATGGCGGCCGTACGTTTCTTCGCTCTACGCCAGTTTCGTCGATGGCGTCATTCCCGCAGGGTCCAGGCAATGCGCGACTCATACCTTTAGAAAACGATCGGGCGACGCCGTTGCTGGGACTACGCTTTATGTCCGCGTTTACGCGCTATCCGGCCGGTGGAGATTATATGGGGATTACGACAGACCTAAACGGGGCATTCCATCCAATGTGGGCGGATAGCCGGACCGGCACCTTCCAGTTGTTCACGGCGAAGGTTCAAGTGCTGCCGAAGCTCCCCAGCGTTAGCCGTAAAATACCAGCCGACATCACGAAGAAGGTAGCAGTCACGTTCGGGACGATTTCGTTCAACGAGGCCGAGAAGGTTTATACGATTCCGGTCCAGATTCGGAATATCTCAAAGCAAACGCTATACGGGCCCGTCGCCCTGACCGTAGAGAAAACAATTGATCCATACGATATTCAGTATGATCGCGTCGATCCCAAGAACAGCTTTTCGATTCTAAACGCGACCAACGGTAAACAGGCTGTCGGTGCTGTGTTTGATTACTCGCGCGCACTTGGAACCCTCAGCGTGTTAGAGCCAGGGGCGCTCTCCGAGGCGATTGTCTGGCGAGTGCACATGGGACCCACAACTCAACCCTACTTTGGAGTGCGCGTACGTGGCTACGTGACCCAGTGAGGTAGCTAACCAAACGACCCTCAGCTCGTTAGCTGGCAGCCTCGCCTACTGGGGCGATGGCTATTGGCGTCGTTACTACCAACCTGTAGATGTAGCGGTTGTTATGGCTGCGGCTGGCTCTTAACTTCACTTCCTCGCGCATCATGGCGGGTTTCCGGGGTGTGAAGCGCACGGCGCGGTGGTAAACTCCTTCGAGGACCTTTTAGCTATCTGTTAACCAATCGTGGCTTGTGGCCAGTGCGCCGGACTTTTGAAAAGCGGCGTCGGCCGGCGGAGGACCAATGAAGAATAGACTGACCGGCATCGTCTTGTTTATCGTGTGCCTACTCCTAGCGCCTGCCGCTGTTCGTGCAGATTCAGGGCAACAGGGCGTGATTTCAGGAACTATCACTGATAACCAGACCAACGTCGTTCCGAATGCGGGAGTGACGCTAGAAGGCAATGTAATGCAAGCGCCTCGCAAGACCATCACACGAAAAGATGGCACGTACTCGTTTACCAACGTGCCGAACGGTAGATTTAGCCTCACCGTGACAAAGGAAGGCTGGACAAAAGCGACGGTCACGGATATTTTCTTGGGCGCGGGGATTGCGATGCAGCGAGTGGATGTGCAATTGTTGCAACCAACGTTCACGAGTGTACGCACCCTAGGCCGTGTAGTAACATCCGCCACTCGCAACGTGTTCAACAGTTCGACTGCCTCCCAGGTCGTGCTTAGTCCGCAGGTCTTTCAAACGCAAGGTCAGACGTCCGTGTCACGCATCTTTGACCAAATTCCCGGCGTGGTTGCCGATACGCTTGGCGGCTACAATGTTTCGAATCAGTTTGCCCCTAAGTTTGTGACCGTTCGAGATGGGCTAGCTTATGAGACTGAGCAGACCATAGACGGGCATCCCTTGGCCAATGGCATTCAAGGTGCGTACCGCACAAATTTGTTGAACACCGCTATTTTTGAGGACGTTGAGATCATTAAAGGGCCGGGTGCGGCACCCAACGTTATTACGGGTGCTATCAATGGCGCTGTTAACTATCGCACGAAAGAGCCGACGAGTTACCCATACTTTAGCATCGATGCAGCCGCCGACAACTTTGGCGGCTTCCCGTATAGCTTCACCGCAACTGGTACGTCAGGAAATCGAAAGCTCGGATATGCGTTTGTACTTGCGAACGATCTGACCGAGGGACCCTGGATCCCCAAGAATGTTTATCAACCGATTTTTAACAACAGCATCAACGGACACGCGGTCGCGGCACAACCTGTCGGCTATGGTAGTGTGGGTGGTAGCGCACCTTTTTGGGACGCGAGCGTCTCGGCGGTTGCTCAGCCCATCAATCCCTACACGGAAGGAGGCTATACTCATAGCCAGCTCGCGAAGCTTCGATACCATTTTTCGGATGCCACCAGTTTCACTGGAAGTTACTACGGTACTCAAGGTGGTTATGGTGGGGGTGGGGGCTATATATTTGTCCAGAATTCAACCTTTACTCCGGGATCGGGCTATGCAGGCGCGCTGCCGACCAATGCTAACCTACTGATAAATCTCGACGCGCAGGTTCCCGGTTTCTTCAATAATTCTGAACCCATCTTCGAGGGCGAACTCCGTACGCACCGTAAGACCGACACTTTCCTGGCGCGTTGGTACTCCGTGCATCTCAATAGCTACATCTACGGTGGCTCAAAAGGCGGCACGCAAACTTCGAAAGTATGGGGCACCGTTCAGTTGTGCCCGTTGGGTCAAAGCAGCGATGGTTTTTCGGGGATGTGTGGTCCAGCCGGTGGGCCGTTCACGCTTCCTTCAACACCGACCGATTTCAATGGCCAACCAGCGGCGCTGGGGCTGACCAACTCCTACAACGTCGAGGACAGACGCGACCACATGAACGGTGCATCGCTTGAGTGGGATCATCCCTCTGGGAACAACATGTACACATTATCGCTCGACAAGTGGGTGGCGGGCTCGTACGATGTGTATTCATACGCGTCTTCCGGGCAGTATTTAACTTCACTCAGTATTCCCGCGGGAGCGCGTCAGACTACTACGACACTCATGCTGCGCGCGTTGTTGAATCCAACGGATAAGCTGAGCGTCACCCTCGCCAACTATCTACAAGCCTACAACCTGTACCATTCTCTCGACGCTGGCCTTACCTACAGCAGCAACTTCCAGCATCGCGATGACGGTAGAATTGGTCTGACCTATCATCCAAATCTAGATACGTCGCTGCGCTTAGCGGTTGGTAGTTCTAACACGCCTCCTTTTGCTCAGTTAATAAACAACACCTCAGTACCCATCGTAAGCTTTGATCAGGGCAGCAGCATTTATGTGGCCTATACATCAAATGGCAATATTCGTCCGGAAACGGCCGTTGGCTACGATATCGGAGGCGACTGGCGGCTGGGCCGCGATGGTCAAACTGTCTTTAGCACCGATTATTATTTGACTAACCTCAAAAACCAATTCTACTATTCAACCGAACTAGTAGGCACTTACGACGACCATCTGGGCCACGGGGTTCACCCGTACTATCAGTATCGACCAGATAACTTGTCCGATGCGCGATATTATGGTCTGGAGCTTGCGCTTTACCGTTATCCCGCTTACGGTTTTGGCTATACGTTGAGTAGCGCGCTGATGCGGGCGTATACTTATAACTTGCCGCCCGGGTTCTACGACTTACCGGGCGGAGCGAAATTTGCCGTGAACCAAACGGTTCTACCGAACCAAAACTTCACGATCGGCGGTACATATTCTGCGGGCAATGCGCCCTACTCGACGGGAAATGCCGAGATCAACTATCGCACGCGCAACGAGTGGTTCTTCGCGTTTGGCGAAACCTACCACGGGCCGAACAATCCGGAGCAGTTACCGGCCTTTTTCGTGGCACGCGCCGCGGCGTCCAAGAAATACAACTCCACGACGACCATGCAGTTAACCGTCGACAATCTTTTCAACACAAACAGCTTTCCGTATGAATACCTTGGATTTGGAGTGGCAATTCCAGTTGTCCAGGGGGCCCAGTATGCACAGCCTGCCGCGGCTAACGGCATCGGCGGCCGTATCATCCGTTTCTCCATTCACAAAGACACCGGACGTCCGGGCACATAGCCAATTCCGCGCCGCGACTTCCGAGCGGGAAAGTTGACGCTAACGACTGTCGGAGATGGCGCGACGACCGGGAGGCGCCAGCTGCTCGCGTCTTCGGTGTGCAACATTCAGGTTAGCCGGGGCGAGATGGGCCGATTTCCGGTGTGTTGGCTCCTTGTGCGCCCCGTTGGCCCATGCTAGTAGATTTCTCTGAGTGCCGGAGGCTCACTTGAGCGATTCTGTCGACAAGTCCGTGTTTGCCGCAGCGCTGGTTGCCAGTACCTTTTCCATGTTTGTTGCGCCGCAGCCCACGCGATCCGCGCCTATATCCGTCGGCCAAAACGTAATGGTCAGCAATCCCGGCAGCGGCAAGGCGTACTATGAGGTCTTGCTCTCGGCCGACCCTTCGAATGCGACGCACCTCCTTGCATGCACCACGGTCGCCAATCGCGATTTGGCGGATTCCCCATACGACAGTGCCGTCTACGTCTCTTCAGATTCCGGCGCGCATTGGACTCAAACCCTTTATGTGCGTGATGCGGGCGACCCCGCATGTGCCGTAGGGGTCGAGGGACGGGCCTATTTCGCCGCCATAGAGACGAAACTCAATTCTCATAACAAGCGCTTTAGCATGACGAGGTTTTATCGCTCGACCGATGCCGGTGAGCACTGGCTTCCGCCGGTCGATCTCTCACGATCCCTTGATCGAGAGTTTATCGCGGTGGATAAGACCTCTGGTAAACAGCGCGGATTTGTCTATGTGAACGCCGCGAAGTATGTGCGAAATCTTAACGATGACTGGGCCTCGATTACCAACTCCATAAACACGTTCGGCTTTTTCGTCTCGAGCGATGGTGGCAAGAGCTTTGAACGCTCCGGAGTGCTCGCGCCGAATGACTACCAATACGTGTTCGCGGATGGGGGCTCAACAGTCTTGTCCAATGGAACTTACATAGCGGTTTTTCCTGATCTCAACAATCGGAAAAAACAGCTACCGCCGGATCATACGGAACCGGATACGACGCTGAAGCTACTGGCCTCAGAAGACGCGGGCGAGACTTTTAACAAAGCCGTGATTATCAGCCCGCAAGCATCCTGCTCCCAAGGATCGACGTTCTCCATGCTGCCGCAAGTGGCAACAGACTATTCGGGTGGTCCCTTTAAAGACCGCTTGTACGTGGTGTGGCCGGATCAGGGATCTGGCCGGTGTGAAATAAAGTTCTCCTACTCCAAGGACAAAGGGAAAACGTGGTCCTCGCCGGCCACGGTTAACGACGATGTTGCCCGGCCCTCGCCTAAGACCGGGCCCGATGATTTTATGCCTGCAATCGCAGTGAACAAAAACGGAGTAGTGGGCGTGCTGTGGCAGAGCCGTCAATCGGATTCCACTAACCTCGGATACTCGTTGCGCTTCGCGGCCTCATTCGATGGTGGCGAATCTTTCGAGCCGAGCGTCGCCGTATCGACGGCGTCTGCCGCGATTGGCAGGGGAAAAATGCTCGAACTATGGGGAGCGAGTAGCGGGGGCGGCAACCGGGAGGACTACACGCGTGGGCAACCACTCGCGGTCGAGCTAGGTTATGATGGCCGCTTCGACTATATTGGGGGCGACACGATCGGGTTAGCGGCCGATGGTGACGGCGTTTTTCATGGACTGTGGACCGACAACCGGGCGGGCATCTTTGCGGTCTGGACTGCGCCCATGCGTACAATTGGCATAGCCGTCAACCACGGATCCCCGGACCTTGCCTCCTTATCTGATGTGACCGAAAAGGCAACTATAGACGTCGCTAATGTGCGCTTCAACAAGAGCACATCGGACCTCACCGCAGACTTTTATCTCGCTAACACCTCCAAAGTAAGCCTGGAGGCGCCGCTCAAGCTACGCATTACCAGCCTTAGGTCGAAGCTGGGTGCTGCCAGCCTTGTAACATCGGCGACGGATTACGCACAATCTCAAATTCTAGATTTCACACCGCAAATAGCGGGAGCGCTAGCAGCAGGGAAGCGTTCCCAGGCCCAGTGTGTAACCTTTCATATCGCGAACCTGCATTCAGTCGTGATGTACCCTTGGAACTCGCTCACACAGTTCATCTCGTTGCAAGCGCGCGTCTACGCCAAGGCACAGCAAAAGAGAGCAAAAGCGCAGCCGACTAAACGGGGTAGCCCATGAAGTCATCGCGTCGGCAGTATTGCGCAGTAGAGTACCGCCGCGATTTACGCCTTTAGCGGCGCAAGCGGTCCGAATCAACGCCGGTTGAAGTCGGAAGCAAAATGTGCCCAATCGGAGATCGACAACAGATCGGATGCAATTTAGGCAAGTGGTACTAAACAGAGGATCAGGATCAAGAACACATCGGATAACCACGCCCTTTTTGTGGGGATGCAGACCAGCGCTGTTGCGTCTTGCAACATTGCGAGGAGCCAGTACGCGGAAGCAAAAGCCGTGAAAGCCTGTGTTTCTAGGTTAGTGGCGGCTGCTCTAGCGGTTGTGATTGCTGTGCCAGCGGCTAAGGCGCAGGGTGAAGAAGCAGCCATGACGCCACATCGAGGCTTAACGCGAAATGATCGTATTTTGATCGCTCGATCACTCGCCGAAGGCCGCGTCAAAATTGAGCTGCTCGTCGCCGGGGAACCCGGTCAGTCGGCGGCGCTCATCCCAATCCTCATCAACCAAGGAGCAATGGTACGGTACCGCAACGATGACCTTGGATACGTGCGCGTCCGCATTCCAATCGGTCGGGTCCAGGCCATTGCGAACCTGACGGGCATCATTAGAATAAACGTCGATGGGGCGGATCAGTCAGATGTAGAGCTAAACCAACTTCACCTGATCAATGGTCCTGTACGTACTAATGACGTTATAACTGCCGTGTCGACCGGAAAAGGCAGCCCCTACCCTTGGCCTACGCCTAACGCGTCGACCCGCCAAGCCAACGCATTCACCGGCGTGGCCGAAATAGGAGGGGCAGAATTCAAGAAAGCGCAGCGCACATATGACGGACGTGGCGTACGGATTGCTTTCTTAGAACGCGAGGATCCTACCTCACCATTTCTACAACACGGTCATTCGTTACAGGGAAGAATCGTTCCTAAGTTAGTGGACATGGTCAACGCGGTAAGCCCCGATGAGCTTGCAGAGGTTTCGACTAACAACGATCGTGAGTATTTTGGTTGGACGAACATGGCAATACGAATACGTGCGATGAATGGCACCTTTACGTATCGCGGAAAGATATATCGAGCCCCGCACGACGGTGCCTATCAAGTTGGCCTTTTCCGATTAAGGGACGACGTAAAATTCAAGAACATGCTTCATCCGCACGGTACGGCTTATGTTGACAGCCAGCACTTTCCACTGCTGTGGGAAAAATCAACGGGCACGGTGTGGGTAAACGCCGAACAGAATGGCGATTTCTCAAAAGACATAGCCATGCACGATTTCCGCGTGCATCACGACCTTGGTCACCTGCGGTTGCGCTTGGACAACTGGTCTATGTGGGGCGAGCACTATACAACGGGTGATACCCCACCGACGAATTTTGTATTTTTGATTCAAACAGATCCTCATCGCGACTATGTCGCTGTGCACATGCCGTTTCATAGTATTCATGGCACAGGGGTAGCTAGCGCCGCTGTAGGCCATGGTTATTTTGGCGGTGCGTTCGACGGCGTAGCCCCGTCGGCCGAAATGGTTTCAACGGTGGCCGGAGAGGCGCCCTATTCCGGCGGTCTTGAAGGTTTGATCATGGCCGCTCGTTATCCAGGAGTAGACGTCATCTCCCTGTCCTGGGGTGCGTGTTTCTTCAATGAAGACGGTATGAGCGTTATGGATCTGATCGTCGACCGTTTGGTGCAGCGCTACCAGGTACTGCCGTTTATCTCAGCCTCAAACGACGGTCCAGCTTTATCCACCGTATGTTCGCCCTCAACTTCCGATGGAGCCGTATCGGTGGGCGCTTACACTTCTCAAGCTATGTTCGCAGGCAATGACGGTGCGGCAGTGCCGCAAGCCGACTATCTAGCGTATTACTCGTCTCGGGGACCGCGCCGGGATGGAGGTTTCAAGCCTGACCTAGTGGCGCCAACGGAAGTTTTGAGCGCCAAGCCTATGGTGACGCCGCGCGTGCTCTTACAGCAGCGTATTCTGCTCCCGCGCGGCTACGGTATTTCGAACGGCACATCAACTGCCGCGCCAATGGCCGCCGGCGCCGCCGCCCTCTTGATTAGCGCTGCTAAGCAGATTGGAATACTTCACGATCCGCTCCGCATAAAGCGGGCCCTCGTAGCCAGTGCGCGCGCACTTAACGGGTATGGCGCTGCGGAACAGGGCGGCGGCCTCATCAACGTTCCTAACGCATGGCGATCGCTCAACAAAATGCAAGGTGAGCTTGTACGCGTCAATGCGACTGCTCCGGTCCTCGATGTTTCTAGCGACAGCTTACGCACACCGAACCGCGGAGAAGGGCTCTTTGAACGGGAGGGTTGGCGCGCGGGGCGCCATGCAACGCGCGCGTACACGTTCGTCCGTGTTAATGGTCCTTCCGAGCCGCAGACCTACGACGTGAGCTGGTTACACAATGACGGCACATTTAAGAGTGCTAACACGATACGGTTACCGTTCGGCGAGCCGATTAACTACGATGTTGCCGTCGCTCCGGCAAGTTCAGGCGCGCACAGCGCGATTTTGCAGCTAGTCGATCCGACGACGAAGACTGTCGTTGATACCCGTCTTAACACCGTCATCGCCGCTGAGGAATTTAATCCCGGAAATCAGTTTACAGTAACTCATCGCGGCAGCATCGAGCATCCCGGAATTATGCGTTATTTCTTTAGGGTTCCAAAAGAGGCGAACAACTTCACCGCACGGGTATCCGTCGCCCACCGCGATCTGGCTGCGATCAGCAATCCGTGGGTTGCTAGTCAATTTTTGGAAGTTCACATGCCCGATGGAAGGCGCTCGCCGGGCTTTTATCAACGCAGTCCCTACCATGATGGGTCAATGTGGAGTGAGTCGTTTGCCGACCCCTTACCGGGCGTTTGGGAGGTTGACATCAACAACACTAATCCCGACGGCTTTTCATCGCCGTGGGCGATTAGCAGTGACCCAGCAACGCTAAAACCGATTCCGCCGACCACGTATTCTCTCACTGCGTCCACCTTTTCCCTAAGGGCTCTGCCGCTCAACGCCGCCGCGCGGGGTAGCCACACCGTAGAATCGTACATGCTCGTCAACCGCATGGCACCGGTAGCACTTCGCCCTACGGTGTCGCTTCTGGGAGTTATGCGCGAAAAAACCATCAAAGTTCGCTCCGGTTCGCCCAAACTGATCGCTATTGAGGTTCCGAATCAGACGACGCAGGTTGAGGTTGCGGTTAGCGACGCGACGGATCCGGTGGACGTGTTCCTGTTTAGCTGTACGGAAATAACTGCCAAAACGCAAAAACGAACCCCTGGCGAGCCCTACGGGCGAGAGTGCACCTTGAAAGCGAGCGCAGACACGAAAGTCAGCAACGTCGCACGCTACACTGATAGCAACGTCGCGCCCGGCCGCTGGGTCGCAGTCATTGAGCCCTCAGTCCCCACGGGTGATGTGACGCTGCGCTATCGTCAGGTAGTAGCCAGCGCGTTGTATGGAAGCGTGCGCATGCGAGCTGCGACCCCACACATGGTTTCCGGGGGCAGCACGACGGCTGTGGCAGAAATTCACCGAATGGGGCGCGTACCACCGGGTTCAAGTCTTGTGGCACTGCGGCAATTTGAGGCGGAACAGGCAACTTACATCTGGGCGAAAAGTAAGGCAACAACCATTGTCGACATGATGAAAGCAAAACCGGCACCCCGTACTGCCTGGCCCAGCGTTTGGCAAGACGTGATAAGACTATGAGCATTTCTGCACCGATTCACTTCGACGAGTTCGTGGGCCGGCGCGCTGAGCTGGCATTTCTGCTTGAGCAACATACGGAGGCCGTCAACGGTCGCGGTACCATGGCACTCCTTGGCGGCGAGCCCGGTATCGGCAAAACTCGACTTCTCTCAGAGTTCCGCAAAGCGCTGGAAAGTGTGCAAAATTGGCACGCTATCGGGTCGTGTCTGGAATTCGTACAATCTCCGTACTTACCGTTTACCGAAATTTTCGATCATCTATTCGGCACCGACAAAGAGGAGTTTGGGGAGCATGCAAACCCCCTGGTTACGGGGGACAGTCCCGACTCTCAAGTGCGAACCCGCAGCTCCGTGCATCGCAACGCAAAGAAGTTGCAAGTTTTTACCTCTGTCGCGAAGCGTTTACGTGATTTAAGCAAGGTTCGGCCTATCGTTGCCATCATCGAGGATTTGCAATGGGCGGACAATGCCAGCATGGAGCTGCTCGAATATTTAGTGACACCACTTGCTAAGTCTCGCGTATTCTTCCTCGCGAGCTACAGATCTGAGCCCTCAGAGCAGCAATGGCTGCAAAGTCCGTTGGCGCGCCTCGAGCGCAAGGGAGCATTTCGGATTCAACTCGGCGCGCTTTCTGAGGCAGATAGTCTTCGGTTGGTTCGCCAGGGTCTGCGGGGTCGAGATAGCGTGTCTAAGGAGGGCGTCGATAAGGTCCTGGAACTGGCCGAAGGTAATCCACTTTTCATCGAAGAGCTTTTGCGGGCGACGATGGACGGGCCGGCCGACGACTGCGGCACCGGTGAAGCTGTTTCTCCAACTTTGCGTTGCGCCGTCTTGCGGCGCCTGGGCCAATTGACCCACACGCAACAGCGAATTCTTACCCTAGCAGCCGTAATTGGGCGATCGTTTGGGCTGGAGTTTGTTGCTCGCATTGCCGGCAGTTCGCGGGAGCAAGTTCTAGAGACGTTTCGTCGCGCACGTCAGTTGCAGATCGTACGCCAAAATCCTAACGGTTTGAACCAATTTGAGTTTCATCACGCCTTAACTCGTCATATCCTCTACGCCGAACTATTACCGGCACAAACGCTGCCCTTGCATGCGAAGATTGCAGCGCAACTCGAGAAATACGAAGATAGCCAAACCGCCGAGCTGGCCTTTCACTGGGCCGCAGCTGGTGATTCGGACAAAGCAGTCTCTTATAACGAAGCCGCCGCCGATCAGGCTGTGCAGCTCAACGCATTCCGGGACGCCGCTCGGCTGTATCGCCGAGCGCTGGACTTCCAGACCGACTGCGGCGAAAAGCGCGCGTCGTTATGTAACAAGCTCGCCGACAGCCTTTATCGCGGCGGCCTTCCGGAGTCAGCCACACCGTGGTATGAAGAATCGCTGAGGGAGTATTCGCTGTTGGATGATCGGGAGAGCCAGTCGCGGATGCTTCTAAGCCTGGCGCGCCAGTGCTGGGTGGCCGCTAACACGGAGGCGGCCTTACCTCACATTGAACGAGCCATACAATTGACTGAATCCCTCAATGACAGTGCTCTGCGATTTGAAAGCCGCGTCAAAATGGCTTCCTATTGCAACTTGTTGGGCCGCTACGCACAGGCGCAGGAACATTTGCAAGTCGCCGAGGGACTGGCGCAGCGACCAACTCCTACCTACCTGAATACGCGGGCTATCGCGTTCGCGCACACGGGCAAGTTGACTGACTCTTTTCTTTACTTCCGCCGCTCAGCGCAGAGTGCTGAAGCCGCCGGGGACGTATATTTGCAAACCGTTGCGTTCGACGACTGGGCCAACGTCGCCACCGCACTGGGTCGGATTCGCACGGCGTTACAACTGCGTCAGCGTGCGGTAGCCATCGCAACAAAACGCGGCGTCTTATGGCGCTCCTCGTACCTGTCGCTGAGGTATGCGTCCACGCTGATGCTCATCGGAGAGTTTCAACACGCCAAGGACATTGTTTATGAAACTTTAGCGGGCGGCACAGAGTCTGCTGGCGTCAGATTGCTTTCGGCTGCCGTCGGAATCCCGTTGGGACTGCGGACCGAAGACCAGGAACTGATCAAACTGTGCGCAGACAGCGAGACTCTTGAACTGGGGCTGCACTCGGCCGAACCCGACCGCGTTGGGGGCGTCGCAGCAGCTTTTGTGGATCTATACCGCAGCCGGGGGCACGTCACGGAAGCCAGACATATTCTTCGCCAAGGGCTGCGTTCGCTCAGCACCGCCCATCAGGCTTGGGACCTACTGTTATTGGCCGCACTGCTAGGCGATGAAGCTGATACGAGCGCTGCGCGGGGTTTGCTCGAACGGGAAAGTGCCCTGCCAGGCCACGATCTTTCCAAGGCATGCCTTACGCTCTTCGACGCGTTCTCAGCGCAGCGTGAGCGGCGTCGCTTGAAAGCCGTCAGGCTCGCAAAGGGCGCCGCTAACGCGTTCCAAGCTATTGGACTCTGGCCATATTACGCGCAAGCGCTCGAGCTAAGCGACATGCAAGCCGAAGCTCAAACCGTTTACCAGAGACTCGGCGATATAAGGAGCGAACGGCGCCTTAAGGCAGAGACCAACAATACGCGGCACCGCGGCCGCGCCGGCACTGCGCTTACGCGTAGGGAAAACGACATCGCAGCGCTCGTTGCAGACGGTTACACGAATCGCGAAATAGCCTGTCGGCTAAAAATTAGCGAAAACACGGTCGAGCACCACCTCGACTCAATTTTCAACCGCTTGTCCATTCGCTCGCGTTCACGATTGGCCGCACTGATGGCGGAGCAGCATCTCGAGCACCGCATAAGAGATTCGGTCTCTTAGAACGCGCATAATGACCCAACACCGAAAGCTTGCAATAAATCATAAAAAGGTGGCCACCGTTTTCGCCACCGCTGTATTGTGGTTGACGGCGAGTACCAGGTCCACTGCGGGGACTTCATTTCCTTCGTTAGAGCAAGTCACCGTAGCACCCGGAACGCGACTTAGCGTCGGGCCTAACGTGCAAGTGGATCAGGATCCCAATACACCGTACGTCGAGCCCGCGGTTGCGGCGAACCCATCAAACCCAAAGAATCTCGTCGGAGCTTCCGCCCTCTTTTGGACATCGAGTTGGTTCGGACGCTCGTTCGCGTCGTGGGACTCGGGCAACACGTGGCGCCAAGCGGAGCCGCCCAGCGCATATACAGATCTCGGCGACGTACAGGTGGCTTTTGCGCCCGACGGCAACGCCTACTTTGCAGCGCTGGGACCATCCCCGAACCCGGAGAAGCCGAGCAGCACCGACAACGGGTTGTACCTTTTCCGCTCAACCAATCAAGGTATGACGTGGCAACGGCGCACTTTCTTGCGCCGCGCCTACGACCATGAGCAACTCCTGATCGATAGCACGGCAAGCAAAGGTCGTGGTCGCATTTACCTTTACACGTTGTACAGCGTTCGCCAAGAGCCCCAAGTCAATCAGCTTGGGCTATTATATTCCAGCGATTCAGGCCGTACATTCCAAGGGCCTGTACCCGTCGCGACCGGTTGGAATTTTAACAGCAATCTGGCGCAGTTTAGCGACGGAACGCTTATGATTCCGTATATACATATGGACGGAGCACCGGGAAAGTTTGCCCCGTATGAAAGGCTGGAGTTTGTCACGTCAGCTGACGGTGGGCGCTCCGTCTCTACAGCGCATACGATCGCCCGTCGTTGGATGGGTGATTCAAAGGCGATGTTGGAGCGACAGCGCGCGGGCCGTTTCGACTGGGATCCTGATACCGTGCCGCGATACGCGGTGGACGCCTCCAACGACCGCTTCAAAGATAGTGTGTATCTGGTGTGGAGCGATATGCGCTTTGGCGATTCGCGCTTGCTTTTCACGTATTCACGCGATCGCGGAAAGAGCTGGTCACAGCCCAGAATCTTAGCCGCCGACAGTCGGGGAACGGGAAGTCAATACCAGGCTTCCATTGTCACAAGCCGGTCCGGGGCTGTGGGGGTGTCCTGGTACGATACACGTGACTCCATCGGCCGAGGTTACAACGAATACTTTAGTGCCTCGTCGGATGGCGGAAAGACATTCCTTCGGCCGGTGAGAGTTTCTTCCGCCACATCGTACCCAAAGGGGGCCGGTAATACGGCCTTTTCACCGGCGGGCGCTGATCTGTTCAAAGGTAGTTATGCGGTGTTCCTGACCTCGCCATTTGGGCGTTTCATTAATGGCGGCGACTATATGGGATTGACGGCCGACAAAAATGACACGTTTCATCCCTTCTGGATCGACGCGCGCTCGGGGACATATCAAATTTATACCGCTGCGGTTCGCCTCCAGAGTGGCCAGCAAGCGCCACTGACGCTTGAGGGCGCCGATGTTACAAAATACGTTGCTCTTTCTTTTGACCGCGCTGGGTGGGACGCGAAGTCGCACGTTGTATCACTCCCGGTACGCATCCGAAACACCTCTAACCGCGTGTTGTACGGCCCTTTCTCGCTGAAAGTGACGCTAGTGCTGTTGCCGCATAGCAATAAATACGAAACCGCAGAATTACTAAATGCCGAGAACGGCAAGCATGGGATTGGCGCGCTTTATGCGATCGCCCCATCTTCTCAAGATGCGCGCGCCGTCGCTCCGGGAGCCATTACTGATGGAATTGTGTGGAAGATTAAGGTCAATGAGTTCGCGGTCCAGCCCACCATCAGCGTACAAGTCAACGGCTTCATGGAAAAATAAGCTATTCAAGCTCAGCTGTAGCAGTCGGAAGTGGGTCGACGATTACTGGTCCCTGGAGTCCCCAGCCCAAGTCCGCACGGTCCAGAGGACTAGTGTTGTCAACGATCCGAGTCCTGTCCGTATGGGCTATGTTGGGACTGTATTCCAGGTTGGCATGGGACCCATTATGAAGC
>QHBK01000001.1 GCA_003244105.1 Candidatus Eremiobacter antarcticus | reverse complement strand
CAGATGAAGTACTGGCTAACACAAATTAGATAGTCCGTTAGCGCGATCTAATTGTCGCTAGGAACTGGTGATCCGCTACCTTTTAAGAAATCAGCTTGCCGTCCAATCAAATTTTGAAGACCTGACGACTCACCAAGGGAATACTTCTCGGACAAAAGCTGCGCAACCCAGAGGCAGTAACCAGCGACCTGCACCGCATAGCGTTGCTCGAAGCCATCACTCAGGCCTAGGTTTGGAATCACCTCCCCACGGTCTCCAAACGATTCAATCGAGTCTCTAATGCTTAAGATACCCCCATGGCCGAGGTGGCTCGGCCACACGAAATCGGTCACATACTGCCTTCCGCCACCGCCATACTTCTTTAGCAGCGTCACCATGTCCGGGAAGTGTTCGTGCTCCATGGCTTCATCGATTTCGTCATCTGTTCCGCTTGCGAGATCTTGTCGGAGTTGCCGGTAAAGCGTGCGGCTTGCCCTAAGCTCGGTTTCAAGTAGAGTTTCTTGGGCGTTCGTGATGTCACCAAGATGCTTTTTGGCACGAACTCGCCACGTTGCATCAGTGAGCTGCAATCGCAAAGCTTTAGCAGGGTTGTCTATCAAAAATGAAATGCGATATGCGCACTCAACGACTGTCCGCCTAAGTATCGACGCAGCCAGCGTTTGTCCTAAGTCACAGAGCGAGATCAGGGCGTAAGGCGCCTTGAAGATGGTAACGGACAATGAAATGATCCAGAGATGTACCGCGGCTTCCGCGAGGGCCGCTGGCGGCTGAACTTCGGCTAGCAAGCCAAGACGCTCTTTGAGCACGGCGACTGACTCGCAACAGTGATTCTTAACCGAGCGTTCCAGATTTCCCATTCATTGACTTTCTCCGAAGTATACGACGCGGCTTGCAAGAGTTAACTGTCCGGTGAGCTTCTATTCTCGGTCAAGGGCACTTTCGAAACTAGTCGGAGCTGATGCCCCAAGACTTTACGAGGGCGCTCGCACGTTCGAACCATGCCGCATGTCGGTGGGCCATGATCGAGTTTTTGCGCTGACGTGCCATGGTAGCGTGCAATTCTGGTTGATAATGAAATATATAATTCTTTAGGGATACACGCCTACCAAGCGCGTGCTTCATTTTGCCGTTTAACAGCGTGGACAATTTTAGACCACGACCCAAAGCAGGTTCCAACGACTCAAACGTGCCGATCTCCATCACTTCTAGAGGGCAGGTCATCTGCAACAGACCTTTCTCCTTAAGCAACTTTTCTATGAGCATTCGTACACCATACGACATCGACATCGACTGCACGACTAAGACTATAGGAAATATCTTCCTAATGCGCCGCTGGTTAATGCCATCATATTTGAGCTTTTCGGAGCGAAAGTCGGTTACGCAACGGTCGAGTTGAACAGCCTTGTCAATAACAATCCTTTGCAAGTCCTTTTCAATTGACTTTGGATCTAGCGATACCACGCTGCTCAGTAGGTTGAAGCGGGTTGCAACAACCTCTATAAACACAGCGCGGTCTCCCTCAAAGAGGACGACATCGGTCGACTTGTCTCCGTTATACAGAAAATCTCCGAAGCAGCGTGAGTTTGAGCGCGCCGCGAAAGCTCGGGAAGTCGCCAGGGCATATAGC
This sequence comes from Candidatus Eremiobacter antarcticus, assembly GCA_003244105.1. Classification (GTDB taxonomy): domain Bacteria; phylum Vulcanimicrobiota; class Vulcanimicrobiia; order Eremiobacterales; family Eremiobacteraceae; genus Eremiobacter; species Eremiobacter antarcticus. Next base: position 50,256 of record QHBK01000001.1, on the reverse strand, counting down.
TCAAAAAATTCTCCAAAAAATCTAGTGAACTGCTTACCTTTTTCCTTTTGATTTTCTGCGTTGTACCCATCCAGTAATGCGAAGAAGATCGCGCTCCCAAGAGCGTTTTCGAAGAAGCTTCGGCTAGGGGCGACGAATCGATCACCGTCAAGTTGGATGAGCGGCTTATTGATCAGACCATGAAGACCCGCCACCGCATATCGAGGTGGGGTCTCTTTTGAATATTCAAGCTTAAGCTCATCGGCGCTCCTGCTGTGCGTCTCGATCCAACGTGTTACGTAAACAGGAACCTGCAAACCCCCGCGGAGTCTTGCTAGCGAGATTGGGCAATTCCCAACATTTAGCTGATCGAAGGTTGGGCTGGGTTCCATGAGTGCGAGCACGCAGAAAATAGCAGTCGTGTACTCGTCGACGGTCATACCCGCGAGTCGCAGAAAATCAGCATCGAGGTCGCAATAATTCTGCGAAGCTCGTCCGGCATCGGAGCGTGACCATTCGAAAAATTGCTCATACCGTACCATGACGTTCTGAAGTCGATCATCCTGGTTTGGAATGGATCCGATTTCCAACTTTACAAGATCCAGGAGGAGCTCGTCAGCGGTGGCTCCATGGCGGGGCTCGGTTTCCTTCCGGTGTAGATAGTTGTAAGCGAGCATTGCGCGTAGTAGTGAGTCGTTAGTGTCAGTGGGCCATTTATCAGCTGCCGCGTAGCGGATCGCAAATTTGCACAGAGATGATAGTTGCTCAGGAAAAATAAATACCGACCCCGGGTGTTCGATGAAAGTTCGTGCGATGCGCGCAGCAATGTCCGACGAGCCGCCAAGCTTGGCGATAAGGGGGATTTGCAACTCCGCATCGGCGACCAAAGCGAACTGATCAACAAAGCGGTTCAGGTTCGACAGGACCACAAGGAGGTCGTTGCGAGGAAAGCTTGATAATAGGCTCGCAAGCTCATCGTGCGAAGCCGGCCGATCAAAAACAAGCATGTGGTCGATCCTGATGTGGATGTCGGGAAATGGGTCGATGTGTCTTCGGCTCATGTTTTAGATACATTCGACGGCCCTAAACTTAGAACTTTGGGGCTGCCAATGCGGCGCCGGTAACCCTGCGAATAAGCCGTGCCGTTAGCGAGGACCAATATATCCGGCGTTGTCTTCGCTTACGGGCGATTGGGACGGACAGCGAAATCATAGCCGTCCAATAATCTGCAACTCCCAGTCAATGAGGGCTTGATTTCCGCAGACCTGGACGGTCGAAGGGGCGGGCTCATCAGGAATCTAGAATCGGCGCATTCGAAAACGGAGGCTTTCCGAAACCTGTTGCAAAGACCGCACAAAGAGTGTGTAGCCGTCAATTGCCTCGGGGTCTCAGTCAAGGGTCTGTAAGCTAGTAGGTCCGTCTGGAAACCAGAGACTAGACACACCCAACGCCGGCAAACCCTGACCGTCGGTCTGCGCTAGCAGAAATCCGGCGATTTAACTCTTGGCATACGGAATATTTGCAAAGACAGAACGCGGGAGAATCATATCTCTGAGCATTAGGGTCTGTTTTTCTCCAGATGCTCTCAGCCCATGTCCTCTCGGATTGATTGAGGAATATATACGCGCTTTAACGGTAGTAGCCCCTGATATTGTGAATCAAATCGGTCGTAGTACTTAGAAATGGAATCCACGAGCTCATCGCCATCAATAAGCCTGATGTTGTGTCTGCTTTTTTCGAAATTCCTAGCTTGTGGGTGAACGTGCTCAACGTGATCACAAGGCCGAATTCGGATCCAGCAACTTTTCCGAAAGGTTGCGAGACTATCGGATCGCCGACACTTCCAGCACCGCTCTTTACTTGAACTTCCAAAATCGGCGGCGTGTGCAATTCGGGTAATGAGCCGTTTGATGGATCAGCGCTGAGATCATCTCAGGCAACTTTGCGAAGATCGGAACGGCCTTACCCTTGATGTCACGCTCTGAAACCGGACCCCAGTATCGCGAATCCCAGCTCCGCCAAGAGGGTGCATACAGCCAAATCTTCCCCGCTGGAATAGCGCACCTTTCGCACGACCAATGTGCCAGTGGGCGGCCGGCGGTGTCTGATCGTAGGTAAGCGCTCTCCGGCAACGTTCGTCCATTTACCATAACTCCTCGCGGACCCAGTGAGACTGTGTCACCGTGCAAAGCAACAACAACCTTGACCAACGGCTCGGTATTTCCAGTGCAACTTCCGAGGCCGAGGTAACCGCGCTGTCGGCCAAGCGCTGCTGCAGAGACTGGTGGGCAGACCGCGACAATATCGCCGTGAGTAAACGGCCGCGTCACGGCTATGATCCTGTACACACCACGGGGCATACTTTGCGAAAGATTGATGCGCAGTCCGCTGGCCAAAAAGAACGTGGGCGATATTGCCAAAAGAAGGATGCTTGCTGACATAGCCACCTGCCTAAGTCGCTTTCGCCGATGGTGCGGTGATTGCCAGGCGTCGACGGGGCTCACGGCCCACGTTCCAAGTTCGGTCCGGTTCGTTGAACCTTAGCTAATCGCCACGCCAAAGCATGACCGGTGTCGGGCCTACAGGCACGAACCCGCACCCAGTCCCCGACCTTTGATTGCAGATAGGTCGTGGGTTGTGTATCCGTTCGAACCACGACAATTTCGCGCCCCGCATCGATTGCGACGATGGCTCCGCCTTCGGCGCCGCTCCCTATCGCGATCACCGTACCAGTGTGCTGGCGACCGGCGCGTGGCTGGCTGTTGGAGACAGGCTTACCGTACTCGCGGCAAAGCCGCTTGAGATCGACAGTGGCGACTTTCGATTCTGTGTAGATCTCGTGTCGTTGTTTCGCAAGGTCGGGATTTCGCCGCCCTTCCATTGTTTCTGCGCCGAGTACGTGTATGCGCATCTCCCTGGCCAGCGCCCCAGCCTTGACTTTGAACTCGTCTCTGCCACTGATGTTAAGCCCACGTGCCCACTTTTCGCGACAGAGCAGGAGGCCGGCACGAATACTGTCGTCGCTCGCGTCACTGAAGATCACTTTGGCGCCTTCGTCACGGAAGGCTAAAGCATTGTTGAGGTGGTAATTCACGCCTCGATCATCAGCCGTCCATTGGAGCGCACCTAGCACTGCCTTGTTTGGCGTTTCCAAACCCGCCACTACACCTACTTCAATCCGCGGTGTCTCGGTGCGTCTCTCTTTCCGCTCACGATAGCGCAGGCCACGCAGTGCCGCCTGCGCAGCATTGTCGCCCATCGCCGCTTGCTCTGCAAGCCATTCTCGCCACGGTCTTGGCCGTCCAACCGCTTGTTGTGCTTTAAGGTCTGCTCGTTCTTTGCGAATTAGTAGTTGGAGAGCCTCGCGTTTTGCTGCTGCAACATAGGATTGAATGGAGTACAAAACTCGCTTATTTACGCTCGTTTTGGAGCGCTTAATCTGTTCGCGCGCTGAGCGATTATCAGCTCGAAGCCGCTCGAAACGCGCTTTTTCCGTTGTTTTTTGTTGCCACCAGGCGAGTTCGATTTTGTGGCCTTCCGTGCGTTCCCACTGCGACTTCGCCGCTGCGTATCGCTCGTACAGCGCGTGGCGCTTGGTGCGGCGGTGCTCCTGATTGCCATGACGTTCTTCAGTATCTCGCTGGTATGATCTCGCAATGGATTTCGCCGATAAATCCCGCTGACAGCTCTCCTGCTGTAGGTGCGGGTCTTTACGCGCCTCGAATGGCCCCAGGTGTGCTTCCAGCCTACCCAACGAAGCGAATCGTCCAATGTGGCTGGCCTTCGCATAAAATTTTCCGGGGCTGACACGGTCAATGACCACAGCTCCGCTGCCCCGCTTACAGTATTCTAGGTTGAAGGCAGCCAGCGACTTGTGGACGCTTTGCCAGGTTACGTTCGACTTTTCCAGGGCGCGCTTCAGATGATCTGCGGGTTCCTTGCCCACCCATTCCTGGAAACTCTCGAGACCGTTCCATGCGGTAAAATCGCGGGCTCTTGTCGTCGTCGGCGCCTTCAGTTCCGTTGAGAAACCTCGCGGAGTCCGCACGATATGAGGAGCGTTGTCGCTTCCAGGCTCGACAGTGTGTGTTCCCCGAGTATGACTCCATCCGTGCTTTATCTCTAGCTCTCTACACGCCCGATCTAGCGCAATCCAGTCTTGCTTCGGGTACACCGACTTTAGCGTCTCGGGATTAATTCGGTTGACGGCAACGTGCGTATGGAAGTGCTCGGTGTTGCGGTGAACCGCACCGATCCACTGATGTTCCTGCATACCAAGCGCCGCAAGGGTGGTCGTTAAGGCATCGAAAGCCTGCTCGTTCGTGGGATGCTCGCCGGCGCGCCAGCTTATGACGTAATGGTAGGCCGCGTTTTGGACGCGTTCGTTCATAAGCGCGACGCGCTCCATCTCCGCGCCCGCGGTCTCGATGCTCCACAGCGCAGGTGAATGCATTACCGTTGCCGCGTGCCGGACAATGTACTCGGTCAGAGTGGAGAAGCTGCTCTTCCCGTCAAGTCGTTTTATGGGTACCTTGGCTATCACGGTTCAAGCGTCCAATGGTCTCTTGGATGAGATTGAGCGTAACGCGATATTCATAAGCATTCTGCCGATCGGTCGAGGCCAGATGCTTGATAAGCCCGCCTTGACGTCTGAGTTCACGTAGTGCCTCACTGTCGGTTCGCGTGCTGACGACTCGATCGAGTGCACACCGGCGCACATACTCACTCAGAGATAGCGCGCACGCATCGGCCTTTTTTTGGATTGCCTCGCGATCGTGCGGGCTCATCCTGATGAGGATGCTTAACACTTTGCGACCGTCTGTCCGTTCCATCACGATTCCGTAGATGGGGGTCTCGGGAGCGCAGCCCCTGAGCATCGAGGCCAAGTCAAAGCGCGAGAAGGCGAAGCCGCCGAGCTGCTTTGGCTGCGGCGTAGATCAATCGCTTGCGATTGTATATACGCCGGCCTACCTTGTCCCCTACGTCGTTCTCTCATATTGCCGTTTACTGTATGTAGCGCAACAGTAGAACCGTCAACCCTTTTTGCCAAAGAGGTTGACACCGTACCGGAATGTCGCAAAGAATGGCCTGCAACACGAAGGACGACCCTGGGACAGGAGCGCTAAATGAACGAGGGACAACGGCACATACCCCGCGTGGACCGAGATGCAGTGCAAAAAGCCCAGGCAGAGTTGCAAAGGCTCGCCGAAACCCGTAACCCGAACGGATCGATGCCTCAACGCGTAACCCGTCCATTCGTGGTTCGAGCGTTGCGAAGCGAAATCGCTGCTATGTTCAAGCAGGGTTACGAACTCGAAGATGTGACTGCTGTACTTGCCCAGCATGGGATTGAAATCGATTCTCGTGCGTTTCGGGAGTACTGGAGAAGCACAAGACGCAAGTCGAATCGTAAAGCCACGGGTGATCCGGAGCAATGAGCGACCCAAGCTCAAGCGGGTTTGGCAGCTCAGCGCGCCTGCGCGTGCGTGAGATCTAACGTCGGTCCGCATAAACTCTATTCCCTGCCTAAGAGGCCGGCCGATCCTCTGAGCCGGCTTTACCCGGCGATGGCGCTGTGGCTGTTGATAGCGCTCTCCACCATGTGGCTAGCGACGGAATTCGTCGCGAGCGCCTTCGCCTTCCAACGTCCGTTGGGAAGGCCACTCTTCGCTCATGTCTATGGACCCTTAGACGGCGTGGCATGGAACGTTCAGTTCAATAGAGCCAACGCGGATCGTCGAACAAAAGTCGTCTTCGCTCACCAGCTCCAGATCGTGTTCGTGGGGCTGAGCTTGGGAACACTGGTGGCTGCTATTTTTTTTCGCTCTGGAGCCGGAGTGCGAGCTGGAAGCCATCTATACGGCTCGGCGCATTGGGCGAGTCCAGCAGAAGTACAAACAACTGGGCTACTGGAGCAAAGTGACGGTGTCTATGTGGGTGCTTGGGAAGAGCCGCGTTCCGGACGAATTAAGTATCTGCGCCACAACGGACCGGAGCACGTGGTCGTATTTGCACCCACACGATCGGGCAAAGGCGTCGGCCTTGTGATACCCACCCTGCTGTCTTGGCCACACTCCGTTCTAGTCAATGACATCAAGGGCGAGAACTGGGAGCTCTCGTCTGGCTGGCGTCATAAAGAGCTCGGGAGTACATGCCTGAAGTTCGATCCGACAAGCAACGACGGGTCAAGCACCCGCTTCAATCCACTCAACGAGATTCGAATTGGAACAGACCATGAAGTCCGCGATGTTCAAAACATTGCCACAATGATCGTCGACCCCGACGGTAAGGGGTTAAACGATCACTGGGCAAAAACAGGATTTAGCTTGCTGGTCGGAACCATTTTGCACGTCCTGTATTCTGAACCGGACAAGACGCTCCGCGGTGTTGCTGCCTATTTGGCTGACCCCAGGTTCGAGAACGTGAATCAGATGTTTGAGCATATGCTCAACGCTGAGCACGATCCGACGAGTAGCAAAGGTTGGAAAGACGCCGGTGGCGTTCAGACATCGACGCATCCGGTCGTTGCCCAGAGCGCGAAAGATATGTTAAACAAGGCCGACACGGAAAAATCGGGCGTGCTCTCTACAGCCATGAGCTTCTTAACACTCTACCGGGATCCAATCGTCGCCAGAAACACCGAGGTGAGCGACTTTAGAATAACTGACCTGATGAGCGCCGAGAAGGCTGTGAGCCTTTACATTGTGGTGCCCCCGTCTGATAAAGACCGTCTAAAGCCTTTAATCCGATTGATTATCAATCAGACGGTGCGTGCACTTGCGCAGCCCTTGAATCATGTCGGGAAGAGGAGCACGGATAGTAACCGACGCCAGCTCCTCATGATGATCGACGAGTTCCCGGCGCTTGGCCGACTCGATGTGTTCCAGGAAGCGCTAGCCTTCCTGGCTGGTTACGGCATCAAGGCCTTTCTGATCTCTCAGGACCTATCGCAGCTATACTCCGCCTACGGAAGAGACGAAGCAATCATGGCTAACTGCAACGTTCGGATCGCATTCGCTCCCAACAAGGTGGAAACAGCGGAGTTGCTCTCCAAAATGGCGGGGTCCGCGACGGTGCGCAACCCAACCAGAAGCTATTCGGGCAGCCGCCTGGGCACGCTTATGCATGTGGCGACTGCCGACCAAGAAGTTATGCGCCCATTACTGACGCCCGATGAAGCGATGCGACTACCTACGGATGACGCGCTAGTGTTCCTCGCCGGTCACGCTCCTATTTACGGTAAGAAAATCAGATATTACGAGGATCCGAGGTTTTCCAGACGCGCGATGATAGCGCCGCCCCTACGGCCATCTTCGTAACCATAACCGTCCGTAAGACGGTGTGTTCGCTTGGACACTTTTAGGGTGTCCTGCGAACACCACATCGGCCCCCCGTAGGTAACAACGTGCAAGATGCTCTATCGGCCGCACAGCGCCGGCAAGCGCGCCTGGAAGAGAAGCTCAAGAGAGAACTCGGGCCTACAGTACTCAGCGCATTGGCGGACCCGCAAGTTGTTGAAGTGATGCTGAATCCCGACGGTAGATTATGGGTCGACGTGATGGGAAGCGGTATGCACGATACGGGCGATCGAATGAAGCCGGCCCAAGCCGAAAGCTTACTTGGCACTGTTGCGATGATGCTCAACTCAGTCGTGAACTCGGAGCATCCGATCTTACAAGCAGAACTACCCCTCGATGGAAGCCGGATTGGAGGCGTGCTGCCGCCGATCGCCTCAGCTCCGAGCTTTGCAATCCGCAAGCGCGCAAGCTTGGTTTACTCGTTAGATGACTATGTTCTGTTGGGATCGCTACGAGCTATGCACGCAGATGTTCTTCGCCACGCCATTTATGAAAGGAAGAATATTCTTATAGTAGGAGCGGCCGGATCGGGTAAGACGACGTTTGCCAACGCTCTCCTGCTTCAAATGAGCACCGGCGCCAGCTCTTGTGAACGGATCGTCGTGTTGGAGGATACGGTTGAACTGCAGTGCATCGCTGCGAACCGCGTGGAGTTGCACACAAGCGAGCATGCAGACATGACGCGCTTGCTGCGGACAACGATGCGACTGCGACCGGATCGAATCGTCGTCGGCGAGGTCCGGGGAGCGGAGGCTCTCGCACTGCTGAAGGCTTGGAACACCGGACACCCAGGAGGCTTAGCTACTATTCATGCCAACAATTGTGCGGCCGCACTTGTTCGCCTGGAGCAGCTCATACAAGAAGCAAACGTCCCGGCGCAACCAAAACTCGTCGCTGAAGTTGTAAATATAGTCGTTTGGATTGCACGTACCCCAAGCGGAAGGCGCGTTCAGGAGATAGTGTCGGTGAGAGGTTGGACCGAGGCCGGATATGTTTTGGAACCTCTCGCAAGTACTTGAGACGACAAGCGACCCAACCGTTCGGGCCTGTGGTGCCGATTATTGGGCGAGCAACGGACGCACGGAATTGAACTCATTGATCTAAGCGGGAGGATAATCTTCGGATATTTCCGGGCACGAGGTCATGTATGTGTTCTATGAGCTCAGTTGTAACGCACCGGTTGTTCCGCCGGTAATTGCATTTTCCATGTGCCAAACGAAGATTCTCGTAGTCAGACGTCCCTCCATCCGCCCGAGTCTGCACGTGATCAAAGGTCGTAGCCCAGATGCCATCTTCGGATAAGCCGAAGGCGTCAGGGAGCAGATAACCACAGAGCCAACAAAAGGGCCCGTATTGGCCGAGTTGCTTTCGCAACCAAGCTTTGCGAATGTGAGCACTCTTGAACGGATGATGTTTCACTAGGTCTTAGGGTCAAACATTCGGGCGAGCTGCTCCTGCCGTCATCCTGAGCGCCATTGCGTCTACTAGCGCAAACAAGAGAAGAACGCGACGTGTCTACGCTCGGAGCGCAGACCTGCAAACTAATCTTGAGCTACACTTGATCATCATCTCGCCACAATTCGAGAACACTGTCGCTCCATCATAACGTGAAGTTAGATCGTTCTTAGTAAATATCAGCGCTAGACGACTTGAATATCCGGGTGATATGCGTTGCCCGCACTTTCCACAGGAGGAGATGTTTGAGCACTTTTTTCCAGCGCACACATATACGATGGTGCTACGTCGTCGGCGCACTCTTAGCCTACGGCGCGACGGCAGACGAGGCAGCGGCGTCAAGTGCTGGCGGATCGCTCCCATGGGATGCTCCCTTGCAAACGCTTGCAGCCGATCTTACTGGTCCTGTAGCAAGCGCGATTTCCTTGATCGCTCTGTTCGTGGCGGGTGCCGTCCTTGTATTCGGTGAGGACTTGAGCCATTTTGCCCGCCGCGCGCTTATGGTAGTTATCGCAATCGCCTTTTTGGTGCTCGGTTCAAAATTCCTGAGCGCTCTTGGTCTTGCAGGTGCAACCATTTGACACAGGCGCCTGCCAAGGATCCGAGGTTGCTGCCCATTCACCAATCCTTGCTTCAGCCGTTGCTGGTGTTAGGTGCGGAGCGAGAGCTCGTTATCGTTTCAGCGACCTTAGCGAGCATGACGGTCTTCAGCATCGCAAATCTATATTTTGCTTTGGGAGGCCTTGTGTTTTGGAGCCTGATGCTTGCGGCACTTCAGCGGCTCGCAAAGCGCGATGCGCAAATGTCCAAGACATACGTACGCCATGTGAGGTATCGCAGCTATTATCCGGCCCATGCACACTTCACGGCGTCGCTAAGCCACCGCACAGAGCAACAGTAATACTTCTGTGTTGCAGTTGAAAGAGTTCCGTACTAGGGCGAAAGGTTTCGCGGATTTACTGAACTACGCTGCGCTGATCGAAGACGGCATCGTTTTGAACAAAGACGGCAGCCTGTTGGCCGCGTGGTCTTATTGTGGTGAGGACCTCGATTCGGCGACTAGTCACAAACTGTCAGCGCTCTCGGCACGGGTTAACACGGCTTTGATGGGGCGCGGAAGCGGTTGGATGGCCCACGTAGATGCAATCCGTCGGCCCTCCCTGGGATACTTGACGACTTCAAAATTTCCGGACCGGACGACACGGCTTATCGACGAGGAACGGCGCGCGCGGTATGAGGCAGCGGGTCGGCACTTCGAAAGCGAGTACTGTTTCACGTTGACATACCTGCCGCCCGCCGATGTCGAAGGCAAACTTGCTGCCTACTTTGCCGAGCCTCAGGACAATGCCCAAGACGTTGCTATACAACAACTCGAGTTCTTTAGGAGCAGTCTTTCTGAGATCGAGGGCCTACTTTCCACAAGCTTAAAGCTCACTAGGCTTGGTCGACAGTCCGGAGTCAACTGTGAACAGCGATGGTGTGAGGACCGGCTTTTACGCCATCTGAACAGATGCATCACCGGCCTTGATCATCCCATTAATCTTCCGCCGGTGCCCATGTACTTGGACTGCGTTCTAGGAAGCCAAGATTTCTATGGCGATTCAAGGCCCAAGATTGGTCGCATGCATATTCGGCCGATTTCAATCGTCGGCTATCCGCAGTACAGCCATCCCGCCATGCTCGAGTTTCTCCATCGGCTTCCATTAGCTTATCGCTGGTCAACGCGCTTCATTTTCTTGGATTCGACGATTGCGGAGAAACAGATCTCCAACTACGAAAAAAAGTGGTTCCAGCGGCGTAAGAGCCTTCGAGGCCTAATAGCCGAGCAGGCCGGTGGTCGCACCGCCCGCCCAAATGCTCACGCCGATGCGATGGCGGACGATGCTCAAAGCGCGCTGGCCGAAGCCTCAAGCGGATCCGTCACGTTCGGTTATTGTACAAGCGTCGTGGTGATCATGAATGAAGATTCCGCCATTGCGGATACCAGTGCACGAAACGTCCTCAAACTGGCCAACGCTGCCGGTTTTAACGCTCGATTGGAAGATGTGAATGCTGTTGAGGCATACCTTGGAAGCCTGCCAGGTCACGGATACGCTAACGTGCGCCGGCCCCTGATGCATACGCTAAACCTGGCCGACCTGTTGCCGCTCACGACGATCTGGCCCGGTCCTGAAGAGAACCCGTGCCCTTATTACCCATCGAACAGCTCTCCGCTGGCATACACCTCTACGAACGGTGCGACTCCTTTCCGCTTGGATCTCCACGTGAGCGACGTCGGACATACCTTGGTCCTTGGCCCAACGGGCTCGGGAAAGTCGACCTTGCTTGCGTTTTTGATGGCTCAACATTTCCGATATTCGAACGCTCAGGTTTTTGCTTTCGATAAGGGCTATTCGGCCTTCATACTGTGCAAGGCAGCGGGCGGCGAACACTACGATATTGCAGGACAACGAGGCGGGTTATCATTTTATCCACTCGCTCGAGTGGATCAGATATCCGAGCAAGCATGGGCCGCGGAGTGGCTTGAGACGCTCGCTAGTCTGCAGGGACTCAGTGTGCGGCCACATCATCGCAAGGCGCTCACCACGGCATTGCGGTTACTTGGCGAAAGCAAAGGCCGTAGCTTAACGGATCTTCTCAGCACCCTACAGGATCACGAGCTCCGTGACACCCTTGTTCACTACACTCTTTCCGGAGCCATGGGGACTCTGTTGGATGCGGATCAAGACGGGCTCGCCGACAATGCATTCCAGGTGTTCGAAATGGAAAACCTCATGGAACTTGGGCGCAACAATGTCATTCCAGTCCTATTGTATCTTTTTCATCGAATAGAAGAACGCCTGACCGGTCAGCCCACGCTTGTTGTCCTTGACGAGGCATGGCTGCTGCTGCTCAACCCGCTGTTCGAAGAGAGGATCCGGGCATGGCTCAAGACGCTTCGTAAGGCCAATGCTGCCGTCGTTTTCTCAACTCATAGCCCCACCGATATTCTCGAGTCGCACATAGCTAATGTGGTGATGGAGTCTTGTCCAACTAAGATTCTGCTCCCGAATCCGGAGGCGACGAACCCTTCGGTGGCAGCTGGATATTCCGCGCTCGGCGTCACCGCAGAACAAATCGAGATTATCGCTTCAGCTCTACCGAAGAGGCAGTACTATTATTTATCGCCCCTGGGCAAACGCGTTTTTGATTTAGACTTGGGAGACGTCGCCTTTAGCTTTCTAGGAGCCGGCGGTAAGGACGAAATCGCTTCGGTGCAATCCTTGATCGAGGCGTGCGGCGATGTATGGCCGGCCATATGGCTCCATTCCCGCGGATTATCCGACGCCGGCGAAACATGGCTGCGTCTGCGCAACTAGCTATGTTACCGCTCGTAAAATTGCAGCGATGAATTATACACTAGGTAGAAAGGAGTAGAAGATGAGACGGAAACGCTCTATTATTGTCGTCTTGTTCACATGCGCGTGGTTTTCGATGAGCTGCACTCAAGTTCAGGCGACAGTGCCGGTATTTGATCCGGTCAACTACGTGCAAAATGTCCTCAACCAAGCAAACACTCTCAAGGCAACGATCAATCAAACTAAGCAGATCGCCTATCAGCTGCAGCAGATCGAGCTACAAGTGCGAGCGCTTCGCAACATACCAAAAGGGCAATGGGGCGCGATCCAATCAGAAATGGCACGGTTGCGACAGATTATGCGCAACAGCCAAACCATAAGCTATGCCGATCAAAACCTATCCAATGAATTCGACAAGATGTACCCCGGCTTCCAAGGTGCGCCGGACTTCGTCCAGCAGTATAAAGAATGGGCGCGGAACTCTCTTGCGGGCATCAAGGCTTCACTTCAAGACGCTCATGTCCAGGACCGGCAATTGGGCAGCGAAGATGAGCTCTTGTATTCCTTGGAGTCCATGAGCGACGGCGCGGCAGGGCATATGCAAGTTCTCCAAGTCGGCAACATGATCGCCGCCCAACAAGTTCAGCAACTTCAAAAACTTCGCCAATTGCAAATGGCGCAAATCCAAACCCAGGCCAGCTTTCTTGCGGCACAGCAGCAGATTCAGACGAGTCAGTATGCTTCATTGAGAGCTTGGATCGACAGCGCTAGTAACCCGGCGGTCAAGTTCTAGAAGTGGCGTCCTCCTGTCTGCGGTTGCAGTTTGCTACCTCGAGGGTCTTGCCTGCGGGGCGGCTCGCTCTCATTGTGGCGGTCGTAGTGGCGACATTCGGGTATTCGGCAGCGGCGGCTCACGCGGCTGTGATTACGCCTATGGCAGGCGCCGGCACTCTCACGGACGTGGCAAATGCATATAAGGGGGCAAGCAGCGAGTGGATTTCAACCGCACTGGGGTATGCTCAGCACCTGTTTTTCGCGCTCGTTGCGATCGAACTTGCGTGGACAGCCATCACCTATGCGTTGCAACGCGATAGTCTTTCAGACTTCATCTCGCAGCTCGTGCTCAAGCTCATGGGCGTGTTCTTTTTTCTAGCCCTGCTTCAGAATGCTCCGACCTGGATGCCATACCTCATAAATAGCTTCTCACAGGCCGGCGCAACCATTGGCGGCCAAGCGGTTGTTCTTGATCCGAGCAGCATGTTCGGACATGGTCTTCAGTTAGCGAAAAGCATGCTCGGGACGATCACGAATCCGAACTTTTTTACAGCGATGTTGGCAGTGCTCATCGCAACGCTCTCCGCTCTTGGGGTCGTGGTCGCCTTCGCCGTAGTGGCGGGTCAACTCATGGTTACTCTCATCGAATCGTACATCGTTGTAAGCGCTGGGATATTCTTTCTCGGCTTTGGAGGCAGTCGGTGGACGCTGCCGTTCTCCGAGAAGTACGTTGGCTATGCCGTAAGCGTCGGTATCAAGCTGTTCATGCTGTATCTGATTGTCGGTCTAGGTGAAACGCTTGCCACCAAATGGGCGGCGCTATTCACGGCAGGGGTGGTGGCGCCGCCGGATGTCTATGTTGGTGTCGCGGGCTCGGCCCTTGTGTTCATGCTTCTTGGCTGGCATATCCCGGGCTTGGCTGCAGGACTCATGAACGGCTCTCCGGTGATGACATTAGGCACCGCTGCCTCTACTGCAAGCACCACCATAGCGGGCGCGGTTGGGATGGTGGCTGGATCTCTAACTGCAGCGGGCGCGGTCGCATCCAGCGTTGGCAGCCTTCAGCGCGTAAAAGATGCGGCTTCGTCTCCCGTTGTTGGGATGATCACTGGTGCGCCACCTAGTCCCGAAGCCAAGGCACCGACACATAGGGCGGGGATAGCTGCTGAACCGCTGACCCCTCGCTCAAGCAATACATCTCCTTCGACAGGTAGTTTTGCTCCCCAACCCGGCACAATTCTGGATGCGATGCGCGAAGCGGCGGTCATACCAGCTAGTGGCTCGCGCAAAGCCGGCTCGTCAAAAGCGCCGCAAGTACAGAAACAGGTTGACGGATCCCAAGAGGAGAGCTCGCCGACTCCCGAGAGCGCAGCCGACGAGGAAGTGTCGGCCTCTGGATCCACTGCATCCTCAATGCCAAGCGCTGTTGATTCGCTCGGCACCGGCGTTGAGCCGCCTTCACGATCGTCGGGCACTGCGGCTAAGACGAGTGATAGCCTCACTGGCGTTTCGAAGCGTAAATCCCAGTCCGTGCTAGATGTGCTTCGCAATCTGCGAACACCGACTTTTCCTAACGATGCCGCCGGTGGAACCATTCATATTCGCTTTAAACACCACGATATGGAGTAGCCTGTTGTTGGAAACGCAATCGTCTGGCCGTCGTGGCGAGATCAGAACTAGCACCCGCAGAATTTCAAGTACCTCTCGCGACAACTCGTTGCGTCGTGACCTTGCGATGTTGTGGGTTGCACAAACGCTGCGGAGCATTGTCATCATAGGCCTATCTGATGATGAAATGGCCGAAGTTGTGAATGCGACGTTGCACCGATTTTGCACAACGCGTATGAATCGGGTAGAAGAAGTGGCACGTCAGTGACTGGGACGCCGGCTGAAACTGACTTGGACCCATATTTGAATGCACGTCGTGAGTGGAACGAGCGTTACGGCAGTTACATCGCTCGTGCGCGGAACTGGCGGTACGCCGCTTTGGGCTCTATTGCTGTATCTGCCGTTCTGGCGCTCGGCGTCATCTGGCTTGCCTCGCAAAGCAAATTCGTGCCCTTCGTGGTGGAGGTCGACAAACTTGGACAAGCCGTCGCGGTAAGGCCGGCCGATCGCGCTGCAGCGGTCGATCAACGAGTGATAAAGGCGCAACTTGCTTCGTGGATTACGGACGTCCGCTCGGTGAGTTCCGATCCGATCGCTCAGAAAGCACTTCTTGCTCGAGCTTATGCGATGGTCGATTCTTCAGGAGCAACGATTCTTAACGAATATTTCAAGGCGAATTCGCCCTTTGATATCGCACAGAATGGAACGGTAGGCTGCGCTATTGACGCAGTCCTGCCAATCAGCGATAGAACGTACCAGGTCCAATGGGCTGAAGACGCGCGAGATCTTCAAGGCCGCATTACGAAAACTACACACTGGCAAGCCAGCCTCGAGATTGAGTTGAACCCATCGTCGGATGAAGCCGGATTGTTTAAGAATCCACTTGGCATCTTCGTGCATAACATTCGATGGACCGAATACCTATGAGGTCGAAGTTGAAGGCCAAAACACTCGTGCTCATGATCACGGTCGGCGCTGTCCTGTCGATCTTTTCGGGCGCGGCGCTAGGTGTTCCACACCCCGCTGGCAGTGGTGACGCAAGAGCACGGCAGCAACCTCATGGACCGTCCAGCGCTGTCGTCTGTCAGCCGCTTTTCGTTTGCGACATTGTACTCGACCAGGGCGAAACCGTCATAAGTATGGCCACGGGCGACTCGGTACGTTGGATTCTGAATACGGCGGTGAGCGGTATCGACGCTACGACCCCCCACGTTTTGGTGAAACCAACGCAGTACGGGCTGCGGACAAACTTGATCATCACAACCGATAGACGCGTCTGCTATGTCATCCTAGCTTCAACGCCGCGGAGCGATCAGGGCTATACGAATTTTTACTATCGGGTCGCACGAGTTGCGCACATCGAGGAAAATGTGCGGGGGAAATCGGCCCTCCCCAATGCAGCTGGCATTTTGCAGGTGGATCCCGAGAAGCTGGACTTCGCCTATCACATGCACGGTGATCGAACAATCATGCCCGTGGGCGCCATGAACGACGGCGTTCGCACCTACATCGAAATGCCCACAGGATTGCAGAACATGCCGGCGGTGTTCGCTATCGGAAATGATGGCTCTGACACGCTCGTCAACTATCGTTTCCGCGGTCGCTTCTTCATCCTGGATGGGGTCCCTCAAGCCATAGCGTTGGTCGAAGGTTCGGGAAGACATCAGCGTCGCACGATTATCGAACGAGGCAACTGACGTGAGCGACATGAGTAACCCACAAAAGGACATTAAGTCTCCAACAGAACTGGAGCAGGACGGTTACATCAGGATTCGCGGCCACATCATCAGCGGCGGACGGCTGGGAAAGAAGGCCGGTTTCTTCATGCTAGGGAGCCTTCTTCTGATTGTCGTTTGCATACTGTATGGAGTGAGTTTGAATAACCGGGGCAGGGCTCAAGCGGTCTCAGATCGATCGCAAAAAGCGACGCTTCCCGCCGAAGCGCCACCTTGGTGGCAGAGCCAAAGCGACGCAGTGCCGGTCCCCATTTTGCCGGCGAACAAACAAGCTCTGAGGCCGCAACGGATAATAAGTCCTGTCGTGCCTCCCGGACAACCGCTCGCTGAACGGCGAGCCAGACCTGCAAGCACTTTGCCACATCCGCGTGCATTCACGCCGCTGCCGGAAGCCGTTGACCAGAACTTTCCGGTCATTCCACCGCTCGCAAACGAACCCGTACCGCCGGCAATTGAGCAGCCAATTAGTGCGCGCAAGGCTCGACCAGCGTTGAACGCCGATCCCGCGGAGGAGGCGATAGTTCAGGCTGCTATGTCGGCAGAAGCCTTGGTGGATGGCAAAACGTCTGCGGTAGCCGGGTTCGGCGCTTTGGTTGACTCCCGCAGTAACTCTATGACCGAAAATTCAGCGCCGAGCAAGGTCATCCATTCGCCATTCGAGGTCAAAATGGGCAGCGTCATTCCAGCAACCCTGCTATCGGCCATCGATTCCGATCTGCCCGGCCTAATCGTCGGGCAGGTCAGGCAAAACGTATATGATACGGCAAGCGGTCGCTACCTTCTTATACCACAAGGTGCCAGACTTGTAGGGACATATGGATCCGCAGTCGCGTATGGACAGGCTCGTCTTCTCGTAACCTGGTCGCGCCTAATCTACCCGAACGGCTCGAGCGTTGACTTAAAAGCAATGCCAGGTACAGACTTAGGCGGACGCTCCGGGTTTGATGCCCGCGTCAACGGTCACACACGCAAGCTCTTCCAGGGCGCGATCCTACTCAGCATCATCGGTGCTGGTGCACAACTCAGTCAACCGCAGCAATCCACGTCAAACGGTTCACCACCAAGCGTCGGACAGGTCGTCGCAGGCAGTTTGGGAATTCAGTTGGCCAATCAAACTAGCCAATCGGTTCAGAGACAGCTCAATGTACAACCAAACCTTCGCGTCCCGACGGGATATGAATTTAATGTGATTGTCGATCGCGATATAGTACTTTCGGCGCCGTATTCCGATAAGTAATCGCGCAACTTGGCTCTCAAAAGTTTGTGGTGCGACGAAGTTCCGAGTTTAGTTCGATGAAATATTCGCGCCGGCCGCAAATGGGCCGATCGTTAGCGGAAAGCCACGAGGAAGGTTACATGACAGAACCAACCCTTAACATGGATAATGCTCCCGATGTTTTAACCGTTGAGCAGATGAGAAAAATCCTTGGAATCGGACGCACCGCCGCTTATGAGGTGGTGCGGCGTGGAAAGATACGCACGATTCGTGCTGGCAGACTCATTAAGGTGCCAAAACTGGCGTTAATAGAAGTCTTGAAACAGGGAGCCATCCTATGACAAACAATCGGGCGACTGCCCTGAGCACGCTATAACGTGAAACGCGCTCACTCGGGCGGCCACCTCTAGATGCGTTGATGAAGGGGTTCGTGCGACCGAGGGGTCCGCGCAAGTGGCAGCTGGCCATTGAGCGCGACCGGAATGAAGCCGGCAAGCGACAGCGCCTTTGGAAAACAGTAATCGGATCTAAGAGAGATGCTTATGCGGAGCTCGCAAGGCTCCGTTGCGCCCTCGACTCGGACCAGCTCATAAGCTCTAAGGCCAATCTGTCAGAATTTCTTGCGCGCTGGCGGGATGACTTTGTCAAAGGACGGGTCTCTGCGGGTACATTTGAAAAGTATGCCGATATTATTTCCAAACATCTGGATCCCAAGCTGGGTCATTATAAGCTAAGCAAGCTCGGTCCTCAGCACATCCAAGCAGTGTACACTAAATGGCTACAGCAAGGTCGGTTAGATGGTCAGGTTGGTGGGTTATCTGCAGCCACCATCGCGAAACATCATGCGGTGCTCCGAGAAGCTCTTCAAACCGCGCTGAAGTGGCGCCTGATTGCTAATAACCCCGCCGCTTTGGTAGACCTTCCGCGAGGAACAACGCGACCGAGGCACGCCTTAACTGCTCTGGAAGTGGCGAAGCTGTTGAAATCGACCCGGGGATCAAGAATACATCTTCCCATCCTACTACTAGTCGCCTGTGGACTTCGAAGAGGGGAGCTACTGGGTTTGCGGTGGTCGGACGTTGACTTTGACAGCGGGACTCTCTTCGTACGACAAGCGATGGTGAAGACAAAGGGCCAAGGCATCACGTTCAAGACACCTAAGAACGGTAAGGGAAGGGCGCTGACTATGCCCTCGATCGTAATGGATAAGTTGCAGCTCCATAGGAAGGAGCAGAATGCAGAGCGCACCGAGCTTGGACAAGCCTATGTGAACTGTGACTTGGTGTTTGCCGCCTTCGATGGCAGCCCGTGGAAGTCTGACTCCTTCACGAAGCTTTTCCGGAGGACCGTCAAGTATGCTCAGCTTCCGGAAACCGGACCTCACACCTTACGGCGAACAAGCGCGACGTTTATGGCTCTCCAGGGTGTCAACCCGAAAGTCGCCAGCAGCCGCCTGGGCCACAGTACCGTACGTTTGACGCTCGACATTTACAGTGAGGTACTGCCCGACATGCAGGCTGATGCCGCTCAGAAGATGGATTGCGCCATACGGTCGGCTATCGATGCCTTCGACGGCAACAATGGTGGCAGAATGGCGGCAGAAACACCCCGAAACGAAATCCCCGAGCCGGTTACCCTGGACAAAGCCTTATCCCGTGAGGCTTTGACGAATGGGCGCGAGAGGTCTCGAACCTCTGACCTCTACAGTGTCAATGTAGCGCTCTACCCCTGAGCTACGCGCCCGCTACCATCGTAGTCACCGCGTTTTCGACGAGCGGCCCGTCAGCTCTTGTGATCCGGAGATAAACGCGAAGCGACCTCCCGATACAGCGAACGGCTCGCCGCCGCCATCAGCTCCGTCACGCGAAACACGCCGTCACCGGAAAGCGTGACGCCTTGCCACGGCATCCCGTGATGGCGCAGCACTAAAGCATAGGTGTCGTTGCCGACAGCATACACGGCGAACTCATTGGATTCAGCGAGACATGTCGATCCCGCGAGCACATCTTTCTCGATGTCCGTCCACAATTTCATGGTGTGTTATGCCTCATTCGTTGACGATAGCGATGGTCTTCGCCGTCGGCTCCACAGCTGGTATGGGCGTCGATACCTGAGCGACCTCAAGCGGATAGATGATCCGGCGCCACAGCACGCGGATGATCGCCGCCACCGGCACTGCGACAAACATGCCGACGATTCCGCCAAACTCGGCGCCCATCAGTATCGCAATGATCACCAGCAGTGCCGATAGGCCCACGCGCTTGCCGACCACGCCCGGCGCGACAAAGTGGCCCTCCAGCTCGTAGATGAGCAAAAATGCGAGCCCCACGAAGAGGGCCTTGATGGGCCCGTACGTGAGAAAGGCGACCAACACAGCGGGTATAGCGCCCGCAACTGCTCCAACGTACGGAATCATGTCTGCCAGGCCAGCGAACACGCCGATCAAGATCGCATAGCGGATGCCGAACGCGAGCAGGGCGATGGTGACGGCCAAAGCGACGAAGGCCGCGACGATGATCTGACCCCGGATGAAGCCGCTCAAGACGACATCGATGTCGCGCATGAGCAGCGTCACCTGCGACCGCATGCCCACCGGAAACAGGTTGATGAACGACTGGCCCAGCCGTTCGGAGTCCAGCAAGATATAAAAAGCCAAGATCGGCACGATCACCAGACCGCTGATGACCGAAACCACGCTGAGGACGATGGTCAACGCTTGACCGGTGTAGGCGCCCGCCGCGGTCTGCAAATCGAGGACCGCCCGATCGAGGTAGTCCGCCGCGGTCTGACGAGTCTCTATCGGAACGACAGAGAGCGCGGACGTGTGCGCGTGCACGAGCGTGTCATGCAGTTGGCGCACGACGGACGGAAGTTCGGACGAAAAAGTGCGGGCCTCCCCGACGAGTGCCGGACCGCCGAAGCCGCCGGCGGTCCCCAAGATAATGATGATGATCGCGTAGACGACGGCGATAGCGAGCCAGCGCGGAAAGCGACGCACCTGCAACGCTCGAACAGCCGGATACAGCAGATACGCGAGAAAAACGGCGCCGATGAGGATCAGCAACACGATCTTGACGTGCGAAAGCACAGAGCCGATCGCCCACAGCAAGGCAACGCCGATAGCGACGATGCCTAAGAACTGGAGAGTGCGGGTTAGGCGCTTATCGAGGTCCATCGCTCGAGGCGGGCCCTGCAGCACGGCCGAACGGTGATTCCCAGTAACGGGCGAGCAAGTCGGCCGGGTCATCGTAGATGGCGATGGCATCACGCAGGCGCGCGTCGTCCCAGCCGCCGCATCGCACGGCGATAGTGCGGATGCCGCATTTGCGCGCGGACTCGATGTCGTACGGCGTGTCGCCCACCATGATCACCTCTTCGGGCTTCAACCGGATGCGTGCGAGGGCAGCTACAACGACGTCGGAGGACGGCTTGGAATCTTTATCATCGCTCCCCCCTTTGGCTTCGAATACGTCTTTGACATCGGCGATCTCCAGCAACCTGCTGAGTTCTTCGGCGTTCGCGGAGGTCGCCGTGGATAGCTGCAGCCCCTGATCGCGCAAGTGGAGGCACAGGTCGCGAGCGCCTGGTGCCGGCCGCAACGTCGGAACATACTCCGAAAGAAAGCACTGTTTGTGACGCTCCGCGATCTCCTTGCCCATTCCCGTGTCGCTGCTGAGCGCAGGCGCCAAAGCGGGTACCAGCTTGTCGCCGCCCATGCCGATGAGCGGTCGCACGTGCTCGATGGGAACGGTGATGCCGAAAGAGGCGAATGCCTCAACCCAGGCCTGCGCATGAGCTTCGTTGCTCAACACGAGAGTGCCGTCGACGTCGAACAAGGCTCCCTTTATCCTAACGCTCGTATTCATCGCCCTCATATACCCCGCGGCGCCAGGGCATAACCTTGCTAACTTGAGAAGGCGGGAACCTTGCCCTTCACCTACAAGAGTGCGCGCGGCATGGCTACCTCCGCAAAAACAATTCCAGTCGTTATTGCAGGCGCCGGTCCGGCTGGTCTTTCCCTTGCCCTCGGGCTCGCGCGTCAAGGCGTGCGCAGCATCATCTTCGAACAAAACGCCCAACTGTCGCCGCACTCGCGCGCCGTCATCATCTTGTTGCGCACGCTCGAAGCGATCCAATCCTGGAACGCGGCAGAACGTTTCTTAGCAGTGGGTGAGGTGCTTCACCGCATCACTGCGTATGCGTCGGAAACGAACGACCCAGTGTTCTCACTGGACGTTTCACCGCTCGCTGCCGAAACGCCGAACGCGTCTATCGTCGTGCTGCCCCAAGATGAGACCGAAAAGCTGCTCTATGACGCTGTCATGGAAACGGGCATGTGCGAGCTGCGCTTCAACCAGCGCGTCACTGCGGCGATCGAAAACGGTGACGCCGTGACGGTGAGCGTGCAGCCGGTTTCTGGCGACGCATATTCATTGAACGCGCAATTTGCGGTCGGAGCGGACGGCGCGCACAGCATGGTTCGCCAATCGATCGGCCTGCATTTAGAAGGCAAGACATATCCCGTGCACGTGTTTCTCGCGGACATTCGCGTCAACGACGAACGCGATACGCTGCCCTGGCCGCGGATCTCGATGGGCAGCCCGCAGGCGCTCTTCACCATACGATTCGCCAACGGCCAGTGGCGCATCGTTGGGACGTTGACCGAGGCCGAAGCCGGTGCAAGCATCGATGAGGCATTCTTGCAGCCCCGCATCAAGACGCTTTTCGGCGGGCGCTCGGGCCAGTTTGATCTTATTTGGCAAAGCATCTTCGCGATTCACCGCCGTCATGCAGCCACGTTTCGGAAAGGGCGCGTAATTTTGGCGGGCGATGCTGCCCACATCAACTCGCCGGCCGGCGGTCAGGGCATGAACGCCGGCATTCAAGACGCCCACAACCTTGCCTGGAAGTTAGCGTATGCGCTGCGGGGTGCAGACCGCGATGTTCTGCTGACATCGTACGACGCCGAGCGCCGCTTCACGATCGAGCATGGAGTTGAGCGGCTGACAGACGGCCTCACCCGCAACGGCTTGACGAGCGCCCCAAAAGTCCGCAACGCACTGATAACCCTGATGAACCGGCTTGCGAAAGTGCGGCCGATGGCCCGAAGAATGATGCGTACTATGATGATGATCAACACTCGTTACAGACGATCGACCATCATCGGCGGAAAGAGCTCTTTGGTTGGGGTCCGTTCGCCTATTCCTGAAACGCTGGTCCGTTACGCTCCAACGCTGGTCGTTCAACGTGTCCTGAGCGAAGTCGAGGAGGCGGCGGCAGCCACGCAGATTGCGGACTTAACCGTTGTTGAATGCCCAGACTGGCGGCCATGGAAATGCAGCGATCCGTTCGCGGCGCTCGTGCGCCCCGACGGTGTCGTCGGATACTTTGAACGAAATCCCAACGCTGCATCAGTGATCGGCGGAGTCCGCACCGCGCTCGGCTTTGTGGCTCAGGATCGACGGGAGACGGCAGAAGCGAACTGGCAAAACGTTCCTAACCTAGCTTCGGGCGTATAGCTACGGGGTAGAGCACGCGCTTCACACGCGACCTCGCTCCGACAACAGATGATTAGACTTCGTGAAATTAAGGGTCGAGCGGTACTTGGAGCGTGTGCCGACCCGCCCTGGTCGGTAATATACGGGTCGTTTGGCGCACGTCTGAACAGCCGCTCATTTAAAAGCGCCGATAAGCGGTTTGTTTTTTCCAGAATACCCTTGACAGACTATGACCTAAAAGGTATAACGCTACATGTCGTGGAATCTGGAAGGCACAAGGGAATTTGAGGAGCGGTATGGATCACTAGATGCCGACGAGCAGGTGGCCTTAGATAACTCGATAGCGCTTCTTGAAGAGCATGGACCAGCGCTGGGGCGTCCCCACGCCGATGTTGTTCACGGTTCGCGTTTCACCAATATGAAGAGCTGCGAACGCAAGAAAGCGGGCATCCGTTGCGTACCTTCTTCGCGTTTGATCCACGCCGCAGTGCGATTCTCTTGATCGGCGGCGATAAGACGGGAGATGGTCGATTCTACGAACGAATGGTTTCAATCGCCGATAAACTTTACGTCACGTATCTTAAAGAGTTGAAAGACGAAGGTTTGATCTGATGCCGAAGACAAAAAAGTGGAGCGAGATTCGAGCAACGCGCTCAAAGCCGGGAGTGCTCGAGCGTGTTGAAGCCAACCGCAGGAAACGTGCTGCGTTGCTTGGCGAACTACGTCGGGCGCGACAACTCACGCAAGGAGCCCTTGCCGAAATCCTAAGCATGACGCAGCCTGAAGTTTCCAAACTCGAGCATCGCGCTGACGTTTATGTGAGCACCCTGCGTCGGTATGTTGAGGCAATGGGGGGAGAGCTACAGATTGTTGCTCGTTTCCCTCATGGAGAAGTCGAGGTGATTGAACTGGCGCCCGATGGACGCAAGGAGCTGATGCCGGCTAAATTCCCGAGGATCGCTATCAAGAAGGCGCGGCGCTATGGTTCGTAAGGTTGTGACCTTGTTATATGGAATCCGCGTAGCGTTGGGGTTTGTGTCTTAGATCCTACTTGGATACGGGCGACCGCCGCAGCGCGTGCCCCACAATTGATAGATACTTGGTTCGGTTTGTCGAATCACGCACGATTGAAAACGGCTCCCCATCGCCAGAATAAGAGTCCCCGCCGGTTTTTAAAACGACGGACACGTCCGCTGACCCGACTTGGCGAAGCACTAACTTGCCGTTCGTGATGAGAAGGTCGATGGCTAAGTACTTTATGTCGTTCACGTAGCGCCCGACGAGCTCGTGCGCTTCTGTGTCGCCGACAGGCAGGCCAGTTTTCTTTGCTCGGGGCGGCACGGCCGTTGCTGGAATCAGCAGATTGGTTACCCTGTCGAAGGTATCGAGCAGCAGTCCGTCTGTCTTGTTGGCAAGGATTACGATGGCGAATCCAGCCTTAGGATCGAAGCGGATGAGCGAACCGAACCCCGCTATAGAGCCGGAATGCTGAAGCATCTGTTCCGGACCCATGTAGACGTAATTGAGGCCGTTGGCATACTGCGTCGTGCGATCCCGATTCAGTGACGGCTCGGCCGTGGGTCTTAAAAACGCAGCCACGGCAGATGATGGAAAGACACGGAAACCTTGCCACGTCCCGTTGTTCATGACGATTTCCAAAAACCGCATCAGGTCGGTTGTGTTGGTGAAGACACCTCCGCTGGGCTTCTCTGCAGCATTGTCTGGGAACGGTCGCACCGCTGTCAAGGTTTGGTTGGCCGCTTTGTATCCTTCAGCAAACGGAAACGTGATAGCGACGTCGAGCCTGGCAGTGGGTTTGCAGCATTCCGGCTGGTTTGAAAATCAACGTATTCAAGGCATCCGGATAGGGCATGCCCGTGACTCTTTCGAGTACATATCCCGCGAGATCGAAGCCGAGGTTTGAGTACGAAAAACGTCGCCCGGAGTGTGAAAAAGATAACCGTCGTCCCACTTCGCAATGGCTGCAGCCAACGCAGAGTCATCGTGGGATCCAAAATCTGCGGCGGAATCTTTAACGCCGCCCATGTTGCTTAGCAACTGTCGAAGGGTGACCTGCCCGACTTTCGGCGGCAGTTCGGGAACGTATCGTGCGATAGGACCGTCCAGGGCGACGCGATGATCCTGGGCCAGCAACTGCAACGCGAAGGCGGTGAACATCTTGGTGTTGGACGCTATGAGCATCGTTGTATCGGGGCTCATCGGTATCCGGCCATCCACGTTCGCCATACCGTAGGCTCGCTGGAAAACCAACTTGTGGCGTAAGTGCACGGATATTTGGGCGCCCGGGATGTTTGTTGAATGCAACTCTTTAGTCATGTAGCCGCTAACCGCATCGGAAACGCTTGGAGCTGCATTGCCCAGTGGGGACCACGCCAGAAGCCACAATATGCCTATCAGCAACGTGCGGTGGCTGTCAACGAGCCTATTCCGAAGGAGATGGTGGCCGGTGATCACTTCGTGTTCACTGCTCGCGGCATACATCAGCCGAGGTTACGTCTCACAAAAGACACCCCTGGTAGGCCAAAGGCAACCAGATATTGTAAAATGAGGCCGTCGGGCGGATAGCTCAGCGGTAGAGCACTCGCTTCACACGCGAGGGGTCGTAGGTTCGAACCCTACTTCGCCCACCATCCCCAAGCCCTCGATGGGTGGCCTAGCCTTAGAACTGCGGGTAGAACATCACGTTCGGCAGCGACGCCGGGAACGTCGGGCCGACGAGCAACCAGATCACTTCGTGAGAAAACAGCGGGATCGTGTTGAGATCGCCGTTGTACTGAGTGTACATCGTCGAAGACACAAGGCCGTTGTTCGACGAACCACGATAGACTTGCCCGGAAGTGAACACCGCTACGGGGCCCGAGAATTGGCCGACATGCGTCGTGTTGGCAGCGATGCCCCAAACGTCCAGAACGTTCTTCAAGTTCATAATGCTCGCCGTGACGGGAGCGCCGCCCGCATTCGGCGTCTCGACGTGCACGATTCCCGACGCATCATGGGTGTGGACCCAGTAAAAGCACTGCGCTCCATCCGTGAATCCACCGGCCGGCTCTGCAACCGGGTTCAGCATTCCAACGGTGTCCGGCATGGCGTAGCGCGTGCCGTTGACATAGATGCCGAGGTAGACGTGGATGTGATAATTTCCCGACATGGTCGTATCGCACGTGATGCCGTCTACCGGTTGCCCGTGGCCAGCACTTGGATTTGCTGTGTCACCGTCGGCCGGCGTGAATTGATCGTCCAGCCCGATGATTGCTCCCTGTGAGGTGACGATGGTGTCTGCGCCGGCCGAGATGCTCGGCGTAGGAGACGGGGCGGGAGGGGTAGCAGTCGGCGGCGGGTTGTTCGGAATCGTGCCCGTGGACGATCCGCCCCCACAAGCAGCCGCGAACAGCGCGCTCGCGCAGCAGAGGGCGGCCGCCCCAAGTGTTAACGCACGCTTGCTTGCTACCATGTTTAAAACGTCCCTTCAAACCGATGATGGAAGTGCCCATCGAGCAGAGCCAAGTCCCTTAACGTAATTATCGTCTGCGGCGTGGCATCGCTTAGCGGCCAACGGCACGGCTTCGGGCTCTTAGCAATATCTTTTCCAGCAGCGACTTTCCTGGAGTGAAGCGTCGGATTTGGGGCTCATCCCTCATCTGAAGTTATAGGTCATTATATGAACGATGATTGACAACCAAGTTACTTTGCGGTATAAAGTAACTATGCGGCGCGCCGTTCTCTTGCCCCTGCTCGGACTTGGCGGCCTCTTATGCGTCGCCGGGGTCTATCTGTGCGTGTACGCCTTTTCGCGGCCTCAGGTTTTCGTCGGCCTCGGCGTTCCCATACGCCAAGATGATTTCACGTACACCGTGACAGCTGTGGGCAAGGCGAAAACGGTTGGCGAAGACTCAGAGGCTGTCCGTGCCCGCGGCATTTTTTATCTGGTCACCGTGCGTCTCGACAATCACGCTCTGAGGGTGCCCTATGAATGGGATGATCGCGTCGCTCACATCGTCGATGCCAAGGGAGTCACATACGGCGTGGCACCGCATGCGCAAGCGAAGTTGAACCACGGTCATCCAACCTCGCATAGTGTGCCGGCCGGGGGTCACGCGTCATTTCAGCTGGCCTTCGATCTTCCGCAGACCGCCCAAAAACCGGCGCTCGCATTTTCCAACGGCATCCTGATGGGCGACGTCTTCGACTTGGTCGCCTACCGCCGCACGGGCGTCACTCTTTACTGACGACTTGCGCTTGTAGGGCCCCGCAAGCGAACGTGGCGTGACAGCCCAAACCGGGCCGTTTTATGTGGGCACAAGCGGCTGGTCATACCAGCACTGGCGCGGCCGCTTTTATCCGAAGAAGTTGCCCGCTTCTCAGTGGCTGTTGTTCTACACTGAGCACTTCCGGACCGTCGAGATCAATGCCAGCTTCTATCGTCTGCCGAAGCGCAGCGTGTTTAAATCGTGGCGCAAGCAAGTGCCGCAAGGCTTCGTGTTCGCGGTCAAGGGCAGCCGGTATCTCACCCACCTCAAACGCCTCAAAGAGCCGGCCGAGCCTGTCGAGCGGCTCATGAAATCCGCCACCGGTCTTGGTGCGGCTCTCGGACCGCTGCTGTATCAGCTTCCCCCGAAGATGGAGCGCGACGACCAACGCCTGGAGGACTTCTTACGGACGCTTGCCCCTGAGCAGCAGCACGTTCTGGAGTTCCGCAACAAGTCGTGGCTTTCGAGCGCAGTTTTCGACCTTTTACGCCGCTACAATGTTGCGCTCTGCGCGCACGACATGAAGAAGAGCGAGACGCCTCCTGAAGTCACCGCTTCATTTGGCTACGTCCGGTTGCACGGCTCGCTCGCGCCCTTCACGGGCAGGTACAGCGATCGAATGCTCAAAGGCTGGGCTCAGCGCCTCATGGACATGCGCTCGCTCGGCGCGCGCAAAGTCTACGTCTATTTCAACAACGACGTTCAAGCACACGCGGTGAAAAACGCGAAGAAGCTGATCGAAATCCTGGCTGCGTCGTGAGCGGGGCGGGAATGTCTACGACGCTTTGGGCCAGTGCTTCACTTTATGCAGTACCGCCAGCTGGTGAAAAGCGGCGACTGCGCTTGATTCGTGAGCGCACACAAGGTCAAAGCCCATCATCGAGAACGACTCGCGCGCGGTCTGATCGTTGACGACGATGGCGAGTGCCCGTTTGTTGTCGCGCAGCTCGCGGGCTAGATTCAAGAGATTGCAAAAGCCGGAGACGTCGATATCGTTGACGAGGTTGAGGTTAGCAACCACGTAGCGCCGGAAGAGCTCGTCGAACCCGTCCGTGCAGTCCCTGAACGCCGCATAGGTCTCCGCTGTGAGCGACCCGATCATGCGGACGATCGAGACATCGGGGGTGTGGCGGATGTCCAATGTCAGGTCGATTTCCACCGGGCTCTCCTTGCAGCTATGGTCCTGGTCACATTCTCCCACATTTCAGAGCCACATACACAGACGCCGGGATAAATGAGACGTTTGCCCTCCCCCACCTCAGGGTACGTGGTCGCAGAGCCGCGAGGCTCAGAGGCTCATTCAATTTGGCGCAAAGCCACGGGAGACAAGAATATGGCCGCACACCACGCATCCGTGACGGTGAACGCTCCGGTTCATCAGGTGTACCAGCTCTTTTCACACTTCAACGATTACCCCAAATTCATGAGCCATATCAAGGAAGTCACGTACTACGACGACCAGCGCAGCCATTGGGTTGCCGACGTCGTGGGCAAGCACGAGTGGGATGCGGTGAATGAGGGCTGGATCGAGGATCAACAGATCGGCTGGCGCTCCACCAACGGCTTGAAGAACAGCGGCGCGGTGCGCTTCAGCCCCGCCGGCGCTAACCAGACGCGCGTGGACGTGACAATCAGTTACGATCCGCCCGCGGGTGTTCTCGGCGCGATTGGCGAGGCGCTTGGCGCCGGCAAATCGCTCGAAGCTGCGCTGCAGCGCGACCTCGACAACTTCGCGGCCATGGTGGCGGGAGCACCGCCCGGCGCTTTGGATCCCGAATCTTCCGACTACCTGTTCCACAGCGACAGCGCAGCGGCCAAGGGCAAGACGACTCGAGCCCAGGATGCAAGCATGGGTGCGACCGGCGCAACCCCTGCCGACACGTTGGGTTCGCAGCGAGATCGCGATTTTTCGGCCGGCGCGTCAGGAAGCTCAAGTGGTCTGGCTGCCACGTCAAGCGACCCCTATGACGCGGGCTCGGCAGGCAACGCCACGACCACCGGTCAGACGAAAGATCGCAGCGGCAGCGACTTTTCCGGTCTTCCACCGGAAAGCGTTGGGGCGACAACGGGATCCACAACCGGATCCGCAACCGGCGGCTACGGTGCGGCGGGAGCGATGAGCGACGATTATACATCCGTGGGCTCGGCCACCGATTACGGGACCGAGAGCAGCCGCGGCACGACCACCGGCGCTGGGACGGCTTCGTCGGGCGTAGGGGGAACGGCCTCGACCATCGCCGGCTCGACCACCGGCCTCACCGGCGGAGCATCGACGACCGGCGTCGGAGGTTCTGCCACAACCGGCGTTTCCGGCACGTCGGTGCCGGGGCTCTCGGGTTCCACCATGGGCGTGGGATCCGCAGGTGGCACTGCGACAGGCAAACGGCCAAGCTCTGGAACGAGGCCACTGTCCGACGAGGCCTTGGACGAAGAAGATCTTGGCGGTGTCTCGGAAGCTGACGAGAGCGATCTCTAGCGAATAGCGAACGCACCTACGATGAAGAGCGGCTGCAAGACTTGCGGCCGCTCTCGTTATGGGCCAGCTCTTACAGGGTGCGTTCGAAGATTCGCACCGCCTTGGGCCCCAGGCGCACATTTGCGCTGGCTGCTTGCTCCCCCGACTCAACATCGGAGAGGCCCCGGACTGGTCGCCCCTCGCCGTCGGTGAGGTTAGCCTGAACGTCGCGCCATGCGTGGTTGACCAACAGGATACGCTGGCGCGGCGGCTTGCGAACGGCTCTCCGGACAAAGCACTGGACATCGGGCACGCCGGTGGAAATCGGAGGGCGAACGCCGCCAATTTTGGCGACCATTGCATACACCTTCCATAACGGGTTGTCTGCGTTGCCTTCCAGTCCGTTCAAAGCGTAATACTCAAGCGGGTACGTCAGGAACACGACCCGTCCTTTGCCGAGCGGCCTGAGCAGCAGCGCCGGGTCATCGCGATTGTCGAGGGCCAACACCGTCGCGTCAAGCGGACTGCAACGCAGGGGTGCCGCGAGCCGCTCAGCTCCTCGCACTGAGAACCCCAGCTCACGTTCGCCTGCAGCAGCGCGCGTGAACGCAGCGCCCTCAGAGGTAAGGCGCAAGTTGATGGGAACACCCGCCGGCGGTTCGACCAGGCCATAGCGTATATTGGGTTTGGCGCCGATGAAATCGGCTAAGCCCGGGAACCACGGTTCGCCGCCGCAAGACAGATACACCGTACCGCCGCCATCTGCAAAGCGGTAAAGCTGCGCGACGTCTTCCGTCGTGATCTGCTGCAGGCAAGGAAGCAACAGAAGCTTCGTCGCCGGGCAGGCTTCGAGAGACGTCAAATCGACGAACGCAGCGTTTAGACCGGCAAGGCTTGCGGTCACGTACGCCTGCAGGTACAAGTTGTTGAGCTGCTTTTTGGTCCATCCCCAATCGAACGGAAACGCAGTGGTGTAGTAACTGCATCGCCCGATCAGCGCCTCTGCAGCCTGCGGCTGCCATTCATCCGGATCGTGGCCGCGCATGACGCGCGCGAACCGGCGCACTTCTTCGGCCTGCGGTTTGGGACTGCCGTCGGTGCGCAAGACCCCGAAGTGCAGCTCATAGGGATGATGATCGTATGGCGGCTTGTCTTCGCACGCAAAGTCGTGCGAGTTCCAAAACAGCGATCCGCAATTGCCGGCTCCGAACGCCGACCACAAAACCGTGCGGTAGTAATGCGCAGCGTTCTCGTCGGTCGTCTGATCGGACGAACAGCCGAATTCTTCGAGGAGCACCGGAAGGCCGAACGGCTGCAGCATGCGCATGGCAAACGCGGCGAATCCGGAATGCCGCAGCGAGTCGGTTTCCTTGGGGTAGAAGTGAGGGCCGACGAAGTCGATGGTCTCTTTCAGAGCCGGCGTGGGGAGACCCGTCTGCTCGCCCGCCATCATATCCCACGACCCATCACCCAAAGACACGAGCGCGTGCGGGTCCGCGCCCCGGACTGCCGCACACATGCGCTCAGCCCAGGCAAATCCATTGGCCGGTGTCGCCACGCCCGCGAACAGCGGCCATTCGTTTGTCACGAGATAGGCCGCGATGCGCGCGTCGCCGCTGAAGCGCGTGACGACGGCTTGGACGAGAAGTTCGCTGGCGCGCAAGAGTCCCGCGTCCGTGTACCAGTCGCGCCCGAGGCTCCAATCCGGCGCCCAGTTCTCACCCGACATATGACCGACCAAGAACGTCGGTACAGACCACAGCTCCTGTTGTGCGGCCAGCTCGACCAACATCTCAAGACGCTGCAGCGCAGTTGTGTCAATGGCATCCGGAGATGGCAAAAAGTCGGGCAAAAAGCAGAACGTGCGGACGACGTTTGCGCCAAGCTGCGCAAGCTCGGAGAGATCGCGTTGGATGCCGTCTGCATCCCAGGGCTCGCGATACATCCACGGGCCGCTCTTCTTCGGCCAAAAATTAGCGCCGATCAGATACACAGCTGCGCCGGATGGACGGCGAAAATAGCCGCGCTCTAAGCTCAAGCGGTCCACGCGCGCCTGTTCGCGCCGACGCGCCGAACGGCCCCCTCAAAGGTCCGCCGTTAGATTTCCCAAATGCCGAAACCGATGCAAGCACTCGTCGTTCGCCGGCCTCGCGGAGTCTCAGTCGACGCTTGGGAAGAGGCTGAACCGCAAGGCTCGGACATCGCCCTAAAGGTCGCGGCGTGCGGCGTATGCGGCACGGACAGGCATATCGCGGACGGAACGTATCCGGCAACGTATCCGAACGTGTTGGGTCATGAGTTCGCCGGCACCGTTGCGGCGGTTGGTCCAACCGCCGATAAATTCGTGGCCGGCGACTCGGTCGCGATCGATCCCAACATCGCATGCCACGAATGCACGCCATGCAGGCGTGGCGACGTCCACTTGTGCGAGCGGCTGGAAGCAATCGGCGTGACCCGACCCGGCGCAATGGCGCCGCACATCGTCGTACCGCAGGCACAAGCGTACAAAGTGCCGGCGGGGGTGTCGTTGCGCGATGCGGCGTTTGCAGAGCCGCTGTCGTGCGTCATTCATGGGGTAGAGCGAGTCGTCACGCCCTTAGGGGCGAGCGCCGTGATCCTCGGCGCAGGCAGCATCGGTCTGCTGATGCTGCAAGTGCTGCGTTCAGTAGGCGCTTCATCCGTGACCATCTCCGAGCCGTCCTCTGCGCGACGCAGTCTTGCAGAAGAGCTCGGAGCGAACGAGGTCTACACCCCCGAGATGATGGAGCACGCCAGCCATACGGCCGCGTACGATGTCGTGGTCGACTGCACGGGCGCTCCCGCAGCGCTGCAAAGCGCCGTGCGCCTGGCGCGACGCGGCGCTGACATCTTGCTCTTCGGCGTCGCACCGGCGAAGACGTCCGTTCCCATCGAACCGTACGAACTGTACCGAAAAGAGTTGCGCCTGGCGGCTTCCAACATCAACCCGTTCACGATGGAGAAAGCCGTCGTCATGTTGGCCGAGCGTACGGTTGAGGTGGACAAGATCGTTTCGGATCGCGTGGAGCTCGCTGATCTCCCCAAGCTGCTCCTCGGCAAACCCGCACCGGATGAAGTCAAGATCGCTTTGGAGTTTGCTTAAGCCCTCGCGGTATCGGCTATCGACTCCCTAGCGGCCCTCTTCGCGATAAGCTGCGTGACTCCAGTCGCGGCCGCCTCGCGCGCCGCCACTGCCACTTGTAAGCTGGCGTAAGCGCGGGTCGCGTCATTTCGAGGCACGTAGCTCGGGTCGTGCACTGCGCGCGCGAAGTCTTCCACCGCGGCTCGCACCGCTCGGCCATATGCTTGTTGCTTATCGCCCGAACTGAACGCGAAGCCGGCCGAAGCGTCCGGGATGCTCTCAACCGAGCGATCGAGCATGCGCCGGATGGTCGTCGTCGCAACAGCGGCAGACGGGCCGTACATGCGCAGGACCAGAGGAACCCAGCCATCCACGACGGCGTCCACCGACTCAAATGAGATGACCGCGCGCGTCCGCTCGTTTTCCGGGCTGGTGACAAAGGCATGGAAATACGTCGCTAACGCACCGCCGGCGTGGTCGACCGCGGCGAAGACGCGATCTTCCCGCTTTCCGTTGAGAAACGTCAGGGCCGATACTTGCCGCGCCGCTCCGGCCAAGGCGCCGCACCAGTCGAAGAAGTGGACGCCGTGCTCCACGAAAATGCCGCCGGACAGCTCCTTGTTCCAAAACCAGTGATCGTCGTCTAAGCCGTCGCAGCTCGCGATGTTCTCCACGGAGATGCGTAGCAGCTTTCCGCACAGTTGCGAGGTGCGGAATTGGCGCAAACCTTCGACGAGCGGCGTGTACATGAGTGGATAATCAACCGCGACCCTTCGGTGCGCTGCCGCGGCGCCGGCCAGGATACGATCCGCCGCCTCGAGCGTCGTGGCGAGAGGCTTTTCGATGAAGATATGTTTGCCCGCGCTCAGCGCCGCGAGCGCGGCCGCGCCGTGATCCGCGGGCGGCGTTGCGATGATGATCGCCTCAAGCGCCGGGTCGGCCAGCAACTCCTCATACGTATCGTAGCGGCGTTCGATGCCGTATTCTCGTGCGACGACAGCACCGCGCGCCGCAGTGCGGTTGGCGAGCGCTTCCACGCGCATGCTCGCACTGTCCGAAAGCGATTCCAGCAAGAAGCGCCCAAACGCGCCCGTTCCATAGAGACCCGCTCGCAACGCAGGCCGGCTCACACTTGCAGTCACTTTATCCCCAGGCGTAGCCGAGGCGTTGGAACGGCTCAGCGCTCGTCCGGGCGGCCAGCTCCTCGGCTGGGGCCGTCAGGATCTCAGCCAGGGTCGGATGAATGTGCGGAATGGCGAGAACGTCGCGGATGTTGGCGTGAAAATAAAGCAGCGCGATGGCTTCATGGATCAAGTCGGAAGCTTCCGCCCCGACGTAGGTGATCCCCAAAATCTTTCCCTCTTTATCGCAGAGCATCTTGACGAAGCCGTCCCTCGCATCCATCACGATGGCTTTCCCGAGCTCGCAAAACGGAAATGTCGCCTTGTCGTACCACACGCCCTGTTCGCGCGCTCGCCGCTCGGACAGGCCGACGATTCCCACCTGCGGGGAGCTGAAGATCACCCGGGCCCGCTGCAAGTCATAGCGCGCCGGCTGTTTTTCTGGGCCAAACGCGTTTTGAGCGGCCAACTTTCCTTCGTAGACGGCGACGTGCAAGAGCCGCCAAATCCCGGTCACGTCCCCGGCCGCATAGATGTCGGGGTTGCTCGTCTGCAGATATTCGTTCATGAGGACGCCGTTGCGGGTGTACTCAACGCCAGCGTCCTCGAAACCGAAGTTGTCGACGTTCGCCCGGCGGCCCAGCGCGGCTAAGATCTCGTCGGCAACGAAGGACTGCTCTTCGCCGTCGACGATGGCATGGACGCGCTTGCGGCCCTCAAAAGACTCGACCCGTTGGAACTGCACCCCGGTCACCACCCGAATGCCGTCGCGCTCGAAGACGCTGCGCAGGCATTCGCCGATGTCAGAGTCTTCGGAAGAGAGAATGTGCGCGCTGCGTTGCAAAATTGTCGTCTCGGTGCCAGCCTGGAAGAGGTATTGGCACAACTCCGCTGCCACTGCCCCTCCGCCCATGATGATAACGCTTTTGGGGCAGATCTGCGCATCTAGGATGTCGTCGCTGCACAAGAACCCCGTCTCGCGCAACCCGGGGATGTCAGCTATGTTGATCACCGAGCCGGTGGAGATCAGGAACTTCTTGGCCGCGATCGCATGATCCCCGACGGTGACTTCATGGCTCGAGACGAACCGTGGAGCACCGCGAAACATCGGGAATTCTTCAAGCTTTTGGACGCGGTCGTGAGCGAACTCATCGATGACGCACTGTTTGCGGTGCACAACCCTGGCGACGTTGAAGGTGTAGCCCGAGACGTCAATCCCCACAGAACCGGCGTTTCTGACGGTGCGCGCGACATCGGCGGCATGCACCAGTGTTTTTCCCGGCATGCAGCCTTGCAAGATGCAAAGACCTGAGAGCGGCCCCGTGCCGTCGACGAAGGCAACGGATTTCCCAAGCTCTCGCGCGCGCGTCGCTGCGGCAAAACCAGCGCTGCCTGCTCCCAGAACGCAGAAATCGAACTCTTTGCGCTGCACTGTGACCTTCTACCTATTTGACGGATGGCCAACCCGACGTCAGCCGGACACGGAAGCCGTTTGGTCGTTCTGCCCAAAGGGTAAATAGCATCTAATCGGACCTATGCCCGTACGCATTCCGTGGAGGGTCACAATGGGAAGTATGCTCTGGACCATCATCGTCATCTTAGTCGTCTTATGGCTCATCGGCTTTCTCATGCACATAGGCGGTGGGCTTATCCATATCGTGCTCGTCATCGCCGTCATCTTATTCATCGTCAACTTGCTCAGCGGCCGAAAAACGATTTGAACCTTCCTCAAGTGGGGGCGGGCAGCGATGCCCGCCCCTTTTTTATAGAGCAGTCTCCACGCTCCGCGACTGGAATGCGTGGCGAAAGCGCCGGATAATGCCGCCCGATCTCTCCAATCAGGATGATCTCGAAAGCGTAAAGCCGGCGCGTGTGATCGGCGTGCGCGAAGCCAACATCGAAGCCGAGTCGCATCCGGTCAGGCGCGTCGTAAAACTTTTGGGGCCGGGGTTGATAACCGGCGCGTCGGACGACGACCCGTCGGGCATCGGCACCTACGCAGTCGCAGGCGCCACGCTGGGCTTTTCAACGCTGTGGACTGCACTGCTGACGTTCCCAATGATGGCGTCCGTGCAATTCATCTGCTCCAAAATCGGGCTCGTCACCGGCATGGGGCTGGCAGGCGTGTTGCGCCGTAACTACTCGACGTCGATCGTCTACCCCCTCATCTTTGCTCTCGTCATCGCGAACACGATCAACGCCGGCGCCGACATAGGCGCGATTGCCGCAGCGGTCAATCTCTTGGTTCCAAAAGTTCCCATTGTATCGCTGATCGTTCCGATCGGTCTGGGTATCCTTGCGTTGCAAGTATGGGGCTCGTATCGCACGATTGCCAAGACCTTCAAGTGGCTGAGCTTAGCGTTGCTCGCTTATATCGGAGCCGCGTTTTTCGCCCACCCGCCGGCAGCGCAGGTGCTGCACGGCACGTTCGTTCCTCACATCAGTTTCACGACCGCGTACCTGACCACGCTGATGGCGATCTTCGGCACGACCATCTCCCCATATATGTTCTTTTGGCAGACCAATCAAGAAGTGGAAGAAGACGTCGAAATGGGCCGCAAGGCGTTGTGGCAGCGTCGTGGGACAACTGATTCGGAGCTGAGGTATGCCGCTTGGGACATCAACATCGGGATGTTTTTCTCCAACCTGGTCATGTACTTCATTATACTCACGACGGCGGCCACGCTGTTCAAGGCCGGCCATCACACCATTGGATCGGCAGCTGATGCTGCGAAGGCCTTGGAGCCTTTGGCCGGCCGCGGCTCCGAGCTTTTGCTCGCCATCGGCCTCATCGGAGCAGGCATTTTAGCCGTTCCCATACTCACCGGTTCCGCCGGCTACGCGCTCTCCGAGGCCTTCGGGTGGAAGTTTGGGCTCGGTCAGCATCCGACGCGCGCTCCGCAGTTCTATACGGTGATCGCGGCCTCGATGCTGATCGGTATGCAGATGAACTTCATGGGGATCAATCCCATCGCCGCGCTGTACTGGACGGCGGTCATCAACGGGCTGCTCGCGCCTGTGCTCCTCTTTTTCATTATGCTGATCTCGAACAACAAGAAGATCATGGGCAACCGCATCAACGGCCGCGGCATCAACCTGATGGGATGGGCTACGACCGCCGTGATGTTCGCCGCCGCGGTGGGATTGTTCGCCACCTGGGGTAAGAGTTAAATGCCACTGCACGACCCCCCGGAGAAAGCCGTGAACGATTTAGGCGAGCCCTTCAAGCCCGACGGCCCCCCGCAACCCCAGACTGACAACGAGGATCTCGACCAGGATTACGACCTGAAGGCACCGGCCCATAAACCGCCCGAGGGCGGCGAAGCCCCTGCAACCGAGGTCCCCGGGAGCTAAGAACGCACAGCGGCCGGGGGCTTAAGGCGACATCCGTCGATTTGCTGTAACAAATCGATGTTTGGTTTGCTATAATCCCCCGTATGTGGTTGACGCGTTTTTCTATTAAGAATCCCACTATCGTCACGCTATTCTTTTTGGCGGTGGCGGTATTCGGCATCATCGCGTACCGGACGATGGGGCAAAACATCAACCCGAGCGTCCAGTTCCCCGACGTCAGCGTGGTCGCGGGCTATCCCGGCGCCAGCCCGGAAGAGATGGAACGGCTCATCGTCCGCCCCATCGAGGATCAGCTGCAGGACGTTTCGCACGTCAACCACGTCAGCACCACCATCGAAGACGGAATCGCGTTCATGGACGTCGAGTTCAAGCTCGGGACCGATGTCAATTTCGCGGCTACGGACGTTCAGCAAGCGGTCGATGCCGCGCGCATCAACTTGCCTTCCGATTTGGACCCGCCCCAAATCTCAAAGAACGATACCTCCGGTGATCCCGTCATCATCGAGGCGGTGAGCGGTCCCGGTCTTTCGCCCAGCGCTTTGTCGAGCATCATCAACAACGAGGTCATTCCGGACCTGCGGGCGGTCAAAGGTGTCGGCGGCGCGTCCGCCGGCGGCCTGTTCATCAGGCAAATCACGGTTGAACCGGATCTGGGCAAACTGCAGTCTATCGGGGGCACGCTGCTGGACATCGATGCAGCAGTCGGT
Organism: Candidatus Eremiobacter antarcticus; assembly: GCA_003244105.1. GTDB lineage: Bacteria > Vulcanimicrobiota > Vulcanimicrobiia > Eremiobacterales > Eremiobacteraceae > Eremiobacter > Eremiobacter antarcticus. The sequence continues at coordinate 12,289 of QHBK01000001.1, read as the reverse complement.
CAGGGGAACGTCAGCTTGCCGGGCGGGCGGCTCGATCAATCATTCCGGGAATCGACGGTTGGCGTGCGCGCGGACATCCGCGACCCCCGTGAGATTTCTTTTCTCCCGCTGAGCATTCCGGGCGGCAGCAACGGTCAAGTCAAGGTCGGCGATGTCGCGCGGGTCGTCGATGGGTACGCCGACCGCCGCAGCATTTCCACATACAACGCCACCAACGGCGTCATCTTGCAAGTCGTTCGTGACGCGAACAGCGACACGAAGAACACCACCGTCGCCGTGCGCGCCGAGTTCAAGAAGCTCGCAAAGAAATATCCGCAGCTGCATTTCAAGGAGCTGCAGGCTGACTACACCTTCATGCACGACTCGATCAAGGGCGTGCTCGAAAACCTCTTCGAAGGCATCCTGCTGACCGCCATTGTTTTGCTGCTGTTCTTGCACATCTGGCGCAGCGCGCTCGTCGTCATGATCGCGATTCCCGCCTCGATTCTGGCAACGTTCTTCGTCATGTGGACGCTCGGGTTCACGGTCGACGTGCTGTCGCTCATGGGGCTGTCGCTCACGGTCGGCATTTTGGTCGACGACTCCATCGTCGTGATTGAAAACATCACCCGGCACAGGCAGATGGGCAAATCTCCTGACGAGGCGGCCATAGACGGGCGCACGGAAATCGGCAACGCGGCCATCGCGATCACGCTCGTCGACGTCGTCGTGTTCGCCCCCATCGGGTTCATGTCGGGGATCGTCGGCGAGTTCTTGCACGAGTTCGGCCTGGTCATCGTCGTCGCCACGATGTTCTCGTTGCTCGTATCGTTCACGCTGACGCCGCTTTTGGCTGCCAAGTGGGCGCTGCTGCGCCGTCCGCGGCCGGCGCATACGCCGCTGGATTCCCGCTCCGGGTCGAAAATCGCGCGCTTCTTCAACGCTTTTGTCAACTGGTTTGCCGACCGCTTCGAGCAACTGCGCCGCGCGTATCACGACGGCGGTTTCCCAAAGGCCTTGGCGCACCCGTGGATCGTCGTCGTCGGTTCGCTGACGCTCGTGCTGGCTTCGTTCGTCCCAGTCGCGTTGCAGATCATCCCGTTCGAGTTCCAGCCCACGACGGACTGGGGCTTCGCCATCATCAATGTGACCTATCCCCCCGGGACGCCCATCGGCACGACCGCCGCCGGCATCGTACGGCTCGAGCGCGCGCTGCAGAAGATGGACGGCGTTGAGAGCGTCAACGCCACAGCCGGTCATAAGAGCGGAGTGCGCGGGGGCCATGTGGGCGAGATATTCGTCACGCTGAATCAGGCGAAGCGCCACAACGAAGACAAGGTCATCACGGATGCGCAGAAGCTCGGCTATCTCGTTCCGGGCGGACGTATTGAGGCGGCGCATGGTCAGAACGGCGGGCAGGCCCCCATCCAATACACGCTGACGGGCTCATCGAGCGAAGCCGTTGAAAAAGGAGCCGAGAAGCTCCGTGCGTTCATCGCGCAGAACCCCGACGCGGGCAACGTGAAGACGAGCACCCAGATCGCGGGCTCGCGGATGGAGATCGACATCGATCGGAATCGCACGGCGCTGCTTGGTGTTTCGCCCCAAGCAGCGGCGGAAACGGCGCGTGCGTCCATCGGCGGAGTGATCGCCACCAAGGTGCGCATGCCCGAAGGTCTGGTCAACGCTTACGTGCAGCTGCCGGCTGAAACGCGCAACCAAGAGCAGCAGCTGCGCACCGTAGCCGTCCGCTCGAACAACGGCAATCTCGTCCCACTGGCATCCGTGGCCTCGTTCACGTGGATGAGCGAGCCCACGCAGCTCAACCGCGAGGACCGCCAGCGCATCGTGTCGGTGAGCGCGGATACGAAGAACGGCGCGCCGATCAGCCGCATCACGAGCGCCGTCGATGCCGCCCTAAAATCACCCACGTTCTTGCCCGACGGCGTCAGCCTGAAAACGCAAGAAGGCAGCGACAGCCAGCTGCTGGCCGATTCCATGCAGAAAATCGGGATCGCGCTTCTGACGTCGTTTTTGTTGATCTACATGCTGCTCGTGATCTTGTACCGCAGCTACCTCACGCCGTTCATCATCATGTTCTCGGTGCCGCTCGCGTTCATCGGCGTCTCGACGCTGCTCACCATTGTCAACCTGCTGCACAAGGCGTTCCCGGATGTGCGCTACTTCCAGGGCCAGACGCTCAACATTTTCTCGATGCTCGGCATCGTGATGCTGACCGGCCTTGTGGCGAAGAACGGCATCTTGCTCGTGGACTACGCCAACACCATGCGCACGCGCGGCCTGTCGGTCGCTGACGCCATGCGTGAGTCGGCTGCCATCCGCTTCCGGCCGATCGTCATGACGACGATGTCCATGATCTTCGGCATGCTGCCGCTGGCGGCGGGCATCACCGAGGGCGCCGAGTTCCGCAAATCGATCGGCACCGTGATCATCGGAGGCTTGATGAGCTCGTTGCTGCTCACGCTGTTCCTCGTGCCGGTGATCTACGTCTGGTTCGTCGGTTGGATGGAGCGCTATCACGAGCGGCACCTCAAGCGCCAGCTCGAGGTCGCAGTCGAGCCGGATGAAGAAGCGGTAGCTGCGCTGCGGGAGCCCGCCGCGTTCTAACAGCGCCTCTTATCGTGTGTCGGTCGTCGCAATTCGGCGCGTGGCAAAGGACAAACCCTCTCGCCGGCCGACCCAAGTACTATGGCTATTCGTATGTTCTCCGCGCTGGCAAGTGTCGCGCTTTTTCTGACGGCATGCGCGGGGGGAGGGTCCGGAATTTCCGGGCCGTCCGGCTTCGGTCTGAACCCGGTGCCGAACGCCAACGCATCCCCCGCGGTCGGCGCGTCCGCGCTGCCCACCTCCAGCTCAACCGCGAGCTCAGAGCCAACCCGCAGAAGGCACCCGTCCCCGACGCCCATTCCTAGCACGACGACGCCAACGCCCGCACCGAGTGCGACGCCGGTCCCCACGGCCACACCGGCTCCCACGCCCACGCCGAGCTCGCCCGGAGGCCAAGCCATGATCGCCGGCTGTGCAGTCTTCCCGGCCGACAATCCCTGGAATCAAGATGTCTCGCAACTTCCGGTCGATTTGAATTCCGCCAACTACATGGCCCACATGAACGGGGCGACGACGCATTTGCACCCAGACTTCGGGTCGAATCCCACCTATGGGATTCCTTATATCACCGTGCCAGGTAGCCAGGCCAAAGTACCCATGCAGTTCACCTACGCCGACGAGAGCGATCCCGGTCCGTATCCGTTCCCGTCGAATGCTCCCGTCGAGGGGGGTGCGGGCTCTACTGGCGATCGCCACGTTCTGGTCATCGATCGCGACAACTGCGTGCTGTACGAGACGTACTCGTCATACTACGTCGGGCCCGGCTGGAACGCAGGCGCCGGAGCGATCTTTCACCTCAACTCGGATGCGCTGCGTCCGAACTACTGGACGTCCGCAGACGCTGCCGGGTTGCCGATTTTTCCGGGACTCGCGCGCTTGTACGAAGTGCAGCAAGGCGCGATCTTTCACGCGCTGCGGTTCACCGTGAATCGGACCCAGAAGGCGTTTATCCATCCCGCGACCCACTATGCCAGCTCTTCGCTCGACGCCAACGATCCGCCGATGGGCCTGCGCGTCCGTCTGAAGGCGAGCTTTGATATCTCAAGCTTCACCGGCGAGTCCAAAGTGGTGCTGGTCGCGTTGAAGAAATACGGCATGTTGGTCGCCGATAACGGCTCCGACTGGTTCATCAGCGGCGAGACCAACGCCAGTTGGAACGACAACGACTTGAACCAACTCAAGACCGTACCGGCAAGCGCTTTTGAGGTCGTGCAGACAGGTCCGCTCATCCACTGATTGAATGCTGTCAAGCGGGGCGCGATAGGAAGGCAGCAACATGAAACCATTATGGAGATATGTCGGGGCGGCCGCGCTCGGATTGCTTGCGATGCCGCTGACGGCCATGCAGGCGGCGGCGTTGTCCATCGGCGACAAAGCGCCGGCCGTGAACGCCACGTCGACGCTGGCGGGGAAAACTGAGAGCTTTCGCCTCAGCAGCGCTCTCTCAAAGGGGGCGATCGTCTTGTACTTCTTTCCCAAGGCCTTCACCCAGGGCTGAACGATCGAAGCGAAAGCGTATGCCGCCAGGTTGGCGGATTTTCACAAGCTCGGCGCTGAAGTCGTGGGCATCTCGCCCGACGACATCAAGGTGCTGGCAGCGTTTCAAAGTCAGAGTCGGGCGCCGCAGCGGTTCGTCAGCGATCCCGATAAGAGCATAGCGAAGGCATATGGAGCGGTGATAGGCGTCGGCAAGATGGCGCTCGACAAGCGGATGACCTTTGTCATCGCGCGCGACGGCACGGTACGATACAGCGTGTTCGACTGGAGCCCGCTCACAAACGTGAGCAAAGTTCATGAGTGGCTGAAGGAGCATCCGCAAACGTGAGGTACGCTCGCGTCGGCGCTGTTGTCGGTGCGGTGCTATTGCTGTCCGGCAGCGTCGCCACTGCAGCTGCGCCGCCGCGGCCCGGCTCTCCAGCGCCTGCGTTCGATCTTCCCGTAGCAGTGAATGGCAAGGGGACCCTTAGCCTGGCGTCGTTGCGCGGCAAAGGAGTCTATCTCAATTTCTTCGCGACCTGGTGCGGGCCGTGTAAAGTTGAGGCTCCCTATATCGGCAAGCTCTCGCGCGAGTTTGCCAAGCGCAACGTCGTCGTCATAGGCGTGGACGAGCTTGAGACCCCAGGCAAAGCGAAGGAGTTCGCGGATCAATACCGGTTGCAGTATCGCATCGTCCTGGACGAAAGCGGCGACATGGGCGGCTCCTACGGCGTTGCCGGTCTACCGCTGCACGTCTTCATCGCGCCCAATGGCACCGTCACGGTGCATCGCGTCGGAGAGATGTCCGAAAAGCAGATCCGCGCAGCGCTCACGACGCTCAGCTCGAGCCACAGGTAGAAAAAGCAGCCAGAGGGGGAGGCGGCAGGGGCGTTCGCCCGAATGGGGGAGCGCCATGAAACGAAGAAGCGATGGCGCTTGGAAACTACTCGCAGGACTCGGGCTCACCGCGACGATCGCAGGCGTGGTCTCGTTGTTGCAGCGGCGCAAAGGGGCGGACGAACTTAGACGTGCTTTAGATCACTGGTTGCCCCGGCTCGACGACTCGCTCTTTATCGATTATCTCCTCAATACGTTCGTCAACAAGATCCCGTACCCTGAAGTCCGCATGGCCTTATACAGAAAGGCCGGCGTGAAGGTGGATCCCACGACGAATATCATGATGGGCGCGTTCGTGCTGCAGGCACGCGACATCACGATCGGGCCTAACTGCATCATCGGGCCGTTCACCACGCTGGACGGTCGCGGCACCCTGACGATCGGCCGCAACGTCAACATCGCAGGCGAAGTGCTCACGATCGGCGGCAGCCACTCGGTGGATTCTCCCACGGCGGAAGGGTTGATCGGAAAAGTCGTCATCGAAGACAACGCTTGGGTGGCGATGCGCGCGACGATTCTTCCCGGCGTCACGGTCGGAGAAGGCGCTTACGTGGCCGCTGCGTCGCTCGTGAACCGCGATGTCGAGCCGTACACGCTCGTAGGGGGCGTGCCGGCGCGGAAGATCCGCGACCGCAACCGAGACATCCGGTACACCTTGCACCACTTTCCGCGCTGGATTTAGCTCGTTAGGAGACCGAGCGGGCGAGCGTCGAAACTGGTGACACGCAGTCGCGATAGACGTCGAGTATGGCGTCGATCTGCGTCTTCATGTTGAAAGCCTTGGCGCGAACCATCGCGGCCGAACTCTTTGCGGATCCCTCTGCGAGCGCTAGCTGGATCTTGGCCGCATAGGCAGCCGCCGACGGCTCCTCGACCATGTAACCGCTGTCGCCGGTCACCACTTCGTTCATCGCGGAATAGTTGAACACCACCGGCGGACAGCCGCAGGCCATGGATTCGATGAGCACGAGGCCGAAGCCGCCGTACAGCGCGGGGAAGCATAGTAAGTCTGCAGCGCAGTAGTGCAGCGCCATCTCTCGCGGCCCCAAGTGGCCCGTGAATTTGACGCGTTCGCCGAACTCTTCAACGATGGCTTTGTCCGTCTCATGATGCACGACCACAAGCGTTATATGCTTAGGCAAGCGGCGCAGAACGTCGGCCATGATCTTGCCCCGCGCCATGTTGAAATGTCCGACGTAGAGAAGGTACTGGCGGCGGGGCGTTAGTCCGAGTACGGCTCGGGCGAATTGCTGATCCATCGGCCGGAAGACGTTTGCATCGTACCAGTTATGGATGGGCTCGACGCGATCGGACGGCACGCCGTACAGCTCCACGAGTTCGTCGGCGACTCCCTGCGAGACGGCGATGCAGCGGTCGGCAAGCCGGCCCATCGCTTCCTCCATGATTGCGACCGTACGATCGACTCGCGCCTCGTCGGGTTCGCTGAGACCCAGCGCACGATAGCGTTGGATTGGTCCCAAGGCCGTGAGATGAAACGTCGCGATCAGCGGCGGACGGCGCGCCAGCTGCGCCCAACGCAACGCTGTGTGATAGCCATATTGGCCGTGGCAATGCACGAGGTCGTAGCGCGCAGGTTGGATCGCATGAGCGAACTGACGGGACTTTTCCCAGTAGCGGTCTGGCCCGCTCGTTCCGCTCAATGCGTACGGGGAGACGCCGACGATGTTCTTCGCCAGCAGGTTTTCGGCATCGGGCAGAAAGGGACGATCCTCGCAAATGATTTCAACGTGGACTCCGCGTTGCAGCAGACCGGCCGATAGCTCGTACACATATTTTTCGGTCCCGCCGCCGGCCGGGGTGGGCCGATAGCCGCACACCATAGCGACGCGAAGACCCGAAGCAAATGTCACGCTTGTCAGCCCTCCAAGCGGTGCTGAGTAATCGGCCGGCGACAAGCGTTAGCAGCTTCGCTATGGGTGACCTTGTGCGCAGCGCCGAATGAGCGCGTCTGCCATGTCCTTTGAGACTTTTTGCCTACGGAGATCAGCTATTAAACAAAGTTGGCGTAGCCGTCCACCACCGCACCAAGGAAAGGGCTTCTTCCTGTGCGTGTGAAGGGATTGTCGCCACACTGAGGGCGCATTCTTGGTACTCCTATGGTTGGAGAACTTCAAGTGGTCAACCGAAACCTGGTCCGATCGATCGCGGTGTGTTTCGTCCTGTTCGTGGCGACAACCTCAGTTGCGCATGCGATGACGAGGGACGAAACGAGGGATGCGCTGCATGATACCTTGACGGCCGCTGGAACGCTCTCAGATGTGGGAGCGACCTTTCGGCAAAGTACGAAAAACCCGTACAACTTCGTCGCTTCCATCGACGATCGATTGACGTATTCGGATTCGCTCGAAGTAGTGATCAGCATAACCAAAAGCAACACCATCGGTTTTCGCATTTATCCGCATTCCAAGGGCGGCTATATCAACATCCGCAAGGCATCCGATCCGACAGGTCTTATGACCAAGCTGCTCTGGTTCAGCGATCAGAACTTCCTGTTTTGGGGTGCAGACGACGGGGGTGATGTTTTCACAGGTTACACGATCACCTTGGAATCCGGCTATCCGAAAGAAGCGATCACCATTGTTGTCCGCAGCATTCGCAATACCGATAAGTTCGTCGGCCAACTCCAGCCCTATCTGAAGTGATCAAAGTCCAACGAAGGTGTGAAACCGTGAAGCCGAACACCGCGCTGCCCGATATGTGGCCGAGCCTACCATACGATGACATCAAGCCCACAGTGGATACGTTCACCGGCTGGCGCAAATCGGCGGCAAGTACACGCTCGATCAGCCGTTCCAACCGAATTGGGGCAGCATCCCTCTCTTTGTCAGGCCGCGAGGCTTTGCCATGCCGGCCTTATGGTGCGGTGATGTGATGTTTCGCGTCGACTACGAATTGCTCGACGATCAGGTCGTGGTGGTGGCATCCACCGGACGCGTCGCGCTTCCGCTTGCTTCGGGCTCGGTCGCCGAGTTTTACAAACGGTTTGTCGACGCAGTAGCGCCCCTTGGGATCCCTCCGCCGCGGACGACTGTGGAAACCGAGATTCCAGACGCGCCGCATCTGGATGTCGATCGGGAAACGCGGGCGTACGATGCGATGGTCGTTCGCCGTGTGTGGGCTGCCCTGGCGAGCGCCGCACGCGCGTTGAACGATTGGCAGTCTTCCTATCGAGGGCCGAGATCCTCAGTAGGGATCATGTGGGGCGGCTTCGATCTTTACGCTGCCCGATACAACGGGCGCGAGGTCAAACCGCCGAGCACGGCGCCGATTTTTCAGCAAAACGGCATGATGGCCGAAGTCGTGGCGGTTGGTTTAGATCTCGGCGACAAGCGCTCTCACACTGCCTCTTTATTTGCGTATATATCGCCACCGCCGGAGGGCATAGCGACGGCTACCTTCGGCGTCGAAGGAGCGGCATTCAACGCCTCAGCCGGGCTGATAAGCCTCCCCTGGGAGAGCGTTCGCACCAGCCAAGATCCGCACGCGACACTACTCGCCTTCGCGGACGGTGTTTATGACGCTGCCGTCAGGTTAGGAGGCTGGCCGCGCGAGTTGGTTGGCCCACGCATTGACGGATGGTACGCAAGCACTCATCGTCTTTCATGACACCAATGACCGGACAAAAGCGAAAGCGATATCGAAGTATTATCTACGCCGAATCCTCACGGCCGGCGGCGATTGTCAATGTCAGTCTGGCGACGGGGGAGGCGAGAACAATTACCTCGTCCAAGTGCATTTGGAACGTGGCGCTGTAGCTCAGTTGGTTAGAGCGCCTGCCTGTCACGCAGGAGGTCGTCGGTTCGAGCCCGATCAGCGTCGCCACTCAAAAGCCCGTAACGTAAAGACTTTGAGACACGTTGCGGGCTTCTGGCGTTCGGTAGAGCGAGACGGAAGGTCGCCGAAGGTCGCCAAGAATCGCCCCTCAACCCGTAGTACATTTGCTTGCGGAAATGTAAAGAAAGTGTGCCCTCGGTCAGGCCCTTGATCACTCTGGACGTGAAGGCTGGCCGAATGCCTCAGCGCTAGAGCACTCGCTTCACACGCGGTCTCAAGGTGCAATGAGGGTGATGAAATGGTGCGGAAAGCCCACGGAACCGACATCGTTGTTCCGTCGTATTCCGCCATTTTCCAGGTATTTTGGCGCACGGCTGGCACACGCCTAACTCACTCGGTAAGTATTTAGCCAAGCCAAGACATCACCCAACAAGACGTGCACCCAAGCCGAAAGTGGAAGCTCTTCTAGAGAATTCGCGGGGAAAAATCCTATATCGGCTGCTTCATCTCCGGGCGAAAGAACCTCATTGCCGCCCACTTCGCATCCATAAAGGGCCATCATATACGCTGTTTGATCACCGTTTTTATATGTAACCTCGAATTCTGGCCCCGCATAAACACCAATTAATCCCGTCACTTGCGCCGAGATGCCGGTCTCCTCTTGGATTTCCCGGGATACAGCGTCCGCGGGGCGCTCACCCGGTTCTAATGCGCCGCCGGGAAACACCCAGGTACCGGTCTCCGAATGCTTTAGCATCAGGAGTTTGCCATCGCTCCGCGTCACGGCACCCGTTACGCTAGGTATTAGCAACAGGTCGTGACCAATATGCTTTCGCAGAGTTTGGATATAGCTTGGAACCATGTTATGTTTCCTTTTGATCTACCCGCTCGCGTCTCAGGTGGTGCATTCCTAGAACACACGATTTTCTTAAAGCGGTTGTCCCCGTGACGGTATCCCATCATGTCGCCACTAATGAGTGGAGAGTTTGAGGTACCGGGTTAGTTGTCAGCGCATGAACGTACTCCTGCGGGGTTCTCCAGCCCAAGCTTTTGTGAGGGCGTTCGGTGTTGTATTGCGCGCGCCAGCGCGTAAGGATCTCGCGCAGTTGATCCAGCGATGTGAAATCGTGCTCGTTGAGGCATTCGTCTCGTAGTCGTCCGTTGAAGCTCTCGATGAAGGCGTTTTGCACCGGCTTGCCCGGTGCGATGTGATGCAGCCGCACGTTGCGCTCTTGCGCCCAGCGCAACAGCGCGAGGCTACAAAGTTCAGGTCCATTATCTGCGATCAGCGTGCTCGGATAACCGCGCAGGGCTGCGATTGCATCAAGGCTTCGTACCAATCGTTGGCTGGAGAAACCGTAATCAGCCTCGATGGCCAGATTCTCTCTCGTACAATCGTCGACAACGGTAAGCATACGCAGCCTGCGGCCGTGACGCAGGCGATCGTGGATAAAATCTACCGACCAGCGCTCATTTGGTCGCGTTGCATGAGCTGGTGGTATGCCTCCTCCCAGGGCCAGCTTGCGACGGATTCGCTTGCGCACTTGTAGATGAGCCGCGCGATACACGCGACCAATCCGTTTGTGATTGTCACGCACGCCGGCGCGACGCAGGAGGACGACCAAGCGTGGCAAGCCATAACGGCGGTGCGCCAACGCCAGCGATTCCAGATGCTGTCGCAACGGCGTTTCATCAACGCGCCGGCTGCGATGGTGCAAGAGCTTGCGATTCACACCCAACCAGCGGCAACCGCGCCGCTCGGCAACCTGGAATCGCTCACGTACGGCCTGCACGGCCGCTCTTCGCTGTGCAGACCTTAGAAGTTTCCCTCGGCCACCATCTTGAGCGCTTCGATGTTGAGGGCCTGATCGGCAACGATCTTCTTGAGCCGCCGGTTTTCGTCTTCCAGCTGTTTGAGGCGCAGCAGATCGCTTGCTTCCAATCCGCCATATTTGGCGCGCCAGCTATAGAGCGTGGCTTCGCTGACGCCGTGCTGCCGGCACAGGTCTGCAGCTTTTGATCCCACCTTCAGCTCTTTGAGAATCCCGACGATCTGAGATTCGGTGAAACGAGATTTACGCATGTGGGCTCCTTTTCGAGGCGATCGCCTCGGAGTCCACTAACCAGTGGCGGCACTCACGGGGATACCGTCAATACTACAAAGTCAGCTCGAAGGGACTCATTACGGTGCAGCCTGTCGTCCGGTGCCAAGCTGACTAGTCGAAAGAGCGCTACTCCAACCGTTATTGGCCGCAAATAACCGCACCTCTTGCGTTTAGCGTTTGGCTAAGCTGTTTGGCGTCAGGTAGATGTGCGAATCCGCGTAATCCAGATACACAGTGAAGTACTTCAGGAAATCATAGCCGAGCACGCCGTCTATGTCTTCGCCCTCAAACGCGCGGTTGGCGCTGGATTGGAACATGAGCCAGTCGCTGAGCGTGACGCCACCGACACGCAGCACCTTGACTTGGATGGGTGTGATCTTGATAAGGCCGCCGACGCCCTGAGCGCTCATGAATGGCGAGTACTGGCTGATCTGTCGCCCCTGACCTTGATCGACGATATCAGCTGGGTGCAAGGCAGCAAACGAAGAGAATATCATCCCTCGGCTGGCTCCCGTGTCGATGATGAAATGGTCTCCGGTCGCCTCACCGACTTGCACTGAAGCAAACGGCACACCGTCGTCCAGCAACGTGTCCACGGCAAAGGCATCTGCAGGCGGTACAAATGAGCCAGGAACCGTCGCGACAACAGTGCCGTGCTCGTAGTCGACCGCAAGCACAGCGTTAGCGATGAAGTCATATCCGAGCAGCCCGACCGCTTTTGTGCCGGCGGCTTGATCCTCCGTAAAGGGCAGGCTGTCGACCACGACATTCTTCATGCGTATGTCGCCGATGCTCACATCCGGAATCAGGGCCTGCGATTGGACGTAGGTGCCTGCGGTTGTCTCTACCGACTGGCCCATGGTCTTAAGCCCAAGCTCACGGCTGATGCCCGAGTCAATCGCAATGCCGCTCGATCCAGAGTCCAAGATGAAGTCCAGGCCGCGACCGGCGATCGTCAGTCGAACGATGATATTGCCGTCCATGATTCGCGCAGGCAGTTTCACGGTCCGCACGCCAGCGGGAAACTGGACCAGATTGTGATTGGTCTCGGGCATCTCCAGACTTGCTGGCGGAACGGCGACATCATAGCGGTCGCTTGTGGTCTTCCAGTCTTCATCGTTTTGCGGATAACCATCAGTTGAGTGGATGTGCCACGGTTCTGTGACACCGGCGACCGTGTGATAGTCGTCGTAGGTCAGGGTGACCCGTCTGGAGACATTGACCTGCTCGGTGCGCATCAATAAATAGGTGGTCTTATCGTAAAAGCGCCATTCATGCCAGCCCTGCTTGGGGTGGATCTCGACCACGTACGCGTGAATCGGCGACGAGACCTCACCCAATAAGGTTATGTCGCCCTTACTCGTGGTTGTTCTCTTGGAGAGCGCTGGTGCTGCGCCCCTAAAATGAGA